>NZ_BBIS01000001.1 GCF_000730605.1 Pseudomonas monteilii NBRC 103158 = DSM 14164 | reverse complement strand
GCGGGCGGCGCTCGATCTCACAGGCGCTACAAAAACCAAGACGTACCCCACCATTACAGACCAAGGGGTAAAAACCTCCCCCCCGGATGCAGTACAATCGCCCCCTTTTTCTTGGCAACGAGTCGAAGCCAATGATCGAACCCAAGCGCGTCCTGCGCGCCCTAGCCGAACACTGGGCCCTGATCGAGCCGCTGTGCGAGCGTTTCGACCAGGGCACCCTGAGCCTGGTCGAGCTGCGCCAGCACGTGGCCCGTCAGCAGGTCGAGAGCACCCCGCAGGACATCACCCAGCTGCTCGACGTATGGATCCGCCTGGATATCCTGGTCCCGGTGGCCAAAAGCCCGAACCGTTTCGAGCTCAACGCGCAGATCCACGACTTCCTCGCCTACCTGCGCCGCGAACACCGGCTGGGCCTGTGCCTGGAGATCGAAGCCTACCTGCGCCACCTGGAACGCCTGGCCGGCCACATCCAGGACGCCTTCGACAACCGCGACAGCGACGACCTGGCGCGCCAACTGCGCCTGCTCGACATGCGTGTGCGCGATGTGCTGAAAAAGCTCGATAACGACGAGCAGGCGCTGGTGGCCGTGGCCGAACGGGCCAAGACCAGCAACCGCCAGATCCCGCTGCGTCAGCGTTATGCTGAAGTCCTGGCCACCTGGGACGAATACGTCGAGCCGATGATCCAGCTGGTGAACGCCGACGGCGCCTTCGAACAAGGCGTGCGCAAGGTCGAGACCGTGCTGCTGAAGCTGCTGGGCGAACAGGCCCGCCTGGGCCACCTGGTCGACGACGACATGCTGCTGCGTACCCACGCGCGCATTCTGGAAATGCAGACCAGCGCCCAGCTCACCCTGCGCCATGCCCGTGAACTGCTGCTGCCGCTGCGTGAAGAAGCCCGTCGGCACAACGCCGTGACCCGTGGCGCTGCGCTGGCCCTGTCGGTGATCCGGCGCAAGGGCATCGATGCCGTGCCGCAAGCGGCCATGCCGATGTTCACCCGTCCGCAAAGCACCTTCCTGGGCAGCGCGAGCCAGGTCGAGGCCTATGTGTACGCCCTGGCCCGCTTCGAGCCCAAGCCGGCGCGCTTCCCCAAGGCCCACAAGACCCAGTCCGGCGCCCTGCCCCGCGCACCGCGCACGGTCAAAGAGATGGCCGAACGCTGCGAACAGGCCCTGCCGCTGCCCGACCTGATGGTCTGGCTGCTGGAGCAGGAACCCGAAGGCGCCACCGACGAGCTGCTGTACTGGTTCTCGCGCCTGTCGCGGGAAAAGCGCTTCAAGCGCGAACGCCTCGACCGCCGCGAATACACCACCCAGGAACACTTGGTCAGCCTGCGCTCGTTCGCCCTGACCTCCAGCCGCGAAGACGCCACCAGCGCGCCTACCGAACCCAACGCGAGCCCAGCCCATGCATCTTGATCTTTCCGAACTGTCCCAGCTCGCACCGATCTTCCGCGAGCTGTTCAAAGGCTTCCACGTCAGCCGCCGCGACCCGGAGCTGTACGCCCAGCTGTCGAACTTCCAGGACCAGTACCGCACCCTGTTCAAGGCCCTGGGCTTCGAGCTGGTGTGCGACACCCGTGGTTTCTACTACTTCGTGCCGGACATGACCGCCGCACAGGTGAACAAGACCGCGCAGCGCCTGTCGCTGTTCACCTTCATTCTGGTCGAGCATCTGGCCGACCAGGGCCGCGACCCGATGGCCGTGCTCGATGGCGGCAGTATTGGCCGTGACGAGCTGCCCTCGCTGCTGGACAAGTACCGCGACCTGTTCCTGCAGGCCGAAGTGCAGACCGTGGACGAGCTGGAAGAAAAAATCCTGCGCCGCATGACCCAGCTTGGCTTTGCCCACGAAGAAGGCGGCATCTACCGCTTCTTGCCGCCGATGCACCGCTTCCTCGATGTATGCCTGTCGGTGCAGCAGGACCGCGACCTGGCCGCCACCCTGCACAGCGACCTGCCGCTGCCCACCCCGGTGCTGGTCGAGGAAGAAAGCCCCGAAGAACTCAACCGCACCGACGATCCGCTGGACCTCAGCCCGTTCGACGGCGAGGAAAGCGAAGAGCAAGCCCTGGCCCGGGCCATCCGCGAAGAGCAACAGGAGATTGACGCATGAGCCAGGAACGCTACGGCATCCGCCGCTTCGCACTGCTCAACACCGCCGGCTACAGCCTTGGCCTGTTCCCGCTGGAACACCCGCTGTCGGTGTACGGCGCCAACAACCTAGGTAAATCGGCGTCGATCAACGCCCTGCAGTTCCCCATCCTGGCACGCATGTCGGACATGAGCTTCGGCAAGTACAGCCTGGAGCAGTCGCGCCGCTTCTACTTCGCCAGCGACACCTCGTACATTCTCTGCGAACTGAGCCTGCCGCACGGCCCGCACGTGATCGGCGTGGTCGGTCGCGGCCCAGGTGGCGGTTTCGGCCACCAGTTCTTTGCCTACAAGGGCGAACTGGACCTGGCCCACTACCAGAAGAACGACACCTGCCTGCGCCAGAAAGAGCTGTTCACCAACCTTGAACGCTTAGGGATCAAGGCTTACGAGCTGAAGCCGGATGAACTGCGCCGCCTGCTGGTTGGCGGCCACACCTCGGTGCCGCTGGACCTGACCATGATCCCGCTGCGCTCCACCAGCGAGCAAAGCCTGAAAACCTTCCGCGCACTGTTCATCAACCTGCTGCACATGCGCGAAATCACCGCCGCCAAGCTCAAGCAGCTGTTCCTCGACGCGTTCGAGCACAGCCTGCGTTCGGGCAGCGTCGACTACATCGCCGCGTGCGAAGAAGCGTTCCGCGACGTGCGCCGCATGGAGCAGGACTACAACGCCCTGGTCGCCGCCGGCCCGCTGGTCGAGGCCCTGGCCGGTGGTGTGGCCCAGCGCGACATACTGCGCGGCAAACTGCACCGCATTTCGCCCGTACTCGACACCCTGCTGGGCACCTGGCAGGAATACGCCATGGCGCGCAAGGAAGAGCTGGTCATCCAGTCCGAGCACTACCGTGGCGAGCAGGATCGCCTGCAGAATGACCAGCGCGGCGGCACCCAGGAGCTGATGCGCCTGGAGCGTGAAATCACCGGCATCCAGCGCTGGCTGGGCGAGCTGTCGGTGCTCAAGCACCGCTTTGCCCTGGTCGATGACGTCAAGGTCCTGGAACAGCAACTGTTGGCAGCCAAGGACGCCCACGACGAACTGGCCGGCGCCCTGGCCCAGTCGCGGCAGTTCAGCGCCGAAGACCTCGACGAGCGCGTACGCGACCTGGAAAAACGCCTGAAGCAGGTCAAGCAGCAGCTCGACCACGCCGACAACAACAGCTACGCCCGCCTGCGCGAAGAGTTCTCGCAAGCCGACGTCGACCGCCTGATGCGCCTGTTCAACGGCGCGCTGTTCAGCCTGCCGCTGGGCGACCGTGGCATCGAGCTGGACGACAGCGACCTGTGGGTAAAATCGCTGGAAGCGGTGCTCGACGGCTTCAAGGGCGAGCGCTTCGAGGCGCCGGGCCTGGCCATCGACCTGACCAATATCGACCCGCCGGCACTGCAGGCCTTGGCCGACCGTGCCGCCCTGCGCGACCAGAAGGAGCGCCTGGAAAAAGAGCTGAAACAGCTCAAGACCCAGCAAGCCGTAGCCGCCGACCGCTCCGCCTCCAAAGCGCAAACCGAAACCCTGTATCAGGAAGTGCTGGATGCGCAAAAGGCGCTGGAAGACTTCCGCCGCACTGAAACCCTCAGCGCCGAAGAGCCAGAGAAGCTGGAACAACTGTCGCAGCTGGAAGCTGCCCAGGACGAATTGAAGCGTTCCAGCGACGCCTTCACCGAGCGCGTCCAGCAGCTGTCGGCCAAGCTGCAGCTGGTCGGCCGCCAGATCGGCGACCTCGAGTCCAAGCAACGCACCCTGGAAGACGCCCTGCGCCGTCGTCAACTGCTGCCGGCCGACCTGCCCTACGGCACGCCGTTCATGGAAGCCATCGACGACTCGATGGACAACCTGCTGCCGCTGCTCAATGACTACCAGGACAGCTGGCAAGCCCTGCAGCGCGTGGACAACCAGATCGAGGCGCTGTACGCCCAGGTGCGCCTGAAAGGCGTGGCCAAGTTCGACAGCGAAGACGACATGGAACGCCGCCTGCAACTGCTGGTGAACGCCTACGCGCACCGCACCGACGAAGCCCTGACCCTGGCCAAGGCACGCCGCGCTGCAGTCACCGACATTGCCCGTACTCTGCGCAACATCCGCAGCGACTACGACAGCCTCGAGCACCAGCTGGCCCTGTTCAACCGCGAGATCAACAAGCGCCAGGTGTCCAACCTGGAAAGCTTCCGCGTGGTGCTGGCACCGAACAAGGAAGCGCTCAAGCACATCGACCAGATCATCCACAGTGCCGGCCAGTACGAAGAAGGCGAAACCCTGTCGGTGTTCGACCTGACCCAAAGCGCCGAGCAGGACAACAGGAACGAAGAGGCCAAGGAGTACCTGGCACGGCTGGTGGCGGCCAACCACAACCAGCTGGGCCTGAAGGACCTGTTCGAGCTGGCGTTCGAGATCACCAAGGTCAACGGCCAACCGGTCATCCACGCCGACATCGACGGCGCGGCGTCCAACGGCACCACCATGACCATCAAGGCGCTGACCAACATGTACCTGTTGCTGCACCTGATGGACCGTGACCTGGCCGGACGCATTCGCCTGCCGTACTACCTGGATGAGGCAGCAGACATCGACGAACGCAACCAGGCAGCACTGCTGGAGACCAGCCTGCAGCTGGGCTTCGTGCCGATTCTGGCGAGTGTGAAGCCTCAGGTATCGGCGCGCGTGGCGATCGACCTGGAAGGCGGTAGCGGGCCGAATGGCATCTACATCGACGAGGCGGACTGGAAGTTCATCAGCCGGCTGGATGAGGTGAAGGCGGTTGTGCGTGAGGATAAGGCCGAAGAGTTGGCCTGAGGTAACCAGGGCCGCTTTGCGGCCCATCGCGACCTGCGGTCGCTCCTACAGGGGTATCGCAATCTCCCGTAGGAGCGACCGCAGGTCGCGATAGGAGGCCGAAGGCCTCCCGGCGATCTACCAGGTTATCAATGCGCCCAAGGCAAGATCGGTATCGCGGTCACCGCATTCTGCGGGCTGCCTTCGATCATGCGGTCGCTGTACACCAGGTACACCAGCGTATTGCGCTTCTTGTCCAGGAAGCGCACCACCTGCATGGTCTTGAACACCAGCGAGGTGCGCTCCTTGAACACCTCCTCGCCGTCCTTCAACTCACCCTTGAAGTTGATCGGCCCCACCTGACGGCAGGCAATCGATGCCTCCGCCCGGTCCTCGGCCAGCCCCAACCCACCCTTCACACCGCCTGTCTTGGCCCGCGACAGGTAGCAGGTCACGCCCTCGACCTTGGGGTCGTCGAACGCCTCGACCACGATGCGGTCATTCGGCCCGAGGAACTTGAACACGGTGGACACCTGGCCGATTTCCTCTGCCCCGGCCAGCATTGGCAGCACCAGCGCTGCCACCCCGATCACCCACTTGAACAGGCTCATACCAGCACCAGGTTGTCGCGGTGCACCAGCTCCGGCTCGGCGCTATAGCCCAGCAGGCTTTCGATGGCATCGGACGGTTGGCCAATGATCTTCTGCGCTTCCAGCGCGCTGTAGTTGGCCAACCCGCGCGCCACCTCCAGACCGTCCGGGCCGACGCACACCACCATCTCGCCACGGCGGAAACTGCCCTGCACGGTCTTCACGCCGACCGGTAGCAGGCTCTTGTTGGCTTCACGCAGTGCCTGCACGGCACCGGCATCCAGCACCAACGTCCCACGGGTTTGCAGGTGGCCTGCCAGCCACTGTTTACGCGCAGCGAGCATGCCGCGCTCGGGCGACAGCAAGGTACCCAGGCGCTCACCCGCCTTGAGGCGGTCCAGCACGCGCTCGATGCGGCCACCGATGATGATGGTGTGGGCACCGGAACGGGCAGCCAGGCGCGCAGCGCGCAGCTTGGTCTGCATGCCGCCACGGCCCAGGGCACCACCGGTGCCACCGGCCACGGCGTCCAGCGACGGGTCGTCGGCACGGGCTTCGTAAATCAGCTGGGCTTCGGGGTTGTTGCGCGGGTCGGCGTCGAACATGCCATCGCGGTCGGTGAGGATCACCAGCAGGTCGGCCTCGACCAGGTTGGCCACCAGCGCCGCCAAGGTGTCGTTGTCGCCGAAACGGATCTCATCTGTGACCACGGTGTCGTTTTCGTTGATCACCGGCACCACGCCCAGGTCGACCAGCGTGCGCAAGGTGCTGCGGGCGTTCAGGTAGCGCTTGCGGTCGGACAGGTCGTCATGGGTCAGCAGGATCTGTGCGGTGTGCTTGCCGTGCTCGCCGAAGCTCGACTCCCACGCCTGCACCAGGCGCATCTGGCCGAGCGAGGCAGCCGCCTGCAACTCGTTCATCGCGCTCGGTCGCGTGGTCCAGCCCAGCTGGCTCATGCCGGCAGCCACGGCCCCGGAGGACACCAGTACCAACTCCACGCCCGCCTCACGCAGCGCGACCATCTGCTCGACCCAAACGGCCATGGCACCGCGGTCGAGGCCTTTGCCATCGGCGGTCAGCAGAGCACTGCCAATCTTCACGACCCAGCGCTTGGCGCCCGTCACCTTGCTTCGCATCTTCTTCCAACCTATGTCGAATCTGTAGATACCGTGGATACAAAAACGCCGCTCCAGGGAGCGGCGTTTAGTGTACTGCAACCGATCAGTCGCGCACGTAAATGATTTCCGGGCCGCCTTCGTCGTCCTCGAAATCATCGTCCCAACCGTCATCGTCGCCGATGTCGTGTACGCTCTTGACGCCTGTACGGCGCAGGGTACGCGCGTCGTCCAGGGCCTGCAGTTGGGCACGGGCTTCGTCTTCGATACGCTGGTCGAGGTCGGCCAGTTCTTCGGCGTAGGCCGGGTCGTTGGCCAGGCGGTCGGCGCGGTCTTCGAGGTAGCGCATCAGGTCGTGGCTGAGCTTTTCGGTGCCCTGTTTGGAGATGGCCGAAATCACGTAGACCGGGCCTTCCCATTGCAGGCGCTCGACCACTTCCTGAACGCGCGCATCGCGCTCGTCTTCCATGACCATGTCGGCCTTGTTCAGCACCAGCCAGCGCTCACGCTCGGCCAGCGACGGGCTGAAGCGGGTCAGTTCGTTGACGATCACTTCGGCGGCATCGGCCGGGCTGCTTTCGTCCAGCGGCGCCATGTCGACCAGGTGCAGCAACACGCGGGTACGCGCCAGGTGCTTGAGGAAGCGGATACCCAGGCCGGCACCCTCGGAGGCGCCTTCGATCAGGCCGGGGATGTCGGCGATGACGAAGCTCTTCCAGCGGTCGACGCTGACCACGCCCAGGTTCGGTACCAGGGTGGTGAACGGGTAGTCGGCCACTTTCGGCTTGGCTGCGGAAACCGAGCGAATGAAGGTGCTCTTGCCGGCGTTCGGCAGGCCCAGCAGGCCAACGTCGGCCAGCACTTTCATTTCCATCTTCAGGTCGCGCTGGTCACCTGGTTTACCCGGGGTGGTCTGGCGCGGTGCACGGTTGGTGCTGGACTTGAAACGGGTGTTGCCCAGGCCGTGCCAGCCGCCTTGGGCGACCATCAGCTTCTGGCCCGGGGTCACCAGGTCACCGATCACTTCCTGGGTGGAAGCGTCGATCACGGTGGTGCCGACCGGCACACGCAGGAACAGGTCCTCGCCTTTCTTGCCGGTGCAGTCGGTGCTACCGCCGTTGGCGCCGCGCTGGGCCTCGTGGTGACGGGTGTAGCGATAGTCGACCAGGGTGTTGAGGTTTTCGTCAGCGACCATGTACACCGAGCCACCGTCGCCACCGTCACCGCCGTTGGGGCCACCGTTCTCGATGAATTTTTCGCGACGGAAGCTCATGCAACCGTTGCCGCCGTCACCGGCCTTGACCCGAATGGATACTTCGTCAACAAACTTCATTAAAACCGCCTCTCGTCGGCAGACGAGCTGAATGACTCAAAAACATGAGGCTCTTGCAAAAATGAGCGCGGCGGCCCCGTACGACCGTAGAAACCAACGCCGGCAACCCAGACAAACAGCTTTGCAAGAGGCTCACCACAAACGAAAAAGCCCCGTCGCATGACGGGGCTTCTGGAGCGACGTCGCGATTAAGCGGCGACGATGCTCACGTAACGGCGCATGAACTCGCCTTTTTTCTCGAACTTGATCACGCCTTCGATCTTGGCGAACAAGGTGTGGTCCTTGCCCATGCCAACGCCGTAGCCAGCGTGGAATTCAGTGCCGCGCTGACGGACGATGATGTTGCCTGGCTTGATAACCTGGCCGCCATACATCTTCACGCCAAGGCGTTTAGATTCTGAGTCGCGACCGTTACGAGTACTACCACCAGCCTTCTTGTGAGCCATGGTTCAATTCTCCAAATAAATTCAGGGGATCTAGGGGATTAAGCCTGGATGCCGGTGATTTTGATCTCGGTGAACCACTGGCGGTGGCCCATACGCTTCATGTGGTGCTTACGACGACGGAACTTGATGATGCGAACCTTGTCGTGGCGGCCTTGCGAAACGACTTCGGCCACTACTTTAGCGCCAGCAACAACTGGAGCACCGATGGTGACTTCTTCACCGTTGGCGACCAGCAGAACGCGATCGAAGGTCACGGATTCGCCAGTGGCGACTTCCAGTTTTTCGATCTTGAGGAATTCACCTTCAGCGACTTTGTACTGCTTGCCGCCGGTAACGATTACTGCGTAAGACATGGTATTTCTCCGATAATCCTGCTCACCCAGCGCTTTATATGATGAGTATTGGCTGGCATGGCTGCATGGGGCTGGAACGGCCCGGTGCAATTGCGTAAGGCAGGTGCTGCCCAGGAAGTTAGGGTGCGCGATTGTACGCAACCCAGGTTTTGCTTGCAAGTGCCGCCCCCGGCCAGCTGGCACCGCGCCTTGACACACCGGGACCTGCAACCTAGCATGCCGCGCAACCTCACTGGAGCAGCCGATGCAACCCCAAACCTTCTACCGTGCGGTGGCTGATGATTTCAGCGCCGTCGACGAGATCATCAAGAAGCAGCTGACCTCGCGCGTGCCGCTGGTATCGAAGATCGGCGACTATATCACGTCCGCCGGTGGCAAGCGCCTGCGCCCCCTGCTGGTGCTGCTGTGCGGCAAAGCCCTGGGTCGCGAAGGCGACGACCTGCGCCTGCTGGCCGCCACCATCGAATTCCTGCACACCGCCACCCTGCTGCACGACGACGTGGTCGACATGTCCGGCATGCGCCGTGGCCGCTCCACCGCCAACGCCCTGTGGGGTAACGCGCCAAGCGTGCTGGTGGGCGACTTCCTTTATTCGCGCTCGTTCGAAATGATGGTCGAGCTGGGCTCGATGCCGGTCATGCAGATCCTGTCCAAGGCCACCCGCGTGATTGCCGAGGGTGAAGTGCTGCAGCTGTCGCGAGTACGCGATGCCAGCACCACCGAAGAAGTCTACATGGAAGTCATCCGCGGCAAGACCGCGATGCTCTTCGAAGCCTCGACCCACAGCGCTGCCGCGCTGGCCGAAGCGACAGACGAACAGCGCGAAGCCCTGCGCACCTTCGGTGACCACCTGGGTGTGGCCTTCCAGCTGGTCGACGACCTGCTGGACTATAAAGGCGACTCGCAAACCCTTGGCAAGAACGTGGGTGACGACCTGGCTGAAGGCAAGCCTACCCTGCCGCTGATCTACACCATGCGCGAAGGCACTGCCGAACAGGCTGCTCTGGTGCGCCAGGCGATCCAGAAAGGTGGCCTGGAGGACCTTGAGCAGATTCGCGTGGCCGTGGAGGAATCGGGTGCGCTGAAGTACACCGCAGAGCTGGCCCGTGATTACGTGAAGCGTGCCATCGAGTGCCTCGAAGTGCTGCCGGCCAGCGAATACCGGGATGCGCTGGTTGAATTGAGCGAGTTTGCGGTCGCGCGTACTCACTGACAGACCGAGCCGTCTTCATTCCCGGGCAAACCCACTCCTACAGGATTTGCGACTGTAGGAGCAGGTTTGCCCGCGAAGCTTTTGTCCGGACATAATCCCTTCTGGAAAAATACCTTTTACAATGCAGGCCTTTAACCGCCCGTCTGTTTGTTTGAGGAACCGAAGTGAGCACTCTGCCACCCTGCCCTAAATGCAACTCCGAATACACCTATGAGGATGGCACTCAGCTGATCTGCCCTGAATGCGCCCACGAATGGTCGGCCAGCGGCGATGCCGAGGCGGCCAGCGACGAGGTGGTGAAAAAGGATTCTGTCGGCAACATCCTGCAGGACGGCGACACCGTCACCGTGATCAAGGACCTCAAGGTCAAGGGCTCGTCCCTGGTGGTCAAGGTCGGCACCAAGGTCAAGAACATCCGCCTGTGCGACGGCGACCACGACATCGACTGCAAAATCGACGGCATCGGCGCCATGAAGCTGAAGTCCGAGTTCGTGCGCAAAGTCTGATTACACAAAAATCTGGCACTTGGCGCTTGCTATTTTGATAATAAGAATTATTCTCATTGGAACTGCTATCCAAGGAGAATAGCCATGACTTATCTGATCGACGCCTGGCTGGACCGCCCTCACCCCTACCTGCGCATTCTTCATCGGGAAACCGGCGAAGTGTGCGCGGTGCTTGAAGAGGAAGCACTCGACGAGCTGCGTGACCAGGGAGACCTGGACATGAGCGGGCTGAATTCGAGTGAACCGGGGGTGCTCAAGGAGCTGGTGCGGAATCTGTTTCTATTCTGCTATGCGCGGGCGTTGCGCCCGGCGGGAACGGATTGGAATTGAGGCCAGCGGGGCCGGCCTCTTCGCGGGCAAGCCCGCTCCCACAGAGACCGCACAAGGTTTGAATCCTGCGCAGTACCTGTGGGAATGGGCTTGCCCGCGAATGGGCCGCAAAGCGGCCCCGAGGCATTACAGAACGTCGAGCAGCTCGACGTCGAACACCAGCACGCTGTGCGGCGGGATGCTGCCAACGCCTTGGGCGCCGTAAGCCAACTCGCTCGGCACGTACAGGCGCCATTTGCTGCCTGCGTTCATCAGTTGCAGGGCTTCGGTCCAGCCCGCGATCACGCCGCCTACCGGGAATTCAGCCGGTTGGCCACGGTCGTAGGAGCTGTCGAACACAGTGCCGTCGATCAGGGTGCCGTGGTAGTGCGTGCGCACGTTGTCTTCGCGGGTCGGCTTGGCGCCTTCACCGGCGGTCAGCACTTCGAACTGCAGGCCCGACGCCAGGGTGGTGATGCCTTCACGCTTGGCGTTCTCGACCAGGAATTCTTTGCCAGCAGCAGCAGCGGCTTCGGCTTTGGCTGCGGCTTCGGCTTGCATCACGTCACGGATGACCTTGAAGCTGGCCGACAGGTCGGCTTCGCTGACGCGGCTGTCGGCGCCGTTGAAGGCATCGGTCAGGCCGGCCAGGATGGCCTCCAGGCTGACACCTGGTGGCGGGTTGTCGCGCAGCTGGCCGCCCAGCTGACGGCCGATGCCGTAGCTGACGCGGGTTTCGTCGGTGGACAGGTTGAGTTCGGACATTGTCGTGCTCCACTGCAGGGCGCAGTGCAGCCGCGCCCTTGATGAAAAGGGCGAGCAGCCTAGCACACTGGGGCGCTGCGAGCAGCTACCAGGCCGAACGCTGGGAAATCGGCACCTTCAGGTCTTCTTCCGGGTGCGTGCCCATGCCGCACATTTCATCTTGCACCGACCAGTGCACCAGGTTCATCGAAACCATGGGGATGGTTTGCAGCAACTTGCGCGCATCCTCCACCGAGTGCACACGCAAGCGCTCACCACGGGTGTCGGACAAGGGGTGGGCACGGCCTTTGACCCGGGCCTCGAGCAGGTAGTCACCGCCTTCGATGGCGATCAGGTTCAGTTCATCGACATGGCCAGCCCTGGCCTCGGTATTGAGCTGATGCAGGTTCATGAGAGCACCTCGCGACGGGAACCACGCATGAGAGCTCATTTTTTGTACAGACCGGCCGAAAGCACAAGCCAGAAACAACACCGCCCGTCCGTTTTGCAACGGACGGGCGGTGCCAACAGCTATTTGGCTCAGTGCTTGGTCAGCTTGTCCAGGTAGCCCATGCAGAACGCCGACACCACGAAGGTCATGTGGATAATCACGTACCACATCAGGTAATCGGTGGAGATGTTCTGCGCATCCATGAACACCCGCAGCAGGTGAATGGATGAAATCGCCACGATCGAAGCAGCAACCTTCATCTTCAGCGACGAAGAGTCCATCTTGCCCAGCCAGTTGAGCTTCTCTTTGCTCTCGTCGATATCCAGTTGCGAAACGAAGTTCTCGTAGCCGGAAATCATCACCATCACCAGCAGGCCGCCCACCAGCGACATGTCGATCAGCGACAGGATCACCAGGATCAGGTCGGCTTCGCTCAGGGCGAAAACGTTGGGCAGGACGTGGACCACTTCCTGGAAGAATTTCAGCGCCAGGGCCAGCAGGCCGAGGGACAGGCCGAAGTAGATGGGTGCGAGCAGCCAGCGCGAGGCATACATCGCATTTTCGAGGATACGTTCCATGAAGTTCAGGACTCATCAGGTGACTAAAAAACGACGGCGAGTATAGCCAGCCACCTGTTACAGCAAAAGCCTGGGGCCGCAAAGCGGCCCCAGGCTCAATCAAGTCTCAGGATGAAACTGGTAATCCCCCAGGTTCCGGCACCGCTCGCCATTGATCCGCCGCAACTGCGCCTGCAGGTGCAGGCACCAGATCTGCGGGTCCTCGGCCACCTGGTACCCGTGCAAGGTCAGGCTGTCGACAATGGCATTGAGCACCGATTCGGCCACCAGCGGCCCATGGAAAGGCCCTTGAGCCTTGATCGCAGAGGGTTGTTCACCGGCCATGCCGGCGGCAAACAGCAGCGTCCACATGCCGTTGTCCCCAGCCAGTGGGCGGATACTGCATTCGATGCGGGTCACCAGGCCCAGGCACTGGCGTGTGAGGCTGAGGTTGCGCATGGCCGCGTCCCCTCCAAAGAGCCTTGTTCAGCCTGTACCTCAGGCTGTTTCCATCCTGAACGCTGTACCGTCCTTAAGTTCCAGCATAGAAGAACCGTACAGAAAGATGGAAAACCGGCGCTGAACGGTAGCACATCGCCGCTAGCGCCGGTTTATTGACTCAGGCTGGTTTGGCCTGGGCAATCACCTCTTCGAGGCGTTCCTTTTCTGCCTTCTCGATTTCTTCCTCGCTGATCATTTCGGCGATTTCGCGCAGGCGTTCCACCACCCGGGCATTGACGCTGCCCTCGGTGAACTGGCCGTTGCCATCGAGCACTCCGGCCTCCTCACCTACCAGCAGGCTCAACGCTTCATCGGCCTGGCTGACCGCGTAGACGTGGAACATGCCGTTCTCCACCGCCTGAAGCACGCGCTCGTCGAGCATCAGGGTGGCAACGTTGGCACGCGGAATGATCACCCCCTGCTCACCGGTCAGGCCACGGGCCTCGCAAAGGCGGAAGAAGCCCTCGATCTTCTCGTTCACCCCTCCCACGGCCTGCACTTCACCAAACTGGTTGATCGAGCCGGTGATGGCAAAGCACTGCTTGAGCGGCGTGCGCGACAAGGCCGAAATCAGCGTGCAGGCTTCGCCCAGCGAGGCGCTGTCACCGTCCACATAGCCGTAAGACTGCTCCAGCGCGATGCTCGCGGAAATCGCCAGCGGGAACTCCTGGGCATAGCGGCTACCCAGGTAACCGGTCAGGATCATCACCCCCTTGGAGTGAATCGGCTGGCCCAGGTTGACCTCGCGCTCAATGTCGACGATGCCGCTGCCGCCCGGGTACACGGTGGCCGAGATGCGCGCCGGCATACCGAACGCCGAGTCCCCCACTTCCAGCACGGTCAGGCCGTTGCACTTGCCAATGGCCGCGCCCTCGGTGTCGATCAGGATGATGCCGGCAAGCATGTCGTCCAGCACCCGCTGCGACACACGCCCGGTGCGGGTGGCCTTGGCCTTGAGCGCACGTTCGATGTGCCCGGCGTCGGTCATTTCGTCACTGGCCAACTGGCGGATGAAGTCGGCTTCGCTGACCAGCTGGAACAGGTCACCGATGCGTGCCGACAGGCGCGACTGGTTCTCTGCCAGGCGGGCGCTGTAGGTCGCCAGGCGCGCGACCGCGTCACTGGTCAACGGCGCCATGCCCTCTTCGTTGGTGCGGGTACGCAACAGCTGGGCGAATTGCTCCAGGTTCTCGTCGACCATGGGCATGTCTTCGTCGAAGTCCACCAACACCCGGAACATCTCCTGGAAGTCCGAGTCGTGGTCCTGCAAGGCGTAGTACAGCTGGCGCGAACCGATAATCACCAGCTTGACGTTGAGCGGAATCATCTGCGGCTGCAAGCTGACAGTGGCAACACGGCCCAGCTCACCGATCGGTGATTCCATCTTCAGCTTGCGCGACTGCAAGGAACGCTTGAGCGCATCCCACACGAACGGCTCGCCCAGCATCTTCTCGGCTTCGAGAATCAGGAAACCGCCGTTGGCACGGTGCAACGCGCCCGGGCGCAGCTGGCGGTACGAGGTGTACAGCGCGCCTTGGTCGGTGCTGTATTCGATACGGCCAAACAGGTTGTCGTAGGTCGGGTGCGGCTCGAACACGACCGGCGCACCACCGGCAGCATGGTGGCCGACCACCAGGTTGGGTGCGTACTGCTCTTCGAGCAGCTTGCGCGCGGCAGCGTCGGTCTTGCTGTCGTCGACCAATTGCTCGACCACGGTGCGCAGCAGGTTCAGTTGCACCGACTGCAGGTAGGCGCACACTGCGGCGTTCTCGGCATACTTTTCCGACAACGGTGCCAGCAACGGTTGCAAGGCCAGGGTGATGGTTTCTTCATTCAGCTGGCGCAGCTGGTTGTTCGACTCACGCTTCCATTGCGGCAGGCTGGCCAGTTCTTCGTTCAACTGCTCTTCGAGCTGGGCAATGTCCTCATGGAACTGTTCACGCACGTCTTCCGGCAACTGGGCGAACTCGGCTTCATCCAGCGCCTTGCCGTCTGCCATCGGGGTGAAGGCAACGTTGCTGGCATCGCGGTACAACGCTACGTCCTTTTCCAGCGAGGCGCGCTCGATCACATCCAGGGCGCGGTCATAACGCTGGTTGAAGGCACGGTCGATGGCGCCCTTCTTCTGCTGGTACGACGGGTGTTCGAACACGGCCGGGAAGGTCGCCAGCAGGTTGTCGATCAGCCCGCCCATGTCGGCGATGAACGCCCCGGCGCTGCCGGATGGCAATTCCAGCGCACGCGGTTCACGGGTGTCGTCGAAGTTGTTGACGTAGACCCAGTCAGCCGGGGTCTGCTGGCGCTTGCCCTCGGCCTTGAGGTAGCGCTTGACGAACGAGAAGCGGCCGGTACCCGGCTCGCCCATGACGTACACGTTGTAACCGGGGCGTGGCATGGCCACACCAAACTGCAGGGCCTCGACAGCACGCTCCTGGCCCAGGACTCCGCGAAACGGCTCCAGATCGTCAGTATTGGTAAAGGCAAACTGCTCGGGTGAGAAACGCCGGGTCAGGGCTTCAGGCGCAAGACGCAGGCGCGCAGCGACAGGATCGGGCATTGGGTTTCCTTACTTCGGCGGGGCAGATACGCAGCATTCTGGCGCTGCCTGCGCGCGCCTTGCAAGGCTCTGCGGGACTTTATGTCGCAGCCCATGCACGTCATGTGACAGCAAATTTTTCGCAATCAACAACGCAACCTTTAGATCGTGCCTAAACTCCAAGCTGCGCGGGTGGGTGAAATGCTTTCCCGACCTGGCAACCGAGTTGCCAGAAACCCTGACCCTTGGTTAAGACAAAGAGAACAAATGCTATGAAACGGATTCTTCTGGGTACTCTGTTCACCGTGGTCTCGCTGAACGCCATGGCCGAAGCGCCAGGCGGCCCGAACTGCGGCTGGGGCAACATGCTGTTCGAAGGCCAGCGCGGCACGCCGGCACACTTCCTGGCCTCCACCACCAACGGCACCTCCGGTAACGCCACCTTCGGCATGACCTCCGGCACCAACGGCTGCTCCACCAAAGCCTCGCTGACCTACGGCGGCAAGTCGTGGTTCGCCATGAACGGCATGATGAACGAGCTTTCCGAAGACATGGCCATGGGCCAGGGCGAAGCACTGACCACCTATGCCGTGGTCCTCGGTGTGGCCCCGGAAGACCGCAGCTACTTCCAGTCGGTCGCCCACCAGCACTTCAACCAGATTTTCACCAGCGCCGACGTCACTGCTGAAACTGTCCACAGCAACACCCTGGCCGTTCTGAAGAACGACCCACGCCTGGCCAAATACGCTACCGAGGCCTAAGCACTGCTGCTCCCGCCCCACCCGGGGCGGGTTTCGCCTTTTTCGGCATCGTCAAGAAGTAGTTGCCCGATATGCTCAAACGCCTCGCTGCCCTGGCGCTGTGTGCCTGCGCCCCTGTTCATGCCGCGCCCGTACTGGATCAAGGCCGTCTCCAGCAACTGGCCAACACCCCTTACTGGATTGCCCTGGGCCATTACGAAACCGCCAAGCTCGGGGGCTGGCGCAGCTATGTGGACGACGATGCGTTCTTCCTCGCCCAGGACGGCGCACACCACCCCGACCAGGAGCTGCAAGCCACGGTCGATGCGCTGTATGCCCCGGCCAGCCTAGGCGACAAGCATGCCCAGTGTGTATTCCCTGCACGCACCCGCTGGCTACGTGAACAGCTTGGCCTGCAAGGCCTGCCGCAACCGGATTGCCAGGAATTCAAGACCTGGTACCAGTCGATCGACCCGCACAGCGCCGCGTTGATTTTCCCGGCGGCCTACCTGAACAGCCCATCGTCCATGTTCGGCCACACCCTGCTGCGCATCGACCAGTCCAACACCCGAAGCGACGACACCACGTTGCTGAGCTACGCGATCAACTTCGGTGCCTACATCGAAGGCAGCGACAACAGCATTCTGTACGCCTGGAAGGGCCTGATGGGCGGCTACCCGGGGCTGTTCGCGCTGATGCCCTACCAGGAAAAACTGTCCGAATACCGCAGCCTGGAAAACCGCGACCTGTGGGAGTACCAGCTGGACCTCACCCCCGAAGAAACCGGGCGCATGGTCGAACATGTGTGGGAGTTGAAGCAGATCCAGTTCGACTACTTCTTCTTCGACGAAAACTGCTCGTACCGCCTACTGGAGCTGCTGCAAGTGGCCCGACCGAGCCTGGACCTGACCTCGCAGTTCCCGTTGACCGCCATCCCGACCGACACCGTGAAGGCCGTGAAGCAGTCCGGCCTGGTCGCCAGCGAGACATACCGCCCTTCTCGCGAACGTGAATTGCTGGCCCGCGCCGAGCCACTGGACCACGGCGAAAAGCAGCAGGTGCTGGCCGTGAGTGCCGACACCGCACAATTGCAGAGCCCCGAATTCAAGGCCCTGCCCCGCGAACGGCAAGCGCTCGTGCAAGATGCCGCGTACCGCCTGGAGCGTTACCGGGCCAATGGCCAGGAGCGCGACCCTGGGCAGGCGAAGCGCAGCTTCGAGCTGCTGCGGGCGATCAACAGCAACCCGCCGCCACCCTTGCAGATCGAACGCCCCGGCCTACCCGAAGATGGCCACGATTCACGCACCTGGCAGCTGGGAGTGGGCACCCGTGAAGACCGCGCCTACGCCGAGTATGGCCTGCGCATGGCCTATCACGACCTCAACGACAACGCCTACGGCTTCCCATTGGGTGCGCAGATCGAGATCCTGCAACTGAAGGTGCGCCAATACGAAGGCAACGACTGGCAAGTGCAGCGCCTGGACCTGGCCACCATCCGCTCGCTGACGCCGCGTAACGAGCTGCTCAAACCCTGGTCGTGGCAGGTGGCTGGCGGCCTTGAGCGCGTGCCGGGAAAACATGATGACGAAGTCCTGGTCAGCCATGTAAATGGTGGCGCCGGGGGTACCTGGCAGTTGGCCGACGGTTTGCTGGGCTTTGCTCTGGGTACCGTGCGGGTCGAACATCACAATGATTTCGCCGAATTCATCGCTCCAGCGGCAGGCTTCAATGGCGGCCTGTTGTGGCGAAACGGCTTGGGCAACCTGACACTGGAGGCCAAAGGCGACTACTTCACCAATGGCGAAGTCCGCCGTAGTGTGAGCCTGAACCAGCAGTGGGAGATCAGCCAGAACCTGGGCGTGCGGTTAAGTGCATCGCGCGAGTTCAGCCACCTGGCGACGGCGCAGAATGAGGTGATGCTGGAGCTGAAGTGGTATCACTACTAGTGACCCAATCGACTCTTTGACACCGTTTTGACAGCTCCCCGACAAATCGCCACCTAGACTTTCCATTATCAATTGGAGGGCTGGGTGGTTATGTCGCGGTACTGGTTCGGCGTGTGCATGGCGTTGTTGCTGTCAGGTTGCGAAACCACCCACGAGCAGATGGTCAACCGTGGTTATCCGCCTGCCTATGCCGATGGCTTCCAGGACGGCTGCAGCAGCGGCCGCCAGGCCGCCGGGCTGATGGTGGGCAACTTCCGCAAGGACGTGCCGCGCTACCTGCACGAACGTCAGTATGAAACCGGCTGGGACGACGGCTTTCGCCAGTGCCACGCCATGCAGAACAGCGAAGAACAGCGCGAGTACCATGAGCGCTTCTGGGACGAGCGCGAGCGGGAGTGGCAGCAGGAAAAGGATCGCGGTGCCGCAAAAGCCTATCGCCACAACTAAGTCAGTCGCAAACGGACATCCCTTGAAACCGGCGGCCTGCCATGCTGGTCTTCAGCACAAGGAGGCCCAACATGAGCCGAGCATTCGTCAACGAAGACCAGGCTGCTGACCAGGCCGACCCGCCCGTCGAGCGCCGCGTCAGCGAACAACCCAACTACGTCACAGCCAACGGCCTGCGCCTTTTACAGGCGCGCGTGGCCGACCTGAATGCCCTGCGCAGCGAACTGCAGGCGCAGGGTGAGCGTGCCGACAAACAGCGGCTGGCCGAGACCGAGCGGGACCTGCGTTATTTCACTGCGCGGGTGCAGAGTGCCCAGGTGGTGCCGGCAGCGACTTCACGCAGCAAGGTGCAGATTGGTAGCCGGGTGCGGTTTGTGGATGCCCAGGATCAGGAACAGGTGGTGCAGCTGGTGGGCGAGGATGAAGCGGATGCCGGCCGGGGCTTGATTAATT
>NZ_BBIS01000002.1 GCF_000730605.1 Pseudomonas monteilii NBRC 103158 = DSM 14164 | reverse complement strand
GCGCGGGCGGCGCTCGGTCGAATCGACAACAACCAAACCAAGGCGAACCCATCAACTTCCATCACCACCCTAAAGCCATCCACCAAAGGGCCGATAACCGGTTATCCCCTCTTCCCCACCGAAGGTCACCATGGCCACGCAAAATGCCCGCGCGGACTCGCTGTCCCTGCTGCTGTTCACCCTGCGCAGCGGCAAGCTGATGGCAATCAACCTGCTCAAGGTCAGCGAGATCATCCCCTGCCCGCCGCTGACCAAGCTACCCGAGGCGCACCCCCACGTAAAAGGCGTGGCGACCTTGCGCGGCCATTCGCTGTCGGTCATCGACCTGTCCCGCGCCATTGGCGAGCGGCCCCTTGCCGACCCGGACGGCGGCTGCCTGATCGTCACCGAGATCAGCCGGTCGCGCCAAGGCCTGCATGTGCAGGGGGTCAGCTGCATCGTGCACTGCCTGAGCACCGACATCAAACCGCCGCCCTTTGGTTCAGGCAACCGCTCGTTCATCACTGGCGTAACCCGCGTGGACAACACCCTGGTGCAGGTGCTGGACATCGAAAAAGTCATCCATGCCATCGCCCCACCGGTGGCCGAGCCGCATCACGGCACCTTGAGCGAAGAAGACGCCAGCCTGCTGGCCGCCGCCAATATCCTGGTGGTGGACGACAGCCAGGTAGCCCTGCAGCAGTCGGTGCACACCCTGCGCAACCTGGGCATCGAATGCCACACCGCGCGCAGCGCCAAGGACGCCATCAATGTACTGCTGGAGCTACAAGGCACCGTGCAGGAGATCAACATCATCGTCTCCGACATCGAAATGAGCGAAATGGACGGCTACGCCTTCACCCGTACCCTGCGCGAAACCCCCGATTTCCAGCACCTGTACGTGCTGCTGCACACCTCGCTGGACAGCGCCATGAGCAGCGAAAAGGCAACCCAGGCCGGGGCCAACGCCATCCTTACCAAGTTCTCCTCACCGGAGCTGACCGATTGTCTGGTGGTGGCCGCGCGTACCGTGGTGTTCACCGAGCGCTGATATATTCAGCGACAACTTCCCCGGCTTGCCGCCGGGGGTGAGTCGGGCATAATTTGTGCCCCTCGTAAGAAAACTGCCGGAACCGCGTATGAAGTTTTTCAGCTCCATCCTGATCAGCTGCGCCCTTTTCAGCGGTATCGCACAGGCCTCCAGCAGCAAGGCCTGGAACGAGCAGCGCCAGCAGATGCTCAAGGCCTGCCTGGCCGCCAGCCAGTTCAAGGACGCCCACGCCCGTGGCAAGCTCGCCGAGTTCGATGACCAGGTGGGCATGAGCGCCCTGCTGATCGAAGGCGTCTACCCACAGAAGCACATGCAGCAGCGCACCGGCACGGAGTTGTGCCTGTACGATCGCCAGCACCAGCGTGCCTTTGTCAGCGAGTGGAGCCCGGAGGCCAAGTGACCGACAGCTTGCGATTCGGCTGTACCGGTTGTGGCAAGTGCTGCACGGGCCACCATGTACCGTTGACGCTTGATGAAGCGCGACGCTGGGCGGACGATGCAGGCCAGGTAGTGGTACTGATCGAGGCGTTCATCACTGACGGCCCCGGCATGCCGGCTGAACAGCGCGAGCATGTCATGCGCCGCTCCCATCCCGTGCACTGCGGCGACGCTGAAGCACGCGTGTCAGTAACCTTTGCCGCCTTCAACACCGGGCGCTGCCGCAACCTCGACGACAACGACCTTTGCACGATCTACGACCAGCGCCCGCTGGTCTGTCGCATCTACCCGGTAGAGATCAACCCACACATTCCGCTGCGCCCGGACAACAAGGACTGCCCGCCAGAAGCCTGGCAGCAGGGGCCGGAACTGATCCACGGTACGCAACTGGTCGATGCGGAGCTGGAAGCGCTGGTGCAAGCCTCACGGCAGGCCGACCGGGATGACATTGCTGCCAAGGTGGCGGTGTGCCAGGCGCTGGGCATGACCACCAGTGCCCTCAAGGGAAATGGTTTTACAGCTTACCTGCCGGATATGGGGGCGTTTGCCACTGCGCTGGCGCAGGTGCAGGGGGATGTCGGGGGGCAGTGGACCTTGCATGTGCAGGATGAGGCGCTGGTCGCGAGCTTGCAGGGGCTTGGATTGCACACCACCAGCGAAACCCCGCTTTACTACGCCTTTATTGGTTTCTAGGCCGGCATCTGCCCTGCACAAAATCTGAAGTCTGACGCTCCTACAGGGATCGCTGCGAAACTGACAGCGCTGTCAGCCAGCGGTCACGCTGCCGCCCCGGTCCGGGGGCTATAAGATTGAGTACAGACAACCGTTTTCCTCCCCCTCTGGCCAAGGTGCCCGCACCGATGCGACGTCCGTCCCGCTCTGTCATCTTCGCCGCCCTGGCGCTTCTTGTCCTGGTAGTAGCGGGCAGCTGGTACAGTCAGCGCCAGCCCGCACCCGCTGCCCGTGCGCAGGCGGCCATCCCCGTGCGCGTGGTCAGCGTCGCCCAGCAGGACGTGCCGCGGTACGCCAGCGCCATCGCGACAGTTCAGTCGCTGCACAGCGTCGAGGTGCGGCCACAAGTCGAGGGCGTGCTCACCCAGGTGCTGGTCAAGGAAGGGCAATGGGTCAAGGAGGGCGACCTGCTCGCCACCCTCGACGACCGCAGCATCCGCGCCAGCCTCGACCAGGCCCGCGCCCAGCTCGGCCAAAGCCAGGCTCAGATTCAGGTGGCCGGCGTCGACCTCAAGCGCTACCGCCTGCTCAGCAGCGATGACGGCGTATCCAAGCAGACCCTCGACCAGCAACAGGCGCTGGTCAACCAGTTGCAGGCCACCGTCAAGGGCAACCAGGCCGCCATCGCCAACGCTGAAGTGCAACTTTCCTACACACAGATCCGTTCACCGGTTACCGGGCGCGTCGGCATCCGCAATGTCGACCCAGGCAACCTGGTACGCACCAGCGATACCCAAGGCCTGTTCAGCGTCACCCAGATCGACCCCATCGCCGTCGAATTCGCCCTGCCGCAGCAGATGCTGCCAACCCTGCAAAGCCTGCTCAAGGCACCTACCCCGGCGCTGGTGCAGGCCTTCATGGACGCCGACGGCGACCGCAGCCTGCTCGGCGAAGGCCACCTGGCACTGATCGACAACCAGATTTCCGGCACCACCGGTACCGTGCGGGTAAAGGCCGAGTTCGACAACAAGGACGGCCACCTGTGGCCGGGCCAACTGGTCACCATCCGCCTGCGCACCGCCGTGGAAGAAAACGCCCTGGTGGTGCCGCCGCCGGTGGTTCAACGCGGCGTCGACGGGCACTTCGTCTACCGACTGGACGGCGACAAGGTCACCAGCGTGCCGGTGAAGGTGCTGTACCAGAACAGTGAGCTGAACATCATTGCCGGGGTCAAGCCGGGCGAGCGCCTGGTGCTCGATGGCCAGTCAAGGCTCAAGCCGGGCGCGCGGGTCGAGGTCACGCCTGATGCTCCCGCGCCGTCGGAAATGGCCGACCGCCGGAGCCAGCCATGAACACGCGCAACGGTGTTTCCGCCTGGTGCATCGACCACCCCATCGCCACCCTGCTGCTGACCTTCGCCCTGGTGCTGCTGGGGGCCATCGCCTTCCCACGCCTGCCGGTGGCGCCGTTGCCGGAGGCGGACTTCCCGACCATCCAGGTGACCGCCCAGTTGCCCGGTGCCAGCCCGGAAACCATGGCCTCATCGGTGGCTACGCCGCTGGAGGTACAGTTCAGCGCCATCCCCGGCATGACCCAGATGACCAGCAGCAGCGCGCTGGGCTCGACCACCCTGATCCTGCAGTTCACCCTCGACAAGAACATCGACACCGCTGCCCAGGAAGTGCAGGCGGCGATCAACACCGCCACTGCGCGCCTGCCGCAAGACCTGCCCAACCCGCCAACCTGGCGCAAGGTCAACCCGGCCGACAGCCCGGTGCTGGTGCTGACGGTCAGCTCCGACCAGATGCCCGGCAACGACCTCAGCGACTACACCGAAACCCTGCTGGCCCGCCAGCTGAGCCAGATCGACGGGGTGGGCCTGATCAACATCACCGGCCAGCTGCGCCCGGCAATCCGCGTGCAGGCGCAGCCCGAGAAGCTGGCCGCCATCGGCCTGACCTTGGCCGACCTGCGTCAGGCCATCCAGCAGACCAGCCTGAACCTGGCCAAGGGCGCGCTGTACGGCGAGCACAGCGTGTCGACCATCGCCGCCAACGATCAGCTGTTCCACCCCGAGGACTACGCGCAACTGATCGTCTCGTACCGCGATGGCGCCCCGGTACACCTGAAGGACGTGGCCAAGGTGATCAACGGTGCCGAAAACGCCTACGTCAAGGCCTGGTCCGGCGACCAGCCGGGGCTGAACCTGGTGATCTTCCGCCAGCCCGGGGCCAACATCGTCGATACCGTAGACCGGGTGCTGGCCGCCCTGCCCCGGCTGCAAGAGATGCTGCCAGCCTCGGTCGAAGTGTCGGTGCTGCAGGACCGCACCCAGACCATCCGCGCCTCACTGCACGAAGTGGAACTGACGCTGATGATCGCCGTGGCCCTGGTGATCGGGGTAATGGCACTGTTCCTGCGCCAGTGGTCGGCAACCATGGTGGTATCCAGCGTGCTGGGCGTGTCGCTGATCGCCAGCTGCGCGTTGATGTACATCCTGGGTTTCAGCCTGAACAACCTCACCCTGGTGGCCATCGTCATCTCCGTGGGCTTCGTGGTCGACGATGCCATCGTGGTGGTGGAGAACATCCACCGCCACCTGGAGGCCGGCGACGACAGCCGAACGGCGGCGCTCAAGGGTGCCGGGGAAATCGGCTTTACCGTGGTGTCGATCAGTTTCTCGCTGGTTGCCGCATTCATCCCGCTGCTGTTCATGGGCGGTGTGGTCGGGCGGCTGTTCAAAGAGTTTGCCCTGACCGCCACGGCCACCATCCTGATTTCGGTGGTGGTTTCGCTGACCTTGGCGCCAACCCTCTGCGCGCTGTTCATGCGCCGCCCACCCGGTGAACACAAAGGCGGCTTTGGCGAATGCCTGGTCGGGTGGTACGAAAAGGGCCTGAACCGCGCCCTCGCCCACCAGCGCCTGACCCTCGGTGTGTTTGGCGTGACCCTGGCGTTGGCGGTGGCCGGCTACGTGGCCATCCCCAAGGGGTTCTTCCCGCTGCAGGACACCGGTTTCGTTCTGGGCACCAGCGAAGCAGCGGCGGATGTCTCGTACCCGTCGATGATCGAGAAGCACCAGGCGCTGGCCAAGATCATCGGGGCAGACCCGGCCGTGCGCGCGTTCTCCCATTCGGTGGGCGTTACCGGCAGCAACCAGACCATCGCCAACGGCCGTTTCTGGATCGCCCTCAAGCCACGCGGCGAGCGCGATGTGTCGGCCAGCGAACTGATCGACCGGCTACGGCCCAAGCTGGCCCAGGTACCGGGCATTGTCCTGTACATGCGCGCCGGCCAGGACATCAACCTCAGCTCAGGCCCGTCCCGCACCCAGTATCAGTACGTGCTCAAGAGCAACGACGGCGAGGCCCTGAACCTTTGGACCCAGCGCCTGACCGACCGGCTGCGGGAAAACCCGGCGTTCCGCGACCTGTCCAACGACCTGCAACTGGGCGCCAGCGTCACCCGCATCGACATCGACCGCCAGGCCGCCGCGCGCTTCGGCCTGACCACCACCGATGTCGACCAGGCCCTGTACGACGCCTTCGGCCAGCGGCAGATCAGCGAATTCCAGACCGACACCAACCAGTACAAGGTGATCCTTGAACTGGATGCGCAGCAGCGTGGCAAGGCCGAGAGCCTCAACTACTTCTACCTGCGCTCGCCGCTGAGCAACGAGATGGTGCCGCTGTCGGCAGTCGCCCACGTGGCGCCGCCCAGCACCGGCCCCTTGTCGATCAGCCACGACGGCCTGTTCCCGGCGGCCAACCTGTCGTTCAACCTGGCCCCCGGCGTGGCCCTGGGCGATGCGGTGAGCATCCTCGACCGCACCCAGCGCGAGCTGGGCATGCCCGACTCCATCAGCGGCAACTTCCAGGGCGCGGCCCAGGCCTTCCAGAGTTCGCTGTCGAGCCAACCGTGGTTGATCCTGGCCGCGCTGGTGGCGGTGTACATCATCCTCGGCGTGCTGTACGAAAGCTTCGTCCACCCGCTGACCATCATTTCCACCCTGCCCTCGGCCGGCCTGGGTGCGCTGATATTGCTATGGGCCATGGGCCAGGACTTCAGCATCATGGGGCTGATCGGCGTGGTGCTGCTGATCGGCATCGTCAAGAAAAACGGCATCCTGCTGATCGACTTTGCCCTGGAAGCCCAGCGTCATCAGGGCCTGACGCCAGAGCAGGCGATTCATCAAGCGTGCCTGACGCGCTTCCGTCCGATCATCATGACCACCCTGGCAGCCTTGCTGGGCGCGGTGCCGCTGATGTTCGGCTTCGGCACCGGCGCCGAGTTGCGTCAGCCACTGGGCATTGCAGTGGTGGGCGGCCTGCTGGTGAGCCAGGCCCTGACGCTGTTCACCACCCCGGTCATATACTTGGCCCTGGAGCGCCTGTTCCACCGCCGCCAGGCTGCCCGTGCGGCAGCGCCAAGTGCCAGCTAGGACAAGACCATGCGTGTGCTGATCATCGAAGACGAAGAAAAAACCGCCGACTACCTGCATCGTGGCTTGAGCGAACAGGGCTTTACCGTGGACCTGGCGCGGGACGGCATCGACGGCCTGCACCTGGCCCTGGAGGGCGATTACGCGGTGATCGTGCTGGATGTGATGCTGCCCGGCCTGGACGGCTATGGCGTGCTGCGCGCCTTACGCGCGCGCAAGCAGACGCCGGTGATCATGCTGACCGCCCGCGAACGGGTCGAAGACCGCATCCATGGCCTGCGTGAGGGTGCCGACGACTATCTCGGCAAGCCGTTCTCGTTCCTTGAACTGGTCGCCCGTCTTCAGGCCCTTACCCGCCGTAGCAGCAGCCACGAACCGCTCCAGGTGCAGGTGGCAGACCTGTGGATCGACCTGATGGCGCGCAAGGCCACCCGCGCCGGCCAGCGCCTGGACCTGACTGCCAAGGAGTTCTCGCTGCTGAGCGTACTGGCCAGGCGGCAGGGTGAAATCCTGTCGAAGACAGCAATTGCCGAGCTGGTCTGGGACATCAACTTCGACAGCGATGCCAACGTGGTTGAAGTGGCGATCAAGCGCCTGCGCGCCAAGCTGGACGGGCCTTTCGACAACAAGCTGCTGCACACCATCCGAGGCATGGGCTATGTCCTGGAAAACCGTGCGGGGTAATTCCATTGCCCTGCGCCTGTCGGCGCTGTTCATCCTGGTAGCACTGGGCGTGTTCGTGTTGATCGGCTCGGCACTTTACCGCCAGGTCGACCACAGCCTGGACTTGCTGCCGCAAGCCGAACTCGACGCACGCTTCAGCGTGCTCGAATCCACCCTCAACCGATTCGGTACGCCAGACCACTGGGCCAAGATCAACAACAAGCTCAACCTGCTGAGCGAAGAAGACAAACGCATCCGCTTCTGGGTGGTCAGCAGCAACCCGGCCTACGAGTACGGCCACCCCAGCGAGCTGGTACGGGCGTTCGCCGAAGGCCCGCAGGGTATGCGCGACCTGCGCCTGCCCGACCGCCCCTACCCTTACAAGGTGCTGGTAAGCGAACTGCCAGCGCTGGGCGAGCGGCCACCGCTACGCTTTCTGATCGGCATCGACACCGAAACCTTCTGGCAGGCGCAGCACAGCCTGCTGGTGGCGATTGTCGGGTTGGCAGTGCTTGGCGTACTGCTGGCCTCAGTGCTGGGCTACTGGGTGGCGCGCATTGGCCTACGCCCGTTGCTGGCGTTGTCCAACGAGGCCCAGGCCTTGGCCCCGCCACGCCTGGACGGGCGCTTGAAGACCCACGCGCTGCCCCCGGAACTGGCGCAGTTTGCCGACGCCTTCAACGCTGCGCTAGACCGCGTGAGCCAGGCCTACTCGCGGCTGGAAGCCTTTAACGCTGACGTTGCCCATGAACTGCGCTCCCCGCTCACCAACCTGATAGGCCAGACCCAGGTAGCACTCACCCGAGGCCGCAGCGCCGAGCATTACTTCGAAGTGCTGCAATCCAACCTGGAAGAGCTGGAGCGCCTGCGCAGCATCATCAACGACATGCTGTTTCTGGCCAGTGCCGACCAGGGCAGCAAGGCCACTGCCCTGACCCAGGCCTCGCTGGCCGAAGAAGTGGCGACCACGCTCGACTACCTGGACTACATCCTCGAAGACGCGCAGGTCAGCGTGAACGTAAGCGGCGATGCCCACGCCCCCATCGAAAAAGCCCAACTGCGCCGGGCGTTGATCAACCTGCTGAACAACGCCGTGCAACATACGGCGCCACACCAGGTGATCCAGGTGCAGATCGATGCCGGGCCGGAGCAGGTCAGCATCGCTGTGAGCAACCCGGGGCCGGCGATTGACGATGAGCACCTGCCGTTGCTGTTCGAGCGCTTCTACCGAGTCGATGCGGCGCGCAGCAACAGCGGTGGGGGTAACCATGGGCTGGGGCTGGCCATCGTCAAGGCGATTACGCTGATGCATGGGGGTGAGGTGTTCGTGCGCAGTGGTGCAGGTGCCAATACTTTCGGTATCCGCTTGCCAGCGCTGAGGCCTGCGCGCTCGGTGCAGGACCGTGTCTAGGACGGGGGTTTGCGGCGAAAGTCCTATTGCTTTTCCATGGATCGTTACCTTTTGCGCAACAGTGCTTATCGCACTCAGGTCTGTTTCCAGTGCATTGAAAGGACTAACTTTACCCCCGTCCTCATTAGCACTTGCACCGCAAGAAGGTAGTTTCAAATGTCCAACAGTATGGGTATTGCCAGCGTCTTCATCCTGTCTTCCCTGTTGTTGTCGCCCCTGGCCATGGCCGAAGAATCCAGCGCTTTCGTCACCCGTAATGCAGAGCTCGCCGCCGTCCACCAAGAGGCCCGCGACGCTGTAGCTGCAAACAAGGCTGACGCCGCGAAAGACGCAAAACAGACAGCTTCCAAAGTTTCTGTCGATGCCAATGCCGACAGCTGATCAAGCGCTGTTGCTGCTCCCGATTTCCCTTGGCTACGCCATGGGCACCACCGGTGCCGATATGTTAGCCTTTTAAAGCCGCTGCCGATCAGCGGCTTTTTTTATGTGCTTTAACACTCAGCCCGGCTGTAATGTCTACTTATAAGAAAGACGCACATTCAAAAATAAAAACTGCCCCACCGTCACACCAAAGGAGCTAGTACCGGTGCCTTCCGCGTTTCTTTTTACCCCGCTGTTCATTGCGTTGACTGCAACGATCCCTTTCGCCGCCCAGGCAGATGAAGACAAGGCTGATGGCTTCATCGAAGGGTCGTCCTTCAACCTGCATTTCCGTAATGCCTACTTCAACCGCGACAACCACAACGCCGGCGTGCGCGACACCCGCGAGTGGGGCCAGGGCGCAGTCGCGCGCTTCGAGTCGGGCTACACCCCGGGTGTGATTGGCTTTGGCCTGGACGCCCATGCCATGCTGGGCCTTAAGCTCGACGGCGGTGGCGGCCATGCCGGCACCAGCATCCTGCCCGAGCACATCAAGGACGACGGCGAGCTGGGCGCTGCCCCGCACTCGTTCTCCACGGCTGGTGCTGCAGTCAAGCTGAAAGCCTTCGACACCGAGCTGAAAGCCGGTGACCTGTTCCTCACCAACCCGGTGATCGCTGGCGGCGAAACCCGCATGCTGCCGCAGACCTTCCGTGGCGTGAGCCTGACCAACACCAGCATCGACGGCCTGCTGCTCGAAGGCGGCCAGGTGAGCTTCACCCACCCGTACAACCAGAGTGGCCACCGCCGTATCGACACCTACTACGGCGCGCTGAACGAACACGACAAGAGCAAGCACCTGAACTGGGCCGGCGCGTCGTGGAGCGGTATCCCGAACATCACCGCCAACCTGTACGCCGCCGAGCTGAAGGACATCTGGAACCAGTACTACGCTGACTTCGACTACACCTATGTGGTCAACGACCTGGTCAGCCTGAACCCGGGCGTGCACTTCTACCACACCCAGGACACCGGCCAGGCCCTGCTGGGCAAGATCGACAACAACACCTACAGCGTTCACTTCACCGTCAACGCCGGGTTCCACAGCGTCACCGCCGCCTACCAGCGGGTAAACGGCAACACGCCGTTCGACTACATCAACCTGGGCGACAGCGTGTACCTGGACAACTCGCGCATGTACTCGGACTTCAACGCGCCGAACGAGCGTTCGTGGAAGCTGCAGTACAACTATGACTTCGCCGGGCTCGGCGTGCCTGGCCTGACCACCTCGCTGTCGTACTCACGCGGTGAAGCCGACCTGACCAAGGCGGTGCAGGACACCACGCACTACGACTATTACCGTGAAGATGGCAAGAACGCCATGCACTGGGAACGTGACCTGGACGTGAAGTACGTGTTCCAGGAGGGTGACCTGAAAGACCTGTCGGTGCTGGTGCGCTATGCCACCCACCGTGGTAGCCAGGGCTATGCATCGATCGACAGCAACAGCGACAACGATGAAGTGCGGGTGATCGTGGATTACCCACTGAACGTGTTCTGATCCCGTTTTGTAAGCTTCACACATCACTCCTGTGGGAGCGGGTTTACCCGCGAAGAAGGCACCGCGGTGTTCGCGGTTGAATCCGCTCCTACAGGGTCTGGTGTGAACCTGAAAATGCAGCACACCGTGATTCCGTCGGACAAATCTTGTCCGACAATCCGCGCTTCCCTAAAATGTCGCCGCCGCGAATGGCCCTGCCCACGCAGTAGCGAGCATGCCCACCCGATTACCGCGTTTCGCATTCCTCAGGTCGCACCCCGAGCTGACCCTCAATCTGGGCAGCTGCCTTGCCGTGCTCGCCATCGTCGCCATCGTCAGCTACTTGCTGGCGCGGGAACGCGATAGCGTCGAGCTGTCGGCCATTCGCTCGTCCAACAACATCGTTCAGTTGATCGAAAGCGACATCCTGCGCAACGCCGAACTCTACGATCAGTCCCTGCAGGGACTGATCTGGGCTGTCGGACGCAAGGAACTGCCGGAAATCCCCGGCCCGCTACGCCAGCGCCTGCTATTCAATGAAGCCTTCGTCGACCGCAAACGTGGAGATGTGCTGTGGCTGGACAAACAAGGCAACGTAGTGGGTGACTCCACCAGCAGCGTGCCGCGCAAGGCCAACTTCGGCGATACCGGGGTGTTCAAGGCGCATCAGAACAACGCCAACCTCGGTTTGCTGGTAGGCCCGCCGTTCAAGGCCAAACTGGGCGACCTGGACTGGTGTATCAGTTTCAGCCGGCGTATCTCTGGCCCCAATGGCGAATTCGCCGGCCTGGCGGCAGGGGCATTGCGCCTGTCGTACTTCAGCGAGCTGTTCCAGCGCCTGGACATCGGTGACGACAGCAGCATCAACCTGTTCAACACCGACGGGCAGTTGCTTGCCCGCCAGCCCTCGCGCACGCAAGACCCACTGATCGGCACCAACTATGCCGAGCGGCCCAACTTCAAGCGTATTCTCAGCGAACAGAGTGGCAACTTCACCGCACGCTCCGGGAGCGACGGCAACTCACGCATCTATACCTTTGCCCGTGTCGCGCAGTTGCCGCTGATCGTACTGGTGGTTCACTCGGCAGACGAGGTGTTCCAGTCGTGGCGACGTACCGCAATTCTGGTCAGCGTCGCTACCGGCGTGCTCTGCGTGGGCATTCTCTGGCTGACCCTGCTGCTGGGCCGCGAACTGCGCCGCCGCCAGGAAGCCGAGCAAGGCCTGGCAACCCTGGCTGCCACCGACAGCCTGACGGGTCTGGCCAACCGGCGCCGCCTGGACCAGGTGCTGCGCCAGGAATGGGCTCGCGCGCAACGCAACCGCAAGCCGCTGGCCGTGCTGATGGTGGATGTGGACCATTTCAAGGCGTTCAACCAGCGCCATGGCCATGCCGGTGGCGACCATGCTCTGCGTGAAGTGGCCAAAGCCATCGAAGCGTGCATCCGACGCCCGGCCGACCTGGCTGCGCGTTATGGTGGGGAGGAGTTTCAGGTGGTGCTGCCGGAAACCGACCTGGCCGGCGCCCGACTGCTGGCAGAGCGCATACGCGCCAGCGTCGAGGCGCTAGCGCCGTTTGCCGATGATGCCCACGCAGTAACGGTGAGCATCGGTATCGGCCTGTCCGGTACCCAGCACGACCTGGCCAGGGTGCTGGGTGCTGCGGACGAAGCGCTCTACCGGGCCAAGGCCATGGGCCGCAACCGGGTAGAGGGGCCTGAGGCTTAAGAACGGGCGCGGGCAGCGTTGCGCAGGGCCTTGACCTGGTCATGGTTGCGCTGCACGCCTTGCAGCTGTTTTTCCACCAGGCTGTAGGTCATGTCACTGGCGGTGCGGCCCAGTTTCACCAGCTTTTCGCGGGCTTCCTTGTAGGCTTTAAGCGCGTGGTCCTCGCCCCGCTCCACCTCGTTGAGTACCGCTTCTTCATCTTTGCCGGTGACCATCGACTTCAGGTTGACCCAGCCACGGTGCAGGTCGCCGCTGATGCTGGTGGAGGTTTCCGGGTCGCCGCCCAGGCGGCGCACTTCGCTTTGCAGTTCGCCTGCGGCATTGGCGCACTCGCCGGCACGCTGGACGAAGAACGCTTTCAACTCTGGGTTCTTCACATCATCGGCCGAGGCCTTGAAGCCTTTCTCGCCATCCTTACTGTACTCGATCAGGTCGTTGAGCACATCGATCACGTCTTTGTTGGGGTTGCTCATGGTACGAACTCCTTGACAGGTGATAGTCATCTGTAAAGGAGCAGTGTTCGTGCCAAGCCTTAATCAAAAAAGAAATCCATTATTTTCAATAACTTATGTAATTGAAGATGCACGCTGATGAGGGCGTTCTGCATGATTGCCGCTTGGGCGCTCGTGCAGATTGCAGTATGGTCGGCGCTTTTCCACACCCAGGTGCATCGAAGATGAAGCCGGAAACCCTCGAACTGCTGGTGACCCGGACCATGCCGTTTGGCAAGTATCAGGGACGGATCATTGCCGACCTGCCGGGGGACTACCTGGCGTGGTTTGCGCGCAAGGGCTTTCCGGCGGGGGAGCTGGGTGGATTGCTGGCGTTGATGCACGAGATCGACCACAACGGGTTGGGTGATCTGTTGGTGCCGTTGCGGCAGAAGCATCGGCGGTGACCTGCTCCGGCCTCTTCGCGGGCAAGCCCGCGAAGAGGCCAGTAATGCCTCCAGAAGTCTCTAGCCTTTTACGGGTGCCACCGCCAACTCCACCCGCTCGCTCTTCTTGATCACCGCATACACCACCGCCGTCACCAGGCTACCCGCCACAATCGCCAGCAGGTAAAGCAGTGCATGGTTGATCGCATTGGGAATCAGCAGCACGAACAAGCCGCCATGGGGCGCCATCAGCTTGCAGCCGAAGTACATCGACAGCGCCCCGGTCAATGCGCCACCCACGACACTGGCCGGAATCACCCGCAGCGGGTCTTTGGCTGCAAACGGGATCGCCCCTTCGGAGATGAAGCACAGCCCCAGCGCCAACGCCGCCTTGCCTGCCTCGCGCTCGCTCTGGGCGAATTTGCGCCGGGCCAGGAAAGTGGCGATACCAAGGCCTATAGGCGGCACCATGCCGGCGGCCATGGTCGCCGCCATCGGTGCGTAGCTCGACGACGCCAGCAACCCCACCGAGAAGGCATAGGCGGCCTTGTTGATCGGCCCGCCAAGGTCGACGCACATCATGCCTCCCAGCAACAGCCCCAACAGGATGGCATTGGTGGTGCCCATGCTGTCGAGGAAGTGCGTAAGCCCTTCGAGCATGGCCGCCACCGGCTGGCCCACCACGTAAATCATCACCAGGCCTGTGAACAGGCTGGCCAGCAGCGGAATGATCAGGATCGGCTTCAGCGCTTCCAGGCTGGTGGGCAGACGCGCCCAGCGGGCAATGGCCTTGGCGCTGTAACCGGCAAGAAAGCCCGCGACGATGCCACCGATGAAACCGGCCCCCAAGGTGCTGGCCAGCAGGCCACCGATCATGCCCGGCGCAAGCCCCGGGCGGTCGGCGATGGACCAGGCGATATAGCCCGCCAGCAGCGGTACCATCAACTTGAACGCGGCCTCGCCGCCGATCTGCATCAACGCCGCCGGCAAGGTGCCCGGTTGTTTATACGCCTCGATGCCGAACACGAACGACAGGGCAATCAGCAGCCCACCGGCCACCACCATGGGCAGCATGAACGACACCCCGGTCAGCAGGTGCTTGTACACACCGGTCTTCTCGCCCTTTGTCGTACTGGCAGCCGCTGCGGCATCGGCGCTGCTTTGCACTTTGGCTTCGACCAGGGCCTTGTCCAGCGTGGCGCGGGCTTGCTTGAGGGCGATGCCAGTGCCACAACGGTAGATCCGTTTGCCGGCAAACCGCGCAGTAGGCACTTCGATGTCAGCGGCCAGCAGCACCACATCCGCCTCTGCGATGGCCTCGGCTGACAAGGGATTGCGCGCCCCGACCGAACCCTGGGTTTCGACCGTGAGTTGGTAGCCCATCTGTTGTGCCGCTTGCTGCAAGGCTTCTGCGGCCATGAATGTGTGCGCGACGCCGGTCGGGCAAGCAGTGACCGCAACGATTCGCGTGACAGCGCCGCCAACAGCGACTGGGGCGTCTGATGCCGCCACCAACGGCTGGGCATTGGCTGCTGCCTCATCGAGGAAGCCTTCACGGTCGGCCAGCGCCTGGGAGGGTGTGCTCTGGTACACGCGCTTGCCGACGAAGCGGGCCAGGTCCACTGCGCCAGTGCTGACTACCAGCACCCAGTCGGCCTCGGCGATCTGCTGCGCACTCAGTTGCCGCTCGGGGTGCCCAGCTTCCTGCACTTCGACGCTGGTACTCCAGCCACGCCGCTGGGCAGCGGCGGACAACAAACGTGCGCTCAGCACACTCGACACCTGGCCGTTGGGGCAGGCGGTGACAATGGCAATGTTCATCGGCAACCCTCTTGTTGTTCTGTCAGTTGCACGGCCGCTTCCAGACGCGCCAGTTGCTCGCGGTCACGGATGCCGAAGCCAACCTGGGTGACGGCCTGGGCGGCAATCGCGGTGGCACGGGTCAACGTCTGCGCAGGCAGCTCGCCCTGCAGCAGGCCATGGACCATGCCGGCTACCAGCGAATCCCCCGCCCCCACCGTGCTGGCGACCCGCACCTTGGGTGGGCTTGCGTGTACGGCCAGATCGCGGGCGAACCAGCTGACCCCTTGCTCACCTGCAGACACCACCACATGTTCGACGCCGCTGGCCAGCAGGTGCTCGGCGGCTGCACGTTGCTGCGCCGGGTTATCCACAGCCAGGCCGAGTACCTCGCCCAACTCTTCGGTATTGGGCTTTACCAGCCAAGGCGCGCTTTGCAGGCCCGCACGCAAGGCTTCGCCGCTGCTGTCCAGGGCTACCCTGAGGCCTTGGGCCTTCAGTTGGTCAAGCAACTGGCGGAACCATTCGGCACTGATGCCACGCGGCAGGCTACCGGCCACCACCACCGCATCATGGCCTGGGGCGACCTGTTCCAGGCGGCGCAGCAACGCACTACGCGCCGCCTCATCGACCTCTGGGCCCTGGCCGTTGATATCGGTGACGCGGCCATCGGCCTCGACCAGCTTGATGTTGCTGCGGGTTTCGCCCGGCACGCGAACAAAGCAGTCGGCAAAGCCTCGCCACTGGATCAGTGCTTCGAACGGCTGCAGGTTGTCCTGCCCGAGAAAGCCGCCGACGGTCACGCTGTGCCCCAGGTCGGCCAATACCTGGGCAACGTTCAGCCCTTTACCCGCTGCGTGGCTTTGTTGTACCTGGCTGCGGTTGACTTGCCCCGGGCGCAGGGTGTCCAGGCCGATGGTGATATCCAGCGCCGGGTTCAGGGTGAGGGTGAGGATCTTGGCCATTCAGGAACGCTCCACCAGCGCGCGAACCGCCGCAGCGCTGTCTTGTTGCAGGGCCTCGCGCGCCAGGGCGCGGGCCGTCTGGTGATCGGCCTGGCGAACCAGAGCCTTGACTTCGGCGATGCTGCGCGCAGACACGCTGAGCTCGTCAACGTCCAGCCCCAGCAGCACAGGCACCGCCTGCGGGTCGGCCGCCAACTCGCCGCACACGCCTACCCACTTGCCATGGGCATGGGCGGCGCGCACGGTCATGTCGATCAGGCTGAGCACGGCCGGGTGCAGGCCATCGGCCTGGGCCGAAAGGCTTGGGTGGCCACGGTCGATGGCCAGGGTGTATTGGGTCAGGTCGTTGGTGCCGATGCTGAAGAAGTCCACTTCACGCGCCAGTTGCGGCGCCAGCAAGGCCGCCGAGGGCACTTCGACCATGATGCCCAGTTGCAAGTCGGCCACGGGAGTTTCTGCACGCAAGCGCTCGACCATGGCCCGCGCCTCGCGCCACTCGTGTACCTGGCCAACCATTGGGAACATGATTCGCAGCGGGCGATTGTCGGCAGCCTGCAACAAGGCACGCAGTTGGTCTTCCATGATCTGTGGGCGCTGCAAGGTCAGGCGTACGCCGCGCACGCCAAGGAAAGGGTTTTCTTCGGCGGCGATCGGCCAGTACGGCAGCGGCTTGTCACCGCCGACATCGAGGGTGCGCACCACCAACGGGCGCCCGTCCAGGCCATCGAGCACGCGGCGATACTCGGCTTCCTGGGTCGCCACGTCCGGGGCCTGGGGGTGTGCCATGAAAATCAGTTCGGTGCGTAGCAGGCCGACGCCTTCGGCGCCCTGCTCCACCACCTTGGCGATGCCGTTGCTGTCCCCAATGTTGGCGAACACCTCGACAGCGTGGCCATCACGGGTCACGGCGGGTTCGAGGCGATTGGCCCAGGCGGCCTGCAGGCGTTGCTCGCGGGCATCACGCTCGGCCAGGGCGCGTTGCAATTCTTCTTTCGGCGGCGCCACGTTGACCACGCCGCGCTGGCCATCGAGCAACAGTGGCGTGCCGGACTCAAGCAGCAGGACCGCTGCCCCCGCGCCAACCACTGCAGGAATGCCCAGCGCACGGGCGACGATGGCACTGTGGGCAGTGGCGCCTCCTTGAGCGGTAACGATGCCGGCGACCCGGCTTGGGTCCAGCCGCGCCACATCGGACGGGCCGACTTCGGTCATCACCAGTACGTAAGGTTGCTCCGGCTCAACCTGGGCCTGCACACCGCACAATTGCGCCAGCACGCGGCGGCCGATGTCGCGCAGGTCGGCAGCGCGTTCGGCCAGCAAGGCATCGTGCAACGCCTCTTGCTGACGGGCTGCGGCTTCTATTACCGCCATCCAGGCTGCCGCAGCACTTTCGCCTTGGGCAAGGCGTTGTTCGACATCGTCGGTCAGGGCCGGGTCGGCGAGCATTTCCTGGTGGGTGACGAAGATCTCGCCAATGGCTTTGTCGCTACGCTTGACCAAAGCCTGCAGATCGCTGTCCACCGCCGCTATGGCCTGACGCAGCTTTTGCCGCTCCAGAGCACTGGATTCGCCACGTAGCGGATAATCGAACTCACGCTCGACACACACATGCGCCGGGCCGCTGGCAATGCCGGGGGCAGCGCCCACGCCCTGGATACGGCTACCGGCCACGGGGGCTTGCAGCACGTCGGCCGCAACGCTGGCAACGGGTGTTGCACGTTGCGCCAGCGGCTCTACCTCTTCGCCCAGGCCCTGTTCGATGGCCGCCAGCAGCACCGGCAAGGCATCGGCGGCGATGCCCGGTTCGGCCACCAACTCCAGCGTCTGGCCACGGCGAGCGCCGAGGCTGAGCAGCTTGCTCAGGCTCTTCACTGACACCGCCGGCTGCGCACTGTCAACCACGCGCACGCGGAGCTCGCCCTCGAAGCCTTTGGCCAGTTGCGCCAGCACCTTGGCCGGGCGCGCATGCAAGCCATGCGGGTTGGCCAGCACGATGCGCGCACTGGGCCAATCTGATGGCGCCTCGCCCCCCAGCACTTCCAGTACCGCACGGCTGCTGGTGGCCTGGTAGAGCATTTGCCCACGCCCCTCGATCAGCACTTCGCACAGGCGCTCAAGCAAGGCCTGGTGGGCAGCGCCGAGGCTGGCCAGGCAGAACAGGCCGTTGAGCGGCTGGTCACGGTAACGCAGTGGCTGCTGCGGGGTGATGAAGGCCAGGCCCGGTTGGCGCACCTGACGCTCGCTGTGCAGCCACCACAGGCCCTCGCCCAATGGCAGCGGCTCGGCCTGCTGCAGCACGGCGGCAAAACCGCTGTCGACACAGTCGGCACGCTGCAGCAGGCGGGCACCCCGCCATGCCAGTTCGTCGAAATCCTCAGCGGGAACGTTCAGGCCGACCAACTGCGCATCCAGCGCCAGTTCCTGAGGCGCACCTTGCAGCAACTTGAGCAGCGCTTCGGCAGAGCTGGCCCGGCGTAGTGCTTCGGCCAGGTCGGTCTCACCCAGGGCACGGGTGAGCAGCTGCAGCAGGCGCAGGTGTTCATCGGAGCGTGCAGCAATGCCAATGGCCAGGTAGACCATTTGCCCATCACCCCAGTCTACGCCCTCGGGAAACTGCAACAGGCGCACGCCGGTGGCATGCACTAGATCGCGGGTTTGTGGCGTGCCATGGGGGATGGCGATGCCCTGGCCAAGGAACGTTGAGCCTTGGGCCTCACGGGCCTGCAGCCCTTGAAGGTAACCCTCGGCGACCAGGCCGTCAGCGACCAGACAGTCCGCCAGCAGGCACAAAGCCTCGGCCTTGTCGGCGGCCGTCTGGCCCATGGCTATCTGCTCCTTGGCGAGCTCGAGCATGACCTTCTCCTTTTGCAGTTCCCGGTCGGGTACTGGAGTATTGTTGTGAAATTCACATGAAGGGCCAGTTCAACAGCCTTGCACAGATGGCGGCCGAGGCAGAAAATTCGGCGGCTGAAACGTTTAATCTGACCAGACGGCCACGTTACTCGATAATCTGCCCGGTAAAAAGCCCCATCCTGTCGGACAATTGCGACAATGGTCGTCTGCGCGTGATGCCTGCGCTGGGTCAAAATGCCCGGTCCGGCATTACAGCCAGCCCCGGAAATAACAAGGAAAATTCGGTGAAACTCAGCGATATCGCCCGCCTGGCCGGTGTGTCCGTGACCACAGCCAGCTATGTCATCAACGGCAAGGCTGAACAGCAGCGCATCAGCAACACCACCGTCGAGCGCGTGCGTGCAGTGGTCGAAGCCCATGGCTTTACCCCAAACCCACAGGCCGCTGGCCTGCGCAGTCGGCACACCCGCACCCTGGGCTTCATTCTCCCGGATCTGGAGAACCCCAGCTACGCCCGCATTGCCAAGCAACTGGAGCAAGGCGCCCGCGCCCGTGGCTACCAGTTGCTGATCGCCAGCAGCGACGACCAGCCCGACAGCGAGCGCCAGCTGCAACAATTGTTCCGTGCCCGCCGCTGCGACGCGCTGTTCGTCGCCAGCTGCCTGCCACCGGAAGACGACAGCTACCGTGACTTGCAGGACAAAGGCCTGCCGGTGATCGCCATCGACCGCCGCCTGGACCCTGCGCACTTCTGCTCGGTGATCAGCGACGACCGTGATGCCAGCCGCCAACTGGCCGCCAGCCTGCTCAGTGCCGCCCCGCGCAGCATTGCCCTGATCGGCGCCCGCCCTGAGCTGTCTGTCAGCCAGGCGCGTGCCGGCGGCTTCGACGAAGCGCTGCAAGGCTATGCCGGTGAAGTGCGCCGCTATCAGGGTGAAGCGTTCAGCCGCGAGTGCGGCCAGCGCCTGATGCAGCAGCTGATCGACGACCTGGGCGGCCTGCCGGATGCCTTGGTGACCACCTCGTACGTACTGCTGCAAGGGGTGTTCGATACCCTGCAGGCGCGCCCTGCCGATTCGCGCCAGCTGCAGCTGGGCACCTTTGGCGACAACCAGTTGCTCGACTTCCTGCCGCTGCCGGTCAATGCCATGGCCCAGCAGCATGGCCTGATTGCCGCCACCGCGCTGGAGCTGGCGCTGGCCGCCATCGAGGAAAAGCGCTACGAGCCGGGTGTGCATGCCGTTGGTCGTACCTTCAAGCAGCGCATCACTGCAGCCTGACCATGCGCCTGATCGACACCCACACCCACCTGGACTTCCCCGACTTCGACGCCGATCGCCCGCGCCTGCTGGCCAATGCGGCGGCGCTTGGGGTGGAACGTATGGTAGTGCTGGGGGTGTACCAGGCGAATTTCCAACGGGTGTGGGACCTGGCCTGCACCGATCAGCGCCTGTTCGCGGCACTCGGCCTGCACCCGGTCTACCTCGACCAGCACCGCCCGGAGCACCTCGTTCAGTTGCGCGAATGGCTGGCACGCCTGCACGGCGATACGCGGCTGTGCGCCGTGGGTGAATTTGGCCTGGACTACTACCTTGAAGACCTGGACAAAACCCGCCAGCAGGACCTGTTTGAAGCGCAACTGCAGATGGCCTGCGACTTCGAACTGCCTGCGCTGTTGCATGTACGCCGCAGCCATGCGCAGGTGATTGCCACGCTCAAGCGCTACAAGCCGGCGCGGGCGGGGGTGATCCATGCGTTTGCCGGCAGCTACGAAGAGGCCCGCGAGTACATCAAGCTGGGCTTCAAGCTCGGGCTTGGCGGTGCCGCGACGTGGCCACAGGCACTGCGGCTACGCAAGACCCTGGCGCGGCTGCCGCTGGAGAGTGTGGTGCTGGAGACTGATGCGCCAGATATGGCACCGGTGATGTACCCGGGGGTGCGGAACAGCCCGGAGCATTTGCCGGAGATTGCCGGGGCGTTGGCCGAGGTAATGGGGATTGATGTCGGGGAGCTGGCTGAGGCTAGCAGCCGCAATGCTTGCGAGTTGTTTGGCTGGTAGATGTTTTGCTGCCTGTCATGGCCTCTTCGCGGGCGCGCCCGCGAAGAGGCCAGCCAATTCAGTTCAGACCAGCACTGTCCACAGCGCAAACCCGGCATACCACAGCACCGCACAACGCAGCAGCAGCTCCCACAGGCTGTCCAGCCGCCCCAACCCACGCTGGCTGTCTTCATCGTCGGGAATGTCATCGGCAATGCGCCCGACACGGGCCACCAGGTGCCCGGCACTGATGTGCCAGTTGAGCACCTCGTGCAACATCACCCGGGTGACCGAGAGGAAGTTGCCCACCAGGGCAAAGCTCAACGCCAGTACCCGCACCGGCAGCCAGTCCATGATGTGCCGCAGCTGTTCGGCCCGCGCCTTCAGCGCAGGCTGCTTGCTGTGCTCACCGCACAGCGCCAGCAGGCGATAAGCCAGCGCCGCCCCAGGCCCCAGCACGAAATACCAGAAGATCACCGCGAAAAAGCCCTGGTACACCTGCCACAGCAGGTTGCCCTGCACCCTTACCAGCAAGCTGTGCGGCTCGTCGGCGGCCAGGCCCAGGTCACGCTCTGCAACATGCAGCGCCGCCTGGTCATCACCTCGCCGCCAGGCATCGCGGAACGGCCCAAGCGAGGCCTTGGCATCACCACGGCCCAAGCTATAGACCAGCACCAGCAGGTGCATCGGCAAGGCCAACAGCCCATACGCCACCGGCTCCAGCACATGCAGCAGCAACACCAGCAGCATTACCGGTGCCAGCACCAGAATGGCCAGCGTCCACCACGGGTGTACTTTGCCGCTGCGCTCCAGGCGCACCAGTTCGCCAAGGAAGAACCCGTCGCGCTGCACGCGGTGGCGCAGGGCCGAGAACTTCTCGACCCACAATGCCAGCAACAACACCAGAAAACTCATGCCTTGTCCTCTTTGTACAACAACGCTTCGCGGTACCGCTGCCAATCGAAGGACGGGCCGGGGTCGGTCTTGCGTTGCGGAGCAATGTCGCTGTGGCCCTGGATGCGACCCAGGTCGATGGCCGGCCAGGCGCTACGAATGTGCCGGGTAAGCCGTTCCAGCACGGCGTACTGGGCATCGGTGTAGGCCAGGTCGTCAGTGCCTTCCAGTTCGATACCGATGGAGAAATCGTTGCAGCCTTCACGCCCGTCAAAACACGAAACGCCAGCGTGCCAGGCGCGATCGAGCAACGACACGAACTGGGTCACCGCCCCGTCACGCTCGACGAACAGATGCGCCGACACGGTCAGGTGCTTGATGCTGTCGAAGTAAGGATGCTCATCGGGGTCCAGGCGATTCTGGAAAAACTGCTGGACCTTGCCGGTGCCAAAACAGGCTGGCGGCAGACTGATGTTGTGGATCACCAGCAGGGAAATCGATTCGCCTTCAGGGCGGGCATTGAAGTTCGGCGAGGGGCAGTGGGTGATTCCGGTTCCGTGAAACCAGCCAGTGGCACGGTCCAATTGCATGGGGTAGATCCTGAAAACGCCGTGAACAGGTCAACAGTATGCCCTGCGCTCAACACCGTTTGCATGTGAATGATTGTAATGTTGCCGCCTACTGCACCCAAGGTTGCCGCAACCCATCGATCACCGCCTCCAGCGCCCGCTCGAACAACAAACCGTCATCCAGCATCCGTACGTCACCTCGGTGCAATGCCTGGGCCAGGGCGGTGCTGTTCCACTCACGCACTTTCATGCCGGTACGGTTGGCGAATACCAGCCTGTCGTTACTACCGACGTGCGCCACCAGTTTGCAACGCAGCGGTTCGCCGTCATCCATGACTTCAACCCAGCTGCCGATGCGCAAGCGCTGCACGTGCTGCAGCGTTGCCGCCTTCCCATCGACAAATTGCCGCGGTGCACAGGCCGGTTCTTCGGCCATCGCCAGCACGATGTCCTCGTCCACCAGCACTTCGGCAAAGGGCTTGTCATGGCCAGCCGGTAGCTCAGTGCCCGCACAGGCATGCAGGTGCAACTGCTCCAGTTGCAGGAAGAATTCTCGGGTTGCTGCCGAATCCAGCGCCACGCTGGCCAGGCCATCGCGCAGCGCCTTGAGCAGGCCCGGCACCTGCTGCAAAAGTGCTTGCGGCTCATGCCCCGGGGTGATGCTGGCCAGTAGCGCATCCACAGTTTGCAGGGCATCGCGCCAGCCCTGGGAGGCTTCACCCTGCTTCAGCCAGGCCAACTGCAGTACCTGGCTCCAGGCTTGCACCAGCATTTGCACCACCACCAGGGGCAATACCCGACCGCGCAGGCGCTGGTTGAGCACCTGCTGCACCTGGTGCCGCGCCTGCAAGGCACGGGCACGCCCCTCTTCGGCGTCGCGGGTGCGCTGTTCAAGCAACTCGTTGCGCCGCCGTTCCTCTTGGTTGGATGCAAGAAAATCATCGAGAAGCTCGGCAAACAGACCAGCATCTTCGGCAAAATCATTGAGCAGGCGCTGGACTGTGCATTCTACCCGCAGGTGAAGGCTGTCACGCAGGCCTTCGCTGCCGCACGCCCAGCCAATGGCCGCGCCCGCAATCTCGTTGATCAGCCGGCGCCCCGGGTGGCTGGCCCGACTGAACAGCCCCTTGTCCAGCAATGCTACCTTGAGCAAGGGAATATGCAGGCGCGCAAGCAGTGCGCGCAGGCTGGCGGGCAGGTTGTCATCACGCTGGATGAAGGCGAACACCAGGCCGACCAGGTTGATCACGTCCTCATCGTCCACGGCGATGCGCCGGCGCGTGCCGCTGCGCACACTGACCCGCAACAGCAGTTGCTCAAGCTGCTGGCCGAGCTCGAAGTCATCTGCCTCGTGAGTTGCGGGTACATAGTGTTGCAAGTGCGTCAGCAGGCGTATCAGGTCGGCCGTGCTGATCGGCTGGGCAGCAGCCACCGCCTGCAATCGCGGTGCGAACTGCCCGCGCAGCGGGGCCAGCAAGGTTTGCAATGAGGCGAAATACGCTTGCCCTGCCGCGTCTGCCCCAACGTCCTGGCCTTGGCTCAACGGCCCTCGTCGTGTGCGCAAGCGCCTGTCTTCGACGCGCCGGCGCGGTGCCGGCTGCAACTCCGGCAGTACACCGGCTGCGGCCAACAGCTGGTTGGCGTCGGCATAGAGGATGTCGGCATCACGCAGCACATAGCGCTCGAACAGCTTGAGCAGCACCAGCTTGACCCGTAAACCAACCCCCAGGTTGCGCCCGGCGTCCAGGAAGTACCCGCACAAAGCGGCCGGGCCCAACGGGTTGTGCTGCTCATGCAGGGGGCGATCGAGCAGCGCCTGCAAGCGCAGGCCCAGTTGCTGCAGGCCAATACCATCGCGTGACAGCACCCGCGCAACCATGCCTTCCATGGCCGCAGCCCGTTCCCGTTGGGCCTTGCTCCGCAAGCTGCCCGGTTCGGCCAGATGCGCCAGCGGGTCGGGCTGGCCGATGCGCGCGAAAGTGTCATGGAAGGTATCAAGAAAGCCGCGTTCGATGCTTTTGCGCTTGAGCCTCAGATCACGCATGGCTTCGAAGTACAGATGCTGGTCATAACGGTCGAAGGCCTTGTCAGCCATTTCGAAGAGCGTGTCATCGGCGTTGTCGAACAAGTCCTGCAAGCCTTGACGCAACTGCAAGGCGGACTTGTCGCGCACCTGCAGCAACAATACCGGAAGGCAAGGAAGAGGCGTGCGCCCCCCTCGGTCGATGGCAGCCGCCAAGGGCACCACCTTGCCTTCTTTCTGCATCCTGGACTCCTTGCAGGGTGTCTTGCCCGACAGGGGCTGATAATCGTCAAAGCTATGACGCCAAATACTGGGCGCTATTATCGGTAAAAAATCGCATCGCTGCCAGCGCCGTTTCGCCGACCGGTGAATGACCCGAATGGGCTTGAATGGCTCACGATGCCCGACCAACGGACTTCGCCAAGGCGGCTGTACACACCGGCCCCCTGCCCTATAATCGCGGGCATCTAGCTAGTGGAGCCGAACATGCCGAACCTACGCCTCGCCGACCTGACCGCTGAAATCGAAGCCAATGTGCGCCGTGCACTGTTGGAAGACATCGGCAGTGGCGATATCACCGCGCAGTTGATCCCGGCCGAGCGCCTCGCCAAGGCGACCATCATCACCCGCGAAGACTGCGTGATCGCCGGCACCGCCTGGGTCGACGCCGTTTTTCGTCAGCTCGACCCACGCGTGGCGGTGCACTGGCAGGTGGCGGACGGTGAGCGGGCGACTGCCAACCAGCCGCTATTCCACCTGGAAGGCCCGGCCCGTTCGCTGCTGAGCGGTGAGCGCAGTGCGCTGAACTTCCTACAGATGCTGTCGGGGGTGGCCACCCGTGCGCGCTTCCTGGCCGACCTGGTGGAAGGCACCCAGGTGCGCCTGCTGGACACCCGTAAAACACTGCCGGGCCTGCGCCTGGCGCAGAAGTACGCGGTAACCTGTGGCGGCTGCGACAACCACCGCATCGGCCTGTACGACGCGTTCCTGATCAAGGAAAACCACATCGCTGCCAGCGGCGGCGTGGCCGAAGCCGTGGCCGCTGCACACCGTATTGCGCCAGGCAAGCCGGTTGAGATCGAAGTGGAAAGCCTGGATGAACTGCGCGAGGCGCTGGCCGCTGGCGCGGACATCATCATGCTTGATGAGCTGAACCTTGAAGAAATGCGCGAAGCAGTGCGCATCAACGCGGGCAAGGCCAAGCTGGAGGCCAGCGGTGGGGTCAACGAAACGACCCTGCGTGTGATTGCTGAAACCGGCGTGGACTACATCTCGATTGGTGCCATGACCAAGGATGTGAAGGCGGTTGACCTGTCGATGCGCTTAAGCCTGTAAGCTGGTTGCGGGCAATAAAAAACCGGCTTTTCAGCCGGTTTTTTTAGGGGTGTTATCCAATCACAACGAGGCGTTGGCCAGGCCGTCCAGATAACGCTCTACGTCCAGAGCAGCCATGCAGCCAGCGCCGGCCGAGGTAATTGCCTGGCGGTAAACGTGGTCAGCCACGTCACCTGCAGCGAACACACCCTCAACGTTGGTGGCAGTAGCGTTGCCTTCACGGCCGCCGTTGACCACCAGGTAGCCGTCTTTCAGGGTCAGCTGACCTTCGAACAGCGAGGTGTTCGGGGTGTGGCCAATGGCGATGAACACGCCGTCGACCTTGATTTCGTCGCTGCTGCCGTCGTTGTTCTTCAGGCGCGCACCGGTCACGCCCATGTTGTCACCCAGCACTTCGTCCAGGGTGGCGTTGAGTTTGAGCTCGATCTTGCCTTCTGCCACACGAGCGTTCAGCTTGTCGACCAGGATCTTCTCGGCGCGGAAGGTTTCGCGACGGTGTACCAGGGTCACCTTGCTGGCGATGTTGGCCAGGTACAGCGCCTCTTCCACGGCAGTGTTGCCACCGCCAACCACGGCGACCGGCTTGTTGCGGTAGAAGAAACCGTCGCAGGTAGCGCAGGCCGAAACGCCCTTGCCCATGAAGGTTTCTTCCGACGGCAGGCCCAGGTAACGGGCGCTGGCACCGGTGGCGATGATCAGTGCGTCGCAGGTGTACTTGCCGCTGTCACCCTGCAGGGTGAACGGCTTGTTGGCCAGGTCGACGGCATTGATGTGGTCGAAGACGATTTCGGTTTCAAAACGCTCGGCGTGCTCTTGCATGCGCTGCATCAGGGCCGGGCCGGTCAGGCCGTGGGGGTCGCCCGGCCAGTTGTCGACTTCGGTGGTGGTGGTCAGCTGGCCACCGGCCTGCATACCGGTGATCAGCAGCGGCTTGAGGTTGGCGCGGGCAGCATAGACTGCGGCGCTGTAACCGGCAGGGCCGGAACCGAGAATGATGACGCGCGAATGACGTACTTCAGACATGTCGAACTCCTGTCGAGCGGGCCGCACGGGCCGGCATCGGTGTACCGGCTGCGCCAGCTGGAAATTTAAAACGGACCCACGCAGCACTTGGGGAAGGCTACAACACGCAGGCCCGAAAAGCGGAAAGTTGAGCGCACTGTAGCGAGGTCGCAAAGATTAAGGAAATATCCTTAGACAATCCACCTCATAGGCATCGTCTATGCTGCGATTTCATCGATAAATACGCCCCCGGCGCTTTTGTTACATCCCGTTTCCCACCCGCAACCCGCCTTCCGTCGGCGCGGCAAACTCGGTAAGGTCAGCGCGTTTTCCTTCTCTGCGGAGTACCTCGATGCAAGCCCCTGTCCTCTCTGGCCCCCAATACCTGCGCGAAGGCCTGAAACTGGTGCTGAGCCCCAACCTGCGGTTGTTCGTGCTGCTGCCGTTGGCGGTCAACCTGCTGCTGTTCGGTGGCCTGATCTACTTCGCCGGCCACCAGTTCGGCCTGTGGCTGGACGCGCTCATGCCAACGCTGCCGGACTGGCTGAGCTTCCTCAGCTACATCCTCTGGCCGCTGTTCGTGGCCTTGCTGCTGCTGATGGTGTTCTTCACCTTCACCCTGGTGGCCAATATCATTGCCGCGCCGTTCAACGGCTTTTTGGCGGAAAAGGTCGAGGTGGTGGTGCGCGGCCAGGATAACTTCCCCGCGTTCAGCTGGGGTGAGCTGGTGGCCATGGTGCCACGCACTTTCAGCCGCGAAATGCGCAAGCTGGGCTACTTCCTGCCACGGGCTATTGGCCTGTTCATCCTGTCGTTCATCCCGGTGGTGAACGTGGTGGCCGCACCACTGTGGCTGATGTTCGGGGTATGGATGATGGCCATCCAGTACATCGACTACCCGGCCGACAACAACAAGATGAGCTGGCAGGACATGCTCGCCTGGCTGCGCAGCAAGCGCTGGCAGAGCCTGGGCTTTGGCGGGATTACCTACCTGGCGTTGATGATCCCGGGGGTGAACGTGCTGATGATGCCGGCGGCGGTGGCCGGGGCTACGTTGTTCTGGGTGCGGGAGCGCAACTGACCCCCGCCCCATCAGATCAATCCTTGCCTAGCCGGGGCTTCACTGCCCCAACCGGCTGGAAAACTGCCCCACCACATCCACCACCCGTTTCGCCCCGTCCTGGATCTCGACAATCACGCTGCCCGTCTCGTCAGCCAGTGCCAGCCCCTGCTCGGCCTGGCGCTTGCTGGTGTCGATGATCGCCACCGCCGCCTGCGCCAGTTGCTCGTTCTGCTTCACCACCCGGGCGATTTCCTCGGTGGCGGTGCTGGTGCGCGAGGCCAGTTGACGCACTTCGTCGGCAACCACGGCAAAACCCCGCCCCTGTTCGCCGGCACGGGCCGCCTCGATAGCGGCATTGAGCGCCAGCAGGTTGGTCTGCCCGGCGATGTCGCTGATGGTCTTGATGATGGAGCCGATTACCCGCGACTGGGTATCCAGCGCCTGAATGCCCTCGGCCGCCTCCTGCATCGAGGCCTCCAGGCCGCGCATCACGCTGACGGTCTGGGTAACCACATCGGTGGCCTTCTGGGCGCTGACATCGGTACCCAGCGAGGTGTTGTAGGCAACATCTGCTGCCTCGGCCACCGCCTGTTCCTGGTTGACCTGGTCGGTAATCACCGTGGCGAACTTGACCACTTTGTACAGCACGTCATGGGCGTCGAAGATCGGGTTGTACGAGGCCTCCAGCCAGATCACCCGCCCGTGGGCGTCGATGCGCTTGAAGCGCTCGGCAACGTATTCGCCACGGCGCAGCTTGTCCCAGAACGCCTGATAGCCGGCCGAATTGGCCTCTTCCGGCTCGCAGAACATGCGGTGGTGCTTGCCGCGAATCTGTTCCAGGCGATAGCCGACGGTGGCCAGGAAACGGTCATTGGCAGTGAGGATGGTACCGTCCAGGTCAAACTCGATAACGGCAGTCGAGCGCATCAACGCCTTGATCAGGCTTTCATGCTCGCGCGAGGTCTCGATGGTGCGCGTGAGGTCGCTGGAATGCAGGGTGAAGTACTTGATACGCCCTTCGCTGTTCTTGACCGGCTGCAGGATCGAGCGCAGCCAGGCTTCCTGACCATTGCCGCGCAGCAGGCGGAAGGCACCGTTCAGGTGCTCGCCACGGGTGATCGCGCTTTTCATGCGTTGGTAGAAATCCAGCGACTTCACATGCGCGGGGACGATGTCCTCAATGTTGCGTCCAAGCAATTGTTCGGCACGGTAGAGCATCTCGCTCTCGAAGTTGCCGTTGACCATCTCGATCCGTCCCTGAGGGTCGAGTTGAAGTACCAACATCTCGCTGTCGAGGCTACTCTTGACCTGTTCGATGGACATCAGGTCTTCGCGCAGCTGCCGGATTTCTTGCTTGAGCTTGTTGTTGAACATCATCGCTCTCCTGGAGCGCATTACGTAGTCGAATGCATCTGCATCGGCTGCCGCCTGTACCTTCTTGAGTGCCGCACCAGGAAATATTCAAAAAGGCGCAAGCGCCGGCGGTCGGGCGTCATCTGGATGTCACATGACCGTCACATTGGCGCAATCCAGCAGGCGGAAACTTTTTGTCATGAATACACCCGCCCTACGCATTACCCTGGTCAGCGAAACCTTCCCACCCGAAATCAACGGTGTGGCCAATACCCTTGGCCGCCTTAGCGAAGGGCTGCGTCAGCGCGGCCACGACGTTGAGGTGGTACGCCCGCGCCAGGCCGGTGAAACACCGGCGCACAACGACCCAAACCTGATGTTGTGCCGTGGCTGGGCCCTGCCCGGCTACCCGGGCTTGCAGTGGGGCGAGGTGTCGATGCACAAGCTGATGCGCCGCTGGCGCCGGCAACGCCCGGATGTGCTGTACATCGCCACCGAAGGCCCGCTGGGGCTCAGTGCCCTGCGCGCAGCCCGGCGCCTGGGGGTGGCGGTGGTCAGTGGCTTTCACACCAACTTCCCGCAGTATTCCGGCCAATATGGCCTGGGTTTGCTGGCGCGCCTGCTCACCCACTACCTGCGCTGGTTCCATCGGCGTACAGCGATCACCCTGGTGCCCAGCCTCAGCCAGCGCCTGGAGCTTGAGCGCCGTGACTTCGAACGCCTGGAGCTGCTGGCCCGGGGGGTCGATGCCTGCCTGTTCAACCCGGCCCGGCGCAGCCAGGCGTTGCGTGAGAGCTGGGGACTAGGCCAGGACGATATCGCCGTGCTGCATGTCGGGCGGCTGGCGGTGGAAAAGAACCTCGGGCTACTGCGCCCGTGCCTTGAGGCATTGCAGAAGACTTATCCACAGAAACGCCTGCGCCTGATCCTAGTGGGTGACGGGCCACAGCGTTCAGCACTCCAACAGCAGGTGCCGGATGCGGTGTTCTGTGGCGCACAGCGAGGTGAGGTGCTGGCCGAGCACTATGCCAGCGGTGACCTGTTTCTGTTCCCGAGCCTGACTGAAACCTTTGGCAATGTGGTGCTCGAAGCCATGGCCTCGGGGTTGGCGGTGGTTGCCTATGACGAGGCTGCCGCTGCGCAACATATTCGTCATGGCCACAGCGGAGCACTGGCCATGCCGGGGGACCAGGCAGCGTTTGTGGATGCGACTTGCTGGCTGCTGGAGGAGGAGGAAACGTTGCGCCGGGTACGCCTGAATGCGCGACAGCATGCAAGCCGTCAGGGGTGGCCGGCGATTGTCGAGCAGTTTGAGGGGTATCTCTATGGTGCTTGCAAGCAAACCGGTACTGCGACTGGGCGTTCTGCTCAATATGTGCAGCGCCTGTGAGATCTAGCGCCGCGCGGGCGGCGCTCGATCTCACAGGCGCCGAAGATATCGCGGCAGGCCGCCTTCAAACCAACGCCTTCTCGATAGCCTGCACCACCGCCGGATCATCCGGCGCCGTACGCGGTGAAAAGCGCGCCAGCACCCGCCCATCCTTGCCCACCAGAAACTTCTCGAAATTCCAGGTGATGTCGCCCGGGAACTCGGCTCCTTCACCCGCCAGCAGGCGGTATAGCGAATGGCGCTGCGGCCCGTTGACCTCCAGCTTGCCCCCCAGCGGGAAGCTCACCCCATAGTTGAGGCTGCAGAAATCCTGGATTTCCTTTTCGCTGCCTGGCTCCTGCCCGGCAAACTGGTTGCACGGCAGGCCAAGCACGTTGAAGCCCTTGTCCTTGTAAACCTGGTAGAGGTTTTCCAGGGCCTTGTATTGCGGCGTGAGCCCACACTTGGAAGCGACGTTGACCACCAGCACCACTTGGCCCTTGAACGGGGCCAGGGGCAGCTCTCCGCCGTTCAGTGCGTCCAGTTTCAGGTCGTGAAATGCACTCATGATGACATCCCCTCTCAGGTTCCCGGTTGCCGCACAGGCAAATTCCGCCCACTAAAAAGGCGCTCGTCCAAACCGTCCACCTCCCGAAGGAAGGCAAATCGGCTTGCCCGAGCGCCTGGCGACTTTCTGAGCTTAGCGCAGAAAATCAGTGGTGATGGCCACCTTCACCGTGGATGTGACGGTGAGCGATTTCTTCGTCGCTGGCGTCACGTACGTTGACCACCTTGACCTGGAAGGTCAGGCGCTGGCCGGCCAGCGGGTGGTTGCCGTCAACGGTGACGTCGTCGCCGTCGACGTCGCGGATGGTGACGATCTGCATCTGGCCGTCCGGCGCCGAAGCGTGGAACTGCATGCCCACTTCCAGCTCGTCGACGCCTTCGAACAGGCTGCGGTTCAGGGTGCTGACCAGCTCCGCCAGGTATTCGCCGTAGGCGTCTTCCGGCTCGATGGAAACGTTCAGTTCATCACCGGCCTGCTTGCCTTCCAGGGCTTTTTCCAGGCCCGGGATGATGTTGCCGGCACCGTGCAGGTAAACCAGCGGCGCGCCACCGGCGGAGCTGTCGATGGTCTCCCCGGCGTCGTTGGTCAGGGTATAGTCGATGGAGACAGCCTTGTTGGCGGCGATCAGCATGGGGCAAGACCTTTTGCAAAAGAATGTAGAGCGCACAAGTGTAACGAAGCCATCGTCCGATTGCGAACGTGCTGCGGACGAGCAGCGGCCCATCAGTCGGATCACCGGCTTCCACCAGGACGAAGAAGGCCACTGGGTGGCCGAACTGTCCTGTGGCCATACCCAGCACCTGCGCCACCAGCCACCGTGGCAGGCACGCCCCTGGGTGCTCGACCCGGCCCAACGCGCGCAGCACATCGGCCAGCCTTTCGCATGCGGCTGGTGCGCACAAGGGGCCGATAGCGCTACCCTTGGCCGTTAATTTCTTGCACCGCTTATTTCGAGAAGCACGCATGCAGACATTTTTCATTGCGCCGACCGACTTCGGTGTCGGCCTGACCTCCATCAGCCTGGGCCTGGTGCGCACCCTGGAGCGCGCGGGCCTTAAGGTCGGCTTCTTCAAGCCGATCGCCCAGCCCCACCCGGGTGACACCGGCCCCGAGCGCTCTACCGAACTGGTGGCCCGCACCCATGGCATCAAGCCCCCGGTGCCCCTGAGCCTGGCCCAGGTCGAGCGCATGCTCGGCGATGGCCAGCTCGACGAACTGCTCGAAGCGATCATCCGCCTCTACCAGCAAGCCTGCGTCGGCAACGACGTGGTGGTGGTCGAAGGCATGGTGCCCACGCGCCATGCCAGCTACGCGGCGCGGGTCAACCTGCACCTGGCCAAGAGCCTGGATGCCGAGGTGATCCTGGTGTCGGCCCCGGAAAACGAAGTGCTCAGCGAACTGTCCGGCCGGGTCGAGCTGCAGGCCCAGCTGTTCGGCGGCCCACGCGACCCAAAAGTGCTCGGTGTCATCCTCAACAAGGTGCGCACCGACGAAAGCATGGCCGACTTCGCCACCCGCCTGCGCGAGCACTCGCCCCTGCTGCGCGGCAACGATTTCCGCCTGCTCGGCTGTATCCCCTACCAGCCTGAATTGAACGCCCCACGCACCCGCGACGTGGCCGAGCTGCTCGGTGCCCAGGTGCTCAATGCCGGCGACTACGAGCAGCGGCGCATGAGCAAGATCATTATTTGCGCACGTACCGTGGCCAACACGGTGCCGCTGCTGACCTCGGGTACCCTGGTGGTCACCCCGGGCGATCGCGACGACATCATCCTTGCCGTCAGCCTGGCGGCGATCAATGGCGTACCACTGGCCGGGTTGCTGCTGACCAGTGACAGCAAGCCCGACGCGCGCATCCTCGGCCTGTGCCGCGGCGCGCTCCAGGCTGGGCTGCCGATCCTGTCAGTCAGCACCGGCTCGTACGACACCGCCAACCAGCTCAATTCGCTAAACCGCGAAATCCCTGTGGACGACCGCGAGCGCGCCGAGTTCATCACTGACTTTGTCGCCAGCCACCTCGACGCCGCCTGGCTGCACCAACGCTGCGGCACCCCGCGTGAAATGCGCCTGTCGCCAGCCGTGTTCCGCTACCAGTTGATCCAGCGGGCGCAGCAGGCCAACAAGCGTATTGTCCTTCCCGAAGGCGCCGAGCCGTTGCTGGTGCAGGCTGCGGCCATCTGCCAGGCCCGTGGCATTGCCCGCTGCGTGCTGCTGGCCAAGCCCGAGGATGTCGACGCCGTGGCGCGCGCCCAGGGCATTACCCTGCCGCCTGGCCTGGAAATCCTCGATCCCGAGCTGATTCGCGGGCGCTATGTAGAGCCCATGGTCGAGCTGCGCAAGAGCAAGAACCTCAACGCGCCAATGGCCGAGCAGCAACTGGAAGACCCGGTAGTGATCGGCACCATGATGCTGGCCCTGGACGAAGTGGACGGCCTGGTCTCGGGCCTGGTGCACTCCACCGCCAACACCATTCGCCCTGCCCTGCAACTGATCAAGACTGCGCCGGGCTCAAGCCTGGTGTCGTCGGTGTTCTTCATGCTGTTCCCCGAGCAGGTGCTGGTGTACGGCGACTGCGTGATGAACCCGCATCCGAGCGCTGCCGAGTTGGCAGAGATCGCCCGGCAGAGCGCCGACTCGGCGCAGGCCTTCGGCATCGCACCACGGGTGGCGATGATCAGTTATTCCAGCGATTCAGCCAGCGATGAGGAAGTGGAGAAAGTGCGCGAAGCAACACGCCTGGCACAAGGCGCAGCGCAGGCGTTGCTGATCGATGGGCCATTGCAGTACGACGCGGCGGCCAACCCGGCGATTGCACGGGACCTGGCGCCGGGTAGCCCGGTGGCCGGGCGTGCCACGGTGTTCGTGTTCCCCGACCTGAATACCGGCAACACCACGCACAAGGCGGTGCAACGCAGTGCTGACGGGGTGAGCCTTGGGCCGATGCTTCAAGGGCTGCGCAAGCCGGTGAACGACCTGCCGCGCGGGGCTCAGGTTGACGATATCGTGCATACCATTGCCCTGACGGCGATTCAGGCCAGCGTGGTGCGCTAGAAGCAGGGGGCTGCTTTGCAGCCCCGGCGGTCAATCAGGGATACTGCTGAACCTGGCCTTGCTGCTGGTCATACTGCTGACCCGGAATCGGCTTCAGGTTCACTTCCACGCGGCGGTTCTGCGCACGGCCATTGGCGTCGGCGTTGCTGGCGATCGGCTGGTCCGGGCCCATGCCACGTACCGAGATCCGCGAGGCATCCACACCCTGCGAGGTCAGGTAGGTGCTGACCGCCTGCGCACGGCGCTGGGACAGGTCCATGTTGTGCTGGCGGCTGCCGGTGCTGTCGGTGAAACCGACCACTTCGATGGTGTTCTGGTTGAACTGCTTGAACGAACCGGCCAGGTTGTTCAGCGGCGAGTAGAAGCTAGGGGCGATGTTGGCCGAGTCGGTGGCGAAGGTGATGTTGCCCGGCATGATCAGCTTGATCTGGTCACCCTGACGTTGCACTTCCACGCCAGTGTTGGCCATTTGCGCGCGCAGCTCTGCTTCCTGCTTGTCGGCGTAGTAGCCGTAACCGGCAGCGGCAGCACCCACCGCAGCAGCGCCGATCAGCGCACCCTTGCCACGGTTGTTATGGTCGATCGCGGCACCGGCGATGGCGCCGGCCAGCGCGCCCAGGCCGCCGTACTTGGCGGTCTTGCTCATCCCAGTGGAGCCCTGCGCCTGACCCTGGTTGTCATAAGGGTTCTGGCCGGCACAGCCGGTCATCAGGGCAGCGGCAGTTGCGACGATAATCAGACGACGCATGGTGAACATGGACAAGCTCCTACTGAAATTCATAAATGCGGCAGATCTCGAATGGATCTATGCCAGCCTTGGATTGCATCGGCAACGAAAAATTCCATGAAAGTGCCTTCATGTGCCATCAGGCACGTACGAAGGGGTTTTCGCGCATTTCATCGCCCAGCCGAGTATCGGGTCCGTGGCCGGTGACCACGATGGCCTCTTCGTCCAGCCGGTACAACCGCTCCTTGATGGAATGCACGATTGCCCGCTGGTCCCCACCCCACAAATCGGTGCGGCCAATGCCCCGGCGGAACAGGGTATCGCCGGCAATCAACAGCTTGGCATCGGCGAACCAGAAGCTCATCGAGCCCGGGGTATGGCCTGGCGTATGCAGGGCCACGCCACAGCCGCAGGCCAGCTCTTCATCATCGCCCAGCCAACGGTCGGGGGCAGGCACTGGCGTGTACGGTACCCCGAACATCTGGCACTGCATCTCCAGGTTGTCCCACAGTACCTGGTCGTCCTTGTGCAGGTGCAAGGTAGCGCCGGTCAGCTCCTTGAGCTTGCCCGAGGCGAGGAAGTGATCGAAGTGCGCGTGGGTGTGGATGATGCTTACCAGCGTCAGGCCATGGGCCTGCAGGCGCGCCAGGATCTTGTCCGGGTCACCGCCCGGGTCGACGACGATGGCCTTTTTGGTCAAGGGGTCGCCGACCAGGGTGCAATTGCATTGCAGGGGGCCTACGGGGAAGGTTTCGCGGATGAGAGTGGTCGGGGCAGTCTTCATGGAGGGCCTGTCTTGGACGCTGCAGCGCCTGTGAGATCGAGCGCCGCCCGCGCGGCGCATCGCGAGCTGGCGCTCGCTCCTACGTTTGTTTCGGGCCAATTGTACCAGTGAGATTCGCGCGCGCCCCCTCTGGCGCATACGTTGATACCGTGTCGTATGAAAAAAGGCGGTCGCGCGCGACTGTTACAGGCATAACTGTCCCGAAACAAACGTAGGAGCGAGCGCCAGCTCGCGATGCGCCGCGCGGGCGGCACTCGATCTGAAGGGCGCTAAAAATCCAACGCCATGCCCTGCTGGCCTAAGGCAAGAACAACCTGAACAACCCGCCCCCAAGCGCCCCGCCATTGGAAATCTCGATCCGCCCGCGCACCCCGCCGCTTTCATGCAACGCCGCAATCCGCGCCGCAAAGTAAAGCCCCAGGCCGGTACTGCCGCTGGTCGAATCGATGCCCTGGATGTACTCCTCCTGGCGCTCGAGCATGTGCTTTGGATAACCCGGGCCGTCATCGTTCACGCAGATGGCCAGTTGGTTGTCGGCCTCTTCGATCGTGATCAGCAAAGCGTGCCCGGCATAGCGGGTGGCGTTGGTGATGACGTTGGCGATCACCGAGGCCACCAGTTCGCGGTCGAAGAAACCCAGCGGGTTGTCGGTGTCGATGCGCCAGGTGGCGAGGATGTCGTTGTGCTTGAGCACTTCCTGGTGCGCCGCCAGCTGGGCTTCGATGAAGTCGTCCAGCTCATGGTAGTCCGGGCACACCGGCAGCTGGTTGATACCCAGTTTATAGAGCCCCAGCAGTTGCACCAGCATGCCGTTGAGGTGGCGAAACTCATGCTCCATGATGCCCTGCTCGGCACCACCGCGCAGCTCTTCGGGCAGGCGTTCAACCCACTGATTGTGGGACTGGATCAGCGCCGACAACGAACTCTTGAGGTCGTGCACGGTGGAGGCGATCACCGTGGAAAAGTCCAGCCCCTGATTGTCTTGATTCATGCGCCGAACACTCGGATGTGCAGTTTGCGGTAACGGTCATAGCGATTGTCGCTGGCAGGGATACCGGCCACGCTGGTCAAGGCGTCCTGGCATTCCTGCATGATCGCGGGCTGAGGGTTGTCACCGCCAATACGCAGCAGCGCCTGGGCGGTGTTGAGGGCGATGCTGATGTTCTTCGGCTGCATACCCAGCGCCTTGCGGAACAGTTGCAACGCCTCGCCAAGCTGCCCTCCCTGGTAACTGCGCACACCCTGGCGATTGAGGGTGACCGCTTCGGTAATGGCGTTGAGCACGCTGGGGTCGTCCGTCAGCTTGCCCACTTTCTCCATGACCTTAGGGTCATCGCCATAACTTTCCACACAGCTTTTCAGCACGCCGATGGCGGCGGCATCCTGCCCCATTGCCTGCAGCTGCGCGGCAACGGTCAGGGCCGAATCGACCGAGAAAAACTGGTTCATCTTGGCCAGGCGCTGGATCGCCTGCTCGGTCAGCTTGGCCGCCGTTTCCGGGTCGCCCGCCTGCTGCAGACTGGCGGCTTTCATCATCCGCGCACGCACCTGCAAACCCTGGTCTTCGGGGTTTTCCTTGGCCACTTCGCTGAGCGTGGTGTTGATCTCGACCCGGGTACGGGCGTCCAGGCCAAAGCCTGCATTCTTGCTCATCAGGGCCTGCACCAGGCCCAGGTTGTTTTCGGCGTCCTTGTAGCGCGAGCTCTGCCCTTGGTTCACCGCATGGCGGAACGCCTTCGACGCGCTTTCGAAGTCTTCGTTTTCCAGCGCCAGCTTGCCCAGTGTCGACTGCCGACGCACCGACAGTGGCGACAGGCGTACCGCCTCTTCCAGCAGGTTTTGCGCACGTCGGGTATCGCCCTGAGCCACCAGCACTTCGGCCATACCGTCGTAAAGCCCTGGCATGATCGGGAACGCCTTGAGTGCCTGCTCGTACACGCCCTGGGCCTGGGCATTCTGGCCACGCTTGTGCATCAGGGCGCCCAATGCAGCGTACACCCACGGCTGCGGGCGACTGGCCAGGATGGCTTTGAGGAATTTTTCCAGCTCCTCGAAGCGGTTGAGGTTGCGCAAGGCATCGGCCCGGTAGCGCAGGCACAGTGGTGCCAGGCGCGGGTCTTTCTTGCACAGCTCGGCACAAGCTGCCAGCACTTCGGCCGGGCGACTGCGGTCCAGGGCCTGCAGAATCGGCTTGAGCAAGGTCTTGCGCTGATACAGCTTCTCGACGCGCTGGGCCAGGCCAACCCGGTTGAACGGTTTGGTCAGGTAGGCATCGGGCTCGTGCTCGATGGCACTGAGGACAATGGCCTGGCTGCTCTCGGCCGTGACCATGATGAACACGCACTCATGGCTGATGTGCTTGTCGATGATCAGGTCTTCGAGCACCTGCTGGCCGTTTTTCTTGCCATCACCCAGGTGAAAATCCTGCAGGATGAAGTCATAGCGCTTCTGTGCGCACATGCGCAGCGCCTGCTCGCCGCTGTCAGCGGTGTCCACGTCGCGCACGCCCAACTCGCGCAGCATTGAACGGGTCGACGTGCGAAAGTCGGTAAAGTCGTCGACGATCAGAAAGCTTTTTTGCCCGTACTGCAGCATCAACACGACCTGCCTTGGAATGATTGAAAAATCGCGCGAGGCGATGCCACCGATCGCTGTATCGGCAGCTGGTCGGGAAAGATGAGGGTAGAGCTTTGGCGGCCACAAACCATGGCCTCAGGCCATCACTTTAGCGGGCAATGACCTGCAGGACCAGCATCACGCCAGCAACCCCAGGGATTTGGCCTTGGCCACCGCCTGCGTACGCCGCTCGACGCCCAGCTTGCTGTTGATGTGGCTGGCGTGGGTCTTGACCGTGTGCAGGGATATGAACAGCCGCTCGCTGATCTGCTGATTGGAACAACCCTGAGCGATCAGTTCGAGCACTGCCAGCTCACGGCCACTCAACGCCTCGCCGCTGCCCGTGCTGGCGCTTGGCAGCGGTGGCAGGCGTTTGAGCAGTTCGGCCTGAACCGCGCACGCGGCACCTGCCTGCAGTTGCTCGTGAAGCCATTGCGGGTGTTTTTCCAGCAGCGGCTGGAACGGTTGCAGCACGCCGCCACGGGCGGCCTCAAGCAAGCCTGGCAGCAACTGCGCGGCCTGCGCTTCGCGGCCTTCGGCCAGCAGCAGAGAGAGCCATTGGCAAAGAGCGCTGACGGTGAGCATCATGCCGCCACTGGCCTGCCCGCGCTCGACCAGGCTGGCCAGACGTTGCACGGCGTCGTCGCCGCGTAACTGGATGCGCTCGAGCAGCGCCTGCTGCAGCGCAATGTGCAACGGCAGCAGTGGGTGGAACTCCGGTGCTGCCGCTGGCTGCTCACCGCCGTAGGTCTGGCCCAGGCGCAGCAGCCACGACTCGGCCAGGTCGGTGCGCCCCTGGGCCAGCCACAGTTCGCATTTGACCAGGGTAATCATGGCCAGGTAGTAGACCGGGGGCACGTCCCAGATATGCATCAGGCGCTCAGCCTCGGCCAGTTCGGCAAAGGCCTCGGCAAAGTGCCCTTCCCGCCCATCGAGCGTGGCGATCACGCAATGGCCGATGAGCACACTGATGTCCCGGCAGGCCCGCGCCTCGCCCAGCCCCGCGCGCAACCGCGCACGGCCCTGGGCAGGCTGCAGGCGCGAAACCAACAGATAGCCTTCGTAAAGGGTCAGGCGTGCGCGCACGGCATACAACCGCTGTGCCGAAAGCCCTTGCAGGCGTTGCAGCCCTTGGCGCACTTCGTCCAGCGCCCGCAATACTTCGCCACGGGCGTGCAGTACACGCGCCCGGTCGTAATGGGCCAAGGCCTCGAACAACGGGTTGCCGACTCGCTGGGCCAGTTCCAGGGCTTCTCGGTTCCAGCCGCGGGCCCGCCAGAAATCACCATCGGCGATGGCCAGGTTGGACAGCGTCGACAGGCACACCAGGCGCTGGCCATAGCGCTTGCTTGGCAGGCTCTGCAGCGCTTCGCTGCAATAGGCCAACGTGCGCTCACGGTCACCCCGGCCTCGGGCAATCACCCCACTCAGCGCCAGCCACTGGGCCAACATCGACTTTTGCGCGGTCGCCGAAGGTGCGGGCAGGAAGCGGCTGAGGTAGCCGGCAAGCTCCTCGGCCGCGTCCAGTTGGCAAGCCAGGCCCAACGCCCAGCTGTACAGCACAATCAACCTTGGCGTGCTGATCAGCAGGCTGTCGGGCAAGTCCATCTTCCAGCGCAGCAACATGCCGACGTTCTGTTCGGCCAGCAGTTGCTCCTCGGACAGGCTCTGCACCAGGTCGGCGGCAACATCAAGGTGGCCGGCACGCAAGGCCTGCTCCACCGCCTCGTCCAGCAGGCCCTGGGCTTCGAACCAACGGCTCGCCCGCAAGTGCAAGCCGGCCAGCGGTTCGTTGGCCTGGCGACTGCGCAGCAAGTCGGAGAACAAGTGGTGATAACGGAACCAGTGGCCGTGCTCGTCCAACGGCACCAGAAACACCTGGTGCGCCTGCAGGAAACGCAGGATCTCGGCACTGTCGTGGCGAATCCGCACGGCATCGCAAAGTTGGGCGCAGAAACGCTCCTGGCACGCGGTTTCGTACAAGAAGGCCTGCACATCGGCGGGCAGCATGTCGATGACTTCTTCGAGCAGGTAGTCGCGAATCAGCCCTTCGCCACCATGCAGCGCCTGGGGCAAGGCCTGCTCGTCGGCACTGTCGCTGGCCGCCAGTTGCCAGAAACGCAACCCGGCCACCCAGCCATCACTGCGCTGGATAAGGTTGTCCAGGGCCTGGCCGCGCAGGCCCGTGGGCTGGCGACCGAGTACCGCCAGCGACTCTTCGGCGGTAAGGCGCAAATCCTGTTCGTTCAGCTCGACCAGCTGACGCGACAGCCGCAGGCGCGCCAGGTGCCAGTCCGGGCGCTGGCGACTGGTAACCAGCAACACCAGGCCGGCCGGCAGGTGGTTGAGGAAAAACTGCAGGCAACGGTCAAGTACAGGCCCTTGGGCCAGGTGGTAATCATCCAGTACGAGCAGCAACGGTGTATCCGCTTGCAGGTACAACGCCAGCTCGTCGAGCAGGCCGTCAAGCCACTCTTCGAAGGCGAACGGCTGATGGCGCTGGCGCATTTTCAGCAAGCCCATGGCCTGACCACCCAGGGCCGGGCAGTATTGCTGCAGCCCTTCGAGCAGGCGCTCAAGGAAGCGGCCTGGGTCTGCATCTCGCTGGCTCAGGCCAAGCCACAGGCTGCGCCAGTGTTCAGGCAGTGCCTCGCAAAACTCGATGGCCAGGGAGCTTTTGCCGAAACCCGCCGGGGCGTTGACCAGCAGCAGGCGAGCGCCGAGGCCGGTGTACAGGCGCTGGCACAGGCGCGGACGCGGCACATGCCCCTCCGGCAGGGGGGGCCGAAAGAAACGCCCGTCCAGCAGGCCCAGGGCCTGGCTGGCGAATCCATGCGTACGGGACAAGTCTGTCATGGCCGGCTCGTTCTGGTTGGAAGACTACGGCGATATGGATGCTTGCGAGACTAGCCGGTAACGCAGCGCATTTGAAGATGATGGGCGCATTTGCCCCGGGAAAGACTGCGACAAAAAGCGACAAGGCTGATGGACAGCGGCTGGTGCGGGGGTTTGGGTGGGTATTCAGCAGGTTTATAGCCTGCCCGCGAAGAGGACAGGGCAGGAAAATAGAAACGCCCCGGCAGGCCGGGGCGTTCTGGGGATCACACGGAGTCTTTCAGGTTACCGAATACCCGACTGACGCAGCGCTGCTGGCTGGAAGTCAGCCTTGCTGGCACTGAAGCCGAAGTCGTAGGCACGCTTCTCTTCGTTCTTCATGCCCAAGGCCAGGTAACGACCCGACTGCAGGTCGTAAATGGCCTCCAGGGTGTACCAAGGCACCTCATTGTTGTAATACGGCTGGGAATGAGCTTCGGAAACGCGCCACAGCTGGTTGCGACCGTCGTACTGGTCGATCACCGCCGCCTGCCAGGTGTCTTCGTCGATGTAGAAGTCACGCTTGGCATAGATGTGGCGCTGGCCTGGCTTCAGGGTCGCGACCACATGCCACACGCGGCGCAGCTCGTAGCGGGCAAGGTCCTGGTTGATGTGCCCGGCCTTGATGATGTCGGTGTACTTCAGCTTGGGGTCGTCCAGCTTGAAGGCGTTGGAGGCGATGTACAGCTCTTTCTTGCCTTCCAGCTTCCAGTCGTAGCGGTCTGGCGCACCGTTGAACATGTCCAGGTTGTCGGAGGTACGCAAGCCATCGGCAGCGGTACCCGGGCCGTCATACGACACCTGCGGCGCCTGGCGCACACGGCGCTGGCCGGCGTTGTAGATCCACGCCTTGCGCGGTTCCTTCACCTGATCGAGGGTTTCGTGCACCAGCAGCACGGTACCGGCCAGGCGCGCAGGCGCGGTCACTTCCTGCTTGAAGTAGAACAGGATGTTGCCCGGGTTGTTCGGGTCGTAATCCTTCATCTTGTCGCGGAAGACGAACTGGTCGGAGAAGTACACTGGGTTGAACGAGCCGTTCTGCTGTGGCGTGGCCTGGGTTACCAGGCGGCTGACACTGCCCCCCCGGTAGCGGGTGATGTGGTTCCAGATCACCTCCAGGCCGCTTTTGGGGATCGGGAACGGCACAGCCGTGCGGAAGTTGTTCAGGCCGTTGCCGCCTTCCACCAGGGTGGTCTTGGTGGCGTTTTCCTTGATGGCCGCAAACACATCGGCCGGGACGGTTGAACCGCGATGGGTTTTGAATACCGGGATCTTGAAGGTGTCCGGGTAACGCTTGAGCATGGCCAACTGGCCCGGCGAAAGCTTGTCCTTGTACTGGTCGGCGTTCTGCGCGGTGATGGTGAACAGCGGCTTTTCACTGCCATACGGGTCGGCCAAAAAGCCCTTGCTGTCGACGCTGCCCGCACTCTTCGACAGCGGCTCCCACGGGCCGATCGAGCCATCGGCGTTGCCGGCCTTCTCGGCGCCCATCGGGGTCAGGGTACTGCCCAGCTTGGCCGCCTCGTCGGCGGATACCGCAGCCATCACGCTGGTCGCCAGCAGGGACAGGCCCAGTACACCGGCTTGCAGCAGACTTCTGGTCTTGTTCATGTCGTGTCGTCCTGGATCTGTGTGCTTAGAAGTTCACGCCGAAGCTGAGCGCGACGAAGTCACGGTCATCCACAGTGGTGTACTTGCCATCGAAGAAGTTGGTGTACGACAGGCTCGCCGTGTAGGTGTTCTGGTACTCGGCGTCCAGGCCCAGGCTAACTGCCTTGCGGCCCTCCTCGAAGTTCGCACCAGGGCCTGGCGAGTAGCCAGACACGTCATGCGACCAGGCCACGCTCGGCTTCAGGTTCACCCCGGCGAAGACGTCGTTGTAGTCCCAGATGACGCGGGCGCGGTAACCCCAGGAAGTGCTGGTGGTGTAGCCGTCGTTCTCGCAGTTGCGGTTCAGGTTGGCAGTGGATGCCCCCGCACCAGCGCCTGCGATAGTGCTGGCATTGAGCGCCTGGCAGGTGTCTGCGCCACCAGTGGATGGCAATGGACCAGGGCCGAACACCGGGTCACGACCGTAACGCGTGTCGTGTGCGTTCTCCAGCCCGCCGACATGGGTGACACCCACTTCACCCACCACGGTCATCCGGCTGGCGCCCATCACCTGGTCGAAGAAGTGCGTCAGGGTGGTCTGGAATTGAGTGATCTCCTTACGGCGATACCCGTGCAGGTCTTCCCCTGGCGTACCGGTCAGCAGCGAGGCGTTGGTCAATGCACCGCCAATCGGACGCACACCCGCGAACAGGATATCGGTGGTATTCAGCTGCACCGGGGCATTCGGCCGGTAGCTGATTTCGCCGCTCCACGCGGTGCCGGTGGGCAATGTGGTGGAGAAGCTCAGGCCATACAGGCGGATATCTTCCGGGTATTCGACGAAATACTTCGAGTTACCCGCGACGATCAACGGCGCCAATGCACGCAGCTGCGCCGGCAGCGCGCTCAGCCCGGCAAATACCGAAGGCGAGGCGCCGGTGGCGCTGAAGATCGGCGCACGGCTGTGGTAGTTCATGAAATAGGCGCCAAATTCAGTGTCGAGCGGTTCGAACATGTAGCGCATGGCCACACCGAACTGGCCACTGTCCCGGGCGTCGCGGTCGGCGCCGCGCGCCACCATCACACCTTCTTCATTGATGTTGACGCCACGGGTGGCGAGGAACTGCTGGGCCGCAGCCGGCACTGTGCGGCTGCTGTTGAGCACACGCAGGTTGTCGGTACAGCCGTCGGCGATGATGTCCGGCTGAGAGAAGAAGGTACCGCAGTTGTCGACAACCGTCTGGTCCCACTCGATCTGGTAGAAGGCTTCGGCCGACAGGTTGTCGGTCAGGCTTTGCGAGATGTAGAACATGTTGACCGGGATCAAGCCTTCCTTGATCTCCGCCCCTGGGCGGCGGAACGCCGATACGTCGATGGGGTTGATCGAGTTGATGCCGCCGCCGATGAAGGTACTTTCGCCCCAGCTCACCACCTGCTTGCCAAGGCGCACAGAGCCAGGCTGATCAGCGATGGAGTAGTTGTGGTACACGAAGGCGTCGAGCAACTGGGCGCCGGACGACTTGGCGCCTTCCTTGCGATTGGAGTCGCTAATGTCCTTGAACTCGCGGCTTTCGTCCTTGAGTTCGAAGTCATACCAATACTTGCCGCGCACGAACACACCGGTATCGCCGTACTTGAGCTCCAGGTCATGAATACCCTTGAAGATCTTGGAGAAGGTTTCGCCCTTCTTGAAGTTCAGGTGGCCATCGTCGGAGGTCTGAGACAGGCCCTTGCCGCCGTTGTTGACACCGATCAGGTTCTTGTTGGGGTTGGCCGTCGACCAGCTGGCGCCGATGGAGAGCGAGGAGTCGAACTGGCCTTCGATTTCACCAATGTTGAAGCTGACAGCGAAAGCAGGACTTGCGAGCGTGGAAGCAAGGCTGACGGCCAGGGGCAACTTGGCCCGGCGCCAGAACAGGTTTGCAGATTTCATCGACGCTACTCCATGTACTTTTTTGTTATGGCAGTGAGTCCTTTCAAGAACGGCCCGAGCGACCGGTTTGCAGGTTTGCACCTGCGACGACACGGCTTGCGCGTGTCGCCCTCCCCCATTCCTGAAAATCCCCTGGCCCCGACTATAGCCAGCAAGGCACAGGCGCTTGATCCCTCTAAAGTGTGATTTGCGCTCCATGCCGCCAACTCGCTGCACTGTTATCCCGGTTGCGGGCTGGCAGTGCTAAAGGATGGCGCATTTCAGCCGTTTGGCAAGGCGTGAAGGCCTCTAGCGTGCGGGTCGCGTTCTGGCGTTCGCGACCCGCACGGCGGTTACAGGGTGGAAAGGAAGGCGCTGTTGCTGGCTTGCCACTGGACGATGTCCTGGCGGATGCGTTTCTTGTCGAGCTTACCGACACTGGTCTTGGGAACTTCAGTAACAACGGCGATCTGGCTAGGAATCGCCCACTTGTTGATGTGCCCTTGCTCGACGAACGGTTTGAGGTGTTCCTTGAGCGCCTTGGCATCGATGGCCTGGCCGTCGCGCACCACCAGCAGGGCAAACGGGCGCTCGCCCCACTGCGGGTCGGCCACTCCGACCACCGCCACTTCACGTACGGCCGGGTGGCGGCTGATCAGGTCTTCCAGATCGAGTGAGGAAATCCACTCGCCACCGGTCTTGATCACATCCTTGATACGGTCACGGATGTCGATGTAGCCCATGCCGTCGAGGGTGGCGACGTCACCGGTGTGGAGCCAGCCGCCCTGCCACAGCTCCTCGCTCTTCTCCGGCTCCTTGAAATAACCCATGGTCAGCCACGGCGCACGCAGCACCAACTCGCCCTGGGTCTCGCCATCCGAAGGAAGGAAGTTGCCGTCGCCATCGACAATCGCCGCTTCGACCAGTGGCACCGGCACGCCGGCCTTGATGCGGTAGGTGATGCGCTCGTCTTCGCTACCGGCCTGCAGTTCGTCGTTCAGGTGCGCGGCGGATATCAGCGGGCAGGTCTCGGACATGCCGTACGCTGCGGTTAGCTGGATACCCCGGGCCAGGGCTGCCTGGTACAACGAGCGGTTGAGCGCGCTGCCGCCGATGATGATCTTCCAGCCGCCGAAGTCCTGGCCCTGCGAGGTCGGGCAGTTGAGCAGCATCTGCAGAATGGTCGGCACACAATGAGAGAACGTGACCTTCTCCTCGCGCCACAGCTTGACCAGCATGTCTGGCTCGTAGCGTCCCGGGTACACCTGCTTCATACCGAGCATGGTGGCGGCGTAGGGGATGCCCCAGGCATGCACATGGAACATCGGGGTAATGGGCATGTACACGTCGTTGCTGCCCAGCAGGCGCACGCTGTCGATACTGCCGGTGACCGAAGCCTCGGCCAGCGTGTGCAGCACCAGTTGCCGGTGGGTGAAATACACGCCCTTGGGGTTGCCGGTGGTGCCAGTGGTGTAGAAGGTGGTGGCCACCGAATTTTCGTCGAAGTCGGGGAAATCGTAGTGCGGGCTGGCAGCGGCCAGCAATTGCTCGTATTCACCCACCAGATTGGGTAGCTCGGCGGCCTTGTCCGGGCCATCGGTCAGCAACAGGGTCTTGTCGACGGTGGTCAGCTGCCCGGCAATACCCTGGTAGAGGCCGACGAAGTCGCTGTTGACCAGCACCACGCGGTCTTCGGCGTGGTTCATGGTGTAGAGGATCTGCTCGGGCGACAGGCGCACGTTGATGGTATGCACCACCGCACCGATCATCGGGATGGCGAACATGCATTCCAGGTAGCGGTGGCTGTCCCAATCCATCACCGCCACGGTATCACCGGCCTTTACTCCGGCCTCGGTCAGCACATTGGCCAGGCGTGCAATACGTTCGTTGAGCTGTGGATATGTCAGCCGCAACTGGTCGCGATAGACGATTTCACGGGTCTTTTCATAGCGGCTACCGGACATCAGCAGGCGCTTGATCAGCAGTGGGTAGGCGTAGGCGCCCTCGGCGGGCTTGATGATGCGGGTCTGCAACATGGGTATCCCTTTTCTGAAAAGCGAGCCGGACAAGTCTGACAACTACTGTAGTGCGGCAATGTGACGGCTAAATCAGCCGAAGGAATGATTTGCGAGCCGAAGGTATGAGTGGCAGGCGTTGACGGGCAGTAACCCCGGGCTAGACACTGCGCCTGTAAACGCGGGCGTGCCCGCGAATGGCCATAACACCAATACCCCGCCCTGCCACCGGAGCCCCCCATGCCCAGCCCGCGTCGCGCCGTGTTTCTCGATCACCAGTCCCTGGACCTTGGCGACCTCGACCTCTCGCCCCTGAAGCAGCAGTTCGATGAATTCGAACTGTTCGCCGCCACCCGTCCCGACCAGGTGGCAGAGCGCCTGCAAGGCGCGGTCGCCGTGGTCAGCAACAAGGTAATGCTCGACGCCCCCTCCCTGGCCGCCAACCCGCAGCTCAAGCTGATCCTGGTGGCCGCCACCGGCACCAACAATGTCGACCTGGCAGCGGCGCGCGCCCAAGGCATTACCGTCTGCAACTGCCAGGGTTACGGCACGCCGTCCGTCGCACAGCACACCCTCGCCCTGCTGCTGGCCCTGGCCACCCGCCTGTGCGACTACAACCAGGCCGTAGCCGACGGCCAGTGGGCCAAGGCCAGCCAGTTCTGCCTGCTGGACTTCCCCATCGTCGAGCTGGAGGGCAAAACCCTCGGCCTGCTCGGTCACGGCGAGCTCGGCGGCGCGGTGGCGCGGCTGGCCGAAGCCTTCGGCATGCGCGTGCTGAGCGGGCAGATTCCCGGCCGCCCGGAGCGTGACGACCGGCTGCCGCTGGACGAACTACTCCCGCAAGTGGACGCCTTGACGCTGCATTGCCCACTGAACGAGCACACCCGGCATATGCTCGGTGCCCGCGAATTGGCCCTGCTCAAGCCCAATGCGCTGGTGGTCAACACTGCCCGTGGCGGCCTGATCGACGAACAGGCGTTGGCCGACGCCCTGCGCCAGGGCCACTTGGGCGGCGCGGCCACCGATGTGTTGAGTGTGGAGCCGCCGGTCAACGGCAACCCGCTGCTCGAACCGGGCATCCCACGCCTGATCATCACCCCGCACAGCGCCTGGGGTGCGGTAGAGTCGCGCCAGCGTATCGTCGGCCAGCTCAGCGAGAACGCTCAGGCCTTCTTTGCCGGGCAGCCACGCCGCGTGGTCAGCTGAGCCCGGCGCCCGCCTCTGCTACACTGCGCCACTTTTTTCCAGGAGGCGTCGTCCATGGACCCGCGCAGTGAAGTGTTGCTCCGCCAGGCAGAGCTGTTCCAGGGGCCGCTGCTGATCGCTGGCGCCCCCGCCGACGGCCTGCTCGCCCAATTGCCACAGGCCAAGGCCTGGACTTGGCATGCCGGCGATCACGCCATGCTCGACAGCCGCTTCGCCGGCCGCAGCCATTACGGGGTAGAGCCGCCTGAAATGGCATTCGACAGCGCCGTGCTGTTCCTGCCCAAGTCCCGTGAGCTGGCGGCCTACCTGCTGAATGCCCTGGCATCGCGCCTGGCCGGCCGTGAGCTGTACCTGGTCGGCGAAAAACGCGGCGGCATCGAAGGTGCGGCCAAGCAACTGCAAGCCTTTGGCAAACCGCGCAAGCTCGACAGCGCCCGCCACTGCCAGCTGTGGCAAGTGACCATCGAGCACGCCCCCGATGCCAAGCCGCTGGCAAGCCTGGCCGAGCACTTCGAGCTGGCGCTGGAAGACGGCCCCTTGCAGGTGGTCAGCCTGCCGGGCGTATTCAGCCACGGCCGCCTCGACCGCGGTACTGCCCTGCTGCTCAAGCACCTCGACGGCCTGCCAGGCGGCCATGTGCTGGACTTCGGCTGCGGCGCAGGGATATTGGGCGCCACGGTCAAGCGCCGTTATCCACAAAGCCGGGTAACGCTGCTGGATGTGGACGCCTTCGCGGTTGAGGCCAGTCGTCTGACACTGGCTGCCAACGGCCTGGAGGGTGAGGTGATCAGCGGTGATGGCATTGATGCGGCACCTGCCGAGCTGAGCCTGATTCTGAGCAACCCGCCGTTCCATACCGGGGTGCACACCAATTACCAGGCCTCGGAGAACTTGCTAAAAAAATCTGCCGTTCATCTGCGAAAAGGGGGCGAAATGCGCTTGGTCGCCAACAGCTTCCTGCGCTACCAACCGCTGATCGAAGGGGCACTTGGCAACTGCCAGGTACGCGACGAGGCCGACGGCTTCCGTATCTACCAGGCAACCCACGGATAAAAAACAGCGCTTGCCGAAAGCGTTTTGCCTAGGCAGAATCCGCACCGTCCTAGGGGAGTAGTCTCCCGCGAGCGCACTGCTCGCCCGGTACGCGTCAACATACTTGGTCCACAGACCATGGCGCGTGCGACCCACCATGCCAGCCTGCATGGAGAGATCCGCGTAGACGGATCCAGGGTTTGACAAGACCTATGACACGCACACCTTACCCGGGGCGGGGAGGCTGTACGTGTCATAGCCGTGTCGACCCGCCCCCGTAGGAATCCTGATGCTGGAATCTCTGTTGGTCCCCACCGCTATCGTTGCCTTGGCCGAAATCGGCGACAAGACGCAACTGCTCGCTCTCATTCTTGCTGCCCGCTTCCGCAAGCCTTGGCCGATCATCGCCGGCATCATCGCCGCCACCCTGGCCAACCATGCTGCAGCCGGTGCCGTGGGCGCATGGTTCGGCAGCTTCTTCAGCGACTCGGCCCTGCACTGGATCCTGGCCGCGAGCTTTACCGCCACCGCGCTGTGGACACTGGTACCGGACAAGATGGATGAAGACGAAAACCCCGCACGTCGCTTCGGGCCGTTCCTGACCACGCTGATCGCGTTCTTCCTGGCCGAAATCGGTGACAAGACCCAGGTTGCAACCGTGATGCTGGCTGCGCAGTATCCGCACCTGATCATGGTCATTATCGGTACCACGCTGGGCATGCTGATTGCCAACGTGCCGGTGGTTCTGGCGGGTAACTTCGCGGCAGACAAGCTGCCACTGACGCTGATTCGTCGCCTGGCGGCCACGGCGTTCTTCGTGCTGGCGATCGTGGCCGTCTATTCGGCGATGAAGGCCAGTGGCTGGGTGGGATAACAGCAAAGGCGGGGCCGCGTTGCGGCCCCGGGTTCTGCAACTACTGCTTGGCAGCCTGGTACAGCGGCATCACCTTCGGAATCGCTGCCTGCAGCGAAGCGATACGGCTTTCAGAAGCCGGGTGAGTGCTCATGAACTCTGGTGGCGCGCCTTCGGAAGCCTTGCTCATCTTGTTCCACAAGGTGATCGCGGCATTCGGGTCATAACCCGCACGGGCCGACAGTTCCAGGCCGATCAGGTCGGCTTCGTTCTCGTTGGCCCGGCTGTTGGGCAGGGTCATGGAGTAGTTCACCACGGCATCGGCCATGGCCATGCTGCCCTCACCCAGGCCCAAGAGGGCACCGGCACCCTGACGGGCCATTTGCACGCCATAGGCCTTGGACATCGCCTCACGGCTGTGCTCACGCAGGGCGTGGGCAATTTCATGCCCCACCACGGCGGCAATTTCCGCATCGGTGAGCTTGAGCTGATCGATCAGCCCGGTGTAGACGATGATCTTGCCGCCTGGGCCGCAGTTGGCGTTCAGTTCGTCGCTTTTGATCACGTTGACTTCCCAGTTCCACTGCGCGGCATCCGGGCGGAACTTGGGCGCCTGGGCGATCAGGCGGTTGGCGATGACCTGCACGCGCTTGGCATCGGCGCTGGACTTGTCGAGCACACCCTTGCTCGACGCTTCGCCCAAGGTCTGCTGGTACGACTGGGCGTACATCTGGTTGACCTCATCGGTCGAAAGCATGCTGAACATGTACTGCTGGCGCTGCACGCCGACAGCACCACCGCTGGTGGTGTTCACCGCCTGGCAGCCGGCCAGCAGGATGCCAGTACTCAACAGGCTGACAACAAAAGACTTACGCATGAAAGCACTCCCTATCCACATGCGGCGTATCCTAGGCCGACTCGCCTGTGGCTGCCATAGCCGCAGGGAAGATTTTATCGACCAGCGCATCAGGCTGGAGTCAGGCACTCCGGCGCATCCAGCTTCGGGTCATTGACGAAATTGGCCAGGGCCCGCTCGCGCAGCTGTGCCGCAGGGCTGGCCAGCAACTCGTGCAAGCGGGTAACCGGCGTATCCGGGTCGAGCCAGGCGGCCTGCCCCGCCTCATCCAGTATCAGCGGTCGACGCTGGTTCATGGCCGCCTGGGTCACCACCGCACAGCTAAGCCACACCTGATCCTGCACGGGATAGGCCTCCCACACAGCAGCAAAGTACAGCGACGAGCCCTCCCCCGGGGTCAACCAGTACGGGCGTTTACGCACGCTGCCACGCCACTCGTAAAAGCCGTTGGCCGGCATCAGGCAGCGGCGCTGGCGAAACGCCTCGCGGAACATGGGTTGCTCGGCCAGCGTTTCGGCGCGGGCATGGGCGGGGGTGCGGGACAGGTCGGTAAGCCAGGCCGGGGTCAGCCCCCAGCGCGCCTTGGCCAGTTGCTGCTGGCCGTCGAGCTGGCGCTGGATCAGCACCGTGGCACCGGGAGCAATGTTCCATTGGGCCGGCTGGCCTTCGGGAAAACCAGGCAGGCAGGCCAGCGCCTGGGGCCAGCGAAACAGGGCGTAACGTCCACACATGGGCGAATTCAGAACCTAGCAGATCAAGGTACCGGGGAAACTCTCCGGTTCGTCGCCAACCAGTGGCTGGGCATCATTGTACGCATCGATCAGCCGCCGTGCGTACTCGGCCTGCTCATCCGCTACCGCAAGCCCCAGCAAGCCTTGCATCGGCAACTCGCCCACACCGCCCATCAGGTCACGGCCCACCAGTTGCACATCGACACCCTCACTGGCCAGCATTCCGATCAGCATTTCGGCTTCGAGCAGGCTTTCAGGTTCATAGATCCGCCGCATCAGTCGTTCTCACCGAAGACATCCAGCATCCACTCCTCGCCATGAACCTGCAGTACGAAGCGGATAGGCTTGCAGCATACCTGGCAGTCCTCGATGTACTCCTGATCGCCGCCGGACAGGTCCACCGTGGTTTCGACTTCTTCGCCACAATAAGGGCAATCGTAGATCGCAGTTTCCAGCATCGCGGCCTCCGGGGTGACTTATGCGTATAATTGCCGGTCTGTTTACAGGGCCAGTGTGTGTCCGAGCCGTTTTTCGGAGCCCGCCCCTACCTTATTACCCTAGCCGTTTCCAACAAGAGAGCATGATGGGCGAATTCGATGCCATCCGACCGTACGACGACGCTGAGGTCCCTGCCGTTCTGGCACGCCTGCTCAGCGACCCGGCATTCCTCGATATCCTCACCCACTTCCGCTTCCCGCGTGCGGCCGGTGCTCTCGGCTGGTTGCTCAAACCGCTGATTGCCCGCCGCCTGCGCAAGGAATTCGCCGGCGTCACCTGCGTTTCCACCTTGCAGGACAAAGTCGAGTACTACGTCGACCAGACTATCGACCGTGCCACCGACGGCGTCACCTATTCCGGCGTGGAGCAGCTCAAGGCCGGCACTGCCTACCTGTTCCTGGCCAACCACCGTGACATCGTCATGGACCCCGCCTTCGTCAACTACGCGGTGTACCACGCCGGCCTGCCCACGCCGCGCATCGCCATTGGTGACAACCTGCTGCAAAAGCCCTTTGTCAGCGACATGATGCGCCTGAACAAAAGCTTCATCGTTCACCGTTCGATCAGCGGGCGCCGCGAGAAGCTGGCGGCTTACCAGTTGCTCTCGGCCTACATCAACCACTCGATCCGCAACGATGCCACCTCGATCTGGATCGCCCAGGCCGAAGGGCGGGCCAAGGACGGTGACGACCGTACCGACTCGGCGATCCTCAAGATGTTCCACATGAGCCGCAAGGACGAGCCGTTCGGTGCAGTGATCCAGAGCCTTAACCTGACGCCCGTGTCGATCAGCTACGAATACGACCCGTGCGACCAGGCCAAGGCCCGCGAGCTTTACATCCGCGCCACCACCGGCACCTACAAGAAGGCGCCGGGCGAGGATGACAACAGCATCGCCAAGGGCATTACCGGCTACAAGGGCCGGGTGCATATCAACTTCGCCCCACCGGTGACCGAATACCACGAGGATACCAAGCAGCTGGCGGCGGAAATCGACCGGCAGATCCTGGGTGGCTACCGGCTATTCCCGGTGCATTACCTGGCGTATGCGATGTGGGAGGGCAAGGACGAGGCCCTGCAGGTGCCGAGTGCCGAGAAAGTGTTCCCGGCCGATGAGTTGGCCAAGGCCAAGGAAGAATGGCAGCGCCGCCTGGATGCCTGCCCTGAAGAGCAACGGCCTTACCTGGTGTTGCAGTATGCGACGCCGGTGCGTAACCAGTACCAGGTCAGGCAACAAGCGCCGGTCGCCTGATAGATTGCTGGGGGCTGCTTTGCAGCCCCCATTGCTCAGACCCAGGTGCTGAACCAGGACAGCAGCAACGCCATCGCCAGGCACGAGAAACCGAGGATATAGAAGTACTTCGGCACTCGAAGGTCGAACGCGTCCACAATCCCCTCATCCACCGCCATGTATTCACGGGTCTCGGCATCACGCCGCCGAGCACTGTGCAGCAGCAACCCACCCGGACACGTCAGCAGCAGCGCCAGCAGGTTGATCCACTTGGCGGGGTGGGCGGACAGAAACCCCCAGAGCACTTGCAAGGACATCAGGCGACCTCGGTGTGAGCAGCAACAAAGGCCCGCATTTTACCCAAGTCGCACCCGCGTACCCGTCCTGGGCGACAAAGTGTCATTAAATTTCATCTGTCATTAGCTCGTCATCAGAACAGGCCACCCTATCGGCCTTTCATGACCCGGAGCTTGTTCATGTTGCACGCCGAAAACCAGGACCGCCTTTACCTCGTCGCCCAGAGCGATGAACAACAGGCGCTGATCGATGGTTTTGCCATCAACGTGCAGGACCGCCAATGGCTCGTCTACTGTGCGCTAGGTGGGCATGTGCACGAAGACTTGCCCGAAGTGGATGCCGGAACCGGCTTCAGCTTGCTGGATTTCCACATAGAAGCGGCTTGAACCTGTACAGACAAAAAAAACCGCTGCCTGGCACCCAGGCAGCGGTTTTTTTTATTGCTGAGGGCTTACTGCCCCAGCACCTGCCCGATGGTCGGGTCTTTGAACATACGGGTCAACGCATCGCTCAGCACATCACCCACCAGTTGGGTGTTGGTGTCCTGGTTCGGCGCCATGCCGAAACGCTGATCCAGCGAAGCACCGTAACGGCCGCTGTAGCTGCGGCCGCCGTTACGCACGTCGGCACGGAAGGTGGCGCCGATGGTGGCTTCGGTCACGTACAGGTTGTCTTTGGGCGATTGGTATTTCAGCTCGGCCAGGGTCACGGTCAGCTGCGGTGCGTTATAGGCATTTGGCGTCGGGGTGAAACCGAGCAGGCGCACGGCAGCTTCGGCCTGGGCTTGCAGCTTGGGCACCACGTCGTTACCGCTGACGCTGATGGTGCTGGTTTCGGGGTACATGCCACCACGGGTACCCAGGGACTGCGAAGCCCGGCCGTCAACCACCCGGACCACCACCGGCTGGCCATGGCCGACCGGCGTGAGCTGGGCCTTGAGCGTGGGTTGCGGGTTGAGTTGTTGCGGGCTGTGGGCACAACCGACCAGGCTGAGGCTGGCCACGGCGATCAAACCGAACAACAGACGTTGCAACATGCGCGTTTCTCCAGAAAATGCGGCTAAGGCGCACAGTATACCTAGGCACGCATCGACCAGTCATCGGTCCGGCCCGCTTGTCACAATCGTTTCATGGCCTCGCCCTTATCCTCGCGCCAAGCCCTCACGCAAAGGACTCCTCGTCATGGCCTCGCTCTGGACGCTGCTCTTCCAACGCCCGCGCCACCATGCCTATGCCCGCCTCGATGCCCACGGCAAATGCGTGGCCTTCAAGCAATGCAGCCAGGCCCCCAACGGCAGCGACTGGGTCCAGATTGGTGAAACCCGGTTGGCCTGGCTGGGCCACGAACTGCCTGCCGACGCCCGGGTTTGCGCCCGCGCAAGCCGCCGCTGGCACCAGCGCATCCTCGCGGCCTGACAAACGCTGCAATAAAAACCACGAATGGCGACATTTCTGCCCGCGACATCGCTATAATCTCCCCCCGATTATAAGGACGTCTCCTGATCGGGCCCCGCACTCGCCGATTGACCCCGGCAACTTCACCGCTTCGCCCACAGAGAGCCTTCCACTCAGGTCTTGCATCGGCTGTCGTGCCTGCTTTTCCGGCCCTTCACACTGCATGAACCTGCGGGTTGCCATCGCGCAGTCCCCCTTTGAGGTTCACGTCTCCAAAAGAGCGTGAAAAAACGGTTTTCACAACTTCACAAGAGTGTGGCGAGCAAATGAACAGTCTGGCATGTGCAAAAGCGGCAGATGTGTCCCGAACAGCCCTGAACAGGCGGCAAATGCGCTCATCCCGTATGAGTGTCTGAACCGTTCCATAACGCACGCACGACACCTTGACCATAAGTCGAATTGCCGCACCTGTGGCAAACGGCGTTCAATACCCGAACCCGAAGACTGATTGGCGGTGTCCGCGGAAGTTGCAAGAACTGCGAAAAGTCGGACATGGCGACCCTGGCGAACCCAGGTCCTATGCTGTCAATTAGGTAGCTGTAGATTGTGGAGACGCGTTAAATGGCGCAGAACGAATCGGTTGATGTGGTACTGGTAGGCGCGGGCATCATGAGTGCCACCCTGGCCGTACTGCTCAAGGAGCTCGACCCGACCCTGAAGCTTGAGGTCGTCGAGGCGATGGACTCCGGAGCCGCGGAAAGCTCCAACCCCTGGAACAACGCAGGCACCGGCCACGCCGGTCTGTGCGAGCTTAACTACACGCCCCAGGCCGCAGATGGCAGCATCGACATCAAGAAGGCCGTGCACATCAACACCCAGTTCGAGGTTTCGCGCCAGTTCTGGGCTTACCTGAGCAAGAAGGGCAACTTCGGCTCGGCACGTGCGTTCATCAACCCTGTCCCGCACCTGAGCTACGTCGAAGGTGACAAGGGTGTTTCCTTCCTCAAGAAGCGCTTCGAGCTGCTCAAGCAGCACCATGCCTTCGCCGACATGGAATACACCGAAGACAAGGCCGTGATGAACGACTGGATGCCGCTGATGATGCCTGGCCGCCCGGCCGACCAGCACATCGCCGCTACCCGCGTGGCCAAAGGCACCGACGTCAACTTCGGCGCCCTGACCAACAAGCTGCTCAAGCTGCTGGGCGACTCGCAGGACGCACAGGTCAAGTACAGCAAGAAGGTTGTCGGCCTGCGTCGTAACGGCAGCGGCTGGACCGTGAGCATCAAGGACGTCAACAGCGGCGGCAGCCGTGAAGTCGACGCCCGCTTCGTCTTCCTCGGCGCCGGTGGCGCGGCCCTGCCGCTGCTCCAGCTGTCGGGCATCCCGGAAGGCAAAGGCTTCGGCGGCTTCCCGGTCAGCGGCCAGTGGCTGCGTTGCGACAACCCGGAAATCGTCAAACAGCACCAGGCCAAGGTCTACAGCCAGGCCGCCGTAGGCGCCCCGCCGATGTCGGTGCCGCACCTGGACACCCGTGTTGTAGACGGCAAGACTTCGCTGCTGTTCGGCCCATACGCTGGCTTCACCACCAAGTTCCTCAAGCACGGTTCGCTGATGGACCTGCCGCTGTCGGTACGCATGGGCAACATCGGCCCGATGCTGGCCGTGGCCCGCGACAACATGGACCTGACCAAGTACCTGGTCAGCGAAGTGATGCAGTCGATGGAGCAGCGCTTGGAAGCCCTGCGTCGCTTCTACCCGCAGGCCAAGGCCGAAGACTGGCGACTGGAAGTGGCCGGTCAGCGTGTGCAGATCATCAAGAAAGACCCGAAAAAAGGCGGCGTGCTGCAGTTCGGTACCGAGCTGGTCTCGGCCCAGGACGGCAGCCTGGCCGCACTGCTCGGCGCATCGCCAGGTGCTTCGGTTACCGTGTCGATCATGCTGGAACTGATCGAGCGCTGCTTCCCCGAGCAGGCCAAAGGTGCCTGGGCTGCCAAGCTCAAGGAAATCTTCCCGGCGCGTGAGAAGACGCTGGCGACCGATGCCGCTCTGTACCACAAGATCAGTGCCGACAACGACGTGGCGCTGGACCTGGTGGAAAGCAGCCCGGCAGCCAAGCATTACGCTTAATGCCGGCCTGAAACGAAAAAACGCCCCTCGGGGCGTTTTTTTGTGCCTGGGCCGTTATCAGCCGCGGGCTTTATCGATGATCTCGATGTACTCCGGCGCATTGCGCTGGTCGGCTATCTGCTCGACGAAGGTCTTTCCGTGCTCGTCCTTGCCATCCAGGTCCAGGCCCGCTTCGACGAAGAAGCCGACAAAGCGCTCGAAGTCATCGACGCGCAGGCCACGGTAGGCCTTGACCAGCTTGTGCAGCGACGGCGAGGTCACGCCATCGGCCGGCTCGAACTGAAGGAACGACTTGATGTAGTCGTCGCTGATTTCGTCACCGATTACCTGTTTCTTGTCTTTACGCATTGCCGACTCCAACTGGACCATCACGGAATTTCGAAGGCCGGCAGTGTACCCCTCGCCGGCCGCGTGCCTCAACGCGTACGTACGGTACCGGTGTGCAGGTCGGCCCAGATATGGCCGTTGTTATAGGTCAGAAACTGCACATACAGCGTTTCGTTGCGCAGCAGGTCCATGATCACCCGATAGTCGCTGACCGGGTAATTCAGGCTCAGGGTGCGGGTTTTTTCGTCATACACGGGCTTCTTCAGGCTCTTGGCCGCCTCACCGTCGAACGTCAGCAGCACCTGGGCAATGGTCGCGCCCTTGCTCAGCGGCTTGCCTTTCAGGCGCACCTGCAACGACGACGTGATCGGGATCGGCTGCTGATCGGACTGGCGCTGGGCACCCACCACCACGGAGTAGTCGGTCACTTGCAGCAATTGCTGGCCGGTCGGCGCCTCCTGGCGTAAAGACAGGTCGTCAGGTGGCAGGAACTGACTGTGCAGCGGTGCGGCGGCAAGTGGCAGGCTGACTGCCAGCAGGAGGGGAAGAATCGCACGCATGTGAGGCTCCTTGTATGAAGGAGCACTCTAGCATGCCGTGTGCAGGCACTATCAATCGAACTGCGCGCGCATCCAGGCCTGGTACTCGGCGACACCCTCTTCGCCTTCACGCGGCGCCCAGTGCGCATGCTCGCCCTCGCCCACTGGCCGATAAGGCCCGGCCTTGCATTCGAACAGCATGCTGTCGGGCTCCAGCACCACCAACCCGTGGTACGTGCCTGGTGGCAGGTCCACTCCCAGGCAGTCGCCGCCCGCCTGTAGCACCCGCTTGGCGGTTACCACGCCCTGCTCATTGAAAATCAGCAAGCCCAGGCGGCCCTTGAGCACGATCAGGGCCTCAGCCTTGTCGTCGCTCAGGTGGCGGTGCGGCGGAATATAGGTATTCGGCTGCAGCCCCACCGCCATGCGGTGGCAAGGCTCTTCCATCTCATGGAAGTTGTGATGCTGCCGCCCGCGCGGGTTGGCGGCAGCCTTTTCGGCCAGCCCGGCGAACAGCGATTGGTCGATGAACGCAGGCTGGCGCATGGTCACAACCCCTTGACGGCGAAGATGCCGTTGGCGTTGCGCCAGTAGCCTTTGTAGTCCATGCCGTAACCGAAGATGTAGCGGTCGACGCACGGCAGGCCCACGTAGTTGGCCTTGAGGTCCGGGCTGGCCTTGCGGTCGTGGTCCTTGTCGATCAGTACCGCCGTGTGCACCGAACGCGCGCCGGCATGCTTGCAGAACTCGATGATGGCGCTGAGGGTGTGGCCTTCGTCGAGGATGTCATCGACGATCAGCACGTCACGGTCGATGAACGACACTTCTGGTTTGGCCTTCCAGAACAGCTCACCGCCGCTGGTCTGGTTGCGGTAGCGAGTGGCGTGCAGGTACGACGCTTCCAGCGGGAACTGCAGGTGGGTCAGCAGTTTGCCGGCGAAGATCAGGCCACCGTTCATCACGCAGAACACCACCGGGTTCTTGTCGTGCAGGTCTTTGCAGATCTGCTCGCCGACGTTGGCGATGGCCGCTTCGACTTCAGCTTCGGTGTACAGGCAGTCAGCTTCACGCATGACTTGACGGATATGCTCGAGATCGGCGGACATGGCGCTCTCCGGTGGGGCATTTTGGAAAAGCGGGCAAAGGTACGCATCCGCTCGTCACAGATCAAGCATTTATGGACTAACGTCCAGAATGACCAGACGACAGCACAGGCTGAATAGATTAATCTAGCGCGGTTTTTTTGCCCGCCTTTCGGAGCCCCCCTATGCCCACTCGTGAGATCCGCCATCCGCTGATCCGCCACAAGCTCGGCCTGATGCGCCGTGCCGATATCAGCACCAAGAACTTTCGCGAACTCGCCCAGGAAGTCGGCGCGCTCCTGACCTACGAAGCCACCCAGGACCTGCCACTGGAAACCTACGAGATCGACGGCTGGTGTGGCAAGGTGCAAGTTGAAAAAATCGCCGGCAAGAAAATCACCGTAGTGCCTATCCTGCGCGCCGGCATCGGCATGCTCGACGGCGTGCTCAGCCTGATCCCGGGCGCCAAGGTGAGCGCCGTCGGCGTTGCCCGCAACGAAGAAACCCTGGAAGCCCACACCTACCTGGAAAAACTCGCGCCGGATATCAACCAGCGCCTGGCCCTGATCATCGACCCGATGCTGGCCACCGGCGGCTCGATGGTCGCCACCATCGACCTGCTGAAAAAGGCCGGCTGCAAAGAGATTCGCGCCATGGTGCTGGTTGCCGCGCCAGAAGGCATCGAAGTGGTGGAAAAAGCCCACCCGGATGTGCAGATCTACACCGCCTCGATCGACCAGCGTCTGAACGAACACGGCTACATCGTGCCGGGCCTGGGCGATGCCGGTGACAAAATCTTCGGCACCAAGCAAAAGGACGCCTGACCATGCAGGACGGCTTCAACGACCCGCTCTGGCGCCAGGTCGTTTCGGGCGCGCAGATGCTCTTCGTGGCATTCGGCGCGCTGGTGCTGATGCCATTGATCACCGGCCTCGACCCGAACGTCGCGCTGTTCACCGCCGGCATCGGCACCCTGCTGTTCCAGCTGGTCACCGGCCGCCAGGTACCGGTGTTCCTGGCCTCCAGCTTTGCCTTCATCACTCCGATCATCCTCGCCAAAGGCCAGTTCGGCCTGGCCGAGACCATGGGCGGCGTGATGGCCGCAGGCTTCGTGTACACCTTCATGGGCCTGATGGTGAAAATCAAAGGCACCGGGTTCATCGACCGCATGCTGCCGCCGGTGGTGATCGGCCCGGTGATCATCTCCATCGGCCTGGCCATGGCACCGATCGCTGCCAACATGGCAATGGGCAAGGCCGGTGATGGCAGCGTGCTGCTGCCGTACAAGACCGCCATGATGATCTCGATGCCGGCGCTGCTCACTACGCTGATCGTCGCCGTGTTCGGTAAAGGCATCTTCCGCCTGGTGCCGATCATTGCAGGTGTGCTGGTAGGCTTTGCCCTGTCGTTCGCCTTTGGCGTGGTCGATACCGCCAAGATCGCCGCTGCACCGTGGCTGGAGATTCCCAACTTCACCGCACCGGCGTTCAACTGGCAGGCCATCCTGTTCATCGTCCCTGTTGCCCTGGCACCGGCGATCGAGCATATCGGTGGGGTAATCGCGGTCGGTAGCGTGACCGGTCGTGACTACCTGAAAAAGCCTGGCCTGCACCGCACCTTGCTGGGTGACGGCCTGGCCACTACCGCAGCCGGCCTGTTCGGCGGCCCGCCCAACACCACCTACGCCGAAGTGACTGGCGCGGTGATGCTGACCAAGAACTACAACCCGAAGATCATGACCTGGGCGGCGGTCTTCGCCATCACCCTGGCGTTCATCGGCAAGTTCGGCGCGCTGCTGCAAAGCATCCCGGTACCGGTGATGGGCGGCATTCTGTGCCTGCTGTTCGGCTCGATCGCGGCAGTGGGCATGAACACCATGATCCGCCACAAGATCGACCTGGCCGAAGCCCGCAATCTGGTGATCGTGTCGGTCACCTTGGTGTTCGGTATCGGCGGCGTGCTGATCGGCAGCGGTGACGGCCCGGATGACTGGGGCCTGAAAGGCATCGCCCTGTGCGCCATCGTGGCGATTGCCCTGAACCTGATCTTGCCGGGCAATGATGGCTGGAAGCACAAGAAGCTGGATGATCAGTTGCCGTGATCCGGCTTTAACCTGATCTGGCCTCTTCGCGGGGTTGTCCGCGAAGAGGCCGGTTCAGGCAACCATCAGATCAGGCTTTTTCGCACATCCCCGCCAACACCCTTACCCACTCAGGGTGATCATTCAGGCACGGCACCAGCACCAGCTCCCGCCCGCCGGCCTCGACAAACTGTTCGCTGCCACGCATGCCGATCTCTTCCAGCGTCTCGATGCAATCGGCCACGAACGCCGGGCACATCACCAACAATTTCTTCACCCCTGCCTTGCCCAGCTCATCCAGCCGCGCTTCGGTATAGGGCTCGATCCACTTGGCCCGCCCCAACCGCGACTGGAACGACACCGACCATTTGCCATCCGGGATGCCCATCTTCTGCGCAAAGGCCTTGGCCGTGGCCAGGCACTGCCCGCGGTAGCACACCGCACGCATCTCGGCGCTGGCATCCTTGCAGCAGTCGGCTGCCTGGAAATCGTGTTTGCCGGTCGGGTCCAGCTTCTTCAGGTGCCGCTCCGGCAAGCCGTGGAAGCTCAGCAACAGGTGGTCGTAATCCTGCTCCAGGTACGGACGCGCGCTGGCGGCCAGCGCCTCGATGTAGTCCGGATGCTCGTAGAACGGTTGCAGCACACGCATCTGCAACGGCAACCGACGTTCATTGACCGTCTGCCTGGCCAGCTCGACCACAGTGGTCACCGTGCTGTCGGCGAACTGTGGATAAAGCGGTGCCAAGGTCACCTTGCGTACACCCTGGGCCGCCAGGCGCTCCAGCACGTCTGGCAGGGCCGGCTGGCCATAGCGCATGGCAATTTCCACCGGGCCGTGGGGCCAGTGTTCGACCATGGCAGCCTGCAGACGACGGGTCAGCACCACCAGCGGCGAGCCCTCCTCCCACCAGATCGAGCCATAGGCATGCGCCGACTGCTCCGGGCGCTTGATCAGGATCAGCGACACCAGTAGCCGCCGCACCGGCCAGGGCAGGTCGATCACGTACGGGTCCATGAGGAACTGGTTGAGGTAACGGCGTACATCGGCCACCGAGGTGGAGGCCGGGGAACCCAGGTTGACCAGCAGCAGGGCGTGATCGGTCATGCAGCATCCTATGTCAGAGGCGGCTGGACAAGTTGTCCAGGGCCGATTGCAGATCGTTGAAGCGGAAGGTGAAGCCAGCCGCCAACAAGCGTACCGGGCGTGTCCGCTGGCCACCCAGCAGCAAGGTCGACAGCTCGCCCAGGCCAGCCTTGAGCAGCAGCGCCGGCACCGGCAGCAACGCCGGCCGATGCAAGGTGCGCCCCAGACACCTGGCGAACTCGCGGTTGCGCACCGGCTCCGGGGCGCAGGCATTATAGGGACCGCTGGCATCCTTGTGCCGCAAAAGAAAATCAATCAGGGCGACCTGGTCGTCTATATGGACCCACGGCATCCACTGCCGACCATCGCCCAAAGGCCCGCCCAGCCCCAGCTTGAAGGGCAGGCGCAGCCGCGACAAAAAGCCGCCATCGCTGGCCAGCACCAGCCCAGTTCGCACCAGCACCACGCGGATGCCCTGTGCCTGGGAACGCAGGGCCGTTTCCTCCCAGGCAATGCATAACTGGCTGGCAAAATCTTCGCGCACCGGCGGTGATGCCTCGGTCAGCTCGCGCTCACCACCATCACCGTACCAGCCAACCGCAGAGCCGGAGATCAGCACGTCTGGTCGCTGCTCGCGGGTACCCAGCCAGCTCAGCAACTGCTCGGTCAGGGTAACGCGGCTGGCCCACAGCAGGTTACGCCGGGCCGCCGTCCAGGGCCGGTCCGCAATCGGCGCGCCGGCGAGGTTGATCACTGCATCCAGGTGATCGTCCGCTTCCAGTTGCTCCAGACGGGCAATGCCACGTACACCAGTGCCACACATTTTCGGCACTTGCTCAGGGCGCCGGCTCCACACCGTCAGGCGATGGCCTTGGCCAAGCCAGTGCTGGCAGAGGTGCCTGCCTATCAACCCGGTGCCGCCTGTCAGCAATATATGCATGGCTGTGTCCTCGCAGAATGCGGCGGTGGTCTATTTTTAACATCAAGGCACTTTTTTGACCCGACGCTCTCGGATAAACATAGGCTAACCTGCCCGCCAAAGCGGAATAACCTTATACAAAAATTCTGGATTGTACAGGTTTGCCTGACAGCGTAGTCTGCTTACAGCAAGGTTTGAAGAGGCCATCATGACAGTACCTATCGCCATCATCGGGGCCGGTATCGCCGGCTTGTCAGCTGCCCAGGCCTTGCAGAAGGCGGGGCAATCCGTGCATTTGTTCGACAAAGGCCACGGCAGTGGCGGTCGCATGGCCAGCAAGCGCAGCGAAGCCGGCGCACTCGACCTCGGCGCGCAGTATTTCACCGCCCGTGACCGGCGTTTCGTCGAGCAGGTACAACAGTGGGTCGCCGCTGGCTGGGCCGAGCAGTGGAAGCCGCAGCTGTACAACTACCGTGACGGCGAACTCACCCCCTCTCCCGACGAGCAGACGCGCTGGGTGGGCGTGCCCCGCATGAGCGCCATCACCCGTGGCTTGCTCAAGGATGTGACGGTGAACTTCGGCTGCCGCATCACCGAGGTGTTCCGCGGCAAACAGTACTGGCACCTGCAGGACACCGAAGGCTGCAGCCATGGCCCCTACAGCCGCGTGGTGATCGCGGTACCGGCACCGCAGGCCACGCCGCTGCTGGCTGCTACCCCAAAACTGGCTGCCGTGGCCGCTGGCGTGCAGATGGAGCCCACCTGGGCCGTCGCCCTCGCCTTCCAGGCGCCGCTGGATACGCCGATGCAAGGCTGTTTCGTGCAAGACAACCCGCTCGACTGGCTGGCCCGCAACCGCAGCAAACCCGGCCGTGACGAACAACTCGACACCTGGGTGCTGCACGCCACGTCTGACTGGAGCCGGCAACACCTCGACCTGCCCAAGGAAGAAGTGATCGAACAGCTGTGGGGCGAGTTCGCCGAGCTGGTCGGCTGCGTGGTGCCCGCACCTACCTTCGCCCTGGCCCACCGCTGGCTCTATGCACGCCCCAGCAGCAACCACGAATGGGGCGCGCTGGCCGATGCCGACCAAGGCTTGTACGCGTGCGGCGACTGGTGCCTTTCCGGGCGCGTCGAGGGCGCCTGGCTCAGCGGCCAGGAAGCGGCACGGCGACTGCTCGAACACTTGGAATGATGTAGCGCTATACAAAAATAATGGTTTGCATAACTTCAGGGCTGTGCTGGAATAAACCTGTACAAGTTTTTTGCCATGTACAGGTTTACTGGAGACAGCCATGCACGACCCTTTCACCCACAGCAAGCCGCGTATCGCCATCAGCGCCTGCCTGACGGGCCAAAGCGTGCGCTATAACGGCGGCCACAAGGCCTCCGACCTGTGCCTGACGCAGCTAGAACAACATTTTGACTGGCAGCCGGTGTGTCCGGAAGTGGCCATCGGCCTTGGCGTTCCGCGTGACCCTATCCGCCTGGTAGGCAACCCCGAAACTCCCGAAGTGGTCGGCACCCGTAACCCCGGCATGGACCTGACCGGCCCGCTGCGCACGTACGGCGAACAAATGGCCGACGAACTCGACGACATTTGCGGCTACATCTTCATGCAGAAATCACCGTCTTGCGGGCTGGAACGGGTCAAGGTCTACCAGGACAACGGCCACCCGGCCCTCCAGCGAGGACGCGGCGTCTACGCCCAGGCGTTCTGTGTGAAACGCCCGGACCTACCCGTGGAAGAAGAAGGCCGCCTGCACGACGCCGTGCTGCGAGAGAACTTCATCAGCCGCGTGTATGCCTACGCCGACTGGCAGCGCCTGCTGGCCGAAGGCCTTAGCCGTGGCGCGCTGGTGCGCTTCCATTCGCGTTACAAATACCTGGTGATGGCCAACAATCCCCAGGCCTACCGCACCCTCGGGCGCCTGCTGGGTAGCATGAGCCGCGATGACGACCCGCAAAACATCGGCCCGCGCTACTTCAGCCAACTGATGCAGGCCCTGCGTCGCTGCGCCAGCCGCGGAACCCACAGCAACGTGCTGCAGCATCTCTGCGGCTATTTCAAGGACAGCCTGACACAACAGGACAAAGCCGAACTGCAGACGGTCATCGGCCAGTATCAAAAAGGCGTGGTACCGCTGGTGGTGCCACTGACCCTGCTCAAGCACCATTTACGCAACCACCCTGACCCCTACCTACAGCAGCAAGCGTACCTGCAACCGCACCCCGAAAACCTGGGCCTGCGCAATGCCGTCTGAAACCTTGTTGCCCATCGGTGAGCTGGCCCGTCGCACCGGCGTCAATCCGGTCACCCTGCGCGCCTGGGAACGCCGATATGGCCTGCTCAAGCCACAGCGCACCGCGAAAGGGCACCGCCTGTACCCGCTGGAACAGGTCGAACGGGTCGAAGCCATCCTTGCCTGGCTGCAGCGGGGGGCCTCGGTAGGGCAGGTGCGCGAGCTGCTCGACAAACCCTCCAGCACTGCGCCCAAAGGCGACTGGCAGGCCCGGCAGCTCCAGCTGATCGAGGCTATCGCCAACCTGTCACAGCGTGCCCTCGACCACCAGCTCAACCAGGCAATGGCGCTGTACCCCGCTGTTACCCTGTGCGAACAATTGCTGCTGCCACTGCTCGACCTGCTCGACCTGCGCTGGCGCAATTACTTCAACGCGCAACTGGAGCAGGTGTTTTTCCACAGCTGGCTACGCAGCAAGCTCGGCGCCCGCGTGTACCACGACAACCAGTTGCTGCAGGGCCCGGCCGTATTGCTGGTGGAAGACGGTGAACGTACTTTCAGCCCCGGTTTATGGCTATGCGCCTGGTTGTTCACCAGCAACGGTTTTCCGGTAGAAGTACTGGAACACCCGGTCACCGGCCCGCACCTGCAACGTGCCGTAAGCACGCTCGCCCCGCGTGCCGTGCTTCTGCACCTGGGGCCACGCTTTGATGGCAAGGCACTGCAACGCGCCCTGCACAACCTGCCCGTGAAAACCTTGGCCGGTGGTGCGACGTTGGTACTGCATGAAGCGCAGCTGCGTGCCCTGGAGCTGCCAGACCTCGCCCTGTTCGACACCCCTCAGGCGGCATTGCGCTTGCTTCAAGCCCATGACCGCCAGCCTGAAGAGACGCCTGCACCATGCATTTGACCTGGCTGCGCAGTGACCTGCGCATCAATGACAACACTGCGCTCAGCGCCGCCAGTGAACGCGGCCCGACCATCGCCCTGTGGCTTGTCAGCCCCGCCCAGTGGCTGGCCCACGACGACGCTGCCTGCAAAGTCGACTTCTGGCTGCGCAACCTGCGCGACGTGCGCCAGTCGCTGGAAGGCCTGAATATTCCCCTGCTGATCCGCAGCATCGACACCTGGGAGCAGGCACCACAGGCCGTGCTTGAGGTATGCCGCCAGCATCAGGTGGCGAGCGTTCACTGGAATGAAGAGTACGGCATCAACGAAAAGCGCCGTGACGATGCCACCCGAGCCCTGCTGGAAAAGTCGGGCATTCAGGCACACAGCCACCTCGACCAGCTGTTCTTCCGCCCGGGCACAGTCCTCACTCGCAGCGGCGACTACTTCCAGGTTTTCAGCCAGTTCAAAAAAACCTGTCTGGAGCTCCTGCACCGCAGCCTGCCAGCCATGGCTCACCGGGTTAAACAGCAAGCGCCCCTGCAGATCCAGAGCGACCCGATTCCGCAGCATGTGGAGGGTTTTGAAAAGCCCGAGCGCGCCCTGCAAGCACATTGGCCGGCGGGTGAAGCCGAAGCGCAGGGGCGATTGTCTCGCTTTCTCGATGAAACCATTGATGACTACCAGCAACTGCGTGACCTGCCAGCCAAACCCGGCACCAGCCAGCTTTCGGCCTATCTGGCCGCGGGGGTGATCTCGCCGCGCCAGTGCCTGCACGGTGCCCTGGCCAGCAACCGGGGCGAGTTCGACAGCGGCAGCGCCGGCGTGCAAACCTGGATCAACGAGCTGCTGTGGCGCGAGTTCTACAAGCACATCCTGACCGGTTACCCACAGGTCTCTCGCCACCGCGCCTTCCGCGCGCAAACCGAAGCGTTGCCTTGGCGCGATGCACCGGCAGATCTGGAAGCCTGGGAACAGGGCCGTACGGGTTTCCCGATCATCGACGCCGCCATGCGCCAGTTGTTGCATACTGGGTGGATGCATAACCGCCTGCGCATGGTGGTGGCCATGTTCCTGAGCAAGAACCTGCTGATCGACTGGCGCAAGGGCGAGCGCTACTTCATGCGCCACCTGATAGACGGCGACCTGGCCGCGAACAACGGCGGCTGGCAGTGGAGCGCGTCTACCGGCACCGATGCAGTGCCCTATTTCCGCATCTTCAACCCGATTTCGCAGTCGCAACGTTTCGACCCACAGGGGCGGTTCATTCGGCACTGGCTGCCGGAATTACGTGACCTCGACGATAAAACCATCCATGAGCCCGTGAAACACCGAGATCTTTTTGATAATAATTTGTATCACTGTCCCATGGTGAATCTCAGCAGCAGTCGCCAGCGTGCACTGGAAGCCTTCAAGGGCCTACCACGTCGGCAGAATTAGAGGGTACAACGTCTTGACTGACTCACGCAGTTTTTGGGTTACAGGCGCCAGCAACGGATTAGGTCTGGCTTTGGTGGAACGCTTGCTCGAACAGGGCCATTGCGTTGCCGCCAGTGCTAAGGAAAGCGATGAACTGAACGCCTTGGCGGCACAGCATGGGCGGCGCTTCTTGCGCCTGCCCTGGCAGTTGCATGCCGATGGGCAAGCGGCAGATGCGTGCCAGCAGATATGCCATGCCTGGTGCTCGCTGGATGGCCTGATCCTCAACGCCGGTACCAGCGACTACCTGGATGCCCCACTGGCGGGCAGCGATGTGTTCGAGGCGATTGTCACCAGCAACCAGGTGGCGGGCGAACATAGCCTTGCCAATGCGCTGCCTTTGCTGTTGAAAGGCGAATCACCGCAGGTGATGGCCATTTTCAACCGGTATTCGGCGCTGCAGCTGTATGCACCAACCCAGGTGAGCGCTGGCTGGAACAACATGCCGCAATGGATGCGTGAACAGCGCAAGACGCTGAAAGGCCAAGGGATAGACGTTACGGTGGTCAGCCCCCAATCGCTGAAAACACCCGTGACGCCGGCGCAAGCCATACCGGAGGAATGGACGCCGCGGCGTGCGGCTGAAGAACTGCTGCGGCGGTGGCCACAGAGAGAGCCAGAGCTGGTGCTGGAAACACTTGATCTGAGCAGTCTATGGCCGCTGCCACGTAGCTAGACGGCTAACGTGCCAGCTACAGCGCCATGCGGTAATGCAGGCTGTAGCTCTCTACTCCATCGTTGGGCTCTTTGATACCCGCGTTGGAGTAGTGAATGGCCCGCACGCCGATCTCATGCCCGCCAGCAAAGCGCAAGCCAAAGCCGATGCGGTCTTCGAACTGGAATGCCGAGCCCAGCTCGTTGCTTTCCAGTTCGGTGCTGGAAAACGCTGCCACACCGATCCCGGCTTCGATGTAGGGCTTGACCGACGCCCCGGCAAACTCATAAACGAACACTGGCGCGAACGAAAGGCTGTGGTTGCTCGCCGTCTCGTCGCCATCCCAATAGGTGTAGGCCCCATCCCAATAGCCGGTCAGGCGGCCAACGCTGGTCTGCCACCAACTGGCATCCCAGTTTGATTGCAGTCCCAGCCGGTAGACCATTGTCGAGTCACCGGTCTGACCTACCGAAAAGGAAATATCGGCTGCCTGCGCCGACAGTGCTTGCCCCAGAGTAAAAGCGGCAGCCGCCGCTAAGCCGAGCAGTTTCTTCATGAGAAACATCCTTCTTCCTGATGCTGTTATTAATGCCTGCCTCATCTCAGGCAAAGCGGTAGAGCGCGACAGTGGAACGATAGTTCAGCTAATTTTCACGTTTTTTTCACAACGCAAAGCTTTGCACATCGCCAGACTTATGCCACAGCATCGGTAGGATATTTCTGAGGGTTTGCGGGTCGGCGCTGGTCCAGAAGCGGGTATCCCGGGCCGGCCCATCGGCCAGCAGGTCATTCGCGCCCAGCAGCCGCTGCAACTGGCGCGCCACCGCGGCGCCGGTGTCGATGATGGCCACATCGGCTGGCACCATGCCGGCCAGCAACGGGCGCAGGAAGGGGTAATGGGTGCAGCCCAGGATCAGCGTGTCGCAGCCAGCGGCCAGCAACGGCTGTACATAACCTTGCAACAACTGGCGCACTGCCGGGCTGGCCAGGTCGCCGGCCTCGATCAACTCGACCAGCCCCGGGCAAGGTTGGGTGATGACCTGTACGTCATTGGCAAAACGGTCGAGCAAGGCGGCGAACTTGGCGCTTTGCAGGGTACCGGTGGTGGCCAGCACACCGACCACGCCCGAGCGCGTGGCGGCGGCAGCGGGCTTCACCGCCGGCTCCATGCCCACCAGCGGCCAGGTCGGGTACAACTCGCGCAGGTCGGCCACCGCCGCCACCGTGGCGGTATTGCAGGCCAGTACCATGGCCTTGGCGCCCTGTTCATGGAAGAACGCAGCAATGCGCCGGAGACGCTCACGGATATAATCTGGCGACTTCTCGCCGTAGGGTATGTGGCCGCAATCGCCCACGTACAGCAGCGTCTCGTTGGGCAGCAGCCGCTGGATCTCGGCGAGCACCGACAAGCCGCCAACCCCGGAGTCCATTACGCCGATTGGCGCCGAACGCTCAGCCATCGCGCTTGCCGCAGACTGCACAGGCCGGGTCGCGCTTGACCCGCAATTCGCGGATGCGCGTGCCGAGAGCATCGATCAACAGCAAGCGGCCGACCAGCGGCTCGCCGAACCCGGCCAGTAGCTTCATCGCTTCCAGCGCCTGCAAGCTGCCTACCAGCCCCACCAGTGGGCCGATCACACCGGCTTCGCTGCACGTCAGCTCGGCTTCGCTGCCATGCCCGTACAGGCAGTGGTAGCAAGGGCTGTAGTCACGTCGCGGGTCGAACACCGACAACTGCCCTTCCAGGCGGATCGCCGCGCCGCTGACCAGTGGCTTGCCAGCCGCAACACACGCGGCGTTTACCGCCTCGCGGGTACCGAAGTTGTCGGAGCAATCCAGTACTAGGTCGACCGCCGCCACGGCGGCAGCGAGCGAGCCCTCGTCCAGTGCTTGGCGGTGGGCAACCAGGCTGATTTCCGGGTTGATCGCCTCCAGGCGCTGCAAGGCCGAGTCGACCTTGCTCATGCCGACACTGGCACTGTCGTGGATGACCTGGCGTTGCAGGTTGGTGAGGTCTACGGTGTCGAAGTCGGCCAGGTGCAGCTCACCCACCCCGGCGGCGGCCAGGTACAGGGCAACTGGCGAGCCAAGGCCACCGAGCCCGACGATCAGCGCCTTGCTCTGCTTGAGCCGCAACTGGCCATCGATGTCGATCTGGGCCAGCAGTACCTGCCGGCTGTAACGCAACAGTTCCTCATCACTCAGCATGGCAGGCGCCCCAGGGTAATGCGTTGATGGCCGCCCAGGTCCGTGCGGCTGGTAACCTCGATAAAACCGTGTTCCGCCAGCAAGGCGCGTACCGCTGCTGCCTGATCGTAGCCATGCTCCAGCAACAACCAGCCCCCCGGCAACAGGTGCGCAGGGGCCTGGGCGGCGATCACGCGCAGGTCGTCCAGGCCATCGACGCCAGCGACCAGCGCACTGCTGGGCTCGAAGCGCACGTCACCGGCCACCAGGTGCGGGTCTGCAGCTGCGATGTAGGGCGGGTTACTGACAATCAGGTCAAAACGCTCGCCGACCAGGCTGTCGAACCAGTGGCTTACCCGCACCTGGGCATTAGCCAGGCCCAGGCGCTGGCGGTTGCGCTCAGCCAGGGCAGCGGCTTCCTCTACCCGGTCAACCGCAGTCACCTGCCAGGCCGGGCGATCACTGGCCAAGGCCAGGGCAATCGCGCCCGTACCGGTGCCCAGGTCCAGCACCTTGGCTGGCGAGGCGGGTTGCAGTTCGAGGGCCGTCTCGACCAACAGCTCGGTGTCTGGCCGCGGGATCAGGGTATGCGGCGCCACTTCCAGGTCGATTGTCCAGAAGCCCTGCTGCCCGAGGATGTAAGCCACCGGCTCGCCACCACGGCGGCGCTGCAGGTAACCCGCGTAAGTCTCGGCATCTTCGCTGCTGACGATACGCTCGGGCCAGGTGTGCAGGTAACTGCGCGACTTGCCGATGGCAGCCGCCAGCAGCAATTCGGCATCCAGCCGTTCGGTGGGCGATTCGGGCAACTGCGCGTTGCGCAGCAGGCTGGCGATGATGGTCATCAGTCCCCCAGGGCGGCCAGTTGATCGGCCTGGTATTCGGCCAGTAGCGGTTCGATCACCGCCTCTACGCCACCACTGAGGATGTCGTCCAGCGAATACAGGGTCAGGTTGATGCGGTGGTCGGTCACCCGGCCCTGTGGATAATTGTACGTGCGGATGCGCTCGGAGCGGTCGCCAGAGCCCACCAGCAGCTTGCGTTCGCTGGCGATGGCATTCTGTGCTGCGCTGGTCTGCATGTCGTTGAGCTTGGCCGACAGCCAGGACATGGCGCGAGCCCGGTTCTTGTGCTGCGAACGCTCTTCCTGGCATTCGACCACGATGCCGGTAGGCAAGTGAGTGATGCGGATGGCCGAGTCGGTCTTGTTCACGTGCTGGCCACCGGCGCCGGAGGCACGGTAGGTGTCCACGCGCAGGTCGGCCGGGTTGATTTCGATGGCGGCCTGTTCGTCCGGCTCGGGCAGCACCGCCACCGTGCATGCGGAGGTGTGCACACGACCCTGGGATTCGGTCTCGGGTACACGCTGGACGCGGTGAGCGCCCGACTCGAACTTGAGCTTGCCGTAAACGTTTTCACCCTCGACACGGGCGATGATTTCCTTGTAGCCGCCGTGCTCGCCTTCGTTCTCGGACAGAATTTCCAGGCGCCAGCCGCGCTTTTCGGCGTAGCGCGAGTACATGCGGAACAAGTCGCCAGAGAAGATCGCCGCCTCGTCGCCACCGGTGCCGGCGCGGATTTCGAGGAACACGTTGCGACCATCGTTAGGGTCTTTGGGCAGCAGCATGCGTTGCAGCTGCGCCTCCAGCGTCAACAGTTGCTCCTTGGCTTCACGCACTTCTTCCACGGCCATTTCGCGCAGGTCCGGGTCACTGTCCTTGAGCAGCGCCTGGGCGCCTTCGAGGTCGTCCTGCACTTTGCGCCACTCTTTATAAGCAGCGTAGACCGGCTCGACCTCGGCGTACTCACGGGAATACGCGCGAAAGCGTGTCTGGTCGGAAATGACCTCGGCGTCACCGAGCAGGGCGGTGAGTTCTTCGAAGCGGTCCTGGAGGATTTCCAGTTTGTTCAGCAGCGACGCTTTCATTGCGGGGATTTGTCCGTGGAGCCCTCGTTGAGGGCAAAGAGTTCCTGGGCCATGGCCAGCGCATCGAGGCGGCCCTCGGCCGAGAGCTTTTTCAACTGCACGCTGGGCGCATGTAGGAGTTTGTTGGTCAGGCCCCGGGCCAGTTGGGCCAGCACGTCTTCGGGGTTGCCGCCGTTCGCCAGCAGGCGCAGGGCTTTTTGCAGTTCTTCGTCGCGCAGGCGCTCGCTTTGCTGGCGATAGGCCTTGAGCACATCCACCGCAGCCAGTTCACGCAGGCGCAGCATGAAGTCTTCGGCGCCCACCGACACCAGCTCTTCGGCGGCCTGGGCCGCGCCCTGGCGGCTCTTGAGGTTTTCCGCCACCACATCGTGCAGGTCATCGACAGTGTACAGGTAGACATCGTCCAGTTCGCCGACTTCAGGTTCGATGTCGCGCGGCACGGCGATGTCGACCATGAAGATCGGCTTGTGCCGGCGCTGCTTGAGCGCACTCTCGACCGCGCCTTTGCCCAGGATCGGCAACTGGCTGGCGGTGGAACTGATGACGATGTCGCTGTTGGCCAGCTCCTGGGGGATGTCGGCCAGCAGCACGGCATGCGCACCGAACTGCTCGGCCAGCGTGCTGGCGCGCTCCAGGGTGCGGTTGGCCACGACGATACGACGTACGCCCTGCTCGTGCAGGTGGCGGGCGACCAGGGTGATGGTTTCGCCGGCACCGATCAGCAAGGCCTGGCTGCGACCCAGGTCGGCGAAGATCTGTTTGGCCAGGCTGACCGCGGCAAACGCCACCGAAACCGGGTTTTCGCCGATTGCAGTGTCGGTACGCACCTGCTTGGCGGCGCTGAAGGTGGCCTGGAACAGGCGCCCGAGCAGCGGGCCGACGGTACCTGCTTCACGCGCCACGGCGTAGGCCGACTTCATCTGGCCGAGAATCTGCGGCTCACCGAGTACCAGCGAGTCAAGGCCCGAGGCCACGCGCATCATATGCCTCACGGCATCGTGCTCTTCGTGCACGTAGGCGCTGGCGCGCAGCTCGTCGAGGCTGAGGCGGTGATAGTCGGCCAGCCATTGCAACACGGCGTCGGCGGACAGGTGGTCCTGCTCTATATACAGCTCGCTGCGGTTGCAGGTCGACAGGATCGCCGCTTCGCGGCTGGATGTCAGTCGGCAGAGCTGCTGCAGGGCGTCTACCAGCTGCTCTGGGGTAAACGCCACGCGCTCGCGTACGTCTACCGAGGCAGTCTTATGGTTGATACCAAGTGCAAGAAAGGCCATGCAAGGTCGCTGGTTGTGACGGGAAGCCGATAATTGTCCTCTTTCGCAGGTTTTTGGACAACCACCGTTCGCTATTGCGCTGATAGCGCTGCGGCTATCGCCGCGTCCAGGCCAGCATCAGCGGTAATTTCACCCCTCCCCCGCTTTTGATCTGGCTTTTGATCTGGCTTTTGATCTTGATCTTGATCTTCGCGACTTCAGGAGGCCGAACGCAGGCCTTGCGGAGGGAGGTGACGGGCATGGATGCCCGTCAAGCGCTGGGCCCCAGGATGGGGCCTGCAGCGCGGTCCTCCCGGGAGCAAGGCCGGAGTGAGGGAACCCCGGAGCGCAGCGTAGGGGCCGGATGATGGGAGCGCAGCGTTTTTTGGTTACTTTTTGCCGCGTTTGGCAAAAAGTGACTCGCCGTAAGGGCGAAAAGGTGAGTATGCGTCGCCACCGCATACGGACTTATCGCTATATAAAAACCATCGCTTAAGCTTTTCGCTTTTCGCTTTTAGGCGTGGGCATCAACAACACAGTAAACATTCATTCTCGAAGGTGGCGCTCAGTCACCTTTCCGCCCTTACGGCGGGTCCCTTTTTGTCGTGGCAAAAAGGAACCAAAAACCGTCCGCTCCCATCATCCGGCCCCTACGCTGCGCTCCGGGGTTCCCTCGCTACGGGCTTGCTCCCGGGAGTACGCGCTGCAGGCCCCATCCATGGGGCCTCAGCGCTTGACGGGCATCCATGCCCGTCACCTCCCTCCGCAATCCCTCCGCTCGGCCTCCTGAAGTCGCAATCTACAGCGCCTGAACTATCGCGCGCTTAGAAGCAAAAGCTGAAGCAAGAGCAAGAGCAAGAGCAAGAGCAAGAGCAAGAGCACTGGATCGTGTTGGCAGGCTCTGCGGCGAACCACGCAGGCGCTGCGCGGTCTGCATAAGCGAAGCGCAGCTTCATACCTTCGCAGGTGGGTTTGCCACCGCGCTTGTGTCATCATGCTCCGACCGCCGGTGAGTCCTTCTAAAGCCTTCTATGAACAAACCATACGCATTGCTGCTTGCCTTCGCCCTGCTTCAGGGCTGCCAGAGCCTGGCCCCGCAAAAGGCCGAGCCTCCCGTCGCCGAGGCCGCAAAGAGCGAGGCCCAAAAGCCCGTGGTGTATGGCTCGTTCAAGCAGGACACACTCTATAGCCTGCTGGTCGCAGAGCTGGCCGGCCAGCGCAACCGCTTCGACATCGCCCTGGCCAACTACACCGACCAGGCTGCCAAAACCCAGGACCCTGCGGTTTCCGAACGTGCCTATCGCATCGCCGAGTACCTCGGCGCCGATGAGCCATCGCTGGAAAACGCCCTGGTCTGGGCCCGCAACGACCCGCAAAACCTCGACGCCCAACGCGCCGCCGCCATCCAGCTGGCCCGCGCCGGCCGCTATGACGACGCCATGGCCTATATGGAAAAGGTGCTGCAGGGCCAAGGCGACACCCACTTCGACTTCCTCGCCCTGTCTGCCGCCGAAACCGACCAGAGCACCCGCGATGGCCTGCTGCAAAGCTTCGAGCGCCTGCTGGTGAAATACCCGAACAACGGCCAGCTGGTGTTCGGCAAAGCGCTACTGCTGAATCAGGACGGCAAGGCCGAAGAGGCACTGGAGCTGCTTGAGTCGCACCCGGCGCAGAACGGCGAAATCGCCCCGATCCTGCTGCGCGCCCGATTGCTGCAGACTTTGGACCGTGGCCCGGAAGCCCTGCCACTGCTGCGCAGCGCTATCCGCGACAACCCGGATGACAAGCGCCTGCGCCTGACCTACGCCCGCACCCTGGTCGAGCAAGACCGCATCGCCGATGCCAAGGGCGAGTTCCTCAGCCTGGTCCAGCAGTACCCTGACGATGACGAACTTCGTTACTCCCTGGCGCTGGTGTGCCTGGAGAACAAAGACTGGGATGAAGCCGAAGGCTACCTGCAGGAACTGATTGAGCGTGACAGCAACGTCGACGCCGCGCACCTGAACCTGGGCCGCATCCGGGAAGAGCGCCACGACCCCGCAGGTGCCCTGCGCGAATACGCGCTGGTCGGCCCTGGCCCCGATTACCTGCCCGCGCAACTGCGCCAGGCCGATATCCTGATTGCCAACGGCCGAGGCACCGACGCTTCGCGCCTGCTCGCCGAAGCCCGCGAAGCCCAGCCGGACCTCGCCATCCAGCTGTACCTGATCGAGTCGGAGAGCTACAGCAACAACAACAAGGACGCCCAGGCCAACCAGGTGCTTCAACAAGCCATCCAACGGTACCCGGACGACCTCAACCTGCTGTACACCCGCGCCATGCTGGCCGAAAAACGCGACGACCTGGCACAGATGGAAAAAGACCTGCGCGCCATCATCACCCGCGAGCCAGAAAATGCCATGGCCCTGAACGCCCTGGGTTACACCCTGGCCGACCGCACTACCCGCTACAGCGAAGCCAAGGCGCTGATCGACAAGGCCCATCAGTTGACCCCGGACGACCCGGCAGTGCTCGACAGCCTGGGTTGGGTCAACTATCGCCTGGGCAACCTCGACGAGGCCGAAACCTACCTGCGTCAGGCCTTTGCCAACTTCCCAGACCATGAAGTGGCCGCCCATCTGGGCGAAGTGCTGTGGGCCAACGGCAAGCGCCGCGAAGCCCGCCAGGTGTGGGCCAAAGGCTTCGAAGCCCAGGCCGACAGCCCCATCCTGCGCAAGACCCTCCTGCGCCTGACCGGATCCGAGACCCTTTAACGCCATGTTCCTGCGCCATTGCATCACCTTCACCCTGATCGCCCTGCTGGCCGGTTGTGCCGGTTTCGGTAGCCGCGAGGCCCTGCAGGGCCACGGCAACCCACAACAGTGGCGCGCCCATAAAGAACAACTGAGCAGCCTCGATGGCTGGCAGATCAACGGCAAGGTCGGCATCCGCGCACCGCGCGACTCCGGCAGCGGCACGCTGTTCTGGCTGCAGCGCCAGGACTACTACGACATCCGCCTTGCCGGCCCGCTGGGCCGTGGTGCCGCACGCCTGACCGGCCGGCCGGGTGGCGTGGTACTGGAAGTAGCCAACCAGGGCCGTTACGAGGCCACGAGCCCCGAAGCTTTGCTGGAAGAGCAGCTTGGCTGGCAACTGCCGGTGTCCCACCTGGTCTGGTGGGTACGCGGCCTGCCCGCCCCCGACAGCAAGAGCAAGCTGACCCTGGACGGTGACAGCCGTCTGGCCAGCCTCGACCAGGACGGCTGGCAGGTGCAGTACCTGAGCTACACCGAGCAGAACGGCTACTGGCTGCCCGAGCGCCTGAAACTGCACGGCAAGGACCTGGACGTGACCCTGGTGGTCAAGGACTGGCAGCCACGCCAGCTGGGGCACTGATCACATGCAAACGCTCACCCTGCCCGCCCCGGCCAAGCTCAACCTGTGGCTGCACATCATCGGCCGCCGCCCAGATGGGTACCACGAACTGGAAACTGTGTTCCAGTTTCTCGACCATGGCGACGAACTGAGTTTCGCCCTGCGTGACGATGGCGTGATCCGCCTGCACACCGAGATTGAAGCTGTACCGCACGACAGCAACCTGATCGTGCGCGCCGCCCGCAAGTTGCAGGAGCAATCCAGCACCCCGCTCGGCGCCGACATCTGGCTGACCAAAGTGCTGCCCATGGGTGGCGGCATCGGTGGTGGCAGCTCGGATGCCGCCACCACCCTGCTTGCCCTGGCCCACCTTTGGCAGCTCGACTGGGACGAAGACCGACTGGCCGCACTGGGCCTGAGCCTGGGCGCCGACGTACCGGTATTCGTGCGCGGCCATGCGGCGTTCGCACAGGGCGTGGGCGAACAACTCACCCCGGTAGACCCGGAAGAACCCTGGTATGTCGTGCTGGTGCCGCAAGTGTCTGTCAGCACAGTAGAAATTTTTTCACATCCACAGTTGACACGTGATTCACTCCCCCTTAAGATGCGCCCCGTTCCCAAGGGAAACAGTCGAAATGACTGCCAACCGGTGGTAGAGCAGAATTACCCAGAAGTTCGCAATGCATTGAATTCACTGGGAAAATTCACTGAGGCTCGACTAACCGGCACTGGAAGTTGTGTGTTTGGGGCCTTCCCAAGCAAAGCCGAAGCTGATAAAGTTCTGGCCCTTCTTTCAGCGACCCAAACAGGGTTTGTGGCGAAAGGAAGCAATGTTTCGATGTTGCATCGCAAGCTGCAAAGTCTGGTCAAGAAGCCGAGCGCATAAGCGTTCGCAGCAACAGATACAGGGGCGTCGCCAAGCGGTAAGGCAGCAGGTTTTGATCCTGCCATGCGTTGGTTCGAATCCAGCCGCCCCTGCCATTTTCCTTATACTCATCCAGGTATACCCTCAGCCTTCAGGTACTGCGCGTGTCCAAGATGATGGTCTTTACGGGGAACGCTAACCCCGATCTGGCTCGGCGTGTCGTACGTCAGCTGCATATCCCTCTCGGTGACGTCTCTGTCGGTAAATTCTCCGACGGTGAGATCAGCACTGAGATCAATGAAAATGTTCGCGGTAAAGACGTTTTCATTATTCAGCCGACCTGTGCCCCGACCAACGATAACCTGATGGAACTGGTAGTGATGGCCGACGCCTTCCGCCGCTCCTCAGCATCCCGAATCACCGCCGTGATTCCTTACTTCGGATATGCCCGCCAGGACCGCCGTCCGCGTTCGGCACGTGTAGCCATCAGCGCCAAAGTCGTCGCTGACATGCTCACTGTCGTGGGTATCGACCGTGTTCTCACCGTCGACCTGCACGCTGACCAGATCCAAGGCTTCTTCGATATCCCGGTCGACAACATCTACGGCTCGCCCGTACTGGTTGACGACATCGAAGACCAGCGTTTCGAGAACCTGATGATTGTCTCCCCGGACATCGGTGGTGTCGTGCGTGCACGTGCAGTCGCCAAGTCCCTGGGTGTCGACCTGGGTATCATCGACAAACGCCGCGAAAAGGCTAACCACTCCGAGGTTATGCACATCATCGGCGACGTCGAAGGGCGCACCTGCATCCTGGTAGACGACATGGTCGACACCGCCGGCACCCTGTGCCACGCGGCCAAAGCCCTGAAAGAACACGGCGCTGCCAAGGTTTACGCCTACTGCACGCACCCTGTCCTGTCGGGCCGCGCGATCGAGAACATCGAGAAGTCGGTACTGGACGAGCTGGTGGTGACCAACACCGTTCCGCTGTCCGCCGCTGCTCAAGCCTGTGACCGTATCCGCCAGCTGGATATCGCACCGGTTGTCGCTGAAGCGGTACGCCGCATCAGCAACGAAGAATCGATCAGCGCGATGTTCCGCTAAGCGGAACACGTGTTGATGTGAAGCGCCCCGCCCCAACATGTGTTGGGGCGGGGCTTTTTTGCCATCCCCGTTGGCGCTGGTCGCAAACGCCCTCGGGGGGCTATTTTGGAGAAGCAAAATGACTGATTTCATCCTGAACGCCCAAGCGCGTACTGACCTGGGGAAAGGTGCGAGCCGCCGCCTGCGTCACTCGCTGAGCATCCCAGCCGTTGTCTACGGTGGCGATAAAGAAGCTCAATCCCTGACCATCCTGGCCAAGGAAATCACCAAGCTGTTCGAAAACGAAGCTGCCTTCAGCCACGTTATCGAGCTGAACGTTGACGGCGTTAAGCAAAACGTCATCATCAAGGCCATGCAGCGCCACCCAGCCAAGCAGTTCATCATGCACGCCGACTTCGTTCGCGTTGTTGCTGGCCAGAAACTGACCGCTGTTGTTCCAGTGCACTTCATCAACGAAGAAGCACCGGTCAAGAAAGGCGGCGAGATCTCCCACGTTGTTTCCGAGATCGAAGTTTCCTGCGAAGCCAAAGACCTGCCTGAGTTCATCGAAGTTGACCTGGCCAACGCCGAAGTCGGCACCATCATCCACCTGTCGGACCTGAAAGCTCCGAAAGGCGTAGAGTTCGTTGCTCTGGCCCACGGTGATGACAAAGCTGTTGCCAACGTTCACGCTCCACGCGTTGCTCCAGAAGCAGAAGGCGCTGCCGAGTAATCTACTCGCACGCCGGCGTTGATCGGGTTACAGTGCCGCGCGCCCTGTAACCCACCAACTCCAAGGAAGAGCCCCTGACGTGACCGCCATCCAGTTGATCGTCGGCCTGGGTAACCCCGGCCCCGAATACGAACAGACCCGGCATAACGCAGGGGCTCTTTTCGTTGAACGCATTGCCAGCGCACAGCGTGTTTCGCTGACCGCTGACAAGAAATATTTCGGCCTGACGGCTAAGTTCAGCCATCAGGGCAACGACGTTCGTTTGTTGATCCCCACCACCTACATGAACCGTAGCGGCCAGTCCGTGGCGGCCTTGGCCAATTTCTTCCGCATCAAGCCGGAAGCGATCCTGGTGGCGCACGACGAACTCGACCTGCCTCCGGGCGTTGCCAAGCTCAAGCGCGGCGGCGGCCATGGTGGGCATAACGGCCTGCGCGACATCATCGCGCAGCTCGGCAACCAGAACGACTTCCACCGCCTGCGGCTTGGCATCGGCCACCCGGGCGACGCCAAACTGGTCTCCAACTTCGTCCTGGGCCGCGCGCCACGCGCCGAGCAGGAGAAGCTCGACGCCAGCATCGATTTTGCCCTCGGCGTGCTGCCGGACGTGCTTGCCGGCGACTTCGCCAAGGCGATGCGCGAGCTGCACAGCCAGAAGGCCTGATTTCCTTTAGAGAGGGGAATACCCATGGGTTTCAATTGCGGCATCGTCGGCCTGCCCAACGTCGGCAAGTCCACCCTGTTCAACGCCCTGACCAAGTCTGGCATCGCGGCGGAGAACTTCCCTTTCTGCACCATCGAGCCAAACAGCGGCATCGTGCCGATGCCCGATGCGCGCCTGAATGCGCTGGCTGAAATCGTCAAGCCAAACCGCATCCTGCCCACCACCATGGAATTCGTCGACATCGCCGGCCTGGTGGCGGGTGCGTCGAAAGGCGAAGGCCTGGGCAACAAGTTCCTCGCCAACATCCGCGAGACCGACGCCATTGCCCACGTGGTGCGCTGCTTCGAAGACGAAAACGTGATCCACGTTTCCAACAGCGTCGACCCCAAGCGTGACATCGAGATCATCGACCTCGAACTGATCTTCGCCGACCTCGACAGCTGCGAGAAGCAACTGCAGAAGGTTGCCCGCAACGCCAAGGGCGGCGACAAGGAAGCCCTGGCGCAGAAGGCTATCCTGGAGCAACTGATCCCGCACTTCACCGAAGGCAAGCCAGCGCGCAGCCTGATGAAGAACATGAGCGCCGAAGACAAGGCGGTCATCCGCGGCTTCCACCTGTTGACCAGCAAGCCGGTGATGTACATCGCCAACGTGGCGGAAGACGGTTTCGACAACAACCCGCACCTGGACGTGGTCAAGGCCATTGCCGAGGAAGAAGGCGCGGTGGTGGTGCCGGTGTGCAACAAGATCGAAGCGGAAATCGCCGAGCTGGACGACGGTGAAGAGAAGGACATGTTCCTCGAGGCCCTGGGCCTGGAAGAGCCTGGCCTGAACCGTGTGATCCGCGCCGGTTACGAGCTGCTGAACCTGCAAACCTACTTCACTGCCGGCGTGCAGGAAGTACGTGCCTGGACCGTACGCGTAGGTGCCACCGCACCACAAGCCGCTGGCGTGATCCACACCGACTTCGAAAAAGGCTTCATCCGCGCTGAAGTGGTGGCCTATGACGACTTCATCCAGTTCAAGGGTGAGAGCGGTGCCAAGGAAGCCGGTAAATGGCGTTTGGAAGGCAAGGATTACATCGTCAAAGACGGCGACGTGATGCACTTCCGCTTCAACGTCTAAGCGGTAGCCTGCTGTAACCACAAACCCCTTGAGGCTTACGCTTCAAGGGGTTTTGTTTTGCCCGGCCCCCAGCACCAGGCTCAGGCCCTCGGTCATGTGCAGGCGGGCATTGAGGTGCTGGAGGCCCTGCCCGCCATCGACAGTACAGGAAGCGCTATAGTCGGCGTTGCCCGCGATGGGCTCATGGGTTCAAGGAGGACAGATGAAAGAACACCAGTACGAAGTGCAAGTGACCTGGACCGGCAACAAGGGTGACGGTACGTCCAGCTATACCGCCTATGCACGCGACTTCAACGTTGAGGCCCCCGGCAAGGCTGCCTTGGCCGGATCGGCAGACCCCGCCTTTCGCGGTGACCCACAACGCTGGAACCCGGAAGACATGCTGGTAGCATCGCTGTCGGCCTGCCACAAGCTCTGGTACCTGCACCTGTGTGCGGTGAATGGTGTAAATGTGCTGGAGTACGTCGACAAACCACTGGGGCGCATGGTGGAGGGCGATACACAGAGGAAGGGTCGCTTCACTCAAGTGCTACTGCGCCCGCAAGTGACCATCAGTGCGAACTCGGACCGGGAGATTGCCTTGCGTTTGCATGAGGATGCGCACCATGAGTGTTTTATTGCCAACTCGGTGAACTTCCCGGTTGAATGCGCAGCAGTGGTGACGACTGTATAGATGGATTGAGATTGAAGGGGCTGCTGCGCAGCCCCCCATCCCAACATCTAAGCTGTGATTGAGTCCCCTCCTCCCCCAGAGCCCGCACCATGCCCGAACCCACTCGCTTCGACTGGCAACGCTGGTTACCCGGCCTGGTCACCCTGCTCCACTACAAGCCAGCCTGGCTGGCCAAGGACATCGGCGCCGGCCTGGTGCTCACCACCATGCTGGTACCCGTGGGCATTGCCTACGCTGAAGCGTCCGGCGTCCCCGGCATCTATGGCCTGTATGCCACCATCATCCCCTTGCTGGCCTATGCCCTGTTCGGCCCCAGCCGCATCCTCGTGCTGGGCCCGGACTCGGCACTGGCCGCGCCGATCCTGGCGGTGGTGGTGCAGTACGCCGCCAGTGACCCGCAGCGGGCAATCGCCATCGCCAGCATGATGGCGCTGGTCGCCGGGGCGTTCTGTGTGATTGCCGGGCTGCTGCGCCTGGGCTTCATCACCGAGTTGCTGTCCAAGCCGATCCGCTATGGGTACATGAACGGTATCGCCCTCACGGTGTTGATCAGCCAACTGCCCAAGCTGTTCGGCCTCTCGGTGGACAGCCAAGGACCGCTACGAGATATCTGGAACCTGATTCAGGCCTTGCTTGCCGGCCAAGGGCATTGGCCAAGCTTCATGGTCGGTGGTGGCAGCCTGGTGCTGATCCTTTTGCTCAAGCCCCTCAAGCGGGTACCGGGCATCCTCATTGCCGTGGTGCTGGCCACGCTGGCGGTGAGCCTGCTGGGGCTCGACCAGCAAGGCGTGAAGGTGCTCGGCGAGTTGCCCCAAGGGCTGCCCGGTTTTGTCTTCCCCTGGGTCAGCGACATCGACCTGGTGGAGGTGCTGCTCGGTGGCATCGCGGTAGCGCTGGTGTCGTTCACCGACACCAGTGTGCTGTCGCGCTCCTATGCCGCCCGCCTGAAAATGCCGATCAACCCGAACCAGGAAATGTTCGGCCTGGGTATAGCCAACCTGGCTTCGGGGCTGTTCCAGGGTATTCCGATCAGCAGCAGTTCATCGCGCACGCCAGTGGCCGAAGCGGCAGGCTCGCAAACCCAACTCACCGGTATTATCGGCGCGCTGGCGGTAACCCTGTTGCTGCTGGTGGCGCCCAATCTGATGCAGCACCTGCCCAACAGTGCCTTGGCCGCCGTGGTGATTGCTGCCGCACTGGGCCTGTTCGAGTTCACCGACCTCAAACGTATATTCCACATGCAGCAGTGGGAGTTCTGGCTGTCGTTCACCTGCTTTGTCGGCGTAGCCGTATTTGGCGCTATTCCAGGTATCTGCATCGCCGTGGCCATCGCAGTGATAGAGTTTCTGTGGGACGGTTGGCGGCCGCACCATGCGGTACTGGGCCGGGTGGATGGTACGCGGGGCTACCATGATGTGCAGCGTTATCCACAGGCCCGACGCATTCCAGGGTTGGTGCTGCTGCGCTGGGACGCGCCGCTGTTCTTCGCCAACGCCGAGCAGTTCCAGAGCACAGTGATGGCGGCAGTGGACGCGTCGCCTACACCGGTGCAGCGGTTGATCATCGCGGCGGAGCCAGTGACCAGTATCGACATCACTTCGGCCGACATGCTGGCCGAGCTGGACCGGGCGCTGGAAGCACGGGGGGTGGAGTTGCAGTTTGCCGAGATGAAGGACCCGGTGAAGGACAAGATGCGGCGGTTCGGGTTGTTCCACCATATGGGGGAGAATGCCTTTCATCCAACGGTGGGCGCGGCGGTGGATGCCTATCTGGATGAGAGCGGAGTTGACTGGCAACCCTAGGCAGCCCGAACCCGGCGCCGATCAATCCAGATCAGCATGGCACTGGCATACACCGACACCGCCAGAAACAGTGCCATGCGCACCGCAAACGCCTTGTACACATCCTGCCCGCCAGCACTGTCCTGCACCGACTGCCCCAGCAGGATCAACAGGGTCGTCAGGCAGCTCACCCAGTACGCCGGGCTCTGCCGGTTCTGCACCACCTGATACAGCCGCCGCGCCTGCCAGAGCGCGAACAGCAGCACCCACAAAAAAAACATCCACAGGTGCACGAACAGGCTCAACGCGCCCCACATCAGTATCGCCAGCAACCCGGCGAGCAACGTTGAGCCAACCAGCTCACGGCTGGCGTGCCGCGCGCGGGTTTCGCCGGCCTGTTGCCCCACACTCACTGCCTTCATGATCAGCGGCATGTACTGGTCCGGGGCAATCAGCGCCAGCAGGAAGGCCGGCATCACAATCAACGTGGCGCGCAACGCTACCCAGCTGACATGCCCGCGCCCCAGCAGCGGCGGAACCGGCTGTGCCGGCGCATTGGCAGGTTCGGGAAACAGCACATGGGCCAAGGCCGTGCCCAGCACCGCAAGCAACATGCCTTTGGCCAGCGCTTCGACCACCGAGAGGGCCAAGGTGAAGTCGCTGGTACCCGCAGCAGCAATCATGGTCAGGCCGACTATCAGCAAGTTGGCCAGCAGGCCGTTGCCGCCCATCAAGGCATAGCGCAACGTGAGAAAAACGCCCACGCCCACCAGCAACACTCCGCTGACCGGGGCGTGACGCAACAGTGGAATCAGCAATAACCCGCTGCCACACGCGAGCAGCACCAGTACCGCCAAGGCGGGTGCCGCGCGCAACGGCAATGGCTGGCTACGCATGGCCAGCAACAGCACGGCGAACACCGGTGCCAGGATCGGCACGGGCAGGCCGATGCCGAAGCTGACCACCAGGCACAGCGCCACGCCCCAGGCCAGGCGCAGGGCCCGCAGGCGGCGCAATTCAATAGGCATACGACAGCCAGCTCATCAGCCACATGAACAACCTGCCCGGCAGGTTCAGCGGGTTGCCTTCGCCAGGCAAGGCCATGACCTCGGCCTGGCCACCAACCCGCAGCACGGTTTTGTCCTGAAGTTGGTCGCGCTCAAGCTCGACAATCACCGGGAAGCGCTGTGCCGAACGCAGCCACTCGCGGCTGTTCTGAACGGTCGGCAAAGTACCCGGCGGGGTGCCCTGGCCCACGCTCACGCCGTAGCCAATGCTGCGAACACGCCCCTTCAACACGGTACCGGGCAGCGCATCAAGCACCACCAGCACCGGGGTGTCGGGGCGCAGGCGGCCGAGGTTGTTCTCGGTCATGTCGGCACTTATCCACACGTCGTGGATACTGATCAGCGTCATCATCGGGCTGCCAGCCCCGACATAATGCCCAACGTCAGTGCGCAGGTCGGTGATCAGGCCATTCGCATCAGCGCGCACCACCGTGCGCGCCAGGTCAAGCCGTGCCTTTTCGACATTGGCCGCAGCACTGCGCAGCTGGGCGTTGTCCTCCTGCGCCCCGCCCTGCTGCTCACGGGCCCGCTCCACCTCCGCACGGGCCGCCGCCACCTGGCTGATGGCCTGGTCGCGGGTAGCCTGGGCGCCTTCCAGGCGACGTACCGATACTGTGCCGGGGTCCTCATCAATCAGGCGCTTGAGGCGCTCGGCGTCCTGCCGGGCCTTGCGTGCGTTGGCCTCGGCGGCCACGAGCGCGGCCTGGGCCGAGTCGATGCCGGCGGTACTGGCGCCGATCTGACGGCGCACGGTTTCGAGGTCGGCTTCGGCGCGGGCCAAGGCAATGCGGTACTGTTCCTGATCGAGCTCGAACAGCACATCGCCCTGGCGCACCTCCTGGTTGTTGCCGACTGCGACACGCTTGATCTGCCCGGCCACTTCGGCGGCCACCGGAACCACGTACGCCTGCAGGCGGGCCTGCTGGGTGTACGGCGTGAAGCGGTCGGCCAGCAAGTACCAGAGCAGGCTCACGGCTATCAGCAGCAGCACCCAGCGCATGCCGCGATCAGGGGCTGGCGGGGGGGGCGTAGGCGTGCTGTCGCTCATTGCTTTTCACCTTGTGCATGTGCGGTGGGGGCTGGCTCGTCGAGCAGCTCGCCCCAGTCGGTGCGGTGCTGCATGTGCTGGCGGGTGGCCGGGTCGATCGGTGCGCGGCGGGCATCCCAGCCACCGCCCAAGGCCTTGTACAAGGTCACAAGGCTACTGACTGCGTTGCCACGGCTGACCAGGTAACCGTCCTGTTGCTGCAACAGCAGTTGCTGGGCATCGAGCACGCGCTGGAAGTCGGCAAAGCCTTCGCGGTACTGCGAGCTGGCCAGGTTCAGCGAACGCTGCGCAGCCTGCGAGGCCTGGTCGCGAATGGTTGCGCTCTGCAGCGAGCGGACAAGCCCGCTGGCGGCATCGTCGGCTTCGCGGGCCGCTTCGCGCACGTTTTGCTGGTACAGCTCGATCAGTTGCTGCAAGCGGGCATCCTCTACGCGCACGGCATTCTTGCGCCGGCCATAGTCGAACGGGTTCCAGATCAGGCTAGGGCCAGCAGCCAGGTCGAAGGTGTCGGGCAGATGACTGGCGGATAAAAAGGTCCAGCCAATGCTGCCCAGCAGGCTCAGCTGTGGATAAAGATCGGCCTCGGCAACCCCAACCAGCGCCGACTGCGCCGCCACCGCCTGCTCGGCGGCGCGGATGTCCGGGCGGCGCTGCAAGAGGTTGGCCGGTACGTCCTGAAGCACCGCGCGGTCTGGCAATGGCAGCTGGCCATGGCCGGCCTCCAGCTGCGGCAGCGGCCCGGGCGGGCGGCCCAGCAGCGAGCACAGCACGTTGCGCAGCGCGTTGAGCTGGTTTTCGAACTCGGGGATGGTGGCCAGGGTCGCCAGGTATTGGGTGCGCGCCTGCTGCCAGTCGAGCTCGTCATTTTCGCCGTGGCGGAACAACCGGTCGGTGATCTCCAGACTACGCGCCTGGCGCTCGGCGTTCTCGCGCGCGATATCCAGCCGTGCCTCGGCGGTACGCAGGGCGAAGTAGGTGTCGGCCACTTGTGCACGCAACAGCAGCATGGCATCGGCGTAATTGGCCTGGGAAACGAAGTAGGCCGCATCTGCGCTTTCGATGGCGCGGCTGAAGCGCCCCCAGAAGTCAATTTCCCAACCGATGTCGAAGCCCACGCTGGATTGCCAGAACACCGAGTCACGCGCTGCTGCAGCGCCGGACTGGTCTTGTTTCAGGTACAGGCTCTGCGCGCTCAACTGTTGCAACTGTGGATAACGCCCGGTCTGCACGATGGCCAGCTGGGCACGGGCTTCGGCGATGCGCAGGCCCGCCACGCGAAGGTTGGTGTTGTTGGCATCGGCCTCGGCAATCAGCGCGTCCAGCATTGGGTCGGCGAACACCGTCCACCAGCGGCGCAGGTCGGGCGCCACAGCGTTGCGTCCTGCCTGCTCCAGCAAAGGCGTGCTCCAGCCGGCCAGCCAAGGGGCCTGGGGCTTTTCGAAATCCGGGCCAACCTGGGTGCAGCCGGCCAGCACTAGCAGCAGCCCCAGACCATAGCCGTACTTGGGCATGGCAACCCCTGGCTCAGGCAGCAGGTGGTGCCGGTTGCTCCGGCACCTGCAGTGCAACCCATTGCCAGAACAACACGTAGGTGACGCCAAGGATCACCGGGCCGATGAACAAGCCGATGATCCCTTTGACCACCATGCCGCCCAGCGCCCCGATCAGCACCACCGGCATCGGCACGTCCACCCCTCGCCCCAGCAGCAGCGGCTTGAGCACGTTGTCGGCCAGCCCGGCAACGAAGGTGTAGATGGCAAACACGATGGTCGCGGCGGTAAAGCCTTCGACGTTGAACACATAGATGATCACCGGCAACGTGACAAGGGTAGCGGGCGCCTGGGCAATCCCCAGCATGAGGATGACGATGGCCAGCATGCCGGCCCCTGGCACCCCTTTGACCACGAAGCCGACGCCGATCAGCAACATCTGGATGAACGCAATGCCGATCACACCCTGGGCCACCGCACGAATGGTCGCGGTGCATAACTTGGCCAATGGCTTGCCCCGCTCCTCACCCGATACCCGCATGGCGATACGCTGTGCCGCGATTTCACCACGGTCACCAAAGGCCATGATCACCCCGGAGATGATGATCGCACCAATGAACAGCAAAAAGGCCCCCCCGGCACTGGCCGCAGCACCCAGCACCGTGCGCCCGGCGCCCTTGAGCTGGGGCATCCACTGGTTCAGCACACTGGCCATGTTTTCGGAGGCCGCCAACCAAAGGGCATGCACCTTCGGCCCGATCAGTGGCCAGGCCGCCACGGCGTCAGGCGGGGTCGGCACGCTCCAGGCTCCGCTTTTGAGCAACGTCACCAGGCTGTCCACCGATTCGCCGATGGACATCACCACCAGGTAGATCGGCACCAGCAGCACCACCAGTACCAACACCACCACCAGCGTCGCCGCATACCCCTGCTTGAGGCCGGTACGGCGCTGGAGGCGACAATGCAACGGGTACAGGGTGACCGCCAGGATAACCGCCCACAGCATCAGCTCCAGAAATGGCTGGAACACCTGAAAGGCAAAGATCACCAAGGCAGCCACCAGGCCGGCTTTGATCAGCACATCGAGCAAACCCCGCGACAGGGCGCTGTCCAGCTTGATACCCGGTTGCATGCTTCACCTCCGAACATTCAGTTCGTCATGTGCCACGGTTCAGTCACTCGTTTCCGGGGTTGCCTGTACGGGGCTGGCGTCTCGTAACTGCCGCGCCAAGGCCATCATCACCAGCGGTACCACCGCCATCGACAAGGTAATGGCCAGCACCAGCACGTCATGCACCTGCCGAGTCAGCACCTGATGCTCCAGCGCCAGCTTGAACACCACGAAGGCAAACTCGCCACCCGAGGCCAGCACCACACCCAGGCACAACGCCTGGGCCTTGTTGAGCCCGCCAACCGTACGCCCGAGGCCATACAGCAAGGGCAGCTTGATGGCGACCAGCAACACGGTCAGGCCTAACACCATCAGTGGCATGCCAAACAGCAGGCGCAGGTCGGCACTCATGCCCACGCCAACGAAGAACAGCCCCAGCAGCAGGCCTTTGAGCGGCTCGATCTGGGTTTCCAGTTCGTGGCGAAATGGCGACTCGGCCATCAGCACGCCGGCCAGAAATGCACCCAGTGCCATCGACACGCCCACGTGCTCCATCAGCCAGGCGGTGCCCAGCACCACCAGCAAGGCCGTGGCCGTCGACAGCTCGGGCAAGCCCGAACCCACCGTCCACTTGAATACCGGGGTCAACAGATAGCGACCAAAGACAATCAGCACGCCTATGCCGACAGCCACTGCCAGCAGTGGCCAGGCCCCTTCGTCGGCGGTGCTGACATCGCCCCCGAGCAGCGGCACCACGGCAATCAAGGGGATGGCGGCAATGTCCTGAAACAGCAGGATGGCCACCGCCAGGCGACCGTGCGGCTTGCCCAGGTCCTTGCGCTCGGCCAGTACCTGCAAGCCAAAGGCGGTGGACGACAGCGCCAGGCCCAGGCCTAGCACGATGGCAGCGGGTTTCGATTGGTCGAACAGCCAGTACGCCAGCAGCCCAAGCAGCACCGCAGTCAGCCCCACCTGCAAGCTGCCGACGCCAAACAGCGCCCGGCGCATGGTCCACAGACGCCGGGGTGAGAGTTCAAGGCCAATCACGAACAGCAGCATGACCACGCCCATTTCCGACAGCCGCGCCACGTTGTCCGGGTTGTCGAGCAGGCCGAACACCGAAGGACCAATCAGGATACCCGCCAGCAGGTAACCCGGTACCGCCCCCATTTTCAGGCGCTGTGCCAGTGGTACCAGAAGCACCACGGCCAACAGGAACACCACCGTCGCCTGCAACAGGCTGCCGTCATGTGGCATGAGCTCGTACCTTCGCAGCTCCCCGCAGGGAGGGGGTCAGAAGCGTTCTTCAACGACCTTGAACGGATAGGCCACAGCCTTGTACTTGCCGATCTTGCCGCGTTTGGGCAACTTCACCAGCTGGTCGCGGGTGATGTCCTTGTAGGGAATGCGGCCAAGCAGATGGCTGATGATGTTCAGCCGGGCGCGCCGCTTGTCGTTGGAATGGGCCACGAACCACGGTGCCCAGGCGGTATCCGATGCCTGGAACATGTCGTCGCGCGCCTGGGTGTAATCATCCCAGCGGGTGTACGACTTGAGGTCCATCGGCGACAGCTTCCACAGCTTGCGGCCATCATTGATGCGGTCCTGCAGGCGCCGGGTCTGCTCTTCGGCGCTGACTTCAAGCCAGTACTTGATGAGGATGATCCCCGACTCGACCATGACCTTTTCGAACACGGGCACACCGGTCAGAAACTTGTCCACTTGCTCGTCAGAGCAGAAGCCCATGACCCGCTCGACCCCGGCGCGGTTGTACCAGCTGCGGTCGAAGATCACCACTTCGCCCGCAGCGGGCAGGTGGCCCAGATAGCGCTGCAGGTACATCTGGGTTTTCTCTCGCTCGGTCGGTGCGGGCAGTGCCACCACGCGGAACACCCGTGGGCTGACACGCTCGGTGATGGCCTTGATGGTGCCACCCTTGCCGGCACCGTCACGGCCTTCGAAGACGATGCACACCTTCAGGCCCTTGGCAACCACCCACTCCTGTAGCTTCACCAGCTCTACATGCAGGTGTTTGAGCGCTTTTTCGTAGGCCTTGCCGCCCAGTTTTTCTGGCATTTCCTGGGTGGGTTTCTTCCTGGACGGCTTCGACATGACACTCTCCTGAAGGGGAATGAAGAGTCAGTATGGTCGATTCATGACGGTTTGCCGCTTCGCTTGCCGGCTGAGAGGGGGCTGCGGTGCAGCCCCCCCAAAAAAAACCTACTTGGCCAACGTGTTGTAGCTGGTCATCAGGTTGCGGTAATCCGGAATATGGTTGGAGAACAGGGTCCCCAGCCCTTCAATGTCATTGCGCCAATCACGGTGCAGCTCACAGGCCACGCCGAACCACGTCATCAACTGTGCACCGGCAGCCTCCATGCGCCGCCAGGCGGAGTCGCGGGTGAGTTCGTTGAAGGTGCCAGAGGCGTCAGTGACGACGAACACCTCGAAGCCCTCCTCCAGTGCCGACAGTGCCGGGAAGGCCACGCACACTTCGGTGACCACACCGGCAATCAGCAGCTGCTTCTTGCCAGTGGCTTTTACCGCCTTGACGAAGTCTTCGTTGTCCCAGGCGTTGATGTTGCCGGGGCGTGCAATGTAGGGGGCGTCGGGGAACTGCTCTTTCAGTTCCGGCACCAGCGGGCCGTTGGGGCCAGTCTCGAAGCTGGTGGTGAGGATGGTCGGCAGCTTGAAATATTTGGCCAGGTCGGACAGAGCCAGCACGTTGTTCTTGAAGCGGTCGGGGTCGATATCCCTTACCAGCGAGAGCAGGCCGGTCTGGTGGTCGACCAGCAGCACCGCAGCGTTGTTCTTGTCCAGGCGCTTGTATTCGAAGGCCATGGGGGATCTCCTTGCTTCAGCGGGTTGGGAGTATCAGCGTAGGCAAGGATGCAGGACTGCAGAGGCCGTCGGTCGGGTTGCCTGGCCGCTCCCTTCCGCTTTAAAAGGAAGCTCTGCCATCACTTCACAAATTCCTGAACTGATTATTTGCCGCCAGCGATTTTTCCCCTCGCCAACCGCCACCAGAATCGCTTCACCATAATCACAAAAACCGTGAGGCCACTCCCGTGGACCAGACTCTCCAGGTACGGCAGGCGGCCGCCGACCTCGTCGCCGCGTTTGCCAGCAACGACACCGCCCGCTATTTCGCCTGCTTCAGCGAAGACGCCACCTTCCTCTTCCACACCTTGCCGCAACCGCTGCTGTCGCGCCGTGCCTACGAAGACCTCTGGGCCCAGTGGCAGGTCGAGGGTTTTGCCGTGCTCGCCTGCGAGTCGGGCAATGCCCAGGTGAGCGTGCAAGGTGATGTGGCGATCTTCATGCACGATGTGGCCACCCATATCCGCATCGCCGGTGAAGTACACCAGTTGAGCGAGCGCGAAACCATCGTGTTCCGCCGCCACGGCGAACAGTGGCTGGCCTGCCACGAACACCTGTCGGTCGTATCGCCGGCCTGATCACCTTTTTACGCGGCCCTGCCGCCCTGCCATCGCACCCACAAGAAGGCCCGCGCACTGCGCAGGCTACAACAACCGCGCTGGAGCATCACCATGAGCCACTCGACCGGTATCGAGACCAACGGCGTCGAACAGATCCCCGACGATCAACGCGACGCCTCCCCGCTGGACCTGTTCCGCCTGATCTTCGGCGGCGCCAATACCTTCGCTACCGCCGTGCTGGGCAGCTTCCCGGTGCTGTTCGGGCTGTCGTTCCAGGCAGGTGTGTGGGCAATTCTGCTCGGCGTTACCGTGGGCGCGCTGATCCTTGCACCCATGGGCCTGTTCGGGGCACTGAACGGCACCAACAACGCGGTGTCTTCAGGCGCACACTTTGGCGTGCATGGGCGTATCGTCGGCTCGTTCCTGTCGCTGCTGACGGCGGTGGCGTTCTTCTCGCTGTCGGTGTGGAGCTCGGGCGATGCGTTGATCGGCGGGGCCAAGCGCCTGGCCGGCCTGCCGGAAACCGACCTTACCCTGGGCCTGGCCTACGGCCTGTTCGCGGTGCTGGTGCTGGTGGTGTGCATCTTCGGCTTCCGCTTCATGCTGTGGGTCAACAAAATTGCCGTGTGGGCGTCGAGCCTGCTGTTCCTGCTGGGTATCGTCGCCTTTGCCGGGCCGTTCGATGCCGGTTACGCCGGCAGCGTCAACCTGGGCCAGGCGGGCTTCTGGGCAGCCTTCGTCGGTGCAGCGATCCTGGCCATGAGCAACCCGGTGTCGTTCGGCGCCTTCCTGGGCGACTGGTCACGCTACATCCCGCGTGAAACGCCCAAGGCGCGCATCATGCTGGCCGTGATTGCCGCCCAGGGCGCCACACTGATTCCGTTCCTGTTCGGCCTGTGCACGGCCACCCTGGTTGCAACCCAGGCACCGGACTACATCGCCGCCAACAATTATGTAGGTGGCCTGCTGGCCGTGGCCCCAACCTGGTTCTTCCTGCCGGTGTGCCTGATTGCGGTGATCGGCGGCATGTCCACCGGCACCACGGCGCTATATGGCACCGGTCTGGACATGTCCAGCGTGTTTCCGCGCTTGCTCAGCCGCGCCGGCGCCACGTTGCTGATCGGTGTACTGGCGATCGGCTTCATTTTCGTCGGCCGTTTCACCTTCAACCTGGTGCAGAGCGTGTCGACCTTTGCGGTGCTCATCATCACCTGCACCAGCCCGTGGATGGTGATCATGATCCTCGGCCTGATTACCCGCCGCGGCTTCTACCACGCCGATGACCTGCAGGTGTTCACCCGCGGCCAGCGTGGTGGCCACTACTGGTTCCTGCATGGCTGGAACTGGCGCGGCATGGGGGCGTGGATCCCCAGCGCAGCGGTCGGCCTGTGCTTCGTCAACCTGCCGGGGCAGTTCGTCGGCCCGCTGGGCGACCTGGCCGGGGGCATCGACCTGAGCCTGCCGGTCACCCTGGGGCTGGCTGGCGTGCTGTACCTGCTGCTGCTCAACCTTTTCCCTGAACCTGCTGGTGTGTATGGCCCTCAAGGCCCGCGTTGGGTGCGTTGCAAAAGCACCACGCACACGCCCGTGACCACTGCCGAAATGGCCTGACTGGAAACCGACCATGACCACTTCCCACTATATCGCCGGCCGCTGGGTCGAAGGCCAGGGCAGCGACTGCATCAGCGTCAACGACCCTGCGCTGGGGCAACCGTTCGCTGAATTCATGGCTGCCAGCGTTGCCCAGGTCGACCAGGCCGTGGCCGCCGCCCGTAGCGCCCTGCCCGCCTGGAAAAGCACCGGCGCCAGCGAGCGTGCAGCCTTCCTGCGCGGTTTTGCCGAACAGCTCGGGCAGCGCCGCGAAGCGCTGATCACCTTGCAGATGCGCAACAACGGCAAGCCGCGCCATGAGGCCGAAATCGACCTGGACGACGCCATCGCCACCTTCACTTACTACGCCGAACTGGCAGAACAGCTGCCTTCGAAGAACCGTGATGTGCCACTGGCCGCGCCAGGCTTCACTGCCCGTACCCGCCTGGAGCCGGTGGGTGTAGTCGGCCTGATCGTGCCGTGGAACTTCCCGCTGGTGACCAGCGCCTGGAAGCTCGCCCCGGCCTTGGCCGCTGGCTGCACCGTTGTGCTCAAACCGTCGGAAGTCACCCCGCTGATCGAGCAGGCCTACGGCCAGATCGCCGATGCCCTGGGCCTGCCGGCTGGCGTGTTGAACATCGTCAACGGCAAGGCCGAGACTGGCGCTGCGTTGAGCAACCACAACGGCCTGGACAAGCTGTCGTTCACTGGCAGCAACAGCGTCGGCAGCCAGGTGATGCGCAGCGCTTCGGCGCAGTGCCGGCCAGTCACGCTGGAGCTGGGCGGCAAGTCGGCGATCGTGGTGTTCGATGATTGCGATGTGGACCAGGCAGTGGAGTGGATCGTCGCCGGCATCACCTGGAACGCCGGGCAAATGTGCTCGGCCACTTCGCGCCTGCTGGTGCAGGACGGTATTGCCGATGCGCTGCTGCCGCGCCTGCAAGCGGCACTGGAAAACTTGCGGGTGGGTAACCCGTTGACCGAAGAAGTCGACATGGGCCCGCTGACCAGCCAGGCACAATGGCTAAAGGTGGCCAGCTACTTTGCCACCGCACGCGAGGAGGGTTTGCAGTGCCTGGCCGGTGGCAAGGCGCTGGACCGGGACGGCTGGTTCGTCAGCCCGACGCTGTATGCCGATGTGCCGAAAGACAGCCGCCTGTGGAGCGAGGAGATCTTTGGCCCGGTGCTGTGTGCACGGCGGTTTGCCAGCGAGGAACAGGCGATTGCCGAGGCCAACGACAGCCGCTTCGGGCTGGTAGCCACCGTCTGCTCCGCGGACCTGGAACGTGCCGAGCGCGTGGCCGATGCGCTGGAAGTTGGCCATGTATGGATCAACTCGGTGCAGGCCGTGTTCGTCGAAACCTCGTGGGGCGGCACCAAAGGCAGCGGGATCGGCCGTGAGCTGGGGCCGTGGGGGTTGTCGGCCTACCAGTCGGTCAAGCATGTGACGCGGTGCCTCGGCTGATATCGCAAGGGGCCGCGTTGCGGCCCTTTTCGCGATACAAACCCTCGCCCGCGTGACTTTCCCCTCCCCCCGCAAAGTCCCACTTCCTGGTACCCCCACAATCACAACACCAGGCCGGACCACCCATGCACCCTCAACGCACCGCCTTGCACAACGAACTGCACGCCCGCCCGTCGCTGTACTTCGACGGCCCGGCGCATGTCTTCCACCTGGCCCTGCTCGGCGGTGATGCTGCCTGTGCGGCCCTGCTGCAACGCTGCTGCCCGGATGCCCTGGACACTACGGCAGCCCAAGGCATCACCCGCCTGGACGGCCACCCGTTCAAGTGGGAACGGCACACCGAGTTCTTCACCCTGACACTGGTAGTGCCCTGCACGGCTGCCGATACCGATTGGCAAGCCCTGCCACCCGTGCTGGCCGAGGCCATCGCCCCGCAGGCGGCACAGGTGATCAACGCCGTGCAGGTGCTGGTACGCGACGAGCAAGGCCTGGATCTGCCCCAATACGGTTTCAAAGACCCCTGCGGCTCGTGCGTCGGTGGTGGCGATGCGGTGGTATGGAGTGACTTCCGCCTGACCGAGGACGGCACCAACCGCTTCCTGTTCATCAACCGCCGCCTCAATGCCTACCGCCAGGGCCGCATGATCCGCCGCCTGCTGGAGATCGAGACGTACCGCATGATGGCCTCGCTGACCCTGACCACGGCCAAGGCGCTGAGCCAGGAGCTGGATGCCTTCGACAAAACCCTGGTCACCCTATCCGAGCGCAGTGCCGGGGGTGAAGGGCATGACTCCAAAGGACTGCTGGAAGCCATTGCCCACCTGTCACGCCAGGTTGTAAGCCGCACGGTAAAAACCCGCCACCGCTTCGGCGCCACCCAAGCCTATGCACAACTGGTGTTCGAACGCCTGGGCGAACTGCGGGAGAGCCATGTGGGGGACTGCCAGCGTTTGGGGGTGTTCATCGAACGTCGGTTCAAGCCGACCGTGCGCTACTGCGCGGCCACCGAGCAGCGGCTGGAACAATTGGCGAAGAACGTGGCGAACCTGGGCGACTTGCTGCAGGCGCGGGTGCAAGTGGAGATGGAAGAACAGAACGCCGGCATTCTGCGCAGCCTCAATGCCCGGGCTGATGCCCAGGTAAAGATCCAGCGGGCGGTGGAGGGGCTGTCGATCATCGCCATCACCTACTACTTGCTGAATCTGTTCAAGCTGCTGTATGGCGGGCTGAATGTGCTGGGGTTGGGGCTGACGGCGCGGGATGGGTTGTTGGCCATGGCGCCGCCAGTGTTGTTGGTGTTGCTGGTGATTTTGCTGCGGATCAGGCAGGCCAAGCAGCATTGAGGTCGGGGGCGCTTGGCGCCCCCGCTCTTTACACCGACTCGTCAGCGGGGCGAGCGCCCTCTTGCACCAGCACCATGCTCTGTGGCGATGACAGGGGAATGCCTTCGTCGCGCAACCGCCCGAGAATGGTGAACAGCAGGTCACTGCGGGTACCCGATACCTGTCGCGGCCCGGCTACATAACCGCTCACGCCAATCACCATTCCGCTGCTGGTCAGGTCCTTGAACGACACCGAAGTGGCCGGCGCATCCAGAATCGCCTCATGCTCGTCGTATGCCGCCAGCAGCAGCTCGCGCACACGGTTGGCATCGGTTTCCAGTGGCAGCGTCAGGGTAATGCTGACCACACCCAACGCATTGCCCATGGTCACGTTGCGCACGTTCTGCGAAATGAACTGCGAGTTGGGCACGATCACCGTCGAACGGTCCGACATCTGGATCTCGGTGGCGCGCACGTTGATGCGGCGGATATCACCCTCGACACCTGCCAGGCTAACCCAGTCGCCCACCTTTACCGGGCGCTCAGTCAGCAGGATCAGGCCGGAGATGAAGTTCTGCACGATTTGCTGCAAACCGAAACCGATACCGACCGACAGGGCACTGACCACCCAGGTCAGGCTGGTGAGGTTGATGCGCAAGGTCGACATCACCAGCATGGCCAGGAACAGGAAGCCCAGATACCCCACCAGGGTCACCAGCGAGGCGCGCATGCCGGCGTCCATGTCGGTTTCCGGCAGCAGGCGATCGCTCAGCCAGCGCTTGACCACGCGAATAGCGAACAGGCCACCGAAGAAAATCGCCAGGGCCAGCAGAATGTCCTGCGGCACGATGTTCAGGTTGCCGAGCAGCTTGCCGCCGGTGCCGTCCCAGTCGCCCAGGCTCAGCAACAGTTCGCTGGGGCTGGTGCCCGATGGCATCAACACCAGCAACAGCGCCAGGAACAGCACGATGGTGCGGCCGATGCCGGCCAGGATGGTGCTGGCCTGTGCCTGATGGCGCGGCGCCAGGCCCAGGGTAGAAGCCAGAGCCAGGCCACCGGGCTGACGCGGCGACAACAGGGTTTCGCACAGGTCGCCAAAGAACGTGGTCAGCAAGTAGGCACAGGTGACGACCAGGCTAACCCACAGCAACTTGGCGGTGAGGAAGTAGGCAAGCGTCAGGTAACCGGCGAGCAGCGCCAGCAGAATCAACGACAACCAGATGACCATTACAAACGGGATCAGCCCGGCCAGGCCCGTGGGGCGCTCCAGGTCATGCTTGCGCAGGGTGCGGCGGTAACGCAGCAACGCGCCGGCAAAGATGAACGCCACCACCAGCGCGGTCAGCCCGTTGACGGCCACCGTCAGCGCCAGGCTGGCGCCGATCACGCTGTTCATGCGCTCCATGGTCATCATGACCATCAGTGCCAATGCCAGCACCTTGGGGAACCAGCCCAGTGCACTGGCCACTTCGTCGGGGATCGGCGGCAGCCGCCAGGACGGGCGCTGCAACATCAGCATGGCACGGCCCAGGCCAGTGATGAAGGCACTGAACACCACCAGGGCGAGAATGTGGTTGGTCAGGCTGGCGATATCGCTGCCCAGCTCGGCGCTGCTCTCCAGCCCCCAACGCAGCAGCGAAACAGAACCGGCGATGGTGCCCAGGGTTGCCAGGCTGACGCCCAGGGCCAAGGCGCTGCGGCGAAGACGGCCCTCAGGTAACCAGCCCACCATGGCGCTGGCCAGCAACCGCTCAAGCACGCGCCGCACCAGAGTCCAGACCAGAATCGCCGCGACCAGGCTGGTAATGAACAGCCAGCGGTTTTCGGCGCTGAAGGCACTGCTGATGGCATCGGCTGCCTCGCCGCGCAGGTCACGCAGGCGCGCCACGTCGTCCTGGGTGGGGCGGATGATGCTTTGCCAGAACGCCGGGCTCAGTGGCGAGGCCGCACGGCTGGTGATCTGCGAGTTGAACTGACTGCGGCGCAGGTTGACGATTTGCGTGGACAGGTCGCGTGCTGACTGGGTCAGCTTGGTGGCCTGATCCTGCTGGGCCACCAGCGCCTTTTTTTCGGCCTCCAGGGCTTTGCGCTGCTGGGTCAGGGTGGCGGCCTCGTCCGGCTGGACCGGGCCAATCACCTTCAGCTTGTCGTCGAGCTTTTCCACATCGGTGGTGCGCTGCGCACTCAATGCGTCCGCCTGGCGCTGCACCTGCATCGCGGCCAGGCGCAATTGCGACAGCAGGTCGTCGTTGGCCTCACTGGTGACGCCCTGACGGACCTGATCCAACCGTTCGCTCAGTTGCTCGATGCTGGCGTTTTCATCCAGCGCTGGCGCTTCGGCTGCCGCCAGGTTGGACAATGGCGTGGCCGGGGCCGACCACGCCGGACTGGCAAGCGCCAACAGCAGGACCATAAGGCCTGCGCAATAACGGGCAAGGCTGACACGCCTCATCGAATATTCCTCTTTACAACTCGATTTGGCGGAGGATTCTACGCGGCTTCAAGCCATCAGGAGAGTGCCGTCTCTCGTTTGAGTAGCTGCTGTTTGCGCTCGACGCCCCAGCGGTAGCCGCTGATGTCGCCGTCCCGACGCACTACCCGGTGGCACGGGATGGCCACGGCGATGTGGTTGGCCGCGCAGGCCATGGCGACTGCGCGCACCGCTTTGGGCGCACCGATGCGCTCGGCGATGTCGGTGTAGCTGACCCGGCTGCCAGCCGGCACCTCGCGCAGGGCCTGCCACACCCGCTCCTGAAACGCCGTGCCCTGTACATCCAGCGGCAAGGTCAGGCCCAGCGCCGGGGCTTCGACGAAGCCCACCACTTCGGCAACCAGCTGTTCGTAGGCGCTGTCGCCGCCAATCAGAAGGGCTTTGGGGAACTGGTCCTGCAAGTCTTGCAACAGGGCCTCGGGATCGTCGCCCAACAGAATCGCGCAGATCCCCTTCTCGCTTTGGGCCACCAGGATCGCGCCCAGTGAACACTGACCGATGGCGAAATGGATCGTTGCCCCGGTGCCGCCAGCACGGAATTGCCGGGGGCGCATGCCCAGGCGCTGACCGGCGCTTTCGTAGAAGCGGCTGTTGGAGTTGTAGCCCGCGTCGTAGATGGCGTCAGTGACTGAACGCTCACCGTCTTCCAGGTGCGCACGCACACGCCGGGCGCGGAAGGCGGTGGCATAAGCCTTGGGGGTGACGCCGGTTTCAGCCTTGAACAAACGGTGCAGGTGGAAGGGGCTGACGGCCAGTTGCGCACTGAGCTGGTCGAGACTGGGTGCAGGGTCGCTGGCTTCGATCAGGCGGCAGGCACGGGTGACCAGTTGACTGTGGCGGGTGGCGCTGGCCTTGCTTATACAACGTTTGCAGGCGCGGTAACCGGCCGCTTCGGCGGCAACGGGGGTGTCGTAGAACTCGACGTTGCTGCGCTTGGCCATGCGAGACTTGCAACCGGGGTGGCAGTAGACGCCGGTGGTGCGCACGGCGTAGACGAAGTGGCCGGTGGCAGCGGTGTCGCGGGATTCTACAGCGTGCCAGCGTTGGTCGGGGGTGGTGTAGGCGTTCATCTTTGATTTCCGAGTATGTGGTTGCTTGTACCGGCCTCTTCGCGGGTAAACCCGCGAAAGGGCAGGCACAGGCAGTGCAAAAGCCTCAGGCCCGCCACAGGTACCAGGCCGCCACGGTACGGTATGGGCGCCAGCCGCCACCCAGCGAGCGCATCTGCGCAGGCGTTGGCGCCTTCTCCAGCCCCTTGAGCCGTCGATAGCCCTCACGCACACCAAAATCGTCCACTGGCAGAATGTCCGACCGTTCCAGGCTGTAGATCAGCAGCATCTCCACTGTCCAACGTCCTACCCCACGCAATGCCACCAAGCGCTCGATCAGGGCTTCATCAGCCATGGCCAATGCCTCTTCCCGCGTCGGCACCAGGCCCTCCAGCCGGGCCTGGGCAATGCCCTGCACCGTGGCCATCTTGCTTGCCGAAAACCCACAGGCGCGCAGGGTATCCGGGCTGACAGCCAACAGTTGCTCAGGTGCCGGGAACGCAACCTGCGGGAACAGCGCCAACAACCGGCCAAGGATCGCCTCTGCGGCGCGGGCATGCAGCTGCTGGTAGGCAATCGCCCGCACCAGTGCCTCATAAGGCTCACGCCCCGGCGTGGCCTGGTGCAGACACGGCCCGGTCGCCGCGACGTGCCGCGACCAGTCCGGATCGAGCGCGGCAAAGTAATCGGTGGCCTCGCGCAAGGCCTGCGGCGAAAGGTCGGCCAGAATCATGGCACCTCCATCAAGTCGATTGCAGGTCCAGCTTAGCGCAGCCGTTCATCGGGCAAACGCCGGTTCTTGCGCGGCTAATTCCTGGCATACCATTGCTCCACGCCATGATCCCCGCATAGAATTGAGAACAATTCACAATCGCACACATCAAGGGACTGGGCCTTCGCTACGATGCAGATCAACGACACGCTCAAACCGGCCGAGGTCGCTCTGCTGTACCAGTCCCACCATGCCTGGCTGCGCGACTGGTTGCGTAGCCGGGTTGGTTGCGGCGAGCATGCCGCCGATCTGGCTCAGGATACCTTCGTACGTTTGCTGCGCGCCCGCCAGGTGTCGCCGCTGAAAGAGCCACGCGCCTACCTCAGCAGCATCGCCCGTGGCCTGATGATCGACCAGTTCCGCCGGCGCGCACTGGAGCGGGCCTACCAGGAAAGCCTTGCGCACTTGCCCGAGGCTGAAGTGCCCAGCGAGGAAGACCGGTTGGTCATCCTCGATGCCCTGGAGCGCCTGGACCGTGCCCTGCACCAGTTGAAGCCGCGTGTACGCCAGGCGTTTCTGCTGGCCCAACTGGACGGTTTGAGCATCGTGCAGATCGCGCAGCAGTTGGACGTATCCCGCGCCACCATCGAGCGAGACCTGGCCAAGGCCCTGGGCGTCTGCTACCGGTTGCGCTATGCCGACACCTGACAGCGCACCCGCGCAGGCACAGGTCGACCAGGCGATCGACTGGCTGGTGAAACTGCGCTTCGACCGCCCCAGCGCACATACCGAGCAACAGTTCCGGCAATGGCTGGCCAGCCACCCGCACAACCCGCTGGCCTGGCAGCGTGTCAGCCACCTCAGTGACGAGATGGCTGCGTTGCCCAAGGACCTGAGCCGGCGGACCCTGGAGGGCGGCCAGCGCCAACGCGTCAGCCGCCGAAACCACCTTAAGTTGCTGGGGCTCTTGGCCGTGGGCGGCAGCCTGGGCTGGGCCGCACGCGAACCGTTGGGCTTGCCACAACTGTTGGCCGACAGCAGCACCGCCACAGGTGAACGACGCCAATGGCAAGGCAGCGACGGCAGCCGCATCCAGCTCAACACCGCCAGCGCCATCGACTTGCGCTACAGCGCAGCGCAGCGCCGACTGGAACTGATCCACGGCGAGGTCAGCCTGGACAGCAACCCGAATGACAACCGACCGTTCCGTATCGACACCCGTGTCGGCCCGCTGACCACACTCGGCAGCCAGCTGTTGCTGCGCGAAAACAGCCAGGGCCTGCTGCTGTCGGTGCGTCGTGGCGAAGTTACGCTGTTCCCCTCCTCCGCCTCTGCGCGGCAAATCGAGCAAGGCGAAACCTTGCAGATCGGGGCAAATGGCAGCATCCACGCAGTGACGCTGCACAGCGACCCCTGGGGCTGGACCGACGGTGTACTCAGTGTGCGGCAGATGCCATTGGCCGAGTTTGTCGCCGAACTCGGCCGGTACCGTCCAGGCCTGTTGCGCTGCGCGCCTGAAGTGGCAAGCTTGAAAGTGTCTGGCACCTTTCAGCTGGCTGACACCGAGCAGGTCCTGCAACTGCTCACTCGCAGCCTGCCTGTGCGGGTCGACTACCGGACGCGCTTCTGGGTAAACGTCGGCGCAGCCTGAAAGGTCATCACTGCGCCACAGCGCGTATGCGCCCCGCACGCCGGTACGACTGCCTGGCAAAACACACGAACAACCCGGCCATCAGCGCCAGCGCCATGGGCAAGCCATGTGGCGCCACATTCATTGCCGCGCCACTGAGCAGCGGCCCGATCAGGCTCCCCACGCCCCACAGCAACCCTACGCTGGCGTTGGCAGTGACCAGGTCCTGGCCTTTGAAGCGCTGCCCGATCAACACCAACGCCAAGGTGTAGATACCCCCTGCCACCGCGCCCAGTACCACCAACAGCGGCCACAGCAGCCAGGTGAGGTTCAACAACCAAGGCAGGCCGATGCCGATCGCCATCGCCACCAGCCCGCACACCAGGTGCAGCCCGGTGCGCTCCACCCGGTCGGCTAGCCAGCCCAGCGGCAACTGGAACAGCATATCGCCAGCAAACACCACAGTCACCATCAGCGCCGCGATGCCCACGGCAAACCCATGGCTGGTGGCATACACCGGCAACAGCGACAACACCACGGCATCGAAGAACGAAAAGAACAGCACCGCCACGCACAGCGCCGGCGCCACACGGAAGAACCCGGCCAAGCCAAAGCTCTTTTCGCCCTCTTCATGTTCGACATGGTCGTTGGGCACGGTCAGCACGATGCACAGCAGCGCCAGGCCATAGCAGGCGGTGACCACCCCGGTGATCCACGGGCTATCGGCACCCAGCACCGCCAGCATGGCCGGGCCGAGCACCTGAAAGCCAGTGAAGCTGGTGGCATACAGGGCCATGATCTTGCCGCGGTTGTGCTCCGGGCACAGCTCGTTGACCCACGACTCGCCGAGGATGATGGCGATCCCCATGCCGAGCCCGAGGCCCAGGCGCAGCAGCGCCAGCAGCCACAGCGAACCGAATGCCGGCTCGAGCAAGGCAATGCTGACCGTGCATAGGCTGAAACACAGCAAGTAAATGGTGCGCCGGGTGAGGTGACGGCAGCAGGCATCGACCAGAAACGCCGAGAGCATCATGCCCGCAGCAGGGACGGCCGAGATGATGCCAATCTCCAGGGTGCTCGCCCCCGCTTCATGCAGGCGCAACGACACCAGCGGCAAGCTGGCCCCCAAACTGAAACCCACGACCGAAACGGCGAACAACAGGCCCGCCAGCAAACGCATGTTCATGTACCACTCCTTGCAAACCGAAAAGACGTGCAGACACAGGCGCGCACGCCAGATTGGCGAGCGACGCAAAAGCGCAGATCAGTTCAGGCGAGGTGTGGCGAGAAGGTGAAGGCAAAAAGCACGCTGCGGCGGCGCTTGAGCACCGTGTCGCTCGGCCACGCACGACGCAAGGCCTGGAAGGCAGGCTGACGGGCGTTTGGCAGGGACTGGGTACGGCGCATTGCTTTGACTACTACGCAGGTGGTTGGAAAAAGAGGCGGCACTCTAGGCCAAGGGTGTCAGGTCGTCAATCGTCGGGGCTGCAACGCAGCCCCAGGGATATCAGCGTTTATCCGTAGACGGCAAGAACACCGCCAACAAGCCGAACAACGGCAGGAACGAGCACAGCCCATACACATATTCGATACCGCGCAGGTCCGCCACATACCCCAGCAGCGCCGCACCAATGCCGCCGAAGCCGAACATCAGCCCGAAGAAGATTCCGGCGATCATGCCCACGCTGCCCGGTACCAGCTCCTGCGCATACACCACGATCGCGGAAAACGCCGACGCCAGGATAAAGCCGATCACCACGCTCAACACCGTGGTCCAGAACAGGTCTGCATACGGCAGTGCCAAGGTGAACGGCGTCACGCCCAAAATCGAGAACCAGATCACCGCCTTGCGCCCGATGCGGTCACCGATCGGCCCGCCAAAGAACGTGCCGGCCGCCACCGCGCCGAGGAACAGGAACAGGTGCAGCTGCGAGCTGGCCACCGACACATCGAACTTTTCGATCAGGTAGAAGGTGAAGTAGCTGGTGAAGCTGGCCATGTAGAAGTACTTGGAGAACACCAGCAGGCCCAGAACGATCAGCGCCGCGATCACCCGGTTGCGCGAGATGCCGTGGGTGGCTTGCACCGCCTTGCGCGCCTTGGCCTGGTTGAGGTGCTCCTTGTACCAGCCACGCAGCATCAAGGTGACGCCAAAGAAGAACAGCGCGGCCAGGCCGAACCAGGCGACGTGGGTCTGACCGAATGGAATGACGATGGCCGCCGCCAGCAGCGGGCCCAGGGCCGAACCGGTGTTGCCGCCCACCTGGAAGGTTGATTGGGCCAGGCCGAAGCGCCCGCCAGAGGCGAGGCGTGCAATACGCGAGGTTTCCGGGTGGAACGTCGATGAGCCGATACCGACCAGCGCCGAGGCCAGCAAGATCATCGGGAAGCTGCCCACAAAGGCAAGCATCACGATGCCCACCAGCGTGCACAAGGTGCCCATCGGCAACAGGTTCGGTGTCGGCCGGCGGTCGGTGAAAAAGCCGACCCAGGGTTGCAGCAACGAAGCGGTGATCTGGAACGTCAGCGTGATCAGGCCGATCTGGGCAAAGCTCAGGTCGTAGTTGGCCTTGAGCATCGGGTAGATCGCCGGCAGCACCGACTGGATCAGGTCGTTGATCAGGTGCGCCAGGGCGCAGAAACCAATGATGCGCATCACCAGCGGCGTGGCTTGGTTCGCCGTTGCGTTGGTGGACGCGGTGGAGGCACTACTGATGGCCATTTGCCTAAATCTCCGTCCTTAGGTTTGGGATCCGATTATCAGGAAACAAATAGATACATAGCTACCTTTTTTATCCCCCTTTGCGACGCACTTGAAAATGGTTCTCAATATAATTAGCATCCTTGACCCATACCCCTGTCATCGTTGGGCGAAACGGCCCCTATCGTGAGCAGACCTACCCATGAGCCCGATGCCCGCCATGCAACTGCAGCCCGACCCACAGCAGGAAGCGCTGGAGTGGTTTTCGCTATTGCACCAACCCGGCTGTGATGAAGCCCAGCGCCAGGCATTCGCGGCCTGGTGCCAGGCCCCCGAAAACGCTCGCGCCTACGCCGAGCTGGAAACGTGCTGGCAGCAGTTGCAGCCACCACCCGCCCGCCCCCGCCCACGGCAGGTCACCGTGCGCCGCAGTCACCTGGGCAAATGGCTGGCACTGGTGTTCCTGCTCGTATTAAGCGCCGCAGCCTACCTCTACTGGCCGCTGATGCAGCGCCTTGCCAGCGAGTTGCACACCGACGTGGGCGAACGCCGCAGCACGCGTCTGGCAGATGGCACCACGCTTAACCTGGACAGCGCCAGCGCCATGAACGTCAACCTGCGCGGCCGCACGCGTCAACTGCACTTGGTGCAGGGCCAGGTGTACCTGGAGGTTGTGCTCGATGGGCGGGCGATGGAAGTGGAAGTGGGCAACGCACGCATCCAGGTGTTCGGCACCCGCCTGCAGGTCGCCCGCCATGCAAATCATGATGAACTCGTGCTACTCAGTGGCAAGGCCCTGGTCACCCAAGGGGGGGATCAACGCATGGTCTCGGCGGGTGAGCGGGTTACCTTTGATGACATGCGTATCAACCCGGTGCAGAAAGCCGACCTGAAAACCGCCGACAGCTGGCGCAACGGCCGCCTGAAAGCCACCGACATGCCTTTGGGGCAGGTGCTGGAGCGCCTTGCCGGGTACCAGGGGCAACGCCTGTGGATGATGGATGAACAAATGGCCCATCGGCGCGTAAGCGGTGATTTCAACCTCGACCGGCCACAGGAGAGCCTGCAATCCCTGGCTGCGGCCCAGCATTTGCAGCTTCAGGACGTGCTCGGCCACTGGCTTGTGGTGCGCTGAAACCGTGCCCGGCCGCTAAGTTTTTGAAAGCGTGCAAATTTTTTTTGAAATGAGTGTTGACAGGGGGGGCGTTCAAGAGAATAATGCGCGCCATCGGCTACATAGCTCAGTTGGTTAGAGCATAGCATTCATAATGCTGGGGTCCGGGGTTCAAGTCCCTGTGTAGCCACCAAACAAGACGAAGGGCTTACCGCAAGGTAAGCCCTTTTTCTTTGCCTGCGAAAAAGTTAGCGCCGGGCAATACCCTCACTTGCAGCCAAGGCCGCCCCTGCTGCAACTACAGCGCCAGAGCCAATGCCACGATCACGATCAGGGCTATCGCTTTCAGCCCCTGACTCGACAGGCAGTGGTTGCAGATAAAAAGCGCGCTGGCTGCAGGCGCCTGCCATGGCCATCACCCCGTCATGCAATCGACACTTCACCGTATGCCGGTTACGGCTACCGCAAGGCCAAGCCCGATCAGCGCCAGGCCTATGGCACGGTCCACCAGCATTTGCCGTTCGATCATGGCCTTGCGCAGTGCCGTACTGGAGAAGAACACCGCCACCAGGCTGAACCACAGCCAATGGGTCAAGGACATGAACGCGCCGTAGGCGAAATCCAGCACCAACGGGCTGTTGGGCTGGACGACCTGGGTGAACGCACTGATGACAAACAACATGGTCTTGGGGTTGAGGGCGTTGGTCAGAAAGCCCGACCGCAGGGCTTGCAGCACGCCACCATCGGCTTGCCCTACACCCTCCAGGCTGATGCGCCGCGTATTGGTCAATGACTGGTAACCCAGATAGATCAGGTAACCCGCACCCAGCACTTTCATGGTGAAGAACAAAGCCGGGCTCTGGCTGATGAGCACTGCAATGCCCAACACCGTGTACAGCACATGCACCTGCACTCCCAGCGCAATGCCCACGGCAGCGGCCAACCCGGCCCTTCGGCCCTGTGCATAACTGCTGCGGGTGACCATGGCGAAATCGGCGCCTGGGCTGATGACGGCGAGCAGGGTGAACAGGGCGACGGCGATGAGTTCGGTCATGCGGGTGGCTCTCGATAGGCGATGAAAATGCACAGAAGGGATGATTATCGAGCGCTTATAGGTGGGGAAAAATCGATTTATAGTGAGACATATCTGACAGTTTTTCTCACAGAGGTGTTTTGCCAGTACTGGCCTTTTCGCGGGCACGCCCGCGAAGAGGCCGGGCCTGAAAACATGCAAGCCATGAAATTGCCGCCCTTGAACGCTTTCCGCTACTTCGACATCGCCGCCCAGACCGAAAGCTTCGTGCGCGCCGCCGAGCACCTGCACGTCACCCACGGCGCCGTCAGCCGCCAGGTACGCCTGCTTGAAGAACACCTCGGCGTGGACCTGTTCGAACGCCGTAACCGGGCCATTTTCCTCAGCCCAGCCGGCCGCGCCCTGCAGGGCACCACCCAGGCGATCTTCGAACAGCTCGAAGGCGCCGTGCAGCGCTTGCAACAACAGGCCCGCGACAATGTGCTGGTGCTGTCCTGCGAGCCGACCATCGCCATGCGCTGGCTGATCCCGCGCCTGCCTCGCTTCCATGCCGACCACCCCGACCTGCAGTTGCACCTGGTAGCCGCAGGCGGGCCGCTGGACTTCGCCCGTAGCGGTGTCGACCTGGCAATCCGCCGCGACGACTTTCACTGGGATAACCAGCTGTACAACCAGAAAATCTGCGACGAATGGATCGGCCCGGTGTGTCATCCCACCGCCCCCAATCAGCTGAACGGCCAGCGCCTGCTGCACAGCACCACCCGCCCCGGCGCCTGGCCCACCTGGTTACGCCTCAGCGGCCAGCAGGCGCGGCATAACGAACGCAGCGACTACGAGCACTTCTACCTGTCGATCCAGGCCGCCAACGCCGGCCTGGGCGTGGCCATGGCCTCAGCCCTGATGGTGCGCGACGAACTCGACAGCGGGCAGTTGCAGGCACCCTTCGGTTTTGTGCGCGATGGCTCGGCCTACCACTTGCTGAGCCCACAACCGGTCGAAGACGGCGGAAAGCGCCAGCGTTTTGCCGAATGGGTCACAAGCGAATGCCAGCGCTGCCTGGCTCACCTGGGCTTGATGCAGAACGACGAGCCGGCGCTGCCATCGCCGCCCCAGGTGCGATAGCCGGCGGTATCCACATGGATACGCCCGGACGGGTAGCGCCCCAGGCCCATGTTCCAGGCCTGGCCATACTGCTGCCAGAAGCGGCACAGCGGGTTGGGATCAGCCCAGGCCGGCAACAGGATATCGACGGCGAAGGCGCGGGTATGGGCACTGTTGGCAGCACCACCCGCGCAGGTATTCAGGCGTGGGTTGCGGTAGGCGGAGACCACTTCGAACTGGCGCAGGATGCCTTGGTCATCAAGCGTCTTGATCAGCGAAAGGGTCGAACGTACAGCCGCCCAGTTGCTGGCAGGCGGCACGGCAAAGGGAGACGCCTGGCACAGCTTCCAGTCCGAAGCCGAGCGCAGCAACTGGTGGATAGGCACTACGCCGTAAAGGCGGGCATCCACCAGCATTTCACGGAAAGGCCGGGTTTGGTGGTCGCCAGCCCATTGGGCGAACATCCACAGGTCGCGTTCGTCGGCGTGTGCTGCACCAACAATCAGCAGGCCCGCCACCAGAAGCCGTTTTTTCATCCTTTATCCATCCGTGCATAGAGAACAAAGAAAACCAGGCCAAAGGTGGTAGCGGCTATGCTCGGTCAGTCCTCAAGCAGGGTGCACGCCATCACCAGCGCGTCTTCACGCCCCCCGGCAACCGGATAATAGTCGCGGCGGCGGCCGATTTCGTTGAAGCCGTAGCGCTCATACAAACGATAGGCGGACTGGTTGCTGGCACGCACCTCCAGGAAGCACTCGCGACCATTGAGCTGGTAGGCCCGGGCCATCAGGTGCTCCAGCAAACGCAGGCCCAGGCCACGGCCCTGGTTTTCAGGTTTGACGGTGATGTTGAGCAGGTGCGCCTCGTCGATGATCACGTTGATCACGCCATGGCCTACCTGCTGCTGGCCGTCGAACATCAGCCAGATTTCGTACGATTTGAGCGCATCCTGAAAGATCCCGCGGGTCCAGGGATGACTGAAGGCGGCATATTCGATCTTAAGTACGGCATCCAGATCCGCCTCGGTCATCGGGCGGAAACTGATCGATTCACTCATTCAACGCTCTTCCAGCGCGCCATCAGCTGGCGCATGGCTTTCCAGACGTCCGCCTTGCGCTGCGGCTCGTCCATCAACAGTTCAAGGCCCGGCAGTGCCCAGGCGTCGCCCAGGCCGTCGAGCGTCAGGGTTTGGTAATAGGCTTCGACGTCGGCATTGGCGGCAAAGCGCAGCGCCGGCAGGCCGATCAGCCACAGGCAGGTGCTCGGGGCATCTTCGAGGCGTGCCTGGACAAAGCCCCGGACAAAATCGCGCGCGGCTTCAGGCCCCTGGTCCATGTTGCCTCGCACCAGCAACGGCCAGCGCACCGGTTCACCGATGATCTGCGGGGCGTCAGGCAGGCCGGCGGCGCGCAGCATGTCTTTGAGCAGCAGGTAGGATGGATCGCGGCTCTGGAACGGCTGGCCGGTGGCCAGTTCGACCAGCAGCAGGCAACTGCCGGCGCGCAGCAGTTGCAGCGAGAAACGCGGGGGCGGCACGGGGGCCGGCCGTGGCGGTGCGGGCTGTTCCTCGGCCTCGACAGGCTTGGCAGCCGGTTTGGGCGCACTGCCCGGGCGCGGGATTTCGATTTTTGGCCGCTCGCCGGAGCGAGCCTGAGGGGCGGCGGGCGCAGTATTTGCAGCCGGTGCCGGCCTGACCTCGAAATCGATGTCCTCGACCGGTGCCACCGGCAGCAGCAGCTCGGGCCGCGACGGTGCGGCGAACGGCAGTTCGGCGCGCGGCAGCCAGTGCACCACTTGCATGGCGGAAAGGTAGGCGCGGCGGCGGGGTTCGGTCAGCAAGGGGCGGGTATCCGGGGGGCGAAAACAAGTGGGCATTCTAACGTGTACGCCTTGGTTTTTGCAGCGCCTATCAGACCGAG
>NZ_BBIS01000003.1 GCF_000730605.1 Pseudomonas monteilii NBRC 103158 = DSM 14164 | reverse complement strand
GGCGCCACACCTCTCACGGCAGGCACTTGGTGGCCCAAACACAATCCACCGCCACGCCCCCACATCACATAAACCGCTACCAGACAAGCTAACCGTTGTCGAGATATGGTTGAACCGGTCCTTTGCGTATACTGCAACCTATGTTCGCCCACACTGCTTTGCGCCAGCGTTGCGCCAAATGGCTTCTCGCAACCGGACTCTTTCTGCTGCTCGGTGCCTGCGTTGAAAAACCCAGCACCCTCGAGCGCGTGAAGGAGGATGGCGTGCTGCGCGTCATCACCCGCAACAGCCCGGCCACCTACTTCCAGGACCGCAACGGCGAAACCGGCTTCGAGTACGAGCTGGTCAAGCATTTCGCCGACGATCTCGGTGTGAAGCTGGAGATCGAGACAGCCGACAACCTCGATGAGCTGTTTGACGACCTCGGTAAACCCTCCGGCCCGGTCCTGGCAGCCGCCGGCCTGGTCAGTAGCACGCGGCGCGCGGCCCAGGCAAAATTCTCGCACCCTTACCTGGAAGTGACCCCGCAGGTCATCTACCGTAACGGCCGCCCCCGCCCGACCAACGCCAAGGGCTTGGTCGGCAAGAAAATAATGGTGCTCAAAGGCAGCAGCCATGCCGACCTGCTGGCCGAGCTGAAAAAGCAGAACCCTGGCCTGGAATATGAAGAGTCAGATGCCGTGGAGGTGGTCGACCTGTTGCGCATGGTCGACGAAGGCCAGATCGACCTGACCCTGGTCGACTCCAACGAGCTGGCGATGAACCAGGTGTATTTCCCCAACGTGCGCGTGGCCTTCGATGTGGGCGACACCCGCGACCAGCGCTGGGCAGTGGCCGCGGGCGAAGACAACAGCCTGCTCAACGAGATCAACGAATTTCTCGACAAGGCGCAGAAGAACGGCACCCTGCAGCGCCTGAAAGACCGTTATTACGGCCATGTCGACGTGTTGGGCTATGTGGGCGCCTACACCTTCGCCCAGCACCTGCAGCAACGCCTGCCCAAGTACGAGAAGCACTTCAAGAGCTACGCCAAGGTCGAGCAGGTGGACTGGCGCCTGCTGGCCGCTATCGGCTATCAGGAATCGATGTGGCAGCCGGAGGTCACCTCCAAGACCGGCGTGCGCGGCTTGATGATGCTGACCCAGCGCACCGCCCAGGCCATGGGCGTATCCAACCGCCTGGACCCGAAACAGAGCATTCAGGGTGGCGCCAAATACTTCATGAAGATCAAGGAAGAGCTGGACGACAGCATTCAGGAGCCGGACCGCACCTGGTTCGCACTGGCTGCCTACAACGTCGGCAGCGGCCACCTGGAAGACGCCCGTACCCTGGCCAAGCGCGAGAAGCTCAACCCGAACAAGTGGCTGGACGTGAAGAAGATGCTGCCGCGCCTGTCGCAGAAGCAGTGGTATCGGCAAACCAAGTACGGCTACGCCCGTGGCGGCGAGCCGGTGCATTTCGTGGCCAACATCCGCCGTTACTACGACATTCTCACCTGGGTGACCCAGCCGCAGCTCGAAGGCCAGGTGGCCGAGGGCAACCTGCATGTGCCTGGGGTGAACAAGGACAAGCCGGCAGATCAGTCGCCGCCCATGTAAGCCTGTACAGGTTAAGCCTTGGCCCGGCGAGCCTTGAAGAAATCACTGAGGATCTGCCCGCACTCCTCCGCCAGCACCCCGCCTTCCACCATCACCCGATGGTTCAGGAACCCCTGCCCGAAAAACTGCCCTTGGCTCTGCACGATCCCCGCCTTGGGCTCCAGGGCGCCAAACACCACGCGCATCACCCGCGAATGCACGATCAGCCCCGCACACATGCTGCACGGTTCCAGGGTCACATAAAGGGTGCTGCCGGGCAGCCGGTAATTACTGGCAGACTTCGCCGCTGCGCGGATGGCCACCATCTCGGCATGCGCACTGGGGTCGCTGTCGATGATCGGCCGGTTGAAGCCCTGGCCGATCACCTGGCCATGCTGCACCAGCACTGCCCCCACCGGCACTTCCCCCATGCTTGCGCCTTGCGCAGCCAGTGTCAGTGCCAGGCGCATGAATTCCTGATCGCGGCTGCGATCGATGATCTGCGGGCGCATCAGACCACCGCGATCGCGGCCATCAGGCCGGTTTCCATGTGGTCGATGACGTGGCAGTGGAACATCCAGGTGCCCGGATTATCCGCCACCAGCGCCACCTGGGCGCGTTCGTTCTTGCCCAGCAGGTAGGTGTCGGTGAACCACGGCTCCTTGATGTCGTGGCGATTGGAGGCGATCACCTTGAAGCTCATGCCGTGCAAGTGGATCGGGTGCTGGTACTGGGTCATGTTCTTCAGCTCGAAGATGTAGCTCTTGCCCTTCTGCAACGTGGCGATGGGGCGGTCCGCGCAGGTCTTGTCGGTGATGTCCCAGGCCTGGCCGTTGATCTGCCACATGCTCGAGGGTTTGTCCGGGTCAGGGGTGACAGTGACGTTGGCCGCCCATTCGAAATTGAAGTTGAGCTTTTCGGCATTCTCCAGGTCCGGCTCGGCGATCGGGTTGGGCGGCAGCGCTGGCGGCCAGTCACTCGGCACGTCGTTGCTGGCCACCGAACGCAGGGTGCCCAGGCGCACGAAACCGTCTCGCAGGGAAATCTCCTCACCCGCCTCGGGAATACGGATGGCCAGGCAGATACGCATGCCGGGGCCGAGCCAGTACTCGTCTTCCAATGGGCGCGGGGTCACCGGGTTGCCGTCGAGGGCATAGATTTTTGCCTCGCAGTTGCCCTTGAGGTTGAGGCGGTAAGTCCAGGTGTTGTCCAGGTTCAGCAGGCGCACCCGCACCACGTGGCCGGCCGGCAGCTCGGTCACCGAGTCGGGCTGACCATTGATGGTGATCAAGCGCCCGGCGGTGCCGTTGCGCGCGGCCTCGCGCGGGATGCTGAAAGGCAGCCAGGCGCCCTGCTCGTCCACGTGCCAGTTCTTCAGGCTAAGGGTGCGCTCATGCTGGAAACCGGTCGGCTCGCGCTCCTCGACGATTAGCGGGCCAACCAGACCGCGCCCCAGCTCTTCGGAGCTGCTGACATGCGGGTGATACCAGTAGCTGCCGGCATCCGGTACGCGGAACTTGTAGTCAAAATACTCGCCCGGCTTGACCGGCAGTTGCGAGACGTAGGGCACACCGTCCATTTCCAGCGGCAGGCGAATGCCGTGCCAGTGAATGGTGGTTTCCACCGGCAGGTGGTTGATGAAGCGTACCCGCAGCCAGGTACCCTGGCGCACGCGAAGCTCGGTACCCGGCGCCGACGGGCCGAACGCCCAGGCCTCGGTCTTGAAGCCCGGCACCAGCTCGACATCCAGCGGCGCGGCGATCAGCTCGTAATCATGCCCCGCATTGTCGTCTTCGACCTTGCCCAGCCAGTAACGCGCCGCGCCACCGGCGCCCAGGCCAACCACAACCAAGCCGGTGAGGCCCTTGAGCATTTGTCGACGGGTGAAGGACATCGGTGCGGGTACCTCGTGTTCTGCGCAATCAAGCTGCCAGCATGGCTGACGGTGAAGGGCGAATACGATACACCTGCAAATGGGAAAGATTAAGTGAAGTCTCGTTTTTGCCTGTGCTGGCCTCTTCGCGGGCAAGCCCGCGAAGAGGCCGATACAGAGGGCAGATACAACAAGGGCGCCTCGCGGCGCCCTTGTGGCTCAACTTATTCCCACTCGATAGTGGCCGGCGGCTTGCTCGACACGTCGTAGGTCACGCGCGAGATACCGTCGATTTCGTTGATGATACGGCCGCTGACGGTTTCCAGCAGTTCGTACGGCAGGTGCGCCCAGCGCGCGGTCATGAAGTCCACGGTCTCGACGGCACGCAGGGCCACGACCCAGGCGTAGCGACGGCCGTCGCCAACGACGCCAACCGACTTGACCGGCTGGAACACCACGAACGCCTGGCTGGTCTTGTGGTACCAGTCGGCCTTGCGCAGCTCTTCGATGAAGATGTGGTCGGCGCGACGCAGGATGTCGGCGTATTCCTTCTTCACTTCACCCAAAATGCGCACGCCCAGGCCCGGGCCCGGGAACGGGTGGCGGTAGACCATGTCGTACGGCAGGCCCAGTTCCAGGCCGATCTTGCGCACTTCGTCCTTGAACAGCTCACGCAGCGGCTCGACCAGCTTGAGGTTCATTTCCTCCGGCAGGCCGCCCACGTTGTGGTGCGACTTGATCACGTGGGCCTTGCCGCTCTTGGCGCCAGCCGACTCGATCACGTCCGGGTAGATGGTGCCCTGAGCGAGGAACTGGATGTTTTCCAGCTTGCTGGCTTCGGCATCGAAGATGTCGATGAAGGTACGGCCGATGATCTTGCGCTTCTTCTCCGGGTCGGCTTCGCCTTCCAGGTTATCGAGGAACTGCTTTTCAGCATCGGCGCGGATCACTTTGACGCCCATGTTCTCTTTGAACATGGCCATCACCTGGTCGCCTTCGTGCAGGCGCAGCAGGCCGTTGTCGACGAATACGCAGGTCAGCTGGTCGCCGATGGCCCGGTGCAGCAGCGCGGCAACCACCGAGCTGTCGACGCCGCCGGACAGGCCCAGCAGGACGTTGGCCGAACCGACTTGCTCACGCACCTGGGCGATGGCGTCTTCAACAATGTTGGAAGGCGTCCACAGGGCTTCACAGCCGCAGATGTCCTGCACGAAGCGGGACAGGATGCGACCGCCTTGCTTGGTGTGGGTCACTTCCGGGTGGAACTGCACGCCGTAATAGCCACGGGAATCGTCGAACATGCCGGCGATCGGGCAGCTTGGGGTGCTGGCCAGCACGTGGAAGTTGCCCGGCATCTGGGTAACCTTGTCGCCGTGGCTCATCCACACGTCCAGGCCCAGTACGCCGTCGCCGTCAACGTGGTCTTCGATGCCGTCGAGCAGGCGGCTCTTGCCGACCACGTCTACGCGGGCATAACCGAATTCACGCAGGTCGGAACCTTCTACCTTGCCGCCCATCTGCTCGGCCATGGTCTGCATGCCGTAGCAGATGCCCAGCACCGGTACGTTCAGGTCGAACACGGCCTGCGGAGCGCGTGGGCTGTTGGCTTCGTGGACCGATTCGGGGCCGCCGGCGAGGATGATGCCGCGCGGGTTGAATTCGCGGATCGCTTCATCGTCCATGTCGAACGGGTGCAGTTCGCAGTACACGCCGATTTCGCGCACGCGGCGGGCGATCAGCTGGGTGTACTGGGAACCGAAATCGAGGATCAGGATGCGGTGAGCGTGAATGTCGAGGGCCATGACTCAATCTCGTCAGTGGAAATCGGAAACGACGCGGGGCTGTCGTGACAGCCCCGCATGCTTATATTGCTGGAAGCCTCAGCCTACACGGTAGTTAGGGGCTTCTTTGGTGATCTGCACGTCATGCACGTGGGACTCGGCCATGCCGGCACCGGTGATACGCACGAATTCCGGCTTGGTGCGCATCTCTTCGATGGTTGCGCTGCCGGTGTAGCCCATGGACGAACGCAGGCCGCCCATCAGCTGGTGGATGATCGCGGCCAGGGCGCCTTTGTAAGGTACGCGGCCTTCGATGCCTTCCGGTACCAGCTTCTCGGCGCCGGCCGAGGAGTCCTGGAAGTAACGGTCGGACGAGCCTTGCGCCTGTGCCATGGCACCCAGCGAGCCCATGCCACGGTAGGCCTTGTAAGAACGGCCCTGGAACAGCTCGACTTCACCCGGAGCCTCTTCGGTACCGGCGAACATCGAACCCATCATCACGCAGGAAGCACCGGCAACGATGGCCTTGGACAGGTCACCGGAGAAGCGGATACCGCCGTCGGCGATCAGTGGCACGCCAGTGCCTTCCAGTGCGGCGGCAACGTTGGCGATGGCGCTGATTTGCGGCACGCCGACACCGGCAACGATACGGGTGGTGCAGATGGAGCCTGGGCCGATACCGACCTTGACGGCGTCAGCGCCCGCTTCGGCCAGGGCCTTGGCAGCAGCGCCGGTGGCGATGTTGCCGCCGATGACCTGCACTTGCGGGTAGGTTTCTTTCACCCAGCGAACGCGGTCAATCACGCCTTTGGAGTGACCGTGGGCGGTGTCGACAACCACCACGTCAACGCCAGCGGCAACCAAGGCGGCAACGCGCTCGCCGGTGTCCTTGCCGGTGCCGACCGCAGCGCCAACACGCAGACGACCTTGGTCGTCCTTGCTGGCCAGCGGGTAGGCCTTGGCTTTTTCGATGTCCTTGACGGTCATCATGCCCTTGAGGTTGAACTTGTCGTCAACGATCAGGACCTTTTCCAGGCGGTGCTTGTGCAGCAGCTCGCGCACTTCGTTCTTGTCGGCGCCTTCGCGGACGGTGACCAGACGCTCTTTTGGCGTCATCACGTCGCGGACCTTGGCGTCCAGGCGGGTTTCGAAGCGCACGTCACGGGAAGTGACGATGCCAACCAGGTCACCGTTCGCCAGCACCGGTACGCCGGAGATGTTGTTCAGGCGGGTCAGGTCGAACAGGTCGCGCACGGTGGCGTCGGCGTCGATGGTGATCGGGTCCTTGACCACGCCAGCCTCGAACTTCTTGACCTTGCGTACTTCGCCGGCCTGCTGTTCGATGGTCATGTTCTTGTGGATGATGCCGATACCGCCTTCCTGGGCCATGGCAATGGCCAGGCGCGCTTCGGTCACGGTATCCATGGCGGCGGAAACCAGCGGAATGTTCAGCTCGATGCCACGGGTCAAACGGGTCTTGAGACTGACTTCATTGGGCAGTACCTCGGAATAACCAGGTACAAGGAGGATATCGTCGAAGGTCAGGGCTTCTTGGCTGATACGCAGCATCGCGGGGGCTCCCGGGCGGGAAAAATGGAAGCGCGCCATTATACTCATGCACGGCGCGCCGCTCAATGCAAAATAAGGGCCTTCGGTCAGCCTTGTGGCAGTTTTACCTGCACCACGGCCACCGGCTGGTCGAGCCAGTCGGCGAAGCTGTCGAGAAAGGCCTGGGTAAACCCGGCCTCGCCCCAGTTGTTGAAGATGAACCCCAGGTTTGAAAAGGCACATGGCTGCAGGTAAATGAAGCCATTGATGTCATCTTCGAAGCCGCACAGCGGGCAGGTGAAGTTGTCACTTACCCCCGGCATCCACTCTTCCAGGCTTTCGAACAGCGGCTCGCCCACCTCGCGCCGGCATTCCGGGCAACCGGCTTCTTCAAGGAAGCCATCGGTCGGGGTATAGATGCAGCGCTTGAGCATCACTTCCAGGCCGTTGACCTGCTGGCCGAAGGGCAGTTTTTCGGGGTGCAGGGCCACTTTGCGCGCGCCTGCAGCCAAGGCATGCCCCATGCGGTTGCCGGTACGGCCACAGGTGGTCAGTTGCTCCTCGACGACCTTTTCGCGCACCAGCCAGCGCAGGATGGCGCGGGCGCGGGCTTCATGCACCGGGACGGTGGACAGCTTGGGAACGATGATGCTCTGGGTGTTCATGAACGGGAAAAGCCTGAAAAACTGCGGTAATGACGCAATTCTACCGCTCAGCCGCTCAGGTAGCGACCGATCAACGCCAGCCCGCTGGCCAGCACCAACCAGGTGACCAGGCGTACAAATGCCTCACGGGACAGCCGGTGGGTCAGCCTGCGCCCCAGCCAAAGGCCGACGAACATGACCGGCAGCAAGCAGGCGGCAAGCAGCAGCAAGCTTTGGTCGGCATAGACACCGGCGAGCAGGAACAGCGTCAGGCGCACCACCGTGCTGCAACTGATCAGCGCGCTCTGGGTGGCACGTACCTGCTCTTTTACCTCCAGGCGTGCGCTCAGATATAGGGCGTACAAGAAACCGCCGCTGCCAAATAGCGCGCCGAACAAACCACCTGCCGTACCCATCGGCACCGCCCACACGCCGGACAATCGGGCCGGCCGCACCTTCACCGCCAACCCGTACAGCGCGTAGGCCGTGACGAACAAGCCCATCAGCAGCAGCAAAAGGTCGGATTTCAGTTGCAGAAGAAATACCACGCCCAGCGTGCAGCCCAGCACCATGAACGGCAGCAGCCGCAACAACTCGCTGCGCACCACGTCCCGGCGCGATGGCAGCAGGTTGCCGAACGCGGCAACGAAGTCCAGCAGCACCAACAGCGGGATGATGCGTGACAACGGCATGAAGTGGATCAGCACAGGGCCGGCCACCAGCGCCGTGCCGAAACCGGCGATGCCAAAAACGATATAGGCGGCACCGACACCGAACAGGATGGGCAGCCAGTCAAGGCCGGAAAACGACAGTTGGGCAAGCATGGCAGCAGTTCCTGAAAAGTCAGGCCAAGGTTAGCCAGCCATGAGCCATGCCGACTAATATGCCTTTATCGCCATAGCTATCTTGAAAAGGCATGACATGACGTCGATCCGCCAGTTGCGTTACTTCGTGGAAATTGCCGAGTGTGGCAGCTTCAGCGGTGCCGCCGAACGGCTGTACATCGCCCAGTCGGCACTGAGCCGGCAGATCAAGGAGCTGGAGCAGCAACTGGGCACGCCACTGTTCGAACGCACGGCACGCCTGCCACGCCTGACGCTGGCCGGGCAGGCCTTTCTCGAACGGGCACGCCGCTTGCTGGCCGACCTGGCGCAAGCAGAGCGCGTAACGCGCGACATTGGCGAGGGGTTGCAGGGCAGCCTGCGCCTGAACCATTCCAGTACCGTGCCGCTGATCGGCCCGTTGCTGGCTCGCCTGGGGGACTATCTGCGGGAAAACCCGGAGGTTTCGCTGGAGATCGCGCAGCAGTCGTCGGAGGCCCAGCTGGAAGATATTGCGGCCGGGCGGCTGGATATTGGCCTGCTGCGCTTGCCAGTGCTGCGCCAGCATGAAGGCGTGGCGCTGCATGAACTGTTCAGCGAACCGCTGTTACTGGCGGTCGCCGCTGGGCACCCGTTGGCCAATGCGCAGTACGTTCAACTGGAGCAATTGAGGGAAGAACGTTTTATTTCCATCCCGCACCGGGACCGTGGCGGGCTGAGTTACCTGTCGGCTTCGTTGTGCATGGGGGCAGGTTTCTTTCCGCGCGCGGCGCAGGTGCTGTCGCGCAAAACTACGCAATTGCAGCTGATTCAGGCGGGGTTCGGGGTGGCGTTACTGCCAGCGTGCATGCGTGAGATCGCGCCGGCTTCGGTCAGTTTCGTGGCGCTGGAGGGGGGCCGCGAGAGCACCGTAGCGCTGGCTTGCCGACGTGATGCAGGGCAGATGGTGCGCCAGTTCGTGAGGGCGATAGGGCCGGGACAGACAACCGGGGCCGATGTCCTTTATGATGCCCGCCATGATCAAAGACCCCTTCGAACGACTCGGCCTGGACCGTGAGGTCCTTACCGTCAGCCAACTCAACGGCCGCGCACGCGTGCTGCTGGAAGACGTGTTCCGCAGCGTGTGGGTGGAAGGCGAGATTTCCAACCTCGCCCGCCCGGCGTCCGGCCACATGTACTTCACCCTCAAGGACAGCGGCGCCCAGGTGCGCTGTGCGTTGTTCCGGCAGAATGCCACCCGCGTACGCCAGGCACTGCGAGACGGCCTTGCCGTTCGTGTGCGCGGCAAGGTTTCGCTGTTCGAGGGGCGTGGCGACTACCAGCTGATTCTCGACACCGTCGAGCCGGCCGGCGATGGCGCACTGCGCCTGGCGTTCGAAGCCCTGAAGGAGAAGCTCGGTGCCGAGGGGCTGTTCAGCGCCGAACGCAAGAAGCCGCTACCGGCCCACCCCCAACGCATCGGCATCATCACATCACCCACCGGTGCAGTGATCCGCGACATCATCAGCGTGTTCGGCCGCCGAGCTCCACAGGTAGAGCTGAACCTGATCCCGACAGCGGTACAGGGCCGCGAAGCCATCGCGCAGATCGTGCGTGCCATCCGTCTCGCCGACAGCCTCGGTTTCGATGCGCTGATCCTGGCCCGTGGGGGCGGCTCGCTGGAAGACTTGTGGTGCTTCAACGAAGAAGCCGTGGCGCGTGCGGTCGCCGCCTGCGTAACGCCGATTGTCAGCGCCGTGGGCCATGAAACCGATGTGTCGATCAGCGACTTCGTCGCTGACGTGCGCGCCCCCACACCGTCTGCTGCCGCGGAACTGCTGGCCCCCGACAACAGTGGCCTGCAGCAACGCCTGGATGGCCTGCAACGGCGCCTGCTGCTGCGCATGCAGAACCGCCTGACCCACGACCGCCTGCGCCTGGAGTCCCTGACCCGGCGCCTGCGCCACCCGGGCGAGCGTTTGCGCCAGCAAGCCCAGCGCCTGGACGACCTGGACATGCGCTTGCGCCGCGCCTTCATGCTCAGCCTCAACCAGCGCCGCGAGCGCCTGGCACGCCTGGATACGCGCTTGGCCGCACAGCATCCGGGGCGTAACCTGAAACTGCTGAGCCAGCGCCTGGACAGCCTGGCCGAGCGCCTGCCACGGGCCATGCGCGACGTGCTCAAAGATCGCCGCCAACGCTTCCAGGCTCAGTTGCAAACCCTGCAGGTGGTCAGCCCGCTGGCCACCCTTGCCCGCGGCTACAGCATTTTGCTGGATGAACAAGGCCAGGCCATCCGCAGCGCCGAACAGACCCGCAACGGCCAGCGCCTGACCGCTCGCCTGAACGAAGGCGAGCTGCTGGTGCGGGTCGAAGACAACCACCTGACCCCGGTCACCCTCTCACTACTGGACTGACACATGCCCCGCCTGCTTGCGCCTTTGCTTGCCCTTTCCCTGTTGCTGCTGGCCGGCGGCGCTCAGGCCAGCTACATCACCCGCACGCTGAACAAGCCGGTGCCCGGCGGCGTTGCAGTGGTCGACCTGGGCCCCGCCGCCAGCGCGCCCAGTGCCCGCTTCAACGGCAAGCCGGTGCTGGTGGTGAAAGAGCAGGATACCTGGCTGGCCATCGTCGGCATTCCGCTGACCCAGAAGCCCGGCACCGCCACGCTGAACCAGGGCGGTCGCACGCTGCCCTTCAGCGTGGGGAGCAAAAAATACCCCGAGCAGCGCATCACCCTGAAGAACACCCGCCAGGTCAACCCGAACCCCGCCGACCTCAAGCGCATCGACCGCGAACTGGCCGAGCAGATCAAGGCCTACCGCAGCTTCAGCCCGAGCCTGCCGAGCAACCTGATCCTCGACAAGCCGGTCAACGGCCCGCTGTCGAGCAAGTTTGGCGTGCGCCGCTTCTTCAATGGCGAAGAACGCAACCCACATGCCGGGCTGGACTTCGCGGTGCCGGCAGGCACGCCAATCAAGACCCCCGCCAATGGCAAGGTGATTCTGGTGGGGGACTACTTCTTCAATGGCCGCACAGTGTTCGTCGACCATGGGCAGGGCTTCATCAGCATGTTCTGCCACATGTCGAAGATCGATGTGCAGGTGGGGCAGCAACTGCGCCGTGGCGAGGTGGTCGGGCGGGTGGGCTCCACCGGGCGGGCGACCGGGCCGCATATGCACTGGAACGTCAGCCTGAATGATGCACGGGTGGATCCGGCGATTTTCATTGGGGCGTTCCAGCCCTGAAACCGCGAAGAGCCCAGCACTGCCGACATCAATTCCACTGTGTTGCGCCATCGAAAAATACCGCGCAACATTCAATAATCACCCAGCAAATTCCAGCTATAAAATCTCGCACAAGATCTTTTTTTAAGCATTCCTCTCAATTTTCCTCGAACGCTTGCCATCCCCCACCCCACTGGTTAAGTTTGAGGGCATGAAAACCTTCAGCACCCTCATCCTGCTCCGACAACATCGCAGCCTCTGCCTGGTCAGCGCCCGACTACCAGGTTGAATCGCGTCGCCTCGCCTCTTCATCTCGTTATCGCTCGGCAGGCCCGATCTCGGCCGCACACAAAAGGATTGCTTCCATGACCATGCTCAAAGACCCTTCGAAGAAGTACCGCGCTTTCCCGACCATCGACCTGCCTGACCGCACCTGGCCGTCGAAGACCATCACTGCCGCGCCGATCTGGTGCAGCTCCGACCTGCGTGATGGCAACCAGTCGCTGATCGAGCCGATGGATTCGGAGAAGAAACTGCGCTTCTGGAAGACCCTGGTACAGGTGGGTGTGAAGGAAATCGAAGCCTCGTTCCCGTCCGCCTCGCAGACCGACTTCGACTTCGTGCGCATGCTGATCGAAGAAGGCCACATCCCCGACGACACCACCATTCAGGTGCTCACCCAGGCCCGTGAAGACCTGATCGCCCGTACCTTCGAGTCGCTGCGCGGTGCCAAGAAAGCCATCGTCCACCTGTACAACGCCACCAGCCCGTCGTTCCGCCGCATCGTCTTCAACCAGGACAAGCAAGGCGTGAAGGACATCGCGGTGAACGCGGCCAAGCTGTTCGTCAAGTACGCTGCCCAGCAGCCGGAAACCCAGTGGACCTTCCAGTACTCGCCAGAAACCTTCAGCGCCACCGAAATGGAGTTCGCCAAGGAAGTCTGTGACGCAGTCATCGAAGTGTGGAACCCGACGCCTGAGCACAAGATCATCCTCAACCTGCCGGCCACCGTGGAAGTGTCCACCCCGAACATCTACGCCGACCAGATCGAGTGGTTCTGCCGCAACGTCAGCCGTCGCGACAGCGTGATCATCAGCCTGCACTGCCACAACGACCGCGGCACCGGCATTGCCGCCACCGAACTGGGTCTGATGGCGGGTGCCGACCGCGCCGAAGGCTGCCTGTTCGGCAACGGCGAGCGTACCGGTAACGTCGACCTGGTGACCTTGGCACTGAACCTCTACACCCAGGGCATCGACCCGTTGCTGGACTTCTCCGACATCGACGGCGTGCGCAAAGTGGTCGAAGAGTGCAACCAGTTGCCGGTGCACCCACGCCACCCGTATGTGGGCGATCTGGTCCACACCGCGTTCTCCGGCTCGCACCAGGACGCCATCCGCAAAGGTTTCGCCAAGCAGCAGGAAGGCGAGCTGTGGGAAGTGCCTTACTTGCCGATCGACCCGGCCGACATCGGCCGCAGCTACGAGGCGGTCATCCGCGTCAACAGCCAGTCGGGCAAAGGCGGCATCACCTACCTGCTCGAGCAGGAATACGGCATCAGCCTGCCACGCCGCATGCAGATCGAATTCAGCCAGGTCGTCCAGGGTGAAACCGACCGCCTGGGCCTGGAAATGACCGCCCAGCAGATCTACAGCCTGCTGCACAAGGAATACCTCCAGGCCAACGCGCCGTACGCGCTGGTCAGCCACCGCCTGCAGGAAGAAAACGGCCACAGCGCCGTGGAAGTGGAAGTCGCCGGCGAAGGCGAAACCACCCTGCACTGGCGCGGCAAGGGCAACGGCGCCCTGGAAGCCCTGGTAGCCGGCCTGCCGATCTCGGTGGAGATCATGGACTACAACGAGCATGCCATTGGCGCAGGCACCAATGCCAAGGCTGCTGCCTACATTGAATTGCGCGTGGCCGGTGGCCGTCCGGTGCATGGTGTGGGTATCGATGAAAACATCACCACCGCCAGCTTCAAGGCGCTGTTCAGCGCGCTGAACCGCTCGCTGAGCCAGCAGGAAGCCAAGGCGGCCTGAGCCCTGGTGCGATGAATGAAGAAGCCCGCATCGTTTGATGCGGGCTTTTTTGTTGCCTGTTCTGGCCCTACAAGAATGACAGGCAAAAAAAGGGGCGCCGACCAAGCGCCCCATAAGCCGTAAAGCACACAACAAATTCAGTTGGCGTCCAGCAACGCCATCGCCTCGGCACTGCACGCCTCGATCCGCGCCCAGTCGCCGTTCTTGATCCAGCTGCTGTCGAGCATCCAGGTCCCGCCCACGCACATCACATTGGGCAAGGCCATGTAGTTGCGCACGTTGGCCGGGTTGACGCCACCGGTTGGGCAGAAGCGGATATCACCGAACGGCCCGCCAAAGGCCTTGATCGCTGCCACACCGCCGCTGATTTCCGCCGGGAACAGCTTGAAGCGGCGGTAACCCAGGGCGTAGCCCATCATGATTTCGGACGGTGTGCTGATGCCTGGCAGCAACGGAATTTCACTGTCCACACCGGCTTCCAGAATGTCCTGGGTTATGCCGGGGGTAACGACGAACTGCGCACCCGCCGCTTCGACAGCAGCGAACATGTTGCGATCAAGCACTGTACCGGCGCCGACGCACAGTTCCGGGCGCTGCTCGCGCAGCACCTGGATGGCCTTCAGGCCATGCTGCGAACGCAAGGTCACTTCCAGGGTACGGATGCCGCCAGCGGCCAGGGCATCAGCCAGTGGCAGGATGTCTTCCTCACGGGCGATGGTGATCACCGGCAGGATGCGCGCCTTTTCGCAGATGGCATCGATCCGCGCGGCTTTATCGGCCATCGAGAGCTTGGGCTGTGGGCGTTCAAGGGTGGTCATGACTATGGATCCTTGGCTCATGGGCACCAGTAGATGTCCAGGGGGTCGTGAAGAAAAGCGCGAATCGGCATTTCAGTGAGGTCGTTGCCAGCCAGCGCGGCGCGCAGGGTAGCGAGTTTGCCCTGGCCTTGCACGGACAGCGCAGTAAAGGCGGCACTGGCCAGCAGCGAGCGGGTCATCGACAGGCGCTGGTGCGGCACGCTCGGTGCCAGCAACGGCAGGCAGCGGCGCGGGCTGGACAGGTCCAGGCCTGCTTCCAGGTTGGGGCTGGCCGGGAACAGCGAGGCGGTATGGCCATCGTCGCCCATGCCCAGCACCAACACATCGATAAGTGGCAGCCCGGCCAAGGCCTGGTCGGCCTTGAGCGCGGCGGCTTCGAGGTTCTCCGCCTGCTGGTACAGGCCAACAAAGCGGGCCTTGGCCGCTGCACCCTTGAGCAGGTGGCGGGCCAGCAGGCCAGCATTGCTGTCGGCGTGCTCCACGGGCACCCAGCGCTCATCGGCCAGGCTGACGGTGACCTTGGACCAGTCCAGGTTTTCGCTGGCCAGCTTCTCCAGAAACGGCACCGGGCTGCGGCCGCCGGACAGCACCAGGCAGGCCTGGCCCTTGGCAGCAATTGCCGCACGCAGGCGCTCGGCCACGTCGTGGGCTTGAGTGGCGGCCAGCGCCTTGGCATCTGCCAGCGCGTGTACCTTCACAGCCGCTGGCAGTTTCAGTTCAGATATCCCCATACCACGCCCTCCCATCGCGTGTGATCAGTGCAATCGAGCTCATCGGCCCCCAGGAGCCCGCCGCGTAAGGCTTGGGCGCATCGCCCGCATTACGCCAGCCGGCGATCAACTGGTCGCACCATTTCCAGGCATATTCGATTTCGTCCTTGCGCACGAACAGGTTCTGGTTGCCACGCATCACTTCCAGCAGCAAGCGCTCGTAGGCATCCGGAATCCGCGTGCTGCGCCAGGTGTCGGAAAAATTCAGCTGCAACGGGCCGCTGCGCAGCTGCATGCCCTTGTCCAGGCCCTGCTCCTTGGTCATTACCCGTAAAGAAATGCCTTCGTCCGGTTGCAGGCGGATGATCAGCTTGTTACCGATCTGCAAACGCTGTTCCGGGGCGAAGATGTAGTGCGGCGTTTCCTTGAAGTGGATAACGATCTGCGACAGTTTCTGCGGCATGCGCTTGCCGGTACGCAGGTAAAACGGCACGCCCGACCAGCGCCAGTTGCGAATGTCGGCACGCAGTGCGACGAACGTTTCGGTGTCACTCTGGGCATTGGCGTTGTCTTCCTCCAGGTAGCCCGGCACCGGTTTGCCTTCGCTGTAGCCGGCAATGTACTGGCCACGCACCACACGGGTGCTTAGCCCGTCGCCGGTGATCGGTGCCAGGGCCTTGAGCACTTTTACCTTTTCGTCGCGAATGGCATCGGCCGACAGTTCGCTGGGCGGGTCCATGGCGATTAGGCACAGCAGCTGCAGCAGGTGGTTCTGGATCATGTCACGCAGTTGGCCAGCCTTGTCGAAATAGCCCCAGCGGCCTTCGATACCGACTTTTTCGGCAACGGTGATCTCCACATGGGAGATGGAGTTCTGGTTCCACTGGGTTTCGAACAGGCTGTTGGCGAAGCGCAGGGCAATGAGGTTTTGCACCGTCTCTTTGCCCAGGTAGTGATCGATACGGTAAACCCGGCTTTCGGGGAAGAACCGTGCTACGGCATCGTTGACCCGGCGTGACGACTCCAGGTCGTGGCCGATAGGCTTTTCCAGCACCACACGGGTGCGCGGGGCCAGCCCGGCCTTGTCGAGGTTTTCACAGATTGCCCCATACACCGCTGCCGCCGTGGCGAAGTAAGCGATCAGCGGCAGCTCGCCTGGCAATTGCTCGGCCAGGGCCTGGTAGCCCTCGGGCTGAAGAAAATCCAGATGCTGGTAATTCAGCCTGGCGAGAAAGCGCCCCAGCGCTGCTGGCTCGATATCCGCCTCGGGCACATGCCGGCGCAGGTGCGCCTCGATGCTGTTCAGGTGCTCCTGCGCGCTGCCGGCTTCGCGGGCCAACGCCAACAAGCGGGTGTCCGGGTGCAACAGGTTGGCCCGGTCAAGCTGGTAAAGCGCAGGAAACAGCTTGCGCAATGCCAGGTCGCCGAGGGCGCCAAACAGGGCAAAGGTGCAAGGTTCGACACTGATCGCAGCCATGATGTTGGTTCTTTCCTAAAGTTGGTCTAGGAATACCGCTTTCACATGCGGTTTTCAAGGGATAATGTAGTAAAAACCACAACATTACACGCAAGTGTTACAGACAAGTGGTACGCCAACCGCGCCGACAGTACGATAGACGACCGTGCAAAAAGCCTGCTGCTTCCACAGCCGGCTGTCTTCCCGACCCAAGGACACACCCATGGACCGCGTGCGAAACCTCCTGGAGCAGATCCAGGGACGCCTCGACGAGCTGAACAAGGCCGAACGCAAAGTCGCCGAAGTCATCCTGCTCAACCCGCAACAAGCCACCCGTTTCAGCATTGCTGCGCTGGCCCAGGCAGCCAAGGTCAGCGAACCGACCGTCAACCGCTTTTGCCGCTCGTTCGGCGTCAGCGGCTACCCCGAACTGAAGCTGCAGCTGGCACAGAGCCTGGCCAGCGGCGCCGCCTACGTCAGCCGCGCAGTAGAGGCCGACGATGACCCGGCCGCCTATACCCAGAAGATCTTCGCCAGCGCCATCGCCTCGCTCGACAGCGCCTGCCAGCAACTGGACCCGCAACAGGTCAGCCGCGCCGTGGACATGATGATCCAGGCCCGGCAGATCCACTTCTTCGGCCTGGGCGCCTCGGCGCCGGTAGCCCTGGATGCGCAGCACAAGTTCTTCCGCTTCAACCTGGCCGTGTCGGCCCATGCTGACGTGCTGATGCAGCGCATGCTGGCCTCGGTGGCGCACACCGGCGACCTGTTCGTGATCATTTCCTACACCGGGCGCACCCGTGAACTGGTCGAAGTGGCCCGCCTGGCCCGTGAAAACGGAGCCTCGGTACTGGGCCTGACCGCCGCCGGCTCGCCACTGGCCAACGCCTGCAGCCTGAGCCTGCACATTCCGCTGCCGGAAGACACCGACATCTACATGCCGATGACTTCGCGGATCATTCAGCTGACGGTGCTCGATGTGCTGGCCACCGGCATGACCTTGCGCCGCGGCGTGGACTTCCAGCCGCACCTGCGCAAGATCAAGGAAAGCCTGAACGCCAGCCGCTACCCGATCGAGGACGACGAGCTCAACTGAGCCGGTGTGCCTGCAGGCGCAGGTGGGCACGCTGCCCCGGCGCCAGGCTCAGGCCCTCGCCACTGCCGCTGGCAGCCTCGACACAGACGAAGCGCTGGCATTCACGCCCGGTCACGCCCATCAACGGGCGGTTGCCCGGGTGCCAGACCACGGTGTCGTCGCTGTCCCCCGTATCGATGCACAGCTCACGCTGCCAGGCCGGGTCCTGCAGTTGCACACGCGGTGTGCCGGGGTAGACCTTCTGGCAGCCCCCCTTGAGCTTCAGCGCGCCATCTTCTCGGCAGGCCTGGCGGTTCAAGCGGTCGTAACCTTCGATGTCCTCAAGCCCGGATAGCGCTATCTCGGACACGTCACTGATGCGCCAGTAGGCCAGCAGCGCATGGCTCAACTGGCAGGGTTCGCTGTCCTGATGCTCGGTGCTCAGGCTCAGTTCCATGCGGCTACCCAGCCGGGCATGCAGGTCTACCTGCCAGTCACACAGGTCCAGCCGCCACTTCAGGGTTACGCCCTCCTCGTCCTCACGGCTGTCCACCAGCTTCCAGTCCAGCAGCCGTGCCCAGCCATGGGCAGGCCACAAGTCTTCGCTGGGGTGGCGGCCATACCACGGCCAGCACACCGGCACGCCACCACGGATCGCCCCTACCTGCGGCCACTGCTCGGCGCACCACAGCCAAGGGCGTTCACCCGCTGGCTGAAAGTGCAGCAGTTGCGCGCCCTGGCGACTGAATACCGCCTGGCAACGGGGGTGATCGATGATCAGCACATCGCGCTGCTGGTAACGCTCCCACTCGAATGTCGGCCTGGGCCGCTGCGAGGAAAAGAAGCGATGGAGCGGATGTTCGGGCATGGTTCAGAGCTCTTGTTGTTTGAGATAGCGCTGTCTCGGCCTATCCCTGGCACCCACTGCAGGCCAGTGGGTGCCGGGAACCGAAAAGGGATTGGCGTAAATTTACAACAATTGCCCTCAGAATGACGACTGAATCTTCAAACCTGCGACCAGCGCATTGTCCACCTCGTCCACCCCGCCAGGGCTCTTGATGTACTGCAGGTTGGGCCGCACGGTCAGCCAGTTGGTGACGTGAAAGCCGTAATAGAGCTCGGCGTTGTACTCGGTGCGCTGCAGCGGCACGAAGCCTGGGTTGTCGTAATCGCTGATACCGCTCTGGGCATTGAGCAGTTCGGCACGCTTCTTCACGTCGTCATTCACATGAATACGCGCCACGCCGAAGCCGATGTCATCCTTGGGCCGGGCATCGAAGGCGCCCTTGTAGACCAGCCCCACCTGCTGGTAATTGTCGACCACGTTGGTGGCCTTGTCGTGCACGGTGAAGTTGGCGAACAGGCTAAGGCCACGGTTGACGTCACCCGCCTGTGCAGTGACCTGCTGCTGTGCCACCACCCACCAGCCATGCTTGCTGGAATGCGACTTGAAGGCCTCGCCGCTCAACGCCTGCGGGTTGCCGTTGACGTCGTCGAACACATCGTCGGCCTTGGCCGTGCTGTAGTAGTAGCCCAGGCGGTACTCGCCCGGCAGGCCGTTGACTTTGGGCGACCACACCGCCTCTACCGGGAGGATCGCGCCCTTGGTTCCGCTGCCGCTGAGCTTGAAGCCGTTGCCGGTTTCCAGGTTGGAGGGGTTCTGCTCGAAGGCGCCGACCTGCACGAAAAATTCCGGGGTGATGTTGTATTTCACCCGCAGCGCCCACTGGCTGACCGGCCAGTTGTACCAGATGCCGCCCACCCAGTTGCCCACCTGCGAGCCGCAGAACGCCAGGTTCTGGAAGTCGCAGGGGAAGCTGTTGAAGTCCTCGCCCTCGCCGAAGCGGCCGAATTTCACATCCAGCGCGCCATCGAAGTACTTCTGCTTGATCCACATTTGGGTCAGGCGCCAGGTCTGGCCACGGCCCCACACCTCTTGCACCGAACTGAACTGCCCAGCGCGCGGGTCGCTGATGCGGTCGTTGGACAGGTTACGACCACTGCGCTCGGTGATCGCCAACTTGAACTCGGCATCGTGCCAGCCAAGAATCTTTTGCAAGTCCAGGTGTGCGCCAAGGGCAAACTGGTCGCTGTAGCGGGCCGTCTTGTCGTCGTTGTAGCCGCCGTGCAGGTTGCCAGCCACCTCGCCGACGTAGTCGAGGGTGAAGTCGTAGCCCTTCTCCAGCAATTCGGTGCGGGTGCCGCCCCAGTCGCCGGTCATCCATTTCGATTCGCTGGAAAAGGCCTCGGCAGCCTGCGCGCCGCTGCTGCCGACAGCGGCGAGCAAAGCCAGCGAGCCTAATGTCCTGATGCGTTTGCGCTGTTCCATCCCTTTACGTCCTCTTTTTTCTTATTGATGGTGTAGACGAGTCAACGGCCTTTGAAGTGAGCCACGTTGTCCTTTACCGCTGCGCCTGGGCTGGCCGGGTGCAGGCGCGCGCCCGTGCCGGCATCGAACAGCAGCACCCTGGCCGGGTCGAATTGCAGGTTGAGGGTGTCCCCCACCCGGCACACCACATCGGGCGCCAGGCGGCAGCACACCTTGGTCTGGTTGAGGGTGACGAATACGAGCAGGTCCGGCCCGGTGGGCTCGGTTACCTGCACCTCGGCACGAATGCCCGGCAGGCCGTTGCCCTCGACGGTGCCCAAGGCAATCTGCTCGGGGCGGATGCCGAGGATGATCTCGCGGCCGTCCAGTTCGTCACCGGCGACGCCCAAGAGCAGCTCGCAGCGTGCCTGGCCGCTGTCGAGCACGGCCAACAAGCGCCCCTCCTGCTGCGTGAGGCGCACCGGGATGAAGTTCATCGGCGGCGAACCGATGAAACTGGCGACAAACTGGTTGGCCGGGTCGTTGTAGATCTGCTGGGGGGTGCCGAACTGCTGGATGATGCCATCCTTCATCACCGCCACCTTGTCGCCCAGGGTCATGGCCTCGATCTGGTCATGGGTGACGTACACGGTGGTGGTTTTCAGACGCTGGTGCATCAGCTTCATTTCGGTGCGCATCTCGACCCGCAGCTTGGCATCGAGGTTGGACAGCGGTTCGTCGAACAGGTAAATCTTCGGCCGCCGCGCCAGCGCCCGCCCCATGGCTACCCGTTGCTGCTGGCCACCGGACAGCTGCGCCGGCTTGCGCGCCAGCAGGTGCTCGATCTGCAGCAGCTTGGCCACCCGCGCCACCTCTTCGTCGATGGCGGTCTGTGGCAGCTTGCGGATCTTCAGGCCAAACTCGATGTTCTCGCGCACACTCATGGTCGGGTACAACGCGTAGGACTGGAACACCATGGCGATGTCGCGGTCCTTGGGGCTCATGCCGCTGACGTCCTGCTCGTCGATGAGAATCGCACCGGCAGTGATCTGCTCCAGGCCGGCAATGCAGTTCATCAAGGTTGACTTGCCGCAGCCCGAGGGGCCGACCAGGATCAGGAACTCGCCATCCCTGATCGACAGCTGGATGTCCTTGAGGGTATCCGGCAGGCCACTGCCGTAGGTCTTGTTCACATTGCGAAGTTCGAGCGCTGCCATGGCTTACCCCTTGACCGCGCCGGCCGTCAGCCCGCGCACGAAATATTTGCCTGCCACCACATAGACCAGCAGGGTTGGCAGGCCGGCAATCATCGCCGCCGCCATGTCGACGTTGTATTCCTTGGCCCCGGTGCTGGTGTTGACCAGGTTGTTCAGGGCCACGGTGATCGGTTGCGAGTCGCCACTGGAGAACACCACACCGAACAGGAAGTCATTCCAGATCTGGGTGAACTGCCAGATCAGGCAGACCATGATGATGGGCGTCGACATCGGCAGGATGATGCGGCGGAAAATGGTGAAGAAGCCGGCACCGTCCAGGCGTGCTGCCTTGACCAGCGCATCGGGAATGCTTACGTAGAAGTTGCGGAAGAACAGCGTGGTGAAGGCCAGGCCATAGACCACATGTACCAGTACCAGGCCGCCGGTAGTGCTGGCCAGGCCGAGCTTGCCGAGGGTGAACGAAGCGGGCAGCAGCACGGTCTGGAACGGCAGGAAGCAGCCGAACAGCAGCAGGCCGAAGAACAGCTGCGAGCCGCGAAAGCGCCACATCGACAGCACATAGCCGTTCAGCGCGCCGATGGCCGTGGAAATCAGCACGGCGGGCACAGTGATCATGATCGAGTTCCAGAAGTAACCGCTGACCGTGCCCCAGGCCTTGACCCAGCCAATGCCGGTCATCACCTGCGGCCAACTCAGCAAGTTGCCGGTGCTGATGTCTTCCGGGGTCTTGAAGCTGGTCAGCAGCATCACCACCAGCGGCACCAGGTACAGCGCCACGGCCAGCAGCAGCACCGCATGGATGGCGATACGGCTCATGCTGAGCACGGGCTTTTCGACAGGGCTATGCATGGCGTTTGCTCCGCAGCTCCGAGTACAGGTAAGGCACGAGGATCGCCAGGATCGCCCCGAGCATGAGAATGGCACTGGCCGAGCCCATGCCCATCTGGCCGCGGCTGAAGGTGAACGCGTACATGAACATCGCAGGCAGATCGGATGAGTAACCCGGGCCGCCAGCGGTCATTGCCGCCACCAGGTCGAAGCTTTTGATGGCGATGTGCGAAAGGATCATCAGCGCACTGAAAAACACCGGGCGCAGGCTGGGCAGCACCACGGTCCAGTAGATGCGCGGCATGCTGGCGCCATCCATTTGCGCCGCGCGGATGATCGAAGGGTCAACACCGCGCAGGCCGGCCAGGAACATCGCCATGATGAAGCCCGAGGCCTGCCACACGGCCGCGATCACCAGGCAGTACACGACCCGGTCGGGGTCGATCAGCCAGTCCAGCCGAAAGCCCTCCCAGCCCCAGTCGCGCAGCAGCTTGTCCAGGCCCATGCCGGGGTTGAGCAGCCACTTCCAGGCGGTGCCGGTAACGATCATCGACAGCGCCATGGGGTAGAGGTAAATGGTGCGGATGAAGCCTTCGCGGCGGATGCGCTGGTCCAGCAGCACTGCCAGCAACACACCGAGGGCCAGGCTGATGGCGATGAACAGGCCACCGAACAGCAGCAGGTTCTTGCTGGCTACCCACCAGCGGTCGTTGTCGAACAGCCGGGCGTATTGCGCCAGCCCGGCCCATTTGTAGGTGGGCAGGAAGGTCGAAGTGGTGAAGGACAGCACGAAGGTCCAGAGGATGTAGCCGTAGAAGCCCACCAGGACGATGAACATGCTCGGCGCCAGCACCAGTTTGGGCAGCCAGCGCTGAAGCGCGTCCAGGGGTGAGGCCCGCAGTTGGGCGGTCGTTGTGGTCATAGATCGGATCCCGAGGTAATGGCGATGCTCTGCATCGCTTCGCGGGCTTGCCCGCGAATAGCGGTTACTGGGCTGCCTTGATCGCCGCCGCCAGTTTCTTCGCCGCATCGGCCGGGTCGGCCTTGGGGTCGTTGATGTAGTTGGTCACCACATCGAAGAACGCGCCCTGCACGGCCAGCGTGGTGGCCATGTTGTGCGCCATGCTAGGCTGCAGGCCGCCATTTTTGGCATCCGCCAGGAAGTCTTTGGCAGACGCCTGCGCACAGGCATCGAAGCCATACTTGCCCATGTCGGCGAGCATGTCGTTGCGCACCGGGATCGACCCCTTGTTGGTGCTGAAGACCTTCTGGAAGTCTTCACCCAGCACCTTGCGGGCAATGTCCTGCTGGCCGGCAGCCGTACCAGGGTTGTTCTGCTTGAACACCACCAGCGAGTCGATGTTGTAGAGGAAGGCTTTTTCGGTGCCGGGGAATGGCACGCACTGGTAATCCTTGCCAGCGGTTTTCTTCGCCAGGGTCCACTCACTCTTGGCCCAGTCGCCCATGATCTGCATGCCGGCCTTGCCGTTGATGACCTTGGCCGCTTCCAGGTTCCAGTCTTGGCCTTTACCGTCCGGGTCCATGTAGGTGGCGACCTTTTTCAGCTCGGTCAGCGCCTTGACCATTTGCGGCCCGGTCAGCGCGACGCTGTCGAGATCGACCATGGCCTTCTTGTAGCCTTCGGTGCCCATTACCGACAGCACCACGCTTTCGAACACGGTGCTGTCCTGCCACGGCTGGCCGCCATGGGCGAGCGGGATGAAGCCGGCAGCCTTGAGTTTGTCGGCGGCGGCGTAAAATTCGTCGAGTGTGGTGGGGGCCTTGTCGATACCGGCTTTCTTGAAGACTTCCGGGTTGATCCACAGCCAGTTGGTTCGGTGGATGTTTACCGGTACGGCGACGTAGTCACCGTCGTACTTCACGGTGTCGGCGACTTTCTTGTCGAGCAGTGTGTCCCACTGTTCGGCCTTGGCCACATCCTTGAGTACATCGCCATCGAGCAAGCCGGTGGCCGCCCAGTCCTGGATGTCAGGCCCTTTGATCTGCGCCACGCCTGGTGGGTTGCCGGCCACGGCGCGGCTCTTGAGCACGGTCATGGCTGTGGCACCGCCACCACCTGCGACGGCGCCATCTTTCCACGTAAAGCCGTCTTTTTCGACCTGGGCCTTGAGCACATCGGCAGCAGCTTTTTCACCACCCGAAGTCCACCAATGCACGACTTCGACGCTGCCTTTGGGTTCGGCAGCCTGGGCACTGAGCGGGAGTAGAGAAGCCAGGGAGATTGCGGCAGCGAGCCGGAGCGTGGAATTCATCGGAGCACCTTTCTTGTTGTTATGCCGTGCAAGTCGAGCGCTTGCGTTGCTTGAAGTCTAAACAGCCTGCCCACCTCGCCAGGTAACGAAGCGATGCGTGAATGTCATCGTTTGGTTACATTGCCGGCACACGCCACACACAGACTCACTCCATGCCACGCGGCAGATACAAGGTCACCCGCAAACCACCTTCCCTCAGGTTCAGCAGGCTCACCTCGCCCCCATGGCTGTGGGCGATGTTGCGGGCAATCCCCAGCCCCAACCCATAACCCTGCTGCTGCGCGGCCAGACGGAAATGCGGCTCGAACACCTGCTCCAGCTGCTGCTGCGGCACACCCGGCCCCTGATCGTCCACCTGCAGCACAAACCCCTCGGCACTGTCGATGATGCGCAGCTGTGCCCGCTCGCCGTACTTGATGGCATTGTCGATCAGGTTGCCGATGCAGCGGCGCAGCGCCAGCGGCTTGCCGGGGTAAGGCTCCAGCGCGCGGCCTTCAACCGTGATACGGCCATCGCGCAGGTAGGGCTCGGCCAGGATTTCCAGCACCTGGTTGAGGTCCACCGGCTCGATGTTTTCGTGGATGTCGGTGTCTTTCACACACTGCAAGGCGCCTTTCACCAGCAGTTCCAGTTCATCCAAGTCCTGGCTGAACTTGGCCTGCAAGTGTTCGTCCTCCAGCAGTTCGACACGCAGGCGCAGGCGCGTAATCGGGGTGCGCAGGTCATGGGAAATGGCGCTGAACAGCTGGCTGCGCTCTGTCAGATAGCGGCTGATGCGCTCGCGCATGCTATTGAACGCCCGGCCCACCTCGACCACCTCGCTGCCACCGCCTTCAGCCACCGGCGCCACATCGGCGCCCAGCGACATCTCCCGCGCGGCCCGCGCCAGGCGCTTGAGCGGCCAGCTTTGCCAGTGCACCAGCAAGCCGATGAACAGCAACAGCAAGGCCGTGGTGAGCACGATGAAGCCGATCTGCTGGCGAGGCAGGCGTTCGGCCTCAAGGCTGGTGTAGGGTTCGGGCAGCAGCGAGGCGATGTACAGCCACTCACCCTCGCCCAGGCGGATCTGCGTTACCAGCACCGGCGGGTTGAGCGGTTCCAGGGTCAACGAGTAATGCGCCCAGGAACGTGGCAGCTCGTCGAGCTTCAGGCCGCTGTTGAAGATGCGCAGGTCATCGGGCCCAACGAATTCCACGGAAATGTCCATCTGCGTACCCAGGCGCTCATGCAGCACCTGCTGGAACACATCGATCACCGCCTGCTTGCGCGGGGTGACGGGCAGCACCGGCATATCCAGTGGTTTGGCATTGAGTGACACGAAAAAGCGCGTTCCCCCCATGCTGCGCAACTGGTCGAGCACCATGGGCCGGTAGGCCACCGGCAGCGAGCGGAAGTAACTGACACTGGCGCTCATCGAGTGGGCCAGGCTGCTGGCGCTGGCACGCAGGCCCTGCAACTGGCTGGCACGCAGCTGGGCCACCCAGATGATGCTCGACAGGCCCTGGGCCAGCAGCACCACCAACAGGGTCAGCAGCAGCATGCGCCCCAGCAGCGAACGCGGCAGCAAGCGCCAGCGCCGCTCAGGGCGCATTGCAGACATGCGTCGCCAGCAGGTAGCCGCTGCCGCGCACCGTGCGGATCAGCCGGGGTGGTTTTTCAGTATCGCGCAGGCGCTGACGCAGGCGGCTGACCGCCATGTCGACAATGCGGTCCAGCGGCATGGGCTCGCGGCCACGGGTGGCATTACCGATGGTGTCGCGGTCGAGAATCTGCTGCGGGTGGTCGAGGAACAGCTTGAGCAGGGCAAAGTCGGCGCCCGACAGAATCACCTCTTCACCGTCGCGATGGAACAGCCGGTGGCTGACCGTGTCCAGGCGCCAGTCATCGAAGGCCAGCACGGCATTGCCGGGTGCCGCCGTGCCGAATTCGGCGCGGCGCAGCAGGGCCTTGATTCGCGCTTGCAGTTCGCGAGGGCTGAAGGGTTTGCCCAAGTAGTCGTCGGCACCCAGCTCCAGGCCGATGACCCGGTCGGTTTCATCGGAGCTGGCCGTCAGCATGATGATCGGTACCCGCGCCTGGCGCGGGTGCTGGCGTACCCAGCGACACAGGCTGAAGCCGTCCTCGTCGGGCAGCATGACATCGAGGATGACCAGGTCGAAGGGAGTGCTTTCCAGGGCCCGGCGAAAGCCTGCGCCGTCGGCTTCGGCATGCACCTGGAAACCGGAGCGGCTCAGGTAGGTTTGCAGCAGTTCGCGGATTTCCTGGTCGTCGTCGACCATCAGGATCGATTTGCCGGCAGTGCTCAAGGTGGTCCTTCCTCTTGTTGGTTACAGGTCTTTTTGCCTGCTGTCGGGTGTTGCCTTCTGGGGCTGCTGCGCGGCCCCATTTCACCTAGTTGTGATCCAACGCTTGCTGCAGGGCCACCCCGGCCCCCAGCAACCCGGAAAACTCCGCCGTCACCAGCCACACCGGCACGCCAGCGAAGTAGCCGCTCATACAGCCTTTGTCAGCAAAACTCGCCGCAAACCCGCTACGCAAAAACAACTCGGCAAAGCGCGGGATTACACCGCCAACAATATAAACCCCACCCCGCGCGCCCAGCGTCAGCACATTGTTACCCGCCACACGCCCAAGGAACCGGCAAAATTGCTCGACCACCGCCAGCGCCTGCGGTTCACCGCCCAGCGCGGCATCGGTAACCTGCGCGGGGGTTTTGTGCCGGGGTGTTTCGCCGTCCAGCGCGCAAATTGCCTGATACAGGCGCACCAAGCCGCCACCACTGAGCACAGTTTCGGCGCTGACATGGCCAATCTGGCCATGGATTTGCTGATGGATCGCCGCTTCACGGGCATTGCCAACCGGCAAGTCGACATGCCCACCCTCCCCCGGCAAGGCCTGCCAGTGCTGTTCGCCAAGGCGCAGCAGCGACCCCACGCCCAAGCCTGTGCCCGGCCCGATCACCAGCGCCGGCCGCGACGGGTCAGCCTGGCCTGGGCACACTTCGCGGAACTCGCCCTCGCGCAGGCGGGTCATGCCCAGCGCCATGGCCGTGAAATCGTTGATCAGCAACAGCCGCTCGACCTGCAAGGTCTTGCAGAAGGCCACGCGGCTCAGGCGCCAATGGTTGTTGGTGAAGCGAAATTCGTCGCCTTCGACCGGCCCGGCCACTGCCAGGCACACCGCTGCCAGGCCGCCGCGGGCGATGCCTTGGCCTTGCAGGTAAGCCTCGATGGCCTGCTCCGGGCTGGTGTAGTCCGCCGTGGCATATACCTTCACTTCATGCAGCTGGTTGTCACGCCACAACGCAAAACGGGCATTGGTGCCGCCGATGTCGCCAACCAGCAGCTCCTTCATTTGAGGTTCTCCAGGGCCGAGGTGAAGGCGCTTGCGCCCTGCTCTGCCGGGCTGAACGCCATGCGCATGAAGCCGAACAGCTCACGCCCGCAACCCAGGTCGTTGCCCTGAGGCGCTGGCGGCAGGTCGCGGCTGGCCAGTTCTTCGGCCGATACCATCACCCGCAACGTGCCTTCGACACCATCGACCCGCACGATATCACCATCGCGCACCCGCGCCAGCGGGCCGCCATCATAGGCTTCGGGGCATACGTGAATCGCCGCCGGGATCTTGCCCGAGGCACCGGACATGCGCCCGTCGGTGACCAGCGCCACCTTGAAGCCACGGTCCTGCAACACACCCAGGAATGGCGTGAGCTTGTGCAACTCGGGCATGCCGTTGCAACGCGGCCCCTGGAAACGCACCACAGCGACAAAATCACGCTCCAGTTCGCCGGCCTTGAACGCATCGGCCAACGACTGCTGATCGTGGAACACCCGTGCCGGGGCCTCGACCACCTGATGCTCGGGGGCCACGGCAGACACCTTCATCACGCCACGGCCCAGGTTGCCCTCCATCACCCGCAAGCCGCCTTCGGCCGAAAACGGCCGCGCCACCGGGCGCAGGATGGTTTCGTCCAGGCTCTGCTGTGGCCCTTCGCGCCAAACCAGCTTGCCGTTGTCGAGGAACGGTTCCTGGGTGTAGCGGCGCAAGCCATGGCCGGCCACGGTGTTGACGTCCTCGTGCAGCAGCCCGGCATCGAGCAGCTCGCGGATCAGGAAAGCCATGCCACCGGCGGCCTGGAAGTGGTTGATGTCGGCCTTGCCGTTGGGGTACACGTGTGACAGGGTCGGCACCACTTCGGAGAGGTCGGCCATGTCCTGCCAGGTCAGCTGGATACCGGCCGCCTGGGCAATCGCCGGGATGTGCAGGGTGTGGTTGGTCGAGCCGCCCGTGGCGTGCAGGGCAACGATGGAGTTGACCAGCGCCTTCTCGTCGACGATTTCGCCCAGCGGCATGAAGCTGCCGCTGGCCTTGGTCATGCGCGTAACCTGCTGCGCGGCCTCGGCGGTAAGGGCATCGCGCAGCGGCGTGTATGGGTTGACGAACGAAGCACCCGGCAGGTGCAGGCCCATCACTTCCATCACCAGCTGGTTGGTGTTGGCAGTGCCGTAGAAGGTGCAGGTGCCAGGGCTGTGGTACGAGTTCATCTCCGACTCCAGCAGCTCTTCGCGGCTGGCCTTGCCTTCGGCATAGCGCTGACGCACGTCGGCCTTCTGCTTGTTGGAGATGCCGGACACCATCGGCCCGCCAGGGACGAAGATGGTCGGCAGATGGCCGAAGCGCAGCGCCCCCATCATCAGGCCGGGGACGATCTTGTCGCAGATGCCCAGCATGAGCGCCGCGTCGAACATGTTGTGCGACAGCGCTACCGCAGTGGACATGGCGATGACTTCGCGGCTGGCGATGGCCAGCTCCATGCCTGGTTCGCCCTGGGTCACGCCGTCGCACATGGCCGGCACGCCACCGGCAAACTGGCCGACGGAGCCAACCTCGCGCAGGGCCTGCTTGATTTGCTCGGGGAAGTGCAGGTACGGCTGGTGGGCAGACAACATGTCGTTGTAGGCCGAGACGATGGCCACGTTGGCCGCGTTCATCAGGCGCAGGGTCTGTTTGTCCTCGCTGCCGCAACCGGCTACGCCGTGGGCGAAGTTGGCGCACTGCAGGCTGGCGCGCATGGGGCCTTCACTGGCCGCACCGCGAATCAGCTGCAGGTAGCGTTCGCGGGTGGCACGGCTGCGTTCGACCAGCCGTTGGGTGACCTCAAGGATGCGCGGATGCATGTACTGGACTCCAGGCTAATTGTAAGGGCGGTTTACCAGGCATTTCCCCTCCAAACGATTGCGGCCTAGGCTCAAGGTAAGGAGCCCGCTGCATCGGTGGAGGCCCATCGCCCGACCACTCGTTGTATGTTTAAACAAAATACTGCCACTAAAAAGGCTTGTTTTCTATCTGCTAGTGAATAATCTTGTAATTCCAACAACAAAACCGTTTCAGTGAAGCTCCTTTTTGCCACAGGTTTCACTCGGACTGCCAGAGGTACTGCCATGACCCTACGCATCGCCATCAATGGATTCGGCCGCATCGGGCGCAACGTTCTGCGCGCACTGTATACCCAAGGCTACCGCCAGGACCTGCAGGTCGTCGCCATCAACGACCTGGGCGACAGCGCCATGAATGCCCACCTGCTCAAGTACGACAGCGTGCACGGCACCTTCGACGCCACCGTCGAGGCCGACCACGAGAGCCTCACGGTCAATGGTGACCGTATCGCGGTCAGTGCCATCCGCAACCCGGCCGAACTGCCCTGGAAGGCCGAGTCGATCGACGTGGTGTTCGAATGCACCGGGCTGTTCACCGACCGTGCCAAAGCCGCTGCACACCTGGCCGCAGGGGCTGGCAAGGTGATTGTTTCGGCGCCGGCCAAGGGTGCCGATGCCACCGTGGTGTACGGGGTCAACCATGACATCCTGCGTGCTTCGCACCAGGTCATTTCCAACGCCTCCTGCACCACCAACTGCCTGGCGCCGATTGCCCAGGTGCTGCACCGCGAGTTCGGCATCGAGCAAGGCCTGATGACCACGATTCACGCCTACACCAACGACCAGGTGCTGACCGACGTGTACCACAGCGACCCGTACCGCGCGCGCTCGGCCACCCAGTCGATGATCCCGAGCAAGACCGGCGCCGCCGAAGCCGTGGGCCTGGTACTGCCGGAGCTGGCCGGCAAGCTGACCGGCATGGCGGTGCGGGTACCGGTGATCAACGTGTCGCTGGTGGACCTCACCGTCAACCTCAAGCGCGAGGCCACGGCCGAGCAGGTCAATCAGCTGTTCCTTGAAGCCAGCAAGCATTCCAGGGTATTGGGCTACAACGCCTTGCCGTTGGTTTCCTGCGATTTCAACCACAACCCGCTGTCGTCCATTTTCGATGCCAACCATACCCGGGCCAACGGGCGTATGCTCAAGGTGCTGGCCTGGTATGACAATGAGTGGGGCTTCAGCAACCGGATGCTGGATAACTGCCTGGCGTTGTGCCGGGCCCGTTGAGCCGGACACGGCATCTTCGGCGCCTACGAGATCGAGCGCCGCCCGCGCGGCGCTCGATCTCAAAGACACAGAAAATCCTCCGCCATACGCCCACCCACTCACAATCTTTACCTTTTCCTAACACTTCCACACTTGACCTTCGGCATAGATGATAAGCATTATCATTATCCTTTCGTCGACCAGGTCCCCCCGTGAGTCAGTCCCGGTTCAACTCCGTCTTCCTCGTCCAGCGCCTTACCCTGCTGCGCACCCTGCAACGCATGGTCGCTAACCCCAGCACGGCCGAAGACCTGCTGCAGGAAACCTACCTGCGGGTGTCCCGCGCCTTGGGCGAGCGGCCCATCGAGCATATCGAGCCGTTCGTGTTCCAGACCGCGCGCAACCTGGCACTGGACCATCTGCGCGCACGCCGGGTGCAGGCACGGATGCTGGTCGACGACGTGCCCGACGAGGTCCTGCACAGTGTGGCTGCCCCCGCCACCAGCAGCGAGGACGCCGCCCATGCCGAGCAACTGCTCAAGCAACTCAGCATCAGCCTCAACCAGCTGAGCGAGCGCCAGCAGCGCATCTTCATCCTCAGCCGGCTGCATGGCGCCACCTACCTGGAAATCGCCGAACAGCTGAATGTGTCGCCCAGCACGGTGCAGAAGGAGCTGAAACTGATCATGGCGATCTGCATGGGTGTCGCCGACCGCCTCAAGTGAGCCGACCGCTGCCCGGCGGTTACGCAAAGCCCTTGCCACACCCCACCTTAGCCTTGATCATTCGCGAAAAACCATTCAAGGATTTCCCGTGACCGACAGCCCCGCCCCTCGCCCGTCACCCGCCGGGCCCAGCGCCCGTGCTCGTGCCATGGACGAGGCGCTGGACTGGCTGGTGCGCCTGCAATGTGCCGATGCCGCAGATACCCAGGCTTTCGAAGCCTGGCTGAGCGCGGCTCCCGAAAACGCCGAGGCCTATGTCGAGGCAGAAGCGCTGTGGAACGGTGCCCCACTGCACCACGCAGCCGCGCAGATGCACCAGCAGCAGCGCCGCTCATGGCGCGGGCGCCTGCGCAGCCACTGGAAACCCCTGGCCACTGCGGCTGTGCTGCTGGTCGGGCTGTTCACCGTCGGTAACCTGCCCATGCGCCTGCAGGCTGACCACCTGACCGTGGTGGGCGAGCGCCAGCGCCTGCAGCTGGAAGACGGCGCAAAAGTACTGCTCAACACCAATTCGGCCTTTGCCAGCGACCGCCGCGACGGCCGCCAGGTCGCCCGCCTGCTGCAAGGCGAGGCCTACTTCCAGGTACCCGAGGATGCGCTGCTGCCGCTGGAGGTAGAAGCCGGGCCGTTGCGTGCCCAAGTACGCGACACCGACTTTGCCGTGCGCTACCTGGACGGCGAGGCTCAAGTGCGGGTGCAACGCGGCGATGTTGACCTGCAGGGGGCACGCGACCAGCGCATCCGCCTGAGTGCTGGCGACAGCATCAGCGTCGGCCCGCAGGGCTTTGGCCAGCGCCAACGCGCCGACATGCAAAAAGACCTGGCCTGGGTCGATGGCCGCCTGGTGTTCGAGAACTGCCCCTTGAGCCAGGTGCTGGCCGAAGTACGGCGCTACTACCCCGGCTGGATCATCAACCGCAATGCTCACCTGGAAGACGTGGCCGTCACCGGCAACTACCGCCTCGACCAGCCGCTGGAAACCCTGCGCGCGCTGGCCCACATCACCTCGGCACAGCTGCATGAGTACCCGGCGTTGGTCATTCTGAACTGACCCGAAAATTATTTTTACGCAATCGCGCTACCCCACCCGTCTCGTTATAGCCAATGCAACTGATTCTTGTTTGAAAACGAGAACAGCCATCACCTATAACAGCCCGCGCGTCTGGGAGCGCTTCCGATGTCCACTGGTCCTACCCGCTCGTCCACCCTTCCCCGTCGTACGGGGCAACTGTCCCTGTTGACCTTGGCTCTGCTCGCCAGCGGTGCCTGCAGCCTGCCAGCGCTGGCCGCCGAACCGGCCCAGGCCAGCAGCCCGCGCATGGGCGACTATCGCTTCAGCATCGGCCAGCAGCCGCTGGTGTCGGCAATCAACGCCTTCAGCCAGGTCACCGGCTGGCAGGTCGGCTTCAGCGCCGAACTGGCCGACGGCGTGGCTTCGCCGGGCGTGCAGGGCTCGCTGCCGCCAGAGGCCGCTCTCAAGCGCCTGCTGCAGGGTACCGGCCTGAGCTTTCGCAAGATCAGCAACGGCAACGTGGTGCTCGAACGCCAGGCGAGCGGCAATGTGATCGCGCTGCAGCAAGTGACCGTCAGCGCCACCCGTAGCGCCCAGGATGTCAGCCAGGTGCCGAGCACCGTCAGCGTGCAGACCCGCGAGCAACTGGACCGCCAGAACGTCAACAACATCCAGGACCTGGTGCGCTACGAGCCGGGCGTATCGGTGGCCGGTACCGGCCAGCGCAGCGGCCTGAACGGCTACAACATCCGCGGTATCGACGGCGAGCGCATCCTCACCCAGGTCGACGGCGTGTCGATCCCCGACAGCTTTTTCTACGGCCCCTACGCCCAAACCCAGCGTAACTACGTCGACCCGGAAATCGTCAAGCGCGTGGAAATCCTGCGTGGCCCGGCCTCGGTGCTGTACGGCAGCAACGCCATCGGCGGCGCGGTAAGTTACTTCACCCTCGACCCGGACGACATCATCAAGCCTGGCAAGGACGTAGGCGCCCGCCTGAAGACCGGCTACAGCTCGGCCGACGAAAGCTGGCTGACCTCTGCCACCGTCGCCGGCCGTGAGGGCGACTTCGATGGCCTGCTGCACCTGAGCCAGCGCAACGGCCACGAGACCGAAACCCACGGCAGCCACAGCGGTGAAGGCCTGTCGCGCACCGAAGCCAACCCGATGGACGTACGCACCACCAACGTGCTGGCCAAACTGGGTTGGAACTACGCCGACGACGCACGCCTGGGCCTGACCTACGAACGCTACAAGGATGACCGCGACCAGAACATCCTCAGCGCAGTGGGCGGGCCGTTCATTCCCGGTTTTGGCGGCATGGGCTACTACAAGGCGCGTAATGGCAACGACACCATCACCCGCGAACGCTTCGGCATCAACCATGAGTTCGGTCTAGACTCGCTGGTCGCCGACCACGTGAAGTGGAGCCTGAACTACCAGATCGCCAAGACCGACCAGCACACAGAGGAAGTCTACGCACCGCCTGGCCGCCAGGTTCTGCGTACCCGCGACACCACCTACAAGGACCGCCAGTGGGTGTTCGATGCCCAGCTCGACAAGGCCTTCAGCATCGGCGCCACCGATCACCTGCTGACCTACGGCACTACACTCAAGCATGAGAAGGTCACCGGATCGCGCAGTGGCACCGGCACCTGCCTGACCATTGGATCCGGTTGCACCGCCATCGGCGCCGACCGCCCGGCAGACGGCCAGGCGCTGGTCAGCGACTTCCCGGACCCGACCGTGAACACCTACAGCCTGTTCGTGCAGGACGAAATCCGCTGGAACAACTGGACCTTCATGCCAGGCGCGCGCTACGACTACACGCGCATGGCGCCCAAGTTCACCGAAGAATTCCTGCGTGGCCTGGCATCGACCGGCACAGCCCCAACATCCCAGGACGACTCGGACAAGAAATGGCACCGCGTCTCGCCCAAGTTCGGCCTGACCTACGCCTTTAACGACAACTACACCTGGTACGGCCAGTACGCCGAGGGCTTCCGCACGCCGACCGCCAAGGCCATGTACGGCCGCTTCGAAAACATCGAGCAAGGCTACCGTGTAGAAGGCAACCCTGACCTCGAACCAGAGAAGAGCAAAAGCTACGAAACCGGCCTGCGCGGCAACTTCGACGCCGGCAACTTCGACGTGGCGGTGTTCTACAACAAGTACCGCGACTTCATCGACGAAGACGCCGTGCAAAGCGCCAACCTGGAACAAACCTTCCAGGCCAACAACATCAAGCACGCCACCATCAAGGGTGCCGAGGTCAAGGGCCGCCTGAACCTCGACCACTTCGGTGCGCCGCAAGGCCTGTATACCCAGGGCTCGATTGCCTACACCTACGGCCGCAACGATGACACCGGAGAACCGCTGAACAGCGTAAACCCACTGAAAGGCGTGTTTGGCCTGGGTTACGAGCAGCAAAACTACGGTGGCCTGCTGAGCTGGACACTGGTCAAGCGCAAGACCCGCGTCGACGACAGCACCTTCTATTCGCCTGACGGCTCGACCTCGAAGTTCCGTACACCGGGCTACGGCGTGCTGGACCTGACCGGCTACTACAAGGTGACCGACGACGTCACCATCAATGCCGGCCTGTACAACCTGACCGACAAGAAATACTGGCTGTGGGATTCAGTGCGCAGCTACGACGGCCAGGGTGAAGCGGCTGTGACCCAGCCAGCCAACATCGACCGCCTGACCATGCCGGGGCGCAACTTCGGTATCAATGTGGTTTGGGATATCTGAGGCCTTTAGTTTTGCAGCGCCTGTGAGATCGAGCGCCGCCCGCGCGGCGCTCAATCTCACAGGCGCTGCAACTCTCAAGTAAAACCCAGTTTTTTTACTGTCCCGCCCCCGCTGTTTCGTCTTGTATCTAGACGCCCCTTTTTCCAAGGACTGCCCCCATGACCGAACGCCCAGCCCTGCGCTCCCAGCGCCTGAACCAGATCACCAACGCCCCGCACGCCGAACTGGATGCCCTGGTCAAATCCCATGCGCCCTTCGACAGCCGCGAAAGCTTTGCCCGCTTCGTCGTTGCCCAGTACCTGTTCCAGTCTGAATTGCAGGCCCTGTACAACGACCCGCAACTGATCGCCATCGTCCCCGACCTGGCCGAGCGCTGCCGCGCCGATCAGGCCCGCCTGGACCTCGCCGACCTCGACACCGAAGTACCGGCAGCCGTGCCAGGCGCCCTGGGCAAACCGAGCCTGGGTGAGGCAATGGGCTGGATCTTCGTCTCCGAAGGCTCCAAACTGGGCGCTGCGTTTCTGATCAAGCGTGCCGTGGCCCTGGAACTGTCCGACAGCTTCGGTGCCCGCCACCTGGGCGAACCGGCCGGTGGCCGTGCCGAAGGCTGGAAGCAGTTCACCCGCATCCTCGATGGCCTGGCATTGTCGGCCGAAGAGGAAGCCGCTGCCGAACGCGGCGCAGTTGCCGCCTTCGAACGCTTCACCGAGCTGCTCAAGCACGCCTATGCTGCAGATGCCGCGCTGGTTTGATACGCCGTAACCGGCCACCCCTCCGGTGGCCGCACCGTTTTATGCAGTGAGACCATGACCCGACCCGCCCGCACCAAACTCGCCCGCCTGCTGTATGGAATACTGGCTTACGTGAGCCTGGGCGTGGGCCTGGTCGCCATCGTGATTCCCGGCTTGCCGACCACCGAGTTCATCCTGCTGGCCGCCTGGGCTGCCACGCGCAGCTCTCCACGCCTTTCAGCCTGGCTGGAAAACCATCGGTTGTTCGGGCCAATCCTTTACAACTGGCGCAATGGCAAGGTGATCCAGCGCCGGGCCAAGGTAAGCGCGACCGTCAGCATGCTGCTGTGTGCTGGCCTGATGCTGACCTTTCTCGAACACCGCTGGCCGGTGTTCCTGGCCATCGCCGGCATGACCCTGGGCAACCTGTGGATCTGGTCGCGCCCGGAGCATGCCTGCCCTGCCCCGTCACAAGCTCAGCAGCCCTGAATACAAGGCGTAGGCCGCCAGCGCAGCACCCACAAGCACGGCAGCAAAAATCAGCTTTTCCCAGGTGGTGAACAAGGTCTGCCCCTGCTCATGCTTGGCCCTGGCGAACAGGATCACACCGGGTGCGTACAACAGCGCAGAAAGTAGCAGGTACTTCAGCCCCCCCGCGTACAGCAGCCAAACGGCATACAGCAGGGCAACCAGCGCCACCAGCAGGTCCTTGCGGCGCAGGCCCGGTTGCCCGGCGTAGGTTTCCCCACGCCCCGCCAGCAGCACGGCATAAGCCGCCGACCACAGGTAGGGCACCAGTATCATCGAAGAAGCCAGATAGATCAGGCTGGTGTACGTACCGGCCGAGAACAGCGTGATCAACAGGAAGCCCTGGATCATGCAGTTGGTCAGCCACAGGGCGTTGGCCGGCACATGGTTGGCGTTTTCCTTGGCCAGAAAGCGCGGCATGGTCTTGTCCCGCGCCGTGGCGTACAGAATCTCGGCGCACAGCAGCGCCCAGGACAGCAAGGCACCGAGCAATGACACCGCCAGCCCGAGGCTGATCAGCAACGCGCCCCAAGGGCCAACAATGTGCTCCAGCACCGAGGCCAGTGAGGGGTTCTGCAGCCCGGCCAGTTCTGGCTGGGTCATCACCCCCAGCGACAACACGTTGACCAGCACCAGCAACGCCAGCACACCGAGAAAACCGATGACCGTAGCCTTACCCACGTCCGAACGGCGCTCGGCGCGCCCGGAATACACGCTGGCCCCCTCGATACCGATGAACACGAACACGGTCACCAGCATCATGTTGCGCACCTGCTCCAGCACGCTGCCGAACTGCGGGTTGCTCATGCCCCAGATATCCCGGGTGAAGATATCGGCGCGGAAGGCAAACGCAGCAATCACCACGAACATCAGCAATGGCACCACCTTGGCCACGGTGGTCACCTGGTTGATGAACGCTGCCTCCTTGATGCCGCGCAGCACCAGGAAATGCACCGCCCACAGCAGCAGCGAGGCACAGCCGATGGCGATTGGCGTGTTGCCTTCGCCAAACACCGGAAAGTAAAAGCCCAGGGTGCTGAACAGCAGTACGAAGTAACCGACGTTACCCAGCCAGGCGCTGATCCAGTAACCCCAGGCCGAGGAGAAGCCCATGTATTCACCGAAGCCCGCCTTGGCGTAGGCGTACACCCCCGAATCGAGCTCCGGTTTGCGGTTGGCCAGGGTCTGGAACACGAAGGCCAGCGCCAGCATACCGACAGCCGTGATGCCCCAGCCAATCAACACCGCCCCTACATCGGCACGCGCCGCCATGTTCTGCGGCAGCGAGAAGATCCCGCCACCAATCATCGAGCCGACCACCAGCGCGATCAGCGCGCCCAGGCGCAGCTTCTGTCCCGGTTCGCTCATGAGCCTCCCTTTTTCCTGCACTGTCACGCATTTGAAACAGCGTTGCGGGCCATATAAGTGCTGTTACTTATAATGAAGCTTGGCATTGAAGCTATAGCACTAATAACTGCTTTGTCTATGCACCTACCCTGTAAAAATTAGCAGCTGCGCGGCGACTAGAAAAGAAACTGATAAAACTCGAAATTCTTGTGAAAAATTTGCGAAAGCGGCAAAAGCGGCTAGCTTCAAGCATCGCAGGCTGAACAGAGCGTTTGCTCTAGAACGACATGGAGGTGCCAGCGCGCAATGCCTGCAGCTTAAGCTGTCGGCACTCTCCAGGAGCACCCGTGAAGTCACCTTCACGTAGCCATAAGCTGACACAAGTCAGCGTACGGCAAAGGCGTCAGATTTATGCTGATGTCAACTTTCTCCTGGCAGGAGTTGTTAAATGTCTGATTCATCCGGAAAACTAAAGCTCGGCGCGCTAGTTGCACTTGTTGTCGGTTCGATGATTGGCGGCGGGATCTTCTCGCTGCCGCAAAACATGGCCGCCAGCGCAGGCGTTGGTGCGGTGTTGATTGGCTGGGGCATCACCGCCGTCGGCATGCTGACACTGGCCTTCGTGTTCCAGACCCTGGCCAACCGCAAGCCTGACCTGGATGGCGGGGTGTATGCCTACGCCAAGGCCGGTTTCGGCGACTACATGGGCTTTTCCTCGGCCTGGGGCTACTGGATCAGTGCCTGGCTGGGCAACGTCGGCTACTTCGTGTTGCTGTTCAGTACCTTGGGGTACTTCTTCCCGATCTTCGGTGAAGGCAACACGCCGGCCGCCATCATTGGCGCATCGATCCTGTTGTGGGCGGTGCACTTCCTGGTGCTGCGCGGCATCAAGGAAGCAGCGTTCATCAACCTGGTCACCACCGTGGCCAAAGTGGTGCCGCTGGTGCTGTTCGCACTGATCTGCCTGTTCGCCTTCAGGCTCGACATCTTCAGCGCCGACATCTGGGCCGTAGGCACACCAGAGCTTGGCAGCGTGATGAACCAAGTGCGCAACATGATGCTGGTCACCGTGTGGGTGTTCATCGGCATCGAGGGTGCGAGCATCTTCTCGTCCCGGGCGGAAAAACGCTCTGACGTGGGCAAGGCCACGGTCATCGGCTTCGTCACCGTGTTGCTGTTCCTGGTGCTGGTCAACGTGCTGTCGCTGGGCATCATGACCCAACCAGAGCTGGCCAAGCTGCAGAACCCGTCGATGGCGGCCGTGCTGGAACATGTGGTCGGCCACTGGGGTGCGGTGCTGATCAGCGTCGGCCTGATCATCTCGCTGCTGGGGGCCCTGCTGTCGTGGGTGCTGCTGTGCGCCGAGATCATGTTCGCCGCCGCCAAGGACCACACCATGCCGGAGTTCCTGCGCCGCGAAAACGCCAACCAGGTGCCGGCCAACGCCCTGTGGCTGACCAACGCCATGGTGCAGATCTTCCTGGTGATCACGCTGTTCTCCAACAGCACCTACCTGTCGCTGATCTACCTCGCCACCTCGATGATCCTGGTGCCTTACCTGTGGTCGGCGGCCTACGCCTTCTTGCTGGCACTGCGCAGCGAAACCTACGAACAAGCCCTGGCCGAACGCAAGAAAGACCTGATCATCGGCGGTATCGCCCTGCTGTACGCCATCTGGCTGCTGTACGCCGGCGGCGTGAAATACCTGCTGCTCTCGGCCCTGCTCTACGCACCTGGCGCCATCCTGTTCGCCAAGGCCAAGCGTGAGGTAGGCCAACCTGTCTTCACCAACGTGGAAAAACTGATCTTCGCAGCCGTGGTCATCGGCGCCCTGGTGGCAGCCTTCGGCCTGTACGACGGCTTCCTGACCCTTTGACCCACGTCTTCGTTCAATTGGAGGAATGAAACCATGTCCGCTGAAAAACAGAAGTACGGTGTCCACTCCGAAGCCGGCAAACTGCGCAAAGTGATGGTTTGCTCGCCGGGCCTGGCGCACAAGCGCCTGACGCCGAGCAACTGTGACGAGCTGCTGTTCGACGACGTGATCTGGGTCGACCAGGCCAAGCGTGACCATTTCGACTTCGTCACCAAGATGCGTGAGCGTGGTGTGGATGTGCTGGAGATGCACAACCTGCTGACCGAAATCGTCCAACAACCCGAAGCGCTGAAGTGGATCCTCGACCGCAAGATCACCCCCGACACCGTCGGTGTGGGCCTGACCAACGAAGTACGCAGCTGGCTGGAAAGTCTCGAACCGCGCCACCTGGCCGAATTCCTGATCGGCGGCGTGGCCGGCCAGGACCTGCCGCAGAGTGAAGGCGCCGACGTGGTCAAGATGTACAACGACTACCTGGGCCATTCCAGCTTCATCCTGCCGCCACTGCCCAACACCCAGTTCACCCGCGACACCACCTGCTGGATCTACGGTGGCGTGACGCTGAACCCGATGTACTGGCCGGCGCGACGTCAGGAAACCCTGCTGACCACAGCCATCTACAAGTTCCACAAGGAGTTCACCGGCGCCGACTTCCAGGTGTGGTACGGCGACCCTGACAAAGACCACGGCAATGCCACCCTCGAAGGCGGTGACGTGATGCCGATCGGCAAAGGTATCGTGCTCATCGGCATGGGCGAGCGCACCTCGCGCCAGGCCATCGGCCAGCTGGCACAGAACCTGTTTGCCAAGGGCGCCGTCAAGGAAGTGATCGTCGCCGGCCTGCCGAAGTCCCGCGCCGCCATGCACCTGGACACCGTGTTCAGCTTCTGCGACCGCGACCTGGTCACGGTCTTCCCGGAAGTGGTGAAAGAGATCGTGCCGTTCATCATCCGCCCGGACGAAGGCAAGCCGTACGGCATGGACGTTCGCCGCATCAACAAGTCGTTCATCGAAGTGGTGGGCGAGCAACTGGGGGTCAAGCTGCGCGTGGTCGAGACCGGCGGCAACAGCTTCGCCGCCGAGCGCGAACAGTGGGATGACGGCAACAACGTGGTGGCCATCGAGCCGGGTGTGGTCATCGGCTACGACCGCAACACCTACACCAATACCCTGCTGCGCAAGGCGGGTATCGAGGTCATCACCATCAGCGCCGGCGAACTGGGCCGGGGCCGTGGCGGCGGCCACTGCATGACCTGCCCAATTGTGCGCGACCCTATCGATTACTAACGCCCATTACCCCCGGCCGCCCTCACAAAGCGGCGGCCGGTGCGTTCACCAAACCCAAGGAGAAAAGTCATGGCGTTCAACATTCACAACCGCAACCTGCTCAGCCTGGAACACCACACCACGCGCGAGTTGCGCTACCTGCTGGACCTGTCCCGCGACCTGAAGCGCGCCAAGTACACCGGCACCGAGCAGCAGCACCTGAAGGGCAACAACATCGCCCTGATCTTCGAAAAAACCTCCACCCGTACCCGCTGCGCGTTCGAAGTGGCAGCTTATGACCAGGGCGCCAACGTTACCTACATCGACCCCAATTCCTCGCAGATTGGCCACAAAGAGAGCATGAAAGACACCGCCCGCGTGCTCGGGCGCATGTACGATGCCATCGAGTACCGTGGCTTCAAGCAGGAAATCGTCGAAGAGCTGGCCAAGTTTGCCGGCGTGCCGGTGTTCAACGGCCTGACTGACGAATATCACCCAACGCAAATGATCGCCGACGTGCTGACCATGCGTGAGCACAGCGACAAGCCGCTGCATGACATCAGCTACGCCTACCTGGGCGATGCCCGCAACAACATGGGCAACTCACTGCTGCTGATCGGTGCCAAGCTTGGCATGGATGTACGCATCGCCGCACCCAAGGCGCTGTGGCCGCATGATGACCTGGTCGAGCGTTGCAAGAAGTACGCTGAAGAAAGTGGCGCCCGCATCACCCTCACCGAAGACCCGGTTGCTGCGGTCAAGGGTGTGGACTTCGTGCACACCGACGTGTGGGTGTCGATGGGCGAGCCGATCGAGGCGTGGGGCGAGCGCATCAAGCAGCTCAAGCCTTATCAGGTGAATGCGCAGCTGATGAAGTCCACTGGCAACCCGCGGACCAAGTTCATGCACTGCCTGCCGGCGTTCCACAACTCCGAAACCAAGGTAGGCAAGCAGATCGCCGCACAGTACCCGGACCTGGCCAACGGCATCGAAGTGACCGACGACGTGTTCGAGTCGCCGGCCTGCATCGCCTTCGAGCAGGCGGAAAACCGCATGCACACGATCAAGGCGATCCTGGTGTCGACCCTGGCTGACCTCTGACAACCACCTCGTTCCTGTGGGGGCTGGCTTGCCAGCGCCTGCAGGATCGAGGCGCTACCTCATCCGCAAAGGACATTCCCCATGCGTATCGTTGTTGCATTGGGCGGCAACGCCCTGCTGCGTCGCGGCGAGCCCATGACCGCTGAGAACCAGCGCGCCAATATCCGCACCGCCACCGAACAGATCGCCAAGATCCACCCTGGCAACGAGCTGGTCATTGCCCACGGCAACGGCCCGCAGGTTGGCCTGCTATCACTTCAGGCACTGTCCTACAAACCCGACGAGGCCTACCCGCTGGACGTGCTGGGCGCTGAAACCGAGGGCATGATCGGCTACATGATCGAGCAGGAACTGGGCAACCTGCTGGCCTTCGAAGTGCCATTCGCCACCCTGCTGACCCAGGTGGAAGTGGACGCCAATGACCCCGCCTTCAAAGACCCCACCAAGTTCATCGGCCCGGTCTACAGCAAGGACGAAGCCGAACGGCTGGCCAAGGAAAAGGGCTGGGTAGTGAAGGCCGACGGCGACAAGTACCGCCGCGTGGTGGCCAGCCCCAAACCCAAGCGCATCTTCGAAATCCGCCCGATCAAGTGGCTGCTGGAAAAGAGCAGCATCGTGATTTGCGCAGGCGGTGGTGGCATCCCCACCATGTACGATGAAAACCGCAAGCTCAAGGGCATCGAGGCGGTGATCGACAAGGACCTGTGCTCGGCTTTGCTGGCCGAGCAACTGGATGCCGACCTATTGATAATCGCCACTGACGTGGATGCGGCGTACATTGACTGGGGCAAGCCTACGCAAAAAGCCATCGCCCAGGCACACCCTGACGAACTCGAACGGCTTGGCTTCGCTGCCGGCTCCATGGGGCCAAAGGTGCAAGCTGCCAGTGACTTCGCCCGCAATACCGGCAAAGTGGCGGTGATCAGTTCGCTCGAGAACATCGAGGACATCGTCAAAGGCACTGCCGGCACTCGGGTCTCCACCGCGAAGCCAGGGATCAGCTACCGTTGATTGCAGTGGGCGGGCGCCCGGCGCCCGCCATTTTCAACCTTCCAGAGGAGTTAGCCATGGCCCAGTACCACCCCGGTCATGTACACATCGAGCGCACTGCGCTGAACGCGGCAGACCACAGCTACGACCTGAACATCGAGTACGAGGCAGTGTCTGACCCCAAGGAAGGCAGAGGCATTCAGTTCCACATGCATGGCAGCATCGAAGGCAAAACGGTGGAAGAAAAGTTCTTCCTCGCCAAGGACCAGGTGTTGCCCAGCTTTCTCATGCAACTGACCCGCAAGGCACAGTCGTATCTGGCGCCGCCGAAGAAATTCGAGACCCTGAGTTCGCCGCACAAGCTCTATGACTACATGTTCGCCGATATTCGCGAAAAGCTCGATGTGAAATCGGGCGATCCGATCAAGCCTGAACATCTGGAGTGATGTCAAGAACCGGGGCCGCACAGCGGCCCCGGCGATGTTAAGGCATACTACTGCCCTCCCCGGCCACCACCTCACCCTCCCTCATGCGCATCCACGTCAGCTTCATCGACCGCGTCGGCATCACCCAGGAAGTCCTTGCCCTGCTCGGTGCCCGCAACCTCAACCTGGACGCCGTGGAGATGGTCCCGCCGAACGTTTACATCGACGCTCCCACCCTAAGCCCCGCCGTGCTCGAAGAACTGCACGATGCGCTCTTCGAGGTGCATGGCGTGCAATCGGTGGACGTGGTGGACATCCTCCCTGGCCAACGCCGCCACCTGCAACTGGATGCCCTGCTGGCCGCCATGAGCGACCCGGTGCTGGCGGTGGACAGCGCAGGGCTGGTGCTGCTGGCCAACCCGGCGCTGATCGAACTGTGTGGCCGCGAATCCGCCGGGCGCTCGGTGGGCGAACTGTTTGGCGACCCGGCGCTGCTGCAAGCCCTGCTGGACAACAACTTCCACCTGCCCATGCGCGAGATGCAGCTGAACGGCCAAAGCCTGCTGCTGGACGCGATGCCGATCACCAATGCCGGCGGCCTGCTAACGCTGTACCCACCTTCACGCATGGGCGAACGCCTGTCAGCCTTGCACCACGACCATGCCGAAGGTTTCGATGCCCTGCTCGGCGAGTCACCGGCCATCCGCACCCTCAAGGCCCGCGCCCTGCGAGTGGCGGCGCTTGACGCGCCATTGCTGGTGCATGGCGAAACCGGCACTGGCAAAGAACTGGTAGCCCGCGCCTGCCATGCCATCAGCAGCCGCCACGCAGCGCCGTTCCTGGCCCTGAACTGTGCCGCGCTGCCCGAGAGCCTGGCCGAGAGCGAGCTGTTCGGTTACGCCCCTGGCGCCTTCACCGGCGCGCAACGGGGCGGCAAGCCCGGGCTGATGGAGCTGGCCAACCAGGGCACGGTATTCCTCGATGAAATTGGCGAAATGTCGCCATACCTGCAGGCCAAACTGCTGCGCTTTCTCAGTGACGGCAGCTTCCGCCGGGTGGGCGGTGACCGCGAAGTGAAGGTGGATGTGCGCATCATCAGCGCCACCCACCGCGACCTGGAACGCATGGTTGCCGACGGCAGCTTCCGCGAAGACCTGTTCTACCGCTTGAACGTGCTCAACCTGCAGGTACCGCCACTGCGCGACCGGGGTCAGGATATCCTGATGCTGGCGCACTTCTTCATGCAGCAAGCCTGCACGCAAATTCAGCGCCCGCCCTGCCGATTGACGCCAGCCACCCATTCGGCACTGCTGGCCAACCCTTGGCCGGGCAATGTACGCCAACTGCAGAACGTGATTTTCCGCGCAGCGGCTATCTGTGAGGGCAACCTGGTGGACATCGGCGACCTGGACATCGCCGGTACTTCGGTGGCACGTGGGCTGGATGGCGACGTAGCCAGCCTGGAGCAGGCCGTGGGTGACTTCGAGCGTGAGCTGTTGCAGCGCTTGTATGCCAGCTACCCGTCGACGCGGCAGTTAGCCGGGCGTTTGCAAACTTCGCATACCGCTATTGCCCAGCGACTGCGTAAATATGGAATACCCGGAAAAGCCTGATACTTGTCGTCAAAACTTACCGTTGATTCAGATTTTTCCTAGCCGCTCAGCCGCAATTGACTGGAGTACTCGCCGTAGAATGGTGACATTGTAATTTTGCATGTCACCCTGAGCGAAGAGTACCCTGATGTTTGAACTCGATTTTTACGGGACACTTGTAGCCGCCTCCTTGGTACTGCTACTGGGGCGCGGTCTGGTCGCACGTATTGGCTTTCTGCGCGCTTACAATATTCCGGAGCCCGTGGCAGGTGGTTTGGTCGTTGCGCTGGCACTCTTGGCATTGCGCAGTTTCGATGTACAGGTCCAGTTTGATACCTCGTTGCAAGCACCGTTGATGCTGGCGTTCTTCGCCACCATCGGTTTGAGTGCAGACTTTGCCAGCCTGAAGAAGGGCGGACGCGTGGTTGCCGTGTTCCTGCTGGTGGTGACGGGCTTGCTGCTGGTTCAGAACGCCATGGGTATCGGGCTGGCAACGGCATTGGGGCTCGACCCACTGATGGGCCTGCTGGCCGGTTCGATCACCTTGTCTGGTGGCCACGGCACTGGCGCTGCCTGGAGCGCGACCTTCACTGAAAAGTTTGGCTTGGCTTCGGCCTCGGAACTTGCACTGGCCTCTGCCACGTTCGGCCTGGTGTTGGGCGGTTTGATTGGTGGCCCGGTTGCCCGGTTGCTGATCAAGCGTGTCAAAACACCGGGTGTGGAAGAAGAAGTGCCGCAGTTACCCAAGGGCTTTGAGCAGCCGAACAAAGAGCGGTTGATTACATCGTTTTCATTTATCGAAACCTTGGCTCTTATTGCCGTCAGCTTACTGACCGGCACATTACTTAACAGCCTGTTGAAAGGTACGGCATTCGAACTACCGACATTCGTTTGCGTACTCTTCGTGGGCGTATTGCTGCGCAACGGCCTTTCGGCGTTCGGTTTTTATCATGTCTTCGAACGGGAAGTCTCGGTACTGGGCAACGTCAGTCTGTCGCTGTTCCTGGCGATTGCCTTGATGTCACTCAAACTGTGGGACCTGGCAGCACTGGCCTTGCCGTTCTTCATACTGCTGGCGGCGCAGACATTGGTTATGGCACTGTTTGCGATCTTCGTGACATTCCGGGTAATGGGCCGTAACTATGATGCAGCCGTGTTGGCGGCGGGGCACTGTGGCTTCGGCCTGGGTGCAACTCCCACGGCGATTGCCAACATGCAAGCGGTGACCCAACGTTACGGCGCCTCGCACATCGCCTTCCTGGTGGTGCCGATGGTGGGTGCGTTCTTCATCGACATCATCAACGTGATCGTGATCAAACTGTACCTGGCATTGCCATTTATCACTGGCTAAACCCACCGGCCAGTCCCGGGCATGGCTAGCCCGGGACTGGCGCATGCCTGGGTTCAGGGACGAACCGCTGTCACTTCGATCTCGACACGCCAGGCAGGGTCGGCCAGGCCGGCAATCTGGAACGCCGAGCGTGCAGGAAGGACTGGCTGCTTGGCGGCTGGCCCGAAGAATTGGGTATAGCCGGCCATGAAACCGTCGAAGTCCATTTTCCCGCCGTTCTCCGGGCCGCCCACCAGGAACACCTGCATCTTCACCACATCGGCAAGACCAAGGCCCAGTGCTTTCAGCTGCTGCTGGATGTTTCCAAGCACATTGATGGTTTGTGCCTTGGTATCACCGTAGGCTTCCAGCGACCCCTTGGGTGCTTCAGGGTGAATAACCGACGGGACAGAACCACTCAGGTAGACAACCGTCTTCCCGGCAGGCACCTCTACAGCCGACGAGATAGGGAAACTACCTGCGCCATGGCGCACGATTTCTTGTGCATGAACGCTCCCGGCACCCGCGAGTGCCACGGCCATTGCTGCGGTCGTTAAAGCCACTTTCATACTGTTCTCCTGATGATTGCCAAAAATGTGCATGCATCGACGATGCGCGCACGGGTCATTCCATTGCGCCTGGTGTGCTTAGAACCGATACAGGCTGAAGGGTTTGGGGTCCAGCACCGGCGCTTTTCCAAGCAGCAAGTCCGCCGACAGTTCGGACGACACCGGGCTTTCGGTCATCCCCCAACCGGTTGCGGTGTTGAGGACCAGCCCCGGGTACTCATTGACCTGGGAAATGATGGGGTTTTCGTCGGGAGCGATGGCCATCGCACCGCTCCACTGATCGATCAGCTTCGCATCGCTGAACGCAGGGAACTCGACCTTGAGTTTTTCCAGTGAAGCATTCAGTTCCGGCAGGTCCGGCGCTGCGGTCATCAGCCGGTTTTTCTCGAAAGGCGAAACCTCGTCCAGCTTCCAGTGCGTTGGCTGAATGAACGAATCGATCAGTTGCTTGTTGAGTGAGATGTGCACCGGGAAGTCGGGGATGGCCAGCAGTGGCAGGTACTTATAGCCATACATGAACGACTCTTTGACCACCGGGGCAACGACGACGCGTGGCGAGGTGGCGTATGTGCCGTCAGCCTGCTCACGGAAGTAGATGTTCCCCGGCAATGCAACGTTGCCCCCGGGTGCACGGGGCGCCGCGCTGATGATTTGCTGGGACTGGTAGGCGGGCAAGGTAGGCACATCGACGCCCAGGTTTTGCATGAACAGCCGGGACCATGCGCCGCCCGCCACGATCACGCGAGACGCCCTGATGGCGCCCTTTTCCGTGACCACGTCGGAGATGGCACCTGCATGGGTTTCCAGGCCCCTGGCGGCGCAGTGGGTGTAGATCCGAACCCCCACTTTCTTGGCATACTCGGCCATGACGAACGATGCACGCTCGGCATCCAGGCTACCGGAGTCTTCCTCGAAGCCTGCGACCGTCCAGCGCGAGGATGCACCGCGCAGGCGCTGTTCAAGTTCACTGCCTTGAATGATTCGCGTCTTGAAAGGAATGTCCGCGCCGACTTCCCGCGTTTTGACATCGATCCACTTTCTGACGCCTTCCAGGTCTTCTTCATCGAAAGGTACTTCGACCCGGCCTTGTGTGCGGTAACTTGTGTCCGCCCCCACTTTGGCATTCATCTCTCGCCAACGTTGCTTGGCAAGATGGTGCAACTGGAATGTCGCATCTGGCATCTTGTAGGTCATGACCTGGCCATAGAACCTGCAAGACTGTTCGCCGGCAATTTCACCTTTTTCAACGACAACGACCGAGAGGCCGCGCTCGACAAGGTTGATTGCGGTCATGAGCCCCAGAATACCAGCGCCAACAACCACTACGTCTGCCTGCTTGGGAAGCGCCCCTTCGGTGCCTGCGACATAACCAAACCGCGGTTTGCCGGGAATCAAGCGGCCCTCCCGGGTCAACAAAGGGGTCAGAACCCCTGCTCCGCCTGCGATAGCCACGACGCCGCCGCCAACCAAAAATTTACGCCTCGTCATTCCCATGACACTTTCCCTTCCTGATATTCGGTGCTAGTTGCATGAGCCCAGGCAGCAAGGCACATGCTTGGCCGACAGCCGAATTACCAACTTATGGTTATTGCTTCAGGCTGACGGCTCACATGAAAGGTGGCCATTCTGGTGACGCGCTATAGGCGGGAAAATCGTTGGGGGCAAATACTTAGTTCAGCCATTTGAAAACTATCACGCAGGTGACACAAATAGTTGATATGGCGACACGGTATAGGTGCAAGAAGAAAGTGCGCAAAGTTTTGCAAGTATCGAACTTGCTTGATCCATTCCGGCTTGCCAACAACTGAACTGCATCAAGGTATTGTATCGATTTCGACACACCGTAATGAAATCATTACAAACCCGTTCAAGTGCTATTGCGCAAGGGTTTGATCCCCAAACCCTTTTTCATGCACAACCTTCTGTAGCGTTTTCGTTCCAAACAAACAAGCAGCCACCCAACAAAAATCAATAACGCATTGTTTTTAAAGAATTTTTTTCGATTGGCCGCATTATTGCTAAGGGAAAGCAACCCCAAGAGCGCGGAGCCACCGCGCCCAACGCCCTGCTTCCCGAGGATTCCCCATGAGCGAGTTGCGTTTCACTGAAGATCACGAATGGCTGCGCGTCGAAGCCGATGGCAGCGTCACCGTAGGCATCACCGCCTACGCCCAGAACGCCCTTGGCGATGTGGTTTTCGTGCAACTGCCAGAGTTGCAGCCGTACGAGAAAGGCAGCGAAGCGTCCACCGTCGAGTCGGTAAAAGCCGCCAGCGGCGTCTATATGCCCCTGACCGGTGAAGTGGTCGAGGTCAACGGCCAGCTCGAAGACAGCCCGGAACTGGTCAACGAAGACCCGATGGGCGAAGGCTGGTTCTTCCGCTTCATCCCTGCCGACGCCAGCGCCGTAACCGCCCTGCTCGACCAGGACGCCTACGACCGCCTGCTCAAAGCCAACGACGACGCCTGAGGAACCCCGCCATGACCATCAACCTCGGCACCGCCAACGAATTCATCGCCCGCCACATCGGCCCGCGCGCCGCTGACGAGCAGGCCATGCTCGCCGCCCTAGGCTTCGACTCGCTGGAAGCCATGACCGCTGCGGTCATCCCTGACAGCATCAAGGGCACCAGCGTGCTCGGTTCGCACGACGGCCAGAGCGAAGCCGATGCACTGGCCGCGCTCAAGGCCATCGCCGGCAAGAACCAACTGTTCAAGAGCTACATCGGCCAGGGCTACTACAACACCCACACCCCGGCACCGATCCTGCGCAACCTGCTGGAAAACCCGGCCTGGTACACCGCTTACACCCCATACCAGCCAGAAATTTCCCAAGGCCGCCTGGAAGCGCTGCTGAACTTCCAGACCCTGATCAGCGACCTCACTGGCCTGCCGATCGCCAACGCCTCCCTGCTCGACGAAGCCACTGCGGCGGCCGAGGCCATGACGTTCTGCAAACGCCTGTCGAAGAACAAGGCCAGCCACGCCTTCTTCGCCTCCGTACACTGCCACCCGCAAACCCTCGACGTGCTGCGCACCCGTGCCGAGCCGTTGGGTATCGAAGTCGTGATCGGCGATGAGCGCGAGCTGGGCGATGTCAGCGCCTTCTTTGGCGCCCTGCTGCAATACCCGGCCAGCAACGGTGACGTGTTCGACTACCGTGACGTGGTACAGCGCTTCCACGCAGCCAACGCCTTGGTTGCCGTGGCCGCCGACCTGCTGGCCCTGACCCTGCTGACCCCGCCGGGCGAGTTCGATGCCGACGTGGCCATCGGCAGCGCTCAGCGCTTCGGCGTGCCACTGGGCTTTGGTGGCCCGCACGCGGCTTACTTCGCCACCCGTGACGCCTTCAAGCGCGACATGCCGGGCCGCCTGGTCGGCGTATCGATCGACCGCTTCGGCAAGACCGCCCTGCGCCTGGCCATGCAAACCCGCGAGCAGCATATCCGCCGCGAAAAGGCCACCAGCAACATCTGCACCGCCCAGGTGCTGCTGGCCAACATTGCCAGCATGTTCGCCGTGTACCACGGCCCGGCCGGCCTCAAGCGCATTGCCGAGCGCACCCACGCCCTGACCGCGATCCTGGCCGCCGGCCTGAAGGCGTTGGGCGTGCAGGTAGTGGGCGCCAGCGCCTTCGACACCCTGACTCTGGCCACCGGCACTGCAACCGCCAGCCTGCATGACAAGGCCCGCGCCCAAGGCATCAACCTGCGCCAGGTCGACGCCACCCACCTGGGCCTGTCGCTGGACGAAACCAGCAGCCAGGCGGACGTCGAGTCGCTGTGGCAATTGTTCGCTGGCGACCAGTCTCAACCAGACTTCGCCGCGCTGGCCGCCAGCACCGGTTCGCTGCTGCCTACCGCCCTGTTGCGCCAGTCGGCGATCCTCGAACACCCGGTGTTCAACCGCTACCACAGCGAAACCGAGCTGATGCGCTACCTGCGCCGCCTGGCCGACAAGGACCTGGCGTTGGACCGCAGCATGATTCCGCTGGGCTCGTGCACCATGAAACTGAACGCCGCCAGCGAGATGATCCCGGTGACGTGGGCCGAGTTCGGCAACCTGCACCCGTTCGCCCCGGCCGAGCAGAACCAGGGCTACCTGCAGATGACCACCGAGCTGGAAGCCATGCTGTGCGCCGCTACTGGCTATGACGCCGTATCGCTGCAGCCCAACGCAGGCTCCCAGGGCGAGTACGCAGGCCTGCTGGCCATCCGCGCCTACCACCGCAGCCGTGGCGAAAGCCACCGCGACATCTGCCTGATCCCGTCGTCGGCCCACGGCACCAACCCTGCGACCGCCCACATGGCCGGCATGCGCGTGGTGGTTACCGCTTGTGACGCCCGCGGCAACGTCGACGTAGAGGACCTGCGCGCCAAAGCCATCGAGCACCGCGAGCGCCTGGCCGCGATCATGATCACCTACCCGTCGACCCACGGCGTGTTCGAGGAAGCGATCGGCGAAATCTGCGCGATCATCCACGACAACGGTGGCCAGGTGTACATCGACGGCGCCAACATGAACGCCATGGTCGGCCTGTGCGCCCCGGGCAAGTTCGGCGGCGACGTGTCCCACCTGAACCTGCACAAGACCTTCTGCATTCCGCACGGCGGTGGCGGCCCGGGCGTTGGCCCGATTGGCGTCAAGTCGCACCTGGCGCCGTTCCTGCCTGGCCACGCGCAGCTGGAAAACACCGAAGGCGCGGTGTGCGCCGCGCCGTTCGGCAGCGCCAGCATCCTGCCGATCACCTGGATGTACATCCGCATGATGGGCGGTGCCGGCCTCAAGCGTGCCTCGCAGATGGCAATCCTTAACGCCAACTACATCGCCCGCCGCCTGGAAGAGCACTATCCTGTTCTGTATACCGGCGGTAATGGACTGGTGGCCCACGAGTGCATCCTCGACCTGCGCCCGCTGAAGGACACCAGCGGCATCAGCGTCGACGACGTGGCCAAGCGCCTGATCGACTTTGGCTTCCACGCCCCGACCATGTCCTTCCCGGTGGCGGGCACGCTGATGATCGAGCCGACCGAAAGCGAGTCCAAGGAAGAACTGGACCGCTTCTGCAACGCGATGATCCAGATCCGCGAAGAAATCCGTGCGGTCGAAAACGGTAGCCTGGACAAGGACGACAACCCGCTGAAAAACGCCCCGCACACCGCGGCCGAGCTGGTTGGCGAATGGGCCCACGGCTACAGCCGCGAGCAGGCGGTTTACCCACTGCCAAGCCTGGTGGAAGCCAAGTACTGGCCGCCAGTGGGCCGGGTCGACAACGTGTTCGGCGACCGCAACCTGGTGTGCGCCTGCCCGTCGATCGAGAGCTATCAGGACGCCTGATAGCTTTCGGGCCCGCTCCCTGAGTTGAGGTGTGGGCCTCTGTGGGAGCGGGTTCACCGTCCGTCCTGAAACCCTGGCAGGAGGTCACCATGTCTTTGAGCGTCTTCGACCTGTTCAAGATCGGCATCGGCCCCTCCAGTTCGCACACGGTCGGCCCGATGCGCGCCGCCGCGCGGTTCGCCGAAGGGCTGCGCCGTGACGGCTTGCTCGCCCGCACGGCCAGCGTCAAAGCCGAGTTGTATGGCTCACTGGGCGCCACCGGCAAGGGCCACGGCAGTGACAAGGCGGTGCTGCTGGGCCTTGAAGGCGAACAGCCGGACATTATCGACACCGAAAGCATCCCCGCCCGCCTGCAGGCCATCCGCGACAGTGGCCACATCAACCTGCTGGGCGAGCACAGCATTGCGTTCATTGAAAAACAGCATGTGGCAATGATCCGCAAGCCGCTGGACTACCATCCCAACGGCATGATCTTTCGCGCGTTCGACGACGCCGGCCTGCAAATCCGCAGCCGCGAGTATTACTCGGTGGGCGGCGGTTTCGTGGTCGACGAGGACGCCGCCGGCCACGACCGCATCGTCGAGGACAGCACCGTGCTGCCCTACCCGTTCAAGACCGCCAAGGAACTGCTCGGCCATTGCACCACGCAAAACCTGTCGATAAGCCAAGTGATGCTGGCCAACGAGGCCGCCTGGCGCCCAGAGGCAGAAACCCGCGCCGGGCTGCTGCGCATCTGGCAGGTGATGCAGGATTGCGTCGAAGCGGGCTGCCAGCATGAAGGCATATTGCCGGGCGGGCTCAAGGTCAAGCGGCGGGCGCCCGCATTGTACCGCCAACTGAGCCGCCACCCCGAAGCCTGCCTGCGCGATGCCCTGTCGGTGCTCGACTGGGTCAACCTCTACGCCTTGGCCGTGAACGAAGAAAACGCCTACGGCGGGCGCGTGGTCACCGCACCCACCAATGGGGCGGCAGGTATCGTCCCGGCAGTGTTGCACTACTACATGCGCTTCGTGCCGGGCGCCAGCGAGGACGGGGTGGTGCGTTTTCTGCTCACCGCTGCGGCCATCGGCATCCTGTACAAGGAAAACGCCTCCATCTCTGGCGCGGAAGTGGGCTGCCAGGGCGAAGTCGGCGTGGCCTGCTCGATGGCTGCCGGCGCGTTATGCGAGGTGATGGGTGGCAGCGTGCAGCAGGTGGAGAACGCTGCAGAAATCGGTATGGAACATAACCTGGGCCTGACCTGCGACCCGATCGGCGGGCTGGTCCAGGTGCCGTGCATCGAGCGCAATGCCATGGGCTCGGTGAAGGCAATCAACGCGGCGCGCATGGCCTTACGCGGCGACGGGCAACATTACGTGTCGCTCGACAAGGTCATCCGCACCATGCGCCAGACCGGCGCCGACATGAAAAGCAAATACAAAGAGACCGCCCGTGGCGGCCTGGCCGTCAACATCATCGAATGTTGACCTGACAACAACACCAAGGAGTCACCGATGTCCGAAACACTGCTCAAGACCCCACTGCACGCCCTGCACCTGGAACTGGGTGCCCGCATGGTGCCGTTCGCCGGCTACGACATGCCGGTGCAGTACCCGCTGGGCGTGCTCAAGGAACACTTGCACACCCGCGAGCAGGCCGGCCTGTTCGACGTTTCGCACATGGGCCAGATCATCCTGCGCGGCGCTGATGCCGCCAAGGCCCTGGAAAGCCTGGTACCCGTGGACATCATCGACCTCCCGGCAGGCATGCAGCGCTATGCCATGTTCACCAACGAGCAGGGCGGCATCCTCGACGACCTGATGGTGGCCAACCTGGGGGACGACACGCTGTTCCTGGTGGTCAACGCCGCCTGCAAAGACCAGGACCTGGCCCACCTGCAAAAACACATCGGCAACCGTTGCGATGTGCAGCCGCTGTTCGAGCAACGTGCCCTGCTGGCCCTGCAAGGCCCGGCTGCGGTCAAGGTGCTGGAGCGCCTGGCACCGGAAGTGGCCGGCATGACCTTCATGCAGTTCCGCCCGGTGAAACTGCTGGGTGAAGACTGCTTCGTCAGCCGCTCGGGCTACACCGGCGAAGATGGCTACGAAATCTCGGTGCCGGCACATGCCGCCGAAGCCCTGGCCCGTCGTCTGCTGGCCGAGCCGGAAGTACAGCCGATTGGCCTGGGCGCCCGCGACTCGCTCCGCCTGGAAGCCGGCCTGTGCCTCTATGGCCACGACATGAATACCGAGACCACCCCGGTCGAGGCCAGCCTGCTGTGGGCGATTTCCAAGGTGCGCCGTGCCGACGGCGCACGTGCCGCCGGGTTCCCGGGTGCCGAGGCCATCTATGCCCAGCAGCGCGATGGCGTGGCACGCAAGCGCGTCGGGCTGCTACCACAAGAACGTACGCCCGTTCGTGAGGGTGCGGATATTGTGAATGCAAACGATAAACCGGTCGGCAAAGTCTGCAGCGGCGGCTTTGGCCCGACACTCGGTGCACCAGTAGCAATGGGTTATATCGATAGTGAACATGCTGCAGTCGACACCCCGCTGTTTGCCGTGGTGCGGGGCAAGAAGGTTGCCTTGAAAGTCAGCAAAATGCCTTTCGTAGCACAACGTTACTACCGTGGTTGAAACGGCTTTGTGAAGGTTACGGGCAGGTTCGACATATTCGTTTTCGAACCTGCCCAATAACTTTTGAACATGGCGCCAGGCCAGGCGCCATGCCGTTTCCGTCAGATCGGTCGGTTATCGGCAAACGGCTGATTTTCCATACGACCAAGGGCTTGTTTTTCGCTCGGGAGTTGGCGTAGAGTCACTGCACTGTGTTTGCATGGGTCGCAACAGTTCGTGACCTGGGCCAGTAGCCGAGATTTGCTACAACCCGTTCGACGTCTCTTACTTTCCTGCAACCCAGCCCAGTAATCTTTCGCTTACAAACAAGTGCGAAAGTAACTGTCATAAAAATTTAAGTTTCATAGGAATTAAGACAATGTCCCAGCGTCAGAACGGTACCGTCAAGTGGTTCAATGACGAAAAAGGTTACGGCTTCATCACCCCAGAAAGCGGTCCGGATCTGTTCGTGCACTTCCGCGCTATCGAAGGCAACGGCTTCAAGAGCCTGAAAGAAGGCCAGAAGGTTACCTTCGAAGCAGTCCAGGGCCAGAAAGGCATGCAGGCTGACAAAGTTCAGGTCGCCGGCTAAGCCGAACCCGACTTCGAGAAAAGCCCCTGCCAAGTGCAGGGGCTTTTTTTTGCCCGTAGAATAGCGGCTTCGTCTTCTGGAGCCGTCCCGCATGTCCAAGCCTCTGCTCACCCCTCAGGGAGATTTTCCACCGGTCGGCCTGGGCCGGCGCCTGGCGGCGATGTTCTATGACTTTTTACTGTGCACGGCCCTGCTGATCGTGACCGCTGGCGCTTACAAGATGATTCAGATGGCGATCATCGGCGAAGCACGCATGCGCGAGCTGACCGAGGCTGGGGCACTGGATGGCGACCCGCTGCTGTCGACGGTGCTGCTGTTCGCCCTCTTCGGCTTCTTTGCCAAGTTCTGGACCCATGGCGGGCAGACCCTGGGCATGCAGGTATGGGGCGTGCGAGTGCAGAACGCCGATGGTTCGGCCATTAGCCTGTGGCAGGCGCTGTTGCGCTTTGTGGTCTCGATAGCCTCGTGGCTGTGCCTGGGGTTGGGTTTCTTCTGGGTGTTGATCGACAAGCGCAAGCGGGGCTGGCATGACATCTATTCAGAGAGCCAGCTGGTGCGGGTGCCGAAGCAGAAGAAATGAGCACAAGTTAACACCCATGAAAAAGCCGACCCTAAGGTCGGCTTTCTTGTGCAGCTCAGGCCATCAACCCGCCCGGCGCAACAACCACACACCGGCCAAGGCACAAATGCCCGCCGGAATCACCACCGCCAGCAGCGGCGGGAAGCCAAACACCTGGCTAGATGGCCCCAGCAGGTCCTGGCCGATGCGGAACACGAAGCCCACCAGCACACCGGTGAACACGCGCTGCCCGAGGGTTACCGAGCGCAGCGGGCCGAAGATGAAGGAAATTGCCATCAGCACCAGTGCCGCAGTCACCATCGGCTGCAGTACCTTGGTCCAGAACGCCAGCCAGTAGCGGGCATTGTTCAAACCCTGGTCAGACAGGTAGTGGATGTAGTCCCACAGCCCGGTAATCGACAGCGATTCCGGCGCCAGGATCACGGTGTTGAGCAGTTCTGGCGTGAGCGAAACGTCCCAGCGCTCTTGCGGCGCGCTGACGACTTCGGTGTGGTCACCACGGAAATAGGTGGTGCGCACGTCGGCCAGCAGCCAGTGGTCGTTCTGGTACTGGGCACGGCGGGCGAAGCTCGACGTGACGATCTTGCGCTCGTTGTCGAAGCGGTAACGGGTCACCCCCAGCAGCAGGCCGTTAGGCTGCACGGCGTTGATGTGCACGTACTCTTCACCCTGACGGTGCCACATACCGCGCTTGGAGCTTTGCGCCTCACCACCGCCCTGGGCCAGGGAGCGGTCGGCCTGGGCCTTGTTCTCGGTCACCGGTGCCACGTATTCACCGATCAGCAGGCCGACCAGCATCAGTACCAGCATCGGCTTCATCACCGCCCAGACGATACGGCCGATGGAAACTCCGGCCGCACGCATGATGGTCAGCTCGCTGCTGCTGGCCAGGCTGCCCAGGCCGATCAGGCAGCCGATCAGTGCCGCCATCGGCAGCATTTCGTACAGCCGCCGCGGTGCGGTGAGCAGGACGAAGTTGCCAGCCTCCATCACCGTATAGGTATCACTCAGGTCGCTCATCTCATCGATGAAGGCGAACAGCGAAGCCAGGCCGAGGATGATCCCCAGCACAGCCAGGATGGCCAGCAGCACGCTCTGGCCGATATAGCGGTCGAGCTTAGCCATGGGCCACCTCCGCACGACGGGCAGCGCGCTTGAGGCGCAGCGGCTCCCAGTACATCAGCCCCAGGCCGATCAGCAGGAACAGACCGTGGACCCACCACATGCCCAGGCCGATCGGAAGTTTGCCCTTCTCGAGGGCACCGCGTACGGAAATCAGCATTGTCAGGTAGGCCATGTACAGAAGAATTGCCGGCAGCAGCTTGAGGAAGCGGCCCTGACGCGGGTTGACCCGGGACAGTGGCACCGCCAGCAGGGTGACGACGAACACCAGGATCGGCAGCGACAACCGCCATTGCAACTCGGCACGCTCACGCAGGCCCTTCTTGCCGATCAACTCGGAGGTAGGGATGGCTTCACGTTCGGTGACTTCCTCGCTGACTTCCGGCTTGGGCAGCAGCACGCCATAGGTGTCGTACTTGATGGCGCGGTAGTCGGCCTGGCCCGGGTTACCGTCGTAGCGGTAACCGTTTTCCAGCACCAAATAGCGGTTGCCGTCGGCCTGGATTTCCTGGTGGCCCTTTTCCGCGACCAGCACCGACGGCGCGCGGTCCTTGGTTTTGTCCTGGTTGAAGCGCTTCTCGGAAATGAACACCCCGGCCAGGTTGATGCGGTCATCCGACAGCTGCTCGGTATAGGTTACCCGCGAGCCGTCACGCAACGTCTGGAAGCGGCCAGGCACCAGGGTGTCGAACTCGGTCAGCGCGTCTTGCTGGGCGATGATCTGCTGCACCTGGGCCACGCCCAGCGGTGCAAGGCTCAGGCTTAGCCAGGCCACCAGCAGGGCGACCAGGGCGGCCGGCACCATGGTCAGGCCCAACAGGCGCTGCTGGCTCATGCCGGTGGCCGACAGCACGGTCATCTCGCTTTCCAGGTACAGGCGCCCGTAAGCCAGGAGAATACCGAGGAACAGCCCCAGCGGCAGGATCAACTGCAGGAAACCCGGCAACCGGAAGCCCATGATCAGGAACAGCACGCCCGGGTCGAGCACGCCCTGGGCAGCCTGGGCCAGGTACTTGATGAAGCGCCCGCTCATGATGATCACCAGCAGCACAGCGCTGACGGCGCTCAAGGTCACCAGGACCTCGCGGGACAGATAACGAAAGACGATCAAACCAGACACTCCTGGGTTGTCAGGGCGGACTGCCATGCAATGGCGCCAAACAATGACTTAGTACATCCAAGACCAATGCCGGTTCGCCAAAGGCGAACCTCCATGTAAAGTGCGCGCATTATCCTGTGATTGACCGCCCCTGTCACTTGGCCGCGCATGAACGCGCATAACGGGGTTGTCAGCACGCTTGCCGCAGGCTCAAACTGGCAGCTTTTCCGCTGGCGCGCCACTAAGCGGCCAGGCCCGTCCAGAGCGCTGGCACACACAGCGCCATTCGTATCGATCATTCGGGGATCCTGACATGGAACTGGTTGTAAAAAGCGTAGCTGCTGCATCCGTAAAAACCGCCACACTGGTCATTCCGGTAGGTGAAAACCGCAAGCTCGGTGCTGTGGCCAAGGCTGTCGACCTGGCCAGCGAGGGTGCCATCAGCGCCGTGCTCAAGCGCGGCGACCTGGCCGGCAAGCCGGGCCAGACCCTGCTGCTGCAGAACCTTGCGGGCCTGAAGGCCGAGCGCGTGCTGCTGGTAGGCAGTGGCAAGGATGAAGCCCTGGGCGACCGTGCCTGGCGCAAACTGGTTGCCAGCGTGGCCGGCGTACTCAAGGGCCTGAACGGCACCGATGCAGTGCTGGCCCTGGACGATGTGGCGGTCAGCAACCGCGACGCCCATTACGGTAAATACCGCCTGCTGGCCGAAACCCTGCTCGACGGCGAATACGTCTTCGACCGTTTCAAGAGCCAGAAGGCCGAGCCGCGTGCCCTGAAAAAGGTCACCCTGTTGGCCGACAAGGCCGGCCAGGCGGAAGTCGAGCGTGCGGTCAAACACGCCAGCGCCATCGCCACCGGGATGGCTTTCACCCGCGACCTGGGCAACCTGCCGCCTAACCTCTGCCACCCAAGCTTCCTGGCCGAGCAGGCCAAGGACCTGGGCAAGGCGCACAAGGCGCTGAAGGTCGAGGTGCTGGACGAGAAGAAGATCAAGGACCTGGGCATGGGTGCGTTCTATGCCGTGGGCCAGGGCAGCGACCAGCCTCCACGCCTGATCGTGCTGAATTACCAGGGCGGCAAAAAGGCCGACAAGCCATTCGTGCTGGTCGGTAAAGGCATCACCTTCGACACCGGCGGCATCAGCCTCAAGCCAGGCGCCGGCATGGACGAAATGAAATACGACATGTGCGGCGCCGCCAGTGTGTTCGGAACCCTGCGTGCCGTGCTGGAACTGCAGCTGCCAATCAACCTCGTGTGCCTGCTGGCCTGCGCCGAAAACATGCCGAGCGGCGGTGCCACCCGCCCGGGTGACATCGTCACCACCATGAGCGGCCAGACCGTGGAAATTCTCAACACCGACGCCGAAGGCCGCCTGGTGCTGTGCGACACCCTGACCTACGCCGAGCGCTTCAAGCCGCAGGCGGTGATCGACATCGCCACCCTGACCGGCGCCTGCATCGTCGCCCTGGGCAGCCACACCTCCGGCCTGATGGGCAACAACGACGACCTGGTGGGCCAGTTGCTCGACGCCGGCAAGCGCGCCGACGACCGTGCCTGGCAGCTGCCGCTGTTCGACGAATACCAGGAGCAGCTGGACAGCCCGTTCGCCGACATGGGCAACATCGGCGGGCCGAAGGCCGGCACCATCACCGCGGGTTGCTTCCTGTCGCGCTTCGCCAAGGCCTACAACTGGGCGCACATGGACATCGCCGGTACCGCCTGGGTCAGTGGCGGCAAGGACAAAGGCGCCACCGGCCGCCCAGTGCCCCTGCTGACCCAGTACCTGCTGGACCGCGCTGGCGCGTGACGCCGTGAGGCCGGTGGCGCCTTGTGCGCCACTGGCCGGCGATTCTCATCATGAGCAAAGTCGACTTCTACATCTTGCCCACCGACTCGCTGTCGGCGCGGCTGGATTTCGCCTGCAAGCTGTGCGAAAAGGCCTGGCGCCTCGGCCACCGGGTCTACCTGCACTGCCAGGACGCGGAACAGCGCAGCGAGCTGGACCAACGCTTGTGGCGCTTCAAGGGCGAGGCGTTCGTGCCCCACGACCTGGCCGAGGTGCATGCCGATGCCGGCGTGGCGTTGGGCTTGGCAGACAGCGCGGGCGAGCACCGCGACTTGCTGATCAACCTGGGCGCCAGCGTGCCGGGCTTTGTCGGCCAGTTCGAGCGGGTGGCCGAAATCGTGGTCGAGGAGCCTGGCATCCGCCAATCGGCCCGAGAGCGATTCCGTTTCTACCGCGAACAGGGCTATGCTCTGCAAGACCACCGCTTACAGCGACTTTGACGACGATGGACAAGCCCTCACCTTTGCCCGACTCCGCGCATCTGCTCGATGACCTCGAGTCAATCCGCCAGCTGCTTGGCGACGCCGACCTGCAACCGCCGCTGCTGACCGAAACGGTGGAGCAGATTCCGTTGCTGCTGGACGAACCTGCCGGCAACCCTGCACCGGTTGCCGAACCGGTGGCTGCCGAACCCGAGGACGACCCGCAAACCCGCCGTCAGGACACCCTGCTGCACCTGGAGAGCGAACTGCGTGCGGCGGCGCAGATGATCATGCAGGACGTGATCAACGACTTCACCCCGCACATCGAGAACGAGATCAAGCGCCGGCTGGATGCGCGGATCGAGCGGTTGATCAAGCGTTCGGAGTAAGCCTGAATTTCGGCGGTGCCCGCGAAGCAGGCGCCGCCGCACTGCCAGATAGCAGCAGCTTGTCGCCTGCGGCCCCCACCTTGGTTATACTTCCCGGCTTTCCCGAATAAATGCACAGGGTCCCGCCGCGCATGGATAAGACCTACCAGCCGCACGCCATCGAAACTTCCTGGTACAACACCTGGGAGTCCGAGAACTATTTCGCCCCACAAGGTGCAGGCGAGTCCTACACCATCATGATCCCGCCGCCGAACGTGACCGGCAGCCTGCACATGGGCCATGGGTTCAACAACGCGATCATGGACGCCCTGATCCGTTTCCGCCGCATGCAAGGCCGCGACACCCTGTGGCAGCCAGGCACCGACCACGCCGGTATCGCCACGCAGATGCTGGTCGAGCGCCAGCTCGAAGCCAAAGGCCAGAACCGTCATGACCTGGGCCGCGAGAAGTTCCTGGAAAAGGTCTGGGAATGGAAGGACCAGTCCGGTGGCAACATCAGCCGCCAGATCCGCCGCCTGGGCTCTTCGGTAGACTGGAGCCGCGAGCGCTTCACCATGGACGACGGCCTCTCCGAAGCCGTTAAAGAAGCGTTCGTGCGCCTGCATGAAGACGGCCTTATCTACCGTGGCAAGCGCCTGGTCAACTGGGATACCAAGCTGCACACGGCTATCTCTGACCTCGAAGTGGAAAACCACGACGAGAAAGGCCACCTGTGGAACCTGCGCTACCCGCTGGCCGACGGCGCCAAGACCGCCGAAGGCAACGACTACCTGGTGGTTGCCACCACCCGTCCGGAAACCCTGCTGGGTGACGCGGCCGTTGCGGTCAACCCGAATGACGAACGCTACCAGGCACTGATCGGCAAGTTCGTCGAACTGCCACTGGTAGGCCGCCGCATCCCGATCATCGCCGACGACTACTGCGACCCCGCGTTCGGTACCGGCTGCGTGAAGATCACCCCGGCTCACGACTTCAACGACTACGAAGTCGGCAAGCGCCACAACCTGCCGCTGCTGAACATCTTCGACAAGAACGCCTTCGTGCTTGCCAGCGCCCAGGCCTTCAACCTCGACGGCAGCGTCAACGAGCAGGTTGATACCCAACTGCCGGCCCAATACGCCAACCTCGACCGCTTCGTCGCGCGCAAGCAGATCGTTGCCGACCTGGATGCCCAGGGCCTTCTGGTGAGCATCGACGACCACGCCCTGAAGGTGCCGAAAGGCGACCGTTCGGGCACCGTGATCGAGCCGTGGCTGACCGACCAGTGGTACGTCTCCACCAAGCCGCTGGCAGAACCTGCCATCGCCGCCGTGGAAGATGGCCGTATCCAGTTCGTGCCCAAGCAGTACGAGAACATGTACTTCTCCTGGATGCGTGACATCCAGGACTGGTGCATCAGCCGCCAGCTGTGGTGGGGCCACCGCATCCCGGCGTGGTACGACGAGGCCGGCCAGGTCTACGTTGGCCGCAACGAGGAAGAAGTGCGCGCCAAGCACAACCTGGGCGCCGACGTGGTCCTGCGCCAGGACGACGACGTGCTCGACACCTGGTTCAGCTCCGGCTTGTGGACCTTCTCCACCCTGGGCTGGCCGGAACAGACCGAGTTTCTCAAGAAGTTCCACTCCACCGATGTGCTGGTAACCGGCTTCGACATCATCTTCTTCTGGGTTGCGCGCATGATCATGCTGACCATGCACCTGATCAAGAACGAGGACGGCACCCCGCAGGTACCGTTCAAGACCGTTTACGTACACGGTCTGGTACGTGACGGCCAAGGCCAGAAGATGTCCAAGTCCAAGGGCAACGTGCTCGACCCGCTGGACATCGTCGACGGCATCACCCTCGACGCCCTGCTGGAAAAACGCACCAGCGGCATGATGCAGCCCAAGCTGGCCGAGAAAATCGCCAAGCAGACCAAGGCCGAGTTCCCTGAAGGTATCGCCAGCTACGGCACCGACGCCCTGCGCTTCACCTTCTGCTCGCTGGCCTCCACAGGCCGCGACATCAAGTTCGACATGGGCCGCGTCGAAGGCTACCGCAACTTCTGCAACAAGATCTGGAACGCCGCCCGCTACGTGCTGGACAAGGGCGAGGACTGTGGCCAGAACGGCGAAGCTTACGAATTGTCGCTGGCTGACCGCTGGATCATCTCGCAGTTGCAGCGCACCGAAGCCGAAGTGACCCGCCAGCTGGAGCAGTTCCGCTTCGACCTGGCCAGCCAGGCGCTGTACGAGTTCATCTGGAACCAGTACTGCGACTGGTACCTGGAGCTGTCCAAGCCAGTACTGTGGGATGAAAACGCCCCGGTCGAGCGCGCTCGTGGTACCCGCCGCACCCTGGTGCGCGTGCTGGAAGTGGCGCTGCGCCTGGCGCACCCGTTCATGCCGTTCATTACCGAAGAAATCTGGCAGCGCATCGCGCCGCTGGCCGGTATCGAAGGCAAGACCATCATGCTGCAGCCGTGGCCGGTGGCCAATGAGGCACGCATCGACGCCGCCGCTGAAGGTGACATCGAGTGGCTCAAGGAATTGATGGTCGGCCTGCGCAACATCCGCGCCGAAATGAACATCGGCCCAGGCAAGCCGCTGCCGCTGTTCCTGAAGAACGCCAACGCCGACGACCAACGCCGCCTGCTGGAAAACGAAGCGCTGCTGAAAAAGCTGGCCAAGGTGGAGTCGTTCACCGTGCTGGGCGATGCCGAGGAAGCGCCGCTGTCGGCCACCGCCCTGGTCGGTGACCTGCAAGTGCTGGTGCCAATGGCCGGCCTGATCGACAAGGATGCCGAGCTGGCGCGCCTGAACAAGGAAATCCAGCGCCTGCAAGGCGAAGTGGCACGCGTGGGTGGCAAGCTGTCCAACGCCGCCTTCGTCGACAAGGCTCCGCCTGCGGTGATCGAAAAGGAACGTGCCAAGCTGGCCGAGTCTGAACAGGCCCTGGCCAACTTCACCGAGCAGCATGCGCGCATCGCTGCGCTGTAAACCTCGGTAAATTCATCGCGGGCAAGCCCGCTCCTACAGGTCAACGTAGGAGCGGGCTTGCCCGCGATGCTTTTCAGGACCCTACCATGATCCAGAAACCCACCCTGCACCCGCGCAACCGCCATCAGGGTCGCTACGACTTCCCTAGCCTGATCAAGGCCCACCCGGACCTTGCCCGCTTCACCATCACCAATCCCCACGGCAAACCGAGCATCGACTTCGCCAACCCTGAAGCCGTGCGCGTGTTCAACCGTGCCCTGCTCAAGGCCCAGTACGGCATCCAGCACTGGGATATCCCCGCCGACTACCTGTGCCCGCCCATCCCCGGCCGCGCCGACTACATTCACGTGACCGCCGATCTGCTGGCCGACGACAATGCCGGCGAGATCCCCAAGGGCGCCCAGGTACGTGCGCTGGACATCGGCGTGGGTGCCAACTGCATCTACCCGTTGCTGGGCCACAGCGACTACCGCTGGCGCTTCCTCGGCTCGGACATCGACCCCGTGGCCCTGGCATCGGCCAAGGCCATCGTACAGGCCAATGGGCTGGGCAAAGCCATCACCCTGCGCCAACAGGCCAATCGCACGCACATCCTCAGCGGCCTGCTGCAGGATGACGAACGCTTCGACCTGACCCTGTGCAACCCGCCCTTCCATGCCTCGCGCGAAGAAGCCACCCGTGGCAGCCAGCGCAAGTGGAAGAACCTGGGCAAGCAAGACCCCAAGCGCAAGCTGCCTGTGCTCAACTTCGGCGGCCAGAACAATGAACTGTGGTGCGAGGGCGGCGAAATCCGCTTTGTTACCCAACTGGTAAGCGAGAGCGTGCAATACGCCGAGCGGGTGCTGTGGTTCACCAGCCTGGTGTCCAAGGCCAGTAACTTGCCGGGCATCGAGACCGCACTGAAGAAGGCAGGCGCCAAGGCCGTACACATCATCGAAATGGGCCAGGGGCAGAAACAGAGCCGCATGGTCGCCTGGAGCTTCCTTGACGATGCCGCGCGCCAGGCCTGGCACGCCCAGCGTAAATCACAGGCATGAAAAAACCGCGCCCGGGCAAGCCGGGCGCGGTTTCGTCAACAGTTCAACAATTACTTGTTGATGGCGTCGGTCAGCACTTTGGCTGGAACGAACTTGACGACTTTCTTGGCAGCGATTTCGATGGCAGCGCCAGTCGAAGGGTTGCGGCCGGTACGGGCAGGACGCTCGGAGACTTTCAGCTTGCCGATGCCTGGCAGGGTGATTTCAGCGCCGTTTTCCAGTTGGTCGGCAACGATCTGGCCCAGTTGCTCCAGAGCGTTCTTGGCGGTGGCTTTTGGCGCGGCGATCGATTCGGCGATGTCGGCAATCAGTTGGTCTTTGGTCAATGCCATGGTGGTGTTCCTTCCCTATCAAATTCGATGGTTATGCAGCGAACTACGACGTTATCGGGCCAGCCCCTGAAAGTGGAGGGCCGCGCCAATCGCGTATGTAGATACGTAAATCGGCGTTTGGTTCGACACGACGACAGCACGCTGCCAGCAATGCGCCACACAAGGGGCACAAGACCGCGCAAAACTACCACAGGAGCAGATAAATATCCGCTGCGCACTTCGATTTAATGCAGGTTTTTCGGGGGTTTTAGCTTAAAACGCACAAATTTGAACAAAAAACGAACAACCGACATATCTGCCAACATACGGCCACTGCATCACCTTGTGTCTAGGGTAAACTTGGCAACTTTTGCAGCTCGCCGAGAATCCCATGCCAATCCGTCATTGCATCGTTCACCTGATCGACAAAAAGCCTGATGGCAGCCCCGCGGTGCTGCATGCTCGCGACTCCGAACTGGCCGCCTCTGATGCCATCGAGAACCTGCTGGCCGACCTCAATGACAGCTATAACGCCAAACAAGGCAAGGCCTGGGGCTTTTTCCACGGTGAGTCGGGCGCCTACCCGTTGAGCGGCTGGCTGAAGCAGTACCTGGACGAAGAAAAAGACTTTACCGCCTTCAGCCGCATTGCCGTGGAACACCTGCAAAAGCTGATGGAAGAGTCCAACCTGTCCACTGGCGGCCATATCCTGTTCGCCCATTACCAGCAAGGCATGACCGAATATCTGGCCATTGCCCTGCTGCACCACAGCGAAGGGGTAGCGGTGAACGCCGAACTCGACGTGATGCCTTCGCGCCACCTCGACCTTGGCCAGTTGCACCTGGCGGCACGCATCAACCTGTCGGAGTGGAAGAACAACCAGAACTCCAAGCAGTACATCTCGTTCATCAAGGGCAAGAACGGCAAGAAAGTTTCGGATTACTTCCGCGACTTCATCGGCTGCCAGGAAGGTGTAGATGGCCCAGGCGAAACCCGTACCCTGCTCAAAGCCTTCAGTGACTTCGTCGAGAGCGAAGACATGCCGGAAGAGTCCGCCCGCGAAAAGACCCAGACCCTGGTCGAGTACGCCACCACCCAGACCAAACTGGGCGAGCCGGTAACGCTGGAAGAGCTGTCCAGCCTGATCGACGAAGACCGGCCCAAAGCGTTCTACGACCACATCCGCAACAAGGACTATGGCCTGTCGCCAGAAATCCCGGCGGACAAGCGCACCCTCAACCAGTTCCGCCGCTTCACCGGGCGTGCCGAGGGGCTGTCGATCAGCTTCGAGGCACACTTGCTAGGCGACAAAGTGGAGTATGACGAGGCGGCAGGCACCCTGATTATCAAGGGGCTGCCGACAACGCTGGTGGATCAGTTGAAGCGGCGCAAGGACTAATCCCCTCAAAGCCGGTAAAGGAGGCCACCAGCGCCTCCTTTGCCGATTTGCGCAGCCGCTTTACCAGCCGCTCCTGACGCAAAGCCTCGCCTTTATCCGGCCATTGCTCCACATACACCAGCGCCTGGGCCGGACTGGTCTTGAAGTAGCGGGCGCCCTGCCCCTTCTGGTGCGCCGCAAAACGCCGCTGAGGGTCATCGCTGATGCCGCAGTACAGCGAGCCGTTGGCGGCCCTTACCAGATAGACATACCAGGGTTTGCCAACAACGGATTCGACGGTTTCACTCACCTTGGGCCTGCTGGAATGCGCGCAATCCCTTGAATGCCTGCAGGCGAACCTTGTTCTGCACCAGCGGCGACCAGCCCAGCAATACGCCAGGCATACCCAAGGCCTGCCGCGACCAGCGCCACAGGTCGAAAGTGTCGTCATGCTGGCAGATCAGCCCATCACGAATGACAAAACGCGCCTGGATGTCGTTGACCACAACCCGGTCGGTCTGGGTGAAAAGGTAGGTGGCCACCCAGTGCGCGCCGCCACTGCGCTCATCGGCGCGGACGCTGTCGAACGTCAGGGTAAAGTTCTTGGCGCGGCGGGTGAGCATACGCCACATATCACCTGCATCCTTGCCGCGCAGGGTGCCGAAAACCGGGTCGCTGAAAACAATATCGTCGCTGTAGCAGGCCACCATGGCCTCGGCGTCCAGACGCTGGAAGGCCTGGTAGAAGCGGGTGATCAGGTCGCGGTTGGCGTCGCTCATGGGGCAGGTCCGTCCTGGGCTCGAAACCAGCACGATAATCTGCCCCGATGGCTTATGCCAGTACCCGCGAAGAGGCCGGCACTGCCATCACCCGTCTCAGACTTTTTCGCTGGTCACCTGCACATGCAACGCCCGCCCGGCACCCAGCCCGAACACGATGGCACCAATACCCAATACCGCAAAAATCCACCCCAGCGCGGCCCAGCCCCCGGTAAGGTCATGCACCAGCCCCACCGCAAACGGCCCCATCGACGCCAAGGTGTAACCCACGCCCTGCGCCATGCTCGACAGGTTCGCCGCCACATGGGCGTCTTTCGAACGCAGCACGATCAAGGTCAGCGCCAATGCAAAAGTACCGCCCTGCCCCAGGCCCAGCACCACGGCCCATCCCCACAGCCCCGAAACCGGGGCATACAGGCAACCGAACAGACCCGCCAGGGTAATCAACATGACCAGCACGATCGCCAGGCGTTGGTCCTTGCCACGGGTGGCTAGCCAGGGCGCACTCAGCGAGCTGACCAGCTGCACGATCACCGACCCCGACAGCACCAGTCCAGCCTCGGTCGGGCTCAGGCCACGGCCTATCAGGATCGATGGCAACCAACCGAACACGATGTAAGCCAGCGATGACTGCAAGCCCATGTACAAGGTCACCTGCCAGGCCAGCGGATCGCGCCACAGGCCCCGTACACGATAAGCCACCTTGTGCAGGCCATGCCCCTGGCGGGCCTGTGGCAGCCACACCAGCATCGCCAGCAAGGCCGGCAATACCCAGAAGCCCAGCCCAAGTGCCCAACTACCGCCGAAATGCTGGGCCAACGGTACGGTAGCCCCCGCCGCCATGGCGGCGCCCAGGCACAACGCCATGGTGTACACACCGGTCAGCGTGCCAGCGTGCTGCGGGAAGTCGCGCTTGACGATACCCGGCAGCAGCACGCCGATAATGCCAATGCTCGCCCCAGCCATCAGGCTGCCGAGGAACACGCCAACGGGGCCGAATGCGCTTCGCACCCCGATACCGAGCGCCAACGTGACAAGAATGCCGAGGATCACCCGCTCACTGCCAAAACGCCGCGCCAGCAGGGGTGCCAGCGGGGCGAACAGCCCCAGGCACAGCACCGGCAAGGTAGTCAGCAAGCCGGCCTGCGAGGCACTCAGCCCCAGCCCTTCAGACACCAGCCCCAGCACCGGCGCCATGCTCGACAACGCCGGGCGCAGGTTCAAGGCCACCAGCACCAGGCCCAGCAGCAACAGCCAGGGCCGCCGTAACACTACAGGCTGCTGCACCTGCTCGTCGTCAGCCTCGGCATCGATCAGCAGCTCATCGAGGTCCCGCTCGTTCGGCAGGGTATTGCGGGTGATGGATTCAGCCATGGCCTTCTCGGTGTCAGGATTCGATGAGGGTGCGGCTCAGGCGCTTGGCCCGCTCCGCGTCGCGTTGTTCGATGGCTTCGAGGATCTGGCCGTGCAGGTCGAACGTGGCCTGGCAGCGCGGAACAGTCGCCATGTTGCGTTGCAGCGCGGCAGCCACCACCCCGGAAAAGTAGCGATACAGTTCGCTTAACGCCGGGTTGTGGGCGGCATCGACCAACCGCTGGTGGAACACCAGGTCGCAGGCCACATAAGCATCGACATCCCCGTGAAAGTGCCCGGCGCTGCTGGCCAGCGCATCGCGTAGCGCCTGCAGATCGGCATCGGTACGGCGCAGCGCCGCCAAGCCGATGGCTTCGGCTTCGAGGATGTGACGGGTTTCCCGGGCCTGCTCCGCGCTGCAGCGAGACATCGCCTGCACCGCAAGCAGCGGGTCCTGGGCTGTGCGCAGGTAACTACCGTCACCTTGGCGAATTTCCACCAGGCCACTGAACGCCAGTACACGCATGGCTTCGCGCACGGTATTGCGGCTGATGCCCAGTTGCAGGGCCAACTCCGGCTCGGTAGGCAGTCGCTGGCCGACCTGCCAGTCGCCAAGCACGATGCGCTCACGCATGCGATCCACAGCAAGCTCAACCAGGGAACGTTTGGTCAGCTCTGTATTCATTGCACTCAACCAATCATCCGATGAATTTGCACAAGCTTACTGGAGGCCGGCCTACGCCGCAAACCACCTGACATTTCTGCCAGTTGTGAACAAACCCCGTTGTTGCAACGCTCGCGGTGTACTTTCAAGGGCGTCCTGACATGCGACTCACTAGCCTGCTGCTATTGCTGCTTCTGGCCATACTCCCGGGTTGCGAACCGACCCGACACCCAAGCCGCCCCAAGGCCTTGTTAATCGGCCTCGACGGTGTACAGCTAGAGCACTACCTGCAACTGGGCGATGCCACCAACCTGAGTCAGCGGCTGTATTACGGCAAGGCCTATACGGGTGGCATCAACGGCAAGGCCAGCGAGCAACCGACCTTGAGCGGCCCGGGATGGGTCACGTTGCTGACGGGTGTCTGGAGCAACAAGCACGGCGTCAGCAACAATGCCGAGTCATTGCGGGTAGACCCGTCGTTTCCCAGCCTGTTCAAACGGCTGCGACTGGCCATGCCGAATGCCTACCTGTCCAGCGTGGTCGGCTGGTCACCGCTGAACACGGCCTACCTGCTGGAAGACGCCCACGGCGCCGATGTGCGAGAGAGTGGTTTATCAGATGCACGCGTCATCGAGCGAACGCTGCAGATCCTGGACAATACACCCGCCGACTTTACCTTCATTCAACTGGATGAAGCAGACCAGGCTGGCCACGACAGCGGCTTTGGCGAACGCTATCAACAGTCGTTGCGCACGCTCGACAGCCAGATCGGCCATTTGCTGGACAAGGTCGATGAGCGCCAGCGCCTGAACCCGCAGGAAGACTGGCTGGTGATCGTCAGCACGGACCATGGGCGGGATTACTGGGGCAAAGCGCATGGCGGTATTTCGGAGCAGGAAAAAACCATCTTCATTGCCAGCAACAAGCCGTTGAACCAGGAGCTTTCGCAACCCAGCATTCCAGCGGAAAACCCTGGGCCGAACCACCTGTACAGCCTGCCTGCGCAAACCTCGGTCGCCCCCACCGTGTTACGTCACATGGGCCTGAAACTGCTGCCGGAATGGCTACTGGATGGCACACCCTTGCTGGGTGATACCGGCGTGCGCAAGGTACGGGTCGACGAAACCAAAGGGCGGGTACGCTGGAACAGCAATGCTCCCGGCTACCTGACAATACTCAAGAACGGGCATGTGGTTGCGCAAGTACCGGCCAAGGACGGGCAATGGACCGACCCCGAAGGCATGGGGCAGGAGAACGACTATGTGCTAGTGCTCGATGGCACACCAGCGGCGGTGCGTAACCGTCCGGCTGGCAAAGCATTTGTCATAGAAGAGAGCAGTTATTAAGCCGGGCGCGCTCTTAACAAAGGCGCGCCCGACAATGCTTTAGTTCAACGCATCAAGCAACGCCTGGTTCATCTCTGGCGTACCAATGGTAATGCGCAGGAACTGGGCAATGCGTGCCTGCTTGAAGTGACGCACGATCACGCCCTGCTCCCGCAGTCGGGCAGCCAGTTCGGCGGCATCCTGTTGCGGGTGGCGGGCGAAGATGAAGTTGGCGGCCGAAGGCAGCACTTCAAAGCCCTTGGCTTGCAACTGCCCGACCAACGCTTCGCGGCTGTCGATCACTTTACGGCAGGTTTCTTCGAAGTACTCACGGTCTTCGAACGCCACCGCTGCGCCCACGATCGCCGCTCGGTCCAGCGGGTAGGAGTTGAAGCTGTTCTTGATCCGCTCCAGTGCCTCGATCAGGTCCGGATGCCCCACCGCCAGGCCAACCCGCAGGCCAGCCAGCGAGCGCGACTTCGACAGCGTCTGGGTGACCAGCAGGTTGTCGTAGCGGTCCACCAGGCTGATGGCCGTCTCGCCGCCGAAATCGATGTAAGCCTCATCCACCACCACCACCGAGTCACGGTTGGCCTGCAGCAACTGCTCCACCGCCTGCAGCGGCATCAGGCAACCTGTCGGCGCGTTGGGGTTGGGGAAGATGATGCCGGCGTTGGGTTTGTTGTAGTCCTCGATGCGGATCTGGAACTGCTCGTCCAGCGCCACCTGCTCGAAGGCAATACCGTAGAGGCCACAGTAGACCGGGTAGAAGCTGTAGCTGATGTCCGGGAACAACAGCGGTGCATCGTGCTGGAACAGGCCGTGGAAGATGTGCGCCAACACCTCATCCGAGCCGTTGCCGACAAACACTTGCGCCGGGGTGACGCCGTAGTAGTCGGCCACCGCTTGCTTGAGGCGGTCACCGTTCGGGTCCGGGTAAAGGCGCAGGTTATCGTTCAACTCACCGCGCATGGCCTCCAGCGCCTTGGGCGATGGGCCATAGGGGTTTTCGTTGGTGTTGAGCTTGACCAGACGGGCCAGCTTGGGCTGCTCGCCCGGCACGTAAGGCACCAGGTCCTTGACGAAGGGGCTCCAGAATCGACTCATGTTAGTTCCCCTTCTCTTGGGTCAGGATACGGTATTCAGCGCTGCGGGCGTGGGCGGTCAGCGACTCGCCACGGGCCAGGATCGACGCGGTGTGGCCCAGCTCGGACGCACCCTGCTCGGAGCAGAAAATGATCGACGAACGCTTCTGGAAGTCATACACCCCCAGCGGCGACGAGAAACGTGCGGTACCGGAGGTCGGCAAAACGTGGTTGGGACCGGCACAGTAATCGCCCAGCGCTTCGCTGGTGTGGCGGCCCATGAAGATCGCGCCAGCGTGGCGAATGTGCGGCAACCAGGCTTGCGGGTCGGCCACCGACAGCTCCAGGTGTTCCGGCGCAATGCGGTTGGCCACGTCCATTGCCTGTTGCATGTCACGCACCTGAATCAGCGCACCACGGCCGTTGATCGACTTCTCGATGATTTCGGCACGCTCCATGGTCGGCATCAGCTTGTCGATGCTGGCGGCAACGCGGTCAAGGAAGGCGGCATCCGGGCTGACCAGAATGGCCTGGGCGTCTTCGTCGTGCTCGGCCTGGGAGAACAGGTCCATGGCAATCCAGTCCGGATCGGTCTGGCCGTCGCACACCACGAGGATTTCCGACGGGCCGGCGATCATGTCGATGCCCACCTGGCCGAACACATGGCGCTTGGCAGTGGCAACGTAGATGTTGCCTGGGCCGACGATCTTGTCCACCTGCGGCACGCTTTCGGTACCGTAGGCCAGCGCGGCAACAGCCTGGGCTCCACCGACGGTGAACACGCGGTCGACACCGGCAATGCAAGCGGCCGCCAGCACCAACTCGTTGACCTCACCACGCGGGGTCGGTACCACCATGACCACTTCGGCCACGCCGGCAACCTTGGCCGGGATAGCGTTCATCAGCACCGACGACGGGTACGACGCCTTGCCGCCTGGCACATACAGGCCAGCACGGTCCAGTGGGGTGACTTTCTGACCGAGCACGGTGCCGTCGGCCTCGGTGTACTGCCAGGAATCCTGCTTCTGCCGCTCGTGGTACATGCGCACGCGATTGGCGGCTGTTTCCAGGGCTTCGCGCTGGGCCGGGGTAATGCGGGTCAGCGCCAGCTCCAGGCGTTCACGATTGAGGATCAGGTCGTCAATCGACTTGGCATCTACGCCATCGAAACGCTGGGTGAATTCCACCAGCGCCGCATCACCGCGCTCACGCACGGCCTTGATGATGTCGAGCACGCGCTGGTTGACCGCGTCATCGGACACACTTTCCCAGCTCAGCAGATGATCCAGATGTCGGGCGAAATCCGGATCAGCGGCGTTGAGACGGGCAATTGCAGTGGACACGGTCATGGCGAGGGCCTCGATTATTAGCGAATGCTCAGGCGCCCTAGGCTACCAGTCCATCCGCGCGGGCACCCGAGAAAAATGGCTATGACGCGGATAGACGGGCGCGACAGCGAAGGCCGCGCGCAGGAGTCAGCCGCGGTGTCGCGATTCGACCGCTTGACGAAGCGTGTCGATCAGGCTCTGGATACGGGCGTGCTGCATTTTCATGGAGGCCTTGTTGACCACCAGGCGCGAGCTGATCGTGGCGATCAGTTCCTGGGGTTCCAGGCCGTTGGCACGCAGGGTGTTGCCGGTGTCGACCACGTCGATGATCTTGTCGGCGAGGTTGATCAGCGGTGCCAGCTCCATCGAGCCGTACAGCTTGATGATGTCGACCTGACGCCCCTGTTCGGCGTAGTAACGCTTGGCTACGTTGACAAACTTGGTGGCCACGCGCAGGCGGCCCTTGGGCTCAGGAGCGCCAACCGCGCCAGCCGTCATCAGCTTGCACTGGGCAATCTGCAGGTCCAGAGGCTCATACAGGCCCTGGCCGCCGTACTCCATCAGCACGTCCTTGCCGGCCACACCCAGGTCGGCGGCACCATGCTCGACATAGGTCGGCACGTCGGTAGCACGCACGATCAGCAGGCGCACGTCGTCCTGCGTGGTGGGGATGATCAGTTTGCGGCTCTTGTCCGGGTTCTCGGTCGGCACGATACCGGCCTCGGCCAGCAACGGCAGGGTATCGTCGAGAATACGGCCTTTGGAAAGCGCGATGGTCAACATTGGAACGTCGGTCCTTAAGCGGCTGCTGCCGGCCAGGTCATCGACCTGGCCGCATTCAATTCAAAGGGTGCGTCCATGCACCTTCGGGCTACTAGCCCGGTACGCGGCGGATTTTCGCGCCGAGCATCTGCAGTTTCTCTTCGATGCACTCGTAACCACGGTCGATGTGGTAGATGCGATCGATCAGGGTATCGCCTTCGGCAACCAGCGCCGACAGCACCAGGCTGGCGGACGCACGCAGGTCGGTGGCCATGACCGGGGCACCCTTCAGCGCTTTTACGCCAGTGACGATGGCAGTGTTGCCTTCGACCTGGATCTGAGCGCCCATGCGGTGCATTTCGTAAACATGCATGAAACGGTTTTCGAAGATGGTCTCGATCACTGCGCCCGTGCCTTCGGCAATGGCGTTCAGCGAGATGAACTGCGCCTGCATGTCGGTCGGGAACGCCGGGTACGGAGCGGTACGCAGGTTGACGGCTTTCGGCCGCTTGCCGTGCATGTCCAGCTCGATCCAGTCTTCGCCGGTGTTGATGTCGGCGCCGGCTTCCTTGAGTTTTTCCAGTACGGCTTCAAGGATGGTCGGGTCGGTGTCCTTGACCTTGACACGGCCGCCAGTCACGGCAGCAGCGACCAGGTAGGTACCGGTCTCGATGCGGTCCGGCATCACGCGGTAGTTGGCCGAGTGCAGGCGCTCGACGCCATCGATGGTGATGGTGTCGGTGCCAGCGCCCTGGACGTTGCCACCCATGGCATTGATGAAGTTGGCCAGGTCGACCACTTCCGGCTCACGCGCGGCGTTCTGCAGCACGCTGCGGCCTTTGGCCAGGGCAGCGGCCATCATGATGTTTTCGGTACCGGTCACGCTGACGGTGTCGAAGAAGAAGTGCGCACCGCGCAGGCCACCCTCAGGCGCCTTGGCCTTGATGTAGCCGCCTTCCACTTCGATTTTCGCGCCCATGGCTTCGAGGCCACGGATGTGCAGGTCGACCGGGCGTGAGCCAATGGCGCAACCGCCAGGCAGGGCCACTTCGGCTTCGCCGAAACGGGCGACCATCGGGCCCAGCACCAAGATCGAGGCGCGCATGGTCTTGACCAGTTCGTAGGGCGCGACCAGGGTCTTGATGGTGCGTGGGTCGATCTCCACCGCCAGCTTCTCGTCGATCACAGGCTCAATGCCCATGCGGCCGAACAGCTCGATCATGGTGGTGATGTCGTGCAGGTGCGGCAGGTTGCCCACGGTGACCGGGCCGTCAGCCAGCAGGGTAGCCGCCAGAATTGGCAGGGCTGCGTTCTTCGCGCCCGAAATGCGGATCTCGCCGTCAAGGCGAGCGCCGCCAGTAATAATCAGTTTGTCCATTGGAATCTCGCCGCCAAGTTGGCTCAGGTGCGCTCAGCCCAGGCTGCGCTGCTGAAAAATTTCATGGTTACCGCATGGATGCTGCCATTGGCAATCCACGGATTCAGGTGAGCATAGATCGCCTGCTGGCGTTTGACCGGGCTCAGGCCAGCCAACTCGTCGCTGATCACGTTCAACTGGAAGTTGCAGCCTTCGCCTTCAACTTCGACCCGGGAACCCGGCAATTTCTCTTCAAGGAAGCTTTTAACTTCTACGGCCTGCATGCTCAACCTCAATCGGCGCCCGATGCGCACGGGTCGGCCATCATACAAAAAAGCCCCTCGCCTGCGAAGCCCAACGAGGGTTTCGCTGACCGAGGGGCCATCATCCGCGCTGGGCCATCAGGTTGCCAGCACTTCATCGAGGTCATAAACCTCGGCAATTTCCCGCATGTCGTCGGGCATGTTACGCACCTGGCAGCCCTTGCCACCCGCTTGGGCATCGCGCATGAATGCCAGCAACAGCGACAGACCTACGCTAGTGGAGTGCTGCACCGCCGAGCAATCCAGCACCAGCTGCGCCTCGCGGCAAGCCGCGATCAGTGCCTTGCCCTGCTTGCGCAGGACCGGACCGCTACGGTAATCCAGCACGCCAGCCAGGCGCAGTACGCCCGGCTCGGCCATGCTTACAGCGGCCTCACTCATTTGACGGTCTTCTCTGGCGAGCTGTCGGCAGCCTGCTTGGCCTTTGCCACTTCACCGGCCCAGCCATCGATGGTCTTGTCCAGGTCGTTGCCGTTGCGCTGCATGGCATCGGCGAACTGGTCGCGGAACAGCTTGCCGATGTTGATGCCGTTGACGATGACGTTACGCACTTTCCATTCGCCACCCAGGTTTTCCAGGGTGTACTGCACCGGGTATACGGCGCCATTGTTGCCGGTGACCTTCATACCTACGGAAGCGCGCTTGCCGTCATCGGCTTTGGCCGGGTCTACGACGATACCCTGGTTGTTGTACTCCAGTAGCGCGTTACCGTAGAACTGGAACAGGCTGCGCTTGAAGTTTTCCTGGAAGCGCTGCATCTGCTCGGGCGTGGCTTTGCGCGAGTACTTGACGGTCATGATGCTTTTGGAAATACCGTCGGCATCGACCACCGGCGCGAGGATCCGGTCAAGGGTGTCGTAGAAAGCTTGCGGGTTGGACTTGTACTGCTCCTTGTTGGCCTTGAGCTCACTCAGCAGCTCGGTGGTGGTGCTCTGCACCACGTCGTGCGGCGACTGCGCGGCCAGGGCCATCAGAGGGAAAGCCGCCAGCAGGACCAGCAGGCCACGTCGCAGGATCGAAATCATGGAAACTCCTTAATTAGCCGGTTGCGCTTCTTTCGGTTCCTTGCCAACGGAGTTGAGCAGGAACTTGCCAATCAGATCTTCCAGCACCAGTGCCGACTGGGTGTCGTGGATGGTCGCGCCGTCCTTGAGCACCTGGTCTTCGCCGCCCACGCTGATGCCGATGTACTTCTCGCCAAGCAAGCCGGCGGTCAGGATCGAGGCCGTGGAGTCGGTCGGCAGGTTGTCCACCGACTTGTCCAGCTGCAGCGTCACCCGACCGGTGTAGGAGTCACGGTCCAGATCGATGGCGGTAACCTTGCCGATCGTCACACCGGCCATGGTCACTTTAGCTCTGACCGTCAAACCGGCGATATTGTCGAAGTAGGCATAAACTTTATAGGTATCGCTGCTCGGGCTGGCTGACAGCCCGCTGACACGCAGGGCCAGCAGCAGCAGCGCCAGGATCCCGGCCAGGAGGAACAGGCCGACACCGATTTCCAGGGTGCGGTTTTGCATCAGAAATCTCCAAACATCAAGGCGGTCAGAATAAAGTCCAGACCCAGCACTGCCAACGAGGCATAGACCACGGTCTTGGTGGTGGCACGGCTGATCCCTTCTGAGGTGGGCTCACAGTCGTACCCCTGGAATACGGCGATCCAGGTCGTGACGAAGGCGAACACCAGGCTCTTGATCAACCCGTTGAGCACGTCGTCGGTAAAGGAAACACTGTTCTGCATGTTGGCCCAGAACGAGCCCTCGTATACGCCCAGCCAGTCCACAGCCACCCACGAGCCACCCCAGATGCCGACCACGCTGAAGATCAGCGCCAGCAGCGGCAGCGAGATGAAACCGGCCCAAAGGCGTGGCGCGACGATGTACTTGAGCGGGTCAACGCCGATCATTTCCAGGCTCGACAGCTGCTCAGTGGATTTCATGTTGCCAATTTCAGCGGTCAGTGCGGAGCCTGCGCGGCCGGCGAACAGCAACGCTGTCACCACCGGACCAAGCTCGCGCAGCAGGGTCAGGGCGACCATCTGCCCCACCGCCTGCTCCGAACCGTATTTGGTCAGGATGCTGTAGCCCTGCAGCGCCAGCACCATGCCGATGAACACCCCGGACACGACGATGATCGCCAGCGACAGCACGCCTACCGAGTACAGCTGCTTGGTCAGCAACTGGAAACCGCCGCCGATGCCGCCGCGGCCGATCAATGCATGGAACAGGAACAGGCAGGAACGCCCCAGTACCGCCAGCACGTCGATCGCCGAGCGACCCAGCAGGCGGACACGTTCGAGTAAGGATCTTCTGCGCATCAACGCGCCCCCAGCAGGTCGGCGCGGTAATCAGGCGCAGGAAAGTGGAAGGGAACCGGGCCGTCCGGGTCGCCCTTCATGAACTGGCGAATCCGTGGGTTGTCCGACCCCATCAGCTCATCAGGCGTGCCCTGGCCCAACACCTGGCCGTCCCCCACCACATAGATGTAGTCGGCAATGCTGGCGGTTTCTGCCAGGTCGTGGGACACGACGATGCTGGTGATGCCTAACGCATCGTTGAGCAGGCGGATCAGGCGCACCAGTACGCCCATGGCGATCGGGTCCTGGCCGACGAACGGCTCGTCGTACATGAGGATCTGCGGGTCCAGGGCAATGGCCCGGGCCAGCGCCACACGGCGCTTCATGCCGCCAGACAGTTCGTCGGGCATCAGGTCGATGGCACCGCGCAGGCCCACGGCCTGCAGCTTCATCAACACGATGTCACGGATCATCTCGTCCGACAGCTGGGTGTGCACGCGCAGCGGGAACGCGACGTTCTCGAACACATCGAGGTCGGTGAACAGCGCGCCGCTCTGGAACAGCACACCCATCTGCTTGCGGGCGTCGAACAGGTCGCTGCGCGACAGCGTCGGCAGGTTTTGCCCGGCAACCCATACCTCACCGCTGGAGGGGCGCAGCTGCGCGCCCATCAGGCGGAGCAACGTGGTCTTGCCGCAACCCGATGGCCCCATGATGCCGGTGACCTTGCCGCGCGGGATGCGAATGTCGACGTTGCTGAAAATGCTGCGCGAACCGCGTTTGAAGGTAAGCCCCTTCAACTCGACCGCGTAGGCGCTATCCACACTCATCTAGACTCCTTGCTAGTGCAGCCTCGTCCTAATGGACGCCGGCCTCCATCAGGAAGGCACACGCACCCCTGGCAGGCCGAATAGCGGCGAACTATAGCACCGCTGACAGCGCCGCCCCAAGGCCGGGCAACGAGTCGTTCAGCCCTGAGACAGGCTTTGATGACATTCGCTACAGCAATCGAAAGGGTGAGGGTTTTTGTCATTGCGCGTATAATCGCGGCCTTTTCATCAGGCATTGCTTTTTCGACATGAGCCAATCCAGCGAGCTGATCCAATCCGCCCAACGCACCCTGCGCCTGGAACTCGAGGCCGTAGAGGCCCTGCTGGCGCGCATCGACGACAATTTCGTCAAGGCCTGCGAACTGATCCAGGCCTGCAAGGGCCGGGTTGTCGTGGTCGGCATGGGCAAGTCCGGGCACATCGGCAACAAGATCGCCGCCACCCTGGCCAGCACCGGCACCCCGGCATTTTTCGTGCACCCGGCCGAAGCCAGCCATGGCGACATGGGCATGATCACCCGCGAGGATGTCATCCTTGCCCTGTCGAATTCCGGCAGCACCGCAGAGATCGTCACCTTGCTGCCCCTGATCAAGCGCCTGGGCATCAAGCTGATCAGCCTCACCGGCAACCCGGATTCGCCCCTGGCCCAGGCCGCCGAGGTCAACCTTGATGCCCGCGTCGAGCAAGAGGCCTGCCCGCTGAACCTGGCGCCCACCTCCTCTACCACGGCGTCGCTGGTGCTGGGGGACTGCCTGGCCATCGCCCTGCTCGAAGCCCGAGGCTTCACCGCCGAGGACTTTGCCTTCTCGCACCCGGGTGGCGCACTGGGCCGACGCCTGCTGCTCAAGGTCGAGAACGTGATGCATGCCGGCGACGAACTGCCTCAGGTGCCGCGTGGCACCCTGCTCAAGGACGCGCTCCTTGAAATGTCCCGCAAAGGTTTGGGCATGACCGTGATTGTCGAAGCTGACGGCAAGCTGGCCGGGATCTTCACCGACGGCGACCTGCGCCGCAGCCTGGACCGCAACATCGACGTGCACACCACCCTGATCGATCAGGTCATGACCGTGCATGGCAAGACGGCACGTGCAGAAATGCTTGCCGCCGAAGCCCTGAAGATCATGGAAGACCACAAGATCGGCGCCCTGGTGGTGGTGGATCGCGAAGACCGCCCGACCGGCGCCCTGAACATGCACGATCTGCTGCGCGCCGGCGTAATGTAAGGAGCGATGGAATGAACCAGGACCTCATGCAACGCGGCAAGCACATCAAGCTGGCAGTGTTCGACGTGGACGGCGTGCTCACCGACGGGCGCCTGTACTTTCTCGAAGACGGCAGCGAATTCAAGACCTTCAACACCCTCGACGGCCAGGGCATCAAGATGCTCATGAACGCGGGCGTGACCACCGCGATCATCAGCGGCCGCAAGACTCCGGTGGTCGAGCGCCGCGCCAGAAACCTCGGCATCCCGCACCTGTACCAGGGCCGCGAGGACAAATTGGTCGTGCTTGACGGCCTGCTCGCCGAACTGGGCCTAAGCTATGATCAAGTAGCCTACCTGGGCGACGACCTGCCGGACCTACCGGTCATTCGCCGGGTAGCATTGGGCATGGCCGTGGCCAACGCCGCGCCGTTCGTTCGCCAGCACGCCCACGGCGTGACCCAGGCACGCGGCGGCGAGGGAGCGGCCCGTGAATTCTGCGAACTGATCATGCAGGCCCAGGGTACCCTGGACGCTGCCAACGCCAACTACCTGTAAGGCTGCCCATGTTCAGCAAGAAAGCCCGCAATGCTGCGCTGCTCGCAGTGATCGCTGCCCTGCTGGTGGCGATCGGCTACTGGAATGTCAGCCCGGAAAGCTTCCTCGACAAGCCGGTGGCCCAGGTCGACGAAAGCGCTATCGACTACTATGCGATCAACGCCCACAGCGTGCAGTTTCTGCCCGACGGCAAACTGCAGTACGAGATGACCGCCGACAAGGTCGAACACCTCAAGGCCAGTGAAATCACCCTGCTGACCACGCCGGACCTGCACATGTACCGCGGCACCGAATACCCGTGGCATGTGCAGAGCGCCCGTGCCGAGGTCAACCCGGACGGTACCGAGGTCGAGCTGATCGACAAGGTACGGGTTGCCCGCACCGACGAAAAGCAGCGCGAAACCATCATTACCAGCTCACGCATGACCGTGTTCCCGCAGAAGCAATATGCGCAGACCGAGCAAGCCGTTAGAATCGACGGCGCCGGTGGCACTACTACGGGCAAAGGAATGAAAGCGTATTTGAAAGAAGGCAAGATGGACTTGCTCTCTAACGTAAGAGGACAGTATGAGGCTCGTTAAAACCCTCCCCCTTTTGCTCAGCCTGAGCGCAGCACTGGGAAGCGCGAGCGCCCTCGCCCTGCCGAACGACCGTGACCAGCCGATCCGTATCCAGGCCGACAACGCCCACCTGGACGACAAGCAAGGCGTGGCCACCTACACCGGCGACGTGATCATCACCCAGGGTTCGATGATGATCAAAGGCAACACCGTGACCATCACCCGTTCCGCCTCTGGCGACATCGACGTGGTGACCTCGGTGGGCAACCTGGCCTACTTCGAGCAGCAGCAGAGCGCGGCCAAGCCGGACAAGATGAAAGGCTGGGGCGTCACCATCCAGTACCAGTCGCAGAAGGACCTGGTGATCCTCACCGACCGTGCCAAGGTCGAGAACGAGGGCAACACCACCGAAGGCGAGAAAATCGTCTACAACACCCAGACCCAGGTGGCGACTGCGGGTCGCGGTGGCAACGTGACCACACCGCGTCAGCGTATCGACATGGTGATCCAGCCCAAGAAGAAGGCCGAGTAAATGGCAACCCTCAAAGCCCAGCACCTGGCCAAGAGCTACAAGGGGCGGCAGGTGGTACGTGACGTCAGCCTGTCGATCGACAGCGGCCAGATCGTAGGCCTGCTTGGCCCCAACGGCGCCGGCAAGACCACTTGCTTCTACATGATTGTCGGGCTAGTCCAGGCCGAGCAGGGGCGTGTGCTTATCGATAACCTCGATGTCAGCCACCAGCCCATGCACGGCCGCGCCCGCGCCGGCATCGGCTACCTGCCGCAGGAGGCCTCGATCTTCCGCAAGCTGTCGGTGGCCGACAACATCATGGCCATCCTCGAGACCCGCAAGGACCTCGACCGCGACGGGCGTCGCAAAGAACTGGAAAGCCTGCTACAGGAGTTCCACATCAGCCACATCCGCGACAACCTCGGCATGAGCCTGTCCGGCGGTGAACGCCGCCGGGTCGAGATTGCCCGCGCCCTGGCCACCGCACCCAAGTTCATCCTGCTGGACGAACCGTTCGCTGGCGTCGACCCGATTTCGGTCGGCGACATCAAGCAGATCATCCACCACCTCAAGGCCAAGGGCATTGGTGTACTGATCACCGACCACAACGTGCGCGAAACCCTGGATATCTGCGAAACCGCCTATATCGTCAACGATGGCCGCCTGATCGCCGAAGGCGATGCCGAGACCATCCTGGCCAACGAGCTGGTCAAAGAGGTTTACCTGGGTCACGAGTTCCGGCTCTGACCCCGGCACATGCCTGGAGTACTGGCAAATCGCCCTGAAAGCGGGGTGAAAGTTGTTACAGTGCTCTAGGCAAACGCTACAATTTAAGGCATAAAACTTGCTTGATCTGGCGCCCCGGCGCCCTCGTGTAGTGGATGGCGCATGCGCGCCGGCGAACAAGGTATTAAGCCCCAGCCATGAAACCATCGCTCGTCCTAAAAATGGGCCAGCAACTGACGATGACACCGCAGTTGCAACAGGCCATCCGCCTGCTCCAGCTTTCCACCCTGGACCTCCAACAGGAAATCCAGGAAGCGCTGGAGTCGAACCCGATGCTCGAACGTCAGGAAGACGGCGACGACTTCGACAACAGCGACCCGATGGCGGACAACGCCGAGAACAAGCCGGCCGCCGAAGTCCAGGACAACAGTTTCCAGGAAAGCACCGTCAGTGCCGACAACCTGGAAGACGGTGAGTGGAGCGAGCGCATCCCCAACGAGCTTCCGGTCGATACCGCCTGGGAAGACATTTACCAGACCAGCGCCAGCAGCCTGCCAAGCAACGATGACGACGAGTGGGACTTCACCACCCGCACCTCAGCCGGCGAGAGCTTGCAGAGCCACCTGCTGTGGCAACTGAACCTGGCGCCGATGTCCGACACCGACCGCCTGATCGCCGTCACGCTGATCGACAGCATCAATGGCCAGGGCTACCTGGAAGACACCCTCGAGGAAATCTGCGCCGGTTTCGACCCGGAGCTGGATATCGAGCTGGACGAGGTCGAAGCGGTGCTGCACCGCATCCAGCAGTTCGAGCCAGCCGGCGTCGGCGCGCGCAACCTGGGCGAATGCCTGCTGCTGCAACTGCGCCAGTTGCCCGCCAGTACTCCCTGGATGACCGAAGCCAAGCGCCTGGTCACCGATTTCATCGACCTGCTCGGCAGCCGCGATTACAGCCAGCTCATGCGGCGCATGAAAATCAAGGAAGACGAGCTGCGCCAGGTGATCGAACTGGTACAGAGCCTCAACCCGCGCCCCGGTTCGCAGATCGAGTCCAGCGAGCCCGAGTACGTGGTGCCTGACGTCATCGTGCGCAAAGACAGCGACCGCTGGCTGGTGGAGCTGAACCAGGAGGCTATCCCGCGCCTGCGCGTCAACCCGCAATACGCCGGTTTCGTGCGCCGTGCCGATACCAGCGCCGACAACACCTTCATGCGCAACCAGTTGCAGGAAGCGCGCTGGTTCATCAAGAGCCTGCAAAGCCGCAACGAAACCCTGATGAAGGTTGCCACACAGATCGTCGAGCACCAGCGCGGTTTCCTCGACCATGGTGACGAAGCCATGAAGCCGCTGGTGTTGCATGACATTGCAGAAGCGGTGGGCATGCACGAGTCGACCATTTCGCGGGTTACCACGCAGAAATACATGCATACACCGCGTGGCATCTACGAACTGAAATACTTTTTCTCCAGCCACGTCAGCACCTCCGAAGGCGGAGAATGCTCGTCCACGGCGATCCGCGCGATCATCAAAAAACTGGTTGCGGCGGAAAATCAGAAAAAGCCATTGAGTGACAGCAAGATCGCTGGTTTACTGGAGGCACAAGGCATCCAGGTAGCCCGTCGCACCGTCGCCAAGTACCGCGAGTCCCTCGGCATTGCACCGTCGAGTGAACGCAAGCGACTGATGTAGCCCCTGAGATGTGCCACAGCGTTTGTGGGGCAGGTGCAAGACCTGCCTCTTTATGCACGGGCAACAAAGGAGAAGCTGTATGCAAGTCAATATCAGTGGACAGCATGTAGAAGTCACCCAGCCACTGCGCGATTACGTGCTTGAAAAGCTCGCCCGCGTGGAAAGTCACTTCGACAAGATCACCAACGTGCAGGTCATCATGAAAGTCGAGAAGCTGCAGCAGAAGGTCGAGGCGACCCTGCAGATTCCCGGCGGCGAAGTGGTAGCCAACGCCGAACACGAAGACATGTATGCAGCGATCGACGCCTTGGCCGACAAGCTCGACCGCCAACTGAAAAAACACAAGGAAAAACAGCAAAGCCTGCTGCAAGGTGCAGCTGCCCGCTGATCCCCCTCATCCATGATCCGACTTGAAACCATCCTGACCCCCGGCCGTTCACTCGTGAACGTGCCGGGCGGCAGCAAGAAGCGCGCCCTGGAAAAGGTCGCCACCGTTATCGCCGACCAAGTGCCAGAACTGGAGATGCAAGACGTCTTCGAAAAGCTGGTCGCCCGCGAAAAACTCGGATCGACCGGTTTCGGCAATGGCATCGCCATTCCGCACTGCCGCCTTGAAGGCTGCTCAGCGCCGGTTAGCGCCCTGCTGCACCTGGAAGCACCTATTGATTACGACGCTATCGATGGCGCGCCCGTGGACCTGCTGTTTGTACTGCTGGTACCCGAAGCCGCCACCGATGCGCATCTGGAACTGCTGCGTCAGATCGCCAGCATGCTCGATCGCAAGGAGGTCCGTGATCGCCTGCGTGCGGCCACCAGCAGTGAGGCCCTGTTCCAGGTTGTCCTGGACGTACAGAACGAGCACTGAACATGCGCCTGATCATCGTCAGCGGCCGGTCCGGCTCCGGCAAGAGCACCGCCCTCGATGTCCTGGAAGACAACGGTTTCTACTGCATTGACAACCTGCCCGCCGGGCTGCTGCCGCAGCTGGCGGAGGATGCACTGATCAACACGGAATTACTGCAACCCAAGGTTGCCGTGTCGATCGATGCACGCAACCTGCCCAGCCACCTCACGCGCTTCCCCGAGCTACTCGAAGAAGCCCGTGCGCGGAACATCCAGTGTGACGTGGTGTTCCTGGATGCCGACGAAGACATGCTGCTCAAGCGCTTCTCGGAAACCCGTCGTCGCCATCCACTGACCAATGCCAACCGTTCGCTGGCAGAAGCGATCCGCGTGGAGAGCGAGCTGCTGGGGCCAATTGCCGACCTGGCAGACCTGAAGATCGACACCACCAGCCTCAACCTGTACCAACTACGGGATTCGATCAAGCTGCGCTTGCTCAACCAGCCCGAGCCCGGCACAGCCTTTTTGGTCGAGTCGTTCGGTTTCAAGCGCGGCATGCCAGTCGATGCCGACCTGGTGTTCGATGTACGCTGCCTGCCCAATCCCTACTGGAAGCCCGAACTGCGTGAGCACTCAGGGCTTGATCAACCGGTCGCCGACTACCTGGCTGCACAGCCAGACGTTGAGGACATGTTCAATGACATTTCCAGTTACTTGCTCAAGTGGCTACCCCGCTTCGCCGCCAGCAACCGCGCCTACGTCACCATTGCTATCGGCTGCACCGGCGGCCACCACCGCTCGGTCTACATCACCGAACGCCTTGGCCAGTTGCTGCAGCAATCCCTGAAAAACGTCCAGGTCCGCCACCGCGACCTCTAAGCCCAAGGATCCGCCCCACGATGCCCGCCCGCGAAATCACCATCATCAACAAGCTGGGCCTGCATGCCCGGGCGGCAGCCAAGTTCGTCGGCGTTGCCGGCCGCTTCCCCTGCCAGGTAAGGGTTGGCCGCGCACCGGACAAGCTGGTGGATGGCAAGAGCATCATGGCGGTGATGATGCTGGCGGCCGGCAAAGGCACACAGGTTCACCTGCTTACCGAGGGTGAGCAGGACAACGACGCCATGGATGCGCTGGTCGAGCTGATCAACAACTTCTTCGACGAAGGCGAATAAAAACCTGCGCGGTCCTACAGGGACCGCGCAGGCCTGATCGTGAATCAGGACATCGCCGTGTCCATCACCATCATCAGGCAGAACCCGATGCACAACCCCAGGCTGGCCAAGCGATGATGACCGTTGCTGCGTGATTCCGGGATGATTTCCTGGGTAACCACCAGTAGCATCGCCCCCGCTGCACAGGCCAGGCCCAGCGGCAGCAGCAGTTCGGCAATGTTCACCAACCAGGCACAGATCACTGCAGCTACCGGCTCGACCAACCCTGAAGCAGCACCGATCAGGAAGGCTTTGAAGCGCGGCATGCCCGCCCCTGCCAGCACCAGCGCAATGACCAGCCCTTCAGGCACATCCTGCAAGGCGATGCCCATGGCCAGGCTGTCGGCGTCGGCCATGCCACCACCGGCCGATACGCCAATCGCCATGCCTTCGGGGATGTTGTGCGCGATGATCGCGATGACAAACAGCCAGATGCGCGCAGCAATCACTGGCTGATTGCCGGTGCCGACCAGTGCTTCCGGCGAGGTACCTGATACCTTGAGGTCAACCAGAAAAAGGCACAGCGCACCGAACATCAGGCCAAAGCTGATCAGGCCACCCGCGCCCCAAGGGCTGAAACCGATGGATTGAGCGGCGTCCAACCCTGGAATGATCAGGGAAAATGCGGTGGCCGCCAGCATTACGCCAGCGCCGAAGCCCAGCAGCGTATCGGCCAGTGCCATCGGCATGTTGCGAATGACCAGTACCGGTACCGCGCCCAGCGCCGTCCCCAGGGCGCATAATGCGCCGCCTTCCAGCGCACGCAACATGCGCGGTTCCAGGTCCAGCCAGGCAAGGCCACGCGCCACCAGCAGCGCGGCGCCAGCCAGCAAAAGCAAAGTCCCAAGCGCCAGCCGAAACAGGCGCACACTGCTGACAGACATCACCTCAGAGCGCATACCGGTCCGACTCACTTCAGGGCTTCGAGGTAACGGCGTTCCACTTCGGCCCAGTCAATCACGTTGTAGAAGGCACCGATGTATTCCGGACGACGGTTCTGATACTTCAGGTAGTAGGCATGTTCCCACACGTCCAGGCCGAGGATTGGCGTGTTGCCGAGCATCAGCGGGCTGTCCTGGTTGCCACTGCTCTCGACAACGAGGGTTTTCTGCGGCGTTACGCTGAGCCAGGCCCAGCCGCTGCCAAAGCGGGTCAGCGCAGCCTTGGTGAACGCCTCCTTGAAGGCATCGAAACCACCCAGTTGCGAAGTGATGGCCTGCGCCAGCTGGCCGTGTGGCTCACCACCACCTTGCGGCGACATCACCGTCCAGAACAGGCTATGGTTGGCGTGCCCCCCGCCATGGTTGGTCACAGCGCCACGCAGGCTTTCCGGTAGCTGCTTGACTGCACCAACCAGCTTCTCCACGGGCCATTCGGCCCATTCGGTGCCTTCGATGGCGGCATTAAGGCCGTTGACGTAGGTCTGATGGTGTTTGGTGTGGTGAATTTCCATGGTCTGCGCGTCGATGTGCGGCTCCAGCGCATCGTAGGCGTAGGGCAAAGCAGGCAAGGTATGCGGCATGTCAGTGAATTCCGTAGGCATGGGTTCTGGGCGCCACGTCTGGCTGGGCAGCGAGCTCGCTGGCCCCGGGGCCGTGGCGATTGAGCAGACGCTCGGTACGTGGGTACTGGCCGTATTCGGCGATAAAACTCAGCAGCTCGGTGTAGGTGCGTCCACTGTGACCCAGGGCTGCGTCACGCAGCCCTTGGGGTAAACGCGCCTCCTGGCTGGCCTGCAACAGCCGCTGGTGAGCGGCACACAGGTAGTCGGCGCTCTCGTGCGGCTGGTTGAGGCGCAGGTGCAGGTCGGCCAGGTTGTGATGGGCGATGACGAATGCAGCCACCGCTTCGTCGACGTCATGCCAGCGCTCGAACAGCACCTGCGCCAGCGCCAGGGCTTGCAGGTAGTGTTCCCGGGCGTCGACCAACTCGCCTTGTTCGAACAGGCGGTTGGCGGTTTCCGTAGTGCGTTTCCAGTGCTGCATGGTTGTCTCCTGAGCGGTGACGCAGTGTCAGATACCGCCAGCGGTGAGTTTTTCCGGGTCCAGCAGTGCTTCCAGCTGGTCGCGCGACAGGTCGGTGTGTTCCAGCGCCACGTCGATGATCGGGCGCCCCTGCTTGTAGGCGGTCTTGGCGATTTCGGCGGCCTTGAGGTAGCCGATAATCGGGTTCAGCGCAGTGACCAGAATCGGGTTGCGCGCCAGAGCTTCCTTGAGCTTGCCCTCGTTGACCTTGAACGTGGCGATGGCCTTGTCGGCCAGCAGACGGCTGACGTTGGCCATCAGCTCGATGCTTTCCAGCAGGTTGCGGGCGATCACCGGCAGCATCACGTTCAGCTCGAAGTTGCCGGACTGGCCAGCGACAGCGATGGTGGCGTCGTTGCCGATCACCTGGGCAGCAACCATGGCGGTGGCCTCAGGAATCACCGGGTTGACCTTGCCAGGCATGATCGAAGAGCCCGGTTGCAGGCCTTGCAGCTCGATTTCGCCCAGGCCGGCGAGCGGGCCGGAGTTCATCCAGCGCAGGTCGTTGGCGATCTTCATCAGCGCCACGGCAGTGGTCTTGAGCTGGCCAGACAGCGCCACGGCAGTGTCTTGCGAGCCGATCAGGGCGAACAGGTTCTGGCCCGGGGTGAACTCGACCTGGGTCAGGCCGCTGAGCTGGCGGGCGAAACCGGCCGCGAACTGTGGGTGGGCGTTGATGCCGGTACCCACGGCAGTGCCACCTTGGGCCAGCGCCTGCAAGCTCGGCAGGGTCGCTTCGATGTGCGCCTTGGCAGCGTTGATCTGCGCGGCCCAGCCATCCAGCACCTGGCTCATGCGCACCGGCATGGCGTCCATCAAGTGGGTACGGCCGGTTTTCACGTACTGATGCACCTGCACCGACTTGGTCTCGATCACCTGCACCAGGTGGCTCAGGGCCGGAAGCAGTTGTTCGTTCAGGGCCAGTGCAGCACTGACGTGAATGGTGGTCGGGATGATGTCGTTGCTGCTCTGGCCACAGTTGACGTGGTCGTTGGCGTTCACCGCATCACCCAGTACACGGCTGGCCAGGGTGGCGATCACCTCGTTGGCGTTCATGTTCGAGCTGGTGCCGGAGCCGGTCTGGAACACATCTACCGGGAAATGCTGGATGAAGTCCTCGGCCAGCAGTTGCTCGACCGCCTTGACGATGGCATTGCCCTGCGCGGCAGACAATTGCTCCAGCTCGACGTTGGCCTTGGCGGCAGCCGCCTTGGCCAGCAACAGCGCGCGAATGAACTGGGCCGGCATGCGCTGGCCGCTGACCGGGAAGTTGTCGACCGCGCGCTGGGTCTGGGCACCGTACAGGGCCTTGGCCGGCACCTGCAGTTCGCCCATGCTGTCACGCTCGATACGGGTATCACTCATCATCAAATCCTTGCATCAGTTCATCGGGGGAAATCGACGGCAGCAGGCGGCAATTGGCCAACTGCAGGGCGTAGGGCTGCCAGCGCTGGTTCTGTTCCTGGCGATCGAGATTGCGCAGGTCCAGCAAGGGGCGCCAGGCCTGGTCCAGGCACAGGCAGCGCCAATGCCAGGGCAGCATGCGGTCGCGGGCGGTATCCAGTAACAGGCGCAAGGAGGTCAGTGCCACCGTCCATGGCGAGGTTTCGGTGCAGCACACCAGATAGCGGCCCTCGGCCAGGTAATGCTCGATCAGGCGTGGCTCGTCGGGTTCGAGCGCACAGCGGATGCGCCGGCTGAGCCAGCGCCAGTTTTCCAGGTAGGGCAGTTCGCGGAGGACGGGTTTCATGAACATCATCGCCGGGTTACTGGATAATGATATTCATTATTAAGTGATAAACAGAATCACTTCAAGAAAAAGGTGATGAAACAAAAAACCCGGCGCAGGGCCGGGTCTTCTGAATTGCCAAGGTATCTGGAACGAATCAGCTACCCGCTACAGTCATTCGCTCAATCAGTACAGAACCCGTGTGAATGTTGCTACGGGTTTCGAGATCACTCCCGATCGCGACAATTTGCTGGAACATGTCCTTCATATTGCCGGCAATGGTCACTTCCTGCACCGCGTGCTGGATCTCGCCGTTCTCAACCCAGAAGCCTGCCGCACCACGGGAATAATCCCCGGTCACCATGTTCAGGCCATGCCCCATCAGCTCGGTGACCAGCAGGCCACGGCCCATGCGGCGGATCAGTGCTGCCTGGTCTTCGACACCATGGCTGACGTACAGGTTATGCACGCCACCGGCGTTGGCAGTACTTGGCAAGCCCAGCTTGCGCCCGGAATACGTGCCCAGCAGGTACGACACCAGCTCGCCTTTGTCGACGAACGGCTTGGCATAGGTGGCCAGGCCGTCACCATCGAATGCGGCGCTGCCCAGCGCTCGCGGAATGTGCGGGCGCTCGTCGAGGGTTAGCCAGGAGGGGAACAGGCGCTGGCCAATGGTCCCTTCAAGGAATGACGATTTGCGGTAAAGATTGCCGCCGGAAATGGCCGAGAGGAAGCTGCCGAACAGGCCGCCGGCCAGCTCGGCGGAAAACAGCACCGGCACCTCGCAAGTGGGCACCGGGCGCGCGCCCAGGCGGCTGGCGGCACGCTGGGCAGCGCGTACACCGATACTGCGCGGATCGGCGAGCAGGTTGCCTTGGCGGTTTACGTCATACCAATAGTCGCGCTGCATCTGGCCGTCGCCTTCGGCGATCATGACGCAGCTCAGGCTGTGCCGGGTCGAAGCGTAGCCCCCGATGAAGCCATGGCTGTTGCCATACACGCGGCAGCCCTGGTGGGTATTGAGGGTGGTGCCATCGGCATTGAGGATGCGCGGGTCGGCATCGAACGCCGCAGCCTCGCAGGCCAGGGCCATCTCGATGGCCTTCTCGGGCTCAATGTCCCAGTCGTGATAAAGGTCCAGGTCCGGGATGTCCCGGGCCATCAACGCGGCGTCCGCAAGGCCCGAGCATTCGTCCTCGGAAGTATGCTTGGCAATGGCCAACGCCGCAGCGACGGTTTCGCGGATCGCGTCCGGGCCACTGGCCGAAGTGCTGGCCGAACCTTTGCGCTGGCCAACGTAGAGGGTAATGCCAAAGCCCTGGTCGCGATTGAACTCAACGGTCTCGACCTCACGCTGGCGTACCGTGGTGGACAGGCCCTGCTCCAGCGACACGGCCACTTCGCAGGCACTGGCCCCTTGGCGGCGAGCCTCGGCGATGATTGCCTCGACCTGCTCCTGCAATGCTGGCAGGTCTTTCGGACCTACGCTCTGGACTGCACTCATGGTTCTCTCCACTCAAATTCTGCGTTCGGCGAGGGTCATTCTACGACCGGGCCGGACAAGCGGCCCCCGACTGGTTATCATGGCGGCGATTTCTAGCGGACTGCCACCATGGTTGATTCAAACGACGACGCCTTCGACGGCGAAAAAAGCAAAACCCAGATCAAGCGCGAACTGCATGCGCTGGTCGAACTTGGCGAGCGCCTGACCACGCTCAAGGCCGATACCCTGGCACGCCTGCCGTTGACCGACGAGCTGCGCAAAGCACTGGCTGAAGCCAGCAAGCACACCGCTCATGGCGCCCGTAAGCGCCACATGTCGTTCGTCGGCAAGCTGATGCGCGTACAGGACCTGGATGCCATCCACGCCTTGCTCGAACAGATGGACAGCTCGACTCGCCAGTACAACGAGCGATTCCACAACCTGGAGCGCTGGCGTGACCGGCTGATCGACGGTAACGACGAAGACCTCGAGCGTTTCGTCAACGAGTACCCCGAAACCGATCGCCAGCAAATGCGTTCGCTGGTGCGCCATGCTCAACACGAAAAGGCCCGGAACAAGCCACCTGCCGCTGCGCGCAAGGTGTTCAAGTACATCCGCGACCTCGACGAGTTGCAGCGCGGGTTGCGCTGACCCCTTGGGGGCCGCTTTGCGGCCCCCAAAAGCCATCACGCCCCGGTACCGCCCACGGTAATCGCATCCAGCTTCAAGGTAGGCTGCCCTACCCCCACCGGCACCGACTGCCCGTCCTTGCCGCATGTGCCCACTCCGCTGTCCAGCGCCAGGTCGTTACCGACCATCGACACCCGGCTCATCGCCTCAGGACCATTGCCGATCAGGGTTGCGCCTTTCACAGGTGCAGTAATCTTGCCGTCTTCGATCAGGTAGGCCTCACTGGTCGAGAACACGAACTTGCCGCTGGTGATGTCCACCTGGCCGCCGCCCAGATTGGCGCAGTAGATCCCTTTTTTCACCGATGCAATGATTTCTTGCGGATCGCTTTCGCCAGCCCGCATGTAGGTATTGGTCATGCGTGGCATCGGCAGGTGTGCGTAGGATTCGCGGCGCCCGTTACCGGTCACCGCCATGCCCATCAGGCGTGCGTTCAGCTTGTCCTGCATGTAGCCCTTGAGCACCCCGTTCTCGATCAACGTGGTGCACTCGGTCGGGGTACCTTCGTCATCGACGCTCAGCGAACCACGGCGGCCCTCAAGCGTGCCATCGTCAACGATGGTGCACAGGCTCGATGCCACTTTCTCGCCGATACGGCCGCTGAAAGCCGAACTGCCCTTGCGGTTGAAGTCACCTTCCAGGCCATGGCCGACAGCCTCGTGCAACAGCACACCCGACCACCCCGAACCCAACACCACCGGCAAGGTACCGGCCGGAGCCGGAATCGCTTCCAGGTTCACCAGGGCCTGACGCAGCGCTTCACGGGCATAGCCCATCACGCGCTCTTCAGTGAAGAAGCGGTAGTCGGTACGCCCACCACCACCCTGCCCGCCGCGTTCGCGCCGGCCGTTCTGCTCGACGATGACGCTGACGTTGAAGCGCACCAGCGGACGCACGTCGGCAGCCAGGCTGCCATCGGCCGCCGCAATCAGGATACGCTCCCAAACCCCGGCCATGCTCACACTGACCTGCTGAATTCGCGGGTCCAGGGCACGGGTGGCGGCGTCGACACGCTTGAGCAGTTCGACCTTTTCCGCACGGCTCAGTACATCCAGCGGGTTGTCTGCCGCATACAGGGCTGTGACGTCCTGGCTGCGGAAGGCCTGCACCGTTCCGTTTTGACCGGCACGGGAAATGGAACGGGCGGCGCGCGCCGCCGAGGTCAGCGCCTCGAGGTTGATTGCATTGCTGTAGGCGAACCCGGTCTTTTCACCGGACTGGGCACGCACGCCCACGCCCTGGTCGAGGTTGAAACTGCCCTCTTTGACGATGCCATCTTCCAGCGCCCAGGTTTCCGAGATCTGGCCCTGGAAATACAGGTCGGCGGCGTCGATGCCGGGGCCAGCCAACTCACCCAGCACGCTCTGCAGGCTGTCCAGGGTCAAGCCGCCTGGGGCCAGGAGCTGCTCACTGACGGTGGATAACATCTGGCTCATAGTCACTCCGCGGTGTGCGCAGGCCGCAACGCGCCCTGCGAGAAAAAGCGCCGGTGCGATACCACCGGCATGCGCGCCCGAATGGACGCTTGTTCTTCAATGTCGCGCTCGGCAAGCAGTACCGCTTCGCCTTGCGCCTGTTCTGCAACGATGCGCCCCCAAGGGTCGACAATCGCCGCATGCCCATGGGTTTCCCGTGGGCCTGGGTGGGTGCCTCCCTGCGCCGCAGCCAGCAGGTAGCACTGGGTCTCGATGGCTCGGGCGCGTACCAGTACCTCCCAATGGGCCGCGCCTGTCACTGCCGTAAAGGCAGCCGGCGCAGTGATCAGCTCCGCGCCGGCAGCACGCAGTGCGCTGTACAGCTCGGGGAAGCGCAAGTCGTAGCACACGCTCAACCCCAGCCGCCCGACCGGCGTATCAGCCACCACCACCTGAGCACCATGGGCGTAGTCGTCCGACTCACGGTAACGGCCACGGTTGTCGGCAACATCCACGTCAAACAGGTGCAGCTTGTCATAACGTGCCGCGACCTCGCCGTGTTCATCGATCAACAGCGAGCAGGCATGGGCCTTGGCCTCGGGCTGGCCGACCGGTGGCAAGGGCAAGGTACCGGCAACAATCCATAACTTGAGGTCACGGGCGGTGCGTTTCAACCATGGCAGGATCGGCCCTTCACCCAACGCTTCGGCACGGCCGATGGCAGCGGCATCCTTACGGCCCATGGCAGCGAAATTTTCTGGCAGCACGGCCAGCCGTGCGCCGCCCATCGCGGCCTGCTCCAACAGGGCACCGGCACGTTGCAGGTTGTCCAGCACATCGTCCTGGCTGACCATCTGGATTACCGCTGCCTTCATGGGCACTCCTAGCGGGATTTCTCGAAAGGTTTCACAAAGGTGATTCTAGGCTCTTTAACCGGTCCTTCGACACGGTAGTGCACACTGGCAAAGCGCGAAACACGGTCACCGATCAACCGATCGACCAGGAACAAGGCGCCACCTACAGCCGGCGCGCCGACAATCAGTGCCGCCAGCGGCAGGTTGTTGGTCACCGGCAGGCTGACCTGCAGATTGGCATCAATCCGGTCGCGCACCATGTCCAGGGTCCCATCCAGCTCGAAATTGCTCGACGGGCCGGTCACGCTGATGGGCTCGCGGGTCACATACACCCCGTCACTGGCCACCAGCAGGCCCTTGACCCGGTCATAGGCCAGGCCTTTCTCGAACAGGTCGGAGAAGTCCAGACGCAGGCGTCGGCCAATGGAGTTGAAGTTGAGCAGGCCGAATACCCGCAACGCCTGGGCGCTGCCTTCAACCTCGACGAACTGGCCGGTACGCAGTGCCGCGTCCATGCTGCCCGAGAAGCGCTCCAGCCCGACCGCAGCCGGCGAACCCGGCCAGCGGCCATCCACATCCAGGCGGAAATCGCGGCTGGTCACGGTCGGGGCAAAGCCCCAGGCCTTGAGTACATCGGCCAGGTTCTTACCGTCCAGGCGCCCTTTGTACCAGCTGCTGGTCTTACCCGTTTCGCCTTCCCAGCCACCGCCGCCGTCGATACGCAGGCCTTTGAAGTCGAGGTCGATATCACGGGCGCTAACACCACGCGCGGTGGGTCGCAACTTGATCGAGGCACTGCCGAACAAGTCGTCGCCGCGGTACAGCTTGTCGATGCTCAGGTCCAGCGCCGGGACCTTGCGCGGGTCGAACGAGGCCAGCGGATCGGGGCCATCCTCAGCTTGCGCCTGGGCAGGGTCGGCCGCCGGCAAACGCAAGGTTTGCATGCGCACCACCATGGGCGATCCTTTGGCATCCGGCACGCGTGCGTTACCTATCACTTCCTTGCTGTCAAGGCGCAGGTCCCAAGCCTGACCGCCTCGTGCCAGCCTCACCACTGCCTGATTCAGGTCCATGCCAAAGGCTTTCAACTGGCCAATGCTCAGGTCTACGCTTTGCAGGTTTTGCCGCGCGCTGCCACCGGGGTCGTCGCCCGCCAGGCGCGCTGCCTGCTCTTGCCAAGGTGCCAGGTCCAAAGCCTCCAGGCGGCCACGTATCCGCAGGCCTTGACCGGCCGGCACTTGAGCGTTACCGGCGCCCAGCAACAACTCACCGCGCCCCTGGGCCAGTGCGTCGGCCGGCGCGGCATAAGCAAAGCGGGCAAGGTCGGTGTAGGCGGCATCGAAGCGACGCTCCGCCCCCTGCAGGTTCATGCTGAAACGGCTGTCGCGGGTATCCGCCACCGCTTTGCCGAACGGTGCCGGCAGGTCGATTGCCAGGCCCTTGAGGTTGGAAGTGACGCTCAGGCTGTTTTCCCGGCTACCCAGGTTGACCTGTAGCTGGTAAGGCAAGTCGCCGGAGGCCGGTAGGGCCTGCTTGAACTGCAGCCATTCGGTCAACGCCTTGAGCGACACCTGGCCATTGGCATTAATGCGGGTCTGCATCTGGCCGGCCTGGCCTTCAGCAGTGATTTGCGCCGTTACCGGCTTGCCGAAGGCTTGCAGGCTGATGCCCTTGCCGCTCAGGCCTTTGTCGAAATCAAAGCTGAAATCACCCTTCAGGCGGTTCAACTCCAGGCTCGGCGGGGCGACTTTCAGCCGCGCATCGTTGGTGGCGAAGTCCACCTGTACTTTCGGTCGCGGCCCATGGGCCAAGGGGATATCGAGCTTGACCTTGCCCTTCAGCGGCCCTTCACCCTCCCAGCCGGCGAAAATCTCACCGGTACCGATTGGCGCTTCCTTGAGAATTTTCAGCCCATCGCCCAGGGTGCCGTCGAAGTCTCCATCCAGGTACAGGTGGCTGTGCTGATCACCGTCGACATGCGGGATATCGACCGTCACATCGCTGACCTTGGTGTCGAGCAACACGCCGCGTTGGGCCTTGATGCGCACACCGCTGTCCTCGATGAACACATCGCCATCCACGTGCTGCACCTGCGGCCAGCCAGGCTGGAAGTCCAGGGCGGCATCGCGCACCTTGAAGAACAGGCTGATACTGCGTGCTTCGGGAGCCGCGCCATGATTCAGCGAGCCCTGGTACTGGAAGTAGCCTTCATCCACCGTGCCCTTGACGATCGCGCTGCGCAACCACTCGTCGAGGGCCGGGCTGAGCACCTCGGGCAAGTACTTGGCGGTATAGCGGCCATCGCCTTCGGTCAGGCCGACGCGCAGGTCCATGTAGTCCTCGCGGCCTTCCTCGAACAACAGGCGAATCAGGAAATCACCGGCGATCTTGCCCTCTTCGCCCAGCACCTTGAGGTACGGCGCAATCAGGGTGAAACCGTCTTTGTCCAAGGCCCAGGTCAGGCGTGCATTGGCCTTCTGGTAGTGCCAGGGCTTGGCGAAGATCGGGTACAGATGCAGCATGAACGCCTCCGTATCCAACCGCAGCTCACCATGGCCCAGGTCACCGCTGATGCTGCCGCTGACGTTACCGGCAGCCGGGGCATTGTGATAGGCATCGAAACCGACCTTTTCCAGGTTGGCCTCGAACTGCAGGCGTTTGTCGCCCTCGGCTTTCGGCCGGGCCTCCAACCGCACATTGCGCAGCGCGCCGGTTACTTTCAGGCCATCGACCACGGCCATGACCTTCTCAGGCAACGGCGCCAAAGCATCGATCAACGGGGTCAAGGGCGTGAGATCGAGCCGGTCGGCCTGCACCCGCCAGTTTTCATCGGCTGCGTTCTCGCCCGGGCGCTGCTGCAACTGCAAGTGCGACTCCCAGCGGGCCTTGCCGATGTCCATGGCCAGGGAGTCGACCACCACATCGAAGCCTTGATCCCGGCGCTGGAACCAGGCGCCCAGGGCCAGGTTGCTCAGCGTGGCAGCCTTGCGGCCGGTATAGGCACCCCGCAGTTCAGGCGCGTTAAGCCGCACCACAGCCTGCTGCAACTGCCCTTTGCGCCAATCGACCCAGAACTCGCCACCCGCTCGCAACGCTTCAGCTTGCCACTCACCGAGCAGGCGTGGTGGCAACCAGCGCGCCCAGTCACTTTGCGGTAGGCTCAGGTAGGCCTCCACCTGGCCATCACGCCAGGCCTTGGCTGACACACGGCTTTGCAGGTTCAGCGACAGAGGCTGGCCATCCGGCAAGGTGGCGCGCAACTCCAGCACTTGCCGTGAAGCACCCGCCTGCAGGCCGGCGCTGACATAGGTGAGGGTGAGCGGGTCACGCTGCCAGGGGTGCAAGGTGACCAGGCTGTCGAACACATCGACGCGGCCCAATTGACGCAGGCGCTGCAGCAGGTCGGCGGGGTCGAGTGGTGCGTCGTCTTTTTTCGGCAGGCCTTCGAGGTTCCAGGCGCCCTGCTCGTTCTCGCGCAAGATCAGTTGCAGGCCGCCCAGCTGAATGCGCGCCAGGCGCACTTCACGGGCGGTAAGGCTGGCCCAGACATCAGGCACCACCTTCACGTCATCCAGGCGCAACGCCGTAGCGCCTTCGCCCAGTTGCAGGTCGCGCACCCGCAGCACCGGAGCCAGCCCGCTCCACCGGCCCTCAAGGGCACCGACATGCACCGGCAGGCCCAGCGCCTGCTCGGCCTTGCTTTCCACATCGGCGCGGTACTCGGCCACCAGCGGCACCAGTTCGCGACCGAGGCTGACATACAGCGCCACCAACACCGCCAACAGGGCGCATAAGCCCAGCCCCCAGCGGGTCAAGGCGACAAGAACGCGGGTCAGACGTCCCATGGCCATGGCCCTCCAAGTCGTTTATCCATGATGGCTGGTAGCGGCAGTTTTGCCAGCCCGACCATCCTGCGGCGTGTTCTGGAAAGCCTCAGAGCAGCACCACGTCGTATTGTTCCTGCGAATACATCGACTCGACCTGGAAGCGAATGGTTCGACCGATGAAAGCCTCCAGCTCAGCGACGTTGCCAGACTCTTCATCCAGCAGGCGGTCGACCACCTTCTGGTTGGCCAGTACACGGTAGCCCTCAGCCTGATAGGCCCGAGCCTCACGCAGGATCTCACGGAAGATCTCGTAACAAATGGTCTCGGGGGTTTTCAGTTTGCCGCGCCCCTGGCAGGCCAGGCAGGGCTCACACAGCACCTGCTCCAGGCTTTCACGGGTGCGCTTGCGGGTCATCTGCACCAGGCCCAGCTCGGTAATACCGATGATGTTGGTCTTGGCGTGATCGCGCTCCAGCTGTTTTTCCAGGGTGCGCAGCACCTGGCGCTGGTGCTCTTCATCTTCCATGTCGATGAAGTCGATGATGATGATGCCGCCGATATTGCGCAGACGCAGTTGCCGGGCGATGGCGGTGGCGGCTTCCAGGTTGGTCTTGAAGATGGTCTCTTCCAGGTTGCGATGGCCGACGAACGCGCCGGTGTTCACATCGATGGTGGTCATCGCTTCGGCCGGGTCGACCACCAGATAGCCACCCGACTTGAGCGGCACCTTGCGCTCCAGCGCACGCTGGATCTCGTCTTCAACGCCGTACAGGTCGAAGATTGGGCGCTCGCCCGGGTAGTGCTCGAGGCGGTCGGCGATTTCCGGCATCAGTTCGCCAACGAACTGCGTGGTTTTCTGGAAGGTTTCCCGCGAGTCGATACGGATCTTCTCGATCTTCGGGTTGACCAGGTCGCGCAGCGTGCGCAGGGCCAGGCCCAGGTCTTCGTAGATGACCGTGGGCGCGCCGCAGGTCTTGATCTGGGTGCCAATCTGCTCCCACAGGCGACGCAGGTAGCGGATATCCTGCAGGATTTCTTCAGCACGTGCGCCTTCGGCGGCGGTGCGCAGGATAAAGCCACCGGCATCCTTGATGTTTTCACTTTCCATGCAGCCGCTGACCACCTGCTTGAGGCGATCACGCTCGGCTTCGTCTTCAATCTTCAGCGATATGCCAACATGGCTGCTGCGGGGCATGTACACCAGGTAGCGCGAAGGGATCGACAACTGGGTGGTCAGGCGCGCGCCCTTGGTGCCGATCGGGTCCTTGGTCACCTGCACCACCAAGGCCTGGCCTTCATGGACCAGGGCGGTGATGTTCTCTACCGCCGAGCCTTCGCGCTGGGAAATTTCCGAGGCATGGATGAACGCTGCGCGCTCCAGGCCAATGTCGACGAAGGCCGCCTGCATGCCTGGCAGCACGCGCACCACCTTGCCCTTGTAGATATTGCCAACAATGCCACGGCGCTGGGTGCGCTCGACGTGCACCTCCTGCAGTACCCCGTTTTCCACCACCGCCACACGTGACTCCATCGGGGTGATGTTGATCAGGATCTCTTCACTCATGGCCGGCTCTCGTCAAAGGTCTTTTGTAATGATGGATGGCGTATGCATTGCTGGCTACTGCAGGTTTGTTACCTCTGGCGTATGCGCCGGCGATTGCCAGCAGGCAACGCCGAACTGGCCAAGCAAATCGGCCGTTTCGCTGAGGGGCAGGCCGACCACCGCCGAGTAGCTGCCGGACAGGCCAGTGACGAACACCGCGCCCAGGCCCTGGATGGCGTAGCCACCCGCCTTGTCCGCCGGTTCGCCGCTGGCCCAGTAGCGCTGCGCTTCATCGTCGCTGATCGCACGGAAGCGCACATGGCTGGTGACGCTCAAGCTTTGAACACGCTGGCCATCGGTGAGGGCGACGGCGGTCAGTACCTGATGCTCGCGGCCTGACAGGTCGGCCAGCATGGCCAAGGCATCTTCGCGGCTTTCCGGCTTGCCGAGAATACGACCATCGAGCACCACGGCGGTGTCTGCGCCCAGCACGACAGCCGGGCCCTCGACACTGGCCAGGCCGGCGGCAGCCTTGGCCCGGGCCAGGCGTTCGACGTAGGCCTGGGCGCTTTCGTCGGGCAGCGGGGTTTCATCGATGGGAGCACTGACAACGCTGAACGGCACGCCGATCTGGGTCAGCAGTTCACGACGACGGGGCGAGCCGGAGGCCAGGTATAGCGGGTTCATGCAGACATCTCCCTGTCAGTGTCGACGTCGCCGTCAGTTGATATGCAAGCGTCGGCGCAGGTCGCGCAGGGCAAAGCTGATCCACGGCCAGAGCAAGGCACTGATGACCGCCGACCAGACCAGCGCCAAGGTAGGCAGGCGATTGCCGGTCAGTGCGCTGAGCCACAGCTGGATCAATTGGGCGATGCCGAAGATCACCAGGATGACCAGGCTCTGCTGCCACATGGGGAACATGCGCAAGCGCTGTTGCAGCGACAGCACCAGGAAGGTGATGAGGGTCAGGATAAGTGCGTTCTGCCCCAGCAGGGTTCCATACAGCACGTCCTCGGCCAGGCCCAGCACGAACGCGGTGGTCATGCCGACCTTGTTCGGCACGGCCAGGGTCCAGAACGACACCAGCAAGGCCAGCCACATGGGCCGGAACACTTCCATGAACTGCGGCATGGGCGAGACGCTGAGCAGCAGGCCAATAGCAAAAGTCAGCCAGATGACCCAGCCGTTGTTGCGGCGCGATGCAGGCATCATTGCCTCCGGGTGTGAGCGGGTGCGGCAGGCGCGGCAGCCGGCGTGGCAGGGGCAGCCGCCGGAGCTGCTGGCTGAGCGGCCGGCGCGGCGGGGGCGGCCGTCGTGGCCGGTACAACGGGCGCAGTGCTGGTTGGCACGCCCTGCTCGCCCGGGCTTACCGGCTGGCCAGGGGCCGAGGCGCCCTTGCGGTCAGCTTCTTCCTGGGCGATAGCTGCATCGGTAGCACGCTGTTCAGGGGTACGCCGGTCACTGAACACCAGCAGCATGTAGCGGCTGCGATTGAGCGCGGCGGTGGGGATGGCGCGCACGATGGCGAACGGCTGGCCGGAATCGTGAATCACTTCGTTGACCGTGGCCACCGGATAACCTGCCGGGAAGCGCTGACCCATGCCGGAGCTGACCAGCAGGTCGCCTTCCTTGATGTCGGCGGTATCGGCCACATGGCGCAGTTCCAGGCGCTCTGGGTTGCCCGTGCCGCTGGCAATGGCGCGCAGGCCGTTGCGGTTGACCTGCACCGGAATGCTGTGGGTAGTGTCGGTCAGCAGCAGCACCCGCGAGGTGTAGGGCATCAGTTCGACCACCTGGCCCATCAGGCCCCGGGCATCAAGCACCGGCTGGCCAAGGAACACGCCGTCACGCTCGCCCTTGTTGATCAGGATGCGGTGGGTGAACGGGTTGGGGTCGACACCGATCAGCTCGGCCACTTCGACCTTTTCGTTGACCAGCGCCGAAGAGTTCAGCAACTCGCGCAGGCGCACGTTCTGCTCGGTCAGGGCCGCCAGCTTTTGCAGGCGCCCCTGCAGCAGCAGGGCCTCGGTCTTGAGCTTTTCGTTTTCGGCGATCAGTTCGTTGCGGCTGCCGAACTGGCCGGCCACACCTTGCCACGCACGCTGCGGCAGGTCGGTGATCCAGTACGACTCCATCAGTACCACGCCCATCTGGCTGCGCACAGGTTTGAGCACGTCAAAGCGCGCGTCGACAACCATCAACGCGACCGACATCACCACCAGAACGAGCAGGCGAACGCCCAGCGAAGGGCCCTTGGAGAAAAGCGGTTTAATGGGCCGTTCCTCGTGGACGACTCAGGAGGTCATTGGACATGGGACAACGCACCAGCCTGGTTGCGGGTTGACGGATACGGCGCCCTGAATGGGCGCCAGCCCAGCACATACAGGTAGCACTGTGAGTACTACCTGTAAACCGGGCGCTCGCGAACAGCAAGTGGGATCACTCGCTGGAGAGCAGGTCCATCGCGTGCTTGTCCATCATCTCCAGAGCGCGACCGCCACCACGGGCGACACAGGTCAGCGGGTCTTCGGCGACGATCACCGGCAGGCCGGTTTCCTGGGCCAGCAGCTTGTCGAGGTCACGCAGCAGCGCGCCACCACCGGTCAGCACCAGGCCACGTTCGGCGATATCCGAAGCCAGCTCGGGCGGCGACTGCTCCAGGGCGCTCTTGACCGCCTGGACGATGGTCGCCAGCGATTCCTGCAGCGCTTCGAGCACTTCGTTGGAGTTCAGGGTGAAGGCACGCGGTACGCCCTCGGCCAGATTACGGCCGCGCACGTCGACTTCGCGCACTTCGCCGCCCGGGTAGGCGGTACCGATTTCCTGCTTGATGCGCTCGGCGGTGGACTCACCGATCAGGCTGCCGTAGTTGCGGCGCACGTAGGTGACGATGGCTTCGTCGAAGCGGTCGCCGCCAACGCGGACGGATTCGGCATAAACCACGCCGTTCAGCGAGATGAGGGCGATTTCAGTGGTACCACCACCGATATCGACGACCATCGAGCCGCGGGCTTCTTCAACCGGCAGGCCGGCACCGATGGCGGCAGCCATGGGTTCTTCGATCAGGAACACTTCACGGGCACCGGCACCCAGGGCCGACTCGCGAATGGCGCGGCGCTCTACCTGGGTCGACTTGCACGGCACGCAGATCAGCACACGCGGGCTTGGCTGCAGGAAGCTGTTCTCGTGAACCTTGTTGATAAAATATTGCAACATTTTTTCGCACACGCTGAAGTCGGCGATGACGCCGTCCTTCATCGGACGAATGGCAGCAATGTTGCCAGGCGTACGGCCCAGCATGCGTTTGGCTTCGGTACCGACGGCGACAACGCTTTTCTGGTTGCCATGGGTACGGATGGCAACAACCGAGGGCTCATTCAGGACGATACCGCGCTCACGCACGTAAATAAGGGTGTTGGCAGTACCCAGGTCGATGGAAAGATCGCTGGAAAACATGCCACGCAGTTTCTTGAACATGGGAAAGTGACCCTGGGGAAAGCGTGGGTAAAAAAGTGCGGCAAACTCTAACAATGGCAGGGATTTTGGGCAAGGAGCCAATATGTTAAATTGGCTGTTTTTCCGAGCACGCCAGCAGAAATTCGCGGCCGTTAGACCGTCAGAAAGCTGACATGTTCCTCACTGCGGACCCAAATTCCGTTCTTTGTTTCCCCTGGAGATCCCCATGGCGCTTGAACGCTGCGACGTGGAAAAGATCGCCCATCTGGCCCGCCTGGGCCTGAATGATGGCGAACTGCCACGCATTACTGACGCCCTGAACAGCATTCTCGGGCTGGTCGACCAGATGCAAGCGGTCGATACCACTGGCATCGAACCCCTGGCCCACCCCCTGGAGGCCAGCCAGCGCCTGCGCCCCGACCAGGTCACCGAAAGCAACCAGCGTGATGCCTACCAAGCAATCGCGCCATCGACCGAAAGCGGTCTGTACCTGGTTCCCAAAGTCATCGAGTAAGGGATAGAGCCTGCCATGCATCAATTGACCCTGGCCGAGATCGCCCGCGGACTCGCCGACAAGTCGTTTTCTTCCGAAGAGCTGACCGGCGCCCTGCTGGCGCGCATCAAGCAGCTCGACCCGCAAATCAACAGTTTCATCAGCGTCACCGAAGACCTGGCCCTGGGCCAGGCGCGGGCCGCCGACGCCCGTCGCGCCGCTGGCGAAACCGGCGCGCTGCTGGGTGCCCCCATCGCCCACAAGGACCTGTTCTGCACCAACGGCGTACGCACCAGCTGCGGCTCGAAGATGCTCGACAACTTCAAGGCGCCGTATGACGCTACCGTGGTCGCCAAGCTGGCCGAAGCCGGCATGGTCACCCTGGGCAAGACCAACATGGACGAGTTCGCCATGGGTTCGGCCAACGAATCCAGCCACTACGGCGCGGTGAAGAACCCGTGGAATCTTGAACACGTTCCGGGCGGTTCGTCGGGTGGTTCGGCCGCTGCCGTGGCTGCACGCCTGCTGCCGGCCACCACCGGCACCGACACCGGCGGCTCGATCCGCCAGCCGGCAGCACTGACCAACCTCACCGGTCTCAAACCGACGTACGGTCGTGTTTCGCGCTGGGGCATGATCGCCTACGCCTCCAGCCTCGACCAGGGTGGCCCGCTGGCCCGCACTGCCGAGGACTGCGCCCTGCTGCTGCAAGGCATGGCCGGTTTCGACGCCAAGGACTCCACCAGCATCGAAGAGCCGGTGCCGGACTACAGCGCCAACCTCAACGCCTCGCTGCAGGGCCTGCGCATCGGCCTGCCGAAGGAATACTTCGGCGCCGGCCTCGACCCACGCATCGCCGACCTGGTCCAGGCCAGCGTCAAGGAGCTGGAAAAGCTCGGCGCCGTGGTCAAGGAAATCAGCCTGCCGAACATGCAGCACGCCATCCCGGCCTACTACGTGATCGCTCCGGCTGAAGCCTCCTCTAACCTGTCGCGCTTCGACGGCGTGCGCTTCGGCTACCGCTGCGAAGCACCGAAGGACCTCACCGACCTGTACAAGCGCTCCCGTGGCGAAGGCTTCGGCGTTGAAGTACAGCGCCGTATCATGGTTGGTACCTACGCCCTGTCGGCCGGCTACTACGACGCCTACTACGTGAAGGCGCAGCAAATCCGCCGCCTGATCAAGAACGACTTCATGGCCGCCTTCAACGACGTCGACCTGATCCTCGGCCCGACCACGCCAAACCCGGCCTGGAAGCTTGGCGCCAAGAGCAGCGACCCGGTCGCCGCCTACCTGGAAGACGTCTACACCATCACCGCCAACCTGGCGGGCCTGCCGGGCCTGTCGATGCCGGCCGGCTTCGTCGACGGCCTGCCGGTCGGCGTGCAGTTGCTGGCGCCGTACTTCCAGGAAGGTCGCCTGCTCAACGTCGCGCACCGCTACCAGCAAGTGACCGACTGGCACACCCGCGCCCCCAAAGGCTTCTGAGGAATTCACACATGCAATGGGAAGTTGTGATCGGGCTGGAAATCCACACTCAGCTCGCCACCCAGTCGAAGATCTTCTCCGGCAGCGCCACCACCTTCGGCTCCGAGCCGAACACCCAGGCCAGCCTGGTTGACTTAGGGATGCCTGGCGTACTGCCGGTGCTGAACCAGGAAGCCGTGCGCATGGCGTGCATGTTCGGCCTGGCCATCGATGCCGAAATCGGCAAGCGCAACGTGTTCGCGCGCAAGAACTACTTTTACCCAGACCTGCCCAAGGGTTACCAGATCAGCCAGATGGACCTGCCGATCGTCGGCAAGGGCCACCTGGACATCGCCCTGGAGGACGGCACCATCAAGCGCATCGGGGTCACCCGCGCGCACCTTGAAGAAGACGCCGGCAAGAGCCTGCACGAAGACTTCAGCGGCTCCACCGGCATTGACCTGAACCGCGCCGGCACACCGCTGCTGGAAATCGTCTCCGAGCCGGACATGCGCAGCGCCAAGGAAGCCGTGGCCTACGTCAAGGCTATCCACGCACTGGTGCGCTACCTGGGCATCTGCGACGGCAACATGGCCGAAGGCTCGCTGCGTTGCGACTGCAACGTGTCGATCCGCCCGAAAGGCCAGGCCGAATTCGGCACCCGCTGCGAGATCAAGAACGTCAACTCGTTCCGCTTCATCGAGCGCGCGATCAACAGCGAAATCCAGCGCCAGATCGACCTGATCGAAGACGGCGGTAAGGTGGTGCAGGAAACCCGCCTGTACGACCCGAACAAGGACGAAACCCGCTCCATGCGCAGCAAGGAGGAAGCCAACGACTACCGTTACTTCCCCGACCCGGACCTGCTGCCGGTGGTCATCGAGGACAGCTTCCTCGAAACCGTCCGCGCCGGCCTGCCGGAACTGCCACCGCAGAAGGTCGAGCGCTTCCAGAGCCAGTACGGCCTGTCGGCCTACGACGCCAACGTGCTGGCGTCCAGCCGCGAACAGGCTGACTACTTCGAAGAAGTGGTCAAGATCGGTGGCGATGCCAAGCTGGCCGCCAACTGGGTCATGGTCGAACTGGGCAGCCTGCTGAACAAGCTGGGTGTCGAAATCGACCAGGCGCCCGTCAGCGCTGCACAACTGGGTGGCATGCTGCTGCGCATCCGCGACAACACCATCAGCGGCAAAATTGCCAAGACCGTGTTCGAGGCCATGGCCGCCGGTGAAGGCGATGCCGACAGCATCATCGAGAGCAAAGGCCTGAAGCAGGTCACCGACACCGGTGCGATCGACAAGATGCTCGACGAGATGCTGGCAGCCAATGCCGAGCAGGTTGAACAGTACCGCGCGGCCGATGAAGCCAAGCGAGGCAAGATGTTCGGCTTCTTTGTCGGCCAGGCGATGAAGGCATCGAAGGGCAAGGCTAACCCTGGGCAAGTGAACCAATTGCTCAAGGCCAAGCTCGAAGGCTGACCTGATTATCGGCGAGGGCTTCGCCCTCGTTCGCGGGCGAGCCCGCTCCCACAGTTACAGCGCCGCTGTCATAGGCGGTGACATACCTGTGGGAGAGGGCTTGTCCGCGAATAGCCGCACTAGGAGAGCACTTGATTTGCTAAAAAAATCCCTCGGCACCCTGGCCCTCTTCTCCTTCTTGGCCGGCTGCGCCAGCCACGACATCAACCCACGCGGTTATGACAAAACCGGAACCGCCTCCTATTACGGTTCACGCCACCACGGCAAACGCACCGCCAGCGGCGAACCCTTCAACCAGCATGGCCTTACCGCCGCCCACCGCAGCCTGCCTTTCGGCACCCGCGTGCTGGTGACCAACATGGCCAACCAGCGCAGTGTGGTGGTACGCATCAACGACCGTGGTCCACATACCCGCGGCCGGCTGATCGACCTGTCACGCGCCGCCGCAGAAAAAATCGGCATGCTCCGTAGCGGAACAGCGCGCGTGCGAGTACAAGGGCTTAGCGACTGACGCGACAGGAGTCCGACCATTTTCGACCTGGCCACCCTTCCCACCTTCAGCCTCCTGCAACTGGGCATCGCCCTGGTGTTGCTGGTCGGCGGCGCCGAGTTGCTGGTGCGCGCCGCGCTGCGCCTGGCCCAGCGCCTGCATGTACGCCCGCTGATCATCGGCCTGAGCCTGGTGGCCTTCGGCAGTACCGCGCCACAACTTACCGTAAGCCTGCAGGCTGCCTACCAGGGCGCGCCGGACGTGGCGGTGGGCAGCGTAATCGGCAGTAATATCTTCAACGTACTGGTCATTCTTGGCCTGGCCGCGCTGATCATTCCCCTGCGCGTGTCGCGCCAACTGGTGCGCCTGGACATTCCGCTGATGATCATCGCCAGCGGCCTGGTCTATGCGCTGTCTGCCAACGGCCACCTGGGCCGGATTGAAGGAGGGCTGTTGCTGCTGGGTCTGGGCGGTTACCTGGCGATGCTCTGGCACCAGTCACGCCACTATGCCCGTACCTACCCTGCCCCGGATAGCGCAAAAACCGGTGCAGGGCGCTTCTGGTCCGGCACGCTGCTGCAGGTGCTGGCCGGCCTTGGCTTGCTGAGCCTGGCGGGCCACCTGCTGCTGGAGGCCGCTGTGGAGGTTGCCACCGACCTGGGCCTGTCCGAGCGCATCATTGGCCTTACCGTTGTCGCCATCTGCACCTCCCTGCCTGAACTGGCCGCCGCGCTGATTGCCGCCCTGCGCGGCGAACGGGAGATCGCCGTGGGTACGGTGATCGGCAGCAACCTGTTCAACCTGCTGGCTGTATTGGGTCTGACCGCACTCGTCACGCCCGAGCCGCTGTCGATCTCACCCAACGCGCTGTCTTTCGACCTGCCGGTGATGCTTGGCGTTGCGGCACTGAGCCTGCCGGTGTTTTATTCCGGCTATCGCGTCACCCGTGCCGAAGGCCTGGTGTTCCTTTGCCTGTACCTGGCTTACGGCCTGCACGTAGCGGCCTTTACCATGGGGATGCCGCTGGCTGGTCGCCTTGAGCATTTGATGCTGTTCTATGTACTGCCGGTGCTCGCCATGGTGTTGCTGTTCACCACCGTGCGCGCCTGGCGCCGCCAACACTAAGGAAAACAACATGGCTGATAGCAACAAGACCGGCGAACAGATTCGCCGCCAGGTAATGGGCGATGCATTCGTCGACCGCGCACTGGGCAATGCCACCGACTTTACCCAGCCGCTACAGGACTTTGTCAATGAACATGCCTGGGGCAGCGTATGGGCCCGCGAGGGGCTACCACTGAAGACCCGCAGCCTGATTACCCTGGCCACGCTGACGGCACTCAAGTGCCCGCAAGAGCTCAAGGGGCATGTGCGCGGGGCATTGAACAATGGCTGTACGGTGGAAGAGATTCGCGAGGCGTTGCTGCATTGCGCAGTGTATGCGGGAGTGCCGGCGGCGATTGATGCCTTCAGGGCGGCACAGGAAGTGATCGACAGCTATCAGTAGTTGCCTGTACCGGCCTCTTCGCGGGCGAACCCGCCAAGAGGCCGGCACTGTATTACTTGGCTTGGCGAGCCTTCTTCATCTTGAAGGCCACCCACAGCACCATGATCCACCCCGGGATCAGCATCACCGAGATGCGGACCGGCGGCGTCAGGTACATCACCACCAGAATCAGCACGATGAACGCCAGGCACAGGTAGTTGGTCAACGGGTGCCCCCAGCTCTTGTAGAACGGGGTAATACCAGCGGCCAGCTTGGCCTTGCGGAATTTCAGGTGGGTAATACTGATGCTCGCCCAGTTGATGACCAATGCCGACACCGCCAAGGCCATCAGCAAGCCAAAGGCCTCACCCGGCATCAGGTAGTTGATCACCACGCACAGGCCGGTCGCAAAGGCCGAAACACCCAATGCAGTCAGCGGCACACCGCTGCGGCTCACTTTCAGCAATTGACGCGGCGCGTCACCCTGGCTGGCCAGGCCGAACAGCATGCGGCTGTTGGCATACACACAGCTGTTGTACACCGACAGCGCGGCCGTCAGCACCACGATGTTGAGGATGGTCGCTACCAGGTCGCTGTCCAGCTCATGGAAGATCATCACGAACGGGCTGCCGCCCTGCACCACCTTCTGCCACGGGTACAGCGACAGCAGCACCGCCAGGGCACCGATGTAGAAGATCAGGATGCGGTAAACCACCTGGTTGGTGGCCTTGGGAATGCTCTGGCGAGGGTTGTCAGCCTCGGCAGCGGTGATACCCACCAGCTCCAGGCCACCGAACGAGAACATGATCACCGCCAGCGCCATCACCAGGCCAGTGACACCGTTAGGGAAGAAGCCGCCGTATTGCCACAGGTTGGCCACGCTGGCATCCGGGCCGCCATGGCCGCTGCTCAACAGCCAGGCGCCGAAGCCGATCATGCTGACGATGGCGACCACCTTGACCAGGGCGAACCAGAACTCCATCTCGCCGTAGACTTTTACCTGGGTCAGGTTGATGAGGTTGATCACCACGAAGAAGATCGCTGCCGTGGCCCAGGTCGGGAACTCTGGCCACCAGTACTGCACGTAGATGCCCACCGCAGTCAGCTCGGCCATGCCGACCAGCACGTACACCACCCAGTAGTTCCAGCCCGACACGAAGCCGGCGAACTCGCTCCAGTACTGATGGGCGAAGTGACTGAAGCTGCCGGCGACCGGCTCTTCCACCACCATTTCGCCCAACTGGCGCATGATCAGGAAAGCCATCAGGCCGGCGATGGCATAGCCCAGCAGGACGGAAGGGCCTGCCAGCTGGATGGTCTGGGCGATGCCCAGGAACAAACCGGTGCCGATGGCCCCGCCCAGCGCGATCAGCTGGATATGGCGATTCTTCAGCCCGCGCTGTAACCGCTCGGGCGTGCTCTGGTCTTGCATGAAGTGTCCTTTAGCTCAGTGAGGCTGTGTTTTTGTGTTGTTTGCAGTCAAGGATCTAGATCCATCCGCCCCACTGCAAGATGAAAATGCCAATATTGGTGGTGATCGCCGCCATTAGCGTGGTAATCACGATGATCGACGCTGCCAGCTCATGGTTACCATTGGCCGCTCGCGCCATCACATAGCTGGCGGCTGCGGTCGGGCTGCCGATGTACAGGAACAGGATACCCAGCTCCGCCCCCCGGAAACCGCACAACCATGCACCGAGGGTACCGAGCAGTGGCAGCCAGACCATCTTCACCAGGCTGGCATCGATGGCCAGCCTGCCACTGTCGCGCAACGCCGCCAGCGACAGTGTGCCGCCAATGCAGATGAGCGCCAGCGGCAGGGTCATCTGCGCCAGGTAATCGCCCGAGGTCAGCAGCCAGTTGGGCAGCGGCACCTGGCCGTAGGCCATGGGCGTGGCGACCAAAACGCTGATGATCAACGGGTTGCTGAAAATGCTCTTGCAGATGCTCCACGGGTCGGACTTGAGGTCCGGGCTGTACACCGCCAGTACCACTGCCGACAGCGAGTTGTACATGAGGATGACCAGGCCGGCGAGCACCGCCCCCAAGGAGATACCATAGTCACCGTACAGGCTGGCGGCCAAGGCCAGGCCGATCACGCCGTTGTTGCCGCGAAACGCGCCCTGGGTATAGATGCCTCGCTCTGCCAGCGGGCTGCGCCAGATGGCCAGGCCCCAGGCAATGGCGAAACCGACCAGAGTGGCGACGATGAAGTAGAGGATGACACCCGGTTTTATCGCTGAGGCCAGGTCAGCGTGGTAGATGCCGAGGAACAGCAGCGCCGGCATGCAGACGTTGAACACCAGTTGCGAGGCGACGCGGTTGAAGTTGTCATCAATTAGATGGATGCGTTTGAGCAGTACACCCATGAACAGCATGGCGAAAACCGGTGCCGTGATGTTCAGCGTCTGGATAAGAAGGGCGAGCATGCGCAAGCGATCCTGGAGGGGTTGCCGTTAGGGGGCTAATGATACGCCAACGGCTGGGATTTGCGGGGATCGAGCGCGATAAAAGGAATTGTCTTTTAGATTATCTAATGCCTGTACCGGCCTCTTCGCGGGCGCCCGCTCCCATAGGTCCTGCGCTGCTGTGATGGGCGGCGCGGTACCTGTGGGAGCGGGCCTGCCCGCGAAAGGGCCGGTACAGGCCCTGCAAGAATCAGCGCCGAACCGGCCGCTTCTGCAATTTGCGCTGCAAGGTACGCCGGTGCATGCCCAGCGCCCGTGCAGTGGCCGAGATGTTGCCCTCGTGCTCATTCAATACGCGCTGGATATGCTCCCACTGCAGGCGGTCGACCGACATCGGGTTTTCTGGCACCAGGGTATCCAGGTCGGTGTGCTCCGACAGCAGCGCCGCCAGCACGTCATCGGCGTCGGCCGGTTTGCACAGGTAGTTGCAGGCGCCCCGCTTCACCGCCTCCACCGCCGTGGCAATGCTCGAGTACCCGGTCAGGATCACCACGCGCATTTCCGGGTCCAGTTCCAGCAGCTTGGGCAGCAGCACCAGGCCTGAGTCGCCGTCCATCTTCAGGTCCAGCGTGGCGTAGTCCGGCAGGTCCTGCTGGGCCAGGATCAAGCCCTCCTCGGCAGAACTGGCAGTGCTCACGCGGAAACCGCGGCGGCTCATGGCCCGGGCCATGACCCGGGTGAAGGTGGCATCGTCGTCCACCAGCAGCAGGTGCGGCAGCTCTTCGCTTTCGACCTGGTTTTCTTCGCTCATCATTCATCTCCTCGCTTGCCATAGGGCAGGCGCAGTTCGGTCAGGGTGCCACCCTGTTCATGACTATAGAGTTTCACCGAACCGCCCGCACGGGTCACGCTGGCCTTGCTCAAGAACAGGCCAAGGCCGAAGCCTTTGCCCTTGGTGGTAATGAAGGGTTTGCCGATGGCTTCGGCAATGGCCGGCGGCACGCCCGGGCCGTGGTCGCGGATGCTGATGACGATGTCGTGGGCATCCCAGTCCAGGCGCACTTCCAGGTCATCGGGGCAGGCATCGGCGGCATTGTTCAACAGGTTCAGCAACGCCTGGGTCAGGTCCGGTGGCGGCGTCAGGCGCGGCACTTTGCCGTCGCGCAGGCGCTGGAAGCGGTAACTGGCTTCCGGGCGCATCAGGTGCCAGCGGTTCAGCGCCTCGTCCAGCCAGGCAGTCACGTCCTGCTCCACGATCGCCAGGCGGCGGTTGGCTTCGGCGGCGCGCACCAGCTGCTGCAAAGTCTCTTTACACAGTTTTACCTGGTCCTGAAGGATCTGCAGGTCTTCTTGCAGCAACGGGTCGGCGTGGTCTTGGCGCATTTCATTCAGTAGCACGCTCATGGTCGCCAACGGCGTGCCCAGTTCATGGGCGGCGCCAGCGGCCTGGGTGGCCACGGCCAGTAGCTGCTCGTCTCGCAGGCTTTCTTCCCTGCGCTCGGAACGCAGTTGCTCCTGGCGGCGCAGCTCTTCGGCCATGCGCGCAGCAAAGAAGGTGATCACCGCTGCGGCCAGGGCAATACTGAGCCACATGCCGTACACCTGCATCTTGTCCCGCGCCATCGGCAGGCCTTCGAGCGGGTAGAACTGTACCAGCAGCAGGCTGTAGGCCGTCAGGGCAATGCCCGAAAGAATCAGCGAATACAGCCACGGCAAGGTCACCGCAGCAATCGCCAGCGGTACCAGGTAATACGACACGAACGGGTTGGTCGAGCCACCGGAGTAATACAGCAAGGCACTGTGGATCAGCAGGTCGCAGGCCAGCTGCAGGGCATATTCCATTTCGGTGACCGGCAGCGACAGGCGCAGGCGCAGGGCCGTGAAGGCGCACAGCAGCGAGGACAAGGCCAAGGTGCCAGCCAGCGACAGCCAAGGTAAAGGCAGCAGTTCGGTCCAGTAGGCAACGCCCACGGAGCCTGCCTGAGCAGCCAGGACCAGGACCCGAATGACGGTCAGGCGCCAGAGGTTCTGGCGGGTAGCAGACAGCGGTTGTACGGCGGCGAGCATGAGCTCTCCTGATGAGTGCTCCAGAAAAATCGGCTGGAGTATACCGAAGCCGGGCGCCTCGCTGCAGCGATGCGGCAAAGCGCCACACTTTGTCACAGGTTCATGATGGCACTTTTGAACCCACTACACTGTTGCCGGTCACATGGGCCATGCGTGGAATGGATGACCAGACCCCACGCCTTTTATTGCCAAGGAGTACCACATGCAAATCCCTCGTCGCGGCGCCGCCCTTGTCCTGTCTTGCGGCCTGCTCGCCAGCCTGCCGGTGCTGGCTGCCGATGAACCGCGTTACAACCAGGTATCGCTGCGTGCCGAAGTCAGCAAGGAAGTGGCGCGTGACCTGATGGTCGTGACCCTGTACAGCGAAGCGCAGAACACCGACCCGGGCAAGCTCGCCAAGCAGATCACCGAAACCATGAACAAGGCCGTGCAGCAGTCGCGCCAGGTCAAGGACGTGAAGATCAGCCAGGGCAGCCGCAACAGCTACCCGGTCTATGACAGCAAGGGCCAGAAGATCACCGGCTGGCGCGAGCGCGCCGAGCTGCGCCTGGAAAGCGCCAACTTCCCGGCCCTGTCCCAGCTTACCGCCGACCTGCTGCAAGAACTGAAAATGGGCGGCATGGACTTCTCCATTGCCCCGGCCACACGCAAGGCCAGCGAGGATGCACTGCTCAAGGACGCAGTCGATGCCTTCAAGGCGCGTGCGCAACTGGCCACCGAGGCGCTGGGCGGCAAGGGCTACAAAGTGGTCAGCCTGAACCTCAACAGCAGCGGCTACCCGCGCCCGTACCTGCGTAGCGCACCGATGGCAATGAAGGCCATGGGGGCGGACGAGGCGGCGCCAGCGCCGGATATCGAGGCGGGTACCAGTGAAGTGAGCATGAATGCCGATGGCTTGATCGAAGTGCAGATGCCGTAAAGCTACGAACTCGCTGTGGGAGCGGCCTTGCCGGGGCGCTCCCACAAAGACCGCGCCCACCTTCAATTTTGCGATTTCAGACATTTCCTACGCACCACTAAGGTGCTTCCTACATTTAATCCCGCCTCGAAACATCCTGCAAAATGCCATCATTTTGCCTGCGCAAACGTTTAACTTCGTCGAAAGTTATACCGATGCGACATCCATGTACGAACGTACCACCTTTCTGGCGCCAACTATCCTTCTACCTGTTGCATTGGGAACATCCCCTGCATAAGTATCCGCAGGTCGGCTCACGAGGCCACCTCATCCGAAAAATGACAACAATGAGGCCACCATGCTCAAACACGCAGTCATTCCGTTCCTGCTGGGTGCAGGCTTGCTCACCGGCGCACCGTCGGCGCTTGCCGCGTCCAACCTGGTGTTCTGCTCCGAAGGCAGCCCGGCCGGTTTCGACCCGGGGCAGTACACCACCGGGACCGACTTCGACGCCTCGGCCGAGACCGTGTTCAACCGCCTGACCCAGTTCGAACGCGGCGGTACAGCAGTCATCCCGGGCCTGGCGACCAAATGGGAAGTGTCCGACGACGGCAAGACCTACACCTTCCACCTGCGTGAAGGCGTCAAGTTCCACACCACCGACTACTTCAAGCCCTCCCGCCCCTTCAACGCCGACGACGTGCTGTTCACCTTCAACCGCATGCTCGACAAGGACCACCCGTTCCGCAAGGCCTACCCCACCGAGTTCCCGTACTTCACCGACATGGGCATGGACAAGAACATCGCCAAGGTGGAGAAACTCGACGAGCACACGGTGAAGTTCACCCTCAATGAAGTCGACGCCGCGTTCATCCAGAACCTGGCCATGAGTTTCGCCTCCATCCAGTCCGCCGAATACGCTGACCAGTTGCTGAAAAACGGCAAGGCGGCCGACATCAACCAGAAGCCGATCGGTACCGGCCCGTTCGTGTTCAGCAAGTATCAGAAAGACGCGCAGGTCCGCTTCAAGGGCAACAAGGACTACTGGCAGCCCGATGATGTGAAGATCGACAACCTGATCTTCGCCATCACCACCGACGCCTCGGTGCGCATGCAGAAGCTGAAGAAGAACGAGTGCCAGGTCACCCTGTTCCCCCGCCCGGCCGACATCGAGCCGCTAAAGGCCGACAAGAACCTGCAAATGCCACAGCAGGCCGGCTTCAACCTCGGCTACATCGCCTACAACGTGATGGACAAGATCAAGGGCAGTAATGAGGCCAACCCGATGGCCCAGCTGAAAGTGCGCCAGGCGCTGGACATGGCGGTGGACAAGAAGAAGATCATCGAATCGGTCTATCAGGGCGCCGGCCAGTTGGCCGTCAACGCCATGCCGCCGACCCAGTGGTCGTATGACGACAGCATCAAGGATGCGCCATACGACCCCGAAAAGGCCAAGCAACTGCTCAAGGAAGCCGGCATCAAGGAAGGCACCGAAATCACCCTGTGGGCCATGCCCGTGCAACGCCCGTACAACCCCAATGCCAAGCTGATGGCCGAGATGTTGCAATCGGACTGGTCCAAGATCGGCATCAAGGCAAAAATCGTCAGCTACGAATGGGGCGAGTACATCAAACGCTCCAAAGGCGGCGAACAGGGCGCGATGCTGATTGGCTGGAGCGGCGACAACGGCGACCCGGACAACTGGCTGGGCACCCTTTACGGCTGCGATGCGGTCGAAGGCAACAACTTCTCCAAATGGTGCTTCAAGCCCTACGACGACCTGATCAAGCAGGCCAAGGCCACCTCCGACCAGGCCAAGCGCACCGAGCTGTACCAGAAAGCACAGCACATACTCAAGGAGCAGGTACCGATCACCCCGATCGCCCACTCCACCGTGTACCAGCCCATGAGCGCCAAGGTGAAGGACTTCAAGATCAGCCCGTTTGCGCTGAACTCCTTCTATGGCGTCAGCGTGGACAAATAGGGTAACTGCGGCACCCGCGCAATAGCGGGTGCCTTCCCCCATCACCTCTTTATGTCGTCCTGCGGCTACCCGCCGCGGGGTAGGCGAACTGTTGCCGTCATTCGTACCCCGAGGCGGTGCAAACAGATGAAAAAGGACTCGCCATGCGCCACGCTACTTGCCTATCGACCCTGCTAGCCCTCGGACTGCTCAGCCAATCCCCGGCCCTGCTGGCCAACAACCTGGTGTTCTGCTCCGAAGGCAGCCCTGCCGGCTTCGACACCGCCCAGTACACCACCGCCACCGACAACGACGCCGCCGAACCGATCTACAACCGCTTGGTGGAGTTCGAGCGCGGCGGCACCGCCGTACACCCTGCCCTGGCGACGCACTGGGAGGTATCGGACGACGGCCTGCAGTACACCTTCCACCTGCGCGAAGGGGTGAAGTTCCACAGCAACAAGGCCTTTACCCCGAGCCGTGACTTCAACGCCGACGACGTGCTGTTCACGTTCAATCGCATGCTCGACAAGGGCCATCCGTTCCGCAAGGCCTACCCCACCGAATTTCCCTATTTCATCAGCATGGGCCTGGACAAGAACATCGCGAAGGTGAAGAAACTCGACGAGCACACGGTGAAGTTCACCCTCAACGAAGTCGACGCCGCGTTCATCCAGAACCTGGCCATGAGTTTCGCCTCCATCCTCTCTGCCGAATACGCCAACCAGCTGATGGCCAGCGGTCGCCCCAGCGACATCAACCAGCAGCCCATCGGCACCGGGCCGTTCGTGTTCCAGCGTTACCAGAAGGATTCGCAGATCCGCTACAAGGGCAACAAGGATTACTGGGCACCGAATGAAGTGAAGATCGACAACCTGGTGTTCTCGATCAACATCGACCCCTCAGTGCGTATCCAGAAGCTGCGCCGCAACGAATGCCAGGTCACCCTGCACCCACGCCCGGCCGACCTGCCGGCACTCAAGGCCGACAACAAGCTGCAGGTGCTGCAGCAGCCGGGCTTCAACCTCGGCTACATCGCCTACAACACCCAGCACCCGCCATTCGACCGCCTGGAAGTACGCCAGGCGATGGACATGGCGGTGAATAAGACAGCCATCATCCAGGCGGTGTATCAGGACTCCGGCCAACAGGCGGTCAACGCCATGCCGCCCACCCAGTGGTCCTATGACGAAAGCCTCAAGGACGCACCCTACGACCCGGAAAAGGCCAAACAGCTGCTCCAGCAGGCAGGGGTCAAGCCTGGCACCGAGATAACCCTGTGGGCCATGCCCGTACAGCGCCCGTACAACCCTAACGCCAAGCTGATGGCTGAAATGCTCCAGGCCGACTGGAGCAAGCTCGGCTTCAAGGTGCGCATCGTCAGCTATGAATGGGGCGAGTATATCAAGCGCATGAAAAGCGGCGAGCACGACATCGCCCTGATCGGCTGGACCGGTGACAACGGCGACCCGGACAACTGGCTGGGCACCCTCTACAGCTGCGATGCCATCGGCAGCAACAACTACTCGCTGTGGTGCGACCCGCAGTACGACAGCCTGGTCAAGCAAGCTAAGCAGGTTACCGACCGCACCCAGCGCACCGCCCTGTACCAGCAGGCCCAGCAGCGGTTGAAGCAACAGGTGCCGATTACCCCTGTTGCGCATTCCACGGTTAACCAACCGCTCAGCGTCAAGGTTTCCCAGTTCAAGGTCAGCCCGTTTGGGCGCAATGATTTTTCCGGTGTGAGTGTTGATTAAGCGTTAGCCAGTACCGGCCAACACAACGCCCCCGATTTAGCCCGGTGATCCCGCGGCAACCCTGGCAACACCGCAACAACCATCCGGCCCACAAGGCCGGCAATAACTAGAAAAGAATGGGAGCTTCAACCTTGAGAGTATTCACCTTGACAGCACTGGCTTTATCCATCAGTGCCTTATCCACCGTGGCCCAGGCCGACCCGCAAAGCCAGGAATACATTCCACTCACCCTCAAAGCCAGCAGCGAGCAGGCACAAGCCAGCGGCTTCATCGACGGCCAGAGCCTGTCCGGCACCACCCGCAACTGGTACGCCCGCGAGCGCGCCGCCCGCGCCCCGCTGTGGCGCTACTACAAAAGCGACGGCACCCGCCACGCCACCCACAGCCGCGAAAACTGGCTGCAGGGCACCATCCTCAACTACAGCTCCGGCTTCACCCAAGGCACCGTAGGCTTTGCCGTCGAGGCCGCCGGCTATAACGCCATCGCCCTGCAACAGAGCCGCCAGGCCGTCGCCGGCCCCAACAACCGCACGCTCACCCACAGCGATGGCGACCCCATCGGCCAGTGGAGCAAGCTGGGCTTGGGCAATATCAAAGCGCGCGTGTCCAACACCACCCTTACCCTCGGCCGTCAGTCGGTGGACACGCCGATGATCGCCTACATCGGCAACCGCGCCCTGCCGTCGAGTTTCCAGGGTGCGTTCCTGCACAGCGCCGAGTTCGAAAACCTCAGCTTCGACGCGGGCACCTTCGACCGCGTCTCGCCGCGTACCGAGCAAAGCCTCAGCAAATTCCGCAGCGAATACAGCGCCACCGGCGTAGAAACCGACCGCGCCAGTACCGCCGGCATCAACTACCAGCCGTTCAAGAGCCTGAGCACCAGCCTGTACGCCACCAAGGTCGACGACTTCTGGAACCAGTACTACTTCGGCGCCAACCACATGCTGGGCGACAGCGCGGTACTCAGCCTGAGCACCGGCCTGAACTACTACAAGACCGTAGACGCCGGCAGCCAGAAAATGGGCAAGATCGACAACGACGTCTACAGCCTGTCGCTCGACCTGACCCATCAGGCCCACACCCTCGGTGCCTCCTGGCAGCAGGTCAACGGCAACGAGTACTTCGACTACCTGCACGAGACCAACGGCATCTACCTGGCCAACTCGCTGCTGTCGGACTTCAACGGCCCCAACGAAAAATCGCTGAAGATCTCCTACGTACTGAACATGGCGCCCTATGGCGTGCCGGGCCTGAAGTTCAACCTCTACAACGCCCGTGGCTGGGATATCGACGGCACCCATTACCGTGGCACGGCCTACGACGTGAATGGCCTGGACGGCGAAAACCACTACGAGTGGGGCATCGGCACCAGCTATGCGGTGCAAAGCGGGCCGCTGAAAGACACCAGCATCCGCGCCACCTATACCGCGCACCGCGCCAGCAAGGCACAAGGTGACGGCAGCCTCGACGAGTTCCGGGTGGTGACCACCATTCCATTCAACATTCTCTGACCGCTGGCGCCACGGCCCGTTTCGCTGCGGGCCGTGGCAGCTACGCTGGAATCAATGCAAGCCGGGAGTCCGTGACCCATGCAGAGCGCTTTCATCAAATCGATACCGTTACGCCTTGCCCTGGCCGCGCTGGTGCTGAGCAGCGCCACGCAGCTAGCGGCCAAACCGCTGGTGGTGTGTACCGAGGCCAGCCCGGAAGGGTTCGACGTTGTGCAGTACACCACCGGCGTCACGTTCGATGCCACCGCCGAAACGCTGTTCAATCGCCTGGTCGACTTCAAGCCAGGTACCACCGACATCGAGCCAGCGCTGGCCGAACGCTGGGACATTTCCCCAGACGGCCTGACCTACACCTTCCATTTGCGTCAGGGCGTCAAATTCCACAGCACCGACTACTTCACCCCCACGCGCACGTTCAACGCCGACGATGTGCTATGGAGCCTGCGCCGTCAGCTCGACCCTGCGCACCCTTGGCATGACAAGACCAGTGTCGGTTACCCGTATTTCGAAAGCATGGCCTTCAAGAGCCTGCTCAAGTCGGTGGACAAGACTGACGACCACACCGTGGTGATCACCCTCACCCGGGCCGAAGCACCGTTCCTGCGCGACATGGCCATGGGCTTCACGTCGATCTATTCCGCCGAATACGGCGACCAATTGCTCAAGGCCGGTAAAACCGCCGAGCTGAACAGCAAGCCGATCGGCACCGGCCCGTTCATCTTCCAGCGCTACAACAAGGACGCCCAGGTCCGCTTCAAGCCCAACCCGGACTACTTCGGGGGCAAACCGCCGGCCGATGCCCTGGTGTTCGCCATCGCGACCGACAGCAACGTGCGCCTGCAGAAGTTGCGCGCCAACGAGTGCCAGATCGCGCTGTACCCCAAGCCGGAAGACGTACCGGCGATCAAGGCCGCCCCCAGGCTCAAGGTGGCCGAGACCGAAGCGCTGGTCACCGGCTACATCGCCATGAATACCGAGCACAAATACCTCAGCGATGTGCGCGTGCGCAAAGCCATCGACATGGCCTTCGACCGCCAGGCCCACGTTGACCAGCTTTTTGGCAAAGGCAATGCGCTGGTCGGCGTGAACCCTTATCCACCGACCATGATCGGTTACAACACCCGTAACCAGAACCCGCCACGTGACCTCGACAAGGCGCGCGCGCTGCTCAAGGAAGCTGGCGTGCCGCAGGGCACGGTGATCACGCTGTTCACCCGCAACGGCGGCGGCATGACCAATCCTAACCCGCGGCTCTCCGCCGAAATGCTGCAGGCTGACCTGAAGCAGATCGGCCTGAAGCTGGATATCCGCGTGATGGAGTGGGCCGAAATGCTGCGCCGCGCCAAAAAGGGCGAAGCCGACCTGGTGTCCACCGGCTGGGCCGGCGACAACGGCGACCCCGATAACTTCCTCACCCCGCTGCTGAGCTGCGAAGCGGCGAAGAACGGCGAAAACTACGCCCGCTGGTGCAACCCGAAATTCCAGGAGCTGATCACCCGCGCCCGCGAAGTGATCAACGACGACGAACGTGCAAGGCTCTATAGCGAGGCATTGAAGGTGTACGATGACGACCAACCCTGGATCAGCATGGCCCACCCCAAGGTGTTCGTGGCCATGCGTGACAACGTGGAGGGCTACGTGATCAGCCCTCTGACCAAAAATAACTTCGCCACCACCAAGGTGAAGTAGAACAACTACGACCGCCGGCAACCCACACGGGGACCGGCGGCACTGCCGTGGCGTGCTACTGGCCGCACGGTCTGAAGAGGTAACCCCGACAATGTTGAGCTTTATTGCCCGGCGCCTGGGCCTGCTGATACCGACCTTTTTCGGCATCACCTTGCTGACCTTCGCGCTCATACGCCTGATCCCCGGCGACCCGGTGGAAGTCATGATGGGCGAGCGCAGGGTCGACCCCGAAATGCATGCCCAGGCCATGGAACGCCTGGGCCTGAACAAACCACTGCCGGTCCAGTACCTGGACTATGTGGGCAAGCTCGCCCAAGGTGACCTGGGTGAATCGCTGCGTACCCGCGAAAGCGTGTGGAGCGAGTTTCTCACCTTGTTCCCGGCCACCCTGGAACTGGCCTTCGCCGCCCTGCTGTTCGCCGGCATCGTCGGCCTGCTGGCCGGGGTGATCGCCGCGCTCAAGCGCGGTTCGCTGTTCGACCATGGAGTGATGGGTATTTCCTTGGCCGGCTACTCAATGCCGATCTTCTGGTGGGGCCTGATCCTGATCATGTTCTTCTCGGTGAGCCTGGGCTGGACCCCGGTGTCCGGGCGCATCGACCTGCTCTACGACATCGAGCCCAAAACCGGCTTCATGCTGATCGACACGCTGCTCAGTGATGAGGAAGGCGCGTTCAAGGACGCGGTGATGCACCTGATATTGCCGGCCATCGTGCTCGGCACCATCCCGCTGGCGGTCATCGCCCGCATGACCCGCTCGTCGATGCTCGAAGTACTGCGCGAAGACTACATCCGCACCGCCCGCGCCAAAGGCCTGTCGCCAGCACGCGTGGTGTTCGTGCATGGCCTGCGCAATGCCTTGATCCCGGTGCTGACCGTGTTCGGCCTGCAGGTCGGCACATTGCTGGCCGGTGCGGTGCTGACCGAAACCATCTTTTCCTGGCCGGGCATCGGCAAATGGCTGATCGAAGCCATCGGCGCCCGTGACTACCCCGTGGTCCAGAACGGCATCCTGTTGATCGCCTGCCTGGTGATCCTGGTCAACTTCGTCGTGGACATTCTCTACGGCCTGGCCAACCCACGCATCCGTCATCAGCGCTGAGGCCCTTGCCATGACTAGCCCGATTCCCAAATCCGTGTCGCCGGCCAGCCCGGTGGACCAGAGCCTGCTCTACCCCTCGCCCTACAAAGAGTTCTGGCAAGCCTTCGCGCGCAACAAAGGCGCTGTAATGGGCCTGGCCTTCATGTGCCTGGTGGTGTTCTGTGCGCTGTTTGCACCGTGGGTCGCCCCGCATGACCCCAGCGAACAGTACCGCGACTTCCTGCTGACACCGCCCGTGTGGCTGGAGGGCGGCACCTGGCAATTCATCCTCGGCACTGACGAGCTGGGCCGCGACCTGCTTTCACGCTTGATCCAGGGCGCGCGGCTGTCGCTGCTGATCGGCCTGTCGTCAGTGGTGATATCGCTGATCCCGGGCATCCTGCTGGGCCTGCTGGCTGGCTTTTTCCCGCAATTGCTCGGCCCATCGGTCATGCGTCTGATGGACGTGATGCTGGCCCTGCCCTCGCTGCTGCTGGCGGTGGCCATCGTTGCCATCCTCGGCCCAGGCCTGATCAACACCGTCATTGCCATTGCCATCGTTTCCCTGCCCTCCTACGTGCGCCTGACCCGTGCCGCCGTGATGGGCGAGCTGAACCGCGACTACGTGACCGCAGCACGCCTGGCCGGTGCCGGGCTGCCACGGCTGATGTTCGTCACCGTGCTGCCCAACTGCATGGCACCGCTGATCGTGCAGGCAACCCTCAGCTTCTCCTCGGCGATCCTCGACGCCGCTGCCCTGGGTTTCCTCGGCCTCGGCGTACAGCCGCCAACCCCGGAGTGGGGCACCATGCTGGCTTCGGCCCGAGACTACATCGAGCGCGCCTGGTGGGTGGTGAGCCTGCCTGGCCTGACCATTCTGCTCAGTGTGCTGGCAATCAACCTGATGGGCGACGGCCTGCGCGATGCGCTGGACCCGAAACTCAAGAACGCCGCCTGAGGAGAACGCCATGTCACTGTTGCAGATCAACAACCTGAACGTGCGCTTCGGCGACGCCACGGCGGTACCGGTGGTCGACGGACTGGACCTGACGGTAGAAGCCGGCGAAATCCTGGCCATCGTCGGCGAATCCGGCTCGGGCAAATCGGTCACCATGATGGCCTTGATGGGCCTGATCGACGCCCCCGGGCGCATCACCGCCGACGCCCTCACCTTCGATGGCACCGACATGCTCAAGCTCAGCGGCCGCCAGCGGCGCAAGGTGGTGGGCAAGGACATCGCCATGGTCTTCCAGGACCCGATGACCGCGCTCAACCCCAGCTACACCGTGGGTTACCAGATAGAGGAAGTGCTGCGCCAGCACCTGGGCCTGAAGGGCAAGGCCGCGCGCCAGCGTGCCCTGGAGCTGCTGAAAAAAGTCGAGATCCCGGCAGCGGAAAGCCGCCTGGATGCCTACCCGCACCAGCTGTCCGGCGGCATGAGCCAGCGTGTGGCGATTGCCATGGCCATTGCCGGCGAGCCCAAGCTGCTGATCGCCGACGAACCGACCACCGCACTGGACGTGACCATCCAGGCGCAGATCATGGAGCTGCTGGTCAACCTGCAGAAGGAGCGCAACATGGCGCTCATTCTGATCACCCACGACCTCGCCGTGGTCGCCGAAACGGCCAGGCGCGTGTGCGTGATGTACGCCGGCCAGGCGGTAGAAGTAGGCCAGGTGCCTGAGTTGTTCGACGTGCCTGCCCACCCCTACAGCGAAGCCTTGCTGGCAGCGATCCCCGAGCACAGCATCGGCGCCGAACGCTTGGCCACCCTGCCCGGCATCGTCCCCGGCCGTTACGACCGCCCTGTCGGCTGCCTGTTGTCGCCGCGCTGCCCCTATGTGCAGGACAACTGCCGCCACCAACGGCCGCCCCTTGATCCCCAGGCGTACAGCCTGGTGCGCTGCTTCTACCCGCTGAACCAGGAGGTGGCGTAATGACCGTCGTTCTATCCGCCCGGGAGCTGACCCGGCATTACGAAGTCTCCCGCGGGCTGTTCAAAGGCCATGCGTTGGTCCGTGCACTGAATGGTGTGTCGTTCGACCTGGAAGCCGGCAAGACCCTGGCCGTGGTTGGCGAGTCCGGCTGTGGCAAATCGACCCTGGCCCGCGCACTGACCCTGATCGAAGAGCCCTCCTCCGGCTCGCTGCAAATCGCCGGCACCGAGGTGAAAGGCGCCAGCAAGGCTGAGCGCAAGCAACTGCGCCGCGACGTGCAGATGGTGTTCCAGAGCCCCTACGCTTCGCTCAATCCCCGACAGAAGATTGGCGACCAGCTGGCCGAGCCCCTGCTGATCAACACGTCACTGAGCAAGGCCGAGCGGCGCGACAAAGTGCAGAAGATGATGGAGCAGGTGGGCCTGCGCCCCGAGCACTACCAGCGCTACCCGCACATGTTCTCGGGTGGCCAGCGCCAGCGTATCGCCCTGGCCCGGGCGATGATGCTGCAGCCAAAAGTGCTGGTAGCGGACGAGCCGACTTCGGCATTGGACGTGTCGATCCAGGCGCAGGTACTGAACCTGTTCATGGACTTGCAGAAGGAATTCAACACCGCCTACGTGTTCATCTCGCACAACCTGGCGGTGGTGCGACATGTGGCCGATCAGGTGCTGGTGATGTACCTCGGGCGACCGGCGGAAATGGGGCCGAAAGAGGATATCTACGAGAGGCCGTTGCACCCGTATACCCAGGCGTTGCTGTCGGCAACTCCCACTATTCACCCGGACCCGCTGAAGCCGAAGATCCGCATTGCCGGGGAATTGCCCAACCCGCTCAACCCGCCGGATGGGTGTGCGTTTCACAAGCGGTGCCCGTATGCGACCGAGCGCTGTGCCAAGGAGGTGCCGGCGTTGCGGCAGGTGAGTACGCGGCAGGTGTCTTGCCATTATGCGGAGCAGTTTCTGTAGATGACCGGGGGCGCTTTGCGCCCCGTTCGCAGCCTTATGCTGCGAAAGGGCCGCAAAGCGACTCTTTCGGTCAATGCATGAAAAGGGCGATCAGGATGATGACCGGAATCGGTACCCCAAGCATCCAGAGCAGTATCGAGCGCATGTCGGTTCTCCTTGCTTAACGTTGAATGGTGCGATGGGCGACGTATTCGCCTTCCAGCCACTGCACCTGGTCACGACGGCGACCACCATAAAGCGCTGCAAGGCTGGCGAAGAAGGCGCCACACAGCAGTGCTACAAAGGTCCACAGCGCGGTCCATGCAGCAGCCTTCGCGGCAGCGTCAGCCGCTTGCTTGGCCTGCAGCTTGAGCTGTTGAACCTGGGCCATCACCTGGTCGACGCGGGCCTCTGCTTCGGGTTGGGTCAGGCGGGTGCGTTGCGCCACCAACTGCGCCAGGTAAGCGCGGTCTTCAGGCGCAAGTGCACCGTCACCTGCCAGGCCCTTGGCCAGAATGCGCGCCGCTACCCCATTGGCAGCGTCCTCGCTCACCGGCGCAGGGCCGTCACCACGGAACAGGCTGTCGACGAAATACCCCATCGAATCCTTATCGGCATTGGCAGCCGCCGCGCCACCGGCAGCAGCACTCATGCCAACCACTTGCGTCGCCGCGCTGGCTCCAGCACCTACCAGGTTGCCCGCCGTACCCAGGACCAGCATCGCAGCTACCAAGGTGGCGACTGCCCAGGACAGGAACCCATGGGCGGTGTCGCGGAAGTACACTTCATCGCCATGCAAGTTGGCCCACTTCACACGCAGCCTGCCGGCGATATACCCGCCCAGGCCAGAAGCGATGATCTGCGTCAGCAACAGCCAGATGATGGTGGAAACCGCCAGCGTTTTCGCGCTCGCGCCCTCGTTGGCCCAAGGTGAAGTGGCGGCAAAGCCCAAGCCCGCACCCAGCACCACCAATATCAGGGATAAAGCGGCCGCCGCAGCAGCACCCGCGAAGATGGCCGCCCAGGAAACACCTGAGCGGCCTTGAGTATCGAAAACGGAGGAGTCGGCAGAGGGGATCATGATATGTGCGCCTATGTATGTTGTTAGCGAGAAGTCCATTCGCGCAGTAACCGTTGCAGAGGCTGTGCCATTCATTACAAAAAATTACTTATATAAAAATCAGATAGTTAGTGAATTCTTTGATTTAAGAATCGTGCAAAAAGCGCGAGTGGCGCTCCGGCATCAGGTGTTCTGCAATATTGTGGCCTTTACGCCGGCGAGGCATGATCTGGCAATGACGCTCCCTGACGACTCCGCCCAGACCCCGCTCACCGCTGACACCGTGCTGCGCTACCACCTGTGCTGGAAGCATCGAGACCTGGACGGGGTCATAGCGCTGTACCACCCCGACATCCAGTACCACGACTTTTTCCAGAACCGGGTGCTTGGCTACGTTGAGATGCGCGACTACGTACGCGCCTGCCTGCCCCATGAAGCCGGCGAAGACATCGTTCACAGTGACCGTATCCGCGTCGATGGCTGCACCGCGTTCATCCAGTACCAGGTCACGGTCCAGGGTGGCGATGGCCTGGTGGCGTTCCAGTCCAGCGAGGCGATCACCGTCAAGGACGGCCTGATCTGGCGGGTCAACGAATACGCCACGCTGGTTCGCCAGAACAGCAGCGGGCGCACCAGTACCGGCCCGCGCCCTGCCACCAGCCGCCTGGGGTTGTCACCACGGCAACTGTCGACCATGGCCCAGGACCTGGAACACTACTTCCAGCGCCAGCGCCCCTACCTGGACCCGGAGCTGGACCTGCAGCAGGTCGCCGACGCCAGTGGTTACAGCCGCAACCAGATTTCCTACCTGCTCAACCAGGTGCTTGGGCAAAGCTTCTACCGCTACGTCAACCAGGCTCGCTTGCAACACCTGATGGCCAGCCTGGACAACGACAGCGTCGAGGCAACGATTGACGAGTTGGCGTTCAGCGCCGGCTTCAACTCACTGTCAGCGTTCTACAAGTGCTTCCGGGAACACACCGGCCTCACGCCCAAGGCGTACCTGAAGCAAATTTCCCTGCGTGCACGCACGTAAGACAGCCGCTCGCACAGCCCACTAGGATCGCCCACAGACCTTGACGGATGTGGAGCCCAAGCCGATGCAACCCCTGCGCACGCTCAGCCTGTGGATGGACCAGCTCGACGAGCCACTGTGCGCTCGCCCGGCCCTGCGTGAAGACCTGGTTGCGGACGTGTGCATCATCGGTGCCGGCTACACCGGCCTGTGGACTGCCTACTACCTCAAGCGCCAGGCCCCGCAGCTCAACGTCGCGGTGATCGACGCCAACATCGCCGGTTTCGGCGCCTCCGGGCGCAACGGCGGCTGGCTGATGGGCAACCTGCTGGGCGAAGACCGCCTGCTGGCCACTCTGTCGCCACAACAGCGCCGCGCCAGCATCGACCTGCTGCACGGCATTCCCGATGAAGTACAGCGTGTGCTGCAACGCGAAGGGATCGACTGCGACTACCGCAAAGGCGGCGTGCTGTACTGCGCCGCACGCTACCCGGAGCAGGAACGCAGCCTGCGCGCCTACCTGGACGATCTGTATCGCCAAGGCATGACCGAAGACGACTACCGCTGGCTGCGCCCCGAGCAACTGGACGCCCAACTGCGGGTCAGCAATGCCTTTGGCGCCATCTACAGCCCGCACACCGCGACCATCCAGCCGGCCAGACTCGTGCGCGGCTTGGCTCGAACAGTGGAGGCGATGGGCGTGCCGATCTATGAAAACACGCCGGCCATCGATTGGCAGCCCGGCGAGGTGCGCACGCCGCTGGCACGAATTCGCTGCCAGTGGGTAGTGCCCGCCGTGGAAGGTTACGCTGCCAGCCTTCCGCCACTGGGCAAACATCAGTTGCCCGTACAGAGCCTGCTGGTCGCTACCGAACCACTGCCGGACTCGACCTGGGAGCAGATCGGCCTGAGCCAAGGCCAGGCCTTCAGCGAAAGCAGCCGCCAGGTCACCTATGGCCAGCGCACCGCCGACAACCGCCTGGTATTCGGTGCCCGCGGAGGCTATCGCTTCGGCGGCCGACTGCGCGAAAACTTCAACCTTGACGCGCATGAAGTCGAACTGCGTCGTTACCTGTTCAGCGAGCTTTTCCCGCAACTGAAACACGTACGCATCACCCACTCCTGGGGGGGCAACCTGGGCATGGCCCGACGCTTCCGCCCGCACATGCTGTGCGACCGCCAGCGCGGCATCGCCCTGGCTGGCGGCTACGGCGGCGAAGGAGTCGGCGCCACCAACCTGGGCGGGCGCACACTTGCAGCGCTGATCCTCAACCAGCACAACGAACTGACCGCGCAGCCCTGGGTGCTCGACAACCGCCCGGTTTCCAGCCTGGCCAGCTGGCCACCCGAACCCTGCCGCTGGCTGGGCTACAACGCCATCATCCAAAGCTTCGTCCACGAGGACCGGACCCTCGCCAACCCCGCCAGCGCGCCCTGGAGGCGGCGCCTGGCCAGCTCGCTTGCGGACTTCATGGAAGGCTTCATGCACTGACTTCCCTTTTCCATACACAGGATCCACCGGTCATGAGCATCACCCAGTTCAAGAACACTGACAGCGCCGTGCTCGACAGCAGCAACCCGGTCGCGGTACCGCTTGGCGAACCCGTAGCCGTGACGTCGGTCACCTGCGTGGAGCGCAGCGACGGCGTGGAAACCGGCATCTGGGAATGCACCCCCGGGCGCTGGCGCCGGCAGATCGTGCAACAGGAGTTCTGCCACTTCATCAAGGGCCGCTGCACCTTCACCCCCGACGGTGGCGAACCCTTGGTCATAGAAGCCGGAGACGCATTGATGCTACCGGCCAACAGCACTGGCATCTGGGACATCCAGGATACCGTGCGCAAGACCTACGTCCTTATCTTCTGATCCGCTGATCGCCTGCCTTCGATAACAACAGACAAAGCAAGGTAACCCCGACATGCGCACGCTCCTTCTCGCTCCCCTGATGCTGGCCGCCAGCGTGGCCGGCGCCGCCGAAACGGTAAAGATCTACAACTGGTCCAGCTACGTCGCCCCCGACACGCTGAAAAACTTCCAGCAGGCCAGTGGCATCGTGCCCACCTACGACGTGTACGACAGCAACGAAACCCTCGATGGCAAGCTGATGACCGGCAACTCCGGCTACGACGTGGTGTTCCCCTCCAACCATTTCATGGCCCGGCAAATCCAGGGCAAGGCCCTGAAGCGCCTGGACAAGTCGCAGTTGCCCAACTGGCAAAACCTCAACCCGGTGCTGCTCAAGGCACTGGAGGTAAACGATCCGGGCAACCAGTACGGCTTCCCGTACCTGTGGGGCAGTACCGGCATCGGCTACAACATCGACAAGGTCAAGGCGGTGCTCGGCGACAATGCACCGGTTGATTCGTGGGACCTCATCTTCAAGCCCGAGTACATGAGCAAGCTGAAAAGCTGTGGCGTTGCCGTGCTGGACAACGGTCCTGAACTGCTGCCAATTGCCTTGCACTACCTGGGCCTGCCACACCATAGCCAGAACCCGGCGGACTACGACAAGGCCAAGGCACTGCTGATGCAGGTACGCCCGTACATCAGCTACTTCCACTCATCGAAGTACACCGGCGACCTGGCCAACGGCGACATTTGCGTGGTGGTAGGTTTCTCGGGGGATGTGCTGCAGGCGAAGAACCGTGCCGAAGAAGCGAAGAACGGGGTGAAGGTGGGCTACTCGATCCCCAAGGAAGGCGCGCCCATGTGGTTCGACATGGTGGCCATGCCGGCAGATGCTCCGGATGAAAAAGCCGGGTATGCCTACATGAACTACCTGCTGCAGCCGGACGTGATGGCCAACATCAGCAACCATGTGCAGTACGCCAACGGCAACCTGAAGGCGGACGGGCTGGTGGACCCCGCGATGAAGGGTAATACGATGATTTACCCAAGCGAGGATGTGATGGGCAAGCTGTATGCGCTGGAGGCGATGCCGGCGAAGATCGACCGCATTCGCACGCGGATCTGGACCAGTATCAAAGCCGGGAATTGAAAAGGGGCCGCTTGGCGGCCCCATGCTCAATTATCAGTGATGCTCGCGGGTAGCGCGGAATTTGATGTCCGGCCAGCGCTCTTCCATCAGCGACAGGTTGACCCGGGTAGGCGCCAGGTAGGTCAGGTGACCGCCACCGTCGATGGCCAGGTTTTCCATGGCCTTGGTCTGGAATTCCTCAAGCTTCTTCTTGTCGTCGCAGCTGATCCAGCGGGCCGACCACACGGTGATCGGCTCGTAGGCGCACTCGACCTTGTACTCTTCCTTCAGGCGGCTGGCGACCACGTCGAACTGCAGCACACCGACCGCACCGAGGATGATGTCGTTGCTGCGCTCCGGGAAGAACACCTGGGTAGCACCTTCTTCAGCCAGCTGCTGCAAGCCCTGGCGCAGCTGCTTGGACTTCAGCGGGTCCTTGAGGCGCACGCGACGGAACAGCTCCGGGGCGAAGTGCGGGATACCGGTGAAGCCCAGCGCTTCGCCTTCGGTGAAGGTGTCACCGATCTGGATGGTGCCATGGTTGTGCAGGCCAATGATGTCACCGGCAAAGGCCTCTTCCAGCTGTTCACGCTCGGAGGAGAAGAAGGTCAGCGCATCGCCGATACGCAGGTCCTTGTTCAGGCGCACGTGGCGCATCTTCATGCCCTTCTCGTACTTGCCCGAGCAGATGCGCATGAAGGCGATACGGTCGCGGTGTTTCGGGTCCATGTTCGCCTGGATCTTGAACACGAAGCCGGTGAACTTCTCTTCCACAGGCTCGACGGTACGCTCGTGGGCAACGCGGCCCAGCGGGCGCGGCGCCCAGTCGACCACGGCGTCGAGCACGTGATCCACACCGAAGTTGCCCAGTGCAGTACCGAAGAACACCGGGGTCAGCTGCCCGTTGATGAACTCTTCCTGGTTGAACTCATGGCAGGCGCCCTGCACCAGCTCCAACTGCTCGACAAACGAGTCGTACTGGTCACCCAGGTGTGCGCGGGCTTCGTCCGAGTCCAGCTTCTGGATGATCTTGGCTTCGGTGCGCTCATGGCCGTGGCCAGGGGTGTACACCACGATGTAGTCGCCGGTGAGGTGGTACACGCCTTTGAAGTCGCGGTAGCAACCAATCGGCCAGGTGATCGGCGCGGCCTTGATCTTCAGTACGGCTTCGATCTCGTCCAACAGTTCGATCGGGTCGCGGATGTCACGGTCGAGTTTGTTGATGAAGCTGACGATCGGCGTATCGCGCAGGCGGCATACGTCCATCAGGGCGATGGTACGCGGCTCAACCCCTTTACCGCCGTCGAGCACCATCAGCGCCGAGTCCACTGCGGTCAGGGTGCGGTAGGTGTCTTCCGAGAAGTCTTCGTGGCCGGGGGTGTCGAGCAAGTTGATCATGTGCTCCCGGTACGGGAACTGCATCACCGAGGTGGTGATGGAGATGCCGCGCTGCTTCTCCATTTCCATCCAGTCGGAGGTGGCGTGGCGGTCGGACTTGCGCGACTTCACGGTACCGGCGACAGCAATGGCCTTGCCCATCAGCAGCAGCTTCTCGGTGATGGTGGTCTTACCGGCGTCGGGGTGGGAAATGATTGCGAAAGTGCGGCGCTTCGCGACTTCGGCGGCCTGGTTGGTCATGGGAAATCGCCTGACTGGGGGATTCAAAAAGGGGCGATATCATACCTGAAGTTGAGCGGGGACGAAAATCCAAGGTGCTTTTCGGTAGCCGTTTGTCGACTTCGAGATCGAGCGCCGCGCGGGCGGCGCTCGATCTCAACAACAACGAAAACCGATCGCCTGGCACTTATGTGAAAAAATTTCCATGCCGATCCTGAGCCACGCGATGGACGTCGCGATGGCAGGTAATTCAACGCCTTGATGTAGAAAAAGCACTTATTTATCGCGCGAGATTTCCATAACCCCAGTGATTAACGCTGGCCAAATGCCGCCTCAGATGGGAACCTTTACACCCACGGAGACGTCCACTCCCCTGCAACCCGCTTCGGTTGGGGATCGGTTTCATCAGCATTTTCGGGCCCGACGGGGTTCGGCTCATGGCCTGATCGCAGCCTTCGGCGTGTATCAAGCTGCTACTCGCGAACACACCATCCGCCGCCAGGCCTGGCCGGCAAAAAAGAAGTGTGCTCGCCGACTACACAAGGAGTCCGCCTGTGGCAAAACGCTACGGAAAAGGGCTGTTGGGATGCGCCACCGTGCTCGTCATCCTGGCCCTGCTGATCCACTGGATCGGCATCGACACGATCACGCGTTATCGCGACGATCTTGGGTTCTACCTGCAAGCGCACCTGGTACTGGTGCTGGCTTCGATGGCGGCGGCGTTGGCCGTGGGCATCCCCGCTGGCATTGCGCTCAGTCGACCGCACCGGGTCGACAAAGCCGAGCGCTTCATGCAGTTCTTCAACGTTGGCAACACCATCCCTCCCCTGGCCGTTCTGGCCATCGCCCTGAGTATTCTGGGCATCGGCGCCGGGCCTGCGATCTTCGCACTGTTCCTCGCCTCTCTCTTGCCCATCGTGCGCAACACCTACGAGGGCCTGAAAAACGTCCCCGCCTCGCTCAAGGAAGCCGCCACCGGCATCGGCATGACCCCGCGCCAGCAACTCTGGCAGGTGGAATTACCCAACGCCGTGCCGATCATTGTCGGCGGTGTTCGCGTGGCCCTTGCGTTGAACGTGGGCACCGCGCCCCTGGCTTTCCTGATCGGTGCCAACAGCCTGGGCAGCCTGATCTTCCCCGGCATCGCCCTGAACAACCAGCCACAGCTGCTGCTGGGCGCCGCGTGCACCGCGCTGCTGGCCCTGGTGCTGGACGCAGCGGTGAGTTTCTCCAGCAAGCGCTGGCTGGAACGTGGCCTGGCCCAATAAGGATAGGGAACGTATGAAGAAAAGAATCGCCTTGCTGCTGGGCGCGGCCCTGCTGTTCGCAGGATTTGCCCAAGCAGCTGAAAAACCGCTGGTGCGCATCGGCGCGCGGGTATTCACCGAACAGACCGTGCTCGCCGAAATCACCGCGCAATACCTGCGTGCCAATGGCTTCGACGTGCGTGTCACCACCGGCCTTGGCAGCAACATCGCACGCCAGGCCCAGGAGACCGGCCAGCTCGACCTGATGTGGGAATACACGGGCGTGTCGCTGGTGTCGTATAACCACATCGACGAGCGCATGCCCAACGCCGAAGCCACTTTCGCCAGGGTAAAGGCACTGGATGCCAAGAAGGACCTGATCTGGCTGACCCCGTCGAAGTTCAGCAACACCTACGCACTGGGCCTGCCCCGCCAAGTGGCCGAAGCCTACCCGCAGGTGAACACCATCAGCGACCTCAGCCAGGTGCTGCATGACGAAAGCCAGCGCACCCACCTGGTGGCGCTGGACACCGAGTTCGCCAACCGCCCCGACGGCCTGGTCGGCCTGCGCGAGATGTACGGCCTGCCGCTGGACCGTCGCAACATCCGCCAGATGGACGGCGGCCTCGTCTACACGGCCATGCGCAACAACCAGGTGTTCGCTGGCTTGGTGTATACCACCGATGGCCGCCTGAACGCCTTCGACCTCAAGCTGCTGAAAGACGACAAACACTACTTCCCGGACTACACCGCCGCCCCGGTGGTGCGCAAGGCGGTGCTCGACGCCAACCCGCAACTGGCCGGCCTGCTCAAGCCGCTGGCCGAGCAGCTGGATGACGAAACCATGCGCCAGCTCAACGCCAAGGTCGACGTCGAGCACCAGAACCCGACCGCCGTCGCCGCCGCCTTCCTGCGTGAGCACCCACTGAACAGCGAGGGCCAGCCATGAACCTGATCGATACCTTCAGCCACCTGGACTGGGCCCAGGTGCTGCAACTGACCTGGCAGCACATCATGCTGGTGGGCATAGCAGTAGGCCTGGCGATCCTCGTCGGGGTGCCGCTGGGCATTCTGATGACGCGCTTCCCGGCCCTCGCTGGCCCATTGCAGGCCAGCGCCACGGTGCTGCTCACCATCCCCTCCATTGCCCTGTTCGGCCTTCTGCTGCCGTTCTATTCCAAGTTCGGCCAAGGCCTTGGACCACTCCCGGCGATCACTGCCGTGTTCCTCTATTCGCTGCTGCCGATCATGCGCAACACCTACCTGGCCCTGACCAACGTCGAGCCCGGCATCCGTGAAGCCGCACGCGGCATCGGCATGACCTTCGGCCAGCGCCTGCGCATGGTCGAGCTGCCCATCGCCGTGCCGGTGATCCTCGCCGGTGTGCGCACCGCCGTGGTCATGAACATCGGCGTCATGACCATCGCCGCCACCATCGGCGCCGGCGGCCTGGGTGTGCTCATCCTCACCTCCATCAGCCGCAGCGACATGTCGATGCTGCTGGTCGGCGCCGTGCTGGTCAGCCTGCTGGCGATCATTGCCGACCTGCTCCTGCAAACCCTGCAACGTGCCCTGACTCCAGAAGGACTGCGCTCATGATCGAACTGAAGAACCTCAGCAAAACCTTCAACGTCAACGGCAAGGACGTGAAAGCCGTCGACGCGGTAAACCTCACCGTCAACGAAGGGGAAATCTGCGTGTTCCTCGGCCCCTCGGGCTGCGGCAAAAGCACCACGCTGAAAATGATCAACCGCCTGATCACCCCCACCTCGGGCCAGGTGTTCATCAATGGCGAAGACACCACCGGGCTGGACGAAGTGACCCTGCGCCGGCACATCGGCTATGTGATCCAGCAGATCGGTTTGTTCCCCAACATGACCATCGAAGAGAACATCACCGTGGTCCCGCGCCTGCTCGGCTGGGACAAGCAAAAGTGCCACGAGCGTGCGCGCGAGCTGATGCACATGATCAAGCTGGAGCCCAAGCAGTACCTGCAGCGCTACCCGCGTGAGCTGTCCGGTGGCCAGCAGCAGCGCATCGGTGTTATCCGCGCCTTGGCTGCAGAAGCGCCGGTGCTGCTGATGGACGAGCCGTTCGGCGCGGTCGACCCGATCAACCGCGAGATGATCCAGAACGAGTTCTTCGAGATGCAGCGGGCGCTGAACAAGACGGTGATCATGGTCAGCCACGACATCGACGAGGCGATCAAGCTGGGTGACAAGATTGCCATCTTCCGTGCCGGCAAGCTGCTGCAGCTGGACCACCCGGACACCCTGCTGGCGCACCCGGCGGATGAGTTTGTCAGTAACTTCGTTGGCCAGGACAGCACCCTCAAACGCCTATTGCTGGTACGTGCCGAGGATGCGGCGGACAACGCGCCGTCGGTGAGCCCGGAAACGCCGGTCAGCGATGCACTGGAACTGCTGGATGAACACGACCGCCGCTATGTGGTGGTGACCGATGCGCAGAACAAGGCGCTGGGGTATGTGCGCCGGCGCGACATGCATCGCCAGCAAGGCACCTGTGGTGACTTCCTGCGGCCGTTCAATGCCACAGCGTCGCATGATGAGCATTTGCGCATCCTGCTGTCGCGGATGTACGAATTTAATAGGGCGTGGTTGCCGGTGCTGGATGCCGAGCAGGTGTTCTTGGGCGAGGTGACGCAGGAGTCGATTGCGGCTTACCTGAGTTCAGGAAGATCGCGGGGGGCTAAGACCAGCATTGTTTCGCCAGCTGAGGCGGTGGTTTCGTAATTGCTAGGGGCGCTTTGCGCCCCGGCAATTTCAGATCAGAACCCTACACTGGCCTGCACATAGAAGGTGCGCGGCTCACCCACATAAATGCCGGCATTGTTGTCGCTGGAACGGGTGAAGTACTGCTTGTCGAACAGGTTCTTCACCCCCGCCGCCAGCTTCAGGTTGGACATCTCTGGCCCGAACTCATACCCGCCACGGGCATGCCAGGTCACGTAACCCGGAATATCGCCATACTGCCCATCGGCACTCGGCTCGGTGATGTAGTCACCATTGAAGCTGCCGTCGGCGTTGATCCCGGTGCCCGGCGCACGCTGCTTGGATTGGGCGTAGGCATCCAGGTTCCAGGTCCAGCGGTTGACCTCGTAACGCACGCCGGCAGTGGCCACCTGGCGTGAGTAGAACGGCAGGTCACGGCCCTTGAAGCCGGGAATCTCGCCTTCATAGGTGGCGCGGGTGTAGGTGTAGCCGCCGTTCACCGACAGGCCTTCGAAGCGCGGGTCCAGCCCGGCCAGGTCATAACGAACCGACGCTTCGATACCCTGGTGCTTGGTGGCGCCAAGGTTGGTCCAACCCACATCGTTGCTGATGTACTGCAACTCGTCATCGAAGTCGATGTAGAACGCCGTCAGCTCACCGGCGAAACCACCATTGTCATACCGCGTACCGATCTCGTAGGTCTTGGCCTTTTCCGGCTCCAGGCCATTGGCCGTGCTGTTGCCGGTGCCGCCCTGGCCCAGCTGGAAGTACTGCAGGCTGCCGAACGAGGTCTCGTAGTTGGCGAACACCTTCCAGGCATCGGAGATGTGGTACATCACGCTCAACGCTGGCAGCGGCTCGTTGCTGGTGATGCTGCGTTTCTTCTCCGCTACCGGGCGGTTGTTGGCGTCCAGCACCGGGCGGTCGCGCCAGTCGGTGTTGATGTGCTCGAAGCGGATGCCCGGGGTGATGGTCCAATTACCCACATCGATCTTGTCGTCGATGTAGTAGGCGCTGGCCTCGGTACCACCGCTACGGTCCTGGAACACATGGCCGTCGGAGGTCGGGGTCACGGTGGGCACGTTGTCGATCAGCGCCAGGCGCGTCGACTGCTCACGCATCGCTTCCTTCAGGTAGCGGTAACCCACACTGACTTCCTGCGTGGTCGGGCCGGCAAAGAAGATACGCGACACACGCGGCTCGATGGCGAAGGTGTGGTAGTTGCGCGGATACGACGACAGGGTCTTCATGTCACGCGAAGCGATGGCACTGCCACGGAAGCTGTCGGTGTAATAAGTCAGCACTTCGAACTGGGTGGCATCGTCGAGCTGGCGTTGCCACTTGAACGATACGTCCTTGCGCCGACCGGCGAAGTAGTCGTAATCGCGCAGCGACTGGTACGGGTTGCTGTCGTACTGGGCCTGGGTCAGGCCACCGGGCATGTCGGCGCGGCCATCGTAGTAGTGGAAGTTGAGCCAGAACTCGTCGACATCGGTCGGCGCCCAGTGGGTTTTGAGGATAACGTCGTCGATGTCGTTGCCGTTGTTGCTTTCACGGTAACCGTTGCCGTTGACGCCGGTATACAGCAGTGCCACACCCATGCCGTTGTCTGCCGTGCCGCCGACGAAGGCCGACTCGGTGTGCTTCCAGCCGCCGTGCTGGGAGGTTTCCAGGGTGGTGGACAGCTCTGCCGAGGCCTTTTCCGGAATTGCCCGGGTGACGAAGTTGATCACCCCTCCCACGTTCTGCGGGCCATAACGCACCGAGCCTGCGCCACGTACCACGTCGATGCTGTCGAGGTTGCCCGAGGAAATCGGCGCCATCGACAGCTGAGGCTGGCCATACGGCGCGAACGCGGCCGGGATGCCGTCGATCAACACGGTGGAGCGCGGCGACAGGCGCGAGGTCAGGCCGCGCACGCCCACGTTCAGCGACAGATCGCTGCCGCCAGTGCCGTTGGAATCCTGCACCTGCACACCCGGGATGCCACGCAGCACATCGCGCACATTCATGGCGCCCTTTTCCACCATCGCCTCGCGGCGCACCACGGTGCGTGCGCCGGGGTGGTTCTGCACCACGCTCTGCTGCGCATCGCCCAGCCAGTCACCGACTACCTTGATGTCGGTGGGCGCCAGCTCCAGGCTGCCACTGCCCAAGTCTAGGGTAGTCGGCAGCGGCTTTACCACAACGGTGTCCTGGGACACCTCGAAGGTCAGCCCGCTGCCTTGCAGCAACTGTTGCAGCGCTTGCACCGGCGCCAAGTTGCCGGACACCGCCGGGGCCTGCTTGCCAGCCACCAACTCGGGGCTGAAGAACAGTTGCAGGTTGGTCTGCTGGCCAAGCTGGCTCAGCGCCGATCCCAGCGGCTGGGCCTGGATCTGGATGGTGTTGCCGGCCTGTGCAGCCTGGCTGTTGACGGCCACGGCACTGACCGCCAGGGCCAGCGCCAGGGCGGGCAAACGTGGGAAAGGTTTGTTGTTGTTCACGTCGTCGAAACATCCTGAATGCGGAATAAACGCCAACCGCGTGCAAATGGAAATGCTTGGCAGTTGCAGCTGGCGAGGAAGACGAACGAGTGGAAAAAAACCTGAATCTATTTCGCAATTATTTCGCGGGAGCCGTCTTCATGGGCCTTGATGGCCACCGGCAGGATGCTCGGCAAGGCCCGCAGCAGCGCGTCGGTGTCGTCGGTGCTGAAAGTGCTGGAAAGGCGCATCTGGGCGACTTTGCCCGGGGCAACCCGCAACGGTTGGCTGCGGTAGCGCGAGGCTTCAGCCACTACCTCGGCCAAGGTCGCGTTATCGAACACCAGCTTGCCCTGGCGCCAGGCGGTCACAGCGGCAGCATTGACTGCGTAAGGTGCGGTGACCGCGCCTTGTGCGTCTATTTGCGAACCCTGCCCGGCCGTAAGCTGCGCAAGTGACGCTCCCTTGCCCTGCACACGCACCGAACCCTGCTCCACCGCTACCCGGGTGCTGGCTGGGTCCAGGCGAACGTCAAAGCGGGTACCGGTTACCGTCACACGGCCCTGGGCGGTGTCGACCACGAACGGCCTGGCGCTGTCGTGAGCGACGCTGAACATCACCTCCCCGGCGCTCAGGCGGATATGCCGCTGTCCGGCGCTGAAATCGACCTGCACCTGTGTGTTGCCATTAAGTTCCAGGTGCGTGCCATCCGGCAACTCAACCTGGCGGCGCTCGTTAAAGGCAGTCTGCAGGCTGTCCTGATGGTTCAGTTGCTGGTAGTGCCAGCCGGCCCAGCCCAGCCCCAACGCCAACACCGCAACACTGGCGGCCAAGGCCTGACGCACAAAGCGCCGACGAGGCAGCTGCTGCACCGGTTCCGGCTGGCACAGCGCTTCAAGGCGCTGGCGTGGAATGAAGCTGGCGGCCTGCCAAACGCGACTGAGGTGTTCGTACTCTTCCCGGTGGCGCTCGTCGCTCGCCAACCAGGCACGCAACTGTTTCTGCAGCCCGGCATCCCGAGGCGCATCCTGCTCGCGGGCGAACCATGCGGCCGCCTGCTCGCGGACGGTATCGGTACCGTGCTGTTTCATCGAAAAGGTCTCCTGACGCTTCATGCCGACACATCCACATGTTCACGCAAGTGCCGGAGCGTGCGGATCATATACTTTTCGACCATGTTCTTGCTCAACCCCATGCGCTCGGCGATTTCGGCTTGGGTAAGGCCTTCGAGCTTCTGCCAGATGAACACCTGCCGGCAGTTGAGCGGCAGCTCGGCCAGTGCCCGCTCGACGCTGTCGGCCAGCTCCAGGGCTTGCACGTAGGCCTCCGGGTCGCCACTGCCGCTACCGCCATCGTCGAAAGCTTCCAGTTCCAGGGCCTGGCGGCGGTCTTCGCGGCGCAAGCCATCCACGACAATGTTGCGAGCGGTCTGGTGCAAGTAGGCACGCGGCTGCTCAACCTGTTCGCGCGGGTTTTCCAGTACCCGGACAAAGGCATCGTGGGTGAGGTCCTCGGCCTGCTGACGACTGCGCAGTTTGCGCGTCCAGGTGCCGATCAGCTCATGGTAATGGTCGAGGAAGCCTTTGTGTCCGGACACGGTCGGGGTCATCAGGGAGGCAGACAAGGGTGCGAATAGTAATGTTTCTCATCAAAACCAGCAAATCCGCCAGTCGGTAACAAAAAATTTATGAGCCATTTCCTGTACGTGGGTACCAGGAAAATGTGGCCATAAATATGAACACCCCTGGCCCTTTCGCGGGTAAACCCGCTCCCACAGGAATGGCGAAAACCCTGTAGGAGCGGGTTTACCGGCGAAGGCCCCAATGCGGTCTATTCCACAATTTTTTACGCTTGAAACATCGTGGGGAACATCAGCCGGTCACATGGGTCGTCTATTCAAATGGCTGGTCGTCGATCCACGCCGATCACGCCCGGATTACCTGTTGATTCTGCATTCTTCACGCCCTAAAGTGCGCGCCGAACGTCCATGCTGGAAACGATCCATCCGGCTCAAGTACTGAGTAGGCGAACCAAAGTGGGGATACGGAGGACGTTCAGTTTGCAGCCACTTATTCTTTCAGTTTGCCCATGGAGTCCCTGAGCATGTCGATCCAGGTCGAAGACTATTTCGCGCGTGACACCTTCCAGAAAATGAAGGCGTTCGCCGACAAGCAGGAAACCCCGTTCGTACTCATCGATACCCAGATGATCAGCCAGGCCTATGACGACCTGCGCGCCGGTTTCGAATTCGCCAAGGTGTACTACGCGGTCAAGGCCAACCCGGCCGTCGAAATCATCGACCTGCTCAAAGAGAAAGGTTCGAGCTTCGACATCGCCTCGATCTACGAGCTGGACAAAGTGCTGGGCCGTGGCGTCAGCGCCGACCGTATCAGCTACGGCAACACCATCAAGAAGTCGAAGGACATCCGCTACTTCTACGAGAAGGGCGTGCGCCTGTACGCCACCGACTCCGAAGCCGACCTGCGCAACATCGCCAAGGCCGCACCGGGCTCGAAAGTGTACGTGCGTATCCTGACTGAAGGCTCGACCACGGCTGACTGGCCGCTGTCCCGCAAGTTCGGCTGCCAGACCGACATGGCCATGGACCTGCTGATCCTCGCCCGCGACCTGGGCCTGGTGCCTTACGGCATCTCCTTCCACGTGGGCTCGCAGCAGCGCGACATCAGCGTGTGGGATGCTGCCATTGCCAAGGTCAAGGTGATCTTCGAGCGCCTGAAGGAAGAAGACGGCATCGAGCTCAAGCTGATCAACATGGGTGGCGGCTTCCCGGCCAACTACATCACCCGTACCAACAGCCTGGAAACCTACGCTGAAGAAATCATCCGCTTCCTGAAGGAAGACTTCGGTGACGAGCTGCCGGAAATCATCCTGGAGCCAGGCCGTTCGCTGATTGCCAACGCCGGTATCCTGGTCAGCGAAGTGGTGCTGGTGGCGCGCAAGTCGCGTACCGCCGTCGAGCGCTGGATCTACACCGATGTGGGCAAGTTCTCCGGCCTGATCGAAACCATGGACGAAGCCATCAAGTTCCCGATCTGGACCGAGAAGAAAGGCGAAGCCGAAGAAGTGGTCATCGCCGGCCCGACCTGCGACAGCGCCGACATCATGTACGAAAACTACAAGTACGGCCTGCCGCTGAACCTGGCCATCGGTGACCGCCTGTACTGGCTGTCGACCGGCGCCTACACCACCAGCTACAGCGCGGTGGAATTCAACGGCTTCCCGCCGCTGAAGGCTTACTACCTGTAATGCAGAACGGGGCCGCAAGGCCTCGTTTTTATTTGCGTGCCCCCAAGGCCGCTCCTACACCTGACCGCGTCAACCGGTCGGATTGGAACGGTCTTCGCGCCGTTCGATCTCCTCGGCATACCGCCCCGCAAAGGCCATCAACACCGGCCCAGCGCCCTGCAAGGTCACCAACGCAGCGCGCAGGAAATTCATGTTCCCCTCAACCCGCGCCCGCTCCAACCACTGCCCGGCCTCCGCCATCTGCCCGCGCTCTACCAGTACCAGCGCCAGGCTGAACATCCCTCGAAAATCCCCAGCCTCAGCCGAACGCCGATACCAGCGCACCGCTCGCGCCGGGCTTGGCGCCGTTGCAATGCCCTGCTCCAGGTAACGCCCGTACAGGTTCATCGACTTGGCATGCCCCATCTGCGCAGCCTTCTCGTAGCACATCAGTGCCTGCGCCTGATTGGCCGGCACCCCGCGACCAGTGGCCAGCAGGTTGCCCAGATTGTAAAGGCCCCAATCCAAACCGGCATCAGCCGCGCGCGCATAGTGGATGGCCGCCTGCGTCAGGCTCGGCTCGCCGCCCCAACCATGCTCCAGGCAACGCCCGAGCATGTTGTGCGCCATGGCACTGCCGCCCTGTGCGGCGATGCCAAACCAACGCCGGGCCACGGTGGCATCCTCCTGGATTCCACGGCCATCCAGCAGGATCTGCCCCAACAGCAACTGCGCCTCGACCGCGCCCTGCCCCGCTGCCGCCAGAATCGCCTGAGCGGCCTTGCCGGGGCTTTCCTCCAGCATGGCCTGCAAACCGGCCACATCCACCACTTCCTCACGTCGCAACTGGTAGGACACGGCTCATACCTCAGCCCAGCGGCGCAGCAGGTTGTGGTACGTGCCGGTCAGTTGCAGCAGCGACGGATGGTCCGGCACATCGGCAGTCAATTGCTGGATAGCGTTATCCATCTCGAACAACAGCGTCCGCTGGCTGTCCTCACGCACCAGGCTCTGGGTCCAGAAAAATGCGGCGTAACGCTGGCCACGGGTTACCGGGTTTACCTTGTGCAGGCTGGTGCCGGGGTACAGCACCAGGTCACCGGCGGCCAACTTGACCTGCTGCACGCCGTAAGTGTCCTGAATCACCAACTCGCCACCGTCGTAGCTGTCCGGGTCGCTGAGGAACAGCGTGGAAGACAGGTCGGTACGCACCCGCTCCGGGCTGCCCTTGGGCTGGCGCAGGGCGTTGTCGATGTGGAAACCGAAGTTGCCGCCTTCGCGGTAGCAGTTGATCAGCGGCGGGAACACCTTGTGTGGCAAGGCCGCCGACATGAAGCGCGGAGTTTTCCACAGCCGGTCGATCAGCGCGCTGCCAATCTCCTTGGCCAGCGGGTGCCCTTCCGGCAACTGCAGGTTGTGCTTGGCCTTGGCCGACTGGTAGCCAGCCGTAGCCTTGCCATCAGCCCAGTCGGCCTGCTCCAGCGCCTGGCGAATACGGGCCAGCTCATCAGCGTCGAACAGGCCTGGGATGTGAAGCAGCATGGCAGCAGCACCGTTAGGAAGTGTAAAGGCGCCAATGATATTGATTCCCTTTTGCGCTGCACAAGCCCCATTCGCCGCTTAAGACGTTTCAGCTGGATGAAACCGTAAAGGCAAATTGTAAAGATTGTAAATTCCTCACGAATGGTAACGAATCTCAATTGTGAGTCACAATTGCTTACATTAAGATCCGCCGCCTCAACACCTTGGGGAAGGTCCTTAGCAATGCGCCAGTCCGTACCATCTGCTGTGAGTTCGCCACGCCTGATCGTGTCTGCCATCGGTGTCGCCCTTAGCGCCACGTCGGTCTACGCCGCCGACCCGGCCGCCACCAGCGCCATCACCCTCGACGCCACCAGCGTCAATGGCAAGGCTGAACAAGCCAGCACCGATTACAAGGTTGAAAAGGCCTCCTCGCAGAAGTACACCGCGCCGCTGTTAGACACCCCGCGCTCGGTTACCGTGATCCCGCAGCAAGTGATCAAGGACACCAATGCCTTGACCCTGCAGGACGCACTGCGCACTGTGCCGGGCATTACCTTCGGTGCTGGCGAAGGCGGCAACCCGCAAGGCGACCGCCCGTTCATTCGTGGCTTCGATGCCCAGGGTGATACCTACCTGGACGGCGTACGAGACACTGGCGCGCAAACCCGCGAAATTTTCGCCATCGAGTCGGTGGAAGTGGCCAAGGGCCCTAACTCGGCCATCGGTGGCCGTGGCGCTGCAGGCGGCACCATCAACCTGGTGAGCAAGCGCGCGCACCTTGGCAACTCGCTCGACGGCGCCTGGACTTGGGGCAGCGACCAGACCCAGCGCTACACCTTCGATGGCAACTACCAGTTCAGCGATACCGTTGCCGGCCGCCTGAACCTGATGACCCACGAAAGCAACGTCGCCGGCCGCGACAAGGTCAACTACGACCGCTGGGGTATCGCCCCGTCGCTGGCCTTCGGCCTGGGCACGCCAACCCGCGTCAACCTTGACTACTACCACCTGGAAAGCGACGACCTGCCGGATTCGAGCATCCCCTACACCATCCCGACCAACGGCAGCGCCGGGCGCACCTCGGCGCACCCGAGCAAACCGAATGACGGCGGCGACAGCGATAACTTCTACGGCCTGACCGGTCGCGACTTCCGCAAGACCCGCGTGGACATCGCCACCTTCGCCATCGAGCACGACCTGACCGACGCGCTGACCATCAAGAACACCCTGCGTCACGGCAACAGCATGCAGGACTACATCCTGACCCAGCCTGACGACAGCAAGGGCAACGTCAACAACGGCAGCGTGTGGCGTCGTGCCAACACCCGGGTGGGTAATACCGCCACCACCACCAACCAGACCGACCTGTTCGGCGAGTTCTATGTCGGTGGTTTGAAAAACAGCTTCTCCACCGGTATCGAGCTGAGCCGTGAAGAAAGCGAGCGCTCCAGCTACACCGTTGACACCGACACCGTCCCAGGCGGCAGCGCCAATACCAACTGCACCCCGGGCATGATCGGCTCCACCAGCGGGTACAACTGCACCTCGCTGAGCAACCCGAACCCGGATGATCCGTGGAACGGCACCATCTCGCGCAACTACGCTGGCACCACCACCAACAGCAAGACCCGCGCGATCTATGTATTCGACACCCTGGAGCTGACCCCCGAGTGGCTGGTCAACATGGGCCTGCGATACGACCACTTCGACACCGACTACAAAACCTACAACGCCGCTGGCACCACCACTGCCAAAGGCAACGACGTCAGCGAGTTCGTGACCGGCCAACTGGGTCTGGTGTGGAAGCCGGCCGAAAACGGCAGCATCTACGTGTCCTACGCCACCTCCGCTACGCCACCAGGCACCATGCTCGGCGAAGGTACCGAAGGCAACCCGCTGGGTGGCACACCTGACCGCAACGGGAATCTGCTTGCCAGCGATATGGAGCCGGAAGAAACCACCAACTACGAGATCGGCACCAAGTGGAACCTGCTTGACGAGCGCCTGTCTCTGGCTGCGGCGCTGTTCCGCACCGAGAAAGAAAACGCCCGGGTACAGGTCAACACCAACACCTACGAGAACGTCGGTGAAACCCGCGTGCAAGGTATTGAACTGTCTGCCAGCGGCAAGCTGACCGATAAATGGCAGGTGTTCGCCGGCTACACCTACATGCAGGCACGCCAGATCGACGGCGGCCCGCTGGGCAAGGCCAACGACGGCAACCAACTGCCGAACACGCCAAACAACAGCGCCAGCTTGTGGACCACTTACGCGATCACGCCGAAGCTGACCATCGGTGGCGGTGCGTTCTACGTGGATGACGTGTACGGCAGCGTAGCCAACACCACCATGGTCGACAGCTACGTTCGCTACGACGCCATGGCGGCCTACAAGCTGACCAAGAACGTCGACCTGCAGCTGAACGTGCAGAACCTGACCAACGAGGTGTACTACGACAAGGCCTTCTCCACCCACTTCGCCAACCAGGCGGCCGGGCGGACTGCACTGTTGACCACCAGCGTTCACTTCTAACGCAGCAGCCCAAAGCCCCGTTCATACCAGTGAGCGGGGCTTTTGCGTATCAAGGCATAATGCACGCCGCGCAGGTAGCGGCAGCAACACAAGGTGAGAGACGTGGTGAAGAAGACGCTGTTCCAATTGCACTGGTTCTTTGGCATCACCGCTGGCCTGGTGCTGGCCCTGATGGGCATCACGGGGGCCTTGTACTCGTTCCAGGAAGAACTGCTGCGCGCATTCAATGCCGATGTGCTCAAGGTAGAGGTGCGCGCCGAAGGCGTGCTGCCGCCAGCCGAGCTGGTCCAGCGAGTCGAGGCCCAGCAACACGACAAGGTGTCGATGCTGTGGGTCGACGTGCGTGAAGGCAACGCCGCACGGATCTTCTTCATGCCGCCACCAGGCGAACGCCGTGGCGAGCTGCGCTATGCCGACCCCTACACCGGCGAACTCAAGGGCAAAGTGGCCGGGCAAGGCTTCTTCAACCTCATGCTCAACCTGCACCGCTTCCTGGCCATGGGCGACACCGGCCGGCAGATTACCGGTGCCTGCACCCTGATGCTGGTGTTCTTCTGCCTCTCCGGCCTGTACCTGCGCTGGCCGCGCAAGGCACTGGACTGGCGCACCTGGCTGACCTTCGACTGGGCGAAGAAAGGCCGAGCCTTCAACTGGGACCTGCACGCCGTGGCCGGTACCTGGTGCCTGCTGTTCTATCTGCTGTTCGCCCTTACCGGGCTGTTCTGGTCCTATGAATGGTACCGCGAAGGCCTGAACAAGCTGCTGGCCGACAAGCCGGCCGCGGGCCAGCAACAAAAACGCGGCGAAGGCCGTGGCCGCCACGGGCCGCAGAAAGTCGACAAGAACGCCCCGCCGCTGGTGGTCGACTATGACGCGATCTGGGCCAACCTCAAAAACGCTGCCGGCCCAGGCCTGGCCATGTATAACCTGCGCCTGCCGCCGGCGGGTGGCCAGCCTGCCAACCTGTTTTACTTGCTGGACAACGCCGATCACCCGCGCGCGTTCAACACCTTGGTGCTGGACCCGGCCACCGGACAGGTGAAAAACCACGACCGCTACACCGATAAGTCCTTCAAGGCCCAGCTGCTGCAAAGCGTCTACGCCCTGCACGTTGGCGAATACTTCGGCCTGCCGGGCCGCATCATCGTCACCATCGCCAGCCTGACCATGCCGCTGTTCTTCGTCACCGGCTGGCTGCTATACCTCGACCGCCGCCGCAAGAAGCGCCAGGTGCGCGAGGCCCGTGGCAACGTTGCCAGCAACAATGGCAGCGGCGAAAGCTGGCTGATCAGTTTTGCCAGCCAAAGCGGCTTTGCCGAGCAACTGGCCTGGCAGAGCGCCGGGCAGCTGCAAGCAGCGGGCATGCCGGTACAGGTGCGCGCCCTGGCCGAACTGGGTGAAAACGACCTTCGACAAGCCCGCCGCGCGCTGTTCGTGGTCAGCACCTTCGGCGACGGCGAAGCCCCCGACAGCGCCCGCGCCTTCGAGCGCAAGGTGCTTGGCCAACCTTGGGCGCTGAACAACCTCAGCTACGCTGTACTCGCCCTCGGCGACCGCCAGTATCCGCACTTCTGCGGCTTCGCCCGCCGCTTGCAGGCATGGCTGGGTGAGCGCGGCGCCAGCAGCGCGTTCAGCCCGGTGGAAGTGGACAATGCCGACCAGGCAGCGCTGCAGCAGTGGCAGCAAGAACTGGCGCAACTGACCGGCGCCCAGCCGGTGGCCGCCTGGCAGCCGCCGAGCTTTGCCAACTGGTCACTGGTGCGCCGCGAACTGTTGAACCCAGGCAGCCAAGGGCAGCCGGTGTACCTGCTTGGCTTGCAACCGGAAGCGCCTGCCAGCTGGGAGGCTGGCGACCTGGTGGAGATCCTACCGCTCAATGGCCAGCCCCGTGTCGACGCCTTCCTCAATGGCCTGGCGCTGGACGCCAGCGCCAAGGTGCAGGTGAATGGCCTGAGCGAAACCCTGGCCCAGGCCCTCGCTGGCCGCCAGTTGCCGGCACGTCGTGATCACTTGATCGGCTTGCAGCCGCAGGCGTTGATCGATGCACTGGTGCCGATCGGCAGCCGCGAATACTCCATCGCCTCGATCGCCAGCGATGGCGTGCTGGAGCTGATCGTGCGCCAGGAACGCCACGCCGATGGCCACCTGGGCCTGGGCTCGGGCTGGCTGACCGAGTACCTGCCGCTGAACGGCACCTTGAGCCTGCGCCTGCGGCGTAACAGCGGTTTCCACCTGCCGGAAAGTGCCGCACCGATGATTCTGATCGGTAACGGCACCGGCCTGGCCGGCCTGCGTAGCCTGATTCGGGCGCGGGTGAATGCTGGCGAGCAGCGTAACTGGCTGCTGTTCGGCGAGCGTAACCGGGCGCATGACCTGCTGTGTGGCGATGAGCTGCAAGGCTGGCTGGACAGCGGCGACCTGGCACGGCTGGATCTCGCGTTTTCACGCGATCAGGCTGAGAAGGTGTATGTGCAGGATGTGTTGCTGCAGCAGGCCGAGGAGTTCAAACGCTGGGTGGCGGATGGCGCCTGTGTGTATGTCTGCGGCAGCCTGCAAGGGATGGCTGCGGGGGTAGATGCTGCGCTGAACGGCATGCTTGGGGACGCTGCTGTACAGCAACTGATCGAGGATGGCCGGTATCGGCGGGATGTGTATTGATCGAAAATTAATGTAACCAGCGCCGGCCTCTTCGCCGGCAAGCCCGCTCCCACAGGGTCCTCACAGATTTCGAATACTGTGCAGTACCTGTGGGAGCTGGCTTGCCGGCGATAGGGCCAGTTCAGGCCGTCAGTGAAGCTCGAAGGTATCGGCATCCAGGTTGGCCGGGAACTTGGCCCGGTAAGCCGCCAGCTCCGCCGCGCTCAACACTGCAGTGAACACCCCGTCCGCTTCCCCGGCACTGAGCAGGCTCTCACCCTGGAAGTCCAGCACCTGGCTATCGCCCGAATACGCAAAGCCTTTGCCATCCGTCCCCACCCGGTTAACCGCTGCCACATAGCACAGGTTCTCGATCCCCCGCGCCGGCAGCAGCCGGTTCCAGTGTTGGCGCCGCGCAGCCGGCCAGTTAGCGGTGTACAGCAGCAGGTCGGTGTCCTGGGCATCGCGGCTCCACACCGGGAAGCGCAGGTCGTAGCAGATCAGTGGGCGAATTCGCCAGCCCTTGAGCTCGAACTGGACCTGGCGCTCGCCCGGGGTGTAGTGCTTGTGCTCACCGGCCATGCGGAACAGGTGGCGCTTGTCGTAATGCAGAATTTCGCCATCCGGCCGCGCCCACAGCAGGCGGTTGCGGTGGCTGCCGTCAGCGGCCTGGATGATCACGCTACCGGTAATCACCGCGTTGCATTTCTTCGCCTGGGCCTTCAGCCACTTGTAGGTCGGGCCGTTCTCCGGCTCGCACAGGCTTTCCGATTGCATCGAGAAACCAGTGGTGAACATTTCCGGCAGGATTACCAGGTCCACCTCGCCCACCTGCTCCAGCAGCACCTCGAAGTGCGCATAGTTGGCCTCGCGGTCGTGCCAGGCCAGGGTGGTTTGCACCAGGGCGACTCTCAGGTTCGGCAGTGTGCTCAAATCGCGCATAGTCGTTCCGCTGCCTGACGCAGCGTCTCCTCTCGTTTGGCAAAGCACAGGCGGACCAGGCGTTGCTCGGGGATGGGTTGCTGGTAGAACACCGACACCGGAATGGTCGCCACACCGTGCTCGCGGGTGAGCCACAGCGACATGTCGACATCGTTCAGGTCCGGGCGGATCTGCGAATAGTCCACCAGCTGGAAATAGGTACCCGCCGTGCGGGTGAAGCTGAACCGCGAACCGTCCAGCAAACCGCAGAACAGGTCTCGCTTGGCCTGGTAGAAGGCCGGCAGTTCATCGATGTGCTCGGGGTGCTCGGCCATGAAGTCGGCCAGCGCACATTGCAAAGGCGTCACGCCGCAGAAGTTGACGTACTGGTGAACCTTGCGCAGCTCCGCGCTCAGCGCCGGGGACGCGATCACGTAGCCGGTCTTCCAGCCGGTCACGTGGTAGGTCTTGCCGAACGAGCTGACCACGAAGGCGCGTTGGTACAACTGCTCATGGGCCAGCACGCTGGCGTGGCGTACGCCGTCGTACACCAGGTGCTCGTAGACCTCGTCGCTGACCAGGTAGATATCACGGTCGGCAATGAGTGCCGCCAACTGGTCGAGGTCTTCGCGGGTAATCAACGCGCCACTGGGATTATGCGGCGAGTTGAGGATGACCATGCGCGTGCGCGGGCTCAAGGCATCGCTGAACTTCTGCCAGTCGATGCGGAAGTCGCCGTCGCTGAGTTGCACATGCACGCAGCGGCCACCGGCCAGCTCCACGGACGGCTCGTAACTGTCGTAGCAAGGGTCGAAGACGATGACCTCGTCACCCGCATGGACCACAGCCTGAATGGCACAGAAGATCGCCTCGGTGGCACCGGGGGTGATGGTCACTTCCTGGTCCGCATCCACCTTGGCGCCATACAGGCGCTCGACCTTGGCTGCCACCTGCTGGCGCAGGGCCGGCAGGCCGGTCATCGGCGAATACTGGTTGTGCCCGGCAGCCACATGCCGGCCCACTGCATCGAGCAGGGCCTGCGGGCCGTTGAAATCAGGGAAACCCTGGGACAGGTTGAGCGCACCGGTCTGCACGGCGAGCTGGGACATGGTGGTGAAGATGGTCGTGCCGACGTTCGGCAGTTTGCTGCGGATCATGGAGCCCTCTTTCCTGGGGTGTATCCGGCACGGGGTGGAGTCCGAGCATAGCGGATCGGGCGGTCAGGAAAAAGGTTGAAACATTAGGGGCATTGCTTTGGATCAAACGGCCTCTTCGCGAGCAAGCCCGCGAAGAGGCTGAGGCGGAATCAGCGCTTGTCGCGGCGCTTCTTCTCGGCCTTCTTGTGGTGCGACATCAGGCGGCGCTTCTTGTTGACCTGGCGGTCGGTGAGGGTGTTCTTCTTGCCCTCGTACGGGTTCTCACCGCCCTTGTACTCGATGCGGATCGGCGTACCGACCAGCTTCAGCACACGGCGGTAGGTGTTCTCCAGGTAACGCGAGTACGACTTCGGAATTTTCTCGGTCTGGTTACCGTGAATCACGATCAGCGGCGGGTTGGCCCCCCCCAGGTGGGCATAGCGCAGCTTGATGCGGCGACCGTTCACCAGCGGTGGCTGGTGCTCGCTCACGGCGTCTTCCAGGATCTGCGTCAGGCGGCTGGTAGGCCAACGGGTTACCGCCGACTTGAACGCGGCCTGCACCGACTTGTACAGGTTACCCACGCCAGTGCCATGCAAGGCGGAGATGAAGTGGATGTCGGCGAAGTCAACGAAGAACAGCCGGCGCTCCAGCTCGGTCTTCACGTAGTCGCGTTCGCCGGGCTGCATGCCATCCCACTTGTTCAGGGCGATGACGATGGCGCGGCCCGCTTCCAGGGCAAAGCCCAGCAGGTTCAGGTCGTGGTCCACCACACCTTCGCGGGCGTCCATGACGAAGATCACCACGTTGGCATCCTTGATCGCCTGCAGCGTCTTCACCACCGAGAACTTCTCGACTTCCTCGTGGATCTTGCCGCGTTTGCGCACACCGGCGGTGTCGATGAAGGTGTACTTCTCGCCATCGCGTTCGAACGGGATGTAGATACTGTCACGGGTGGTACCCGGCTGGTCATAGACCACCACGCGCTCTTCACCGAGCATGCGGTTGACCAGGGTGGATTTACCCACGTTCGGGCGGCCGATGATGGCGATCTTGATGCCATCTTTCTCGCTCGGGCCAGGGATGCGCACGGCCTCTTCGCCTTCGGCGACTTCGGCGTCCAGGGCTTCTTCGACCTGGTCGCGCGGCAGGTGGCCAAGCACGGCCTCCATCAGCGCGTTGATGCCACGGCCCTGGGAGCCCGCCACCGGAATGGCGTTGCCCATGCCCAGCGGCGAGAACTCGGCGCGAGCGACGTCGGCGTCGATGTTGTCGATCTTGTTGGCGACCAGAATCGCCTCTTTGTTGCGCTTGCGCAGGTGCTCGGCAATCATCTGGTCGGCGGCGGTCATGCCGGCGCGGGCATCGACCAGGAACAGCACGTAGTCGGCTTCTTCGATGGCCATGAGCGACTGCTCGGCCATTTTCTCGTCCATGCCCACTTCGTCACCGGTAATACCACCGGTGTCGATCAGGATGAAGGAACGACCCTGCCAGCTGGCATCGCCATACTGGCGGTCACGGGTCAGGCCCGACAAGTCACCGACGATGGCATCGCGGGTTTTGGTCAGGCGGTTGAACATGGTGGATTTGCCGACGTTCGGGCGGCCCACCAGGGCAATTACGGGAACCATCGGCTCTCCACTCTCGAATTCTTGAAAATGCAAAGGCCGCTGCAAGGCAGCGGCCGGAGTACGGGCGGCGTGTCCTACGCCGCAGCTTGAAGCCCGCCAAGGCTTCAAGCATAGCTTCAGCGGATGGTCAGTGCCTCGAGCTTGCCGCTGTTGCCGAAGACGTAGATGGTGTCGCCGACCACAAGTGGGCGGGCGCGCAGGCCATCGCTGTCGATACGCTCACGGCCGACGAAGCGGCCATCGACCTGGCTCAGCAGGTGCAGGTAACCTTCAAAGTCGCCTACCGCTACGTAGCTGGAAAACACTTCCGGCGCCGACAGCTGACGGCGCGCCATGGTGTCGTTGGTCCACAGGGCGCTGGAAGTGCGCTCGTCGACGCTTTCCACGGTACCCGACGCTTCGCTGACGTAGACATTGCCGAAACCTTGGGCAACGCCCACGTAGCTGGACGCATCACGCTGCCACAGCACACGGCCGCTTTCCAGGTCCAGGCCCGCTACACGGCCCTGGTAGGTGCTGACGTAGAGGGTTTCACCGGACAGCAGCAAGCCGCCATCGATGTCGACCACACGGTCCAGCTCGGAACGGCCTTGTGGAATGGCCACACGGCTTTCCCACACTGGCACGCCGTTATTGATGTCCACCGCCACCACCTTGCCAGTGGACAGGCCGGCAATGGCCAGGCGGTTGGTGGCAATCGGGGCACCGGTGCCACGCAGGGTCAGTACGGCCGGGGTGTTTTCGTAGATCCAGCGGCGGTCGCCAGTAGCGGCATCCAGGCCAATCAGGCGGTCGTCCTGGGTTTGCACCACCACCACATCACCGTTGTTGGCAGGCGGGGCCAGCACTTCGCTGGTCACGCGGGAGCGCCAACGCTCTTCACCGGTGCTGGAATCCAGGGCAATCACTTCACCCTTGAGGGTGCCGAGCATGACCAGGCCATAGCCCACGCCAACTGCGCCGGAAACCTGCAGCTCCAGGTCCTTCTTCCACACGACATCGCCAGTGATGCGGTCCAGGGCGAACACTTCGCCGTTGACGTCGGAGGCGTAGATACGGTCGTTCTCGATGGCCGGCACCAGGGTGTTGTAGGTTTCACCCTGGCCGTCACCGATCGAACGGCTCCACTGCTTCTTCAGCACCACTTCCTCGGTGAACTTGGTCAGCTCGGCCGGAGGCAGTTCCTTCTTGCTGTTGCTGCTGCAACCTGCGGCCAGCACGGCCAGGGTCAGCACTGCTGCATGTTTCCAACCGATCACTTACGCGTCCCCTTTAGCCAGGTCATCCAGCTTCAATTGCAGGCCACCGACTGCCGCGTCATCGGACAGCGCAGCCTTGGCTTTTTCGTAAGCGCTGTGTGCGTCGGCGGCACGGCCCAGTTGCACCAGCAGGTCACCTTTCAACTCTTCACGGCTGGCCAGGAAGGCTTTGTCGGCATCACCGTCAAGCAGCTTGAGCGCGTCTTCGGCCTTGTTCTGGGCGGCAAGCACGCGAGCCAGACGCTGGCGCGAAATCTCGCCCAAGGTCACGTCGGCCGGCTTGTCCAGCACGCTTTTCAGCTCGGCAGCGGCGTCGTCGAGCTTGCCGCTCTCGACTGCCACCTTGGCCACGAACAGGCTGCCGTACTGGGCGTAAGCAGTACCGCCGAACTCGCTCTTGAGCTTGCCGGCCAGTTCCGCGACCTTGGTGGCGTCTGGCTGGCCAGTCGGCGTCAGGCTGGTCTCAAGTAACGCCTGATACAGCTGCGAGGCACCTTGCGACTGGTTGTTCTGGTACTTGTGCCAGGTATTCCAGCCCAATACCACCACGCCGGCCAGCAATGCGCCGGTCAACAGCGGCTTGCCGTTGCGATTCCACCAGTCCTTGACCCCTGCCAGATCATCATCATCGGTACTCGACACCCCAATACTCCTTTTCGCCTATTCGTTGTTGAACCGCGTTACGCCTGCGCGATCGCGGTTTCCAGGTGCTCTGCCAGAGCATCCCAGGCAATGTTCTGTTGTTCGCCCTGGCCACGCAGGGGCTTCAAGCCGATTTCTTGCTTGGCCAGCTCGTCGTCGCCCAGGATCAGGGCGAACAGCGCGCCACTCTTGTCGGCTTTCTTGAACTGGCTCTTGAAGCTGCCACCACCGGCGTTTACCGCCAGGCGCAGGCCCGGCAGGCGGTCACGCAGGCCTTCGGACAAGCGCAGGCCTGCCAGTTCGGCCTGCTCACCAAAGGCGCACAGGTAAACGTCGATCTGGCGGCTGATGGACTCCGGTACCTTGCCGAGGGTTTCCAGCAGCAGGATCAGGCGCTCGATACCCATGGCGAAACCAACGCCGGTGGTTGGCTTGCCGCCCATCTGCTCGACCAGGCCATCGTAGCGGCCGCCGGCACACACGGTGCCCTGGGCGCCCAACTTGTCGGTGACCCACTCGAACACGGTCTTGCTGTAGTAGTCCAGGCCACGTACCAGCTTGGTGTTGATCACGAACGGAATGCCGGCTGCGTCCAGGCGGACCTTCAGGCCTTCGAAGTGCACGCGGGACGCTTCGTCCAGGTAGTCTTCCAGCTTCGGCGCACCCACCAGTACCGCCTGGGTGTTCTGGTCCTTGCTGTCGAGAATGCGCAGCGGGTTGCTCTTCAGGCGGCGCTGACTGTCTTCGTCTAGCTGCTCCAGGCGTGCCGAGAGGAACTCGACCAGCGCGTCACGGTAGCGTGCACGGGCCTCACTGGTACCCAGGCTGTTGAGCTCCAGCTTGACCGCGTCCTGGATGCCCAGCAGGCCCCACAGGCGCCAGGTCAGCATGATCAGCTCGGCATCGATGTCCGGGCCATCCAGGTTGAACACTTCCACGCCAATCTGGTGGAACTGGCGGTAGCGGCCTTTCTGCGGGCGCTCGTGGCGGAACATCTGGCCGATGTACCACAGTTTCTGCAACTGGCCATTGCCGGTGATGCCGTGCTCCAGCACGGCACGCACGCAGGCGGCGGTACCTTCAGGGCGCAAGGTGAGCGAATCGCCGTTGCGGTCCTCGAAGGTGTACATCTCTTTTTCGACGATATCGGTCACTTCACCGATCGAGCGCTTGAACAGCTCGGTGAACTCGACGATCGGCGTACGGATCTGGCTGTACCCGTAGGTGTCCAGCAGCCCGGCCACGGTGCCTTCAAAGTAGCGCCACAGTGGCGACTGTTCTGGCAGGATGTCGTTCATGCCACGGATGGCTTGCAGCGATTTGCTCACGAATAGTCCTTACGAATTCTGTGTGTCAGCCACGGGCGATCAGCGCCGCATCGGCTTCGGCCTTTTCGGCCGCTTTCTGGCGGATGAGTTTTTCCAGCTCATCGACCAGGTTGTCATTGGTCAGCTTCTGCGCAGGCTTGCCATCGATGTAGATCAGGTTCGGCGTACCGCCGGTCAACCCTACATGGGCTTCCTTGGCTTCGCCCGGGCCGTTGACCACGCAACCGATCACTGCGACGTCCAGCGGCACCAGCAGGTCTTCAAGGCGCCCTTCCAGCTCGTTCATGGTCTTGACCACATCGAAGTTCTGCCGCGAGCAGCTCGGGCAGGCGATGAAGTTGATGCCACGCGAGCGCAGGTGCAGCGACTTGAGGATGTCGTAGCCGACTTTCACTTCTTCGACCGGGTCGGCCGCCAGCGAGATACGGATGGTATCGCCAATGCCTTCGGCCAGCAGCATACCGAGGCCGACGGCGGATTTCACCGTCCCCGAACGCAGGCCACCGGCTTCGGTGATGCCCAGGTGCAGCGGCTGCACGATCTGCTTGGCCAGCAGGCGGTAGGCTTCGACGGCCATGAACACGTCGGAGGCCTTGACGCTGACCTTGAAGTCCTGGAAGTCCAGGCGGTCGAGGTGCTCGACGTGGCGCAGGGCCGACTCGACCAATGCGGCCGGGGTCGGCTCGCCGTACTTTTTCTGCAGGTCTTTTTCCAGGGAGCCGGCGTTGACGCCGATACGGATCGGGATACCACGGTCGCGGGCGGCATCGACCACGGCGCGTACACGGTCTTCACGGCCGATGTTGCCGGGGTTGATGCGCAGGCAATCCACGCCCAGCTCGGCCACACGCAGGGCAATTTTGTAATCGAAGTGGATGTCGGCGACCAGCGGCACACTGACCAGCTGTTTGATCTTGCCGAACGCCTCGGCGGCGTCCATGTCCGGCACTGAAACGCGCACGATGTCCACGCCGGCATCGACCAGGCGCTGGATTTGCGCCACGGTGGCGGCCACATCGTTGGTGTCGGTGTTGGTCATGCTCTGCACCGCGATGGGCGCATCACCACCCACCGGCACATTGCCGACCCAGATTTTGCGGGATTCGCGACGTTTGATCGGAGATTCGCCGTGCATGACTTACTGTCCCAACTTCAGGCGAGCGGTCTCGCCACTGGTGAACGGGGCAACATCGACGGCCTGGCCGTTGTAGCTGACCTGGGCGCCACGGGCAAAGCCCAGACGCACCGCGAACGGCGGCTTGCCGGTCAGTTCGAGGTTGTCCCCCTTGCGCTTGATGGCGCTGAACAGCACCTTGCCGTTGCCATCGGACACCTGGGTCCAGCAATCGGCGGTGAACTGGATGGCGACCTTGGCGCTGCCTGCCGGTACTGCGGCTGGCTCGGTGGCAGCCAAGGTCGGCGCCGGTGCGGCAGGTGCAACAGCGGCCGGTGCCGGGGTAGCCGGTGCTACCGGGGTAGCCACTGCAGCAGGTGCAGGCTGCGCGGACGCTGGCTGGGCCGGTGTCGGCGCAGGCACTGCAGCAAGGGTTGGCGCCGGGCTTGCCGGTGCCTGTTCAGCAGCGGCGGCTGGCTGTTCGGCTGCGCCCTGCTCCAGCGCCAGCGGTGCGCTTTCAGCTTGCTGGCCAGCGGAAACAGCCTGGTCTTCAGGCTCATCGAGCGGGTGAATCTGGGTGGTGCCATCGGCGCTTTCGACTTCGACGTGCTCCAAAGCAATCTTGGCCAGGTCTTTGCCACGCAGGCTGCCCTGGTCCTGCCACCAGACGAAGCCGCCACCGACCACCGCCACCAGCAACAGCAGGCTGACGCCGCGCAGAATGTTGTGCGACAGGCGCACCGGCTCTTCGATACGGCCCAGCGAATGTACCTCGCTGCCTTTGGCGTGGGTGCCGGTGTAGCGGTCGAAGGCCTCTACCAGGGCGGCCTGGTCGAGGTCCATGAGCTTGGCATAGGCGCGAATGTAGCCACGGGCAAACGTATGCCCTGGCAGCTTGTCGAAGGCGCCGGTTTCCACGTGGTTCAACGAACTGACAGTGAGGTTGAGCTTGCGGGCCACCTCGGCTTGAGACCAGTCCCGTTTCTCACGGGCCAGGCGCAAAAGCTCACCGGGGTTCTGGCCAGGCGCTACTGCTACTTCGGGATGCGCGGCGTTCATCGTTGCTCCGACAGGTATTGCTGATATTCCGGCGTACCGGGATAAAGTCGTTGTAATTGCTGGCCCATCTCGGCCAGTGTGCCCTGCTCGTCGAACACCCGGGCAAGGCGACTGCCCAGCAGCAGGCTACGGGCATCGTGGTCGCTCAACTGGCTGAAACGATCGTAGTAGTCCCGGGCCGGCACATAATGCCTGTTTTCGTAGGACAACTCAGCCATTTCCAGCAACGCTTTCGGTTGCCGCTGGTTGAGTTGCAACGCTTTCAGCAGGTAAGCATGCGCCTGGTCGCGGCGATCGCGCTTCAGGGCAGTCAGGCCCAGGTTCTCGTACACGCGTGAGCGCTCAGGATACAGGGTATCGGCGCTGGCCAGGCGAAACATCTGCTCGGCCTCGGCAAATCGCCCCTGAGCATAAAGGAAACTGCCGTAATTGTTGCGCATTCGCGTGTCGCCGGCGCGGGCTTGCAAGGCCTTGCGAAAGTGGGCTTCGGCGAGTGCCGGCTCACCTTCGGCCTGGAATACCAGCGCCAAGGCCGCGTGCGCGTCGGCATCGGTGCTGTCGAGGGCCAGGGCCTTGCCCAGTGGCGCCTTGGCCTGCGCGGTCAAACCCTGTTGCAAATACCCCAGGCCCAGTTGCACATAAGCCCGCCCCGCCTCTGCCCTGCCCTGGCGGCTGGCCAGGGGGTCGCTCGCGCCGCCCGACACACAGCCGGCCAGCAGCAAGAGCGCAAGGATCGACAGCGCGGCGCGCAGGCTCATGGGCAAGGTCCCGGTCAGTGGTTGGCGGCGCTGTCTTGCAGCTCGACGTCCGCGGAGAGCTGGCGCACAGCGATGTAGCGCTCGCTACGGCGGGTGCGGTCGTTGACCTGGCCGACCAGCTGACCACAGGCAGCATCGATATCGTCACCACGGGTGGTGCGGGTGGTGACGTTGAAGCCACCGTGGTGCAGCAGGTCCTGGAAGCGACGAATGGCGTTGTTGCTTGGCCGCTCGTAGCCCGAATGCGGGAACGGGTTGAACGGGATCAGGTTGATCTTGCACGGTACATCGCGCAGCAATTCGATCATTTGCGCGGCATGCTCAGGCTGGTCGTTGACGTCCTTGAGCAGGGTGTACTCGATGGTCAGCACGCGCTTGCCACCCAGGGTGGACATGTAGCCCATGCAAGACTCCAGCAGCACTTTCAGCGGGTACTTCTTGTTGATCGGTACCAGCTTGTTGCGCAGTTCGTCGTTCGGTGCGTGCAGCGACAGGGCCAGCGACACGTCAATGTGCTTGGCCAGCTCGTCGATCATCGGCACCACGCCCGAGGTGGACAGGGTAACGCGACGCTTGGAAATGCCATAGCCCAGGTCATCCATCATGATTTTCATGGCGGCGATGACGTTGTCGAAGTTCAGCAAGGGCTCGCCCATGCCCATCATCACCACGTTGGTAATCGCGCGGTCGACTTTGGCAGGGACGGTCCCGAAGGATTTGTTGGCAAGCCACACCTGGCCGATCACTTCGGCGGCAGTGAGGTTGCTGTTGAAGCCTTGCTTGCCAGTGGAGCAGAAACTGCAGTCCAGGGCACAGCCGGCTTGCGACGATACGCACAAGGTGCCGCGGTCGTCGGTAGGAATGTAGACGGTCTCGACGCAGCTGCCGGAGGCAACGCGGATCACCCACTTGCGGGTACCGTCGGCGGAAATGTCTTCACTGACCACTTCCGGAGGCCGAATCTCGGCAACGGCCTCGAGCTTTTCGCGCAAGACCTTGCCTACGTTGGTCATAGCCGCAAAGTCGGACACGCCAAAATGGTGAATCCATTTCATCACCTGGCCGGCACGGAAGCGTTTTTCCCCGATCGAGTCGAAGAATTGTTCCATTTCCGGCTGGGTCAGACCCAACAGGTTGATTTTGCCAGTAGATGTCGTCATGGATTCACCCTCACCCGTAAGCTTTCGCTTAGCGAGTGGTTACCTCGGTAGCAGCGAAGAAGTAAGCGATTTCGCGAGCAGCAGCAGCTTCGGAGTCCGAACCGTGAACGGCGTTGGCGTCGATCGACTCGGCGAAGTCGGCACGGATGGTGCCTGGAGCAGCTTCTTTAGGGTTGGTAGCGCCCATCAGCTCACGGTTCAGAGCGATGGCGTTTTCGCCTTCCAGAACCTGAACAACAACCGGGCCGGAAGTCATGAAGGCAACCAGGTCACCGAAGAAGCCGCGCTCGCTGTGCTCAGCGTAGAAGCCTTCGGCTTCGGCTTTGGACAGTTGCTTGATTTTCGAGGCAACGATTTTCAGGCCGGCTTCTTCGAAGCGAGTGGTGATCTTGCCGATGACGTTTTTGGCAACGGCGTCAGGCTTGATGATCGAGAAAGTACGTTGAACAGCCATGGAAAACTCCAGAATATGAGTGACACGAAAAATTAAACCCGCGAATTATACGCGGGTTCCGGGGGATTGCCTAACCTGCAAGTGACGCTTAGTCGGCTTCGTCGATCCAGGCAGCCTGGATGGCCTCGAGCACTTTCTCACCGCCGCGTGACGGATCGTCGCTGAACTCTGGCAATGCCAGCACCCAGCGGTGCAGGTCTACGAAATTCACATAACGAGGATCGACCTCAGGCTTGCTTTCTGCAAGCTGAATGGCGATCTCAAGTACATCAATCCATTTCAGGCTCATGGTGCAAACCTCAGTGCGGCGCTTCAGCGGCGTGGTTGAGCGAGTACTTGGGGATCTCGATGGTCAGGTCTTCGTCAGCGACGACCACCTGACACCCCAGGCGCGACTGCGCTTCCAGGCCCCAGGCCTTGTCCAGCATGTCTTCTTCCAGCTCGTCGGCTTCTTCCAGCGAGTCGAAACCCTTGCGCACGATGCAGTGGCAAGTGGTACAGGCCTTGACGCCGCCGCAGGCACTTTCCATCTCGATGTGATGGTCGTGGGCCAGTTCCAGGATATTGGTCCCGGTCGGCGCCTCCACGGTCAGCCCCTCGGGGCAGAACTTCTCATGCGGCAGGAATGTCACCAGCGGCATCGGTTACTCCTCGATCTCATTCAGGTTGCGCCCGGCCAGTGCGGCTTTGACCGTCGAATCAAGGCGACGGGCGGCAAATGCGTCGGTCACCTGCGACAGACGCTTGGTCTGTTGCTCGATGGCTGCGCCATCGGTGCCGGCCAGCAAATCACGTAGTTCTTGCATCTGGAATTCGATGGCTTCGCGCTCTTCACGGCTGAGCAGGCGCTCACCGTCGGCGTCCAGGGCGCCCTGTACCGCTTCAAGCAGGCGCTCGCCGTCCACCTGGTGCTCGCGCATCTGGCGGGCGTGCTTGTCGGAACCTGCGTGTTCGAAGGAGTCCTTCAGCATGCGGGCGATTTCACCATCGGTCAGGCCGTAGGACGGTTTGACCTGGATGCTGGCTTCCACGCCCGAACCCAGTTCGCGGGCGGCGACGCTGAGCAGGCCATCGGCATCCACCTGGAAGGTGACGCGGATTTTCGCCGCACCGGCAACCATGGCCGGAATGCCGCGCAGCTCGAAACGGGCCAGCGAGCGGCAGTCGCTGATCAGCTCGCGCTCACCCTGCAGGACGTGGATCATCATGGCCGTCTGGCCATCTTTATAAGTGGTGAACTCCTGGGCACGCGCCACCGGAATGGTGGTATTGCGCGGGATCACCTTCTCCATCAGACCGCCCATGGTCTCAAGACCAAGCGACAGCGGAATGACATCGAGCAGCAGCAGTTCACCACCTTCACGGCGGTTGCCGGCCAGGGTGTCGGCCTGAATGGCGGCACCGATGGCCACCACCTGGTCAGGATCGATCGAGGTCAGCGGGGTACGGCCGAACAGCCCGCCCACGGCTTCGCGCACTCGCGGCACGCGGGTCGAGCCACCCACCATGACCACGGCACTGACTTCTTCCAGCTCCACGCCACTGTCGCGCACGGCGCGGCGGCACGCCTTGAGGCTGCGGGCAACCATCGGTTCGATCATGGCTTCGAACGCGGCACGGCTCAGCTCACCCTGCCAGGCGCCATGGCTGACGCCGACCACGTCGGCGTCGGTCAGGGCTTCCTTGGCGGCGCATGCTGTTTGCAGCAACGCACGCTGGGTCGCCGGGTCCAGGTCGGACGACAGGCCAGCCTGCTCGATGATCCAGCCGGCAATGGCGTGGTCGAAATCGTCGCCACCCAGGGCGGTATCGCCACCGGTGGCCAGCACCTCGAACACACCAGCGGTCAGGCGCAGAATGGAAATATCGAAGGTACCGCCACCCAGGTCATAGATGGCCACCACACCTTCGGCATTCTGGTCCAGGCCATAGGCCACGGCAGCCGCCGTCGGCTCATTGAGCAGGCGCAGCACGTTCAAGCCAGCCAGGCGCGCAGCGTCCTTGGTGGCCTGGCGCTGGGCGTCGTCAAAATAGGCCGGCACGGTGATCACCGCGCCTACCAGCTCGCCACCCAGGGTCGCTTCGGCGCGCTCGCGCAGCACCTTGAGGATGTCAGCGGACACTTCCACCGGGCTTTTCGGGCCCTGCACCGTGTCGATGAACGGCATATGCGACTCGCCACCCACAAAGCGGTAGGGCAACTGCTCGCCCAGCTGCTTGACGTCGGCCAGGCCGCGCCCCATCAGGCGCTTGACCGACAGCACGGTGTTCAGCGGGTCGCTGGAAGCGGCATCACGTGCGGCCTGCCCCACTTCGCTGCGCCCTTCGAGGTAGCGCACCGCGGACGGCAGAATGACGTTACCCTGCGCATCAGGCAGGGGCTCGCTACGGCCGCTGCGCAATGCGGCGACCAGAGAGTTGGTGGTACCCAGGTCGATCCCCACCGCCAGGCGGCGCTGGTGCGGCTGAGGGCTTTGACCGGGTTCGGCAATCTGCAGTAGGGCCATGCTTATCTGAATACCTTAGGTGCCATCACGGGCGACACCGGGTTAATCGTCGAGGCGCTCTTCCAGTTGGCGCACTTCTTGGGCGAGCTTGTCGAGGAATTGCATGCGACGCATCAGGCGCTCGGCCTTTTCGCGCTCGCCTGGGGCGTCCCAGCAGGCGGCAAAGTCCTCGTTCAGGGTGTCCTGGGCAGCCTTCAGGCGCCGCTTGAATACACCCACGCCGTCAAGGTCGGCTTCGTCCTGCAACTCTTCGAGCTCTTCGCGCCACTGCATCTGCTGCAACAGGAAGTCCGGGTCGTGGACCGTGACTTCCTGGGGCACTTCATGACCACTGATGGCCAGCAGATAGCGGGCGCGACGCGGCGCACTGCGCAGTGTCTGGTAAGCGTCGTTGAGGGCTGCGGACTTCTCCAGCGCTACACGCTGCTCACGCTCGGAGGCGTCGGCAAAGCGGTCGGGATGGACTTCGCGGGCCAACTCGCGGTAGCGAGTGGCCAGCTTGTCGAGGTCCAGGCGGAAGCTTGGCTGGAGGTCAAACAATGCGAAATGACAAGGAGTTCCCACAGCCAGCCTCAAACGTTGAAGCTTTCGCCGCAGCCACACTCACCGCGCACGTTGGGGTTGTTGAACTTGAAGCCTTCGTTCAACCCTTCCTTGACGAAATCCAGCTCGGTGCCGTCGAGGTAGACCAGGCTCTTGGGATCGATGATCACCTTCACGCCGTGGTTCTCGAACACCTGGTCTTCGTCCGCCAGTTCGTCAACGAACTCCAGCACGTAGGCCAGGCCCGAGCAACCGGTGGTGCGCACGCCCAGGCGAATGCCCTCACCCTTGCCGCGCCCGTCGAGGGAGCGGCGAATGTGGTTGGCGGCGGCTTCTGTCATGCTGATAGCCATCAGGACTCCTTACCTCGCAACAGGCGACTTAGATCAAGCCTTTTTTCTGCTTGTAATCGCGTACCGCTGCCTTGATGGCATCTTCGGCGAGTACCGAGCAGTGGATCTTGACCGGCGGCAACGCCAGTTCTTCGGCCAGCTGGGTGTTCTTGATGGTCTCGGCTTCGTCCAGGGTCTTGCCCTTCATCCACTCGGTGGCGAGGGAGCTGGAAGCGATCGCCGAACCGCAGCCGTAGGTCTTGAACTTGGCGTCTTCGATAACGCCCTGCTCGTTGACCTTGATTTGCAGACGCATTACGTCACCGCACGCCGGGGCGCCGACCATGCCGGTGCCAACGTCTGGGTCTTCGGCATTCATCTTGCCGACGTTGCGTGGGTTTTCGTAGTGGTCGATGACCTTTTCACTGTATGCCATGGTGCAATTCCTTCCTCATCAGGGAGCCGCTCTTGCCGGCGACTGCTTAGTGGGCGGCCCACTCGATCTTGGAGATGTCAACGCCGTCTTTATACATGTCCCACAGCGGCGACAGCTCACGCAGTTTGTTGACGGCCTCGCAGACTTTCTGCGCGGCGTAGTCGACTTCTTCTTCGGTGGTGAAACGGCCGAAGGAGAAGCGGATCGAGCTGTGCGCCAGCTCGTCGTTGCGGCCCAGGGCGCGCAGTACATACGAAGGTTCGAGCGACGCGGAGGTGCAGGCCGAACCGGACGAAACGGCGATGTCCTTCAGCGACATCAGCAGCGATTCGCCTTCGACGTAGTTGAAGCTCAGGTTCAGGTTGTGCGGTACGCGGGCAGTCTGGCTGCCGTTTACGTACAGCTCTTCAAGGTCCGAAACCTGCTTGAAGAAGCGGTCGCTCAGGGCCTTGATGCGCGCGTTCTCTGCGACCATTTCCTGCTTGGCGATGGCGAAGGCTTCGCCCATGCCGACAATCTGGTGAGTTGGCAGAGTGCCCGAACGCATGCCGCGCTCATGGCCACCGCCGTGAATGATGGCTTCCAGGCGTACACGCGGCTTACGGCTGACGTACAGCGCGCCGATACCTTTAGGGCCGTAGACCTTGTGCGCCGAGAACGACATCAGGTCGACTTTCATTTTTTGCAGGTCGATTTCGACCTTGCCGGCCGACTGGGCAGCATCGACGTGCAACAGGACGCCGCGCGAGCGGGTCAGTTCACCGATGGCGGCGATGTCGTTGATCGAGCCGACTTCGTTGTTCACGTGCATCAGCGAGACCAGGATGGTGTCGTCGCGCAGCACCGCTTCTACCATGGCCGGGGTGACGATGCCGTCTTCGCCTGGCTCAAGGTAGGTGACTTCGAAACCTTCACGCTCCAGCTGGCGAGCAGTATCCAGGACCGCCTTGTGCTCGATCTTGGAGGTGATGATGTGCTTGCCCTTGGTCTGATAGAAGTGCGCGACGCCTTTCAGCGCGAGGTTGTCGGACTCGGTGGCACCGCTGGTCCAGACGATTTCGCGCGGATCGGCGTTGATCAGCTCGGCAACCTGGCGACGACCGTTCTCGACCGCTTCCTCGGCCTTCCAGCCGAAGACGTGGGAGCGCGAAGCCGGGTTACCGAAGTTCCCGTCGACCAGCAGGCAGTCGGCCATCTTCTGGGCCACGCGTGGGTCGACCGGAGTGGTCGCGGAGTAATCGAGGTAGATCGGCAACTTCATTTGTCTCTCCTATCAGGCGGTGGCGTCGCTCATCGTCCCAGGGGGATCAATCGACGGCGGACGTCTCAATCTTGTCCAGCTGGGCGGTTCGGCCTGCGACACGTCGCAAGTCCTGGCGCTGGGCGACTTCCTGCACCTCACGGCGCATGACGAGGTCGGCCAGGCTGATGCCGCTGAGGAATTCATGGATCTGCTGGCTGAGGTCACACCACAGGTGGTGGGTCAGGCAGGTATCACCGGCATGGCAGTCCCCGAGGCCCTGGCAACGGGTAGCATCGACCGATTCGTTGACCGCATCGATGACCTGGGCCACCTGGATGGTTGCCATGCCCCGCGACAGCTGGTAGCCACCGCCTGGACCGCGCACGCTGGAAACCAGGCTGCTGCGGCGCAGCTTGGCGAACAGCTGCTCCAGATAAGAGAGGGAAATGCCCTGGCGCTCGGAAATATCGGCCAAAGACACCGGCCCATGCTGCGCGTGCAACGCCAGGTCGAGCATGGCGGTCACGGCGTATCGGCCTTTGGTAGTCAGTCGCATGGCTATTGGGTACCACGGGAGTTTCGGGATGTGTGCGAGTATGCGATTCCCGAGCATTTAAGTCAACTATAAGACCTAGTGCTTTAGTCGGGTTTGCATCGGGGAGGCGGGCGCGAGTGTAGCAGACGAGGGGCGTGAGCACACGCCCCGTATGTCACTATGATTTCAGTGCGGCGCAATCAATGCGACTGAGTGTCGCGCTGGGCCACCTTGGCCTCCTCGGCAAAATCATCTTCCGGCAGGGCCGGCAGTTCCTTGGCGCAGTAATCGCTCCCCATCTTGGTCAGGGCGCCACACATACCCTCCAGCCGCTCGTCGACCGCTTGCAAGTGGTCGAGCATCTGGCCGATGGCACGCGCCACCGGGTCAGGCATGTCGCCACTGACGCCGTAGGCATCGAAGCCGATCTTCTCGGCCATGGCCTTGCGCTTGGCCTCGACTTCGTTGTCTTCGCTCTTGACGATGATCCGCCCAGGGATGCCCACCGCCGTGGCGCCCGCTGGCACCGCCTTGGTCACCACTGCATTGGAACCAATCTTGGCCCCCGCGCCGACCGTGAACGGGCCCAGCACTTTGGCCCCCGCCCCTACCACCACGCCGTTCTCCAGAGTGGGGTGGCGCTTGCCTTTGTTCCAGCTGGTGCCGCCCAGGGTCACGCCCTGATAAAGGGTGACGTCGTCGCCGATCTCGGCGGTTTCGCCAATGACGATACCCATGCCATGGTCAATGAAGAAGCGCCGGCCAATGGTGGCGCCCGGGTGGATCTCGATACCGGTCAGCCAGCGGCCGAAGTTGGACACCAGCCGGGCTAGCCACTTGAAATCACGCTTCCACAAGGCATTGCCCAGACGGTGCAGCCAGATGGCATGCATGCCGGGGTAGCAGGTGAGCACCTCGAAGGCATTGCGCGCAGCCGGGTCACGGTGGAATACGCTTTGAATATCTTCACGCAGGCGTTCGAACATCTGTCAGTCCTTCCGTTTATGCGGCTCGCCCCGGACCACTTTCTGGGTCTCGGTAAGGATGCCGCGCAAAATGCTCATTTCCGAACGCTCGACCGCCACCCGCCCATACAGCCGGCGCAAGCGCGGCATCAGGTGCTTGGGTTTTTCCGGGTCGAGGAAGCCGATGCCCACCAGGGTTTTTTCCAGGTGGTCGTAGAACAGCTCCATTTCGTCCATGGTCGCCAGCTCGCTGGCGTCAACCTTCTCGACTTTTTCCGGCGCTGCACCGCCAGCTAGCCACGCCATGCGCACCTCATAGGCGAGCACCTGCACGGCAGCGGCGAGGTTCAGCGAACTGAAGTCGGGGTTGGAGGGAATGTGCACGTGGAAGTGACATCGCTGCAGTTCTTCGTTGGTCAGGCCAGCGTGTTCGCGCCCGAACACCAGGGCGATTTCTTCGCCACCATTGGCATGCTCCACCGCCTTTGCACCGCACTCGCGCGGGCCGATCAACGGCCAGGGAATGCTGCGCTCGCGGGCGCTGGTGCCCATCACCAGGTTGCAGCCGACCAGCGCCTGTTCAAGGCTGTCGACCACCTGGGCGCTATCCAGCACATCGTCGGCGCCCGAGGCACGGGCACTGGCATCCACGGCGGGGAATTCTTTCGGCTGCACCAGCACCAAACGCGACAAGCCCATGTTTTTCATGGCACGCGCAGCGCCGCCGATGTTGCCGGGGTGGCTGGTATTGACCAGAACAACACGAATATTTTGCAGCAAGGTGTTGTGCTCACAGATGCAGGAATCAGGGGCTTCGATCTTACAGAACCGACAGACGTAACGCCATGAAAGCAAATGTGACACTTCTGCCGCCAAAGTTTTCTGCTAGAATGATCGGCTTTCTTCTTTAACATCTCCAGGTGACCCGCCCATGCAGCCTATGCTGAATATCGCCCTGCGCGCCGCTCGCAGCGCCAGTGAACTGATTTTCCGCTCCATCGAACGCCTGGATAGCATCAAGGTGGACGAGAAAGAGGCTAAGGACTACGTTTCCGAGGTTGATCGCGCCGCCGAGCAGAGCATCGTCAACGCCCTGCGCAAGGCGTACCCGAACCACTCCATCCAGGGCGAGGAAACCGGCCTGCACGCGGGTAGCGGCGAAGAAGGCAAGGATTACCTGTGGATCATCGACCCGCTGGACGGCACCACCAACTTCCTGCGTGGCATCCCGCACTTCGCCGTCAGCATCGCCTGCAAATACCGTGGCCGCCTTGAGCACGCCGTGATCGTCGACCCGGTTCGCCAGGAAGAATTCACCGCCAGCCGTGGCCGTGGCGCCCAACTCAATGGCCGTCGCCTGCGCGTCAGCTCGCGCACCAGCCTAGAAGGTGCCCTGTTGGGTACCGGCTTCCCGTTCCGTGACAACCAGATGGCTGACATGGACAACTACCTGGGCATGTTCCGCGCCCTGACTGGCCAGACCGCCGGCATCCGCCGCGCCGGTTCCGCCAGCCTGGACCTGGCCTACGTGGCCGCTGGCCGTTTCGACGCCTTCTGGGAGTCGGGCCTGTCCGAGTGGGACATGGCAGCTGGCGTGCTGCTGATCCAGGAAGCCGGTGGCCTGGTGAGCGACTTCAACGGTGGCCACGACTTCCTCGACAAGGGCCACATCGTTGCAGGCAACATCAAGTGCTTCAAGGCCGTACTGACGGCCATCCAGCCGCACCTGCCAGAGAGCATGAAGCGCTAAGCGCAGATCGCCGGAAAGCAAAAAGCACCCCTCGGGGTGCTTTTTTTTGCCTGACAGCTTTGCATTGCCTGCACCGACCTCATCGCCGGCACAGGCAACAAGATCACTGCCCTGCCTCGCTCAGGATCAGCTTGCCATTCTTGTCCACTGGAATGGTCGACCCCGGCTCACGGTCCATCTTCACCTTGCCGACCTGATCGCCAAGGGTGTAGGTCACGTTGTAGCCCACCACCTTCTCACTGATGTCATTCACCGTGTTGCAGCGAGTTTGCGTGGTGGTGTAGGTGTCACGCTCCTGCATGCCTTCCTGCACCTTGTTACCGGCATAACCACCACCGACCGCACCGGCCACGGTGGCGATCTTCTTGCCGGTGCCGCCGCCAATCTGGTTACCCAGCAAACCACCGGCGATTGCACCCACCACAGTACCGGCAATCTGGTGCTGGTCCTTGACCGGTGCCTGACGCGTCACGGCGACGTCCTTGCAGACCTCGCGCGGGGTTTTTACCTGTTGTTTGATCGGTTGCACGTCGGTGACCTGCGCATACTCAGGCCCCTTGTTGACCAAGCTGTAGGTCGCCACAGCACCTCCGGCAGTTACACCGACAGCACCCAGTACCGCACCCACCAGCATTGATTTGTTCACATGAACCTCCTGATCATACCCGCGGGGGTTAGCCCGCCTTCTCCCAGCCTTGGAGCAAAAAAAAAGGCGCGAGTTCAATACTCGCGCCTTTCGGGCAGCCAAACGGCGTGAGACAAGCCTTTATGGGCGCTCGTCCACACCTTCCGCCTTGGCCGGCGGGATCAGGTCTTCGCTGTTCAGGTTCAGCCAGATCAGCACCACGTTGGCGATATAGATCGACGAGTAGGTACCGGCCATGACGCCGATGAACAGGGCCAGCGAGAAGCCGAACAGGTTATCGCCACCGAAGAACAGCAGCGCAGCAATGGCCAGCAAGGTCGAAACCGAGGTGGCGATGGTACGCAGCAGGGTCTGGGTGGTGGAAACGTTGATGTTTTCGATCAACGATGCCTTGCGCATGACGCGGAAGTTCTCACGCACCCGGTCGAATACCACGATGGTGTCGTTCAGCGAGTAACCGATGATCGCCAGCACCGCTGCCAGCACCGTCAGGTCGAAGGTGATCTGGAAGAACGACAGGATACCCAGGGTGACCACCACGTCGTGGATCAGCGAAACGATCGCGCCCACGGCGAACTTCCACTGGAAGCGGAAGGCCAGGTAGATGAGGATGCCGCCCAAGGCCAGGAGCATGCCCATGCCGCCTTGGTCGCGTAGCTCTTCACCCACCTGCGGGCCGACGAACTCGACACGCTTGAGCGTGGCCGGGTTGTCGCCGCCCGCCTTCTGCAGGGCAGCGGCTACCTTGTTACCCAGCTGCGGGTCATCGCCCGGCATACGCACCAGCAGGTCGGTCGTAGCGCCGAAACTCTGCACCACGGCTTCGTGGAAGCCGGAATCGACCAGCTCGGCACGCACCGCCTTGAGGTCGGCCGGGCGCTCGTAGGTCAGCTCGATCAGCGTACCGCCGGTGAAGTCCAGGCCAAAGTTCAGGCCTTTCTGCCACCAGCTGAACAGCGCCAGCACGGTGAGGAGCACGGTAATGGCGAACGCGACATTGCGCACGCCCATGAAGTTGATGGTTTTCATCGCAGCTCCCTCAAACCCACAGCTTCTTGATGTCACGCCCGCCGCAGGTCAGGTTGACCATTGCACGGGTCACCATGACGGCGGTGAACATCGAGGTGAAAATCCCGAGGGACATGGTGACCGCAAAGCCTTTGACCGGGCCGGTACCCATGGCGAACAGGATGCCGCCGACCAGCAGGCTGGTCAGGTTGGCGTCGATGATCGCGGTGTAGGCGCGGTTGAAGCCTTCGTGGATGGCGCGCTGTACCGACATGCCGGCGTTCAGCTCTTCGCGGATACGCGAGAAGATCAGTACGTTGGCGTCTACCGCCATACCCATGGTCAACACGATACCGGCAATACCCGGCAGAGTCAGGGTGGCGCCCAGCAGCGACATCAGTGCCAGCAGCAGCACCATGTTGCCCGCCAGGGCGATGGTGGCGATCACGCCGAAGCCGCGGTAGATGGCGATGATGAACAGCGAGACGAACAGCATGCCCCACAGCGATGCATCGATACCCTTGGTGATGTTGTCGGCACCCAGGCTTGGACCAATGGTACGTTCTTCAGCGAAGTACATTGGCGCAGCCAGACCACCGGCACGCAGCAGCAGGGCCAGTTCGGACGATTCGCCCTGGCCGTTCAGGCCAGTGATGCGGAACTGGCTACCCAGCGGCGACTGGATGGTCGCCAGGCTGATGATTTTCTTCTCTTCCACGAAGCTTTGTACGGCAACGTCCTTCTCGACGCCGTCGACGGTCTGCTTGACGTAGCGGGTGACCGGCTTCTGCTCGATGAAGATCACCGCCATGCTGCGACCCACGTTGCTGCGGGTAGCGCGGCTCATCAGCTCGCCACCGTGGCCATCCAGGCGGATGTTCACCTGTGGGCGGCCGTGCTCGTCAAAGCTCGCCTGCGCGTCGGTTACCTGGTCACCGGTGATGATCAGGCCACGCTCTACAGGGGCGGAGCGGCCGCCTTCGCGGAACTCGAACACCTCGGCAGTGGCCTTGGACGCGCCTGGCTCGGCACCGAAGCGGAACTCCAGGTTGGCCGTTTTACCGAGAATACGCTTGGCTTCGGCAGTGTCCTGCACACCTGGCAGCTCGACCACGATACGGTTGGCGCCCTGGCGCTGTACCAGCGGCTCAGCCACGCCCAGCTCGTTCACGCGGTTGCGCACGGTGGTGAGGTTCTGCTTGATCGAGTATTCGCGGATTTCGGCAACTTTTGCCTGGGTCAGCGCCAGACGCAGCACCGCAAGCTCGTTGCGCTCGGTGGTGGTCAGGTCGAAGTCATTGAAATTCTTGCGGATCAGGGCACGCGCCTGTTCGCGGGTAGCATCGTCAGCGAAGCCCAGCATGATGCCGCCATCCTGCTGAGGCAGGCTGCGGTAGCGGACGCGCTCTTTGCGCAGCAAGGTCTTGACCTCGCCTTCGTAGACTTTCATGCGGGCCGTCATGGCCTTGTCCATGTCCACTTCCAGCAGGAAGTGCACACCACCGGACAGGTCCAGGCCCAGCTTCATCGGGCTTGCACCCAGATTGCGCAACCATTGCGGGGTAGTCTGGGCCAGGTTCAGGGCCACGACGTAATCATCGCCCAGCGCCTTGCGCACGACATCCTTGGCTGGCAGTTGGTCTTCCTGGTTGGTCAGGCGGATCAGCCCGCTGCCCTTCTCGCCCAGGCTTGCGCCCTTGACGGCGATCTTGGCATCGACCAGCGCCTTGCTGACGCGATCGAGGTCGGCCTGGTTCACCTGCAGCGCCGAGCTGGCACCGCTGATCTGCACCGCAGGGTCATCCGGGTAGAGGTTGGGAGCGGAATAAATGAAACCGACCACCAGTACCAGCACGATCAGTGCATATTTCCACAGAGGGTATTTGTTCAGCATCACGCCGCCCGTTCAAGACGCGGGGCGCGTTGCGCGCCCCGACTGGAAAGAAAAAACGGTAACTCAGATAGCCTTGAGCGTACCTTTTGGCAGGGTGGCCGCAATGGCACCCTTCTGGAACTTCAGTTCGACGTTGTCGGACACTTCCAGTACCACGAAGTCATCGGAAACCTTGATAATCTTGCCGGCGATGCCGCCGTTGGTGACAACTTCGTCACCTTTCTGCAAGTTGCTCAGCAGGTTCTTCTGCTCTTTGGCGCGTTTGGCCTGCGGGCGCCAGATCATCAGGTAGAAGATGACCAGGAAACCGACCAGGAAAATCCACTCGAAGCCAGTACCGGCTGGGCCGGCGGCGGGTGCTGCTGCGTCCGCGTAGGCGGCGGGGATCAAGAAGCTCATTGGGCACTCCTAATGTAAATTTTCTAATAATGTGTGCGAATAGTCAGTCCAAAGGCGGCACAGGCAGCCCGCGCTTGGCGTAGAAGGCGTCGACAAAGGCGGCCAATTTACCCTGTTGAATAGCCTCGCGTAAACCGGCCATCAAGCGCTGGTAATGGCGCAAGTTGTGGATGGTATTCAGCATGCTGCTCAGCATTTCGCCGCACTTGTCCAGGTGATGCAGATAGGCGCGGGAGAAGTTGGTGCAGGTGTAGCAGTCACAGGTCGGATCCAGCGGCGACTCATCGTGGCGATGGAACGCGTTGCGGATCTTGATCACCCCTGTATCGACGAACAGATGGCCGTTGCGCGCATTACGCGTCGGCATCACGCAGTCGAACATGTCGACGCCGCGGCGCACACCCTCAACGAGATCTTCCGGTTTGCCTACCCCCATAAGGTAACGAGGTTTGTCAGCAGGCATCTGGCCCGGCAGGTAATCCAGCACCTTGATCATTTCGTGCTTGGGTTCGCCCACCGACAGGCCGCCGATGGCCAGGCCGTCGAAGCCGATGTTTTCCAGGCCTTCCAGCGAGCGCATGCGCAGGTCCTGGTACATCCCGCCCTGGACGATACCGAACAGTGCTGCGGTGTTGTCGGCGTGGGCGTTCTTCGAGCGCTGGGCCCAGCGCAGCGACAGCTCCATGGAGGTGCGCGCCACGTCATGCTCGGCCGGGTACGGGGTGCACTCGTCGAAGATCATCACCACGTCCGAGCCCAGGTCACGCTGCACCTGCATCGACTCTTCCGGGCCCATGAACACTTTCGAGCCATCGACTGGCGAGGCAAAGGTCACGCCCTCTTCCTTGATCTTGCGCATGGCACCCAGGCTGAACACCTGGAAGCCACCCGAGTCAGTGAGGATCGGGCCTTTCCACTGCATGAAGTCGTGCAGGCCGTTGTGCTTCTTGATCACCTCGGTGCCTGGGCGCAGCCACAGGTGGAAGGTGTTGCCCAGGATCATCTCGGCGCCAATGGCCTCGATATCGCGTGGCAGCATGCCCTTGACCGTGCCGTAGGTGCCCACCGGCATGAACGCCGGGGTTTCCACGGTGCCACGAGGGAAGGTGATGCGACCACGACGGGCCTTGCCGTCGGTGGCCAGCAGTTCGAAGGACATTCGACAGGTGCGACTCATGCTTGATCCTCGGGGCCGCGTGGCGCCGGATTGCGGGTGATGAACATGGCATCACCGTAACTGAAGAAGCGGTACCCGTTCTCGACCGCCGCCGCGTAGGCGGCCATGGTCTCGGGGTAGCCGGCGAAGGCCGAGACCAGCATCAGCAGCGTGGACTCCGGCAGGTGGAAGTTGGTGACCAGGGCGTCGACCACATGGAACGGCCGGCCTGGGTAAATAAAGATGTCGGTGTCGCCGCTGAAGGCCTTGAGCACGCCATCACGTGCCGCGCTTTCCAGCGAACGCACACTGGTGGTGCCAACCGCGATCACCCGGCCGCCGCGTGCGCGGCAGGCTTCGATGGCATCGACCACATCCTGGCTCACTTCGAGCCACTCTTTATGCATGTGGTGGTCTTCGATCTTGTCGACCCGCACCGGCTGGAAGGTGCCCGCCCCCACGTGCAGGGTCACGAAGGCCCGCTCCACGCCCTTGGCGGCGATCTTTTCCAGCAGCGCCTCGTCGAAGTGCAGGCCCGCTGTGGGCGCTGCAACCGCACCGGCACGCTGGGCGTACACGGTCTGGTAACGCTCACGGTCGGCGCCCTCGTCCGGGCGGTCGATGTAAGGCGGCAGCGGCATGTGGCCGACGCGGTCGAGCAGTGGCAGCACCTCTTCGGTGAACCGCAGCTCGAACAGCGTGTCGTGACGCGCGACCATTTCGGCCTCGCCACCGCCATCGATGAGGATGACCGCGCCTTCTTTCGGCGCCTTGCTGGCACGCACATGGGCCAGCACCCGGTGGCTGTCGAGCACACGCTCCACCAGCACTTCCAGCTTGCCGCCGGAGGCTTTCTGGCCAAACAACCGCGCCGGAATCACCCGGGTGTTGTTGAACACCATCAGGTCGCCGGGGCGCAGGTAGTCGAGCAAGTCGGGGAATTGCCGGTGCGACAGCGCGCCGGTCGGCCCATCGAGCACCAGCAGACGGCTGCCATGGCGCTCGGCCAACGGGTGGCGGGCGATCAGGGAATCAGGGAGTTCGAAGGAGAAATCGGCGACGCGCATGATGATGTTCGGTTCGGCAGGGCCGGGAAGTTTAGCCCAATGTGTGAAAATTGACCATGAAAGCCGATTGACCGACCAGCGGCAGCTCTCTATACTGCGCGCCACTGCCCTGATGGCGGAATTGGTAGACGCGGCGGATTCAAAATCCGTTTTCGAAAGGAGTGGGAGTTCGAGTCTCCCTCGGGGCACCAAGATCCGGAAAAAACCGACCTTATGGTCGGTTTTTTTTCGCCTGAATTTTGATCTCTCGTACAGATCGCAACTTGCACGGCCACTGTGGAAAGAAAGGCTGCGTTCGATATCACTGACAATGAGTTCAGGCACGAGCGCATTCGTTTCAACCATTCTTGAGTCCTTTCAATTCCCCAAACGAAGACAACGCGGAAGGCCCAAAGCCCCTTGTCAATTTGACGCCGCCTCAATGACTTCAAGGCCTCCAGCCATGCATGAAGCCTATTGGCCACGATATGCGCTAGCGCTTAACCTGTCACTCGTCGGATATATTCCGAAAGTATTGTCAGCATAATGGCACTTCGCCATATTTGCGCTCCCTTTTCACCACGCACCGTGTGACCCATGAAAACAATCGCGCCCTGCATGGCGGCAATGATGCTGCTCAGTGGGTGCAATGGAGTGCCAACCTCGTACGTTTCCGATCCCGTCTACAGCCAGGCTTTCGTGGTCACCTCCGGTGCCCCGCTGCCCATGTTGCTGATGGCCAGCGCCATCCAGTGGAACGAGGATTACGCCGTAACTGCCAAACACACCCCCTTCCTGCGCAACGTGGTCCACGAGGGCCTCGGTGATGTGGTGTTCTTCAAACACAAGGCCAGCAACGTGCCGGATTGGCGCCAGTATGTGCCTGGCGAAGCCGTGACGGCGGTGGGTTTCAACAGTTTCATGATGCCGATGCAGGGCAAGGGCCATGCGCTGGCGTCGCTGGTGCGGCTTGAAGGCACGCCAGGCAGCGTTTTCTATTCAGTACACGACGGCCCGATCACCAAGGGCATGTCGGGCGGGCCTGTGTTCGCCGATGACGGCAAGGTGGTCGGCATCAATGTGGCCATTATCCCCACCAGCGAGATTGATGCCGGCAAGCGCCCGGACCTGGCTGGCAAGGCGCGGATCAGCGTGTTCATGTCGTTCAACGAGATCGACAAGGAATGGCGGCGCTTTAAGTACCTGACGGCGCACAAGGGCAAGCCTCAGGCACCGGCTTCGATCAAAGGCTATGTGGCGGTTGCTGCCAAGCCTTGAGTCAGGTTCCGGAGCGCGTTTGCGAATGATAAGCGGCTTGTGATGTGAGGCTGATGGCCTCTTCGCGGGTGAACCCGCTTTTGAGACTTGTGCAGTGCCTGTGGGAGTGACCCGTTCGTTTCTTGCCCGGGCTTTTTCAACGTAGATATTGGCTCGGGCTATTTCACTGTGGTCCTAAAACACTGCAGTCCAATTCCTACAAAGCCTGGCACTGAACACGTCTGGTAATACACCCAGACGAACCGCACCGAACCATGCTCTCCCCTCGACGTCCGATTCTGCATCCCCCGCGTTTCGAGGCCCCCGCGTGAAAGACATCATCACCCGCAAGTACCGCCTGGTCGTGAAGACCATCGGCTACATCGGCTGGTCGCTGTTCTGGCTGCTGATCTGGGATGTGCTGGTCACCATCGATTTCATGCTGTTCTTCAACAGCAAGTTCACCCTGCCGCTGATCCCGCTGACTTTGCTGGGCTCGGCGCTGGTAGTGCTGGTGAGTTTTCGCAACAGCAGCGCCTACAACCGTTGGTGGGAAGCTCGCACGTTGTGGGGGGCGCTGGTGAACAGTTCGCGCAGCTTCGCAAGGCAGACGCTAAACCTGATCGATGACCCGGCTGATGGCCTGAACCCGGTCAAGGCCACCCTGCTGCGCCGGCACATCGCCTATGTGAACTGCCTGGCTGCACACTTGAAGGGGGAGAGCTGCCCGGATGAACTGATGGCCTTCATCCCGCCGGCTGAATTCGAACGGCGCAACCGCTCGAACAACTTTGCCAATGACATTCTCGGTGGCTCGGCGGCCTTGCTGGCGCGGGAATACCAGGCCGGCCGGCTGGACAGCATCCGTCTGGCGCGGCTGGAATCGACGCTGGTGGACCTGTCCAATGCCCAAGGCGGTATGGAGCGCATTGCCAATACACCGCTGCCCTACCCTTACGTGTATTTTCCGCGACTGTTCATCACCCTGTTCTGCCTGATCGTGCCAATAGGGCTGGTGGAGTCGCTGGGCTGGTTCACGCCGCTGGCTTCGACAGTGGTGGGGTTCATGTTGCTGGCCATCGAGCGAATCGGCACGGATTTGCAGAGCCCATTCAAGTTCAGTGAGCACCAGATCCAGATGGACACCATTTGCGAGACGATCGAGCGGAACCTGGAGTCGATGCAACGGGAAGCGCAGTGTGGGGAACTCGCTTAGGCCCGCACATAGCGCTGGCGCAACACATCACTCAACGTATCCACCAGCAACACCAGCACCAGCATGCCCAGGATCACCGTACTGGCCTGGGCCTCCTGGAACAGGCTCAACGTGGTGTACAGCATCTGCCCCAAGCCCCCTGCCCCGACAAAGCCGAGCACGCTGGCCATACGGATATTGTTTTCCCAGCGGTACAAACTGTAGGCCAGCAACTGCGGCCACACATTGGGCAAGGTACCAAAACAGAATGCGGCCACCTGGCTGCCGCCCTGCAAGCGAATCGCTGCCGCAGGCTCCGGCGGCGCATTCTCCAACGCCTCGGCAAACAAGCGTCCCAGAACACCGGCGGTGTGCAGCGCCAACGCGAGGGTGCCGGCATTGGGCCCAAGACCGGCCGCCAGGACTGTCAGCGCAGCCCACACCAGTTCCGGAATGGCGCGCAGAGCATTCAGCAGCAACCGCGCTACGCCCTGTAATGGCCAACCGAATCGCCCTGCCGCCGGCAGTGCCAGCAACATCCCCATGACCATCGCCAACAAGGTGCCCAGACCCGACATGGCCAGCGTCTCCAGCGCCCCGCGCCACACAGCCTTCAAGTGCCCGGTAGACAGGTCCGGATGCAGGAAGCGCCCTGCGTACTCGCCCATCTGCCCCAACCCGCCGTTACCGACCAGCGCTTGCAGGTCCAGCTCCAGGTAAGCGAACGAGGCCAACACCGCCAACACGATGGCGCCCAGCAACAACAAGTTGATGACCCGGTTCATGCCAGCCTCCAGCGCAGCAGGCGGCTGAGCAAGTCGGCCAGCATCACCAGCAGCAGGAAGGTGAGCAACATGCTGGCCACTTCCGCCCCGGCAAACATCCGCATCGACAGGTCAATCTGCTGCCCCAGCCCGCCCGCCCCCACAAACCCCATCACCACCGAGGCCCGCACCGCGCACTCCCAGCGGTACACGGTGTAGGACACCACCTCGGACGCCGCATTGGGCAGAATGCCGTAGAGAAACGCCATCAGCCGGCCACTGCCCGCCTGCAACAAGGCATGGGCCGGGCGCTGGTCGACCGATTCGAAGATTTCGGCGTAGACCTTGCCCAGCATACCGCTATAGGTAATGGCGATGGCCAATACACCCGCCGTCGGCCCCAGCCCCACGGCCCGCACGAACAACAGCGCCCAGACAATTTCCGGCACGCTGCGCAGGAAGATCAGCAACCCGCGCACCGGCAGGCGCAGAAGGCGCGACCAAAGCCCTGCACGCCCACCACGGGAGGCGGCACGCAACGACAAGGCGCGACTGGCCATCAGCCCCGCCGGAACGGCTAGCAGCAACGCCAACGCCATGCCAGCGGTGGCCACGGCCAAGGTCTGTAGCGTGGCTTCATACAGCAACACGAGAAAATCGGCATCGTGCGCGGGTGGCCAGAAGGCGCTGGTGAAACGGGCGATCTGCTGTCGGTTCTCCGCCTGCAACAGCACTCCGGGGTTCAGTTCGCTCAACTTGATACCCGGCCACAGTATCGCCACGCCCAGCAAGGCCAGCAGCAGCCGTGGCAGCAGGGCCGGGTCGCGGGTGTCGGCCCTCAGCATCGTGGGATCTGCACCTTCAGAATCGGCCCCTGGGTTGGCGGCGAAGCCAGTTGTTCATTCGCGTACAGCGCCTCCAGCATGTGTTCGGTGACCGCTTCTGCCGGGCAATCAAACACTACCTGGCCCTCGCGGATACCAACCACCCGGGGGAAATGCGCCAGCGCCAACTCCACCGCATGCAGGCTCGCCACCAGCGTCACGCCATTGGCCTGGGCATGGCGGTTTAGCAAGGCCAGGCTGTGGTCGGCCAGCACCGGGTCCATGGCCGACACCGGCTCGTCGGTCAGCAGCACCTGTGGCCGCTGGTAAAGGGCCCGGGCAATACCCACCCGCTGCAACTGACCACCCGACAACTGCCCGCACTGCACGAACAGCTTGTCGGCCAGGCCCAGCTCTGCCAGCACCTGGCGCGCCCCCGGCACATCGCTGGGGTACAGCAGGTTGAGCAAGCCACGCGTTAACCCCCACTGCCCCAGCCGGCCGGCCAGTACTGCCGTCACCACCCGTTGGCGCGGTGGCAAGGGCGGTGCCTGATGCACCAGGCCGACCCGCGCCCGCAGGCGCTGGCGTGCCCTGGCGGATAACGCCCAGGGCTGCTCACCCAGCAACTCCACGCGCCCGCTGCTGGGCTGGATGGCCGTAGCCATCAGGTGCAGCAAGCTCGACTTGCCCGCCCCCGACGGCCCAATGATCGCGACACGCTCGCCCTGCTCGATGCTCAGGTTGATCGCGTCAAGCGCGCGTACCTGGACATGGCGCAGGCCGGCACCATGCAGGTGGATTGCCACGTTCGAAGCAGTCACTTGAGCAGGCCAGCCTCACGCGCAGCTTGCTCGGTGCCTACATAGTTTTCAGGCTTGGTCTCGATGAAGCGGCTGGCGGCCTGGAGGTCGAGGATAGCCTTGTGCTCCGGATTGGACGGGTCGAGGTCGAGGAACGCTTTTTTGATCTTTTCTTTCAACGCCGGCGCCATGTTGCCGCGCACGGTCCAGTTGTAGTCAAAGTAGGTCGGGGTAGTGGCGAACACTTTCACCTTGGCGGTATCGACCTTGCCGGCATCCACCAGTTTCTGCCACACACTGGCATTGAGCACGCCGCCATCGACCTTACCCGCCTGCACCCAGGCCACGGTGGCGTCATGGGCGCCAGAGTAGGCCACACGGCCGAAGTACTCTTCAGGCTTGATGTTGTCCTGCTTGAGCATGAAGTAACGCGGCATCAGGCTGCCCGAAGTAGACGAGATAGAGCCGAAGGCGAACGACTTGCCCTTGAGGTCGGCCAGGCTCTTCACGTCGGGGTTGGCGGTGATGAACTTGGAGGTGAACTGCGCGTCCTGCTCACGCTGCACCAATGGCGTGGCGGTCGGGTCCTTCAGGTGTACCTGAACGAACGTGAAGCCACCCAGCCAGGCCAGGTCCAGCCGGTTGGCGGCCAGCGACTCGACCACAGCCGGGTAATCGGCCACCGGTACGAACTTCACTTCCATACCCAGTTGCTTGGCCAGGTACTCGCCCAACGGCTTGAACTTGCGCTGCAGTTCGGTTGGCGCTTCGTCGGGGATGGCGCTGACCCGCAACACTTCAGCAGCTTGGACGACAACGGCACAGCAAGACAGCACAAGGCCGGCGGCGAGCGCCAAGGGGCGTTTGAGCATGGGTGTTCTCCGGTTCAATAGCGGGGAAATGCCGACAAATCCGTCGACACCGAGGATTATAAGAGGCCAAGGCCCAAAGGCCAGCTTTGCTACAATCGCGCAACAATTTGACCTGTCGAGGTGCATATGAGCGAGCCGATTCGCCTGACCCAGTACAGCCATGGTGCCGGCTGTGGCTGCAAGATTTCCCCCAAGGTGCTGGATGTGATCCTTGCCGAAAGCGGCACCCAGGCCCTGGACCCGAAGCTGTGGGTTGGCAACGCCTCGCGCGACGACGCTGCGGTGTACGCGCTGGACGACGAGCGCGGCGTGGTCTCGACCACCGACTTTTTCATGCCGATTGTCGATGACCCGTACGACTTCGGCCGCATCGCCGCCACCAACGCCATCAGCGACATCTACGCCATGGGTGGCGACCCGCTGATGGCGATCGCCATTTTGGGCTGGCCGGTCAATGTGCTGCCACCGGAAGTGGCCCGCGAAGTGATTCGTGGTGGCCGTGCGGTGTGCGCCGAAGCAGGCATTCCGCTGGCCGGCGGCCACTCCATCGACGCCCCCGAGCCAATCTTCGGCCTCGCCGTCACGGGTGTGGTCAGCAAGCGCCACCTCAAGCGCAACGATACCGCCACTGCCGGCTGCCGGCTGTACCTGACCAAACCGTTGGGCATCGGCATCCTTACCACCGCCGAGAAAAAGGCCAAGCTGCGCGCACAAGACCAAGGCCTGGCCCGCGACTGGATGTGCACCCTCAATACCCCCGGCAGCCGCTTCGGCAAACTCGACGGTGTAAAGGCCATGACCGACGTCACCGGCTTTGGCCTGCTCGGCCACCTGGTGGAGCTGGCCGAAGGCAGCGGCCTTACCGCGCACTTGGACTACGCCGCCGTACCGCGCCTGCCCAGCGTCGAGCATTACCTGGCCGAAGGCTGCATCCCCGGCGGCACGTTGCGTAACTTCGAAAGCTACGGCCACAAGCTCGGCGCACTCAGCGACGAGCAGAAACACCTGCTGTGCGACCCGCAAACCAGCGGCGGCCTGCTGGTGGCGGTCAGCCCTGAAGGTGAAGACGCGTTCCTGGCAGTCGCTGCCGAACTGGGCCTGCAACTGTCGCCAATCGGCAAGCTGGTCGAACGACAGAGCCACGCGGTCGAGGTGATCTGATGCGCCCCGACTGCACCGATTTCCGCCGGCTGTTCCTCGACGACGTGCCGATGATGGACATGCGCGCCCCCGTCGAATTCGCCAAAGGCGCCTTTCCTGGCGTGGTCAACCTGCCGCTGATGAATGACCAGGAGCGGCAGAAGGTCGGCACCTGCTTCAAGCAGCAGGGCCAGGCAGCTGCCATCGCCCTGGGCCACCAGCTGGTCAGCGGCACCACCAAGCAGGCTCGGCTGGACGCCTGGGTGGCGTTTACCCAGGCCCACCCCGAAGGCTACCTGTACTGCTTCCGTGGCGGCCTGCGTTCGCAGATCGTGCAGGGCTGGTTGCGTGATGAAGCGGGCATCCAGTACCCGCGCGTCAAGGGCGGCTACAAGGCCATGCGGACCTTCTTGCTGGAAACCACCCAACAGGCGGTGGCGCAGTGCGATTTTGTGCTGCTGGGCGGCCTTACCGGTACTGGCAAGACCGACGTGCTGCATCAGCTGGATAACGTGCTGGACCTGGAAGGCCATGCCAACCATCGCGGCTCCAGCTTCGGCAAACGCGCCACCGCGCAGCCGGCGCAAATCGACTTCGAGAACCAGCTGGCCATCGACGTACTGAAGAAACGCGACCGAGGCGTTGAACAGTTCGTACTGGAAGATGAAGGCCGCATCGTCGGCAGTTGCACCGTGCCGCTGGAGCTGTACCAGGGCATGCAGCAATACCCACTGGTGTGGCTGGAAGACAGTTTTGCCAACCGCGTTGAACGCATCCTGCGTGATTACGTGGTCAACCTGAGTGCCGAGTTCGCCGCTGTGCATGGCGAGGAGGAAGGCCGCCGGTTGTTTGCCGAGCGTATGCTGCAAAGCATGGCCAACATCTACAAGCGTTTGGGCGGCGAGCGTTATCAGCGGTTGTCGGCGCTGCTGGGCCAGGCGCTGGAAGCGCAGCAGCGCAGCGGCGCGGTGGAGCTGCACCGGGGCTGGATCGAAGGCTTGTTGAACGAGTATTACGACCCGATGTATGCCTACCAGCGTGCGGCGAAGGCTGAGCGTATCGAGTTTGCCGGAGATGCCGTGGAAGTGCGCGAGTACCTCAAGGCCCGGGCGCTGCGCAAGCCTCATCATTAGCACCGGCACAGCCGGTGTCATAAACCGAGTCGCCTTCTTCGCGGGCGAGCCCGCGAAGAAGGCGGTACAGGCAACATCACTGCCCAGGGCTGAGCACCCGTTCCAGCTCCGCTGCCCGGTCACGGGTCATGTCCATTACACATGTCCCACCTTCCAACTGCGCCAGGGTCCCGCCACTGGCCTGCACATGGAACTGGCAATTGCCATCGCGGTAGGCCATCCACTTGCGCTGCACATCGCGCAAGCTTTTCTGCTGCCCGGCCTCCAGCTTGCCCATCAACTGCTTGTACACCCGGTTCAAACGCTGGTCCTGCACCTGCGTTTCAGCCTGGATGCACGCGCTCATGGCCACGGTGCTGGAAGCCTTGTCCATGCACTGCCCGTAGGCCGCCGTGTAGTCGTCCGCCACTGCCAGCGGCACCACGCAAGTCAGTGCCAGGCCCGTGAGGTAATGCTTGGTCATATGTAACACCCTCCTTGAGATCAAAGCGTCTGCGGCTGCTCTGGCGGCATCAGTACGTTGGCCGGTTCGAAGTGCAACGATGGCATCTGCGTTGCCGAATACATTGCCACACCCAATGCGGCGATCAGCGCAACATCAAGCCAGGTCCAACCCGGCATGTCGTCGGTGCTGCGTGCCTTCCAGCAATGCCATGCCTGGCCCAGGCAGAACACCAGCATCGCAACCAGCCACAGGTAAAAACCAGCGCCAAAACCTGCAAAGTCGTGGAACTCGTAGCTCTGGTTATCTGGCAAGCGCTCGATGCCGAAACTACTGGCCGCCAGGTAAAGCGCGCCAAGGCCGAAAAGCAGGGCCAGCCGGCGGAAACGTCGATGGGCAAGAATCGCCAAGGCCAACAGCGGATTGGCAAACCACTGATACAATCCGAATGGCACGCCCCAAGGCCCGTACAGCAACATCTGCAGGGCCGGCATGTGATGGTTGCCGCTCATCAGCACGCCATCGAAGAACAGGGCGAGCAAATACAGCAGCAAGCTGATGCTCAGGTAGAAAACGGGCAAGGGACACACCTGGTGGAAACGGGACAGCCTACGACCTTAACCCAGGCCCTGCCCCGCCTCCAAACCCTCAGCGAGTCCCGCGCAGGGTTACCGCGAAATTCGCCGCAAGACTATGCAACAGGCGGCTCCAGCAGCAGGCCGTAGAGACCCGAGTCGGACAACTCGCCGGCCACGCACCAGCGCGCTCGCAGTGTGCCTTCGAGCACGAAGCCCTGACGCTCCAGGGTGCGTGCCGAGCCCTGGTTGCGCGGGTCGATTTCGCCTTCAAGGCGGCGCATGTGCAGGGTGTGGGCCAGGTAGTCGATGAAGCAGGTCAATGCCTCGTCCATATAACCCCTGCCCTGCACCGCGCTGGCCAGGCAATAGCCAATCTCCCCACGGCGGGAGACATCGTCGATGTTGAACAACTGGACCATGCCGATGAGTTCGCCATTGTCGCGGCGGTACATGCCGAGCTTGAGCTGGTCACCATTGGCATAGGCTTCGCGGTCGGCGGCCAGGGCACTTTCGGCTTCGGCCAGGTCTTGCCAGGGGGCATGGTGCCAATAACGCATGACCTCGGGGTCGGCCATGATCGCCAGCCATTGCGCGGCATCGGCATGGCGCATGGGGCGCAAGTGCAGACGCGGGCTGTCGAGGCAGAGGTCACTGGGGAAACTGCGGGGTGGGGTCACGCCGGATCTCCTGTCCATTGCTGGGGAGATGACAGTTTAACGTCAAGCGCAGAGTTCGGGCATCCCGGGGCTGCGTTGCGGCCCATCGCGACACAAGGCCGCTCTTACAGGTTGCGGCGCAATACCTGTAAGAGCGGAATTGCCCGCGATAAGGCCATCAGCCTAACCCAGTGCAATCAGGCCACCTCAGCCCCATCATCCGGCCAATGTGGCTCATTGGCCCCCGGCGGGGTCAGCGGCGGCAGCCCATACGCCGCCCGCGCATCGTCACAGCTGGGGTTGTGCACCCCCCCCTCCCACGACGCCTCGAACTCGCGACAAGGACTGGAACGGTTGGCATAAATGGTACAAGCCACCTCTTTACCGATCTCGCCCTCAAGGCTGACGCAGCGGCATGGCTTGGCGTCGGTGCCGATCATGGCAACGCGGGTGGGGTTGATCTGCACCACCAGGTCGTCTGGCACAAGGCCCCCGGCAGACTGGCATTCGCCCCAGAAGAAGGACACACGGAAGTACCCGCAGCAGGCGCCGCAGTCAAGGCAAGGGTTATATTCAGACATGATGCCACGGAGGGAAGGTTGTTGTTATCGGGGCTGGCCCGCGGCGCCATTTTCATTCGAACCCGGGGCGGCTGGATAGAGGGGCCATGCAAAATATTTTGCCGCTGATCCGGCCGCCCGCATCCGCTACCGCAGCGCCTTGTAGGTAGTCGCGTCCCAACGCGTCAACGCCAGGCCTTCGGTCGGGTCATAGTCATCACCGCACACCTTGCTGAAGTGCGTACAAACCTCGCCGCAATGCACCAACCGATTATCTCGCTCACCCTCGGTCAGCACCGTGTAAGACTCGCTGCGCATGGCGTGGTACTGCCTTTCAGCAGCGCTCATAGCCCGGTGATACTCCATGAGCTGCCTATCGCTCAAGGCCAGTCGCTTGCCCAGCTCAACACCCCAGCGGGCAAGGCAGACTTCGGCAAAATGACGAACGACCAGCCCGGGTTCCTTGAGCACCTCGCCGCCGCTCGCACCATCGACCGACGCGTTGCCCACCAGCGTGGCATGACGCCCCGGCATCGGATAAATGCAGATCTGCGTACCACTGGCCACTGACGGGATCACGCAGGCAAAGCCTTTGGAACGCTCATCACGCGAATAGAAGCCGACATATTCACGCACGTTTGCCGCCAGCGTGATGCGTTCGGCTTGCACATTGCCCACGCCGGGCACAGGGTCGATTGCAAAGATGTTCACCGGTATGTCCCGCAGTACCGGGTCTTGTGCCATGGCGTTGGCCAACATGTGGCAGCTGATACCGCCCCGGCTCCAGCCCACCAGGTTCACCTGGGTCGGAATGCGTGGTTTGCGAAACATGCTGATGATGCGCTCTTGCAGTTCCTGCGGAGTCGGATGGCGGTCACCGTAATCGTAGGTACGCCAGAACCAGGAGGCCGTGGAAGAAGCATCCGGAACAGGTACACCGGCGTTCTTCAGCCGCTCGTACTCTTCCTCGCTCAATTTGGTGCGGTGCCAGCTGCTTTCGCCTTTGATCACCTGCAGCACATGGTTGACGTTCTCTTCCCAGCCGCGGCCGAACAGTTGGCCAGTCCAGTTGAAATAACCTCCGGGCTCGACGAACAGGTTGTCGTCCTGAAGGTTGCCACTACCGGGGCCGTCGACGGCTATCCAGTGCGCGAATTCGCGGCCCTGGTCGTTGCTGGCCAGGGTCGATACCAGTTCGCCGTTCCAGAAGTTGGGGTTGGCGTCGTCGAAGCGGTGGGAGCCGGTGCCGCAGAAATAGGCGGTGAAGACACTCATTTGTGGATCTCTGTGATGAGAAATGAGTGCTGAAGATAGGTAGGCAGAACGGTGAAATGCAGGCGGAAAGCGCTCACCTGAAGCAATGGGGGCCGCAACGCGGCCCCCTGATGCTTACTTGTTGCTCAACCCATCAGCGCGGAACATCTGCCGGATCCCGCGAATGGCCTGGCGAATACGGTCCTGATTCTCGATCAGGGCAAAGCGCACATGGTCATCACCATAATCACCAAAGCCGATCCCCGGCGACACGCATACCTTGGCCTCGGCCAGCAGCTTCTTGGAAAACTCCAGCGACCCCAGGTGCGCATATTGCTCCGGGATCTTCGCCCACACGTACATCGACGCCTTGGGGTTCTCGACCATCCAGCCCAGTTCGTGCAGCCCCTTCACCAGCAGGTTGCGACGCTGGCGGTATTGCTCGGCGATGTCGCGCACGCACTGCTGGTCACCTTCCAGCGCAGCGATGGCCGCGACCTGCAGCGGGGTGAAAGTGCCGTAGTCGTGATAGCTCTTGATCCGCGCCAAGGCACTGACCAGCTCGGGGTTACCGACCATGAAGCCGATCCGCCAGCCCGCCATGTTGTAGCTTTTGGACAGGGTGAAGAACTCCACCGCAATGTCCTTGGCGCCGGGCACCTGCATGATCGAGGGGGCTTTCCAGCCATCGTATACGATGTCGGCGTAGGCCAGGTCGTGCACCACCAGCACGTTGTACTGCTTGGCCAACGCCACCACGCGCTCGAAGAAGTCCAGCTCCACGCACTGGGCAGTAGGGTTGGACGGGAAACCGAGGATCATCATCTTCGGCTTGGGAATCGACTCGCGAATCGCCCGCTCCAGCTCGTTGAAGAAGTCCACACCCGGCACCAGCGGCACCGAACGCACCTGGGCACCGGCAATGACCGCACCGTAGATATGGATCGGGTAGCTGGGGTTGGGCACCAGTACCGTGTCGCCCTGGTCGAGGGTGGCCAGCATCAGGTGCGCCAGGCCCTCTTTAGAACCGATGGTGACGATGGCTTCGCTTTCCGGGTCGATGTCGACCTCGTAGCGTTCCTTGTACCAGTTGGAAATGGCCCGGCGCAGGCGCGGGATACCGCGAGAGGTGGAATAGCCGTGGGTATCTTCACGCTGGGCAACCTGCACCAGCTTCTCGACGATGTGCGGCGGGGTGGCGCCATCGGGGTTGCCCATGCTCAGGTCGATGATGTCCTCGCCACGGCGGCGGGCAGCCATCTTGAGTTCGGCAGTGATGTTGAAGACGTAAGGGGGGAGACGATCGATGCGCGCAAAGCGGCGCGGCGAACCTGGGTTGGCCATGGCTTCCTCTGAATACGTAAGCGCCCGGAACCGTCCGAGCGACGTTGGCCGATGTGGCGGCCTGGATCAGAAGATAGTGCCGAAACAGGATGTCTGTAAAGGATAATTTCCTGTTTTGTTATATTTTTTCAGATGTATTTTTTGAAAATTTGAATTTTATGTTTTCATAACCGGCCCTTCTCGGGCACAGGAAAAACACCCATAAAAAAACCCCGGCACAATGGCCGGGGTTTTCGTGAAACAGGCAGCAGTTTCAGCGTGCGTAGGTCATCAGCACGTCCGCAGCAGTCTGGCTGTCCACACCCATCATCACGCTCAGAGCGGTGACAGTGAGGATGGAGAAGCCGAACACTTTACGGGCCCACTTGCTGTCGTCCTCGGCTTTGTAGCCGCCCCATGCCATGTACAGCCAGTAAAGGCCCATGGCAGCTGCCACGGCCAGGTAGCCGAGGCCGGCGTAACCGCCGAGGGTAAGCATCAAGGTGGCGAGCACGAAGGCCAGCACGTACAGCACGATCTGCTTCTTCGCCGCCAGGACGCCACGTGCCACCGGCAGGACCGGAATGTTGGCAGCGCTGTAATCCTTGAAGCGGAAGATGGCGATGGCAAAGCTGTGCGGCATCTGCCACAGGCTGAACATCACCAGCAGGGTCACTGCAGCCAGGTCGAAGCTGTTGCTCACGGCGCAGTAGCCGATCACCGGAGGCATGGCACCAGACAGGCTGCCGACCAAGGTGCCGTGCACCGATTTACGCTTCAGCCACAGGCTGTAGAAACCGACGTAGACGATGAAGCCGATCAGCGCACAGAACGCCGACAGCGGGTTGGCCTGGACATACAGGAGGCTGAAACCCGCCACCCCTAGCAGGGTGGCGTAGATCAGCGCGAGGGGCAGCGACATGCCGCCCTGCACCATGACGCGGTTCTTGGTGCGCTCCATCTTGTGGTCAATGTCACGGTCGATGCAGTTGTTGAACACGCATCCGGACGCCACCACCAGCGAAGTACCGATCACCACCGCCAGGAACAGGGCGAAATCCACATGGCCCTTCGAGGCAAGGAAGAAACCGCCTGCCACGGAAAGCACGTTACCGAAAATGATCCCCGGTTTGGTGATTTGGATAAAGTGCTTAACGGACATGCAGTCTTACCTCACTTGGCCAACATTTCGAAGTGGATGCTGAACATGATCCACAGCGACAGGCCGACAAGCAGAGCGATCACCAGGGTGGTGAACAGGAACGTCGATACGTTGTTGCGTTGCTCTTTCGAGCGGTCCATGTGCAGGAAGTAAACCAGGTGAACAACTACCTGGATCACGGCCATGGCAACAATGATCAGAACGGTCAGGTTCTTCGGCAGGCTGGCGGTCATGGCCAGGCCGAACGGGATCGCGGTCAGGATGATCGACAGTACAAAGCCGATCATGTACGACTTGACGCTGCCGTGATTACCTTCGTGATGAGTGTCGTGTGCGTTAGCCATTACAGAACTCCCAGCAGGTAAACGACGGTGAATACGCAGATCCAGACCACGTCCAGGAAGTGCCAGAACAGGCTCAGGCAGCTCATGCGGGTCTTGGCGGTCGGCGTGATGCCGTGCTTGTTGATCTGGTACATCATGATTGCCATCCAGATCAGACCAGCAGTCACGTGCAGGCCGTGGGTACCTACCAGGGCGAAGAAGCCCGACAGGAAGCCACTGCGCTGCGGGCCGAAGCCTTCGCTGATCAGGTGATGGAATTCATAGATTTCCATCGCGATGAAGCCTGCACCGAACAGGAAGGTCACAGCCAACCAGCCCAGTACGCCTGCTTTCTTGCCATCGAACATCTTCAGCATGGCGAAGCCGAAGGTGATCGAGGACAGCAGCAGGAACAGCGTTTCAACAGCTACGAAATCGAGCTGGAAGATGTCATGACCCGACGGGCCGCCGGCAAAACTGCCGGACAGCACCGCGTAGGTAGCGAAGAGCGACGCAAATAGGATGCAGTCGGTCATCAGGTACAGCCAGAAGCCCAGTACGGTCATCTGGCCCGAGTCGTGGTGGTGGTCGTCATGCCCATGGTCGTGACCATGAGCAGCGCCGCCGTGCATTACTTGACTGGACATTGATTACACCCGCTCAAACGATTCGACACGTGCGCCGGCAGGCAGAGCACCTGCTTTGGCCAGCGCTTTCATACGCTCGCCTTCGATGCGCGCCACTTCTTCGGCTGGAACCATGTAGCCCTGGTCGTCACGGGCAGCGTGGCGAACGAAGACAGCGATGGTTGCAACCAGGCTTGCGCCAACCAGCCACCAGATGTGCCAGATGAAGGCAAAGCCGAAGACGGTCAGGAACAGGCCCATGAACAAACCGGTGGAGGTGTTGCTCGGCATGTGGATAGCGTCGAACTTGGTCGCTGGCTTGTAAGCCTTGCCGCTTTCCTTGGTTTCGTGCCATGCGTCCAGGCCAACCTGCTCAGGCATGTGAGCGAAGTTGTAGAACGGAGGTGGCGACGAAGTGGACCATTCCAGAGTACGGCCGCCCCATGGGTCGCCGGTCACGTCCAGGTTCTGGTTGCGGTCGCGAACCGATACGTACAGCTGGATCAGCTGGCAAGCGATACCGAACAGGATCAGCACGGCGCCGACAACGGCTACGTACAGGTAGGGTTCCCACAGTGGGTTGTCGGAGTGGTTCAGACGACGGGTCATGCCCATGAAGCCCAGGGCGTACAGCGGCATGAACGCAACGTAGAAGCCCGACAGCCAGAACCAGAAGGCAGCTTTGCCCCACTTCTCGTTCAGGGTGAAGCCGAAGGCTTTCGGGAACCAGAAGGCGAAGCCGGCGATGTAGCCGAATACCGCGCCACCGATGATCACGTTGTGGAAGTGCGCAATTACGAACAGGCTGTTGTGCAGGACGAAGTCAGCACCTGGAACGGCCAGCAGTACGCCGGTCATGCCACCGATGGAGAAGGTGACCATGAAGCCCAGGGTCCAGAGCATCGGTGCGGTGAAGCGCACACGGCCTTGGTACATGGTGAACAGCCAGTTGAACAGCTTCACACCGGTCGGAATGGAGATCAGCATCGTCGCCAGGCCGAAGAAGGTGTTGACGCTGGCGCCGGCACCCATGGTGAAGAAGTGGTGCAGCCATACCGCAAAGCCCAGGATGGCGATCGCGCCCGATGCGTAGATCATCGAGTGGTGGCCGAACAGGCGTTTGCCAGAGAACGTCGAAGTCACTTCCGAGAACACGCCGAAGGCCGGCAGGATCAGGATGTAAACCTCAGGGTGACCCCACGCCCAGAACAGGTTGACGTACATCATCGGGTTCCCACCAAGCTCGTTGGTGAAAATGTGGAAGTCCAGATAACGGTCAACAGTCAGCAGCGCGAGTGCAGCAGTCAGGATCGGGAACGAAGCAACGATCAGTACGTTGGCCCAGGTGCAGGTCCAGGTGAAGATCGGCATGTCCATCAGTTTCATGCCAGGTGCGCGCATCTTCATCACGGTGACGAGGAAGTTCACGCCGGTAAGCGTCGTACCCAATCCGGATAGCTGTAGCGCCCAGATGTAGTAGTCAACGCCCACCCCAGGGCTGTACTGAATGCCCGCGAGCGGCGGATAGGCAACCCAGCCGGTCTTGGCGAATTCACCAACGCCCAGCGAGATGTTGACCAGCAGCACGCCTGCCAGCAGCAGGTAGAAGCTCAGGGAGTTCAGGAACGGGAAGGCAACGTCACGTGCACCGATCTGCAGAGGAACCGCCAGGTTCATCAGGCCGGTGAAGAACGGCATCGCCATGAAGATGATCATGATCACACCGTGAGCGGTGAAGATCTGGTCATAGTGTTCAGGCGGCAGGTAGCCTTCGGAGCCACCGGTTGCGGCAGCCAGCTGGGTACGCATCATGATGGCGTCGGCAAAGCCGCGCAGCAGCATGATCATCGCGACGATGATGTACATCACGCCGATCTTTTTGTGGTCGACAGTAGTCAGCCACTCGCTCCACAAGTAGGTCCACTTGCGGAAATAGGTGATAAGACCGACGACAGCGATACCGCCGAGCGCGATCATGGCAAGCGTCACCATGACTATCGGCTCGTGATAGGGTATCGCCTCCAGGCTTAATTTACCGAACATCTCTTACTCCTCTGCACCGGCAGCTGGTTGCATACTCGATTCCACACCCTTGGTTGTGGCCAGGTCTTTGCTGCCTGCTTCTTCGTGGCTACGACCGCGGTTCATGCCTTCGTACTTGTCGACGATCAGCTGGAACTGCTCAGGCGAAGCCTCGCTGTACAGCGCGACTGGGTTGTTTTCGCTTGGTTTGGCCAAGGCGTCGTATTCGGCCTTGTCCAGCTTCTTCGGCGACTGCTTGACCTCGGCGACCCACTTGTCGAAGTCTTCCTGGGAGGTGGCAGTAGCCTTGAATTTCATGCCGGTGAAGCCAGCACCGCTATAGTTGGCGCTGATACCGTCGAACTCGCCGTTTTCGTTGGCGATCAGGTGCAGCTTGGTGGTCATGCCGGCCATGGCGTAGATCTGGCCGCCCAGGCCCGGGATGAAGAACGAGTTCATCACGGCGTCGGAAGTGACGCGGAAGTTGACCGGGGTGTTAGCCGGGAAGACGATCTTGTTGACCGTGGCAATGCCCTGCTCCGGGTAGATGAACAGCCACTTCCAGTCCAGCGCGACCACGTCGATCTGCACCGGCTTCACATCGGAATCCAGTGGACGGTATGGGTCCAGCTTGTGGGTGGAGTGGTAGGTGACGTAACCCAGGGCGATGATGATCAGGATCGGGATGATCCACACCGCGGCCTCGATCTTGGTCGAGTGCGACCAGTCAGGGGTGTAGGTGGCTGCCTTGTTGGAAGCACGGTACTTCCAGGCGAACGCCAGGGTCATGATGATGACAGGGATTACCACCAGCAGCATCAGGCCGGTAGCGATCAGGATCAGGTTCTTTTGCTCAATGCCGACCTGGCCCTTCGGGTCGAGCAGGGTCCAGTTGCACCCACTGAGTAAAAGCATGCCTAAAAAGGGCAATATGCCAAACAGTCTGGGGTAACGCTTTTTACTCATCTCACGACCTCTAGATCAGCTTGCTTCAATGCAATTTGTGTTTTGGTAGCCAACACTTCGTCCTGCCAAGTGAGGCATTTCGCGCCCGTACTCGCTCCTGCCTGGGGTCCGACTGCAGGACCTTGGCTTCGAGCGTGTTAGCGGTGCTTATGGTTTCGTAGGCAACAGGCCTGTACTTCAGACCAAGTCCATTTGGTGCGGGAAAACGCGGAGGGGGGTCCGCCCGGTATCGCCGTTGGGCGAAACTTGACGAAGTCAGCAAAAAGGAGCGCTGGGGCTTCCTTCAATCCTGCGACTCGCAAGCAGTGCCGAACGGAAATTGGGGGCGATTGTAGTGAGGTCGCCAACCCTTGACTATGACTTATTGAGCAACAGTCTTTTACAGAATCTGCAACAATAGCACTCAATTATTCAACTTCGCGACAGTTTGTCGCACCCCGCTTGCCAGGCCTCAAAGCCGCATTCTGCAAGGCTTCGGGATTGATCCAGGTCAAGCGGCGAGCAACTTTTCCCTCTTCTCATGCGGCGTAAAAGACCCCATGCAATTCGGGACTTTTGTCTAAGCCTGGCGTCGGTTGCGGTAGATACCGAGCGGAACCAGAATGGCGGTCAGCACGAACGCTACCAGTGCCCACTGCGCCAAAGACAAACCGAGGATCGGCGGGTACGGCGTGCTGCAGAAGCCGTCGACCTGGAACGCCAGCGGCCAGAGCTTGGCCAGTGGCAGGTCGTCCACGATCGGTTGCAGGGTGTCGATGCCACAACTGACCATGGGGTTGGCGAGTATATACACATGGTTGCCCGCCGCAATGATTCCGCCAATGGCACTGAGCACCACCAGCACCTCGAAGAAGATCAGGCTACGGCGCCCGGGCATCGCGGCAGCGATGAACGCGAACACGGCAATGAACAGCAACGCGTAACGCTGCAGGATGCACAGCGGGCACGGCGCCTCGCCCAGTACCACTTGCATATAGAGGGCGCCGCCGATCAGCGAGAGGCAGATCAGGCCCAACAGCACCAGAAAGCGCCGTTCCCGATTCAGGCGCGATGTTTGTTCGTTCATTGCCGGTTCCTTCGATGGATAGTGGCAGCGTGGTTCGCCTGCCTGGGCGCAAGTCTACACGCTGGGCATGGCCTGTGAGCATGCCGAGGGAGCGGCGCGGTAGCACTGCGCGGGGCTATCCGGTGAGGCTGAGACCGACCGCAACGACGTCGGTTCAACGCCGGGCGGCAAAAAAGCGGCTGCCCGGGTACCGCGCAGGGGCAAGCCCCTCGACACCCGGGAGTGAAGGATACCGTGATTAACGGAGGATTAATGATGAAAGCGGCGAGCCCGGTTTCATCTTTCCTTATATATAGGCAGGAAGGTGTACTGCCTGTACCGGCCTTTTCGCGGGCAAGCCCGCGAAGAGGCTGGTACAGGCGCTACATCACTCCAGGGCAGCCGCCGGCCCGAAGAACTCGTAGCGGCTCTGCTGCTCGGGCACACCCAGCCCCTTCAATTGGCGCTTCACCGTCGCCATGAAGCCCTTGGGCCCAAGGAAGTAGGCATCCACATCTCGCGCCTGCGGCAACCACTCGGCCAGCAGGTCCTCATTCAGCAGGCCGACGGCATCAGCCGCAGCGCCCCCCTCCGGCTCGGCATAGCAGTAAAAGCGCTTGAGCTGCGGATGACGCGCCGCCAGGCCATCGACCCATTCACGGAAGGCATGCACCGCGCCGTTACGCGCACAGTGAATGAAATGCACCTCGCGCTGGGTTTGCAGCGCCGCCTGCAACATGGCCAGCGTCGGGGTAATACCCACGCCCCCGCTTATCAGCACCAGCGGCTTGTCACTGGCCGCCAGGGTGAAGTCGCCCGCTGGCGGGAACAGTTGCAAGGTATCGCCCACCACCAGCTCATCGTGCAGGTAGTTGGACACCTTGCCGCCCACCTCGCGCTTGACGCTGATGCGGTACTCCCTGCCATCGCACAGCGCCGACAGCGAGTAGTTGCGGCGCTGCTCGGCACCGTCGATGCCCAGCTTCAGGCCGATGTACTGGCCAGGCTCGGCCTTGAGCACCGGTTTACCATCCACCGGGGCAAAGTAGAACGAAACGATCTCGCTGCTTTCCTGCTCGCGGCGTACCAGGCGGAATTCGCGGGTACCACGCCAGCCGCCCTCGGCTTCTTCCTTCTGTTTATAGAGGCTTTCTTCAGCGCCAATCAGGATGTCGGCCAGCTGGCCATAGGCCGCGCCCCAGGCATCGATCACCGCAGGGGTAGCGATTTCCTTACCCAGTACTTCCTCGATGGCGCGCAGCAGGCAGCTGCCGACGATCGGGTAGTGCTCCGGCAGAATCTGCAAGGCAACGTGCTTGTTGATGATCTGCCCTACCAGCCCCCCCAGCTGCTCCAGTTGGTCAATGTGGCGCGCATACATCAGCACGCCGTTGGCCAACGCACGAGGCTGGTCGCCACTGGCTTGGTGTGCCTGGTTGAACAGTGGGCGTACCTCGGGGTACTCGCTGAGCATCATCTTGTAAAAGTGGGTGGTCAGCGCTTCGCCGCCGCTTTCCAGCAGGGGTACAGTGGCCTTGATGATTGCACGTTGTTCGGCATTGAGCATTGCGACAACTCCTGAGCCTGTGGCTTCAAATGACTGCCTTGGGTATTTCAGCAATCGTGCCAACTTTTATCGCCAGTAAAATCAGGGGGTTGACGCCAATCATGTCAAAACGACCCACCTCGTCGTATAGTCATATCGACCCATAGGAGTCTTTATGACCGCAAAGCCCTTGCTCACCACCCTGCTGCCCCTGGTCAGCGACCTCTCCCGCGACTTGCCCGACCAGGAGCGCTACCGCCGCTTGCTGCAAGCCATGCGCGGGCTACTGCCGTGCGATGCCGCCGCACTGCTGCGCCTGGATGGTGAATGGCTGGTGCCGCTGGCGGTGGATGGCCTGAGCCCTGACACCTTGGGCCGGCGCTTTCGGGTCAGCGAGCACCCGCGCTTCCAGATACTGCTCAGCCGCCCGGAGCCCACTCGTTTCGCCAGCGACTCCGAACTGCCCGACCCTTACGATGGCCTGGTCAACGCCCCCGATGCCGACCTGCAAGTGCACGACTGCATGGGTTGCCCGTTGATGGTTGATGAGCGCCCCTGGGGCCTGGTCACCCTCGATGCCCTCACCCCCGGGCAGTTCCAGAGCCTGGAGCTGGATGCCCTGCAAGCCTTCGCCAGCCTGGCCGCCGCTACTGTTACCGTGGCCGAACGCATTGAGCACCTGGCTTTGCGCGCCGAAGACGAACACCTGCGGGCCGAAATCTACCGCCAAGCCAGCGGCCAGGATAAAGAACTGATTGGCCAGAGCCCGGCGCATAAGCGCTTGGTGGAGGAAATCCGCCTGGTCGGGGGCAGCGACCTGACTGTTCTGATCACTGGCGAAACGGGCGTTGGCAAGGAACTGGTGGCCCAGGCGCTGCACCAGGCCAGCAACCGGGCCGACAAGCCACTGGTCAGCCTCAACTGCGCCGCCCTGCCCGATACCTTGGTGGAAAGCGAACTCTTCGGCCATGTACGCGGTGCCTTCACTGGCGCGCACGGCGAGCGCCGGGGCAAGTTCGAGCTGGCCAACGGCGGCACGTTATTCCTCGACGAAGTGGGCGAACTGCCGCTAACGGTGCAAGCCAAACTGTTGCGTGTGCTGCAAAGCGGCCAACTGCAACGCCTGGGCTCGGACCGCGAGCACCGTGTGGACGTGCGCCTGATCGCCGCCACCAACCGTGACCTGGCCGCAGAAGTACGCAATGGCAACTTCCGCGCCGACTTCTATCACCGCCTCAGCGTGTACCCGTTGCACGTACCGCCCTTACGCGAACGTGGGCGAGATGTATTGTTATTAGCTGGCTACTTCCTCGAACAGAACCGTTCACGCCTGGGCCTGAACAGCCTGCGCCTGAGTAGCGAAGCCCAGGCCGCGCTACTGGCCTATGAGTGGCCAGGCAATGTGCGCGAACTGGAACACCTGATCGGCCGCTCGGCCCTAAAAGCACTGGGCCAGCACCCCGATCGGCCACGCATTCTCACGCTTGAAGCCGTCGACCTGGACCTGCGCGCGGTGCGCGTAACCCCAGACGCACTCCCCTCCCCCGCAGCCCCTGCCCCACTGACAACATTGCCTGAAGGCGGCCTGCGCGAAGCGGTCGACCTCTACCAGCGCCAAGTGATCGAAGCCTGCCTGCAACGGCACCAGGATAATTGGGCGGCAGCGGCCCGCGAGCTGGGCCTGGACCGCGCAAACCTGAGCCGGCTGGCCCGCCGGCTGGGGCTTCGCTGAGGTTCAGTACAAAAGGATTAACCCAGAAAGCCATCTGGTTGCTTCCCGCCTGGCTGCTATATCTCCCTAACCACCCGAATTTCGACTGCCTGGTCGAGACTGCGTGTAACGCCCCCGCAAGGGCTCCGTGACGCAGGTTGTGGCCCGAACGGTTCGGGCCGGGGGATCCGGATACCAGCAGGGAGCGTTCATGGACAACATCGTCGTCGCCGATAAGCAAACCGAAGTCGCCACTCAGAGCGCCTGGGGCAATATCAACCTGAAAGGGCCAGGCGTAGTGCAGATGCCGGTGGCCCCCGACAAGGTCGCCACTGTTACCCAACGTGGGCAAGACCTGATCATCACCCTGAAATCGGGTGAAAAGGTCACCATCGGCAACTTCTTCGCCGTGGACCAGGCAGGGGTCGGCAGCGACATTGTCTTCGTCGGTGAAGACGGCACCCTGTGGCACGCGCAGTACGACGCTACGGCGTTCACCGGTTTCACCTTCGAGGATGTGAACTCGCTGGACGAACTGGTCGCGGGTATCGGCACTGCCGGTAGCGCCATGCCGACCTGGGCGATTGCCGGGCTCAGCCTGCTTGGCATCGGTGGCGCTGCGGCGGCAGCCGACAACGGAGGCGGCGGTAGCAGCGGTGGCGGTTCGGACCCCGATACCACCGCACCGGCCACGCCCATCGACCTGCTGGTGTCACCGGATGGCCTGCGCCTGACCGGCCGTGGTGAAGCAGGCACTACAGTGAGCATCCGTGATGCTGCCGGCAACCTGATCGGCAGCGGCACCGTGGGTGCCGACGGCACCTTCGACGTGACGTTGAACCCGCCGCAAATCAACAGCGAAAACCTTGAAGTCACTCTGACCGATGGCGCCGGCAACGTCTCCACGCCTGGCACAGTCACCGCCCCGGATGTGACTGCGCCGCTGGCACCTACCGACCTTGCCATCAATGAACAGGGCACCACCCTCACCGGCCGTGCAGAACCAGGCTCTACGGTTTCGGTGCGGGGTGCCGACGGGGTGCTGCTGGGCTCAGCCGTGGCCGGTGCAGACGGCCAGTTCAGCATCACCCTGCAACCGCCACAGACCGAAGGCCAGGCTTTGGAGGTCAGCACCAAGGACGCAGCCGGCAACACCTCGCCTTCGGCCAGTATTGCAGCACCAGACGTCGAGACACCTGATACGACCGCCCCAGACCAGCCCACCAACCTCGCCCTTGCCAGCGGCGTAACCCTCACTGGCCGCGGTGAACCAGGGGCCACCGTGCAGGTGCGTGATGCGGCCGGCAACATCATTGGTACAGGCTTGGTCGGTGCCGACGGGCTATTCAGCGTCACCCTGTCGCCCGCCCAGGCCAACGGCGAAGCACTGGACATACGCCTGGTGGATGCTGCCGGCAACAGCTCGATCCCGCTTGAATTCACAGCTCCCGACATCACCCGGCCAAGTGCAGTCAGCGACATTGCAGTCGGCAGTGGCGGCCTGGCGCTGAGTGGCCGAGGTGAACCCGGGGCCACCGTCGAAGTTCGTGATGCCAACGGCACCGTGATCGGCACCGGGGTGGTCGGGGCCAATGGCACCTTCCTCATCAACCTTGATCCTGCGGTACAGCCGGGTGACCAGCTGAGCCTGGTGCAGACCGACCCCAGCGGCAACACCTCCGTTGCCCTCGAATACGATGTGCCACTCACCACCGCGCCAGACAGCCCGAGCAACCTGGTCATCGATGCCGACGGCACTACCCTCACCGGTACCGCCCCGGCGGGCACCCGCGTAGAGGTCCATGACGCCAACGGCACGCTGATCGGCAGCGCCATTGCCAATGCCGATGGGACCTTCAGCATTGAGCTCAACCCCGCTCAGGCCAACGGCGAACTGCTGGATGTCGTCGCCATCGATGACAGCGGCATCTCGTCGCTGCCCGCACAAATCACCGCGCCAGACATTACCGCGCCGGTCGCCCCGAGCGAACTGGCCGTTAACGCCGATGGCACTGTCGTCACCGGCCGTGCCGAACCGGGCAGCACCGTGCGGATCGTTGCCGCTGACGGTACCGAACTGGGCACCGCCGTGGTCGGCCCGACCGGTGTGTTCAGCATCAACCTCAACCCGCCGCAAATAGACGGCGAAGTGCTGCAAGCCACTGCCACCGATGCGGCCGGCAACACATCCACAGCCAGCTCGGTCACCGCACCGGATATCGACGGCGTCGATACCACGCCACCCGCAGTACCAACCGACCTGGTGATCGGCGTGGCCGGTAGCCAACTGAGCGGGCGTGGCGAAGCGGGCACCACCGTGCAGGTCCGTGATGCCGCCGGCAACCTGTTGGCGACTGGCACCGTTGGGCCGGATGGTACCTTTGTGGTGTCCTTGAGCCCTGCCGTGATCGACGGCAGCACCCTGCAAGTCACCCTGACCGATGCCGCCGGCAACGTGTCGCCGTCGGGCGCGGTAACCTCCGCCGACCTGCTGCCTCCGGCTCAACCCACCGACCTGGCCCTGGCCGATGGCGTGACCTTCACCGGTCGCGGCGAGCCGGGCGCCACCGTGCAGGTGCGTGATGCCGCTGGCACCATCATTGGTACGGGTGTGGTGGGCGCCGATGGCCTGTTCAGCGTCACCCTTAACCCAGCCCAGGCCAATGGCGAAGCGCTGGACGTTCGTTTGGTGGACGCGGCCGGCAATACTTCTGCACCGCTGCAGTTCGATGCCCCGGATATCACACCGCCTGCCGCTGTCAGCAACATCGCAGTCGGCAGCGGCGGCCTGGCGCTGAGCGGCCGAGGTGAACCCGGGGCCACCGTCGAAGTTCGTGATGCCAACGGCACCGTGATCGGCACCGGGGTGGTCGGGGCCAATGGCACCTTCCTGATTGACCTTGATCCTGCGGTACAGCCGGGTGACCAGCTGAGCCTGGTGCAGACCGACCCCAGCGGCAACGCCTCCGTTGCCCTCGAATACGATGTGCCACTCACCACCGCGCCAGACAGCCCGAGCAACCTGGTCATCGATGCCGACGGCACTACCCTCACCGGTTCCGCCCCGGCGGGCACCCGCGTAGAAGTGCACGATGCCAACGGTACGTTGATCGGCAGCGCCATCGCCAATGCCGATGGCACCTTCAGCATCGAACTGAACCCGCCACAAGCCAACGGCGAACTGCTGGATGTCGTCGCCATCGATGACAGCGGCGTCTCTTCGCTGCCCGCACAAATCACCGCGCCAGACATTACCGCGCCTGCCGCGCCGACTGAACTGGCTGTCAGCGCCGACGGCACCGTGCTCACCGGCCGTGCCGAACCGGACAGCACCGTGCGCATCGTCGCCGCAGACGGCACCGAATTGGGCACCGCCGTGGTCGGCCCGACCGGTGTGCTCAGCATCAACCTCAACCCGCCACAGGTCGATGGCGAAGTGCTGCAAGCCACTGCCACCGATGCGGCCGGCAACACATCCACAGCCAGCTCGGTCACCGCACCGGATATCGACGGCGTCGATACCACGCCACCCGCAGTACCAACCGACCTGGTGATCGGCGTGGCCGGTAGCCAACTGAGCGGGCGTGGCGAAGCGGGCACCACCGTGCAGGTCCGTGACGCTGCGGGCAACCTGCTGGCGACTGGCACCGTTGGGCCGGATGGTACCTTTGTGGTGTCCTTGAGCCCTGCCGTGATCGACGGCAGCACTCTGCAAGTCACCCTGACCGATGCTGCCGGCAACGTGTCGCAGCCGGGCTCGGTGACCTCCGCCGACCTGCTGCCTCCGGCTCAACCCACCGACCTGGCCCTGGCCGATGGCGTGACCTTCACCGGTCGCGGCGAGCCAGGCGCCACCGTGCAGGTGCGTGATGCCGCTGGGACCATCATTGGTACGGGTGTGGTGGGCGCCGATGGCCTGTTCAGCGTCACCCTTAACCCAGCCCAGGCCAACGGCGAAGCGCTGGACGTTCGGTTGGTGGACGCGGCCGGCAACACTTCTGCCCCGCTGCAGTTCGATGCCCCGGATATCACACCGCCTGCCGCGGTCAGCAACATCGCAGTCGCTAGCGGCGGCCTGGCGCTGAGCGGCCGAGGCGAACCGGGTGCCACCGTCGAAGTTCGTGATGCCAACGGCACCGTGATCGGCACCGGAGTGGTCGGGGCCAATGGCACCTTCCTCATCAACCTTGATCCTGCGGTACAGCCGGGTGACCAGCTGGGCCTGGTGCAGACAGACCCCAGCGGCAACGCCTCCGTTGCCCTCGAATACGATGTGCCACTCACCACCGCGCCAGACAGCCCGAGCAACCTGGTCATCGATGCCGACGGCACTACCCTCACCGGTTCCGCCCCGGCGGGCACCCGCGTAGAGGTCCATGACGCCAACGGCACGCTGATCGGCAGCGCCATTGCCAATGCCGATGGGACCTTCAGCATTGAGCTCAACCCCGCTCAGGCCAACGGCGAACTGCTGGATGTCGTCGCCATCGATGACAGCGGCATCTCGTCGCTGCCCGCACAAATCACCGCGCCAGACATTACCGCGCCGGTCGCCCCGAGCGAACTGGCTGTCAGCGCCGACGGCACCGTGCTCACTGGCCGTGCCGAACCGGGCAGCACCGTGCGCATCGTCGCCGCTGACGGTACCGAACTGGGCACCGCCGTGGTCGGCCCGACCGGTGTGTTCAGCATCAACCTCAACCCGCCGCAAATGGACGGCGAAGTGCTGCAAGCCACTGCCACCGATGCGGCCGGCAACACATCCACAGCCAGCTCGGTCACCGCACCGGATATCGACGGCGTCGATACCACGCCACCCGCAGTACCAACCGACCTGGTGATCGGCGTGGCCGGTAGCCAACTGAGCGGGCGTGGCGAAGCGGGCACCACCGTGCAGGTCCGTGATGCCGCCGGCAACCTGTTGGCGACTGGCACCGTTGGGCCGGATGGTACCTTTGTGGTGTCCTTGAGCCCTGCCGTGATCGACGGCAGCACTCTGCAAGTCACCCTGACCGATGCTGCCGGCAACGTGTCGCAGCCGGGCTCGGTGACCTCCGCCGACCTGCTGCCTCCGGCTCAACCCACCGACCTGGCCCTGGCCGATGGCGTGACCTTCACCGGTCGCGGCGAGCCGGGCGCCACCGTGCAGGTGCGTGATGCCGCTGGCACCATCATTGGTACGGGGGTAGTGGGCGCCGATGGCCTGTTCAGCGTCACCCTTAACCCAGCCCAGGCCAATGGCGAAGCGCTGGACGTTCGTTTGGTGGACGCGGCCGGCAATACTTCTGCACCGCTGCAGTTCGATGCCCCGGATATCACCCCGCCCGCGGCGGTCAGCAACATCGTGGTCGGCAACGGCGGCCAGGCCCTGAGCGGGCGTGGCGAAGCCGGCGCCACCGTCGAAGTGCGTGATGCCAACGGCACGGTAATCGGCACAGGCGTAGTGGGTGCCAACGGCACCTTCCTGATCGACCTTGACCCGGCCGCGCAGCCCGGCGAACAACTGAGCCTGGTGCAGACCGACCCCAGCGGAAACGCCTCCGAAGCGCTGCAGTTCGAAGTTCCGGTAACCACCGCCCCGGCCAGCCCCAGCGATCTGGTGTTCGCCGAGGACGGCACCAGCATCAGCGGCACGGCGCCGGCCGGCACCCGCGTGGAAGTGCACGATGCCAACGGCACGCTGATCGGCAGTATCGTGGCCGGCCCTGATGGCAGCTTCACTGTCGTTCTGGCCCCCGCCCAGGCTAATGGCGAACTGCTGGACGTCGTGGCCGTCGATGATGCGGGTGTATCGTCACTACCAACGCAAATCACCGCGCCAGACATTACCGCGCCGGTCGCCCCGAGCGAACTGGCTGTCAGCGCCGACGGCACCGTGCTCACCGGCCGTGCCGAACCGGGCAGCACCGTGCGGGTACTGGCCGCCGATGGCACTACCGTGCTGGGTAGCGTCGTGGTTGGCGCTACCGGCAGCTTCAGCATCACCCTCAGCCCGCCACAAGTGGACGGCGAAGTGCTGCAAGTCACCGCCACCGATGCGGCAGGCAACACCTCGACGGCAGGTTCAGTCACCGCGCCAGACATCGACGGTGGCGACATCACGCCACCCGACGCACCAACCAATCTGGTGGTCGGCCTGGCCGGCAGCCAGCTGAGCGGGCGTGGCGAAGCCGGCACCACCGTGCAGGTGCGTGACGCCGCAGGTACTGTGCTGGCAACCGGTACGGTCAGCCCCGACGGCACATTTGCGGTGACCTTGGCTCCTGCCGTGAACAACGGCAGCACCTTGCAAGTCACCCTCACCGATGCCGCTGGCAACGTCTCGCAACCCGGTTCAGTCACTTCGCCGGACTTGCAGGCCCCTGCGCAACCTACTGACCTGGCCCTGGCCGAGGGTGTCACCTTCACCGGCCGCGGCGAACCCGGTGCCACCGTGCAGGTGCGCAATAGCGCCGGCACTGTGATCGGCACCGGCCTGGTCAACGCAGACGGCACCTTCAGCGTCACCTTGTTCCCCGCCCAGGCCAATGGCGAGGCGCTGGATGTGCGGGTGGTGGATGCCGCCGGCAACAGCTCGGCGCCACTGCAGTTCGACGCCCCCGACATCACCCCGCCTGCTGTCGTCAGCAATGTCGTGGTCGGTGCCAGTGGCCTGGTGCTCAGCGGTCGCGGCGAAGCGGGTGCAACCGTCGAAGTGCGTGATGCGGGCGGTACCGTCATCGGCACCGCCACGGTCGGAGCCAACGGCACCTTCACGGTCAATCTCGACCCGGCAGCCCAGCCAGGCGCCGTGCTGAGCCTGGTACAGACCGACCCGAGCGGCAACGCGTCCGAAGCCTTGCAGTATGAAGTACCACTGACCACTGCCCCCGATAGCCCAAGCGGCCTGGTGGTTGCCGCCGATGGCACCAGCCTCACCGGTTCTGCCCCGGTGGGCAGCCGTGTGGAAGTGCGTGATGGCAACGGCATCCTGGTCGGCAGCGTGGTGGTGGGCGGCGATGGCACCTTCACCGTCATCCTCAACCCGGCCCAGGCCAACGGCGAACTGCTGGATGTAGTGGCCATCGACGGCACAGGGGCATCGTCGCTGCCGGTGCAGGTCAGCGCGCCAGACATCACCGCGCCAGCCGCGCCAAGCGAACTCGCGATCAATGCCAACGGTACCGTTGTCACCGGCCGTGCCGAAGTGGGCAGCACCGTGCGCGTTCTGGCTGCCGACGGCACTACGGTGCTGGGCACGGCGGTGGTGGGTGCGACCGGTAGTTTCAGCATCACCCTCACCCCGGCACAAGTGGACGGTGAAGTGCTGCAAGTCACCGCCACCGACGCCGCCGGCAATGCCTCCGGCGCCGCTGGCGTCACAGCCCCCGACATCGACGGTGTCGATACAACGCCACCCCTGGCGCCGACCAACCTGGTCATTGGCCTGGCCGGTGGCCAGCTGAGCGGCCGTGGCGAGACGGGTGCCACCGTGCTGGTGCGCGATGCCCAAGGCAACGTGCTGGCCAGCGGCACGGTCAACCCGGACGGCACCTTCCAGATCGCCCTGACACCACCCGTCAACGATGGCAGCACCCTGCAAGTGGTGCTGACCGATGCCGCCGGCAATGCCTCCACTCCAGGCACGGTGGCCTCCCCAGACCTGCAGTCCCCTGCTCAGCCCACCGGCCTCGACCTGGCCAGCGGCGTTACCTTGACCGGTAGCGGTGAACCTGGCGCCACTGTGCAAGTACGCGACACCTCAGGCACCGTGATCGGTACCGGTGTGGTCAACCCGAACGGCAGTTTCAGCGTTACCCTGTCCCCCGCCCAGGCCAATGGCGAAGTCCTCGACATCCGCCTGGTGGACGCCGCCGGCAATACCTCGACGCCGCTGCAATTCAACGCCCCGGACATCACCCCACCTGCGCAGGTCAGCAATATCGTGGTCGGTGCCGATGGCCTGACCCTGAGCGGTCGCGGTGAGGCCGGTGCCACCGTTGAGGTGCGGGACACCAATGGCACACTGATCGGCACAGGTACGGTGACCGTTAACGGCACCTTCGTGCTCGACCTCGACCCGGCCGCGCTGCCGGGCGAACGCCTGAGCCTGGTGCAGACCGACCCCAGCGGCAACGCTTCCCAAGCTTTGACCTTCGACGTACCGTTGGTGACCACGCCGGCCAGCCCGAGCGACCTGGTGTTCGCGGCGGACGGCACCAGCATCAGCGGTTCGGCGCCAGTCGGCAGCCGTGTGGAAGTGCACGATGCCAATGGGAACCTGGTTGGCAGCATCGTAGTGGGTGCCGGGGGCACCTTCACCGTTGTGCTCACCCCAGCCCAGGCCAACGGCCAGCTGCTGGATGTGATCGCCATCGACACCAACGGGGCCTCGTCACTGCCGACACAAGTGACTGCGCCGGACATCACCGCCCCAGCCGCGCCAAGTGAACTAGCCGTCAGCGCCGATGGCAGCGCAGTGACCGGGCGCGCCGAAGCCGGCAGCACCGTACGCGTGCTGGCCGCCGACGGCACTACCCTGCTGGGCAGTGTCGTGGTGGGCGCCAGCGGGGCCTTCAGCATTGGCCTCACCCCGCCGCAAGTGGCAGGCGAACAGTTGCAGGTAACCGCCACCGATGCCGCAGGTAATGCCTCCACAGCCGGTACCGTTACCGCGCCGGTCATCGATAACGGCGGCGATACCACGCCGCCGGCGCCAGCCACCAACCTGGTGATCAGCGCCGACGGCCGTACGGTTTCAGGCCGCGGCGAAGTGGGTGCCACCGTCAAAGTGCTCGACGACCAGGGCCAAGTGCTGGTGAGCGGCACCGTTCAACCCGATGGCAGCTTCAACGTGCAGTTGCCAACCCCAGTGGTGGATGGCTCCTCCCTGCAGGTGACCCTGACCGATGCCGCCGGCAACGTCTCCACACCTGGCCCACTGACCGCGCCAGACCTTGTGGCCCCCCTGCAACCAACGGGCTTGGTGTTGACCAATGGCGACACCCTGACCGGTACTGCCGAAGGCGGTGCCCGGGTAGAGGTGAAAGACGGCTTGGGCAACCTGATCGGCAGCGCCATCGCCCAGCCGGATGGCAGCTTCAGCCTGACCCTGAACCCGCCACAGGCCAATGGCGAAACACTGTCCATTACCGTGACCGATGCGACAGGTAACACCTCTGTACCGCTGAGCTATGTGGCCCCGGACATCACGGCACCGACACTCGTCACTGACGTGGTGGCCGCCGATGGCAGCCTGGCCGTGTCTGGCCGTGGCGAACCCGGTGCCACGGTGGAAGTGCGTGATGCGCAGGGTACGGTGCTCGGCACCGGCACCGTCGCGCCAAATGGCACCTTCGTGGTCGACCTCGAAACGCCGTTGGCGGCGGGCGAAACCCTGGTGCTGGTGCAGACCGATGCCGCCGGCAATACCTCGGTAGGGCTTAGCGTGACGGTTGCCGATGCACCGCTGCCCGAGAGCCCCAGCGGTGTCGTGGTGAGCGCAGATGGCGCCAGCGTTTCCGGTACCGCACCGACGGGCACGCAGGTGCAGGTGCGTGACGCGCAGGGCAATGTGCTGGGCAGCGCACAGGCAGGCCCGGACGGCAGCTTCACCATCGGCCTGACCCCAGCACAAGCCAACGGCGAAACCCTGGATGTGGTGGCTGTGGATGGTGCCGGCAACGCGTCACTGCCGACCCAGGTCACCGCCCCTGACATCACTCCACCCAATGAAGCCAGCCAGCTGCAACTGAGCGCCGATGGCAGCCTGCTCACTGGCCGCGGCGAGCCGGGCACCACCGTGCAGGTCATCAGCGCCCAGGGTGTCGTGCTGGGCAACGCCCAGGTCGGCGCCGACGGCGTGATCAGCGTGGTGCTCAACCCGCCGCAAACCGACGGCCAGGAACTGGACGTGGTGCTGCGCGACGCGGCCGGCAATACCTCGACCGCCACCGTCATTGCCCCCGATCTGGATGGCCCGCTGCAACCCTCGGGGATGGCCATCGATACCGCAGGCATTCACCTGACCGGCCAGGGCCAAAGCGGCTCCATCGTCACCGTGCGCGATGCCAACGGCAACGTGCTGGGCACCGCCATAGTGGGTGCAGACGGGAAGTTCGACGTCACCCTCAATGCGCCACAGCGCAATGGTGAGAGCCTGAGCGTCGAGGCCACCGACAACCTGGGCAACAGCGCCGGCCCGGTGAGTTTCACCGCACCCGACTCCACGCCGCCGCAGGCGGTCACCAACCCGACCATCGATGGCACAGGCACCACGGTCACCGGCAGCGGCGAACCTGGCGCCACCGTGACCGTGCGTGGGCCGGATGGCAGCGTGCTGGGCAGTGCCGTGGCAGGCCCGAACGGTGCATTCGAAATCATCCTCACTCCACCACAGACCAACGGCCAGGCGCTGACCGTGGAGCAGCGTGACCCAACCGGCAACCTGTCGGCGGCGGCCGACCTGCCGGCACCGGACACCGAGTTGCCGGCGACCCCGACCGGCCTGACCCTGTCTGGCGATGGCAGGACCATCACCGGCAGTGGCGAGCCAGGTGCGCAGGTGAGTGTTACCAATACAGCAGGTACCGTGCTGGGCACCGCCACGGTTCAGCCAGACGGCAGCTTCCTGGTGAGCATCGACCCGCCCCAGCTCAATGGCCAGACGCTGTCTGTGACCCAGGCGGACAGTGCCGGCAACGACTCGCCCGCCGGCACCGTGACCGCGCCTGACTTGGAGGCCCCGCTGCCAGCGCAAGGCCTGGGCCTGGATCCGACCGGCACACTGCTCAGCGGCCAGGGCGAGGCAGGCACCACCGTAGAAGTTCGCAACGCGGCAGGCGACCTGCTGGGTACCATTCAGGTGGAGCCCGACGGCACGTTCGAAGTACCACTCGCCCCCGCCCAGACCAACGGCGAAGTATTGTCGGTGGTGTTGATCGATGGCGATGGCAATGCCTCACCGTCTGCCAGCTTCACCGCCGATGACAGCAGCGCGCCAACAGCGCCGGGCAGCCTCACCATCACCCCAGGCGGCAACGCCATCCAGGGTACTGGTGAAACAGGGTCCACGGTGGAAGTGCGGCTTACCGACGGCACCCTGGTGGGTACCATCGTCGTGCCGGCAGGTGGCAGCTTCACCGTGCCACTCTCGCCCGCCCAACTGGACGGCCAGTCACTCAACGTGACCCTGACCGATACTGCCGGCAATGTGTCCCTTCCCGGCCAGATCAATGCGCCGGACATCACGCCACCGGCAGTGCCCACGGGCGTGCTGGTCAGTCCGGACGGCAGCACCGTCACCGGCAATGCGCCTGGCGCCAACTCAGTGTCCGTGGACGACGGGAATGGCAATGTGGTCGTGGTGGCCGTCAATCCGGATGGCAGTTTCAGCGTACCGCTGGATACCCCGCTGACCAATGGCCAGACGGTGACCGTGGTGGTGACCGATGCAGCCGGTAACGACTCTGCTCCGGTCTCCGTCAACGCCCCGGATACAACCGACCCGGATGCGGCCACCGGCCTGACCGTGAGCCCGGATGGCAGCACGGTAGGGGGTAGCGCGGAACCTGGCAGCACAGTGGAAATCCGCAATCAGGATGGTAGCGGCGTGCGCGGCACGATAACCGTCGGGCCAGACGGCACCTTCGTGGTTGACGTCGCCCCGCCACTGGCCACCGGCGAAACCGTCGATGTGGTGGTGATCGACCCTGCCGGCAATGAATCCTCCGAAGTGCCACTTGCCGGCCCGACCGGCACCGAGGTGGCCACACCTTCGGCCCTGTCCATCAGTGCCGACGGCTTCCTGCTGACCGGCCTAGGTACGGTCGGCTCGCTGATTACCGTGACCTCCGGTGGCACCACCCTGGGCACCGCCACGGTCGGCAGCGATGGCACCTTCCGGGTGTTCTTCCAGAACGCCCAGCTCAACGCCCAGATCTTGCAGGTCAGCGCCAAGGCTACCGTCGATGGCCAGCCTTCGGTGCCAGCCATTGTCGTGGCCAACGACACCACGGCGCCAAACGCACCGACCCAAGTCGTCCTCAACGCCACCGGCAGCACGCTGACAGGCCAAGGCGAAGTGGGTGCTACCGTGCGCGTGACCGATGCGCAGGGCAATCTCCTGGGAACCGCGCCCGTCGGCAGCAACGGCCTGTTCAGCATCGATTTCTCACCCGCTGTCGCCAACGGCCAGAACCTGATCGTGACCCAGGCCGACGCGGCGGGTAACGTCTCGCTCGCGGCCACCCTGCAAGCCCCTGACCTGCAGGCACCGCTGGCCGCCAGCAACCTCAGCCTCAACAGCGCGGCCACCGTGCTCAGCGGCCAGGGCGAAGCCGGCGCCACCGTGACCGTACGCGATGCCAGTGGTGCCATCCTGGCCACCGGCACCGTCAACCAGAGTGGGCAGTTCCAGATCACACTGCCCAGCGCGCAAACCAGCGGCAGCGCGTTGCAAGTCACCCTCAGCGATGCCGCCGGTAACATTTCCGGCCCGGCCAGCCTGACGACGCCAGACCGCATGCCGCCTGCCGCCATCACCAATCCGGAGCTGAGCCAGGACGGCCGGCAGCTGTCCGGCAGTGGCGAAGTGGGGGCTACCGTGCAGGTGCGCAACGCCGCCGGTGCGTTGCTGGGCACGGCCACGGTGGGCGCCGACGGTCGCTTCACCGTGACCTTCGACACCCCGCAAGCCACCGGCCAGGCCATCGGCGTGACGCAAGTGGATGCCGCCGGCAACACCTCGCCAGCCGTCAATGTGGCCACCCCGGACCTGACCCCACCGGCCCCACTCACCAACGTGGTGCTGAACAACAACGGTCTGACCCTGACCGGCTTGGGCGAAGCGGGTGCCACAGTCACCGTGCGCGGCCCGGACGGTACCATCATCGGCACTGGACTGGTGGCCGCCAACGGCAGCTTCACCCTCACCCTGAACAGCGCCCAGCTCAACGCCCAGCACCTGAGCGTTACGCAGACCGACGCAGGCAACAACACCTCTGCCGCCGTGGCCGTTACCGCGCCGGACTTCACCCCACCCGCTGCACCGACTGCACTGGCCCTCGCCGCCACCGGGCTGCAACTGTCCGGTAACGCCGAAGCCGGCAGCACCGTGACCGTGCGCGATGCCAGCGGCAACGTGCTGGGCACGGCGACAACCGGCAGCAACGGCACCTTCCAGCTCACCCTGAACAGCGCCCAGACCAACGGGCAGACCCTGCAGGTAACGGCTACCGACGCGGCCGGCAACGTTTCACCGGCCGCGCCTTACACCGCAGCCGATACCACACCGCCAGCGGCCGTTACCAACCTGGCGGTGTCTGCCAGTGGCACCACCCTGACAGGCAATGGCGAAGCCGGTGCGACCGTCACCGTACGGGCACCCGACAACACCGTGCTGGGCACCGCCACGGTCGGCGCCGACGGCCACTTCAGCGTCACCCTGTCGCCAGCCGCGATCACCGGTGAAAGCCTGAGCGTGGTCCAGGCCGACGCCGCACAGAACGTCTCCCCTGCACAAAACGTCACCGCGCCGGGCCTTCTGGCACCGGCGACACCGGACAACCTGGTACTGGCCGCCGACGGCCTGTCGGTGACCGGTACCGCGACGGTGGGCAGCACGGTCAAGGTGTATGGCCCCAACGGCGTATTGCTGGGCAGCAGCCCGGTAGCCAACGACGGTACCTTCACCGTCAACCTCAGCAGCGCCCAGGCCAACGGCGAACGGTTGGAGGTAAGCGCCACCGGCAGCGACGGCGCAGTCTCGCTGCCGGCGACCCTGCAGGCACCGGACACCACGGCACCGCAACCACTGACCAACCTGGTGCTGTCCAACGACGGCCTGATACTCACTGGGCGCGGTGAGCCAGGTGCCACCGTCACCGTGATCGGCGAAGGGGGGATCGACCTGGGCACCGCCGTGGTCGATGCCAGCGGCAACTTCAGCGTCAACCTCAGCGCCGCGCAGATCAACGGTGAACAGCTCAGCGCCAGCCAGTCCGATGTGGCCGGCAACGAGTCCAACAGCGTCAGCCTGACCGCCCCGGACCGCGTGGCGCCGGATGCGGCTGGCAACCTGGCCTTCGATGGCGGTGGCAGCCTGCTCAACGGTACCGGTGAAACGGGGGCTGCTGTTCGCGTGCTGGCCGCCGACGGCACGGTGCTGGGCAACGCAACGGTACGCGCCGACGGCACCTTCCAGGTCAACCTCGCCTCGCCTCAGGCCAACGGCCAACAGGTGCAGGTGGTGCTGACCGATGCCGCCGGCAACCAGTCCGCCGCCAGTGCCATCACTGCACCGGACACCACGGCACCCGCAGCACCCACCGCGCTGGCAATATCCAGCGATGGCGTGACCATCACCGGCCGCGGCGAAGTGGGCGCGCTGGTCACCGTCACCAACCCGGCAGGCCAGCCAATCGGCAGCGCCACCGTCGATGCCAGCGGCTACTTCACCATCACCCTCAGCCCGGCGTTGGGCAACGCCGAACTGCTCAGCTTCACCCAGGCCGATGCCACCGGCAACGTGTCGGCCGTGGCCACCCTGCAAACCCCGGACTTCACACCGCCAGCTCCCCTTACCGCCGTGGTGATCAACGCCGACGGCAGTGTGGTCAGCGGCCTGGGCGAAGCAGGCGCGACGGTCACTGTCAGCAATGCCGCCGGCACCGTGCTGGGTACCGGCACAGTACTGGCAGACGGCACCTTCCGCGTCGAGCTGTCGCCCGCGCAAATCAATCACCAGGTGCTGTCGGTGCAGCAGGCCGACCCACCCGGCAACATCAGCTTGCCGGTCACCGTTCAAGCACCGGACTATACGCCCCCCGCCGCCGCAACCGGGCTGCAGCTCAGTGTGGCAGGCGATGAACTGGGCGGTGTCGGCGAAGCGGACGCTACCGTGCGCGTGTATGTCGGCACCACACAGATCGGCACTGCCGTGGTGGCTGCCAATGGCACCTTCGTGGTCGAGCTGGATACCCCGCAACTGAATGGCCAACTGCTGCAGGTCACCCTGACCGACAGCAGCGGCAACGTATCGACGGTCAGCACGGTCACGGCGCTGGACATCACCCCGCCGGCCACCGTGATCGCCAGCCTCAACGACAGCGGCACCCAACTGATCGGTACCGCCGAAGCCGGCACCCGCGTCACCGTGGTCAACAACAACGGCGACCTGCTGGGCCAGGTGACAGTCGACCCGGACGGCACCTTTGTGCTCGACCTGAACAACCCGCAAATCAATGGCCAGGTACTGACGGTGATCGCCCAGGACGCCACCGGCAACCCGTCGGCGCCCTTGCAGGTAACCGCGCCAGACCTGACAGCGCCGGTGCAGCCAGGCAACCTGCTGCTCAACCCGGCAGGCACGTCGATGACCGGTACGGCGGAAGCCGGCTCCACCATCACTGTTCGTGGCCCTGACAACAGCCTCGTGGGTACGGTGGTGGTGGGTGGCAATGGCGAGTTCACCGTTGCCATCAACCCGGCTCAGAACAACGGCCAACTGCTGACCGTGGTGTCCACGGATGCTGCCGGCAATGCCTCGATACCCGCCAGCTACCAGACCAACGACACCTCGCCACCCGCCGTGGTGACCAACCTGGCGATCGACAATACCTATAGCTCGTTGACCGGCAGGGGCGAAGCCAATGCCACGGTCACCGTCAGAATCGGTGGCCCCACCGGCACCGTGATAGGGACCGGTCTGGTGGACGCCGCTGGCAACTTCCAGATAAACCTTTCGCCGACGCCGGGCTCAGCCGCACTCCTCTCCGTGAGCCAGTCCGACGGTACCAATACCTCTGGCGCCGTGACGTACACCACCCCTCTGGTGCCGCCACCCGAACCACCAACCAATGCGATACTGGGCAGCGACGGCCTGACCTTGACCGGTACGGCCGCAGCCGGTGCAAGCATTCGCGTCTACGATGCTGCCGGCAACCTGATCGGTTCAGGCTCCGCCAACATCGGAACGGGTAGCTTCAGCATCACGCTGAACGCGGCTCAACTCAACGGCCAGCACATCTCGGTGACGGCAGTCTCCCTGCTGGGCGGCGAATCGCAGCCGGTCTTCCTGCAAGCGGCCGACATCACCCCACCGGCCAACCCGGTGGTTACCAGCCTGTCGGCCAATGGCCTGGTGCTTACCGGTACCGGTGAGGCCGGTGCCACGGTGACCGTGCGTGATGCCAGCAACAACGTGCTTGGAACGGCGTTGGTGAATGGCGGTGGCGTGTTCACCGTCAACCTCAACGCGGCGCAGCTCAACGGCCAGGTACTGGGTGTGAGCCAGACCGACGCCGCAGGCAACGCGTCTGGCAGCACCAGCTACACGGCAGTCGATGTCCAGCCGCCAGCCGTGCCGACCAACGTGGCCATCAACGGCACAGGCACGGTACTGACCGGTAACGGCGAAGCAGGCGCTACCGTCACCGTGCAAGGCCCGAATGGCCAGGTGGGTACCGGCGTGGTGCAAGCCAACGGCACCTTCAGCATCACCCTGACCTCGCCACAGAACGACGGGCAATTGCTGGTAGTGCGCCAGACCGATGCAGCCGGCAACCTGTCCGCCAGCACCAGTTTGACCGCACCGGACACGACGCCGCCCGCAGCCCCGGTGGCGGTCATCAACGCCAACGGCACCTTGGTCAGCGGCTCTGGCCAGGTCGGCAGCACCGTCACCGTGCGCAACAATGCTGGCACCGTCCTGGGCACCGCAACGGTGGGCACCAACGGCCTGTTCGTAGTCAGCTTGGCTGCCGCTCAAATCGACAACCAGGCGCTCAGCGTCACCCTCACCGACAGTGCCGGCAACGTGTCTACCGGCACCGCCCTGACTGCACCGGACCTGACCCCGCCTGCAGTGGCCGGAAACCTGCAGATCAGTGCCGACGGCAGTACCCTCACCGGCACCGGCGAAGCAGGCGCCACCGTCACTGTGCGCAGCGCCAGCGGTACCGTGCTGCAAACCGCGACCGTACAACCGAACGGCAGCTTCACCGTGACCCTGAGCCCACCTCAGGACAACGGCCAGGTCCTTTCGGTCGGCCTCACCGACCCGCGTGGCAACGTGTCGGGCAACGTCACCATCACCGCGCCCGATGTGGATGCCAACGCCCCGGTCATCGCCAGCGACAACCTGGCAACGGCAACGGTCAGCCTGGTACCGGTCACTGCAACCAAGACCTACACCGACAGCTTCACCACCCTGCTGTCGGGCTTCACCAAGACCTACACCTGGACCGTAGCGGCCGGCACCACGGCCGACCCGATCCTCACACTGACTACCAACAGCGTACTGGCGCTGCTCAACAACTCCACGTTCACCCTGCAAGTGAAAGACGCTACGGGCGCCTGGGTGACGCTTGCCACCGGCAACACCCAGGGCCTGCTCGACCTGATCGTGCTACCACTCGGCCTGCAGGTCGATATCGGTACCCTGCAAGCCGGTGACTACCGCCTGACCGTGGGCAGTGGCGGTATTGGCCTGATCACCAACGTGACCACTTCGCTGGACATCACAGCCACCAGCCTGACCGAGTTCACCGGGACAGGCACCGCCACCACCGGCAACGTCATCACCGATGTGGGCACCGATGGCACTGTCGATGCACATGGCCCGGACAGCGCCGCCGTGCTCCAGGTGTTCAAGGACGGCAGTTATGTCGCGGCCGGCAGCGCCACCACGGTACAAGGCCTGTACGGCACCCTGGTGATCCGCGCGGACGGCAGCTACACCTACACGCCAAACGGCAGCCCGAGCAGTGTCGGCAAGGTCGATGTGTTCAGCTACCAGCTGGTGCATGCGAACGGTCTGTCCGATTCCGCCAACCTGTATGTGCGTATCGACAGCCCGCAGGCCACGGAGGTGTGGAGCGACATCAACTACGGTGCGCCGGCCACGGTGGTGGATGCCGTCAACGACGTCGGCTTCAGCCACTTGACCCTGGTCAACCGTGTAGACACCAGCAGCAGCTCGCTGGGCACGCTGAGCCTGCCGGTAATTGGCACGCGCCAGGCCACCTACACCACCGCGGTTGCCGCCGATACCACGGCCAACCTGCAAGTGGTGGTCAACTCCACCAACCTGTTGAGCCTGCTCAACGGCACCACCATCGAGTTGCTCAAGCTCAATCCGGCCACCGGCCAGTATGTGCTGGTGCAGTCGGTGCCTGGCAGCTCATTGGTCAGCCTGCTGGGGGGCGGTGCGGCTTATACCTTCCAGAACCAGGGGACGGGTACCTACCACATACGCGTTACAGCGGGCGGCATCGGCTTGCTCAGTTCCATCACCACCAGCGTGAACGCCACCACCACGCACCTCACCGAGTTCGTGGTCAGCAGCGCGACCACGGCAACCGGCAACCTGCTCGCGGATGACACCGTGGGTTCGGCCTTGACCGTGCTGAGCGTGCTGACGGCGGCCAACACCTACACCATCCCGGGCTATAACGGGGTGAGCGTGGCGGGCACCTACGGCACGCTGCTGGTGCATGCCGACGGCAGCTACACCTACACCCTCAACTCAGGGCTCACGTCGACAGCCGTCGGCCAGCAAGACACCTTCACCTACGAGCTGACCCACCCCAACGGCACCACCGACACCGCAACGCTCACCATCAACCTGGACAACGCCGCTGGTCTCACCAGCACGATGTCGCTGCTCTCCGATACCGGTGACGAAGGGGTAGCACTGGCCAGTGTGGCCGCATCGGCTTCCACAGAGGTGATCGCCGGCACCGACGGCAATGACCACCTCGATGGCAGCCAGGGTGGCCATATCACCCTGCAGGGTGGCGCAGGGGACGACACCCTGGTGGTGGTTGACCAGAACTTCGCCAGCGTCGAGGGCGGCACAGGGACCGACACCCTGCTGTGGGGCGGCGGCGATGCCAGCATCGACCTGGGCAACCTGGCCGATCGGGTGCATGACATCGAAGTCATCGACCTCAACGACACCAGCGCGGTGGCTCTTACCCTCAACCTGGCAGACGTGGTGGCCATCACCGAAATCGGCAACGACACACTGATCATCAAGGGGGACGACAAAGACACGGTTCACATGACAGACAACTGGACGCTGGCTGGCACCCAGACTGCCGACGGCATCGACTATAACCAATATACGGCCCAGGAGGATCCGAGCCATCACCTGTGGGTGCAGAACGGTATCCATGTGGTCTGAGGCCGCTGCAAACCCGCCGGGCACGCGCCCGGCGGCATGGACGACCAGCAGTAAGGGAACTATGTGAAGCGAAGCAGTCCGCTGTCACCGCTGTTGCTGGGCGCCTTCGGGCTCCTGGTGCTGAACTTCCACCCGGCCGCCCAGGCAGCCGACGACATCGACCCACAACTGCGCCAGATCGGGCCATCGCTGCTACGCGATGCGCCCGAAGCGGTGCCCGCCCGCCCCGCTATCGGCATGGCCCCGGTGGCCAGTGGCGAGCGCCTGGGGCTGACCGACGCAGTGCTGCAAGCCGCGCAATGGCACCCCAGCATCGCCGAGGCCATCGGCAACCTGTACAAGCAGGGTGAAGGCATCAACGTCGCCCGTGCGGGGTATTACCCGCAGATTTCCGGCGGTATCCGCACCGGTTATGACACCGGTTACGGCGGTGACCGCAACAGCCAGGCACTGAACCTGTCGCTCAAGCAGATGCTCTACGACTTCGGCAAGGTCGACAGTGCCGTCAGCGCGGCCCAGGCCGCCGCCGCCCGCGCCCAGGCCAACATCCTGCTGGTGGTCGACGAGCTGGCCCGCGACACGGCCTACGCCTGGATCGAAACCCGCCGCTACGAACAACTGATGACCATCGCCCGCGACCAGATTCGCGGGGTCGGCGACATTGCCGGCATGGCCCGTCAGCGCAGCGACATGGGCGCCAGCACCCGCTCCGACGTGGTGCAAGCCGAGTCCCGCGTGGAAAGCGCACGCGCCACGCTGGAGGAATACCAGTCGCAGTATGAACGCTGGCGTTCCACCCTGGCGGCGCTGATGGGGCGCGTTACCCCACCAGCGCTGACCGAGCAGGCACCGCCCGAGCTGAACCAGGCCTGCAAGCGGCCCTCGCAGGGCGATGACCGCCTGCCCGCCGTGCTGATGGCCCTGGCACAGCGCGCCCAAGGCCAGGCCGAACTCGCCCAGGCCAAGGCCGAGGCCTACCCGACCCTGTCGTTGCAACCCCAGGTCAACCACTACCTGGACGACGACTACAACCGCGACAACGCGCGCCTGGACCGCACCCAGGCCGGCATCTACCTGAACGTCGAGGTGCCCATCTACCAGGGCGGCGCCATCAGCGCCCGCACCCGCGCTGCCGGCCACGCGCTGACCGCCGCCGACTCCGCCGAGGATGCGGCACGCCTGCAGGCCCGTCGCGGCCTGGCCGAGGCCATGGCGCAAACCTCCGGGCTGGGCCGGCGGCTGACGTCGCTGGAGGCGCGCCAGGCGAGCATCCAGGAAGCGCGCATGCTGTACGGCCGACAGTACCTGGACCTGGGCACGCGGCCCCTGCTCGACCTGCTCAACGCCGAGCAGGAGATCTACCAGTCACGCTTCGAACTCGCCGGCACCCGCTCCGACCTGCTGCGCCTGGATGTCGACTGCCTGTACAACACCGGCGCCCTGCGCACGGCCTTTGGCCTTGAGGGGCGCAACCTGCAAGGGGTGGAGATCCAGCCATGACCGATTCCATCAATGTAACCCTGCCCAACCAGGCGCCCGCTGCTGCGCCCGAAGCGGCTCACCGACCAGACCTTGGGCCATGGCTGGAGGTGATGCTGCAAGTAGCGCATCACTACCGCCTGGACGTGTCGCCACAACGCATCCGCCTGGCCGCCGTCGAGGACGCCCGCCCGCTGGACGAAATCCTCCGCCACATGGCGCGCCAGGCTGGGCTGGCCCTGCGCTTCGTGCGCTTCGATGCCAAGGGCTTGCGGCAGTGGCGCACCCCGTTGGTGCTGGAGCTGGATGACGGCCAGTTGGCCGTGGTCGAGTCAGTCACTGAAGAAGACGACCTGGCGGTGGTATTTGCCGGCGACCAGGGCCTGACCTCACGCCTGCCGCGTGACAGCCTCAAAGGCCGCATCAACCGCGTCGCCCTGCTGCGCCCGGCACGGCCGCTGCGCGACGTGCGCACCGACGACTACACCGCGCCCTACGACCGCCACTGGTTCGCCCGCATCGTGCTGCGCGACCTGCGCCCGTATGGGCAAGTGATGGTCGCCTCACTGGTGGCTAACATCCTGGCCCTTGCGGGGGTGCTGTTCTCGATGCAGGTGTATGACCGGGTAATCCCGGCCGAATCGCTGCCCACCCTGTACGTGCTGTTTGGCGGCGTGGTGCTGGCGCTGGTGTTCGACTTCAGCATGCGCCTGCTGCGGCTAAAGGTAACCGACCTGCTCGGCAAGCGCGCCGACCTGCGGGTGAGCGACCTGGTCTACGGGCATGCCTTGCGCCTGCGCAACTCGGTGAGGCCGAAGTCCACCGGGTCGTTCATCTCGCAACTGCGCGAGCTGGAATCGATCCGCGACCTCATCACCTCCAGCACGGCCACGGTATTGGCCGACCTGCCATTCTTCCTGCTGTTCCTGCTGGTGTTCTGGCTGATCGGCGGCGTGCTGGTGTTCATCCCGCTGGTCGCACTGCTGGCCATGGTAGTGCCCGGGGTGCTGGCACAGCGGCGCCTGGCGCGGCTGGCCAACGCCTCCATGCGCGAGTCAGCGCTGCGCAACGCCATGCTGGTGGAAAGCATCCAGGGCCTGGACGAAATCAAGGCACTGCAAGCCGAAGCGCGCTTCGAGCGGCAATGGAACCAGTACAACGCGGCCTGTGCCCACACCAACCTGCGCCTGCGCACCCTCACCAATGGCCTGGTGACCTGGACGCAGAACGTTCAGGGCGCCGTGTTTGCCGTGGTCATCGTGATCGGCGCGCCCATGGTGATCGCCGGCGACCTCACCACCAGTAGCCTGGTGGCAGCGTCGATGCTGTCGTCGCGGATGATGGCACCGCTGGCGCAACTGACCCATGTACTGACCCGCTGGCAGCAGGCCAAGGTGGCCCTGCAAGGGCTGGACAAGCTGATGCAGTCGCCGGTCGACCACCCCGAAGGTGAGGCCCGCGTACACTTGCCAGCCATTCGTGGCGAGTATCGCCTGCGCCAGGCCAACTTCCGCTACAGCGAAGAATCGCCGCCGGTACTGAATATCGGCCAACTGGACATTCAACCGGGCGAGCGCATTGCCGTGCTAGGGCGCAATGGCGCCGGCAAGTCGACCCTGCTGCAAGCCCTGGGCGGGGCCATGGACCTGGTGCAAGGCGACGTCAGCCTGGACGGCATCGCGCTGGCCCACCTCGACCCCGCCGACCTGCGCCGTGACGTGGGTCTACTGCCGCAATACGCGCGCCTGTTCCACGGCACGCTGCGGGAAAACCTCACCCTCGGTGCCGGCCAGGCCAGCGACCAGGAACTGGTGGCCGCGCTGGCGGCCACCGGCGCACTGGACTTCGTGCGCCGCCTGCCCAAGGGCATGGACCACCTGATTCTGGAAGGTGGCCTGGGTTTGTCGGGCGGCCAGCGCCAGGCCCTGGTGCTGTCGCGCCTGCTGGTGCGCCAGCCACAGGTTTTGCTGCTGGACGAACCCACCGCCTCGCTGGACGACATGACCGAGCGCAAGCTGCTGGATAACCTCGAACGCTTCTGCCAGGGCCGCACCCTGGTGATCGCCACGCACCGCCTGAGCGTGCTGCAACGGGTCGACCGCATCCTCGTGCTCGACGGCGGACGCATTGTCATCGACGACACGCGCGATGCCGCGCTGGCCAAACTGCAAGGAGCCCAGGCATGAGCAACCATGAACTCCCGGCCTCCTACCTGGATGGGCAGGACGACCAGGCGGTATTCCGCGCCGGACGTATCATCACGATTTGTGCATTGATGCTGGCCGCGTTCCTGGCCTGGGCCGCCTGGTTCGAGGTAACCGAGGTATCCACCGGCACTGGCAAAGTGATCCCCAGTTCGCGGGAGCAGGTGATCCAGTCGTTCGAGGGTGGCATCGTGGCGCAGATGAGCGTGGCCGAGGGCGACTTGGTCGAGCGCGGCCAGGTACTGGCCCAGCTCGACCCGACCAAGACCGCCTCCAGCGTTGGCGAAAGTGAAGCCAAGTACCGCGCCGCCAAGGCTAGCCAGGCCCGCCTGCAGGCGGAGGTGACCGGCAAGCCGCTGACCTTCCCCGACAGCCTGCGCGACTCGCCCGAGCTGATCGACGCGGAAACCGCGCTGTACCAGACCCGCCGTCGCGGCCTGGAGCAAACCCTGGCAGGCATCCAGGACTCACTGCAACTGGTGCGCAGCGAACTGAAGATCACCGAAAACCTGGCCAAGATGGGCGCTTCCAGCCGGGTCGAAGTGATCCGCCTTAACCGTCAGCGTTCAGAGCTTGAACTGAAAGCCAACGAAGCCCGCTCCGACTACTTGGTGCGGGCCCGGGAAGAACTGGCCAAGGCCAGCGCCGAGGCCGACAGCCTGTCGGAAGTGGTGCGCGGGCGCAGCGACTCGCTTACCCGCCTGACCTTGCGTTCGCCAGTACGCGGCATCGTCAAGGACATCGAGGTCAACACCCTGGGTGGCGTGGTGCAGCCCGGGGGCCAGGTGATGAAGATCGTGCCGATGGACGAACGCCTGCTGATCGAAACCCGCATTGCCCCGCGTGACATTGCCTTCATTCACCCGGACCAGGCGGCCAAGGTCAAGATCAGTGCCTATGACTATTCGGTGTACGGCGGGCTGGATGGCAAGGTGGTGGGCATTTCGCCGGACACCTTGCAGGATGAAGTGAAGCCCGAGATCTACTACTACCGGGTGTTCATCCGTACCGAGCAGGACAGCTTGCAGAACAAGGCCGGCAAGCACTTTGCAATTGTACCGGGGATGGTGGCCACGGTGGATATCCGCACCGGGGAGAAGACAATTCTGGATTACCTGATCAAGCCACTGAACCGGGCCAGGGAGGCCCTGAGGGAACGCTAGAGTACGACGTGATTTTTGTGTTGCTGGTGCGACCGAGCGCCGCCCGCGC
>NZ_BBIS01000004.1 GCF_000730605.1 Pseudomonas monteilii NBRC 103158 = DSM 14164 | reverse complement strand
TTCATAACTATTATTAGGGCTTTCGAAAGCAGCATTCATCAACTCAGAAAAGCTACCTTTAAACACCAGACCTTCAAAATATTTCTCCAAAGACTGACCAACGTAAGGGTTAGATGGCCACTGAAAAATACTATCTTTATCTAGAACCCCATGAGCCGGATAAAAATCACTGAAGAACTTATCAATTATCGGTTGTATTTCTTTTTCCTTACCAAGACCATAATAAAGAAAAGCAACAGAATCCAAGTCTTCCAATGTAAACTTATCAAGCCCCACCTTGATAGCTTTATCGAACGCCAGCAAAACCTCTGGCTCATTATCGAAAAATGAAGAATTATAAAGTTTCCAAGCATCACGAAGAACAGCTATGTCGTTATTGTGGCGAATCTCTCTTTCGATTTCTTCTACAATTTTCTTTATCAAATCTTCGTCTGCATAACCTTTCTTGACGAGATTTATAATAGCCAAGTCAAATTCGCTACATCTTGCAAATCCATACTCTTGAAGAAATGAAGTTTTTTCTGCCTCTAGTCGAGCAGCTTCAGCATCCTCACCTGTAGATTCTGGGTCTGGTAACCGTAGACGTCCCGAATGCCCGTGAGAGAGAATAAACTCTAAATCTACTTTTGAGTTTCGCTCACCATAAATAGCCAAAACCGCTAATGGCAATATTCTACACGCCTGTTCAATCACAAGACTTTGACTGCCCTTCAATTTCTCACTAAGCAGACTTGCAAACAGCTCAATCTTCTTGAGCAAGCGTATATTATTTATATCAAGAAATTCGCAATTTTCGCTAATCTTTTTTAGCAAAGTATTATTTGCATCAAAAATCAGACCAACCGAATCTTTAGTTGATGGACTATACAAAACCTCGTAATCAAAAACCTTTTCGCTGAAGGTAAAAAACTCATCACTCTTCTCCAGAGACCCCTCATTAAGAATGAGGATAACTGAACAATCTTTAGACTCAACCAGATTTGAAACCAAACCTAAAACGTCTCTCGCTGATAGCGATTTACCTCGACGTTCAAAATCGTCGATACAGATGATGGTATCTGACACCAAAGAATACTGAATTGAATCAATTACACCACCAAAACTTCCCACAAATGGAATTTTAGCTTCCTTCCCAAAGCTAAATATTTTTCTCAGCCCGCCTAGTGCATCGCTAAAATCTAACTTCTTTAGATTTTCGATGACAGAATCTTTACTGGTGACAGTATTCGCCTTAGCAGATGGCACCGTATTCTCAAAAATCGAACGCTTCAAGTCGGCCAGTGAGTTAATACCGAACAATGACACATATGAGTAATTACCACGACCAAAATTTGAGCTATATTTCTTGATTATGGAGTTCCAAAGATAAGTCTTACCAGTCCCCCACTCCCCTTTCAAGACAATTGCAGAACCCGTTTTCCTAACGGCGAAATCATGTAATGCTTTTTCAACCTGAATAACAGACATCAATTAACCCCTTGAGCTTTATCATCATCCCTTATGAAAGCCGGATATTGCCGAGGATGCTGGATAAGAATGTATTTTACAAATTTCTGCTTCAAAGCTTCATCTAAGGCACTTTGAAAATCAGCTATAGAATGAAGAGGTGACTCATCAACCAGCAGAGACCGCCAATGAATGTTTGTGTCACCATCTGCCATCTTCAGTAGTTTTTCCATGGCTCTATGTGCCATATTCCCTGTATCTGGACGGACGACGAAGCTTTGACTGATGTACTCATCATCTACTTCCGTATTTTCTTCAATCTCGCAAGTGTTCATAATCGAAAGGGTTTTGGGCGAAAATCTGTATTGTTTTTCACCATTGAAATCACGAAGATAAACGTCTTCAATTTTTGCTTTCTAAGTCTCCACGCTTTCATCACTGCCATGCATCTTGTCTTTTTTTAATTTTAGATAAAGACCTACACCCTCCCCTAGCTGATAATTCATGTCACCCGCTAGGAGACTCATCAAGCTATTAGATATAGCAGTGAAAAAGTCGATTCGATAATTTTTGTTAAATCGCTCGAACAACGAAATGTCAAACAACATCCAAAGGCCGTGATACTTCCACGCAAACAAGACAGGCAGCCCAAGCATTTCACCATACTTGAGCAATTTTTCCCTGTCTTTCGCTCTGAGAGTGAGGATTTTTTCTTGCTTAGTTTTGACTTCGACGAGAACCCTATACTGATTATTTGCAGTGTTGAAAACTGCCAGTAAATCGGGAACCTGATAGGTTTCTCGGGAAGATTTCGGAATTTGCTGCTGATCCAGTTTATGGACCAGCGAACACTTCCCGAGCCAGCTACAGATAACGGCGAATTCATCCTCGGCTGGTAGCCCTAGGTCAAGACGCTTCACACGTTGGATAACTTCCTCTGGTTTCTCCCACCCACATTGTTCAAGTGCTTCATGAAGGACGCGACTTCGATCCATCAGCGTAACCTCATCCATGTGCAAAATCCTCATCATCGCAAAGCAGGGGAATTTCATCGGGAGTAATTGAGATCATCGATTCACTAGAATGATTTGCCAATCCGATGCACCATAGACTCCCCCTATCATCTTGACGGATACTGGAGAAAAAAACCATGTCAAAACATGAAACCCTTTTAGTCATCATTGGCATCCTAATTAAGTTGCCAAATAAATCTATTATGGGAGCTTTCTGAATTTTGACTTCTGACTCTTCTTCTGAGCAGAACACCTTAATGCTCTCACGCTGTGCATCAGCTATACGAGCAGTGAATATCTTTTCGCCATAATCAAGCTTCCGTACAACCTCACCTTTGTACAGATTGCCGTATAGCTCAACAAATCTTTCATCTTGTCTTGTCAACTCCAACCTTTTCAAAACCACCTGTCCCGAGAGCTTTGACGCTATCGTTCGGGAAAACTCAGCTATCTCCACAATTTCTTTCAATCGGGAAAATAATGATGAGTAGTCTGTTTCAGTTCCCTCCCAAAGCCGCAAAGGCTTTCCGTTCAAGACAATCTCGATTACCACACTTGAATTTGGATACCTCAGTAAGAAATCATAGGCCCGCTTAATACGATAATAATGACTCAAGTTATCAAGCGACTGCCCCAACCACCCAGCAACATCAAACGTAAAGCTTGCATCTACCGTGGACTCACTACGAATGAAGTAGCGATATGTGAAAAAACCACCTAACGCAGAGCCTTCGATATCGAATTGCTTGGAGCCTCTTCCCATCAGAGATTCAGTAGAGGCAAACTCGAACTCCTGCCCATCACCTTTAAAATAGATGGTCGTCTCAAGTCGTCTTTTAAGAGGGGTCAGTGTCAACGTCCCTCCATCACTCACTTCACTAAGATGCTCAAAAAGCTTAGACCCGACAAATTTAAAATTTTTGGTAGGTATGTGGATGGAGTCGCCCAATTCTTTCATGTGTTGCCATGCCAAATCAGCGGCTTCAACTGCATCATCATTGAAAACCATCTGAATTTCTGGAGCGGGACTTACTACGGGAATCAACTGATGCACCACCGCATCACTCGTAGCAGTAACCTCCACTCTAAAATTTGGATCAAGGCTATTTATGGAATCCTCATAACCTTCAACAACGGCTGAAACGTCAAAACTAGCTGGACTACCAGATTTACAAATCAAAAAAGTAGTAGCTTCGATAATACCAGCACGAATTTTGTTTTCAGCCTCAAACGGTGCCATCGGAATTACGCCAACCAAAGACGAAACGTAGGCTTGATGAACAGCCTTCATTTCTCTTAAACGATCAGCCGTATGGAAGGTTTCTTCGTTATCGATCAGCTTGGAGCACGAATAACACATCCAGATGCCGTTATCGAAGTGTTTTCTTTCGGCTTTGGTTTGGTTTGGGTCATACCGTTTAGCCCCCGGTCCAGAGGCAGCGGCACAAATATGTGCAGCGACTCCAATGCTGTTTTTCCTGTCACCAGCATGAGTTGAGCCGACCGTGAAGACACGGCAACGCGAACACAGGTTTGCAGCTCTTACCAGTAGCTCGATTTTGGTGGTTTCAGAAAAGTCATCACGGGTGCCAACGCTCGGCCCTTCTCCCACGACCTCAACCGCCTTGCTCTTCCTTGGTGCCATCGCTCGTAGCTCGCCATCATTCAGAAGGAATCCTATACAGGCGTTTTAACATCGAACGCTCAGGCACACCACGAAACGGTGCTGAGCTTGTCACCCTGATGAGACCACTGCTTTCCACAGACTTGGTCTAAGCTGAGCTGTGCTGGCTTACCTCGACTGCGAAAAATTTCCTTTGTAGCCCCGCTTTCCGAAGATATAGGGCCTACCCCACGCTTTCTGTCGCTCTCGCGCCAGCACCTGCACAGCCTAAGCAACACCGCTGCCGACAGCGACAAATAACCCACGCGCCACCGTTCCGGGCCTGCTTGAGGCCCGGAATACCGCTCCCACCCGCGAAAGTTCAAGAACATTCTCACTGACCAATCAGTCAGAAATAATCGCTCGTGCGGATCACTTTTTTCGGAACCATTCGAAAAACGATCGAGTCGGAGCCAATAGCCATCACGCTAAAACCCTGCACACCTGTCCTTGTGCACCGTTCAGCTGAAGCGCACGGAGTTGTCAGGGGAATGAGCGATGGACTGCTACGGACATCGTCGTAATCAGGAGTGATCCAATGGAGCTGACCACCATGAAAACCCGCACTAGCAAACTGTCATCCACTCACGTGCGCGGGTTCAAGCTGGCCGCGCTGGCCCTGGGCAGTAGCCTGGTCCTGGCCGGCTGTGCTGGCAACCCGCCTACCGAGCAGTATGCCGTTACCCAGTCCGCCGTGAACGCCGCCGTCAGCGCTGGCGGAACCGAGTTCGCCGCCGTGGAGATGAAAGCGGCCCAGGACAAGTTCAAGCAGGCCGAAATCGCCATGCACGACAAAAAGTATGACGAAGCCAAACTGCTGGCCCAGCAAGCCGAGTGGGACGCACGCCTCGCCGAACGCAAGGCCCAGGCGGCCAAGGCCCAGAAGGCCGTGCAGGACGCCCGCCAGGGTGTCCAGGACGTACGTGAGGAAGGCCTGCGCAGCGCTCAATGAGCCCTGCCCCGCCAACCTTAGCCTTCGCACACGATCAAAGGATGAACACTATGCGCAATTACGTCATGATTCCCGCCCTGCTGGCCCTGAGCGTCGGCCTTGCTGCCTGCTCGCACGACCCTAACGCCAACCTGGAGGCGGCCCGCACCAACTTCTCCTCGTTGCAGAGCGACCCGCAATCGAGCAAGGTGGCGGCGCTGGAGACCAAGGACGCCCAGGACTGGCTTAACAAGGCCGACAAGGCCTACATGGACCGGGAAGACCAGAAGAAGGTCGACCAACTCGCCTACCTGACCAACCAGCGTGTCGAGGTGGCCAAGCAGACCATCGCCCTGCGTACCGCCGAAGGCGAGCTGAAAAACGCCGCTGCGCAACGCGCCCAGGCCAAGCTGGACGCCCGCGACGCACAGATCGCCAAGCTGCAGGACAGCCTCAACGCCAAGCAGACCGATCGCGGTACGCTGGTCACCTTCGGGGACGTGCTGTTCGACTTCAACAAGGCCGAGCTCAAGAGCAACGCCTACCCGAACATCACCAAGCTGGCCCAGTTCCTTCAGGAAAACCCTGAGCGCAAGGTGATTGTCGAGGGCTACACCGACAGCGTCGGTTCGGCCAACTACAACCAGAGCCTGTCCGAACGCCGCGCGGGTTCCGTGCGCATGGCGCTGGTGCGTGCCGGCGTAGACCCTGCCCGCATCGTCGCCCAGGGTTACGGCAAGGAGTACCCGGTAGCGGACAACGGCAGCAATTCGGGCCGGGCGCAAAACCGTCGGGTGGAGGTGACCATCTCCAACGACAACCAGCCGGTGGCGCCACGTTCGGTGAGCCAGGTCAGCCAGTAAGACCGGTTGGCTTAACCCAAGACCCCGCCTTCCTGGCGGGGTTTTTATTTGGGCGTTTGGTCTCGTGCCTTTAGAGATGTGGTGATTGGGAGACCGAGCGCCGCCCGCGCGGCGCATCGCGGGCGGCGCTCGATTTCCCAGGCGCCACAGAAATCACTTCGCTCCCTCACTGCACCTGCTGCGGTGTTTCCTCGCCCATGCAGCGCACGGCACGCTTGCGGTTGTCCACCAGCACGCCGGTCAGGCCTTTCTGCTGGGTGTCGAACAGCACCAGCACGCCATCGACGCACTGGGCCACTTGCGGCGCCGGGTCCAGCGAAACCTTGTAGTCCTCGCCCGGGATGGTCTTGAGCATGGTGAAGTCCTGCAACAACAGGGCATCCTCGGGTTTGGCGAAATGCAGGTAACCGTAGTACCACAAGGCCCCCACCGTCACGATGATGCTGCCGACGCCGGTCAGGATCAGCGGGATGGCGTTGCGCTCTTCACTCATTGCTTGTTCTTCTCGTCAGGGTAATTGGGCACTTCGGCCAGGCGCCGAAGGCCGTTGAAATGGCTGGGGTCGTCAAGGAAACGCAGCATCACCTGGCGCCAGGTAGGGTCGGCGAAGGTCTGCACATGGCCGCCTCGGGTCAGCTGCAGTACCCGTGGTGGCGGTGCGTGCTGGTACAGGCGGATGCCGTTGTCCATCGGCACCAGGTTGTCGTCGATGCTGTGGAAGAACAGCTTGGGCGGGCTGCTCAACTGCTCGATCGAACGGATTGCACTGTCGCCGTCCGGCACCAGCCACGACAGTGGCACCTGCAACGGCCAGGTCATCCATGACGTGCTGAGGGCATAGCGCCCTACCCCACGGTAACTGGCCGGTACGCCATCGAACACCAGGGCGCTGAAGCGCTGGCGCTGGTCGGGGTGGGCCGCCAGGTAGTGGATTGCCATGGCGCCGCCAAGGCTTTGCCCCAGCAGCACCAAAGGCTTGCCCTTGACCTCGGGTGCCTGGTCCAGCCAGGCCATGGCCGCCGCGATGTCTTCATACACCTCAGGCAGGGTCGGCGTGCCCTGCGACAGGCCATAGCCACGGTAATCGATCATCAGCACCTGGTAGCCCTGCTCCGGCAGCCAATAGCTACCCCCCAGGTGTCCAGGCAGGTTGCCGCCGTTGCCGTGCAAATGCAGTACCGTGCCCTTCACCTCGACACCCGCCTTGGCCGGCAACCACCAGCCGTGCAGGCGCAGGCCGTCCGACGTGACAAGGGTGACATCGCGGTAGTCGAGTCTGGCCCGTTCGGGGGTGAATGCCTGGCCACGCTCGGGATAGAACAGCAGGCTGCTGCAGCCGCCAAGGCCCAGCAGGACCAGGCCAAGCGCCAGCAGGCGGCAGCACTCAGAGAATGTTCGCGTAGTCGGCTTCAATACGGTCCAGGCTCAGGTGGTTGAGGAAGTTGGAGAAGCACATCCACGCCGACAGTGCGTTAAGGTCGCGGAACTGTTCGGGCAGGTACTTGGGCGGCTCGACCAGCCCCTCCTCCACCAACTGGCGCAAGGTACGCATGTCTTCCAGCGTGGTCTTGCCACAGAACAGCAACGGGATCTGTTCGAGCTTGCCCTTCTTCACGGCCAACTGAATGTAGTTGTAAACCATGATGAAGCCCTTGAGGTAGGACAAGTCCTTGGTGAATGGCAGGCCATTGGGCACCGAGCCGCGGAACACCCGGCTGGCGTTGCTGTAGCTCTGCGCCATCTCGAAGCCTTGCTCGCGGAAGAAATTGAATACCTGGAGGAAATCGGCGCCCTCCTCGACCATGTGGATGGCGCGGGTGCGGTTGGTGAGCTTGCGCAGGCGGCTGGGGTAGGAAGCAAAGGCGATGACCTCCATGAGTATCGCCAGGCCTTCCTGGGTTACCGTCGACGAGGGCGGGCCCTTGGCCAGGAAGGTGCAGATCGGCTGGTTCAGGCCGTTGAGCGTGGTACCCACATGGACCAGCCCTTCGTGCACTTCCAGGGCACGCACATCGCGGCTGTTGAACATGGCATCGGCGCGCACCTTGATGTAGTCGGCGCCAGCGGCGGCATCGGCAACGATCCCGTCAGATTCGAATACCCGAATGGTCTCCTCGGCTTCACCGAACACCTTGTTCAGCCGGCGCTGGAGGATATCTACGGCCTCCTTGGCGGTGAGGTTTTTCGGTTCGTCCTTGAGATCGCCACGGCCATCGATGTTGTTCAGGTAATCCGAGAGCATGAGGCCGAGGTCGGCCAAGGTCGGGTCACCGGCGTGGAAGGCATCGGAGGCGGCGCCGTACAGTTCCTGAGAGATGAGGCCGAAGTCCTCGGTGCCACGCGCTTCGAGCATGCGCACCACCATGCGGTATTCGCGGCACATGCGCTTCATGATCTGCCCGACCGGGTTGAACTGGCCAAGCTGGCGAATGATGTCGCGCTCGATGGCCTGGAACTCGGCCTTGACCGCGCCGGAGTCGAACGCCAGCGGGCGCGACTGGTAATAAGCGCGGTCGACGGCCGGCGGCTCCTTGCCCTTGGCCTTGAGGAAGCCTTGGCGAATGTTGTCGTCCCACTTCACCGCGTCCAGTACCCGGATCGGGGTCTGGGCTGCGACGATGCGGTCGGACAAGGCGCGGATGGTTTGCTGGTATTCGTCCACCGGGGACTCCTTACTGAAACAAAGGGCCGGTAAAGTTAACTACTTGCCGGAACGCTGGAACCGCGCCACTTCAACGAACAGGTCGGAGTTGGCCGGGTCATCCAGATAGGCCAGCACCCGCGCAGCCGGGCTGTCGATCAGCACGCCGTCGCCGTTGTCTTCCGGCACCTCGGTACCACGCCCGGTCAGTTCCTTCTTGTCCACCGCCTGCTGCACCTGCTCGACGTCCAGGTTGTACACCACCAGTTCCTTGCCATCGACGATATCGAAACCGCCAATCAGGAAGTTGCCACCCAGGCGCTTGGGCACGCCGGCCGACAGGTACCAGCGGTTGCCGTGGCGGGAGACGGTAAACACATATTCCTCAGGCTTCTTGCCCTTGGCCGTGGCAACGGCCTTATAGGCATCTGCACCGCTGCGGCTGATGGTCAGCTTCAACGGCTCGCCCCAGGCGTCCTTGCTGCTCCACTTGCCCAACAGGGCCTTGGGCGCCGCCTGGTTACTCGGCAACGGCTCATGGAAGGTCACCAGACAACCGCCCAGCAGCAGGAATGACAAAGTCAACAGCACCACACGCCAGGCTTTCATCAGGTTCTCCTTGAAAAGTCGGTCTCGGCTCAGGCCGATGCCAGCACCAGCTGCAGGTATCGGGTAAGCATAGCGAGCATCTGCCCATCGGCTTGCGCATTCGCATCCTTGAGCAGGCCCTGATATTCCATCTGCTCGATAATCGCCGTCAACATTTGGGCGTCCTGTTCCGGTTGCCGCGAGCCCACCACTTGCAGCAATTGCCGGGTCCCGTGCAACAGGATCTGCTCATGGGCGCGCACCAGCTCGGCCAGGCGTGGGCACAGCAATGCCTCCTGGCGGAAGGCCTGTTCGGCCATCAGGAAGTCGCGCCGGGTCAACAGTTGCCGCTGTACGTAGTCGGCCGTCATGCGGGCCACATCGTCAGCCAGCCGCGCCCGTGCCTGCGGGCTGCCGTCGCCCTGGGCCAGCAACTGGCGCAACACGACCTCGGTGTTGGCCCACAGCTTGGCCATGTAGGCCGCGCTGCGCTCGACGTACTGGGCAAAGGTGTCGGTGAGCAGGTCTTCGATGTCCTTGAAGTAGTAGGTGGTGGCCGACAGCGGCACACCGGCCTCGGCGGCCACGGCACGGTGGCGCACACCGCGCACGCCATCGCGCACGACTATGCGCATGGCGGCGTCGAGGATCAGCTGGCGGCGCTGTTCGCTGCCTTGGCGGGCAGTCTTGCGGCCTTGGTATTGCACGCTTTCGGCGACGGCGGTGGCGATGCCGGCGGCGCCCTGGTCAGGCATGGCGGGTGTCACAGGGGTTACCTCATGGGCCAGTACAGACAACATAAAGCTTCAGGCAAGAAAAAGCCGCCTCGAAAGGCGGCTCGTTCACATCACTCAGGCCTGCGGACGCATGTGCGGGAACAGGATCACGTCGCGGATCGACGGCGAGTTGGTCAGCAGCATCACCAGGCGGTCGATGCCAATGCCTTCACCGGCGGTCGGCGGCATGCCGTACTCCAGGGCACGCACGAAGTCGGCGTCGTAGTGCATGGCTTCGTCGTCACCGGCGTCCTTCTCGGCCACCTGGGCCAGGAAGCGCTCGGCCTGGTCTTCGGCATCGTTGAGCTCGGAGTAGGCGTTGGCGATTTCGCGGCCACCGATGAACAGCTCGAAGCGGTCGGTAACCGCCGGGTTGTCGTCGTTACGGCGGGCCAGCGGCGACACTTCGAACGGGTACTCGGTAATGAAGTGCGGCTGCTCCAGCTTGTGCTCGACCAGCTCTTCGAAAATCATCACCTGCAGCTTGCCCAGGCCTTCGTGGCCCAGCACCTTGGCACCGGCCTTCTTGGCGATGTCGCGGGCGCGGTCGACGTCCTGCAGGTCGGCAGCGGTCAGCTCCGGGTTGTACTTGAGGATCGAGTCGAACACCGACAGGCGGGCGAACGGTTCGCCGAAGTGGAACACCTTGTCGCCGTACGGCACGTCGGTGCTGCCCAGCACCAGCAGCGCCAGCTCGCGGAACAGTTCCTCGGTGAGGTCCATGTTGTCGCGGTAGTCGGCATAGGCCTGGTAGAACTCAAGCATGGTGAATTCTGGGTTGTGACGGGTCGAAACGCCTTCGTTACGGAAGTTGCGGTTGATCTCGAACACCTTCTCGAAGCCACCCACGACCAGGCGCTTGAGGTACAGCTCCGGCGCGATACGCAGGAACATGGCCATGTCCAGGGCGTTGTGGTGGGTTTCGAATGGCTTGGCGGCGGCACCACCCGGGATGGTCTGCAGCATCGGGGTTTCCACTTCGAGGAAGTCACGCTCGATGAGGAACTTGCGGATGTGCGAAATCACCTGCGAACGCACACGGAAGGTGTGGCGGGTTTCTTCGTTGACCATCAGGTCGACGTAACGCTGGCGGTAGCGCTGTTCGGTGTCGGTGAGGCCGTGGTGCTTGTCGGGCAGCGGGCGCAGCGACTTGGTCAGCAGGCGCACGTTGGTCATTTCGACGTACAGGTCGCCCTTGCCGGAGCGGGCCAGGGTGCCTTCGGCGCTGATGATGTCGCCCAGGTCCCAGGTTTTGACGGCGGCCAGGGTTTCTTCTGGCAGGGTCTTGCGGTTGACGTAGACCTGGATACGACCGGTCATGTCCTGGATCACCATGAACGAGCCACGGTTGAGCATGATACGGCCGGCTACCTTGACCGGGATCGCGGCTGCTTCCAGCTCTTCCTTGGTCTTGTCCGCGTACTGCTTCTGCAGGTCGTTGCAGTAGCTGTCGCGACGGAAGTCGTTGGGGAAGGCGTTGCCCTTGGCACGCTCGGCGGCAAGTTTTTCCTTGCGCAGGGCGATCAGGGCGTTTTCTTCCTGTTGCAGGTCTTGCGATTCGGTCTTGAGGTCGCTCATGTCGTCATTGTTTCCATCAGGTATTCGTTGCCCTTTTCGGGCAGGGCACGCGATACCGGCGGGTAGCCAGGTATCGCGGCAGTGGTGTGCGGCTTACAGCCCTTGCTTGAGGCTCGCTTCCAGGTACTGGTCGAGGTCGCCGTCCAGCACCTTCTGGCAATCGCTGCGCTCGACGCCGGTACGCAAGTCCTTGATGCGCGAGTCATCCAGCACGTACGAGCGGATCTGGTGGCCCCAGCCGATGTCCGACTTGCTGTCTTCCAGCGCCTGCGAGGCGGCGTTGCGCTTCTGCATTTCCAGCTCGTACAACTTGGCCCGCAGCATTTTCATGGCGGTGTCCTTGTTGGCGTGCTGGGAACGTTCGTTCTGGCAGGCCACCACGGTGTTGGTCGGCACGTGGGTGATACGTACGGCCGAGTCGGTGGTGTTCACGTGCTGACCACCGGCACCGGAGGAGCGGTAGGTGTCGATGCGCAGGTCGGACGGATTAATCTCGATCTCGACCTTGTCATCGATTTCGGGCGACACGAACACTGCCGAGAACGAGGTGTGACGACGGGCACCGGAGTCGAACGGGCTCTTGCGCACCAGACGGTGTACGCCGATTTCAGTCCGCAGCCAGCCGAAGGCGTATTCACCCTTGATGTGCACGGTCGCGCCTTTGATACCGGCGACTTCGCCTTCGGACAGCTCGATGATGGTGGCGTCGAAACCACGCTTGTCGGCCCAGCGCAGGTACATGCGCAGCAGGATGTTGGCCCAGTCCTGCGCTTCGGTACCACCGGACCCGGCCTGGATGTCCAGGTAGGCGTTGTTCATGTCCATCTCGCCGCTGAACATGCGACGGAACTCAAGCTGGGCCAGGTTTTCTTCCAGGCCTTCCAGCTCGGTCACGACGTCGCTGACGGCGCCTTCGTCATTTTCCTCGACGGCCATGTCGAGCAGGTCCTGGCAGTCGCCCAGGCCGTTGGACAGTTTGTCCAGGGTCTCGACGACCTGGGCCAGCATGGCACGCTCACGGCCCAGGGCCTGGGCGTACTCGGGCTTGTTCCAGACGTTGGGGTCTTCCAGCTCGCGGTTGACTTCGATCAGGCGGTCATGTTTGTGATCGTAGTCAAAGATACCCCCGAATTGACTGGGAACGCTCGGTGAGGTCCTTGATGGTGTTCAGGATCGGTTGGATTTCCATGGGCTGGCTACTCGTGCGAATTCGGTGAAAAGCCCGCGAGTATAACCGAGTCCGCCGCACGGCGGCAGACCCGCCGGGCAGTCAACAGCCGCGAAAAAACCAACAAAAAACCCATGTCAGGCGATGCCGACCTGGTTACGGCCGCCATTCTTGGCCAAGTACAGGCCTTTGTCCGCCGCAGAAATCAACTGCCGGCTATGGCTGCCAACGGTCGGGGTCTGGGTGGCCAGGCCAATGCTCACGGTCAGGTACGAGTCGGCCACTGGCGCCGTATGCGGGATGCCCAGCCCCAATACGGTCTGGCGCAGCTTCTCGGCCACCAGGCGCGCCCCGCCAGGCGAGGTGTTGGGCAGCACCAGGGCAAACTCCTCGCCGCCATAACGTGCCGGCAGGTCGGTGGGCCGCGAACACGAAGCCCGAATGGCTTCGGCGACCTGGCGTAACGCCTCGTCGCCGGCCAGGTGACCGAAGTTGTCGTTATAGGCCTTGAAGTAGTCGACGTCGATCATCAGCAACGACAACTGCTGCTGCTCACGCATCGCCCGGCGCCATTCCAGCTCCAGGTACTCGTCGAAGTGGCGGCGGTTGGACAGCCCGGTCAGGCCATCGGAGTTCATCAGACGCTGCAGCATCAGGTTGGAATCGAGCAACTGCTGCTGGCTGACGCGCAGGGCGCGGTAGGCCTCGTCGCGTTGCAGCAGGGTGAGGTACGAGCGCGAGTGGTAGCGGATACGCGCCACCAGCTCAATGGTGTCGGGCAACTTGACCAGGTAATCGTTGGCACCGGCGGCGAAGGCCGCACTCTTGACCAGCGGGTCTTCCTTGGTCGACAGAACGATGATTGGGATGTCCTGGGTCGCCGGGTTGTTACGGTATTCGCGCACCAGGGTCAAGCCGTCCAGGCCAGGCATGATCAGGTCCTGAAGGATGACCGTGGGCTTGATGCGCATGGCCTGGGCCACCGCCTGGTGCGGGTCGGCGCAGAAGTGGAAGTCGATGTTGTCTTCATTGGCCAGGCCACGCCGCACCGCTTCGCCGATCATGGCCTGGTCATCGACCAACAGCACCATCGCCGAGTTTTCGTTGGCGGTCGCGAAACCTTCGATCGGTAAATCATTCATACCTGTTCACCCGATCACGACCGGTCTGGCGGCGTGATTCAATACATTTCGTCATTTTGCGAAAAATTCCATCAAGCGCCCGGCGATGCGTTCCAGCGGGCGGATTTCCACGGCGGCATCGATGGCCGCAGCGGCCTTGGGCATGCCGTACACCGCACTGCTGGCCTGGTCCTGGGCAATGGTCAAAAAACCCTGCTGACGCATCAGTTTCAGGCCTTGGGCGCCGTCGCGCCCCATGCCGGTAAGCAGCACACCCACCGCATCGCCATTCCAGTAACGTGCCACGCTCTCGAAGAACACATCGATCGAGGGCCGGTAGATTTCATTGACAGGTTCGGCAGTGTAGGCCAGTTGGCCGTTCTGTAGCAGCCGAATGTGGTGGTTGGTACCGGCCAGCAACACCTGCCCGGGCTGCGGCGGTTCGCCTTCACGGGCCAGGCGCACCGGCAGGCCTGCTGCGCTGCTGAGCCATTCGGCCATGCCGGCGGCAAACACCTGGTCCACATGCTGGACCAGCACGATGGCCGCCGGAAACGCAGCCGGCAACCCCTTGAGCAATACTTCAAGCGCCGCCGGGCCGCCCGCCGACGAGCCGATCGCCACCAGCCCGCGACGTTGGGAAGCCTCGCGCAGCGGTGTAGCCACCGGCCTTGCTGCCGGGGCTCGCTGCTGGCCGACCAGCCAGCCGATATTGAGAATTTTGCGCAGCAGTGGTGCGGCCGCTTCACGGGCATCACCAGCCCCCAGCGCCGGCGTATCGACCACGTCGAGGGCGCCATGGCCCATGGCCTCGAACACCCGATGCACGTTCTGTTTGCGGTCGACCGTAACGATGACGATGGCGCACGGGGTTTCGGCCATGATCCGCCGGGTGGCCTCTACGCCGTCCATCACCGGCATGATGAGGTCCATGAGGATCAGGTCCGGCAGTTGCTCGGCGCAGCGTTGCACCGCTTCGGCGCCATTACTGGCTACCCACACCACCTGGTGCGCGGGCTCGAAGGCGACCGCGCGACGCAGCGCCTCGACAGCCATGGGCATGTCGTTGACGATGGCGATCTTCATCCCTGAGCACCTCCGATCAGCTCCACCACAGCATCCAGCAACGCATCGTCGTGGAAACTGGCCTTTGCCAAATAGTAGTCAGCGCCGGCATCCAGGCCACGCCGTCGGTCTTCCTCACGGTCTTTGTAGGACACCACCATCACGGGCAGCGATTGCAGGCGCTGATCGCGGCGCACCAGGGTCACCAGTTCGATACCGTCCATGCGCGGCATGTCGATGTCGGTGATCAGCAAGTCGAAGTCCTCGCCGCGCAGGGCGTTCCAGCCGTCCATGCCATCCACCGCCACCGCCACGTCATAGCCACGGTTGCCCAGCAGCTTGCGCTGCAGTTCACGCACGGTCAGCGAGTCATCGACTACCAGCACCCGCTTGCGTGTCACACCACGAACGCCACTGCTGCCGCGCTCGATGCGCTCCAGGCTGCCGGTGCTGAGCAGTTTTTCCACCGAGCGCAGCAAGTCTTCGACATCGACGATCAGTACCACCGAGCCATCATCCAGCAAGGCGCCGGAGGAAATGTCCTGCACCTTGCCCAACCGTGGATCGAGAGGCATCACCACCAACACACGCTCGCCCACCAGCCGCTCCACGGCCACGCCGTACAGTTGCTCGCGCTCACGGATTACCACCACCCGCAGGCTGGCTTCGTCACTTTGCCCGGCTGGACGGTTGAGCAACTGGCTGGCCGCCACCAGGCCAATGTGCCGGCCTTCGTGCCAGAAGTGCTGACGGCCTTCGATCTGAACGATCTGTTCAGCGGTCACCTCCAGCGTGCGTTCGATATGGGCCAGCGGGAAGGCGTAGGCTTCACCGCCCACCTCGACCACCAGGCTACGCACCACCGACAGGGTCAGCGGCACCTGCAAATGGAAGCGACAGCCCTGCCCCGCCACCTGCGTCAGCTCGATCGAGCCGCGCAGTTCGCGAACCATGTGCTGCACCGCATCCAGCCCCACGCCGCGCCCGGACACTTCGGTGACCTTGTCACGCAAGCTGAAACCGGGCAGGAACAGGAACGTCAGCAGCTCCGCATCGCTCATTCGCGCCACCGTGTCGGCAGGTGACAAGGCGCGCTCGACGATGCTGCTGCGCAGGCGCTCCAGGTCGATGCCGGCACCATCGTCGATCAACTCCAGGCTGAGCATGCCGGCCTGGTGCGAAGCACGCAGGCGGATCACACCCTCGCTTGGCTTGCCCGCCAGCAGCCGCCTTTCTGGCAGTTCGATACCGTGGTCGACGGCATTGCGTAACAGGTGGGTCAAGGGCGCTTCGAGCTTTTCCAGCACATCGCGGTCGACCTGGGTCTTCTCGCCGTCCACCACCAGTCGCACCGGTTTACCCAGCGAGCGCCCAAGGTCACGCACCATACGGCTTTGCCCGGTCAACACGTCGGCGAACGGGCGCATCCGGCAGGCCAGGGCGGTGTCGTAGAGCAACTGCGCACGCTGGCTGGCCTGCCAACCGAACTCGTCCAGGTCAGCCGCCTGCTGCTGCAGGATTTGCTGGGTTTCCGCCAGCAGCCGCTGGGTTTGCGCCAGGGCTTCAAGCACCTCGTTGCTTTGGCCACTGTCCTCCAGTTGCATGCGCAGGCCGTCGAGCGCCTGCATGCCCTGACCGTGCATGCGTTTGAGGCGCTGCAAGGTGGCCAGGTACGGCTTGAGCCGCTGGGTTTCCACGAGCGACTTGCTGGACAGGTCGAGCAGGCTGTTAAGCCGGTCGGCGGTGACACGCAGTACCCGCTCGGCACCTTCGCCAACGCGCTTGCCGGGTTTGCGCCGCAGGGCAGGCTCGGGCTCCGGCTCGGGTTCAGCCAGCTCCACTGGCACTACCAGCGGTTCAGACGGCAAGGTTGCCACCTGCGGTTCCGCTTGCAGGGGAGCCGCCAGCGGCACCGCAGGCACGGTTGCAGCGCCTGGGTCGAGCAAGCTGGCCATTTGCGCAAGAAATACCGGCAAGGTCGCCTGCGCCACGGCATCGCCTGGTGTGGCGATGCGCATCAGCAAGTCGGTGCCCTGCAACAGCGCGTCGATGTGCTCGGCGCTCAACCGCAAGCGGCCCTCCTGGGCGGCCACCAGGCAATCTTCCATGACGTGGGCGACACTCACGCCGGCATCCACCCCGACGATACGCGCAGCCCCCTTCAACGAATGGGCGGCGCGCATGCAGGCCTCAAGCTGGTCGGCTTGGGTGGGATTGCGCTCCAGCGCCATCAGGCCGGCGCTGAGCACCTGGGTTTGCGCTTCGGCCTCCAGGCTGAACAGTTCGAGCAACGATGCATCGCGCATTTGCTCTGGGGTCATGACAGGCTCCGCTGCACGGCAGACAGTAAGTGTTGATCGTCCAGCACTCGCACGCTACGGCCGCGCCACTGCAGCACTGCGGCAGTGAAGCGCGTGGCATCCTGGCCACTGTCCAGCAGCAGCGGGTCGAGCCGGTGAATACCGTCGATTTCCTCTACGGCCATTACCACGGGGCCACCTTCGGCAGCCAGAATCAGCATGCGTGGCATCGCCCTGCCGCTACGTTGCTCGGCGGTGCCGGCTTGTACACCCAGCAAATCGGCCAGTGACAGGCACGGCACCAAGGCACCGCGAACATTGGCAACCCCCTGCAACACCCGCGAGCGCTGGTGCGGCAGCGAATGCACAGCCTGCAACGGGGCGATTTCGGCCAGGCTGGCGGTGGCCAGTGCCAACCACTCTTCGCCCAGGCGGAACAACAGCATGGAACGGCCGGTGTTTTCCTCGACCGGCTGCGCCGCCGCAACCTGGTGGTCCTGCATCAGTGCGTAGCGGTCAAGCAGGCGTGTGGCCGCTGCCGCATACACGTCGCAATTGCGACAGTGAACATGACGCTCCAACAGTGGGCATTGCTTGTCGCCGTGCACACCAATACGGTTCCAGCAATCGTCGATGTGCGCGTCGTCTTCGGCGAGTAGCTGCATCGCAGTGTCACCTTTCATCGTTCAGGCTCCCGGCCAACCCGCGCTGCACGCTCCTGCAGGCGTCGGGCACCGGCCTGGTCGCCCTGGGCCGCCAGCAAGGCCGCCAGGTGCACCAGCGCCTCGGGGTGTTGCGGCTCAAGGTACAGCGCCTTGCGGTAATGGGTCAGTGCCTGTTGCGCATCGCCGTCGGTATCACTGAGCAACCCCAGCCAGTAGTAAACCTGTGCCGACGGCGCGTACTGGCCCAGGTAGCGCTGGCATTCGGCACGCGCCTGTTCGCTGGCGCCAGCATTGGCAAGCCGGGCGATACTGGCCAGCAGTTCGTTTGCGTCCTCGCGTTTGGGTTCGCGTGCCGGCGCGGGTCTTGCGACCACCGGTACTGCCCGTAACGGACGCGGCAATGGCGCGACGGGGGGTGGATAACCCACCGGGGCCTGCGGTAGCACGGTACGCCGTGCAGGTTGTGCCGGGGCCGCGGCCTGTGGGGTGCTACTGCCTTCTTGGCGCACGTAGGCGAACGATTGGGCAATGCCCAGCGGGCGCATCCCCATCCGCGCCAGCAAGCTGCCTTCGGCCGGGCCGATGAACAACACGCCCTGGGGATGCAGCAGACGCTTGAGCACTTCGAACACACGCTGCTGGGTCGCCACGTCAAAGTAGATCAACAGGTTGCGACAGAACACGAAGTCGTATAGGCCATCGCGGGTGGCCAACGCGGGGTCGAGCACATTGCCCACTTGCAGGCTCACTTGCTGCTGCACCCGCTCATGCAGGCGATGGCCTTCGTCGAGGGCATCGAAGTAGCGCTCGCGAAAGCCCAGGTCGCTGCCCCGGAAGGCGTTGCGCCCGTATACGGCCTGCCCGGCCTTGGCCACCGAATTGGGGCTGATGTCCATGCCGTCGATCAGGAACGCCCCCGGCGCGATGCCGGCGTCGAGCAGGGCCATGGCCAGGGAATAGGGCTCCTCGCCTGTCGAGCATGGCAGGCTGAGCAGGCGCAGTGGCCGTGCCCCGGCCAATTCGGCCAGGCGTTTGTGTGCCAGGCTGGCCAGGGCTGTGAAGGATTCCGGGTAGCGGAAGAACCAGGTTTCCGGGACGATCACCGCTTCGATCAACGCCTGTTGTTCATCGGCCGACTGCTGCAGGCGCAGCCAGTAATCATCCAGGTCGATGGCGTTCATGGCCACGCAACGCTGGCGCAGCGTGCGCTCGACCATGGGCGCACCCACCGATTCGACATCCAGGCCAATGCGCTCGCGCAAGAAACGGAAGAAACGTTCGTTCATGTCGGCATCCCTGCGGGCTCAACCGTGTACAGCAGTTGGTGCACGGCATCTGGCAACAGATCGTTGACCTCGATGCGTTGCAGCAGGCCTTGGTCATCCTGGCGTACAGGCCCCAGGTAAGGGGCTTCGCCGCTGTCCACACCATAGGGCTGGAACTCGTCGGGGTGGCAGCGCAACGTCTCGGTGGCCTGCTCCAGGATCAGCCCCAGTTGCAGGCCACCCCGATAATGCACCAACACCAGACGGGTACTGGTGCGGTGTGCCGCTGGCTGGCCAAAACTCAGCGCAGCAAGGTCGATCACCGGTACCAGTTGCCCACGATGGGAAAGGATGCCCGCGACCCAGCCTGGCGCCTGGGCTATCGGTTTGAGCGGCTGGCGCGGCAACACCTCGATGACCTCGTGCACGCTCAGGGCAAAACGCTGTTCCCCGATACGAAACTGCAGGTACAGCGCCCCTTTGGCGTTGTCCGCCCGTGCGGCGTGCGGTTGCAAGTGGTTCATCGCGGTCAGACTTTGAAGCGCGACACGCCGCCACGCAGGCCGGCGGCCACCTGGCTCAGCTCATCGATGGCAAAACTGGCCTGGCGCAGCGACTCGACAGTCTGGGTGCTGGCATCGCTGAGCTGGGCCAGCGCCTGGTTGATCTGCTCGGCACCGGTCGCCTGGGCCTGCATGCCTTCGTTGACCATCAGCACACGCGGCGCCAAAGCCTGCACCTGGTGAATGATCTGGCTGAGCTGCTCGCCCACCTGTTGCACCTCGAACATGCCGCGGCGCACCTCTTCGGAGAACTTGTCCATGCCCATGACCCCGGCCGATACCGCCGACTGGATCTCGCGCACCATCTGCTCGATGTCGTAGGTGGCCACGGCGGTCTGGTCGGCCAGGCGGCGCACTTCAGTGGCCACCACGGCAAAGCCACGGCCGTACTCGCCGGCTTTTTCCGCTTCGATGGCAGCGTTGAGCGACAGCAGGTTGGTCTGGTCGGCGACCTTGACGATGGTCACCACCATCTGGGTGATGTTGCTGGCCTTTTCATTGAGGATGCCGAGCTTGGCATTGACCAGATCGGCAGCGCCCATCACCTGGTGCATGGTCTCCTCCATGCGCGCCAGGCCCTGCTGGCCGGAGCCTGCAAGGCTGGAAGCCTGGTCGGCAGCCGAGGTGACTTCGGTCATGGTGCGCACCAGGTCACGCGAGGTGGCGGCAATCTCCCGCGAGGTAGCGCCAATTTCCGTGGTGGTGGCGGCCGTCTCGGTAGCGGTGGCCTGCTGTTGTTTGGATGTAGCGGCGATTTCAGTGACCGAAGTGGTTACCTGCACCGACGAGCGCTGGGCCTGGGCCACCAGGTTGGCCAGTGCCTCGGCCATTTCGTTGAAACCGCTTTCGATGGCGCCGAACTCGTCTTTGCGGTCCAGGCTCAGGCGCATGCTCAGGTCGCCGGAGCGCAGCTTGTCGAGGGCATGGACGATGCGCTGCATGGGGGCGGTGATGGCACGCATCAGCAGCAGGCCGCAAATGCCAGCGGCGACGATTGCCAGCAGCAGCGAAACCACCATGCTGCCTTTGGCCGTGCTCACGGCGCTGACGATTTCGTTGGTGGCCGCGTCGGCAGAAGCCCGGTTGTTCTCGATCACTTCATTCAGGTGCTTGCGCCCGTCCACCCAGGCAGGGGTGAGTACATCGGTAATCAGTCGCTGGGCTTCGTCGTAATTGTGCTGGCGATAAGCATCCAGTACCTGGCCTATCAGCTTCATGTAGGTCTCTTCGAGCTGAACGAAGGCGTCGAAGCGGGTCTGGTCGTCTTTTTCTTGAATGGTGGCCTGGTAGCTGGCCATGTGTTGCTTGAGCCTGTCTTCAAAGCTTTTGAACAGCTCCATGTCGGCCGAAGTGATTTCGCGGTGGTTGGACAGCCCCACCAGTTGCTGGCTGGTGACATAGCTGTCGACCCAGGCACTGCGGATCATCGAGCTGTAGTAGACCCCGGGAATGCTGTCGGTCCCCACGGCCTCTTCGGCGGTTTCGATGGCGACCAACCGCGAGTAGGCGGCCACGATCATCAGCAGCATGATGGCGATGATCACGGCGAAACTTGCCAGGATCCGTTGGCGCAAGGTCCAGTTCTTCACATTCAGCCCTCAGGAATTCACAACGAGCGGGAAAATCGCCGAAGTATAGCCCAGAGGCCTTACAGATTTGCGGGTGAAATGAGGGGTAAACAGGCATCCCTACTGATGGACATGCCACTGGGGCTGCTTTGCAGCCCCAGTGCGCTCAATCACTGGCCTGCGGCTATCCGTGCCTGGCTCTCCAGCTCCTGGCGCAGCGCCGGGTCCAGGCGCAGTTGGCGGGCCAGTTCATCCAGGTAGGCACGCTCCATGAAGTTTTCCTGATCGACCATCAACACGCTGGCCAGGTACATCTCGGCCGCCATCTCTGGCGTTTGCGCAGCGCGGGCCACTTCGGCCGGGTCCAGCGGTTTGTTCAGTTCGGCATGCAGCCAGTGCTGCAGTTCGCGGTCGCTGTCCAGGCGGGTGAATTCACCTTCGATCAGCGCCCGCTCGCGCTCGTCGATGTGGCCATCGGACTTGGCGGCCGCCACCAGCGCCCGCAACACGGCCTGGCTGTGCTGCTCGGCCTGAGCGGGCGGCAGGCGGTCGACGGTTTGCGGTTCGGCTGTGGCCACCCGCTGGTTGGCCTGCCAGTTGCCGTAGGCTTTATAGGCCAGCACCCCCAGCGCGGCCAGGCCACCGTAGGTCAGGGCTTTGCCGCCGTACTTGCGGGCCTTCTTGCTACCCAGCAACAGGCCCAGTGCCCCGCCACCCAACAGGCCGCCACCGGCTCCGGACAACAGCCCGCCAAGCCCACCGGCAGCGCCGCCAGCCTTGCTGGCGCCCCCTTGCTTTTCGAGCAGTTGCTGGCCGGATTTGAGGAGTTGATCAAGCAAGCCCCGGGTGTTCATTCGCGTGTCTCCACGTAAGGAAATTCAATCGCCAGAGTAAGGCTTGGCGCAGTACACGCCATCGTGGATTTGCTTCGGGATGTTGCATTGGCTGGCAAAAAGCCAACTAGACTCGATATCGCCAATACCTCGCGCAACCGCACTACGCTTATAACAATTGCTTCACGGCTTGCTTGATGACTGCCCCGACCAAGATCTCCAAGAAGAGGGAACACCATGTCAGTGCACAAGACCGCATTGCTCGGCGCCATGACGGGCGCCGTGCTGGCCAGCGCCAGCCTGCAGGCTGCCGAACCGCCCAAGGCCCTGGGGCCTGGCGAGGGGCGCCTGGATATCGTCGCCTGGCCCGGCTACATCGAGCGCGGTGAAAGCGACAAAGCCTACGACTGGGTGACCGGTTTCGAGAAGGAAACCGGCTGCAAGGTCAGCGTGAAAACGGCCGCCACCTCGGACGAAATGGTCAGCCTGATGACCAAGGGCGGCTACGACCTGGTCACTGCCTCGGGCGATGCTTCGCTGCGGCTGATCGTGGGCAAACGCGTGCAACCGATCAACACCGCACTGATCCCCAACTGGAAAAACCTCGACCCTCGCTTGCAGAACGGTGGCTGGTACGTGGTCGACAAGCAGGTTTATGGCACCCCGTACCAGTGGGGGCCGAACGTGCTCCTGTACAACACCAATACCTTCAAGCAGCCCCCCACCAGCTGGGGCGTGGTGTTCGAGCCGCAGAACCTGCCCGACGGCAAGCCGAACAAAGGCCGCGTGCAGGCCTACGACGGGCCGATCTACATCGCCGACGCGGCGCTGTACCTGAAATCGGCCAAGCCGGAGCTGGGCATCAAGGACCCGTACGAGCTGAACGAGGCACAGTACAAGGCCGTGCTGGAGCTGCTGCGCCAGCAGCAACCGCTGATCCACCGTTACTGGCATGACGCCACGGTACAGATGAGCGATGTGAAGAACGAAGGCGTGGTCGCCTCCAGCTCCTGGGGCTACATGGTCAATGGCCTGAAGGCCGAGAACCAGCCAGTGGCCTCGACCATTCCCAAGGAAGGTGCGACCGGCTGGGCCGACACCACCATGCTGCACAGCGAGGCCAAGCACCCCAACTGCGCCTACAAATGGATGGACTGGTCGCTGCAGCCGAAGGTGCAGGGTGACGTGGCGGCCTGGTTCGGCTCGTTGCCGGCGGTACCGGCAGCGTGTACCGGTAGCGAGCTGCTGGGCGCCGAGGGGTGCAAGACCAACGGGTTCGACAACTTCGACAAGATCGCCTTCTGGAAAACCCCGCAGGCCCAGGGGGGCAAGTTCGTGCCTTATAGCCGCTGGACCCAGGATTACATTGCGATCATGGGTGGTCGCTGAGGTTGCCTGAATGCCTGTACTGGCCTCTTCGCGGGCAAGCCCGCGAAGAGGCCAGTACAGGAGAAACATTGATGTCCGGAGCCCACGCATGCCCCTAGCCGTCCAGTTCACCCAGGTTTCCCGCACCTTCGGCGAGGTCAAGGCCGTCGACCACGTCAGTATCGACATCATTGATGGGGAGTTCTTCTCCATGCTCGGCCCTTCCGGCTCGGGCAAGACCACCTGCCTGCGCCTGATCGCCGGCTTTGAACAACCCACCAGCGGCTCGATCCGTATCCACGGTGTCGAGGCCGCTGGCGTGCCGCCCTACCAGCGTGACGTCAACACCGTGTTCCAGGACTACGCCCTGTTCCCGCACATGAACGTGCTGGACAACATCGCCTATGGCCTGAAGGTAAAAGGCGTAGCCAAGGCCGAACGCCACAACCGCGCCGAAGAGGCCCTGGCCATGGTGGCCCTGGCCGGTTACGGCGCACGCAAGCCGGCGCAGCTGTCCGGCGGCCAGCGCCAGCGCGTGGCTTTGGCTCGGGCACTGGTCAACCGGCCGCGGGTGCTGCTACTGGACGAGCCGCTGGGCGCGCTGGACCTGAAGTTGCGCGAGCAGATGCAGGGCGAGCTGAAAAAGCTGCAGCGCCAATTGGGCATCACCTTCATCTTCGTCACCCACGACCAGACCGAAGCGCTGTCGATGTCCGACCGGGTTGCAGTGTTCAACCGCGGCCGCATCGAACAGGTCGACACACCGCGCAACCTGTACATGAAGCCTGCCACCACGTTCGTTGCCGAGTTCGTCGGCACCTCCAACGTGGTGCGTGGCGAGCTGGCCATGGCGCTTAACGGCAGCTCGGCACCCTTCTCCATCCGCCCCGAGCACATCCGCCTGGGCGACCCTGTGGTGACCAGCCATGAGGTGCAGGTCAACGGCGTACTGCGCGATGTCCAGTACCAAGGCAGCGCCACTCGCTATGAGTTGCAACTGGACAACGGCCAGCTGCTGGCAGTCAGCCAGGCCAACGACCGCTGGCAAGCACAGGGCCAGGCCTGGCAGCCCGGGCAACAGGTACTGGCGCACTGGCCCCGCGAGGCCATGACGGTGCTGCAGGAAACCGAGGCCCGCTGACATGAGTGCACTGCGTAGCCTGTCCAACCTGCTGTACCGGCGCCCCAACCTGTACCTGGCGCTGCTGTTGGTACCGCCGCTGACCTGGTTTGGCGCGATCTACCTGGGCTCATTGCTGAACCTGCTGTGGCAGGGCTTCTATACCTTTGACGACTTCACCATGGCGGTGACCCCGGACCTCACCCTGGGCAACTTCGCCGCGCTGTTCAACCCGTCGAACTTCGACATCATCCTGCGCACCCTGGGCATGGCCGTGGCCGTGTCGTTGGCCAGCGCGGTGCTGGCCTTCCCCATCGCCTACTACATGGCGCGCTACACCAGCGGCAAGACCAAGGCGTTTTTCTACATCGCGGTGATGATGCCGATGTGGGCCAGCTACATCGTCAAGACCTATGCCTGGACCCTACTGCTGGCCAAGGGCGGCGTGGCGCAGTGGTTTGTCCAGCAGCTGCACCTGGACGGGCTGCTGCAAGCGGTGCTGGCCGTGCCGGGTGTGGGTGGCAGCACGCTGTCGACGTCGCACCTGGGGCGCTTCATGGTGTTCGTGTACATCTGGCTGCCATTCATGATTCTGCCGATCCAGGCCTCGCTGGAGCGCCTGCCACCTTCACTGCTGCAAGCCTCGGCAGACCTCGGCGCACGGCCTGGGCAAACCTTCGTCCAGGTGATCTTGCCGCTGTCGATTCCGGGCATTGCGGCCGGCTCGATCTTCACGTTCTCGCTCACCCTGGGCGACTTCATCGTGCCGCAACTGGTCGGCCCGCCCGGCTATTTCATCGGCAGCATGGTCTATGCCCAGCAAGGGGCGATCGGCAACATGCCGATGGCCGCCGCGTTCACCCTGGTGCCGATCGTGCTGATTGCGGTGTATCTGTCCATCGTCAAGCGCCTGGGGGCCTTCGATGCACTCTGAAAAAGCGTCAACGGGGTTGCGCCTGGCGGCCTGGGGCGGGTTGCTGTTTTTGCATTTTCCGATCCTGATCATCTTCCTGTATGCGTTCAACACCGAAGACGCGGCATTCAGCTTCCCGCCCAAGGGCTTTACCCTGAAGTGGTTCGCCGTGGCCTTCGCCCGGCCCGATGTGCTGGAGGCGATCAAGCTGTCGCTGCAGGTGGCCTGCCTGGCCACGCTGATCGCCCTGGTGCTCGGCACCTTGGCCTCGGCGGCGTTGTACCGGCGCAACTTTTTCGGCAAGGAAAGCATTTCGCTGATGCTCATCCTGCCCATCGCCCTGCCCGGCATCATCACCGGTATCGCCCTGCTCTCGGCGTTCAAGACGCTGGGCATAGAGCCCGGTGTATTCACCATTGTGGTCGGCCACGCCACGTTCTGCGTGGTCATCGTCTACAACAACGTGATCGCCCGCCTGCGGCGCACCTCGCAAAGCCTGATCGAAGCCTCGATGGACCTGGGCGCCGATGGCTGGCAAACCTTCCGCTACATCATCCTGCCCAACCTCGGCTCGGCGCTGCTGGCCGGTGGCATGCTGGCCTTTGCCCTGTCGTTCGATGAAATCATCGTCACCACCTTCACCGCCGGCCACGAGCGCACGCTGCCGATCTGGTTGCTCAACCAGCTCAGCCGCCCACGCGACGTGCCGGTGACCAACATGGTCGCCATGCTGGTGATGCTGGTGACCATGCTGCCGATCCTTGGCGCCTATTACCTGACCCGTGGCGGCGAAAGCGTCGCGGGCAGTGGCAAATGACCCTGGAGGAGTTCCCGATGCAAACGCAGATGCTGATCAATGGCCGGCTGGTCGCTGGCGAAGGCCCGGCCTGGACCGTACTGAACCCAGCGCTGGGCACTGCGCTGGCGCAGATCAACGAAGCCACCGAAGCCCAGGTGGACAGCGCCGTGCGCGCCGCCGACCAGGCCTTCGACAGCTGGTCGCAAACCAGCCCCAAGGACCGCTCGCAAGCCTTGCTGGCGCTGGCGGATGCCATCGAAGCCCATGGCGATGAACTGGCCCGGCTGGAATCGCAGAACTGCGGCAAGCCGCTGAGTGCCGCGTTGAATGACGAAATCCCGGCCATTGCCGACGTGTTCCGCTATTTTGCCGGTGCCGCGCGCTGCCTGGGCGGTTTGGCGGCCGGCGAGTACCTACCAGGCCACACCTCGATGATTCGCCGCGACCCGCTGGGCGTGGTGGCTTCGATTGCCCCGTGGAACTACCCGTTGATGATGCTGGCCTGGAAGATCGCCCCCGCTCTGGCCGCTGGCAACACCGTGGTGATCAAGCCTTCCGAATTGACCCCACTGACCGCCCTGCGCTTGGGTGAACTGTCTCAGGACCTGCTGCCACCGGGCGTACTGAACATCCTGTTCGGCCGCGGCCAGACGGTGGGCAACCCGCTGGTTAATCACCCCAAGGTGCGCATGGTGTCGCTGACCGGCTCGATCCCTACCGGCGCGCACATCATCAGCGCCACCGCCGACAGCGTGAAACGGATGCACATGGAACTGGGCGGCAAGGCCCCGGTGCTGGTGTTCGACGATGCCGACATCGATGCTGCCGTCGATGGCATCCGCACCTTCGGCTTCTACAACGCCGGCCAGGACTGCACCGCCGCCTGCCGCCTGTATGTGCAGGACGGGATCTACGAGCGCTTTGTCGAGCGCCTGGGTGAAGCCGTCGCGAGCCTCAAACCTGGCCTGCAAGATGCCGAGGACACCGAACTGGGGCCACTGATCAGTGCCCAGCACCGCGACAAGGTAGCCGGCCTGGTACAGCGCGCCATCGCCCAGCCGCACATTCGCCTGGTGACGGGGGGCAAGGCGATCGATGGCGAGGGCTTCTTCTTCGAGCCGACCGTACTGGCCGATGCCCAGCAGGATGACGAGATCGTGCGCAACGAAGTGTTCGGCCCGGTGGTGTCGGTCACGCGCTTCACCGACGAAGCGCAGGCGCTGGCATGGGCCAACGACTCCAACTACGGCCTGGCCTCATCGGTATGGACCCGCGACACCGGCCGCGCCCATCGCCTGGCGGCGCGCTTGCAGTATGGCTGCACCTGGGTGAACACCCACTTCATGCTGGTGAGCGAAATGCCCCATGGCGGGCAGAAGCATTCGGGGTATGGGAAGGATATGTCGATGTATGGGCTGGAGGATTACACCTGCGTGCGGCATGTGATGATCAAGCACTAGCCCACTGAGCATACCCGATCGTTGTAGGAGCGGCCTTGTGTCGCGAAAGGGCCGCGAAGCGGCCCCGGCAATTTCAGCGGCGAAGCTGAAAACCTGGGGCCGCTTCGCAGCCCTTTCGCGACACAAGGCCGCTCCTACAGGGACCGCGCAAAGCTTGAGTCAGTCGCGCAAGTCCGACTCGTGAATCGGGTTGGCCCGGCTGGTCGCACGTTGGTACTGCGCGGGCCAGGTAGCTTTGTTACCGCCCAGATCATCATCGGCATGCAGCGGCCAGTACGGGTCGCGCAGCAGTTCGCGGGCGAGGAAGATAATGTCGGCCTGGCCGGTGCGCAAAATGTGCTCGGCCTGGGCCGGTTCGGTGATCATGCCCACAGTGCCGGTGGCGATTTCCGATTCCTTGCGCACGCGTTCGGCGAAGCGGGTCTGGTAGCCGGGGCCGGTGGGGATCTCGGCGTTTACCGAGGTGCCGCCGGAAGATACGTCGATCAGGTCAACCCCCAACCCGCGCAGTCGGCGGGCCAGTTCGACGGTTTCATCGGGGTTCCAGCCGTCTTCGACCCAATCGGTTGCCGATACCCGCACCAACAGCGGCAATTCGGCCGGCCAGATCTTGCGCACGGCCTCGACCACCTGCAGGGTCAGGCGGATGCGGTTCTCGAAGCAGCTGCCGTACTCGTCGCGGCGCTGGTTACTCAACGGGGACAGGAACTGATGCAACAGGTAGCCATGGGCGGCGTGGATTTCGACCACCTTGAAACCGGCCTTCAAGGCGCGCTCGGTCGAGGCGACGAAGGCAGCGATCACACTCTGGATCTCTTCGTGGTTCAATTCATGTGGCGGCGTGTGTTGTGGGTCGAACGCGATCTTCGATGGCCCTACTGGCTGCCAGCCACCGTCTTCGAGCTTAACGCTGCCCTGCTTGCCCAGCCATGGACGATAGGTACTGGCCTTGCGCCCGGCGTGGGCCAGCTGGATACCAGGCACGGCACCCTGTGCGGTAATGAAGCGGGTAATACGTTGCAGCGGGGCGATCTGTGCGTCGTCCCACAGGCCAAGGTCTTCAGCGGTGATGCGGCCATCGGCGGTTACCGCAACGGCTTCAGTGATAACCAGGCCCGCACCACCTACGGCGCGGCTGCCCAAATGAACAAGGTGCCAGTCGTTGGCCAGGCCATCGACGGCGGAATACTGGCACATCGGTGACACAGCGATGCGGTTGGGCAGGGTCAGCTGACGCAGGGTGTAAGGCTCGAGCAGCAGGCTCATGAGGGCACCTCCCAAGGACTCCAATGGTGATCCGGCCCGGACACTCAATTGCGCATCCCTGGCCCAGGTCCGGTCATAACTTCAGACTAGACCAGAATGGGTGGGGGGTAGGTTCCCTCGGATTTGTCGGTGCGCTCAGCGCGGCTCCATGTGGGCAATCATCAACTGCACACTTTCGTTGCCACGAAACTCGTTCACATCCAGCTTGTAGGCCAGCTCGACCCAGCGCACGGTCGGGTTCGGCCACACTTCGCGGTCGATGCCGAAGGCAATACCGTCCAGCCGCACCGAACCGCACTCGCTCTTGAGCACCACCTTCAGGTGCCGTTCGCCCACCACACGCTGCTCCACCAGCTGGAACACGCCATGGAACAGCGGCTCGGGGAAGTGCTGCCCCCAAGGCCCGGCATGGCGCAGGGCCTTGGCCAGGTCGAGGTGGAACTCTTCCACGGCCAGGCTGCCATCGGACAGCAACCGGCCGGTGAGGTCTTCCTCACGCAACTGGCGCCGCACTTCTTCGTCGAATGCTTCGGCAAATGCGGGGAAATTACCCTCGGGCAACGACAGCCCCGCAGCCATGGCGTGGCCACCGAACTTGCTGATCAGCTCGGGGTGGCGGGCCGCTACGGCATCCAGCGCGTCGCGGATGTGGAACCCCGGCACCGAGCGCGCCGAACCTTTGAGCATGCCCTCGCCGGCATCGGCAAACGCGATAGTCGGCCGGTGATAACGTTCTTTCAGGCGCGAAGCCAGAATACCGATCACGCCTTGGTGCCAATCTGCATCGAACAAGCACAGGCCATAAGGCATGGACTCGACCGGCAGGTCCTTGAGCTGGGCCAGGGCTTCGCGCTGCATGCCCTGCTCGATGGACTTGCGGTCCTGGTTCAGGTCGTCCAGCTGCTGAGCCATGTCCTGAGCCAGGGCCGCGTCTTCGCACAGCAGGCACTCGATGCCCAGGCTCATGTCGTCCAGGCGACCGGCAGCGTTCAACCGAGGGCCAAGGATGAAACCCAGGTCGGTCGAGGTGATGCGCCGGTGGTCACGGCGGGCCACTTCCAGAATGGCTTTCAGCCCTGGCCGGGCACGGCCAGCACGAATACGCTCGAGGCCCTGATGCACCAGGATGCGGTTGTTGGCATCCAGCGGTACCACATCGGCGACGCTGCCCAGCGCGACCAGGTCGAGCAGTTCGCCGATGTTCGGCTGCGGTTGCGTCTCGTAGCGCCCCAGGCTGCGCAAGCGGGCGCGCAGGGCCATCAGCACATAGAAGATCACCCCGACCCCGGCCAGCGCCTTGCTCGGGAACGTACAGCCCGGCTGGTTGGGGTTGATGATGGCATCGGCGTCAGGCAGTTGCTGACCCGGCAGGTGGTGGTCGGTTACCAGTACCTTGAGCCCGGCAGCCTTGGCAGCGGCCACACCCTCGACGCTGGAAATGCCGTTGTCCACGGTAATCAGCAATTGCGGCTGACGCTGCAGCGCCACCTCGACGATTTCCGGGGTCAGGCCGTAGCCGTACTCGAACCGGTTGGGCACCAGGTAATCGACATGGGCCGCGCCCAGCAGGCGCAAGCCCAGCACCCCGACAGTGCTGGCGGTGGCACCATCGGCATCGAAGTCACCCACAATCAGGATACGCTGGCGCTGGTCGAGGGCCTCGACCAGCAGGTCAACACCGGCCTCGATGCCCTTGAGCTGCTGATACGGCAGCAGACGCGCCAGGCTTTTGTCCAGCTCGGCCTCGCTTTGCACGCCACGCGCGGCGTACAGGCGGGTCAGCAAGGGAGGCAGGTTACCGAGGAATGGCAGGGTCGGGGGCAGGGGGCGAGGTTCGATACGCATGGGTTGCTTCAGCCACGCTCACCGAGCAGCCACTGCAGTTGCACTTCATGCTGGCCACGGTCGTCAGTCACGAACACCGTGCCTTCGCTGATCATCACGTCCCACTTGATGCTGCGCGGCATGTCGGTGGCCAGGGTTTCCAGCACTTCCTGTGGCACGGCGGCAATGCTCAGGTTCTTCAGGTTCTTGACCGCGCTCACCACTTTACCTTCCCACACGCGCAGGCTGCCGTAGGCCAGCAGGCTGGTGCGCTCGGTACGGCGCGAGCACCAGGTCAGGCGGTCGGCATCGGGTTGGCCGACTTCGATCCAGTGCAGTACGCGGTCGTCCAGGCTCTTTTCCCAAAGCGCCGGCTCATCGACATCCGACAGGCCACGGCCAAACGACAAGTTCTCGTTGTACCAAAGCGCGTACGCCAACAAACGAACTGCCATGCGCTCTTCGGTTTCCGACGGGTGACGAGCGATGGTCTGCTTGACGCTTTCGTAGACGTTGCGATCAAGGTCGGTGAGATTCAATTCGAACTTGTAGGTGGTGGACGGCTGGGCCATGGTCGTGGGGCTTCGTGCAAAAGAAAAGTGGCACAGTCTAACCCATCCGCACCGTCCATGCGCCGCAGCAGTACCCGGCGAAACCGACGTGTGATAAAACCACGGCTCTGCCCAGCTGCCACGGATGCCCCATGTCGACGCCCAGCAAACCCCTCGCCGGCCTTAAAGTTGTGGAACTCGGCACGCTGATTGCCGGGCCGTTCGCCTCGCGCATCTGCGCCGAATTCGGTGCCGAAGTGATCAAGGTTGAGTCTCCGGATGGGGGCGACCCGCTGCGCAAGTGGCGAAAGCTGTATGAGGGCACTTCGCTGTGGTGGTTCGTGCAGGCGCGCAACAAGCAGTCGCTCACGCTTAACCTCAAGCACCCCGAAGGCCGCGAGGTGCTGAAAAAGCTGCTGGCCGAAGCCGACATTCTGATCGAAAACTTCCGCCCGGGCGTGCTCGAAAAGCTCGGCCTGGGCTGGGATATGCTGCATGCCCTTAATCCGCGCCTGGTCATGGTACGCCTGTCGGGCTTTGGCCAGACCGGGCCGATGAAAGACCAGCCCGGCTTCGGCGCGGTGGGCGAGTCGATGGGTGGCCTGCGCTACATTACCGGCTTCGACGACCGCCCGCCGGTGCGCACGGGCATTTCCATCGGTGACTCGATTGCTGCCCTGTGGGGGGTGATTGGCGCGTTAATGGCGCTGCGCCACCGTGAGGTCAATGGCGGCCTGGGCCAGGTTGTGGACGTGGCGCTGTATGAAGCGATCTTCGCCATGATGGAAAGCATGGTGCCGGAATTCGATGTGTTCGGGTTTATCCGCGAGCGCACCGGCAACATCATGCCGGGCATCACACCCTCCTCCATCCATACCAGCGCCGACGGCAAGCATGTGCAGATTGGCGCCAACGGCGATGCCATCTTCAAACGTTTCATGCTGGCGATTGGCCGCACCGACCTGGCGGATGACCCTACCCTGGCCACCAATGATGGGCGCGACCTGCGCCGTGACGAGCTCTACGGGGTGATTGACCGCTGGGCCAACAGCCTGCCGCTGGACCAACTGATGCAGGTGCTGACCACGGCAGAGGTACCTGCCAGCCGCATCTACTCGGCCGAGGACATGTTCAACGACCCGCAATACCTGGCGCGAGAGATGTTCCTGCAGGCCAAGTTGCCGGATGGCAAGCCGTTCCGCATGCCGGGCATCGTGCCCAAGCTGTCGGATACACCTGGCTCCACCGAGTGGGTCGGCCCGGCGCTGGGCGAACACACCGAGGCACTGCTCACCCGCCTGGGCTATGACGCAGCGGCCATTGCCGGACTGCGCCAGGCCGGCGCGGTCTGACGCCTGCCGCTGCCCTTGCCGATGCGCGCTGCCTACTGGCTACGCCACCTGATCCTGCTATGCGGGCTACTGCCCGCATTGCTCATGCAACCTTCCAGCGCCAAGGAGCGCATCTTCTGGCTGGTGCGCGACCTGCCACCCTTCACCATTTTCGAAGGCCCGGAAAAAGGCCAAGGGGTGATCGACCAGCTATTGCCGCTGCTGACCAGGCAGATGCCGGAGTACGACCACACCATCGTGCGGGTCAACCGTGCGCGCGGCATCCAGATGCTGCAAGACCGAAACACATTCACCTGCGACCCGACCCTGCTGTGGACCCCGGAACGGGCCAAATATGCGCTTTTTTCCATGCCAACGCTGGGTGTGCTCAGTGGTGGCCTGGTGCTGCGCAAGGAAAACCAGGCACTGGTAGCGCCCTACCTCGACAACCAGGAAGTGGACCTGCATGGCCTGCTGAGCAATGCGCCGGTGAAACTGGGCATTGTTGCCGAACGTAGCTATGGCACGCAGATCGACGCCATTCTGCAGCAGCTACCTGATACTGCGCTTAGCCGGCACTATGGCAACGACGCCACAGCTAACCTGCTGCAAATGCAAAAACTGGGGCGCCTACGCTTGGTGCTCGGCTACTGGCATGAAGTTCGTTACTTGCTTCAGCAGCAAGGCGGCTCACTGGCCGACTATCAGTTTCATCCTGTCCAGGGGGTGGAGCGCTATCAGTTTCTCCATGTCGCCTGCTCTGACAATCCGTCGGGCCGCAAAGTGGTAGCGCATATCAACCAGCTATTGCCTGCTTTGCGCCGTGACGTGCTGCCTGGCTTGTATGCGCACTGGCTGGACCCGTCGTTGCAGGAAGACTACCTGGAAGACAGCAAGCGCTTCTTCGAAGCCCCTTGATCACCTGAAAAAAGAAACCCCGGACGCTGGGGAAGACGCCCGGGGCCAAGCGAAAGTCCTTGGGGACTTCCCGTGACAGCCTTGCCAGCGCCGGAGCAAAGCACTGGCTGGCTGCCCCTACAATATCTGATAAACCACTCAGGCAAAGGTTCCCTGCGGTTGTTGACGCTGCTGCAATGCCGCGATCACACAGGGCTGTAAGCGCCCTTCGGCAATCTGCAGGTCACGGTGCAGGCCATCCACCAGATCGATCAACAGGCGTTGCTCCTGCAACTGGCGCTCGCTGACCGTGCGTCGCAGGATGATGCCGGCGAGGCGGTCATGAACGGTCAGCTGACGATTGCCATTGGCATCGGTGATGCCGAGGTGGGTCTGATAGGGGGTCAGGGCGTCGTTGAGCAGGCTGCAGATTCTTTCCATCCGGATCACTCGCTGCGTGGTGGGATCTAAAGGAACTGACCAGCAGGCGCTGCAGAAAGTTCGTCAAACCGCGCCCGCTTCAGTGAGCATGCGGGGCTGAGATGACAGTTTGAATACGCTGCCTCGGGCGGGCCTGCAGTGTTTGCAGGGCATGCTGCAGGCGCGGCATCGACAGCGGCCAGGGCAGCTCGGCGAGCACCCACAGCCCTCGGCTTCTGGCTGCCTGGGCAAGGTTATGGCGCCTGGGGATGGGCTGACCAACGAACAACAGCGCACGCGCCCGGTGCTGCTGGGCGAGCAAGGCGAGGCCAGCCTGGGTTGGCATGGCGTGGTCAAGGATCAATAAATCAGGGCGACGCTCAGCGCCGAGGCAGGCGTTGAGGTGAGTGGTGTTTGCGCTGATGCGCACGTCGAAAACGCCCTGGGCATTGAGGGCCTGATGCAAAAGGATCTGGTGGGACGGGCGAGCCTGGTGAATCAACACGTAGGTGTGGTGCATGAGCCGCTCCTGGTGAGAGGACCGGCCAATCTAGGCTATGCCTTAGCGTGCCTGAATAGGGGATTTCTGAAGCGATCGACGGAAAGTTCCGAGCTTCTGGGGCCGCGCTGCAGCCCCAGAAAGAAACACGATTACAGCGGTTTGCCGCGATTACCGTGCTGGCCGACAAACGCCTGAACGGCCTTCAGGTCATTGGCCAGTACCGTGCAACGCTCTTCACGGCTGAACAGGTCGCTGAGGTGTGCTGGCAGCTCCAGCGCCTTGCCAACACCTGCCTTCTCCACCGCGTCCGGGAACTTGACCGGGTGTGCGGTACCCAGCACCACCATTGGCGTGTCCAGGCTGCGACGGCACTCGCGAGCGGCTTTGACGCCGATTGCGGTATGCGGGTCGAGCACTTCACCCGTGGCGGCGAACACGTCGGCAATGGTCTCGCAGGTTTGCTCGTCGCTGACGGCCAGCGAGTCGAACAGCTTGCGCGCTTCGGTCCAGCGGTCTTGCTCGACGCTGAAACCACCGCCCTGCTTGAAGTTGGCCATCAGTTCGGCGATGGCGCCACCGTTGCGGCCGTGCAGGTCGAACAGCAGGCGTTCGAAGTTGGACGAAACCATGATGTCCATCGACGGCGACAGGGTCGCGTGCAGGGTTTCCTTCACATACTGGTTGCCGCTCATGAAGCGGTGCAGGATGTCGTTGCGGTTGGTGGCGACGATCAGCTGGCTGACCGGCAGGCCCATGTTGCGGGCCAGGTAACCGGCGAAGATGTCGCCAAAGTTGCCGGTAGGTACCGAGAACGCGACCGAACGCGCCGGGCCACCCAACTGCAGGGCTGCATGGAAGTAGTAGACGATCTGGGCCATGATGCGCGCCCAGTTGATCGAGTTGACCGCTACCAGGCGGGTGCCCTTGAGGAACGACTGGTCAGCGAAGCTGGCCTTGACCATTTCCTGGCAGTCGTCGAAGTTGCCTTCGATGGCGATGTTGTGGATGTTGTCGCCGAAGATGGTGGTCATCTGGCGGCGCTGCACTTCCGACACGCGCTGGTGCGGGTGCAGGATGAAGATGTCGACGTTGTCGCAACGACGGCAGCCTTCGATGGCGGCGGAACCGGTGTCACCGCTGGTGGCGCCGATGATCACCACGCGCTCGTTGCGCTTGGCCAGTACGTGGTCGAGCAGGCGGCCGAGCAGTTGTAGGGCGAAGTCCTTGAACGCCAGGGTCGGGCCGTGGAACAGCTCCAGCACCCACTCGTTGCTGTTCAGCTGACGCAGCGGGGCGACTGCGGCGTGGGCGAACTCGCCGTAGGTTTCTTCAAGGATTTTCTTGAAATCGGCGTCGGCGATGCTGCCTTCGACGAACGGACGCATCACACGGAAGGCCAGTTCGTGATACGGCAGGCCGGCCCACGAGGCGATTTCTTCCTGGGTGAAGCGTGGCAGGTTCTCGGGTACGTACAGGCCGCCGTCACTGGCCAGGCCAGCCAGCAACACGTCTTCGAAATTCAGGGCCGGTGCCTGGCCGCGGGTACTGATATAGCGCATGGGTGCAAACCTTCGATGCTAAGGCCCGGGCCGCGCCGGCGGCCCGAGAACAAAATTAATTGAGCTGTTCGACGCGGATGCGCACGACCTTGCCGACCACGTCCTGCAGGGCTTCCAGTGCGACGATGGCATCGTTGATACGCTGCTCGACCACGCCGTGGGTCAACAGGATCATCGGTACCAGGCCGTCCTGCTCCTCGGCTTCCTTCTGCATGATCGACTCGATGTTGATGCCACGCTCCGACAGGATGCTGGCCACCTGGGCCAGTACGCCCGGGTGATCCTTGGCCTGGATGCGCAGGTAGTAGGCGCTCTCACAGGCTTCGATCGGCAGGATCGGGTGGGCCGACAGCGCGTCTGGCTGGAAGGCCAGGTGCGGCACGCGGTTTTCCGGGTCGGAGGTCATGGCACGCACCACATCCACCAGGTCACCGACCACCGACGAAGCGGTAGGCTCCATGCCGGCGCCCGCGCCGTAGTACAGGGTGGAACCGGCGGCGTCACCGTTGACCATCACGGCGTTCATCACGCCGTTGACGTTGGCGATCAGGCGGTCAGCCGGGATCAGCGTGGGGTGTACGCGCAGCTCGATGCCTTCGGCAGTACGACGCGCCACACCCAGGTGCTTGATGCGGTAGCCCAGGGCCTCGGCATAGTTCACGTCAGCAGTGGTCAGCTGGGTGATGCCTTCGGTGTAGGCCTTGTCGAACTGCAGCGGGATGCCGAAGGCGATGGACGCCAGGATGGTCAGTTTGTGCGCAGCGTCGATGCCCTCGACGTCGAAGGTCGGGTCGGCTTCGGCGTAACCCAGCGCCTGGGCTTCGGCCAGCACGTCCGGGAAGGCACGGCCCTTCTCGCGCATTTCGGTGAGGATGAAGTTGCCGGTGCCGTTGATGATACCGGCCAGCCAGTTGATGCGGTTGGCCGACAGGCCCTCGCGGATGGCCTTGATCACCGGGATGCCGCCAGCCACGGCCGCCTCGAAGGCGACGATGACGCCCTTCTCGCGGGCCTTGGCGAAGATTTCGTTGCCGTGCACGGCAATCAGCGCCTTGTTGGCGGTGACCACGTGCTTGCCGTTTTCAATGGCCTTGAGTACCAGGTCGCGGGCGATGGTGTAGCCACCGATCAGCTCGATGACAATGTCGATCTCCGGGTTGCTCGCAACTTCGAACACGTCAGCGGTAATGGGGGTACCGGTAATCTGGCAGTTCGGGTTCTGCGAGCGCATGGCGATCTGTGCCACTTCAATACCGCGCCCGGCACGGCGGGCAATCTCCTCGGCGTTGCGCTGAAGTACATTGAAGGTTCCGCCACCGACGGTCCCCAACCCACAGATGCCTACTTTGACCGGTTTCACTGTGAACTCCCCATTGAACGGCCGGCACGTTTGCCGACCGTGAAACATGCCGTCACCCCATGACGACGGCGTACTGAATTGGATTACTTGGCCAGTGCCAGCTTGGCGACCTGCGGTGCCGGCTGGTAGCCCGGAATGACCTGGCCGCTTTCAAGCACGATGGCCGGCGTGCCGTTGACGCCGATCGACTGGCCCAGCTGGAACTGCTTGCTGACCGGGTTGGTGCACTTGGCAGCCTTGATTTCTTCGCCTTCGACCATCTTGTCCATCGCCCCACGGCGGTCGCTGGAGCACCACACCGCCTGCAACTGCTGGTCACCCGGCGAGCCGAGGCCCTGACGCGGGAAGGCGACGTAGCGCACTTCGATACCGCGGCGGTTCAGCTCGGGCACTTCGGCGTGCAGCTTGTGGCAGTACGGGCAGGTGGTGTCGGTGAATACGGTAATGTGCGACTTGGTCTCACCCTTGGCAGGATAAACCACCATCTCGGCGGCTGGAATGCCGTTGATGAGCTTGGCGATGCCTTGGCGCTCGGTTTTTTCGGTGAGGTTCACCGGCTTGCCGTCCTGGATCTGGAACAGGTAGCCCTGCATCACGAACTGGCCGTCGGCGCTGGCGTACAGCACGCGGCCGCCCTGCAGCTTCACTTCATAGAGGCCGTTGAGCGGGCTGCTGGCCACGCTTTCCACGGGCACTTCCAGCTCAAGGTTTTGCAACGATTTACGGATGGCCTGCTCGGCACCGGCATTGTTATCGGTTGCCGCAGCTACGGCAAACGTACTGGCCAGCGCCAACGCGGCGGCGGCGAAAAACTGGGTCACGCGCATGGGAACTCCTGAAGGCGGACAGGGGCCGGAGGGCGCCACCTGCGGAAAATACGCGGTGGCCGTGCGGCCCTTGGTGCAAACCGCCCAAGCCTACCACATCACACCGCCAGTGAAGGGCCTTGCAAGGACCAGTCGGCGGAACATGAAAAACATTCATCCACGCGGGTGGTGCTGGGCGTGCAACTGCTGCAGACGGGCCTTGGCGACGTGGGTGTAGATCTGCGTGGTGGACAGGTCGCTGTGGCCAAGCAGCATCTGCACCACGCGCAGGTCGGCGCCATGGTTGAGCAGGTGGGTGGCGAAGGCGTGGCGCAGGGTATGCGGCGACAGCGGCTTGTCGATGCCGGCAACCCGGGCATGGTGCTTGATGCGGTGCCAGAAGGTCTGCCGGGTCATCTGCTCGCCACGCAGGCTGGGGAACAGCACGTCGCTGGGGCGGCCATTGAGCAGTTCGGCGCGACCGTCACGTTGATAGCGCTCCAGCCACACGACCGCCTCTTCCCCCATCGGCACCAGGCGCTCCTTGCTGCCCTTGCCCATCACACGCAGTACACCTTGGCGCAGATTGACCTGATCGAGGGTCAGGCTGACCAGTTCGGTGACGCGCAGGCCGCAGGCATACAGCACTTCGAGCATGGCGCGGTCGCGCTGACCGATGGCTTCGCCCAGGTCCGGGGCTTGCAGCAAGGCCTCGACGTCGGCTTCGGAGAGCGACTTGGGCAGCGGCTTGCCCAGCTGCGGCATTTCGACCTGCAGGGTCGGGTCGATGGCCACCAGTTTTTCCCGCAGCAGGTAGCGGAAGAAGCCGCGCAGGCCGGAAAGGAAGCGCGCCGTGGAGCGTGGCTTGTAGCCTTGGTCGAGGCGCCAGGCCAAGTGGTCGAGGATCAGGTCACGGCCGGCATCCGGCAGGGAAACCGAATGTTCCTGTAGCCAGCCGTTGAACAGGGCCAGGTCGCTGCGGTAGGACACGCGGGTGTTGTCGGACAGGCCTTTTTCGAGCCACAGGGCATCAAGAAACTGGTCGATCAGGGGATGGTCGAGGGCGGACATGAAAACTCGGTGGCAAACGGCGGATTGATGCTTAGTCTTTCATAACAGCGCAGGCATAGGGAGCCCACATGAGCGAAGAGCAGATACTACTTAGCGTCGGCGGCATCGGCGCCGCTGCACTGGCCTGCCAGTGGCTGGCCTGGCGCCTGAAGCTACCGGCGATTCTGTTTCTGCTGCTGACCGGGATCATTGCCGGCCCGGCACTGGGCTGGCTCGACCCCGAGGCGTTGTTCGGCCCGCTACTGATGCCGCTGGTGTCGCTGGCAGTGGCGCTGATCCTGTTCGAAGGTAGCCTCACCCTGCACCTGTCGCAGTGGCGCGAAATCGGCAGCGTGGTGCATCGCCTGGTCACCGTGGGCGCACTGGTCACCTGGCTGGTCATCGCCCTGGCGACCCACTGGCTGCTGGGGTTCGACTGGCCGTTGGCGATTCTGTTCGGCACCTTGACCCTTGTGACAGGCCCCACTGTGATCGTGCCGATGCTGCGCGTGGTGCGGCCAAAGTCGACCATCGCCAACATCCTGCGCTGGGAAGGGATCATGATCGACCCGATCGGTGCGCTGCTGGCCGTGGTGGTGTACAGCTTCATCATCGCCAGTGCAGACGGCAATGGCCTGTTCCAGAGCCTCACTACCTTCGCGGGGGTCATTTTCTGCGGTAGCGCCCTGGGTGCGGCCGGGGGTTGGCTGCTGGGGCAGATCATGCGCGAACAATGGCTGCCGGAATACCTGCACAACCTCGCATCACTGGCGGCGGTGCTGGGTATTTTCATCGCCGCCAACCAGATCGTGCATGAGTCCGGGCTATTGGCAGTGACCGTGATGGGCATGTGGCTGGCCAACATGCGCGGGGTGGATGTGCGGCAGATCCTGCACTTCAAGGAGAACCTCAGCGTACTGCTGATTTCCGGCCTGTTCATCCTGCTGGCTGCGCGCCTTGACCTGCATGCCCTGCTGGGCCTCGGCCCGGCGGTACTGGCGTTGTTGCTGGTGATCCAGCTGCTGGCACGCCCACTGAACGTGTGGCTGGCCACACTGGGCTCACCGCTCAGTTGGCGGGAACGGGCACTGCTGGCCTGGATTGCGCCACGCGGCATCGTTGCCGCCGCCGTTTCAGCGATTTTCGCCATCCGCCTGCATCAGGCCGGACACCCGGACGCCTTGCTGCTGGTGCCGCTGACCTTCGCCGTGATCATCGGCACGGTGGTACTGCAAAGCGCCACGGCCAGGCCGCTGGCACGCCTGCTCAAGGTCGCCGAACCGGCGCCCAGTGGTTTTCTGGTGGTCGGTGCCAACGAGCCGGCCCGGGCCATCGCCAAAGCCCTGCAGCAATTGGGCTGTCGGGTTTTGCTGACAGACTCCAGCTGGGAAAACATTCGCGCCGCGCGCATGGACGGGCTACCGACCTACTTTGGCAACCCCGCCTCGCAACATGCCGACGCACACCTGGACCTGGTCGGCCTCGGGCACTTGCTGGGGCTGTCTCCCGCTGGCGAAATCAACGCCCTGGCCTGCGCAAGGTTCCGCCATGACTTCGGTAACGGCCGGCTGTTCGTGCTGGCCAGCGGCCTGGAGAAGCAACGCAGCGACAAGCACCGAGCTGCCGAAGAGCATCGGGGGCATCTACTGGGAGCCAGCCCAATGACCTATCTGCAACTGGCCAACCGGCTGCATCAGGGCGCCGAACTGTACAGCACCAACCTGACCGAAGGCTTTGGCTGGGATGCCTACCAGGCACTGCATGGCAAGCGTGCGCACTTGCTGTTCGCCCGCGACGGGCATGGCTGGGTACATGTAGCCAGCCCCGACAACCCGCTACAGCCGCAACCGGGATGGACCCTGGTGGCGTTGATCGAGCCAGCCCCGGAGCCCTGACACTCAGGCGCCCGGGAGCACCGGCACCGGGCGCTTGTCCTCGTCAATGGCGACAAAGCTGAACACACCGTGAATGGCCCGTTCGCGGCCGTCCAGGTACATGTTCTCGACAAACACGTCCACCTGCACCTGCAAGCTGGTATTGCCGACCTTGATTACCGTGCCTACCAGTTCGACGATCGAGCCCGCCGGAATCGGGTGCTTGAAGTCGATGCGATCGGTGGACACGGTCACCAGCGGCAGGCGGCAGAAGCGCGTGGCGGCGATGAACGACACTTCGTCCATCCAGGCCAGGGCGGTGCCGCCGAACAGGGTGTTGTGGTGGTTGGTGGTGTTTGGGAACACCGCCTTGGTCACGCGAGTCACCGACAGCTCGGTACGGCGCTGGATTTCCTGGTCTCGGGTAGTCATGGCATTCACATCTTTCAAAGGTTCAAAACGCAAAAAAGCAGCCCGAAGGCTGCTTTTTTCTCGCTAGGCGGCCTCGGCCACCGGGCAAACTGTCCTCAGGACAGTTTTTCCTTGATGCGAGCGGCTTTGCCGGACAGGTCGCGCAGGTAGTACAGCTTGGCTTTACGCACGTCACCACGACGTTTCACGGCCAGGCTGTCGATTTGCGGGCTGTAGGTCTGGAAGGTACGCTCTACGCCAACGCCGCTGGAGATCTTGCGCACGGTGAAGGCGCTGTTCAGACCGCGGTTACGCTTGGCGATAACAACGCCTTCGAACGCCTGCAGACGGGAACGCTCACCTTCCTTCACTTTAACCTGAACGACAACGGTGTCGCCTGGTGCGAAGGTCGGGATTTCCTTGCTCATCTGCTCGGCTTCGAGCTGCTGGATGATCTTGTTGGTCATGCTGTGCTCCTAAGATGGATACGCGATCCACCATCGATACGTTTAACTATCGTCCCGCTCGCGGAGGTATTCCTCGAGCAGCTTCTTCTCTTCTCCAGAAAGCGAGCGACTTTCCAGAAGATCGGCGCGTCGTTCGAAGGTCCTACCAAGGGACTGCTTCATCCTCCAACGCCGGATATGTGCATGGTTGCCACTTAGCAACACGTCGGGAACACGCTGATCCGCATACACCTCAGGTCGGGTGTAGTGCGGGCAATCCAGCAGACCGTCGGTGAAGGAATCTTCTTCCGCCGAGTCCACATGCCCTAAAGCTCCGGGCAGCAGCCGTGTAACCGCATCGATCAGTACCATGGCCGGCAGCTCGCCACCGGAAAGCACATAGTCGCCAATCGACCACTCCTCATCGACATGAGCCTCGATAAAGCGCTCGTCGATGCCTTCATAACGACCGGCGATCAGGATCAACGATTCCTGTTCGGCCAGGCCTTTGACCGCCTGCTGAGTCAGCTTGCGGCCTTGAGGCGAAAGGTAGATCACCTTCGCCGCTGCTCCGGTCGCTTGCCTGGCGCTAACCAGGGCGTCTTCCAGAGGCTTGATTTTCATCACCATGCCCGGACCACCGCCAAACGGCCGATCATCTACCGTGTGGTGACGATCTGTGGTGTAGTCCCGCGGGTTCCAGCAAGTCACCTGAAGCAACCCCTGTTTCACCGCGCGGCTGGTAATGCCGTACTCCGTGATGGCCGAGAACATCTCGGGGAACAACGTGATGACGTCTACGCGAAGGTTACCCATCGTTTAGAAGTCCGCGTCCCATTCAACCCGCATCACGCCTGCTTCCAGGTCGATGTTGAGCACGCATTGCGCCGTATAGGGCAACAGACGCTCGCGATCATCCAGGCTGCCTGCGCAGGGCTTGACCACCATTACATCGTTCGCACCGGTCTCCAACAGGTGATCGACCTTGCCGAACAGTTGTTCGTCCTGGTTGATGACCTTCAGGCCTTCCAACTGGTACCAGTAGTACTCGTCGGCAGCCAGGTTGGGCAAAAGGCTCCGCGAAATGCAGATTTCATAACCGCTCAGAAGACGGGCTTCATCACGATCCTCGAGGCCTTTAAGCTTCACGACCAGGCCCTTTTGGGAGCCACGACCGCTGACCAGCTCGACCTGCTTTACCTTGCCTTCGTGCCGAAGCGTCCAGCGTGGATAATCCAACAGGTTTTCAATCGGATCGGTAAAGGAATACACCTTCACCTCGCCGCGAACGCCGTGAACCGAAAAAATCTTGCCGACGACGATGAGGTCATCAGCCTTTTCTGGCGTCGCGTTCATACTGTTCAGGCAGCGGCCTTGGCAGCGTCCTTCAGCAGCTGAGCAACGCGCTCAGACGGCTGTGCGCCCTGGCTCAGCCAGTAGGTGACGCGCTCTTGGTTGACCGACAGCTTGACTTCGGCGCCCGATGCGATCGGGTTGAAGAAGCCAACGCGCTCAACGAAACGGCCGTCACGGGCGTTACGCGAGTTGGTCACGGTCAGGTGGTAGAATGGGCGCTTTTTCGAGCCGCCACGGGCCAGACGAATGGTTACCATGTGAACATCGTTCCTATAGTCGGTGTTGCAGTTTGTACTGCAAATCTGAATGCCAAATAGGCACACGGGTGCCCAAAAGGCCGCATATTCTCGGGGAATACACGGACATTTGCAAATGACTTTTTCGGCAAGGCCCTGCCCCACCGTCCAGATTTGCCGGTTGCGCCGCGAAATCCGCGGCCGTTGCCCCGCCAAGGCGGGGGTTCTGGGCGCCTGCCCGACAAAAGGCAAGCGCCCGGAATAGAGGTTTACAGCTTCGGCATACCGCCGCCAGGCAGCATGCCGCCCAGGCCGCGCATCATCTTGGCCATGCCGCCTTTGGCAGAGAATTTCTTCATCATCTTCTGCATCTGCTTGTGCTGCTTGATCAGCCGGCCGATGTCCTGCACCTGGGTACCGGAACCGAGGGCGATACGGCGCTTGCGCGAACCGCTGATCAGGTCAGGGTCGCGGCGCTCGGCCGGGGTCATGGAGTTGATGATCGCTTCCATCTGCTTGAACTGCTTCTCGGCCGCGCCTTGTGCGTTGCCCATCTGCGACAGGTTGACCCCACCGATGCTCGGCAGCTTGTCCATCAGGCCGCCCAGGCCGCCCATGTTCTTCATTTGTTGCAGCTGGTCACGGAAGTCTTCGAGGTCGAAGCCTTTGCCTTTCTTCAGCTTCTTGGCCAGCTTGTCGGCCTTGGCCTTGTCGATGGTCTGCTCGGCCTGCTCGATCAGGCTGAGAACGTCGCCCATGCCGAGGATGCGCGAAGCAACACGGTCGGGGTGGAACGGCTCGAGGGCCTCGGTCTTCTCGCCCATACCGATGAACTTGATCGGCTTGCCGGTAATGGCACGCACCGACAGCGCAGCACCGCCACGGGCATCACCGTCGACCTTGGTCAGCACCACGCCGGTCAGTGGCAGCGCCTCGCCAAACGCCTTGGCGGTGTTGGCGGCGTCCTGGCCGGTCATGGCATCGACCACGAACAGGGTCTCGATCGGCTTGACCGCAGCGTGCAGCGCCTTGATCTCGTCCATCATGTCGGCGTCGATGTGCAGACGGCCGGCGGTGTCGACGATGACCACGTCGATGAACTTCAGCTTGGCTTCGCGGATGGCCGCTTCGGCAATGGCCACCGGCTTCTGGCTGATGTCGGACGGGAAGAAGGTGACACCGATGTCGTTGGCCAGGGTTTCCAGCTGCTTGATCGCCGCCGGGCGGTAAACGTCGGCAGAAACCACCATCACGCTCTTTTTCTTGCGCTCTTTAAGGAAGCGCGCCAGCTTGCCGGCAGTGGTGGTCTTACCGGCGCCCTGCAGGCCGGCCATCAGCACGACGGCTGGCGGGGCGGCGTTCAGCGCGAGGTCTTCGTTGGCCGCGCCCATCAGGCTTTCCAGCTCGGCCTGGACGATTTTCACGAACGCCTGGCCCGGGGTGAGGCTGCGCGACACTTCGGTGCCGACCGCACGTTCCTTGACGCTGTTGACGAAATCCTTGACCACCGGCAGGGCAACGTCGGCCTCGAGCAGGGCCATGCGCACTTCGCGCAGCGTGTCCTTGATGTTGTCTTCGGTCAGCTTGGCCTTGCCGGTGACATGGCGCAGCGTCTGTGACAGGCGGTCGGTCAGGTTTTCGAACATGGTGATCCTTTCAGGCCCAGTAAAAGCCGAGGTTTGTCAGGCGCCCTGGGGGAAATACACACCCGCCGGGCACAGCAAGGCGGCGATTATAGCGAAGTGCGGCGGCGGCGCACACCTTGGTGGAGGCCTGGGAGATATTCGGTGGCTGCCAGGGCCTGTTCGCGGGCAAGCCCGCTCCCACACGGCCTACCAGTCTTCCTAGAGCAGCGGAATCTATGCCACACTCCGTCTCTTTAAGGCTCGCCAACCAGGACTTATGGTCTCCTCACCCAGCCTCATCCCCAACCTGATCGCCGCCGGCCTCTATATAGCAGCGGCCATCTACCAGGGCACACACCTCGCCCAGGGCCGCAAGGCCGACAAGCGCCTGCTTGGCCTGCTGGGTGCCTTCGCGGTGCTGGCCCAGGCCGGTGCACTGTTCTTCCAGCTGATCACCCCGCTGGGCCTGAGCCTGGACTTCTTCAGTGCCGCCAGCCTGATCGCCGTAGCCGTCATTGCCCTGACCCTGCTGGCCTGCCTGCGCATACCGGTGGAAAACCTGTTGGTGCTACTGTTCCCGCTGGGTGCGATAACCGCGCTGCTGGCGCAGTTCGCGCCACCCGGCACGGTGCCGCTGATCAACGAAGAACCCGGCATTCTCGCGCACATCCTCCTGTCGATCCTGGCCTACGGGTTGTTCACCATTGCAGTATTCCAGTCACTGCTGTTGCTGCTGCAGGACCACCAGCTGAAGAACAAGCACCCGTCCGGGCTGATCCGCAACTTCCCGCCCCTGCAAACCATGGAAAGCCTGCTGTTCGGCTTCCTCTGGGCCGGCTGGTGCCTGTTGTCGCTGTCGCTGATCTCTGGCTGGCTGTTCCTCGACAACCTGTTCGCCCAGCACCTGGTGCACAAGACCTTGCTGGCCTGTGTCGCCTGGGTGGTGTTCAGCGTACTGCTGTGGGGTCGCACCCGCCTCGGCTGGCGCGGCCACAAGGCTATCCGCTGGACGCTGGCCGGTTTCTGCCTGCTAATGCTGGCCTACTTCGGCAGCAAGCTGGTTCGCGAATTCATCCTGCATATCTGACGGCCGCCCATGGACACCCTGCCGTACGCACCGCTATTCGGCACCCTCGCACTGGCCCTGTTGTGGTCAGCACTGTTCACTGCCGTGGATGCCGCCCGCCTGCAGCTCAATGGCTCGTTGCGCAGCCACGAAGACGGCACGCCCGCCCTGCCGGCCCAGGCCCTGGTGCTGTGTGCCAGCCTTGGCAAGCTGCTGGTACTAGGCCTGGCCTGCCTGCTGGGTCAGCGTCATAGCGGCGAGCACGGCTTCTGGCTGGCGGGGTTGGCCGCTACCTTCACCTTGCTGGTATTTGCCGAGTACCTGCCACGGCGCCTGGCCCGGCGCAACCCGCAGGCGTTCATCAGCCTTGGTGCCAGCCTGCTGAAAGCGCCCCTCGCCCTGCTGCAGCCGCTGGCCTGCCTGCTGGACGGCTTCGCCAAACTGCTGCTGCGCCCGTTCCGCGTGCAACCAACCGCAGTGGCCCTGCACCCGCAGGAAGTCGATGACTTCGACGAAGACGAAGAACACGAAACACCCCGCCACGGGCTGCTCGACGGCCTGCAATCGCTGGACAAGATCACCGTCAACGACATCCTGGTACCGCGCAATGAAGTGGACGGCATCAACCTCGACGAGCCGATCGAGCGCATCATCGAGCAGCTGATCGTCAGCCGCCATACCCGCCTGCCGGTTTACCACAATGACATCAACCAGGTTGAAGCGATCCTAAACACCAAGCTGATCAGCCACCTGCTGCCCAAGGCCGAGCTGACCCTGGAGGCGCTGCACAGCGCCTGCTACGAACCCTATTTCGTGCCGGAAAGCACGCCGCTGCAAATGCAGCTGCTGAACTTTCACAAGCAACAGCGCCGGCTGGGCGTGGTGGTGGACGAGTACGGCGAGGTGCTGGGCATTGTCACCCTGGAAGACATCCTCGAAGAGATCGTCGGCGAGTTCGAGGACGAGCAAAGCCTGGACAACCCCCATGTACACCCGCAGCCCGATGGCACGTTCGTCATCGATGGCACCGCTTCGCTACGCGAAATCAACCGCACCCTGGGCTGGCACCTGCCTTGCGACGGCGGGCCGAAAACCCTCAACGGGCTGGTGACCGAGGCGCTGGAGAGCATCCCGGAAAGCGCCGTTTGCCTGAAGATCGGCCGCTATCGCCTGGAAATCCTCGAAACAGAGGACAATTGTGCCAGCAAGGTACTGGTGTGGACCGTGACCCGATAGCTATACTCGGTTCACGCTTACCCAGCCCCGCCGTCCCGCCTGCTACCCGCACCCGGCGCTACACGGCCAGTCCGCTCCACTGACACGCCCTGCGGCCCTGCTTCAACACCCCGAACAGAGCCCGCCCCGCCCCTATCCCCCTTGGGCTATCGTCAGTCGGGCGCACACAACAACAAAACGCTCCGGCGTCCGCGCATCTGTGCCTGCCCTTTTGCATTGCACACCGTCGCGGGCAAAGCCCATGGAGCCGGACCAGACTGTTAGGGACCTACTTAATGACAACCAGCAGCACCTATGCCGAAGCGCCTGCCGCGCCGGTCAACTCGCCGGCACGGGTGGCCACAGCCAGCTTTATCGGCACCGCCATCGAGTTCTACGACTTTTACGTTTACGCCACCGCCGCTGCCCTGGTGATCGGCCCGGTATTCTTCCCGTCGGGGTCGGGCACTGCGCAGATGCTGGCGGCGTTCCTCACCTTTGGTATTGCCTTCCTTGCCCGCCCATTGGGCTCGGCGCTGTTCGGCCATTTCGGCGACCGCATCGGCCGTAAATCAACCTTGGTCGCCTCGCTGCTGCTGATGGGTGTGTCCACCACCGCCATTGGCGTGCTGCCAGGCTATGACAGCATTGGCGTGTGGGCACCGATCATCCTCTGCCTGCTGCGCTTTGGCCAAGGCCTGGGCCTGGGCGGCGAATGGGGTGGCGCAGCGCTGCTGGCCACCGAGAACGCCCCGGAAGGCAAGCGCGCCTGGTTCGGCATGTTCCCGCAACTTGGGCCGTCGATCGGCTTTTTGGCTGCCAACGGCCTGTTCCTGACCCTGGCCCTGCTGCTCAGCGACGAGCAGTTCCGTGAGTGGGGCTGGCGTATTCCGTTCCTGCTCAGCGCCGCGCTGGTGCTGGTGGGGCTCTATGTGCGCCTGAAGCTTGAAGAAAGCCCGGTCTTCGCCAAGGCTGTTGCCCGTCACGAGCGGGTGAAAATGCCGGTGGTCGACCTGTTCTCCAAGTACTGGGTGCCAACCCTGCTGGGCGCTGCGGCCATGGTGGTGTGCTACGCGCTGTTCTACATCTCTACAGTGTTCTCGCTGAGCTATGGCGTGACCACACTGGGCTACAGCCGCGAGACGTTCCTTGGCCTGCTGTGCTTCGCGGTGGTGTTCATGGCCTTGGCCACGCCGCTGTCGGCCTGGCTCAGTGACCGTTACGGGCGTAAACCGGTGCTGATCGTCGGTGGCCTGCTGGCGGTAGCGTCGGGCTTTACCATGGAGCCGCTGCTGACCTCGGGTTCGACCACGGGCGTAGCGCTGTTCCTGGCCATCGAACTGTTCCTGATGGGCGTGACCTTTGCGCCAATGGGGGCACTGCTGCCTGAACTGTTCCCGACCCACGTGCGGTATACCGGCGCTTCGGCGGCGTATAACCTGGGCGGGATTGTCGGGGCCTCGGCGGCACCGTTCTTTGCCCAGAAGCTGGTGAGCATGGGTGGGTTGAGCTGGGTGGGAGGGTATGTGTCGGCGGCGGCGGTGATCAGCCTGATTGCCGTGTTGTGCCTGAAAGAGACCCGCAATACCGAACTGTAAACAAATGGGGCCGCGTTGCGGCCCCAATCGGATCAGAACTCAACCTTGACCGCTTGCGACGCACGGGTCGCCTTGGCCCGCGCCTGCTCTACCGACTCATCACGCGCCAGGCACACGCCCATGCGGCGGGTGCCGTTGATTTCCGGCTTGCCGAACAAGCGAATGGCGGTATCCGGCTCGCTCAGCGCTGCGCCCAGGTTGGCGAAGCTGGTCTGCTGCGACTGCCCTTCCGGCAGGATCACCGCCGAGGCCGACGGACCAAACTGGCGCACCACCGGAATCGGCAAGCCGAGAATGGCGCGGGCATGCAACGCAAACTGCGACAGGTCCTGGGAAATCAGGGTGACCAGACCCGTGTCATGCGGGCGTGGCGAGACTTCGCTGAACCACACCTGGTCGCCCTTCACGAACAGCTCAACGCCAAACAGACCACGACCGCCCAGGGCATCGGTGACCGCCTTGGCCACGCGTTGCGATTCGGCCAGCGCTTTCGGGCTCATGGCCTGCGGCTGCCACGATTCCTGATAATCGCCCTTCTCCTGGCGATGACCAACCGGCTCCAGGAAGGTGGTACCCCCCACATGGCGCACGGTCAGCAGGGTGATTTCGTATTCGAAGTCGATAAAGCCCTCGACGATCACCCGGCCCTTGCCAGCGCGGCCGCCTTCCTGGGCGTAATCCCACGCCTTCTGCAAGTCGGCATCGCTGCGCAGCAGGCTCTGGCCCTTGCCCGACGAACTCATTACTGGCTTGACCACGCACGGGTAGCCGACATCGGCCACGCCCTTGGTGAAGTCTTCATAGGTGTCGGCGAAGTGGTAGGGCGACGTTGGCAGCTCCAGCTCTTCGGCGGCGAGGCGACGAATGCCTTCGCGGTTCATGGTGAGCTGGGTGGCACGGGCAGTCGGCACCACGTTGAAGCCTTCGTTCTCCAGCTCGACCAGGGTGGCGGTGGCGATGGCTTCGATTTCCGGAACGATGTAGTGCGGTTTTTCGGCTTCGATCACAGCACGCAGGGCCACGCCATCGAGCATGTTGACCACGTGGCTGCGGTGCGCCACCTGCATGGCCGGGGCATTGGCGTAGCGGTCGACGGCGATCACCTCGACGCCCAGGCGCTGCAGTTCGATCACCACTTCCTTGCCCAGCTCGCCACAGCCGCACAGCAGTACACGGGTCGCGGTGGGCGACAAGGGGGTTCCGATACGGGTCATTTCAGGTCCTCGAAGGCATCCGGGGCCGCACCAGGCTTGGTACGGCCCGCTGAAAAAGGACCGTTATTCTACACCATCAGCCCGCAACGGCGGCCCGTCGGGCGCGAAATGCTATGGCCAGCCACACGGCGGTGACACCGGCAAACTTCGAGGCCATGGCGGTGCCGACTATCACCGGCGTCAGGGCGCCGATCATGCCGAAGAAGATGAAGGTATCCACCGGAATGCTCAGGGCCGAGCTCAGCCACAGGCGGTCGCGCAGCGGCCGGCGGGTGATGCTGAACACCAGCCAGTCGATCAGCTCGGAAATGAAGAACGCGGTGGCGCTGGCCAAGGCGATGGCCGGCTCCGAGGTGACGTAGGACAGCACCAGGGCCACCAGCATGGCCACCAAGGCGCCGTGGCCGAAGCGGGTCTGCACCATGTCACGCAGGATGAACACCAGGCCGCCCCAGGCGGACCAGATGATGTCCAGGTGCGGGGCGCTAGAGAAGGCGTAGTTGATCAGCACTACGCTGCTGATGTAGGCAATCAGATAGAACATGGCGAGTCGTCTGTGGGCAAGCCCTACAGATTACCGCTGGCTTCTTCGCGGGTAAACCCGCAGGCACCGCACCACATAACCTGTGGGAGCGGGCATGCCCACAGGTTATGCGTCAACCTACAGGATGAGGCCGGCGGCTACTGCCCGTTCATGGCAGAGCTTCAACACCGCCCGCCGCTCGTCATTGTCCATCCGCCCCCAGCGGCCAATCTCCGCCACGGTACGCTGACACCCGGTGCAGATATCCTGCTCGTCCAGCGCACAAATGCTCACGCACGGCGAGGCTACCGGCCGCTCTGCAACATCACTCATCATCAACCACCAGTTCCTGCGCATAACGCCGGGCATTATGCACATAGTGCGCGGCGCTGGCTTCGAGCATGCGCTTCTGCTGCTCGGTCAATTCACGTACCACCTTGCCCGGCGAGCCCATTACCAGCGACCCATCAGGGATTTCCTTGCCCTCGGCGATCAATGCATTGGCGCCGATGATGCAGTGCTTGCCGATGCGCGCGCCGTTGAGAATCACCGCATTGATACCGACCAGGCTGTAGTCGCCCACCGTGCAGCCATGCAGCATGGCGTTGTGGCCAACGGTCACGCCCTTGCCCAAGGTCAGCGGCGAGCCCATGTCGGTGTGCATCACCGTGCCATCCTGCACGTTGCTGCCCTCGCCAATGTCGATCAGCTCGTTATCCCCGCGCAGTACCGCGCCAAACCATACGCTGGCATCGGCCTGCAGGCGCACGTTGCCAATCAGTGTGGCGTTGGGTGCGGCCCAACTGGTGGGGTGGCTCTCGACCCGCAGGTCGCCCAGGCGGTATTTCATGCTTGCTCCTCAGGCTGGAACGCAGACGGCGGGGTTGGCCCCGCTCAGTTTTCGATGTAACGCTCAGGGGGGTGGTGCAGGCTGATGCCGGCATCGAACAACACGTTGACCAGTTCCACGATCATGATCGCCGACAACCCCCAGATCTTGTATTCGCCATAACGGTAGCTGGGCACATACCAGCTGCGCCCCTGGTAATCGATACGGTGGGTATGGTCGCGCGGGTCCTGGCGGAAGAATTCCAGCGGCACGGTGAATACTGCCGCGATTTCGGCGTCGTTGGCGCGGTATTCGACGAAGTCGGGAATAACCCCGACGAATGGCGTCACTTTAAGGCCATGCAGCGAAATCAGCGGGCTGAGCGGGCCGATCACTTCCACCAGCCCCGGCGGCAGGCCGATTTCTTCTTCGGCTTCACGGAGCGCGGTGAACACCAGGTCCGGGTCTTCCGGGTCGCGACGGCCACCGGGAAAGGCCACTTCGCCACCATGTGTGGACAGGCCCTTGGCGCGCAAGGTAAGGACCAGTTCGGGCGCTTCGCTGCGGGTAATGGGCAAAAGAACCGCCGCTTCAGGGAACCGCCGGTCGGTTTCCAATGATGCGGGTTGGTGGTTGCTCATTCGGCGAAGTAGCTCGTCCAGCATTGCGCACACTCGTATCCAAGGCCTGCCTTGCATGATGCACCAAAGCCGCGAAGCACCCAAGCCCCTGCGCTTGCGGCGGCCTTGCCGGCGCGCCAAGATAGCCCCAAGCAAAAGGACCTACACATGAAATTCTGCAGCGCGTGCGGCCAGCCGGTCATACAGCAGATCCCCGAAGGCGACAGCCGCCTGCGGTATGTCTGCGAGTCTTGCCAGACCATCCACTACCAGAACCCCAACATCGTTGCTGGCGTGTTGCCAACCTGGGGCAGCCAGGTGCTGCTGTGCCGGCGCGCCATCGAGCCCCGCCGGGGCTATTGGACCTTGCCCGCCGGCTTCATGGAGAACGGCGAAACCCTCGACCAGGCCGCCCGTCGCGAAACGGTCGAGGAAGCCTGCGCCCGGGTCGGGTCGATGAGCCTGTACCAACTGTTCGATTTGCCGCACATCAACCAGGTGCACGTGTTCTTCCGCGCCGAGCTGGCGGACCTTGCCTTTGATGTGGGTGTCGAAAGCCTGGAGGTGCGCTTGTTCGAAGAACATGAGGTACCGTGGGGCGAGCTGGCTTTTCGCACCGTCACGCGCACACTAGAATGCTACTATCGCGACCGCATCGGGCATCACTACCCCATTGGCCATGAGTACCTGCCGCCGATGAACGTCTCGACCACGACCTCTACATAGAAAAGCCTTCAGGGATACCGTTACATGCGTTGGTTGCTTGCCCTTTTCTGCCTTTGCGTTACCTCGGTGTCCCAGGCGGCCTTCACCGAGACCATCATCCGCAAGCCCGTACCGGCAGCGCAAACGCCTTCGCCTTCGCAGCAGGCCATGCAACCGCTGATCGACAAGGTGCTGGTGATCAAGTCCGAGCGCCGCCTGCAGCTGATCAGCCGTGGCGAGCCGCTGAAAACCTACCGCATTTCCCTGGGCAAGCAGCCCAAGGGCGCCAAAGAGCGAGAAGGCGACAAAAAAACCCCCGAAGGCCTGTACTGGCTGGACTGGCGCAAGCAAAGCGACCGCTTCAACCTGGCCATGCACATCAATTACCCGAACGTCAGCGACGCCGCCCGTGCCACCCGCGAAGGGGTGAGTGCCGGCAGCATGATCATGATCCACGGCACGCCGATCAACGACGAATACCCGGAATGGTACTTCCATACCCTGGACTGGACCGATGGCTGCATTGCCATGCGTAACCGTGACATGCAGGAAGTGTGGGACCTGGTGCGGGATGGGACGTTGATCGAGATTCGGCCTTAGCCCTACAAGCAAGTACCCGCTTCGACAGGTTTACCAGCGCAAGTCGCGTTGACCTGCCAACGCCTGCGGCCCCAGCCACTGCGCCCCCCGCAACAAGGGCGTCAAAGCAGCCTCCGGTTGCAACTCGAATACCAGCTGCGCCCGACGACCTGGCAGGTCAGCATCCACGGCCAACTGATGCTGCCCCTGCTGCGCCAGTTTGCCACGCAGGCGCCAGCCACTGCGGCAGTCCATTTCCAGCCAGCCCTGCCCCAGGCCCAGCGACCAGGGTTCGCTCAGTGCCAGATCACTCACTGTTACGCGGCCTTCGCTGGTCAGGCACCGGCGCCCTACCCCGCTCAGCTGCACTGCGCCCTGCCACTGCCCGGCCAGGCGGTAATCAGCCGCCACCGTAGCCTGAGGCCCCATGGCCGCTGCTTCCAGCCGCCAACGCCAAGGCCAGCCTTCGGCACGCAGCTGCCAGGCTTGCCCTTGGAACCCCAGCTGCGCAGTGGCCTGCATGCGCCAAGGCGCCACCGACCAACGCAATGGCCCGACTGGCCCCAACTGTTGTGCGTGACCTTGCCACAGGCTGCCACGGGCATCCTGCATTGGCAGGCCGAGCCCGCGCGCCACCCAGCTAGCAGGTGGCTCCACCAGCAGTGTCACGGCGAACACGAGCAGCACCCACGCCGCAGCTTTACGGCTCATGGCTGCACCACCAGATCGAAGCGCAACACCTTGCCATCCTGCTCCAGCCCCCATTGCAGCGGCTGTACGCCTTCGGTGCGCAGGGCCTGCAACCAGTCTTGCAGCGCCCGCTCATCGGCCACCTGCCCGCGCAGGTGCCAGGTTTTGCCTTGTTCATCAACCTCGGCCAGCGCCACCCGCCGCGCCTTGGCCGACTGCTTCAAACGCTCCATGCTCAAGTCAGGGCCACCCTGCAAACTGGCGGCTTGTTCAGCCAACCCTTGCCACTGACTGAGTTCGCGCCATTGCGCCAAGCCACCGCGCAGGGCCAGGAAGGCCAGCAACACGGCAATCAACAACCAGGCGAACTTCAACCGATGACGTTGCATCCAGTCGCGGCTCATACGGCTGCTCCCAAGTCGAAGATCACTTCGCCACTCAGCACCTGCACGGCGGCGCCCGCTGCGCTGGCCATGTCTTGCCAAGGTGGCGCGGCCCCCTCGCCCGCCAACCGCACGCGCCAGCGCTGGCCATCGAAGCGCACGGCTTGCAGGCGCCAGCCGGGGTGATCCCGCAGCCACGCCTGCAACGTTGCCTGCAAGTCTTCGAGCTGGCGTGTGCGCACTTGCTGTTGCAACCCACTTTCACGCAGGCGTTTGAGGGCCTGAGCGGCATGCTGTGGGCTGGCCTGTTCGCCTGTCACGGCAATGACCTGGGCGCGCCAGAGTTGCGCCTGGCGCCATTGCTGGCTCAACCACAGGCTGCTCCATACAGCCGCCAGTACCAGGCAAGCAGCCAACAGCCGTTGCTGCGGACGCGAAACGGCAGGCAATGAAGGTGCCTTGCGGCCACGCTCGAACAAGCCAGGCAGCGAAGCGAGGGGCGCCAGCGCACTTGGCCAGTCGCCACTCAGTGGCACCTTTTGCAGGTGTGCCCAAGGTTGCTGCGGCATTTCTTCCAGTGCATCCGGCCACGCCAGCCAGTGTTCCTGTTCGTCTTCGCCCAACCCTTTGTACAAGGACATGCCGGGTGGGCGCTGCCAGTGCCAGGCAGTGCCTGCTTCTACCGCAGGTAGCAACTGCAGCTCTGCCCAGCAACGCTCCACTTGCAGGCCCCATGCGGCACACTGCCCACGCCAGCCCTCCAGTTTCTGGCGTGCCACAACCAGCAGACGAAGGTACCCGGGTTCTCGGGCCAGGCAGGCACAGGCCACTTCGTCCGGCGGTTGCAGCAAGCAGTCCTCAAGCAGCAACGACCACTCTTCACGCTTGAGCCCCGGTGGAGCCGGTACGCGGAAGCAGCTGCACGCCTCGGCAGGCAGAATCAGTGCAACCCGGGCTTGCAGGTTCGCCGGTGGCTCACCCTGCCCTTGGCGCTGCACGACGCCGCCGTCGATCAGTGCCCAGTGCCAGACAACGCCGGGGCGCAGCAACAACCACGGCTGAGCCGACGTTCGTCGCCGCCATTCAAATTTCATGAGCGCCCCCACGGGAGGGCGAAAGTGCAGACATAGGGTGCTCCATCACGCTGCAATTCCAGGCGCACACCACGGCCGGGATGCGCGGGCTGGTCAGAAGGCCAGGTCAGCCAGCGGCCGCCCTGGTAATAAAGGACATTCATCACGCTGACCCGGTCGAGGTGCTCGCGTTGTATCCAGCGCGGGGCAGCGGCCGCGTACAAGTCGGCCGAGCTTTCCAGCAGCAGGCGTTGATCGCGGGCCTCAAAGCGCAAGCGTTGGCGCTGCAGGCGCGAGCCGCCCTCGGCCTCTGGCAGGCCGGTGGCGGCGACCCATTGCAATTGGTGGCTTGCCGGTTGCCAGTCCAGCCAGCGGCTGGCCAAGGGCAGGCGCTGGTCATAGACCCGGCGCAGCACCGGGCTGTCGAAGCGACGCTCCAAGGCCAGGCAAAAGTCCAGCACCGAGGTTTGCTGGCTGGTGACCTGAAGGCGTTCGCGGACCTTGAGCCAGCCGTTGACCAAAGCGGCGAGCATGATGCCGAGCAAGGCTGTCAGGGCCAGGGCGACCATCAGCTCGATCAGGGTCAAGCCAGCCTGGCGGCGCTTCATGGGCGCTCCAGAAACACGGTGTACTGGCCCAGCGGCAGGCGCTGGTCACGGTCGGCGAACAGTTGCAGCTCGCCCCGGCGCAGGTCGCGCACGCCGGTGCGGCGCAGTTGCAATTGCCAATGGCACGGCTGGCCGCCCTGGCTCAGCTCGCCGTTAGCCTGATTGGCGGCAGGCCAGAACTGCTCGACAGCGAAGCGGGTTTGCAGCTCACGCGCGCACAGCAGGCCAAGGCGATGCTGCTGAAGGTTGTCCTGCACGGCCAGGCGCTGACGCAGGACCTGGCTGGTGATCACCGCCAGCACAGCAGCGATCGCCAAGGCTACGGTCACCTCCAGCAAGGTGAAGCCACGCTGACGTTGCTTCATGGCGCCACCTGCAAGCGACCATCGCGGCCCCAGGCCCATTGCTGGCTGCCATCGGCCCAGCGCCAGATCACGCTGCCTGGCTGTGCCCAGCCATGCGGCGTGAACACCAGGCGCGGCTGCGGGCTGGCGGGCCAGTCCGGGTGCAGGCCCTTGGGCCAGTCGCCCACCGCAACGGCTTCGACGACCCAGGCATTGCCCTCGCGCCGCACAAACTCCGGACGCGGGCCATTCCAGCGCAGCCCGCGCAGTTGCCCGGTATGTCGGGCCAACGCGGCCTGCGCTCGGGTTTCGGCCGCCAGGCGCTGCAACGCCTGGTCGACATTGGCTTGACCGCTGCCAAGCCCCGCCACCGCCAGGCCCGTCATCAGGCCGGCGATTGCCAGCACCACCAGCAATTCGATCAGGCTGAAGCCCCGCTGACGGCGCACCTTTACAGTTCCCAGTTACCCAGGTCGGCATCCTGGCCTTCCCCCCCGGGCAGGCCGTCCGCGCCCAGCGAGTAAACATCCACCCGACCATGTTCACCGGGCATGCGGTACTGGTACGGAGTGCCCCACGGGTCTTCCGGCAGGCGGCGCACATAACCGTCGCTGCGCCAGGCCCGTGGCAGTGGTTCCTGGCTCGGCTTTTTCACCAGAGCGGCCAGGCCCTGCTCGCTGCTGGGGAAACGCAGGTTATCCAACCGGTACATGTCCAGCGCCTGCTCCAGGGTGGCCAGGTCGGCCATCACTTTCTGTTTCATGGCCTTGTCCTGGTTGCCCAGCACACTGGGCGCGACCACAGCGATCAGCAGGCCGATGATGAAGATCACCACCATGATTTCCATGAGGGTGAAACCGCGCTGGCGGTTGCGTCGATGCAGCATGGCAAAACTCCTTGTCGTCACAGTTGCAGGCCCTGGTTGAGTTGCATGATCGGCAGCAGCACCGCCAGCACGATGAACAGCACCACGGCGCCCATCACCAGGATCATCAGGGGTTCGAACAGCGCCATGGCGGTATCCACCAGGCGGGCAAAGCCGCGCTCCTGGTCGTCGGCCACGCGTTCGAGCATGTCGGCCAGGGTGCCGCTGGCCTCGCCGCTGCCGACCATGTTCACCAGTAGCGGCGGGAATTGCTGGCTGGCATCCAGCGCTCGGTGCAGGCTGGTGCCGCCCTGCACTTGCTGGCGCACCTGCTCCATAGCCAGCCGGATGCGCCGGTTGCCGACGGTTTCGGTGGCTACTTGCAAGGCTTCGAGCAGGGCCACGCCACTGCCACTGAGAATCGCCAGGCTGCGCGCCAGGCGGGCGCTTTCCAGCACCTGCAGCAGGCTGCCGATGCGCGGCAGGCGCAGCAGCAACTGGTCGCGGCGCAGGCACCAATGCGGCTTGCGCAGCAACCAGCCGCCGAGCACGCCAAGCATCAACGCTACCCCCAACAACCACGGCCCGGCGTGTACCAGCCCCTGGCTCAGGCCGATCAGCAGCGAGGTGATCAGCGGCAGGCTTTGCCCCGCGTGGGCGAATTGTTCGGTGAGTTTGGGCACGACGAAGGTCATCAGGCCGACGACCACGGCAAGTGACACACCCATCAATACGGTGGGGTAGATCAGCGCAGTACGGGCTTTGTGCTGCTGGCGCTGTACCTGCTCCAGGTGGTCGGCCAAACGTGTAAGCACCTGTGCCAGGCGCCCGGAACGCTCGCCGGCCTCGACCAGTGCGCAATACAAACCCGTGAACGGCGCCCCCTGGCGCGCCAGGCTGCGGGCCAGGCCCAGGCCTTCGGCGAGCGATCCACGCAGGGCCACCAGCACACTGTGCAGGGCGGGCTGGCGCAGTTGGCGTTCAAGGGTACCCAGCGCATCGACCAAGGGGATGCCAGCCCCGATAAGGGTCGCCAGCTGGCGGGTCAGTTCACAGAGCTGGGCGCGGCTTAAACGCTGGCGCCTGGCTTGCCGGGCTCCGGCTTCCTGGCGCTGCAACTGTCGGGCGAACAGGCCCTGCTCGCGCAACAACTGGCGTGCATGGCGCTCGCTGTCGGCTTGCAGGCTGGCTTTGTGCGCTTTGCCGGCGAGGTCGACGGCCTGGTAGCGATACGTCGGCATGCCTTAACCCTGCACCACACGCAGCACTTCGGCCAGGCTGGTCTCGCCACGGGCCAGGCAATCACTGGCCATCGCCACCAGGCTCTGGCGACGCTCAGCCAGGTAATCCTGCATGGCCAGTTCACTGGCGCCGTCGTAGAGCAGACCAATCAACCCGGCATCCAGCTCGATGAATTCGTACAGGCCCAGGCGCCCGACATAACCGCTGCCCTGGCACTGTTCGCAGCCCACCGCGTGGTAGCTGCTGCCCAGTGCCGCCAGTTCTGGCCACAGCTCACGCTCGGCAGGTTGCAGCGGGTACGACACGGCGCAACGGCACAAGCGCCGTACCAGGCGCTGGGCCAGCACACCACGCAGGCACGAGGCGATCAGGAACGGCTCGATGCCCATGTCGCGCAGACGGGTTACCGCCCCCACGGCGCTGTTGGTGTGCAGGGTGGACAGCACCAGATGGCCGGTGAGGCTGGCCTGAACCGCGATCTGCGCGGTTTCCTGGTCGCGGATTTCACCGAGCATGATCACGTCCGGGTCCTGGCGCAGGATGGCGCGCAGGCCACTGGCAAACGTCAGCCCGGCACGCGGGTTGATGGCTGTCTGGCCAATGCCGGCAATGGCGTATTCGACGGGGTCCTCGACCGTGAGGATATTGCGGCTGCCATCGTTGAGGCTATTGAGGCTGGCGTACAGGGTGGTGGTCTTGCCCGAGCCGGTCGGGCCAGTGGACAGCACGATGCCGTTGGGACGCGCCAGGCAACTGCGCAGGCCCTGTAACACGGCGGGCGGCATGCCCAGGTTATCCAGCGCCAGCAGGCTGGCCTGCTTGTCGAGCACGCGCATGACCACCCGCTCGCCATGAATGCCGGGCAAGGTCGAAACCCGTACATCCACTTCACGGCCTGCTGCACGCAAGGTGATACGGCCGTCCTGGGGCTGGCGCTTTTCGGCGATGTCCAGGCGCGCCATGACCTTGATCCGCGACACCAGCATGGCCGACAGCGCTCGCGGTGGGCGCAACACTTCACGCAGGTGCCCATCGACCCGCAGGCGCACCACCAGGCTCTGCTCGAAGGTTTCGATATGGATGTCCGAGGCGCGCAGGCGCAGCGCCTGGCCAAACAGGCCATTGATAAGACGGATGACCGGGGCTTCGTCATCGCTTTCCAGCAGGTCTTCGATACGCGGCATCTCGCTCATCAGGCTGTCCAGGTCGACCTGGTCACCAATGCCTTCGATCAGCGCTTCAGTGGCGGCATCACCCACCTCATACAACTGGCCCAGGCGCTCGTCGAACACGGCCGGTTCCAGATATTCCAGCGCACTGGGCTGGCCATGTACACGCAGCAGCTCCTGCAACTGGGCGCTGTCGGCATCGCGCCGGAGCCACAGCTGCCAGCCCTCGGCCGCCGGGGCCATGGCCACCCCGCTTTGCCGTGCCTGGCGGTAAGGCAGCATCACCAGTCACCGCCTTCCAGGCGCGCGCGGCTGGCGGGGAATACCTGCAACAAAGGGGTGCCCTCGGCCAGGTCCGGCAGTTGCAGCGGCGTGGTCTGCTGCAAGGTGCGGTACTTGTCTTCGCTAAGCCCGGCCAGGCTTGGCCCGTCCCGCAAGATGCGCGGGCGGATGAACACCATCAGGTTCTGCTTGGTGTTCTTGGTGGCGTCGGAACGGAACAGCCGGCCCAGGTAAGGGATGTCACCGAGCAGCGGCACGCGCTGGTTGCTGGTGCTCAGTTCGTCGCTGATCAGGCCGCCGAGGATCACCAGGCCGTTGTCCTCGACCATGACCTTGGTCTTGATCTCGCGCTTGTTGGTGATCACATCGCTGGCCGCGCTGGACTCGGCGATCGATGACACCTCCTGGACAATGTCCAGGCGCACGCTATTGTCGACGTTGATCTGCGGCTTGATACGCAGCTTCACCCCGACCTCTTTACGTTCGATGGTCTGGTACGGATTGGCGTTGTTCTGTGTGACCGAACCGGTGACAAAGGGCACCTCCTGGCCGACCAGGATGGAGGCCTCGGCGTTGTCCAGGGTCAGCAAAGTAGGTGTGGACAGCAGGTTGAAACCACTCTTGCCCTTTAGCGCATTGACCAACATGGCGAAGTTGAACCCGCCGCCGAAATGGCCGATGCCCGCCGTGGCGCCGGTAGTGGCGGACAGCAGGTCGCCAAGCGCCTCGTTGTCGCCACTGGCAGCCGCCCCGGCGATGTTGGCGATGTTCACCCCGTTGCTGCCGAAGTTGACGATGCCGGCGCCGAACTTTTCGTCGGCAAACAGCCATTGCACGCCCAGCTCCTGGGCGCTGCTATCGGACACCTCGGCAATGATCGCTTCCACCACCACTTGGGCACGGCGAATGTCCAGCTGCTCGACGATGGCGCGGTAGGCGGCCAGCTCGCTGTCTGGGCCGACCATGACCACAGCGTTGGTGCCTTCTTCGTATTCAAGGCGAATGCCCGGGCCACCACTGGTAGCCACCGCGGGCCTGTCCTTACCCTCACCTTCACCCGCCTCTTCAGCCGGCACCACACCTTCCTGGCTGAGTCCGCGTAACACCTTGACCACTTCACCGGCATTGGCATGGCGCAGGTAGATCACCTGGGTGCTGCCATTGCCAGGCGCCTCTTGCGGGCGGTCGAGCTGGCGCAGCAGGCTGGCGATGCGGTCGAGGTTACTGCGCCAGTCGGTGACCACCAACTGGTGCGCTGCCGGGTACGGGGTGATCACCCCAACGCGCGGGTCGATCAGGGGTTTGAGGATACCCAGCACCTGTTCGTTGGCGGCGTTGCGCACATTGAATACACGGGTGGCCACGCTGTCGCTGCCTTCACCCTGCTGCCCGCCCGCCTCCACCGGCACCGGCTCCAGGCGCGCGGCCTGGTCGGGGACGATCTTCACGCTGCCGTTGGGCAGGTCGACAGTGGCATAGCCTTGGGCGCGCAACTGCGCGAGGAAGATGTCGTAGATGGCATCGGCGTCGTGCAGGTCGACGGTGCGCACAGTGACCTTACCCTTTACCCGGGGGTCGACGATGAACGTCGTGCCGGTGATACGCGACACGCTGTCGATGAACTCGCCCAGTTCGGTGTCGACGAAGTTCACCTCGTACATTGGCGTACCGTTGTCATCGAACACCGGCTCTTCGGCGCAGGCCAAGGACAGCACCAGGCTCAACGCAGCAGCCACGCAGTATCTAACAGGCATCGTTCATCCTTGCCGCTTGAAGCCGGTCACGGCGGGGCGTGGCGGCCAGGGCAGGCGTTCGCGCCGCCCCTGGTTGTTGAAAATCAGGCCATCACTGTCGATGTCCTGCAGCACGATCCCCGGCGCCAGGCGTTGGCCACGCGCCAGCGTGCGTACTTGCTCGCCGTAGCGCAGCACCACCACGCTGGAGGCCAATGGCTCAGCCTTCAGGCCCCCGAGGTATTGCAGTGGCAGGCGGGTAATGGCGATTGCACCGTCGTCGATGGGCGCCTGCCAGTGACCGACCATCAGCCCAGGCAACGGACCGACAGCCACCGCAGGTGCTGTCGCCGGTTGTGGCTGGCGGCTCAGTTGCAGCACGCACTGGGCGGCCAGCCAGCCTGCCAAGGTCAGGCCTGCGCCCGAGAGCAGGCGCGAAGCGAACGTCACGAAGCCAACTGCCGTGGGTGCCAGCCCGGGTGCCCCTGCACATAGCGCACGTCTGGCCATTGCAACGGCACTAGTTGCCAGCCGGGTGCCTGACGGGCGAGCCAGGCTTCAACCCGCTGCCACAGGGGCTCGCCCGCCTGGCTTTGAAACTGCAGGCCAAAAGTGCGGCACAGGCCCTGCACCGACTCCAGCCCGGTGATGCGCTTGCCTTGCGGGCTGTAGCTGACCCCCCAGGCCTGGCTCTGCCAGCGTGGCAGGTCTTGGCTGTTGTCCAGCAGTAGCGGGTCGCCGAACAGTTGCTCTGCGGCGTTCTCCAGTACTTGCTCCACCTGCCGGGCCGGCGCTTCGACCACCGGGGCCGGGTAGCCACCGGTCAGGCTGATCAGGTGTTCGCGGGTAATGGGGGCACCCGCGGGCAGCGGGTAGTCATAGCGCAGGCCCGGCAGCAGCACGGGCATGCTGCTGTCATCGGCCAACGCTTGATGCAGCAAGCGGTCCCAACTGCCGCCACGGGTGTCGCGGCGCCACAAAGCCTGTGGCGCACGGGCCAGCGGTTGGTCTAGCCAGGCCGCATGGCCGGCGCGTTGCTGGCGCAAGGTAGCCTGCAGCTGCCCCACCCGCAGTTGCGCGGCGGGTGACAGTTGCTGTTCGAACGCCGGGAAGAAACGCCCATCGAATTGCCATGCGCCAGCCATTCGCTGACAACGCAGGCGGAAGGCGCCGCTGCCCCGACAGCCGGCGAACAACACCGGCACGCGCCGGCCACTGGCCTGGGTGACCTCGACCGGCGCCGGCCACAGGTCCTGGCCACGGGCGCACAACAACACGTCGATTTGCGGCACCCGCTCGGCCAGCCACAAGCCAGGGCCTGTGCCGACGTCGGCCATGGCCACCACCAGGTCGGCTTCGCGCCGGGCTTGCTCGAACACGGGTTGTAATGATTGGTACCACAGTTTCAGGGAGGCTTTCTGGTCCTGGGCGTAAGGGTCGGTCACGCCGACCACGGCAATGCGAGCACCGCCGCGCTCGAAGACGTGCAAGGCCTCCAGCCCCAGTGCCTGACGTTGCGCGTCCGCCAGCCCGGCGCCCAAGGTAATGGCGCTAGCCTGGCGATACAGCCCATGGCTACGCTGCGGCCACAGCACGCGTTCATCGCTGCTGACACGCACCTCACTGCCCAGCAACTGGCTGCCTTGAACGCCGCTCTCGCCTTGAGTCAGGTAGGCCAGGCCACTGCCATTCCAGCCCTGGCCGTTTTCCAGGGTCAGGCTGTTACCTGCACCGGCCTCCCCCCGCAGCTGTTCCAGCAGCGCCGCCAGCACGGCAAAACCGCCCAGCTGGGCTGCACTCGCCTGGCTGGCATCGAGCAACGGCGCCAGTTGCGGGTAGGCCAGGCTGGCGCTGCTGCCGGTCATCCAAGGCGCGCGGCCCAGATGGCTGACCGGCCCCAGGCGAGTCGCCGGCACCACCGCCTGGCCGGGTTGGCGGGCATCGAGGGTATCGGCCACGTACAGCAGGTCGAGGTGGGCGTTACCGCCCTGTTGTGCCGGGAAAGCAGAACAGGCGCCGAGCAGCGGGGCCATGGCCCCGACACCCATCCAGCTGATCACTTCGCGCCTGTGCATGCTGCTTGCCATCGAACCCGCCATCCTTATCCATGTTCATTCAGGGCTCCGGATGTTGCGGCGTTGGCATTACAGTTTGATGGCAGAATTCCGACAGTCATTCCAAATTGATCTGTCAGCGAATGTTCTAAGAGCGGGCCGTTTTAAAACGCCGTTAACATTTCTGCCAATGAATCATCATATTTGCGCACTAAAGTCGCGGTTTCCTCTAACTCAGCCAACATAAGGACACCCTGATGAGTCGAGATACCGGCGACAACCTGGACCGGAACCAAAGCGGCAACCTGCCGATGGCCAACGTCATGGACGCCTACCTCAGCCGCCGCAGCGTGATGCGCGGCAGCCTGGGCGCCGCCATCGCCATGATCGCCGGTACCGGCCTGACAGGCTGTTTCGACGGTGGTGGTTCCGATCACGATGATCCGGTCACCGAGCCACCGGTGACCGAGCCGCCTGTTACCGAACCAGAGGTCCCGAAACTGGCGCTGGGCTTCCAGTCCATCCCGGGCTCGCGCACCGACGCCTGCGTGGTGGCCGCCGGCTACAGCGCCTATGTGCTGGCGCCTTGGGGTACGCCAATTAACAGCAATGGCAACCCGTGGAAGTCCGACGGCAGCAACACCTCGACCGATCAGGCCAATGCCATGGGCATGCACCATGACGGCATGCACTTCTTCCCCATCAACGGCAGCTCGGAAGACGGCTTGCTGGCGATCAACTTCGAATACATCGACACCGCCGCCCTGCACCCGGCCGGCCCCACCACCGACGTGAACGGCAAGCGCCCGGTCGAAGAAGTGCGCAAGGAAATCAACGCCCACGGGGCTGGCGTGGTGCGCCTGCAGAAAGTCAGCGGACGCTGGCAGGTGGTCGACAACGACCCGCTGAACCGCCGCTTCACCACCGCCTCGCGCATGGAAATCACCGGCCCGCTGCGTGGCACCGACCACGTCAAGACCAAGTACTCCACCGCCGGCACCCATTGCCGTGGCACCAACAACAACTGCGGCAACGGCTACACCCCGTGGGGCACCTACCTGACCTGTGAAGAGAACTGGCCAGGTATCTTCGTCAACAAGGGTACCCGCCCCGAAGACCAGCGCCGCATTGGCGTGGGCACCTCCAGCGGCCAGTACAAGTGGGAAACCGCTGCCGGTGACAGCACCGAGGTGGCCGACGAGTTCGCCCGTTTCGACGTCACCGTCAAAGGCGCCAGCGCCACCGACGACTACCGCAACGAAGCCAGCACCTACGGCTACATCGTCGAAATCGACCCGTACAACAGCAGCACCCTGGCCACCAAGCGCACCGCACTGGGCCGCTTCCGCCACGAGGGCTGCGCCCCAGGCCTGCCGGTCGCCGGCAAGCCGCTGGTGTGGTACATGGGTGACGACTCGAACAACGAGTACCTGTACAAGTGGGTGTCCACCGCCGTGTGGGACGCCGCCGACGCCAACCCGGCCGACCGTCTGGCCACCGGTGCCAAGTACCTTGACCAGGGCAAGCTCTACGTGGCCCGCTTCAATGCCGACGGCACCGGCGTATGGCTGCTGCTGGATGTGAACACCGCTACCACTAACGGCAGCACCCTGGGTGCGCTGTATGGTGACTTGCCAGGCATCATCCTCAACACCCGTGGCGCCGGCGATGCCGTGGGCGCAACGCCGATGGACCGCCCGGAATGGACCACGGTCAACCCGCTGAACGGCGATGTTTACCTGACCCTGACCAACAACAGCGCGCGCACCCCGGAAAAGGTCGATGCAGCCAACCCGCGCGGCCCGAACCGCCATGGCCACATCATTCGCTGGCACGACAGCGACGACCAGCTGAGCTTCACCTGGGACATCTTCGTGTTCGGCGCCAACGCGGCCGGTACTGCCGATATCAACCGTTCCGGCCTGACCGAACTGAACCAGTTCGCCAGCCCCGACGGCATGAGCTTCGATAGCCGTGGCGTGCTGTGGTTCGAGACTGACAACGGTGAAAGCACCCTCACTGATTACACCAACGACCAGCTGCTGGCAGTGATCCCCACCGACCTGGTAGACGCCAGCGGCAAGCAGGTGCCGGTGAACGCGCAGAACCAGGTGGACCTGCGCCGCTTCTTCGTTGGGCCGAATGAATGTGAGGTGACCGGGATTACCTTTACGCCGGACAACAAGACGCTGTTCGTGAACATTCAGCACCCGGGGAACTGGCCATATACCGACAAGGCGACCGACGCTACGCCGGCTGGGACTACGGTACGGCCGCGGGCTTCGACGGTGGTGATTCAGCGTATTGATGGCGGGGAGATCGGGACTGCCTGATCGACCTGTGCACGGGGGCCGCTTTGCGGCCCTTTCGCGGCACAGCAGCCCCGGCAATCTCAAGCACTACCAAGCCATCGGCTCGCGGCTGCGCACCCGCACCTGCTGCGCCGGCACCCGGGCATGCCATTGCACCACCCCCAACGCCTCCACCTGGAATTCGCTGCGTATCGCCCGCCCCTCTTCCTCGAACGACAACTGCAACAGGAAATACCCGCTGTTGAGCAGCAACCCTTCGCTCAGCCGTTCGAACGTTTCGTCATCCACCGCCCCCAACGCCTGACGCAAGGCACCTGCATCCACATACCCCGACGCCGGCCGCCCGCTGATGATGCGGCTGAGCAACGAGCGCGAATAGCGCCCTTCGTACAACGCCTCCAGCAGCGGCAAATGCTCCAGCCCAAGCGCATTGGCGTTCAGGCGCCAACCGGTAACCTGCGGCAAGGCACACAACATCGGATAGCGGCCCTGCCGACTGGCGTCCGGCTCCAGCAGCAGGTTCAGCTCGCTGGTGTCGAGCATCGGCTGGTTGGCCGCCAGGCGTGGTGGCTGCTGACGCAGGTACTGGGCGCTTTCGGCGCCTTGCAGGCGGGTATCGCTATCGGCGTCGAGCCAGTCGGCCAGCGCATCGACCAGCCGCTCAGCCGCCATGTCGTCGCCTAGCAAATAGCGCAACTGACGCTCGGCTCGCTCGCCATCAGCACCTAGCAGCGCATTGACGTTGAAGCAGGTGTGCTGGTCGCGCACCCGCAACTGCGCCTGGCCAGCGCCAAAGTCATAGTTCAACGGCTGCCCACGCAGGGCCTGCCAGAACAATGGGCTAAGCCGCCAGGCGGGGTCGCGCAGGGCTTGCTCGGCGTACGCCAGGCCGGCCTGCTCCATGGCCCGCGCTTGCACCCGCTGGTGCAACAGGCGCACTTCATCCACCTGACGCCGGCCGTCTTCCACCAGCCAGGCCATACCCGCCGCCAACATTGCCAGCACCACCATCACCATCAACAGGGCCGCCCCCCGCTGTTGCCTGCCACCCATCCGTGCGTGCCTCGCTCGCAGAATAAAGACGCCAGTCAACACGCGGTGTGTTGCAGGTAGATGGCAATGCCCGTCCGTCATGTGTACGTCATCTACACGAGGCAGGATTAGCCTTCCTTTTCATGACCTTACAGGAGTGGTCGCAATGGGTGGCATTGGAATCTGGCAACTGGTGATCGTACTGCTGATCGTATTCCTGCTGTTTGGCACCAAGCGCCTCAAGGGCCTGGGCAGCGATGTGGGTGAGGCGATCCAGGGTTTTCGCAAGTCCATGGGCGGTGACAACGATGTCAATGCCACTGGCCAGGCTCAGGTACAGCAGCAGGCGCCGCTGAACGGCCAGGCCACACAGCAGCCTCAAGCGGATCGTCAGGCCTGATGTTCGAGGTAGGCTTCAGCGAGTTGCTGTTGGTCGGCATCGTCGCGTTGCTGGTGCTGGGCCCGGAACGCCTGCCGGTGGCGGCGCGTACCCTGGGGCGCGGACTGGGTCAGGCGCGCCGAGCCATGCACGCCTTGCGCACGCAGGTAGAACGCGAAATCGACATGCCGAACCTCGACAGCGCCCCATTACAGCGCCTGGAGCAGGAAATCCGCCAAGGCATAAGCCTGAACGCGGAGCCGGCCAATGATGCAGCCACGGTCGCCCTGCCCAAGGAAAACGCCTCATGAGTATTGCCATGGACCCGGCGGCCAGCATGCCGTTGACCGAACACCTGCGCGACCTGCGCAAACGCCTGGTGCGTTGCCTTGCGTTGGTGGCGCTGGTGTTCGCCGGCCTGTTCCCCTTTGCGCAAACGCTGTACACGCTCATTTCCGAACCACTGCGGCGCTTTTTGCCAGAAGGCGCGAGCATGATCGCTACCAGCGTCACCTCGCCGTTTCTGACACCGTTCAAACTGACCGCGATGTGTGCGCTGTTCGTGGCCATGCCGCTGCTGCTGCACCAGGCTTGGGGCTTTCTGGCGCCGGGGCTGTACCGCCGTGAACGGCGCATTGCCCTGCCGTTGCTGGTGTCGAGCATCCTGCTGTTCTATGCCGGCATGGCCTTCGCGTTCTTCCTGGTGTTCCCGATGATGTTCGGCTTTTTTGCCAGCGTGACGCCGGACGGCGTGGCGATGATGACCGACATCAGCCAGTACCTGGACTTTATCCTGGCGCTGTTCCTGGCGTTCGGGCTGGCGTTCGAGATCCCGGTGGCGACGTTCATCGTGGTCTGGGTGGGGTTGGCCGATGTGGCCACGTTGCGGCGCAGCAGGCCCTACGTGATTGTCGGGTGCTTTGTGGTGGGGATGATATTGACGCCGCCGGATGTATTTTCGCAGACGATGCTGGCGGTGCCGATGTGGGTATTGTTCGAGGTGGGGTTGCTGGCTTGTGGCTGGTTGAAGCGGCCGGTGCCTGGCAAGGACATTGTGGCTGGCGTGTAGGGCCTATTCGCGGGCGTGCCCGCGAATGGCCTTGATGCGGTCTAGAACTCGGCGAGCCGCCAAGCTTCATAGGCTGGCGTCTCGTACGGGTGGCTCTGCTTGAGCGCAGCGACGACCTGAGATATCAGGTCGTCAGCCACCACCAGCTCCACCTTCCACTCTTCCACCACCTCGACCTGGCCGGCTTGCCCGAGGAACGGCTGGCTGCCGTCCAGCGGGCGAAACTGGCCCTGGCCCAGGGTTTGCCAGGCGCAGTGGTCATAGTCACCGATGCGCCCGCCACCGGCGGCGAACACGGCGGCCTTGACCACTTCGACATGGCTGTCGGGGACGAAGAAGGCGAGCTTGTACACGCCTTAGTTCACCCACACCCGTGCGTTGCGGAACATACGCATCAGCGCGGCATCTTCCTGCCACTCGTCCGGGCGCCACGAGTTCTGCACGGCGCGGAACATACGCTCCGGGTGCGGCATCATGATGGTCACGCGGCCGTCGCGGCTGGTGAGGCCGGTGATACCACGCGGCGAGCCGTTCGGGTTGGCTGGATAGGCTTCGGTGACCTTGCCGTGGTTGTCGACGTAGCGCAGGGCCACGCAACCGGAAACGTCCGCTTCCAGCAGTGCCGCTTCGTTGGCGAACTCGGCGTGGCCTTCGCCGTGGGCGATGGCGATCGGCATGCGCGAACCGGCCATGCCCTGCAGGAAGATCGAGTTGGACTTCTGCACTTCGACCATGGCCACACGCGCTTCGAACTGCTCCGAGCGGTTACGCACGAAGTGCGGCCAGTACTCGGTGCCCGGGATCAGCTCGTGCAGGTTGGACATCATCTGGCAACCGTTGCACACGCCCAGGGCGAAGCTGTCGGTACGCTCGAAGAAGGCCTGGAAGGCGTCACGGGCACGGGCGTTGAACAGCGCCGACTTGGCCCAGCCTTCGCCGGCACCCAGTACGTCACCGTACGAGAAGCCACCGCAGGCGACCAGGCCCTTGAAGGCTTCGAAGTCGACACGGCCAGCGAGGATGTCGCTCATGTGCACGTCGATGGCGGCAAAACCGGCGCGGTCGAAGGCAGCAGCCATTTCGACCTGACCGTTGACACCCTGCTCGCGCAGGATGGCCACTTGCGGGCGCACGCCCTTCTTGATGTACGGTGCGGCGATGTCGTCGTTGACGTCGAAGCCCAGCTTCACCGACAGGCCCGGGTTATCTTCCTCGAGCAACAGGTCGAATTCCTGGTCCGCGCAGTCGGCGTTGTCGCGCAGGCGCTGGATCTGGTAGCTGGTTTCGGCCCACTGGCGCTGCAGCATGCGGCGGTCATCGTCGAACAGCACTTCGCCGTTCAGGCTGATGGACACTTCACCGTTGTTGACCGGCTTGCCGATCACCGCGACGCAACCTTCGCCCAGGCCAGCAGCGCTGAACTGTGCGAGTACGTCCGGGGTGGCATCCTGGCGAACCTGGATGACTGCGCCCAGCTCTTCGTTGAAGAGGATGGCTGGCACGTCGCCCTTGCTGTCGGTCAGCGGGTCGAGGTGCAGGTCGAGGCCGCAGTGGCCGGCGAAGGCCATTTCCAGCACGGTGGTGACAAGGCCGCCGTCGGAACGGTCGTGGTAGGCCAGCAGGTGGCCGTCGGCGTTCAGGCCCTGGATCACGGCGAAGAAGGCCTTGAGGTCTTCAGCATCGTCGACGTCCGGTGCCTGGGCAGCGATCTTGCCGTAGGTCTGGGCCAGGATCGAGGCGCCCATGCGGTTCTTACCACGGCCCAGGTCGATCAGGATCAGGTCGGTCTCGCCCTTGTCCATGCGCAGTTGCGGGGTCAGGGTTTTACGGATGTCGGTGACCGGGGCGAAGCCGGTGATGATCAGCGACATTGGCGAGGTAACGCTCTTCTCGCCGCCCTCATCGCTCCATTTGGTCTTCATCGACATCGAGTCTTTGCCGACCGGAATGGTGATACCCAGCTCCGGGCACAGCTCCATGCCGACAGCCTTGACGGTGTCGTACAGGCGGGCGTCTTCACCCGGGTGGCCGGCGGCGGACATCCAGTTGGCCGACAGTTTGATGTCGGACAGCTTCTCGATGCGCGAAGCGGCCAGGTTGGTCAGGGTTTCGCCGATGGCCATGCGGCCGGACGCCGGGGCATCCAGCAGCGCCAGCGGAGTACGCTCGCCCATGGCCATGGCTTCACCGGTGTAGACGTCGAAGCTGGTGGCGGTAACGGCGCAGTCGGCCACCGGTACCTGCCACGGGCCGACCATCTGGTCGCGGGCAACCAGGCCGGTGATGGTGCGGTCGCCGATGGTGATCAGGAAGCTCTTGCTGGCCACGGCCGGGTGGCTAAGAACACGCTGGACGGCGTTGTCGAGGTCCAGCTTGCTCGGGTCGAAGTCATCGCCCAGCTCGGCTTCACGGGTAACCGAACGGTGCATGCGTGGGGGCTTGCCCAGCAGCACGTCCAGCGGCATGTCCACCGGGGTGTTGCCGAAGTGGCTGTCGCTGACGGTCAGGTGTTGCTCTTCAGTCGCTTCACCCACTACGGCGAACGGGCAGCGCTCGCGCTCGCAGATGGCCTTGAAGCGCTCGAAATCGACGGCGCTGACGGCCAGCACGTAACGCTCTTGCGATTCGTTGCTCCAGATTTCGTGCGGGGCCATGCCCGGCTCGTCGTTGGGCACGTTACGCAGTTCGAAGCGGCCACCACGGCCACCGTCGTTGACCAGCTCAGGGAAGGCGTTGGAGATACCGCCGGCGCCAACGTCGTGGATGAAGGCGATCGGGTTGGCGTCGCCCAGCTGCCAGCAGCGGTCGATGACTTCCTGGCAACGGCGCTCCATTTCAGGGTTTTCGCGCTGTACCGAGGCGAAGTCCAGGTCTGCCGAGCTGGCACCGGTCGCCACCGACGAAGCGGCGCCGCCGCCCAGGCCGATCAGCATGGCCGGGCCGCCGAGCACGATCAGCTTGGCGCCGACGGTGATCTCACCCTTCTGCACGTGGTCTTCACGGATGTTGCCCATACCACCGGCGAGCATGATCGGCTTGTGGTAACCGCGCACTTCTTCGCCGTGCGGGGTGTTGATGGCCTGCTCGAAGGTACGGAAGTAACCGGTCAGGGCCGGGCGACCGAATTCGTTGTTGAACGCCGCGCCACCCAGAGGGCCTTCGATCATGATGTCGAGGGCGTCGACGATGCGCTCAGGCTTACCGTAAGGCTGCTCCCATGGCTGCTCGAAGCCCGGGATGCGCAGGTTGGACACGGTGAAGCCGGTGAGGCCAGCCTTGGGCTTGGCGCCACGGCCGGTAGCACCTTCGTCGCGGATTTCACCACCGGAGCCGGTGGAGGCACCAGAGAACGGGGCGATGGCGGTCGGGTGGTTGTGGGTTTCCACCTTCATCAGGATGTGCACCGGCTCCTGCACCGCACCGTACTGGCGGGTTTCAGGGTTCGGGAAGAAGCGGCCGGCCACGTTACCGACGATGACCGAAGCGTTGTCCTTGTAGGCGGACAGCACGCCTTCGTTGTGCATCTGGTAGGTGTTCTTGATCATGCCGAACAGGCTTTTTTCCTGAGCCTGGCCGTCGATGTCCCAACTGGCGTTGAAGATCTTGTGACGGCAGTGCTCGGAGTTGGCCTGGGCGAACATCATCAGTTCGATGTCGTTCGGGTTGCGCTTCAGGCCCTGGAAAGCGTTGACCAGGTAGTCGATCTCGTCTTCGGCCAGGGCCAGGCCCAGGTCGATGTTGGCCTTGGCCAGGGCGTCGCGGCCACCGGCCAGGATGTCGACCGAGGTCATCGGCTTGGGCTGGGCGTGGCTGAACATGTCGGCCGCCTGCTCAAGCTGGCCCAGCACGCGCTGGGTCATGCGGTCGTGCAGCTCGGCGGCGATCAATGCAGCGTCAGCATCGCTCAGGGTGCCGGCCACGTAGTAAGCGATGCCGCGCTCAAGGCGCTGGATCGACTGCAGGCCGCAGTTGTGGGCGATGTCGCTGGCCTTGCTGGCCCACGGCGAAATGGTGCCCAGGCGCGGCACGACCAGGAACAGGCGACCGGTCGGCTCCTGTACCGGCACACTCGGGCCGTACTTGAGCAGACGGCCCAGCACCTGCTGCTGGTCGGCGGTCAGTTCGCCATCAACATCGGCGAAGTGGGCAAATTCGGCATACAAACCAGTAACAGCGGGGACTTTCTGGCTCAGTTGCTCGAGTAATTTACCGTGGCGAAAGGCAGAAAGGGCAGGAGCGCCGCGCAGGATCAACATCGTCGGGACAGCCTCAGGAAGGGGTGTGCTTAGAGGCCGTGCATTCTAGCCTAATTCGATGGCTTTCGGCACCCGCTCTACGCCACGGCTGCCGGG
>NZ_BBIS01000005.1 GCF_000730605.1 Pseudomonas monteilii NBRC 103158 = DSM 14164 | reverse complement strand
CCGGCCCCATGCGCCCGACCAGAGTCAGGTAGGCAGTAAAGGCAATCACCGACCCTGGCACCACCAGGTACAGCAACGAGCCGATGTAGCGCACATTCCACTCCATGCTGAACGGCACGCCGCTGACCACACAAAACACCGCCAGCATCGCCGCCCCGTAGACCATGCCCCAGGCGTTGGTAGTCATGGGTTTGAGCCCGGCCTTCTGTTGCATGCTCGATAGCATGTTACCCGCCGAGAAGCACAGCGTGCCGAGCAAGGCCAGGCCGAGGCCGTACAAGGTCTCGCGGCTGGCGGTGTGGTGTGACAGCTCGGGCCAGAACAGCAGCCCCAGCCCGAGCAGGCCCAAGGCTCCGCCGCCAAACACATTGCTGGCGATCTTCTGGCCGAAGAAGATCCGTGCATTGAGCGCATTCCACAGGGTAGCGGTGGAAAACACCACGGCGATCAAGCCACTGGCGACCCACTGGCTGGCACTGAGGAAGCAGATGAAATTGACGCAAAACAGGCACAGGCCCTGAGCCAGGCAGATCTGGTGGCCACGGCGGTTCATGGGTTGCAGGCGGCGGGTGAGCAGCAGGAAGGCGAACAGGATCAGCCCGGCCAGGGCGAAGCGGTAAACGATCGAGACCGGGATCGCGACCACACCCAGCTGGAGCTTCAGGGCGATCCAGGTGGTACCCCAGATCAGGACAGTGAGCAGGTACAGTGACAGGTTCATGGCGGTGGTTCCTTGGGCCTTTCAAGATCGGTGCCCGGCGCTTCGCGGGCAAGCCCGCTCCCACAGGGATCGCCAGTGTTCTTCCGATCAGCGTTTGCCTGCTTGCACAAACTTGCGCTTTTCTTGCCCTGGTGGATGTCACTCGACCACAGCCGCAGTAGGATGGCTGGCAAGAGGATTCGCCCATGACCCCACTCACGCAGCTGCAAGTGTTCAACGCCATGCACGCCTCGCCCCACGCCCGGCTGGAGCTGAGCGCGCACCTGGGCGATGGGCTGGCGGCGGCGTTGTGGAGCAACCGGGACGATGCCCGCGATTATCAGGCACCGACCCATCACACCCTGTCGTGCTACATCGCCGACGGCACCGGCACCTTCCGCCGCCAGCGCCCGGCCGAAAAGGGCGCGCCGGGCAAGCTGTGCGTGATGCCGGCCGGGCAGGAATCGAACTGGGTGGTCAATGGTGCAATCCGCCTGGCACACCTGTATGTCAGCGAGGCGCAATTCGCCTTGGGTTGCGTGCGCCTACTCGACCGGGAGCCGCGTGAACTGCAATTACAGGAAGCGACCTTTCTCGACGACCCGCAACAAGCCGCGCGCTTTCGCCAACTGATTACCCTGGACTGGGACGAGCCCGGCGAGCGCCTGCTGGCCAGCAGCCTGGCGCACGAGATTGTCGACCATGCATTGCTCAGCCAGGTCGGGCTGCGCCAGGGCCTGCGCCTGAAAGGTGGGTTGGCGCCGAACCTGCGCCGGCAAATGGTCGAGTACATCGAGGCGCACCTGGACCAGCCGATTACCCTGGGTGAACTGGCCCTGCGCTGCAACCTGTCCGAATACCACTTCGCGCGCATGTTCCGCACCAGTTTCGGGCTACCGCCGCACCAGTACTTGCTGGCCCGGCGGCTGAACAGGGCCCGCCAGCTGTTGCGGCTGGGGGAAATTCCGCTGGGGGAAATTGCCTTGATGTGCGGGTTTGCCAGTGCCAGCCATTTCAGCAACCGGTTCCGCCAGGCGCTGGGCGCAACACCTGGCGAGTACCGTTCGGCCATTCGCGGCTAAAGCCGCTCCCACAGGTAAAGCGTTGCTCTTGAGGCGGGCGCGCTCCCTGTAGGAGCGGCTTTAGCCGCGAAGAGGCCGGTACAGGCTGGCTCAAAACTCGAAAGTGCTGGACAGGCTCACCTGCCGCGCATCCCCGATTGCCACAAAGTACTGGTTCACCGCCGAGCTGTAGTAGACCTTGTCGAACAGGTTCTTCACGTTCAGTTGCAAGCGCACGTTGTGCTCATCCAGCTTGGTCTCGTAGCTGGCGAACGCATCGGCCACGGTGTAGGACGGCAGGTCGAAGGTGTTGGTCGAGTTGCCCGCGCGCTCACCCACATAACGCGCACCTGCGCCCATCCGCAGCTTGTCGCCCCCGAACAGGCTGCCGAAGTCGTACACGGCCGACAACGAACCGCTGTGCTTGGCCACGTTCTGCAGGCGGTTGCCTTGCAGGTCCGGGTCCTTGGTGACCTTGGCGTCCGTGTAGGCGTAGCTGCCTATAAGGCTCCAGTGCTCGCTCAGCTGCCCCGTCAGATCGAGCTCCACGCCACGCGAGCTGACCTCGCCGGCGTTGCTGTACACCGTCTCTTTCGTGGTGGCATCAAAGTTGGAAACCAGCACATTGCGCTTGGTGATGTCGAACAGCGCCAGGGTACCGGTCAGGCGACCGGGCATGTCTAGCTTGGCGCCCAGCTCCCACGACTTGCCTTCCTCGGGTGCAACCGACGAGTCCAGCACCACGCCGCCCGTCAGCGGTGCAATGCTGGAGTTGGGCTTGAACGACTCGCTGTAGCTGCCATAGAACGACAGCTGGTCATCGACCTTGTAGACGATGCCGGCATGCGGCACCCAGGCTTGGCCGCTGTTATCGGTATTGGCCGTGAACGGACGGCCACGGCCTGCGTACTGGTCGAATTGCTGGAATCGGGCACCGGCCACCAGGATCCAGTGGTCGTCCAGGTGCAGCGCATCCTGCACGAACAGTGCATCGGTGCGCAGCTTGTCTGTCTGGTCACTGTCACTGGCTCTTACTGTGGTGCCCTCCACCTCCTGGCCGTAGACCGGGTTCACATAGCTGAACGTGGATTGCGCAGTCTGGCGGATCAGATCACCGCGAAAGATCTTGCGGTCTTCATGGTCGACGCCGAACAGCAGGTCGTGTTGCATACCGGCCAACTCCACGTTGCCCGCCAGGCTCAAGGTGGCGAACTGGTCACGGCTCATGGCGTTGTGGGTGCCGTCGATGCTGCGAGTCAGTGTGCCTTTGGCTTCGTTGACCCCGGTCACCCGCACCTGGCTGGCATCATAAGTCTCGCGGTTGAAGCTGTAGCCAAAGTGCAGCTTCCAGTCATCGGCCAGTTGGTGGTCGACTTCCAGGCGGTACAGGTCAGACCGCCCTTCCATGTCGTTGAACGGCTCGTCCAGGCGCCGCGTGGCGGGGATGTTCAGCGGATGGCCGTTGTTGCCGAACGCGGTGCCGCGGTCGAAGGGCGAGAGAAACTCGCGGTGCTCGTACGCCAGCACCACCTGGGTGTCTTCGCCCAGCCAGGCCAGCGACGGCGCTACCAATGACTCGCGGTGTACGCCGTAGTTGCGCCAGTAGTCCTCATCCTCGTGGTCGACGATCAGGCGGTAGGCGAAGTTGCTGTCGCCCAGCGCGCCGGTGCTGTCGAACCCGCCGCCACTGCCGTTCTTGCCGCTGCCGTAGGTGGAGCCACGGACGGTCAGGGCGTTGTACTGCTGCAACTGCGGGCGCTTGCTGACCACGTTGATCACCCCACCCGGGTCCTGGATGCCATACAGCAGCGAAGCCGGGCCCTTGAGCACTTCGACCCGCTCGGTACTGGCGTTGAGGTTGCGGCCCTGCACGATGGGCATGCCGTCGCGCATGATCGAGCCGTCGCGGTTGTCGCCAAAACCGCGTTTCATCACCGTGTCGGAGGTGCCGCCAAAGTTGTTGCCCTGGGTGATGCCACTGACGTTGTAAAGGGCATCGTCGAGGTTGCGCGGAGCCTGGTCGCGGATGACCTGGGCCGGTACCACGTTGATGGCCTGGGGAATGTCCTGGTTCGGGCCTTGTCCGCGCATGATCGAGGCGGTGGTCGGCGGTTGATAGCTGTACACGTCCATTTGCGAGGTCACGGTGGTGGCCTGCAGGTTGAGGGCGCCGGAGGTGTCTGCGGTTTCGAGGGTCAGCGTACGTGCGTCGACGCGGCGCCAGGCCAACCCGGTGCTGCCCAGCAGCTGTTGCAGGGCCTGTTCGGCGCTGAATCGGCCGTTCAGTGCCGGCGCCTGCACGCCCGGTAGTTCCAAGGTGTAGACCACGCTCTGGCCAGTGGTGCGGCTGAAGGCGTTGAGCGCCTGGGCCAGGGGCTGGGCCGGCTGGGCGAAGGCATAGGTCTGCTGTTGCTCGGCGGCACTGGCCAGGGGAGCAACAGCAACGGCCGGGAGCATGGCAAGGCCGAACCAGAGAGGGACGCAACGCGGAGAGAACTTCATGGACGCTGACCTGTGAGAGGGTGATGACTGCGAATGAATCGCACTTCCACTCATTACACGGATGCCACGTCCTGTTACCTCACCCGCTTTTTGAAAAATATTTTGCCTGTGCCCGCGAAGAGGCCAGTACAGGCAACTACCGAATCAGGGTCAACCGCCCCAGCACGGTCTGCCGCGAAAAGCCCATCACCTTGCCCAGCGAATCCAGCGCCAGCAACGGTTCGCCCACCGGGAAACTGCCGCTGACCTTGCGCTGTCCCAGTTCACCATCCAGCAACAGGATGCGCCCTGGGTAATAGCGCCCAATATCTTCAACCACCTGCGCCAGCGGTACCTGGTAATAATTCAGCCAACCCTGGCGCCAGGCCAGGCGGTTGTCACTGTCCACCGTCAGGGTGTCGCCTACCCTGCCTGCGCTGTAGTTCACCTGCTGGTTGGCAGTCAGTTCACGTGCCAACGTGCCCTGCGCAGGGCTAACCCCCACACGCCCGCTGCGCACCGTCACCTGGGCGCCCTCGCCCTGCTCGCGCACTTCAAACTGGGTACCCAGCACCCGTACCTCGCCACCGGCAGCTTCCACCAGGAACGGCTCGCCGGTATGCGTCACCTGGAAAAACGCTGCGCCATGCAGCAACCGCACACGGCGCTCCCCCTTGGCGAAATCGACCGCAATGGCGCTACCGGCATCCAGCGTGACCTGCGACTGGTCAGCCAAGGTCACTTGGCGAATCTGCCCGGCACTGCTGTAGTCAGCCTGCAGGTCCTGCAACCAGTACCCCGGGTGCCAGCCACCGGCAACACCCACGGCCAGCACCAGGCAGGCCGCCATCGCCATCGCCGTCACACGCCTCCACGGACCACGGGCCGGCGGCCTGGCCATGGCATCGAGGTAACGTTGCAGGGCTTGCTGTTCTTCGTTGGCCAACCGCTGCGCCGGGCCGGCGCTTTTCTGCCACAACAGCTGAGCCTGTTCATAGGCGGCGCGGTGAACAGGGTCGGCCAGTAGCCAGCGCTTGAACGCCGCCCCTTCGGCTTGCGCGGGCTGCTCGTTGATGCGGCTGAGCCACTGCAGGGCGGCCTGGGATTGCGCCTCGGTGATGGGGGGCATGCTGCTCATCGACGGGCGCTCCCTGGCCGGCGTGGAGTGGGAGCGGGCTCGGCAACACTGGCCTTGCACGCTTCAAGGGCGCGCATCATATGCTTTTCCACGGCGCTCTGGGACAGTTGCATGGCCTTGGCGATTTCGCCGTACTTGCAGCCGTGAATACGGTTGAGCAAAAAAATTTGCCGGGTGCGCTCGGGCAACGCACGCAAGGCGGCTTCGATGCGTTGCAGGTCGTGGTCCACTTCCAGGGCCTGCTCTGGCGCCTGGGCCGTGGCCACTTCGTCCACCGGCAACGCGGCTTCGGCCACGCGTTCGCGGCTGCCTTCACTGCGCAGGTGGTCGATGGCGAGATTATCTGCGCATCGCAGCAAGTAGGTGTCCAGCGCCTCGACCTTCACTTCGGGGCGCCGCCAGAAGCGCAGAAATAGCTCCTGAACCAGGTCCGATGCCGTGGCGCGGCAGCCGACCCGTCGGCTGACCAGGGCTTCCATGCGTGCCCGCTGGGCCTGGAACACCTGGACGAAACGTGTACGCCCGCCGGCACTGTCGGCGTCGGGTTCGATGATGTCCCTCTGCTCGCTCACGGCTTCACACAGCAAACACGGCCAGCAACGGGCCGAGCACCACGCTGGCTGCGGCCAGGCCCAGCAGCAGGCGCGGCTGGTAAGGCAGGCCGAACACCCAGAGGGTTACCCCGGCCATCATCACCGCCATCCACTCCACCAGGCCGTAGGCCCAGCCACGCAAGTGCATGCTGAGGACCAGCGACAACAGCAGCAACAGCCATCCAGCACTGCGCAACAGCCGCAATTGCCCAGGGCGCGGCTTGCGCCCGAGCAGGTCGCTGAAGTGTTTTTCCATGGCCAGGCACAGGGCGACAAAACCTGCGAATGCGAGCAGTGCGTTACCCAGCATCAACTCACCTCCGCCGTTTCAGTGCCCGGCTTTTTTACTGCGCGTGGGCGCTTGGCAACCGGCTTGGGGCTGCGCAGCATCTTGCCGGCCAGCCAGGCCAGGAACAGCCCGGTGGCCAGGGCAGTCAGGTCGAAGCCGGCCATGGCCCAGTCACCCTCCAGCAGCGAATGGTTCAGCCCGCGGTGGGTACTCAGGCCGTTGAGCAGCGGCAGCAAGGCAAAGGCCAGCGCACCCAACGCAAGTTGCTCGCCCCAGGCCCTGCGCCCGCTGCGTAGTACCGCATGCACCAGCGACAGGCCCCAGGCGATGAAGAAGGCATTGACCTCCCAGTCGCCCCGGCCTTCGACGCCTATCGGGACCAGGCGGTTGGCCCAGAAGAAACCTGCCACCGCCAGCAGCAAGCCGCTCATGCTGGCGGTATTGAGTACCTCGACCAGGCGCAACTCACCCGGTATGCGCTCGCTCTTGGCGTGCTTGAGCTGGCGCTTGCCCAACCACATCACCAGCCCGGTGCCGATCACCGCAGTACCGGCCACACCGAAGAAGAAGTACAGCCAGCGCAACCAAGGGCCGGCGAAGTTACCCATGTGCAGCCCGGCGAAACTGAAGGCGGTCATCATTGCCCCGCTCTCTGGCTTGCCCTGGCTCAGCAGCTCGCCACTGGCGCCATCGAAGGTCCAGTTGGCGCTGCGCCGATAAGCCACATGGTCGGCAGACGATTGCGTGAAGGTGACGCGGGCATTGCTGTCGCCCGGGTTCTGCACCTGGATGTTGCCGATACGCGCGCCGGGTTGCAGTGCCTGCAACTGGGCATACAGGCTGGGCAACGGCACCAGCGGTGCAGCCACATGGGCCGCCTTGGGCGCATCGTCGCGGCCGAACAGGTCGTTGAAGTACTTGTCGGTGTCATTGCCATAGCTGGCCATGATGCCAGCCGGCATCACCATGTACATGAACAGCACCAGGCTGCTGTAGCTGATCATCAGGTGAAATGGCAGCACCAACACACCGATCGCGTTGTGCCCGTCCAGCCAGGAGCGCTGGCCCTTGCCGGGGCGGAAGGTGAAGAACTCCTTGAAGATCTTCTTGTGCGTGATGATGCCGGTGACCAGCCCCAACAGCATGATGAACGCGCAGAAGGTCGACAGCCATCGGCCGAACGGGTAAGGCATTTGTAGCTGGAAGTGGAAGCGGTAGAAGAACTCGCCACCGCGGCTGTCGCGCGCTTCAACCGGCTGACCGGTCTGGGTATCGAGGGTTTTACTCACGAACCCGCGTGGCCCGCCATTGGGGTCGCGGTAGCCCACGCTCAAGGCAGCCTCGCGCGCGTTGGGCATGCGAATGAACCAGGTGCCAGAATGCCCGGCATTGTCCTGCAGGTAACGTTGGGCCACACCCAGGCTGTTGAGCGGATCCAGAGCATGGCTGCGCACTTCGGGCTGCGCCCAGTGGGTGATTTCTTCCTTGAAATACGACAGCGTGCCGGTGAGGAAGATGGCGAACAACAGCCAGCCGAAGATCAGGCCGGTCCAGGTGTGCAGCCAGGCCATCGCCTGGCGAAAGCCTTCTTTCATGGGTTTTTCATCCAGTAGGCGACGCCGCTGATCAGGCCCAACAACAGGCTTGGCGCCAGTACACCCAGCCAGGCACGCCAGGCGTTGCGGCAAGCGAAGCACCAGATGAACCCCAGCAGGTAGAAGACGAACGACAGCAACAGGCCGGTGAGGGTGGCATCGACCTTGGGCAACGGCGCCACCAATGCAATACAGACGCTGGCCATCGACGCCAGCAAGTAGCCGCCCAGCAGCGCGGCCAGGCTGCGTGAGGCAACGCCCAGCCGGTAACTGAGCGGGAGACCGGCGGTTTTGCGCGTCATGGCGAAGGTCCGGGCATTTTCGGGGGTGCAATACTAATGATTTCAATTCTCATAAGCAAAGCCTGCTGCTACTTCGCCCTGTGAACGCCTCGTTTTCCCCGCAAGTGGCCGAGCAGGCCGTGCACTGGGCAGACGTCGGTGGAGTTCTGACCTGTAGCAAATGGGGGGCCGCTTTGTAGCCCCCTTTTGCAACAAGAAATTTATTTTCAGAAAGGGCTTGAATTCATCCCGCAGTTGCCTGACCTTAGAGTCAAGAGGCGCAGAAATTCCAAGGGTCTCAAGGGCCTAGGCGCGCCTCCATGCGAGCAAGCTGAATAAGGATTGAATCATGCAAATCCAGGTCAACAGCAGCAATCATTTCGAAGGCAACGCCCGGCTCGATCAGTGGGTCCGCAGCACACTGCAGAACTCGCTGGAACGTTACGAAGAAGACCTCACCCGCATCGAGGTTCACCTGCGCGACGAAAACGGCGCCAAGCCCGGACCGCATGACAAACGCTGCCAGATGGAGGCTCGCCCAAAAGGCCACCAACCGATTTCCGTGACCCACACCGCCACTTCGCTGGACCAGGCAGTCGACGGTGCCGCCACCAAGCTCACCCACGCGCTGGAACACTTCTACGGCAAGTTGCGCAGCAAGCGCGGCGCCCTGGAGCTGAGTGATCCAGACGCCTGATCGGCAATGCAAAACGCCCGGCTTGAAGCCGGGCGTTTTTGTTTGTAGCGATCAATGGCACTGAACCAACCCGCCGCGTTGCCAGTCAACCTCTGCACTCATTCACTGCAGAAGCACGACCATGAACAACCCGTTCGAAAAAATCAGTGCTGCATTCGCCCCCGAATACCGGGTCAACCTGAGCATCACAAACCTTGACGGCAGCATCATGCTGACCCTGTCCGACGACGCCGGCGTGGTCGCCAAGCGCCTCATCACCCAGGCCCAGCGCAACGACCCGGCGCGCCTGCAACGGGTGATCGACAGCATTCGCCTGGGCCTGGCCATCGAATTCAGCCAGAACCCCATGCAAGTGCTGGCCGCGCTGACCCGCGACGCCCGTCACGCGCCGCGCCACGTCGTTGCCAACTGAGGGCTACTTGCCCTCCTCCACTTCCTTGCCGTTGGCATCCAGCACCTTGGTCGAGGGGTAGCGATACGAAGCGTAGCGCACCACCAGAATCGAGAACGCCAACAACAGGATGCCGCCGCACAGGTACAGCAGCCCCTCGTCCGGCGCCTTGTGGTGCGAGACATCGCCGATCAGCAGGCGGGTCAGCGCGGTAATGGCCACGTACAGCAGGAAGCGGATCGGCATGTGGTTGGTCTTGAAGTAAATGCCGACCATGGCCCCCAGCTCCAGGTAGATGAACAGCAGCAGGATGTCATCGACACTGACCCCGCCCTTGCCGAGCATGTCCAGGAAGGTGACCACCGCCGCATAGGCGGTAATCGCGCCAATGCCGAACAGCGCCAGGTAATGGAAGGCCTCGACACACAGGTTGCCCAGCGAGTCGGCCGAACCATGCAGGCCTTTGCGTAGCTTGTCTGCCCATTTGATGTTCACGATGTTCCATTCCCCGATACGTCTTTAAGGATGATGCGTCACCGGTGTGACGCTTGTGCCATGCAGTTAAAGGGCCAGGCCCTTGGCTTGGAAGGCGTCCGATTGCCGCAAGGCACGTGTGGGCAGGCTGAAGAATCAGGTTGCGCGATGATGGCAATGCCATTACTGTATGCGCATACAGTAAACTGCAACGCAACCAGCAAAAAGGCATAGAGGTGATGAATGGCCGTCGAAGTGGTGTACCGCAGCAGCCGCGACCCGGAGCGCTTGTTCATGGATAAGGCCGAAGCAGACCGTCACGACAAGATGCTCGAACTGGCCGAGCGCCTGGCCGAAGTGCTGCACAAGGCGGTGCCGTCGCTGACTGAGCAGCAGGTTGAGGAAGCCGGTATCTACATGGCCAAGAACCGCGATGTGTTTGCCCGGGCGTTCAAGAGCCAGCCGGATGCGTTGGCCGAGTTGCTGGAAGATGGTGCTACCGAGTGAGATCGGCGGTGCCTGCTTCGCGGGCAAGCCCGCGAAGAGGCCAGTAACGCCAGCATCAGCATTCAGCCGTAGAGCAACCGCTCCGCCAGCATCTGCGCCACCCGCGCCGGCGAGCGCTTCTCCGCCTGGGCATGGCCGAACACTTCGGTCAGCCGTGACGGTATCCGCGCCAGGTGCGCGGTGATAGTGCCCAAGTCCTCGCCACGATGAGTCAGCGCCACGTAGATCAACCCACCGGCATTGATCACGTAATCAGGCGCATACAATATCCCGCGCGACTCCAGCTGGTCGGCCACCTGCAAGGTGGTCAGCTGGTTGTTCGCCGCCCCCGCCACCGCCGCGCAACGCAACTGCATCACGCTTTGCCCGTTCAGCACCGGCCCCACGCCGCAAGGGGCGAAGATGTCGCAAGGGGTGCTGATCAACGCATCGTTGGTTACAGGCTTGGCATCGAACTGCTCCATCGCCAGCCGCACACGTCCTGGGTCCAGGTCGCTGACCAGCAACTCCGCGCCCACTGCATGCAGTTGCTCCGCCAACGCAAAACCGACATTGCCCAAGCCCTGCACCGCCACTCGCAGGCCTCTGAGGTCATCACTGCCCAGCCGGAACGAGGTGGTGGCGCGAATACCCGCGAACACCCCCATCGCCGCATGTGGCGAGGGATCACCCGATGCGGTGGTACTGGTCACATGGGGTGTGCTCTGAGCAATGCAGTCCATGTCCAGGGTCGAGGTGCCGCTGTCCACGGCGATGATGAAGCGTCCATGCAAGGTATCGATGAAGCGGCCAAAGGCCTCGAACAGTGCGGCGCGGTTTTCCACATGCGGGTTGCGCATGATCACCGCCTTGCCACCACCCAGTGGCAAGCCCGCCAACGCCGCCTTGTAGCTCATGCCCTGGGCCAGGCGAATGGCATCGGTCATGGCGCTTTCGTCATCGGCATAAGGCAGGTACCGGCACCCGCCCATGGCCGGGCCCAGTTGCTCACTGTGGATCGCCACAACCGCTTTCAGACCCGTAGGCGGGTCGTTGAACAGGTGCAAGGACTGGGTACGGGTGCTTTGCATCAGAGCGAACATCGACAGGCCCCCCATGAGGTGCTCCCTCCAGTATAGGCACCGCCCTGAAGCTGGTGCCGCCGCCGGACCACTGGACGAAACCCCGCGCCACGGCTAATACTCAAGCGTGTGTGGAGAAGCCCCATGAAGCCACGTCAAGCCTGCCTGGCCTGCCTGGAACGCGAGCCTGTCGCCCTGCTGGAAGCCGCATTGTGGATTGCCGCCGAGCACGACCGGAGTGTCGAGCCCGCAGCCAGCCTTGCCGTGCTGCAAGACCTGCAGCGCGATATCAGCACCCACCTGCCGATGCTGCCACTGTGCGAACTGGCCCAGCCGCTGCTGCGCCAGCTCAATGCGCTGGGCTTCCAGCAGGATGAGTACCACCCCCTGCGCCCGCAGGCGGCGATGATGGACAAAGTGCTGCAACGCCGCCGTGGCCAACCGCTGACCCTGGCCATACTCGCCCTGGAACTGGCCGAACGCCTGTCCATTCCGCTGGAGGGTGTGGGCTTTCCTGGCCATTTCCTGCTGCGTGTACCGGGTGCCGACCACCTGCTCGATCCCTGCGGTGGCCGGCGCCTGTACCCCAACGATTGCCGTGAGCTGCTGGCCCGCCAGTTCGGGCCGCATGTTGCGCTGACGGCCGAGCACATGCGCAGTGCCACCCCGCTGCAGATGCTGCAACGCCTGTCACGCAACCTGCGCCAGCTGCACATCAGCAACGACAACCACCTGGCGGCGTTGATCGATGCCGAACGGGTCATGCAGTTGGGGCCGGTGCAGGTCAGTGACTACATGACCCGCGCCTCGTTGTACCAGCACCTGGATTGCCCACAGGCCGAGCGCTTCGACCTGGAGCATGCGCTGCTACTGACTGAAGATCCGGCCCAGCGCCTGAAGCTGTCCGAACGCATCGGCAAGCTTCCGGCGGCGAACCGTTCGCTTCACTGAGCCGGGCTGTCCGGCTGCTGGGCGGGGTGGGCCTGGGTGAACGCCGGATGCCCGGCGGCCATTGCGGCAACCCGCAGGATACGCGGGAAGCTGCTCAGGTCGATGTTGAAGCGTTCGGCGGCATACAGCTGCGGGATCAGGTACACATCCGCCAGCCCCGGTCGATCACCGAAACAAAAGCCTTGATCACCAATCAGTTGCTCCACTGCCGCTAACCCCTGGCTGATCCAGTGGCCGATCCATTGATTGACCTGCCCCTCGTCCTGCCCGGCCTGGCGCAGCCGGTTGAGCACGCTCACGTTGTGCAGCGGGTGGATGTCGCAGCCAATGATTGCCGCTACACCACGCACCCTGGCACGCGCCTCGGCCGTGGCCGGCAGCAACGCGGGCTGTGGATAAACCTCTTCCAGGTACTCGATGATTGCCGGTGACTGCACCAGCAATTCACCGTCATCGGTGCGCAAGGCCGGTACGCGGCCCTGCGGGTTAATGGCGACATAGTCCGCCCCACGCTGCTCACCCTGCAACAGGTTGACCGGCAGGGACTGGTAAGCCAGCCCCTTCAGTGCCAGGGCAATGCGCACCCGGTAGGACGAGGTGGAACGGTAATAGGTGTACAGCTCCATGCCCGCCCCTCCTCAGTTGGCCGCGATGACCGTACCACGGCATTCGCCGAAGCCGATGCTGGCCACGCCGTCGCGCGTGCAGCGGGCACGCAGGATGATTTCGTCACCGTCTTCGAGGAACTTGCGCACCTCGCCGCTGGCCAGTTCCACCGGCAGCTTGCCGCCCTCGGTGATCTCCAGCAGGCTGCCGAACGACCCTGGCGTGGCCCCCGACAAGGTGCCCGAACCGAACAGGTCGCCTGGTTGCAGCTGGCAGCCGTTGACGCTGTGGTGCGCCACCAGCTGCGCCACGGTCCAGTACATGCTGCGGGTGTTGCTCAGGGTCAGGCGGTGTGGAGCAACGCCCTGCTCACGCATGCGCTGGGTCAGCAGCAGCACTTCAAGCTCGATATCGTAGGCACCGGCGGCCTGGTCGCGCTTGTCCAGCAGGTACGACAGTGGCTGCGGGTCGCCTTCCGGGCGCGCCGGCTGGGCGCAGCGGAACGGCTCCAGCGCCTCGGCAGTGACCACCCAGGGGGAAATGGTGGTGATGAAGCTCTTGGACAGGAACGGTCCCAGTGGCTGGTATTCCCAGGCCTGGATATCGCGCGCCGACCAGTCGTTGAGCAGGCACAAGCCGGCCACGTGCTCGGCGGCGTCGCCTACCGGGATCGCCTGGCCCATGTCATTGCCCTGGCCAATCCAGATGCCCAGCTCCAGTTCGTAGTCCAGGCGTGCGCAAGGGCCGAAGCTCGGCTCGGTGTGCCCGGCCGGCAAGGTCTGGCCTTTGGGCCGGCGCACATCGGTGCCCGATGGGCGGATGGTGGAGGCGCGGCCGTGATAACCGATCGGCACGTACTTGTAGTTGGGCAGCAGCGGATTATCGGGGCGGAACAGCTTGCCCACGTTCTTGGCGTGCTCGATGCCGACGTAGAAGTCGGTGTAGTCACCGATCTGCGCGGGCACATGCAGTTGGCAGTCGCTGGCCGGGATCAGCGCCGGCTTCAACGCCGACTGGTGTTCGCTGTGCTCGCCAAGCAGGGCCTGCAAACGCTCGCGCAGCGCCACACGGGCGCTGCGGCCCAAGGCGAAGAATGCGTTCAGCGCGCCACCGCGGGTGGCTTCGACGGCAGCCTTGGCAGCACCGTCGAACAGGCCGGCGGCCAGCACCGCTTCCAGGTCGAGGATCGCGTCACCGATAGCCACGCCACAGCGTTTGGCTTCACCCGGCCGGCTGAAAATACCCATCGGCAGGTTCTGCAGCGGAAAGTCGCTGTGCCCGTTGGCGTGCTCGACCCAGCTACGGGCATTGGCAGTGTGGTTCATGGGTTATCTCCGGTTCGGGTTGAAGGTGCTCGGCAAGGTGGCCCAGCAACTATCGTAGTCGGCCTGCAATTGCGGGCATTCAAGGGCTTGCTGGCTCGGGCGCAGCACTTGGCTGGTCTCGAACATGAAAGCCATGGTGTTGTCGATCTTGTGCGGCGCCAGGTCGGCGGCAATGGCCTTTTCGCAGGTTTCGGCGTCGGGGCCATGGGCGCTCATCACCCCGTGCAATGAGGCGCCACCCGGCAGGAAGCCTTCGGCCTTGGCATCGTAGGCACCGTTGATCAGGCCCATGAACTCGTTCATCAGGTTGCGGTGGAACCATGGCGGACGGAAGGTGTTCTCGGCCACCATCCAGCGTGGCGGGAAGATCACGAAGTCCATGTTGGCCAGGCCATGTACGCTGGTCGGCGAAGTCAGCACGGTGAAGATCGACGGGTCCGGGTGGTCGAAGCTGACGGTACCGATGGTGTTGAAGCGGCGCAGGTCGTATTTGTAAGGCACGTTGCTGCCGTGCCAGGCCACCACATCCAGCGGCGAATGTTGCAGTTCGCAAGCCCAGTGCTCGCCCAGGAACTTCTGCACCAGTTGCACTGGCCCTTCGGCCTCTTCGTAGTGCGCCACCGGAGTGAGAAAGTCACGCGGGTTGGCCAGGCCATTGCTGCCGATCGGGCCCAGGTCCGGGATGCGCAGCGGCGACCCATGGTTTTCGGCGATGTAGCCGCGGGCCTGGCCATCGAGCAGTTCGACACGGAACTTCATGCCGCGTGGAATCACCGCGATCTCCAGCGGTTCAACTTCCATCACGCCCAGTTCGGTGGCAATGCGCAGGCGGCCCATTTCCGGCACCAGCAGCAGTTCACCGTCGGCGTTGAAGAAAACACGCTCCATGGAACGGTTGACGCGGTAGATGTAGATACTCACACCGGCCGGTTTTTCCGCCGCCGCGTTGGCCACCATCGGCAGCCAGCCCTCGATGAAGTCGGTCGGTTCGGCAGGGATCGGCTGCGGGCTCCAGCGCAGGCGGTTGGGGTTGATCCCACCCAACGGCCCGCTCAACGGCTGGCGCGCCAGGCGCTCGAAACGTGGGTGCAGTGCAGACGGGCGAATACGATAAAGCCAGGTACGGCGTAGCTCACTGCGGGCCATGGTGAACGCCGTGCCCGAGAGCAATTCGGCATACAGCCCATAGGGCGCCTTCTGCGGCGAGTTCTGCCCGACCGGCAAAGCCCCTGGCAGTGCTTCGCTGGCAAATTCGTTGCCGAAGCCGCTGAGGTAGTGAAGGTCGGGTGAGGTGTCGCGATTCATCGATGCCTCCGGGCTCTGGCCGAGCCGTTGCGGGCAGCTGGCTGCTGGCCCGGTGTGGGGTGGCAGCGCGTCTGCATTGTTTTTATCGTAATCAGATTACGAATAACGTAATTTGCCCCGCGCTTGGCGTCAAGCTATAAAGGCCCGACTTGAAGAATCCGGAAGCAGATGCCCATGACCAAAGCCAGCTCCCCCGCCGACAACGGCAAGCAGAAAGTCCGCTCGGCGGAGGTCGGCACCGACATCCTGAAGGCGCTTGCAGAGCTGTCCCCTTCCACATCGCTGTCACGCCTGGCGGAACATGTGCAAATGCCGGCGAGCAAGGTGCACCGTTACCTGCAGGCGTTGATTGCCAGTGGTTTTGCGGAGCAGGACAGCGCCACCAACCACTACGGTTTGGGGCGCGAAGCATTGCGGGTGGGGTTGGCGGCGCTGGGCAGCATCGATGTGTTGAAGATTGCCGCCCTGCCGCTGTCGCAATTGCGCGATGAACTGAACGAGAGCTGCTTCATTGCCGTGTGGGGTAACCAGGGCGCGACCGTGGTCAGCATTGAACCGGCAGTGCGCGCGGTCACCGTGGTCACACAAATCGGCTCGGTGCTACCGCTGCTTACATCCTCTACCGGCCTGGTGTTCGCCGCCTATCTGCCCGAGCGCGAGACCGTGGACTTGCGCGACCGCGAGCTGGCCGCCCTGCAACACACTGCAGAGGACTACCAGGCAGTCTTGGCCGGCATTCGCGACCGTGGGTTGCACCATGTGCACGGCCTGCTGATGCCAGGTGTGGATGCGTTGTCGGCACCGGTGTTCAATGCCTTGGGGCAGGTTGTGGCCGTGATGACCGTGGTCGGGCCAACGTCGATTTTTCATGCCGACGAACATGGGCCGGCGGCGCAACGGCTGCTGGCGGCTGCGCGAGAGACCAGCTGGCGTATGGGCTATTCACCGGCCGCGTGAGCGCCTGCAGCACTATTGCCCGATACGTAAAGGTGAATGTCATAAGCAGCTATTTTTCCCACAGGATCAAGCGCTTATTCTTAACTCACTGGCCGGCATGAAGGGCTCTTCCCCCCGCCTTTCAGGCCTGCGAGGTTCACCGACGTAGATTTTGAAGCTCCTTGATCTAACGTCTCGATTGGCCGCTGTGGCTTGCAGCGGCCTTTTTTTTACCCCGAAAAACCTGCGCTCTCGCTGGCTGATGCGCTCCCACAAAGTGCCCAGCAAGCGCTCTAGAGTGGGTACTTCTGCAGGTTCGCCATCATCTGCTGCAGCGCCTGCAAGCTGTCCTGCGGGTGCACGGCCCCGTCAAAGTCGCCAATCCGTGCCCAGTTTTCCGCCACCTGCTCCGGGGTAAAGCCTTCGCGCGGATCAAAGCCTACCCCCAGGCTGCGCTCCCAGCGCACTTTGCCCACCCAGCCGCCACCCACCTCGAACAATTCGCCCGTACCCTGGCACTGCTCACTGCCCAGGTACACCACCAGCGGGCTGACCAGTTCCGGCTTGAGCCGCTCGAAGACCTGAGGCGGGATCAGCCCTTCGGTCATGCGGGTGCCGCCGGTAGGGGCGATGGCGTTCACCAGAATGCCGTGCTTGCGCCCTTCGATTGCCAAAGTGCGGGTCAGCCCATACAAGCCTAGCTTGGCCATGCCGTAGTTGGCCTGGCCGAAGTTGCCGTAGATGCCAGAGGTAGAAGCGGTGAAAATCACCCGCCCCCAGTTCTGTTCGCGCAGGTGTGGCCAGGCGGCGCGGGTGACCTTGAAGGCCCCTTCCACATGCACCTGATAAACCTGCTCCCAGTCGCTGTCGTCCATCTTGTGGAACGTCTTGTCGCGCAGGATGCCGGCATTGTTCACCAGCACATCGACCCGGCCGAAGCTGTCTAGGGCCTGCTCGACGATACGCGCGCCCTGGCTGACCGAGTCATGGTTGGCGATGGCGGTGCCACCGGCGGCGCGGATCTCCTCCACCACCCGGTCGGCAGCCGAGGCGCTGGCACCTTCACCGTGGGTAGAGCCGCCGAGGTCGTTGACCACGACTCTGGCACCCCGCGCGGCGAACAGCAGCGCATGGGCGCGGCCCAGCCCACCGCCGGCTCCAGTGACGATCACCACGCGATCTTGCAGACGGACAGGCTCGCTCATGCTCATGGCTCCAGGCAGGTTCAGGTGGGCCAAGTGTCCGCCGCCAGCGGCAGGCGGACAATCAAGCTCACGCAGGCTGAATGCCTGGCAATAACGCAGGGCGATGAAGCCCGGTCAGGACCACGCCACCTTCTGTGGGTAATAGCTCAGCGGCTGTTCACGAAAAGCCAGGTAGTGGCGCAGGACCTGCACAGGCGCCTCGGTGTGCGGGTAATGGCCGATGCCCTGCAACTGCACGGTATCCGGCTCCGGCACCAGTTGCCGATAACGCTCCAGCATGTGCCCGCCGGAAAGTGGGTCAACCACGCCATTGATGAAGCGCAGGGGTACGCCTTTGCGCTGCATCGCCCCGACCCAGCGTTCGCGATGCAACCTGCGCTCGGGGATATAGCTCACCAGCTTGTGCAGGATGCGCGTGCCCCGGTTGGCGGCGATCAGGCTCCAAAAATCATCCAGGGCACTTTCGCTGGGGTGGGTGCAGGGGCCATAGACCTGGGTCACGTTGCGCACCAGGTCGTCACGCCCGAACGAGCGCCCGACCAGCCAGCCGAACCGGCTAAGCAGCAGTTTCTGGATCAGCAGCATGCGGCAGCTTTCGGGGAACAGCCCACTGTTGAGGAACACGCAGCTGGCTATCTCGGCACGCTGTTCGTGGTGCCGCGCCAGCAGTTCCTGGGCCACGCTGCCGCCGTAGTCATGGGCCAACAGGTGTACCGGCTGGTCGACCTGCAGATGGCCGAGCAAGGCCTGCTGCAGGTCGGCTTGCTCCATCAGGCTGTACGCGTGGTCGACCGGCTTGGCCGAGTCGCCAAAACCGAGCATGTCGCAAGCGATCACCCGAAAGCGTTGGGTCAAAGGCCCCCACAAGTAGTGCCAGTCCCAGCTGGCCGTGGGGAAGCCGTGTAACAGAAGCAGGGGCTCTCCTTGCCCTGCGGTCCAGTAGCGGATGCTCTGGCCCCGGAAGTTGAAGCTTTGTCCCCGGGTACGCCAGACGCACAATGGAATTTCGGCCATAGGCATCAGAAGTAACCCGGTGAAGTGATAAGGACGGGATAGGGCAAGGCTGCGGTCATTGCATGTCACCTCGGCACATACATGTGCTCTCTATGTCGAGGCAAAGTCTAGCCAGCAGCCCACTGGCTGGAACTTGCGTTGCCAGCCAGCTTGATGACTGTGCGAGTCAGTGGCACGAACGGTCAGAGCAACAGGGCCAGCAACGGTGCCGCGAACAGGTTCAGCAAGCCGGTCAGCACCATGACCAGGCCGGCCACGGAGCCTTCCTCGCGGCCTACCTCCTGCGCCCGGCTGACCCCGGCACCATGCGCACCGACACCAAACAGCGCCCCCCGTGCCAGCGGCGTGCGCAACGGCAACCAACGCAGCAGCACGCCGCCGAACATGGCGCCGAGTACACCGGTGAACATCACGAACACCGCTGTCAGCTCTGGTACGCCCCCCAGGTCATGGGCCAACGGCATGGCAAACGGTGTGGTAATCGAACGCGGCACCAGCGACAGGCTGGTCGCGCTGTCCAGCGCCAGCAGGTGCGCCAGCCCCCAGGAACTGGCGATCGAAGCACTGCTGCCGGCGACCATGCCCACCATCAGCGCCGGCCAATGGCGCGCCAGCATCGCCCGCTGCTGCCAGATGGGCACCGCGAAGGCGACGGTCACCGGGCCAAGCACGCTCATCAACCAATGGGTATTGCGCGCATATTCGGCATACGCGGTGTGCAGCGGCACCGCCACCGCCAGCAACAGCACCGGTACCAGGATCAACGGCGACAGCAGGTAGCGCCCGCTGCGCCGGTACAGCCAGCGGCTGCCCAGGTAGGCCAGCAAGGTCAGGGCCAGCCAGAACAGCGGCATGGGTTCAAGGCTCATGGCGCAACCTCCAGCGGCACACCAGTTCTACGGTGAGCGCGGTCACCACCATCACCATCAGCGTGCTCACGGCGATCACCAGCAAGATGCGCCAGCCCTCCTCACGGATCAACGAGCCGTAGTCCAGCAGGCTCATCAACGCCGGAATGAAGAACAGCAGCATCTCGGCCATCAGCCAGCCGGCGCCGAGTTGCAGCATGGCCGGCTTGAGCATACCGGACGCGAACAGTATCAGCAGCAGTGCCAGGCCCATCACACCACCTGGGATCGGCCAACCCAACCAAGTTGCAAGCTGGCCGCCCAGCAGAAACAAGGCACAAAGAATCGCCAGCTCGACAAGCAGGCGCAGGGCTTTTTTCAACAATGCGGGTTTCATGGCAGGGGTTCCTCGACAGGCCCTCATTTTAAGATTTGGCTGCCTAGGCCAGAAGCGAATTGTTAGACTTATCGCCATTCCAGAATGGAATTCAGAGCATGGAATTCAAACAGCTGCGCAGCTTTATCGAAGTGGTCCACCGCGGTGGTTTTACCCAGGCCGCGCAAACCCTGCACATCAGTCAATCGGCCGTGAGCAAGCAGGTGGCGCAGCTGGAGCAAGATGTGGGCCAGCCGCTGCTGGAACGCCAGGCCTCCCAGCTGCACCTGACAGCGGCCGGGCGCATTGTGCTGGAGCGCGGCGAAGCCCTGCTGCGCCAACGCCAGGCGCTGCTCAACGAACTGGACGACCTCAGCCAGATGGAGCGCGGCGAACTGCGCCTGGGCTTGCCGATGTTGGGCAGTGACGCCTTGTTCGCCGGGCTTTTTGCCGAATACCGGCGACGTCACCCGAACATCGCGATCCAGTTGCTGGAGGGCGGTAGCCGCAGTGTCGAACAGGCGGTCAAGAGTGGCGAGCTGGAACTGGGTGGTAGCCTGACACCCAGCGATGAAACCTTCGACTACCAGCCGTTCTGCAACGAGCCAATGGATACCCTGCTACCGGCGGGGCATCCCTTGGCGAGCCTGGACGGGGTGGACCTGGGGCAACTGGCCGATACACCGTTCCTGTTGTATCAACGCAGTTTCGTGCTCAACGACCGGCTGCTGAAGGCGTGCCAGCAACAGGGCTTTACCCCGAAAGAAGGCGGCCGCAGTGGCCAGGCAGACTTTTTGGCGGCGTTGGTGGCGGCAGGCCAGGGTGTGGTGTTGCTGCCCCGAGTGGTGGCAAAAGCGCTGGAGCGCCCCGGGGTGGTGCGTTTGCCGCTCCGCTCGCCGGGGGATTTGCGCTGGGACATCGCCTTTATCTGGCGGCGTGGGGCCTATCTGTCACGGGCGGCGCAGGCGTGGTTGGCATTGTTGCGCGAACCTCACGCCTGACGCGCTTTTTTATGCGGCCTTAGGGTCAGGCTCTCAGTGCGATTGCCAATTCAGCCAACCATGGCTCGGCATCCGCCTCCGGGGTCACCGTCTCGCTGGCGTCCAGGCGCAGCATCGGCTGCACCTCACGCACACCCAATTCGGCAAACAGCTCGCGCATCTGCTCGCCACCGCCGCAATAGGTATCACCGTAGCTGGAGTCACCCAGTGCAATCACCGCCCCCGGCAGACCACGCCAGGCCGCAGGCAAGGTATCGCGAAGGGTGCTGTACAGCGGCATGAGGTTGTCCGGCAGTTCGCCCATGCCGGTGGTCGAGGTCACGGCCAGCAAGGCGTCGGGGGCAAAACCTTCAAGATCCTGCTGGGTGGCACGTGCCGCATGCCAGGCCTCCAGGCCCGCTGCCTTGAGCAGCGTTTCAGCGTGACGGGCGACTTCTTCGGCGGTGCCATAGACCGATCCGGAAATAATGGCGACTTTCATCGGGTAGAGGATTCCGAAACTGAGTGAAAACGTAGGATACTAGCATCCAGCGCTGGCAAAAGGCCGCCTCTACCAAAGTCGCCGTCCTCAGCCCCTCTTTGCCCAATGGCCCGAACATGATCAATGCGCAATTGCTGCAATCGATGGTCGATGCGTCCAATGACGGGATCGTGGTTGCCGAACAGGAAGGCGACGACACCATCCTGATCTACGTGAACGCTGCCTTCGAACGCCTGACCGGCTACAGCCGCGATGAAATCCTCTATCAGGATTGCCGCTTTCTGCAGGCTGACGACCGTGACCAGCTTGGCCGCGCACGTATCCGCAGGGCCTTGGCCGAAGGCCGCCCCTGTCGCGAAGTGCTGCGCAACTACCGCAAGGATGGCAGCGCCTTCTGGAACGAGCTGTCGATTACCCCGGTAAGGCATGCCGCTGACCAGCGCACCTACTTCATCGGTATCCAAAAAGACGTCAGCCGCCAGGTCGAACTGGAACGGCAACTGGCGGAACTGTGCGCTCGTCCGAAACCCGACGAACGCGCTTGAACCAAGTACGCCATGCACGGTCAATCCCGATGAAGAAATCGCCACCACCGAGTTCGATCATGCAAGCAGACGTGCTCCTGACCCAGGACGAGCTGGATTTCATCCAGAACATGCAACATTCGCCGCATTTGAACGTGGCCGACTCCATGTCGAGCCTGCTGGTCAATGGCGACCGCCGCATACAGAGCCTGCTTACCCGGCTGGTGGCGAACGAACAGGTTACCTTGCAGGCCCAGTTCAACAACCAACAGATCAGCTTCCCCCTGCAATTGGTAGAAGACGAGTTCCACGCCCTGCACCTGCAACTGGGTTCACCGGAAATCTACGAAGACGGCCCCATGCTGCGCCCTTGGCGCCTGTCGATGGACCAGCCGAGCGCACTGCTCGATGCCCATGACGAGATCAGCGGCCTGTGGGTACGTGATATTTCCTTCAAAGGTGTGCTGCTGGAAGTCCGTGACCTGCCCTCGCCACCCGCACGCTTCGAACTGCGCTTCGCCCCCGGCGGCATCAGCCCGATCGAACTGCACGGCGTACTGGGCCGGCGTATTGGCCCGGACCTGGCGGCTTATGACCTCAGCCAAAGCCCGCCCGAAGAAATCGAGCGTCTGCGCGACTACATCCTCCAGGCCCACCCCGACCTGCACACTCAGGTATCTAGCTGACCTGCCAGAAACTGCCGCAACCGCTGGCGCATGACACTACCCTGCGCTCCCAGGCAGGCGATAGCACTGCCAGCCAGGCTGGCCTGTGCCACTTCCGCCGCCTCACCGGCCAGTAACAACGGGCAGTCCAATACTGCCGCCAGGCGAGCCAGGTGCCGAATGAGCTCTGCGGTAGGCGGCTGATGGGAAAACAGCACCAAGGCATCCGGCTTCAGGCGCTCGCAAACCAGCGCCAACTCCTGCAGTGGCTGCCCGTTCGCCAACGGGGTCACACCTGTTTCGTCGCTGCCCAGGATCAAGCTGGTGACCAGCAGCTCGAGCTCATGGCACTGCCCCGGTAATGGCGCCAACAGCACGGTGCGGCTACGCGGCACATGGGCAAGCTGCAAGCGAGCGAAGACCCGACCGCGCAGGAACTGGTCAAAGAACAGCCATTCACTGGCCTGCCCATAGCCGCCCTGGCGGACTGCCATGTCGTGCCACACAGGCATGAACACTTCGCTGAAAACCTGGTCCAGGGTGCTGGCGGCAAACACCTCCTGGAAAAGCAGATCAAGGCCCGCCACGTCGAAACGCTGCACCGCCAGGCGGATCTGGTGCTGCCAGCGTAGCCAAGCGTCCGTCGCATCACCGGCCTGGCCGGCAAGAGCATGGCCACGCGCAAGAATACTGCCCACTTTGCTGATTGCCACACCGCGCTCCAGCCACCCGAGGATACGGCGGATCTCATCGATATCGGCCTGGGAATACAGGCGGTGGCCACTGTCGGTACGGATTGGCTGGATCAGGCCATAACGACGCTCCCAGGCCCGCAGGGTCACAGCGTTGACACCGGTCAGACGGGAAACTTCACGAATTGGAAACAACTCCTGCTGTTCAAAACTCGCATCGATCACTGGATTACGTCCCTGTTCGTTCATCTGCAAGGGGTACCCTGCGTGCGGAAGTTGAACAGGTATTCTACTACGACGGCGCGAGTCGCAGGGTGCAACCGTTTGCCGCCCGGGGTTTGCCGAATATTGCAGATACGCGATAATCCGTGCCCGATTCTTGCATGCACGCCTGTGTTGCCCACCACCCCGGGCCACACAGCCAAAGGGGCCAGCTACCCGCCAGCCCCGTTGCCAGGAGATACACGATGTCTACCCCACCCGTCACCCTGATGGTGTCGCGCCGCGCCGCCCATGGCCGCTACCAGGACTTGCTGGCCTGGTTGCATGAAGGCGAGCAGCTGGCCACCGACTTTCCCGGCTACCTCGGCTCGGGCATCCTTGCGCCGCCCCGCGATGGCGACGAATTCCAGATCATCTTTCGCTTCAGCGACGAGCCCACCCTGCATGCCTGGGAATACTCCGCCTCGCGCCGGGCCTGGTTGCAACGCGGCAACGGCCTGTTCGAACGCCCCAAAGAGGCGCGCGTAAGTGGTATCGACGACTGGTTTGGCACCAACACGGTGCAAAAACCACCCCGTTGGAAACAGGCTGTGGCGATCTGGCTGGCATTCTTCCCGGTCTCGTTGCTGTTCAACCTGCTGTTCGGCCACTGGTTGGCAGCGTTGGACCTGGTGCCCCGGGTACTGCTCAGCACCTTGGCGCTGACACCCGTGATGGTCTACCTGTTCATCCCCCTGTCCACCCGCCTGCTGGCCGGTTGGCTGCATGCCACCCCAACGCCCTCTGGCGCCCTGCGCAGCCGCTGAGGGCAGGCCATACAATAGGGAAACAGTTCGGGTATGCTGGGTGGCAACCAAAGGACAGACAAGTTGACCGCCCGAACATGAACAGCCCCATTCTCGTTACCGGAGCCAGCCAGCGCGTCGGGCTGGCCTTGGCCCTTGAACTGGCACAGGCCGGCCATACGGTGGTCAGTGCCAGCCGCAGTGTCCAGCCACAGACGGCCCACCCGAACATTGTGCAGTTCCAGGCCGACCTGTGCCAGGCGGCCGACCGCCAGGCCCTGATCGATCACCTGCACAGCCATTACGACGGCCTGCGGGCCATCATCCACAATGCCTCGCTGTGGCTGGATGACGGGCTCGACAACCTCGAAACCATGTTCCGCCTGCACGTCGAAGCGCCCTACCACCTCAACCTGGCCTTGGGCGACCTGCTGGCCAAGGTGGACAAGGCCGACATCATCCACATCTGCGACGAAACGTCCTCACGTGGCAGCAAGAGCCACATCGGCTATGCCGCCACCAAGGCCGCGCTGCAGAACATGGTGCTGTCGTTCGCCGAAAAATATGCGCCCAAGGTGCATGTGAACGGTATCCTGCCCGGGCTGCTGATCCTCAAGGAAGGGGGCGATGAAGCCTACCGCCAGCAAACCCTGAAAAAGGCCTTGCTGGAATTCGAACCCGGCGCCGGCCCGCTGATCGAGACCGTCAAGTACCTGCTCGCCAGCCAGTACAGTACCGGCAGCCAGGTGGTCATCAACGGTGGCCGCCACCTGAAAAACCGCATGACTTGAGATAAGCCCATGACCCCACAGCAACAGCTCGAACTCGAAGCCGCCGCGTTCCGGCGCTTGGTCGAACACCTGCAAAAGCGCACCGACGTGCAGAACATCGACCTGATGAACCTGTCCGGTTTCTGCCGCAACTGCCTGTCCAAGTGGTACAAGGCCGCAGCGGACGAGCGCCAGCTCGACTTGAGCCTGGATGACGCCCGCGAAGCGGTGTACGGCATGCCCTACGCCGAGTGGAAAGCCCAACACCAGAAAGAAGCCAGCGCCGAACAACAAGCGGCGTTCGAAAAAGGAAAACCTCGTGACTGATCTGAACACCCTGCGCGCCAGCCTGGCCAGCGGCCAGCATGTATTTGCCGATACCCTGGCGTTCATTGCCGACCACTACAGCTACCAGCCTCAGGCCTTCAACAATGGTGGCGTGGAAAATGCCGCTGGGCAGAACGAAGGTTCGTGCAAGACTTTGGGCCTGGCACTGCTGGAAGGGCTGAGCGACCAGGAAGCGCTGCTGGCCTTTGGCGAGCACTACCGGGATGTGGTTGCCACGCCTGAGGGTAGCGACCATGGCAATATCCGGGCGCTGATCCAGCATGGGCTGGCCGGGGTGAAGTTTGCCGGGCAGCCGCTTTCGCGCAAGGCTTGAGATAGCCGGGGCCGCTTTGCGGCCCTTTCGCGGCGCAAGGCCGCTCCTACAGGGGACCGTGAAACCTGCCCGGGACCTCCGCTGCCAAACGGCCCTGCTGCAACCACTGCAAGGCCACCGGCCACAGGCTTTCGCGAAAGCGGTCATGGAAGAACGCGAAGTGGCCAATTTCCTCGACCGAGATATCCACAGGCGCGATGCGCAGGTGCCGGGCACCCTGTATATAACTCAGCAAACGCTCGGTGGCCGCGACGGTGCCAAAGGGGTCATCGGTCATGCTGATGGCCAGGGTTGCCGCCCGCACCTGGGCGAACGGTAGCGTTTTCAGTTCACGGCCGCTGGGCCGGTGTTCATAACGCGGGGTTCGTGTGGTCCAGTCGTGCACCACGCCAGATGGCGTATCCTCCAGCCAACCCAGTCGCTTGCCGGGGAAGTAACCGAATACCCGAGTCAACAGCGGCATAACCACATGCCATTTTCCAAACAGCTGCCAGCGCTGCTCAGCCGCATAATCGGGCCAATAGGCGAACTGCGCGCCCACCATCACCACCCGGCGCACCCGGCTGGCAGATGGCGCCAGGCCCACTGCGCAGCCGCCGAAACTGTGCCCTACCACATCCACCGGCTGGCCAGGGAAATGCGCGGCAGCATGCGTTAGCATGGCTTCGAAATCGAGCCTGCCCCAGTCGCTCCATGAAGCCTGAAAACCGCGCAACGAAGCTGGGCGGGATTCGCCGATGCCCCGGTAATCGTAGGTCAGCACATCGCAGCCCTGGGCAAACAGGAAGTCGGCAAAACGTGAGTAATAGCGGCAGCGTACCGAAGTGGCAGCGTTGATGATCACCAGCGGGCGCTGGGGGTCTGGTTGGGCGTGGCGCCAGCAGAAACCGCCGAGGCTGTAACCGTCGGCTGCGGGGTGGCGAAAGGCTGTGGCGGGTTGGGTGAGGCTGCTCATGGCGCATTCCCTGTTGTTGTGCGCCAAAACTAGCAAAGATTTTA
>NZ_BBIS01000006.1 GCF_000730605.1 Pseudomonas monteilii NBRC 103158 = DSM 14164 | reverse complement strand
CCTGGGCCCCTCAGCGTTGCGAGCTACGACTCAACTGGCTGCTCAGCACCATGATCTTGCCCTGAAGCCGCCCTACCGTCAGCACCAGCTCGTTGCGCTCCCTGGCCAGCTGGTCCGCTTTGGTTTCTGCCTCTCGGCGGGCATCCCGCTCAATGTCCAGCAGCTCGGTCAGGCGGCGAATGACTGCAACATCCGCGCTGTCCATCGCACGCTCGGCCGCATCCTTGGACAACCACTTGCGCAGCCACAGAAACGCACCTAGCAGCACAGTGCCCGTACCGCTCAGCCAAGTGACTGTGCCCGGGCCGAGGTCGGTCGGATCCATGTGAACCTCATTACCAATGATGATGTGATGAGCCCTAGAGAAAAGTGTCTCGCTGGCTTTCCTTGTTTGCCGCTTTAATTTAGCCTGCAGCTAATTTCACCACAAGAGGCAATTTAGCCATGCGCACATTTAGCAGCGAGCTAAACACTGGCATGCTTTGCCCTATGGACATCTACGGCATTCGCAAACACAACCTGGTCAAGTTGATCGGCAGCCAGAGAAAGGGATCCTGCGCAGAGCGCTGGGGGATGGCGCCTGCACACCTGAGCCAGATCCTTTCTGACAAGACCGCAAAAAACTTGGGCGATGACGTGGCCCGCCGAATTGAGGGCATCGAAGGGCTGCCACGCGGGTGGTTCGACGCACTGTCGACAGGTGACTCGGTACAGTTGCCGGTCGAAACCGGCGACGGCAAGCTTTCTGCGGCCGACCTGGTCAAGCAGATGCTTGCCAGAAGTGGCAAAGGCATCCCCGAAGAAACCCGGCAGCGGTTGCTGGCCGCAGCTGAAGAGCCGCTGGACGCCACACGGGTGAAAGCTGAGCTTGTCCGCCCTGGCCTGGTGGGTGATGAAGTATGGATTGCCCACTACGACGTGCGGGCTGCCATGGGCGGTGGCCAGATCCCCCACGATTACCCGGAAATGTTCAAGGACGTTCGCGTCAGTCCCAGCCATCTTCGCGAGCTGGGCGTGGAATTCACTGAACACCACCACCTCAAGATGGTGACCGGCTGGGGCCAGTCAATGGAGCCGACCATCAAGCACCGTGACCCACTGATCGTGGACGTGAGCATCCGGGATTTCGTGGGCGACGGGATCTACTTCTTTTCCTGGGGCGATCACATCTACATCAAGCGGCTGCAAATCGCGGATGAGGACCACTTCGAGATGATCTCAGACAACTCACGGCACAAGGACCGCATGATTCGCCGCGAAGAAACCTACATCCAGGCCCGGGTGCTGCTGGTGTGGAATGCACACTTGGTATAACGCCCAAGCCCGCCCCCAGGCGGGCTCTTCATGAGGCTCAGAACGGCGCCTGCGCTTCGACCTCCTCCGCCTTGCTGTCCTGCTCAACGATGAAATCATCGCGCTCCTCCACACTGCTGCGCGCCCAACGTACGGTAACGCTCTCGTCATCGTTGAACGTAAGGTCCAACTCGGACGTTTCGGACAACAGGCCCATCACCTCTTCCCACTCCGCATCACCGTCGGTATCCAGGCGATGCACCACAACCCAGCGTTGGGTCTGCGCGACCGGGTGGTTGATCATCGACGACACCCGCAGGCTAAGACGCTCGATTCCGGTCATTGCCTGACGCTGCCGGGAAGTTGACTGCATGTGCATAGACATATTCTCACCCTGAAAGCTGTATATCTGTACAGTATCCGAGAAAAGCTTATCTCACCGCCAAATCCAGCGTAAAGCCCCTCGCTGAAAATTTTCCCGAGTGGGTAATTTTGCGCAAAGCGAAATTTATTTAGCTTTAAGCGATTGACTTAAATTTAGCCTAGCGCTAATTTTTATCCCGCAGCCGCAAACGCGGCCGCCAGAGCCCCCAGCCAATCCTCGCTTTGCGTCAGGAGTTCACATGACCGTAGACATCAGCAACCTCATCATCGCTACGCCGGTAGCCGTATCCTCGACCAACCCCGTTGCACTCGAACTCAACGGTGCCGAAGCGATTGCCAGCTACCCGAGCATCGTCAAGGTCCTCAGCGATGGTTCGATCCAGTTCTCAGCCCCCACTAAAGGCGCCTCAAGCAAAAGCACCCGCAGGACCCGCTGCGAGTGGACGGAAACTGAGGATTGGACACTGGCCAGTGCCCAGGATCACTGGAACTACCAAACCATGACGCTGACCAAGGTCAACGCTGCGCAGAAGGTGGTCATCGCCCAGATGCACGTACGTGGGGACGATAGCCCGCCGGTGAAGGTGTTCTGGAACAAGGGCAACATCACGCTGGGTTTTCGGCGCACCTACAACCAGGCCGACCCGGTGAACTCGACAGTGCTGAAAGGCGTGCCGCTGGGGGGCAGGTTCATCGTCAGCATCCACACCACGTCTGCCGGCGTGGTCAACGTGACGGCCAAATACAATGGTGTTTCCGGCTCGTCAGGTAATTTGCAACTCGACAGTACCTGGGCGCCACGGTTGTTCGAATTCCACGGCGGCATCTACAACCAGGTTGACTACACCGATACAACACCGGCCGATGACGGCTCGATCTGCATCATCAGCGAACTGTCGCTGATCCACCGCTGAACGATGCAAGCCCGAAAGGCATCCCGGTGCCCTGCCCAACACGGGTTGCGCCGGGATCGCCGTGACACGCCGAGCCAGTGATATGTCAACAAGTCCGAAGCGGCGGCCGCGTGTACATTGATGAACGCAGAATCACGCAACCCAAAAGAGCTGTTTCCCATCCTGCGTACAGACTGATTTGCTATCCGACCTGATCAAGGCCGCGCCGAGCGGCCATCGCGGCCGTACGCCTGAAATCAGGCACTGCTCCGCTACAGGATTAAATTTCCTTCACCTTGCGCCCTTTAGTCATAAGGCATTCGACAGCGTTTGGGCCATACTCCACAATGCAGCGGTTTAGGGGGAAAACCCTTGCACAGCCAACGACATACCAACTTTTAGTGAGCCTCAACGTGAAAACATCCCTGTCTATCCTCAGCCTGCTGCTGTTGCTCACAGGAACCGCGACCCTTCCGTCGACCGCTGCTGCACAACCCCCGGCCCAGGTTCAACGCGACCCGTCCAAGCTGCACCTGGCTTCAGGCAGCGCCTTGCTGATCGACCTGAACACCAACCAGGAGCTGTACGCCAGCCATGCCGACCGCGTGGTGCCGATTGCCTCGGTGACCAAACTAATGACCGCGATGGTGGTGCTGGATGCCAAACTGCCCATGGATGAGATGCTCACCATGACCATTGCCAACAACCCGGAAATGAAAGGCGTGTATTCGCGCGTGCGCCTGGGCAGCCAGCTTGACCGCCGCGAAACCCTGCTGATTACCCTGATGTCATCGGAAAACCGTGCCGCCAACTCCTTGGCCAACGCCTACCCAGGTGGCTATCCGGCGTTCATCAAGGCGATGAATGCCAAGGCCCGCAGCCTGGGCATGGCACATACCCGGTATGTCGAGCCGACCGGCCTGTCGACGCAGAACGTGTCCACCGCCCGTGACCTGGCCAAGCTGCTGATGGCCTCGCGCAAGTACCCGATGCTGAGCGAGCTGTCGACCACCCGCGAAAAAACCGTGGCCTTCCGCAAGCCCAACTACACACTGGGCTTCCGTAACACCGACCACCTGGTGAACAAGAGCAACTGGGACATCAAGCTGACCAAGACCGGCTTCACCAACGAAGCCGGGCACTGCCTGGTGCTGCTGACCCGCATGGACAACCGCCCGGTGGCCATGGTCATCCTGGATGCGTTCGGCAAGTACACCCACTTCGCCGATGCCAGCCGCATGCGTCAGTGGCTGGAAACCGGTGCCGCCAAACCGGCACCCGCAGTGGCCATGCAGTACAAGGCAGACCGGCAGAACAAGGGACGCCTGGTTTCCGAGTAAACTCAAACGGTCTCGCTGGGGCCTTTGCAGGCCCCAGTCGTATCATGCCTGCGTATTGACCATCCCCCCTGCACTGCTGCCACCTGACGTCTGCAGCGCTTCGAGCAACTGCGCAGTTGCCTGCAGGATTTCACCATTGATGGTCGCGATGCTCGCCTGCTTGGCACTCACAGCGGCCATCTTGGCGGTTTCTTCCATCTTCTGCGCCATCAACTGGGCCAGTTGTTTCTGTTCGTCGGCCAATTGCTTTTGCAGCTTCTTGATCATCTCGCGCAATTGCTTGATGTGCGCAGGCTCCGAGCTTTCACTGCTGCCCTGGGCCCCTTGGGCCTGGCCGCCACCGTTCGCCCTGGAGGCGTCGGTCTGAGCGACTGTGCCACCCTCTTCAGCCTTTTTCGCGTCCTGGCTCTCGGCGCTCTGAGTCGTGCTCAACGCCTGGGCCGTGGTGCTGATGCTGACTGCTGCAATTCCTGTCATGTCTGTCTCCCTGCGTCGCAAAATGGGTCCTTGCATGGTTCTGCCTATCGGCCTCAGCGCGCAGGTCTTTAGCCCGTGTAGCAGTGGGTCGGCCGCCCGCCAGTAAATTCCCCATCATTTGGCTCGTTCCACCCAATGTACAAACGCAAGCGCCGGCCCCTCCCGGCGGCGTCCACATTCGACCATTATGGAACCGCAGCCATGAGCCAGTCTGCAAACCCGGAAACTATCAAGGACCTGATCGGCGTGGGCTTCGGCCCTTCCAACCTGGCCCTGGCCATCGCCCTGGAAGAACTCGCCGAGTCCCAGGGCCATGCCCTCGATGCGCAGTTCATCGACAAGCAACAGGACTACCGCTGGCACGGCGAAACCCTGGCCACCCAGAGTGAGCTGCAGATCTCGTTCCTGAAAGACCTGGTGTCGCTGCGCAACCCCACCAGCCCCTACAGCTTCGTCAACTACCTGCACCAGAAGCAGCGCCTGGCCGACTTCATCAACCTCGGCACCTTCTACCCTTGCCGCCTGGAGTACAACGACTACCTGCGCTGGGCCGCCGAACACTTCGCCACCCAGGCCGTGTATGGCCAGGAAGTGCTGCGTATCGAACCGGAACTGCAGGATGGCCGGGTAAACCACCTGCGCGTAATCGCACGCGACGCACAGGGCCGCGAATACAGCCGCCGCACCCGCTCGGTGGTGGTCGGCAGCGGCGGCACGCCGAAAATTCCGGAAAAGTTCGGCGCCTTCAAGGATGACCCACGGGTGTTCCACCACTCCCAATACCTGAGCAGCCTGAACAAGCTGCCGTGCACCGACGGCAAACCGATGCGCATCGCCGTGATCGGTTCGGGCCAGAGCGCCGCCGAGGCGTTTATCGACCTGAACGACAGCTACCCGTCCGTCAAGGTCGACATGGTCCTGCGCGGTTCAGCCCTCAAACCGGCCGACGACAGCCCGTTCGTCAACGAGATTTTCTCGCCGGACTACACCGACCTGGTCTACAACGAACCCGCCGACCAGCGCAGCAAGTTGCTGGGCGAGTACCACAACACCAACTATTCAGTGGTCGACCTGAACCTGATCGAACGCATCTACGGCATCCTCTACCGGCAGAAAGTCGCCCACCAGCACCGCCACAACGTGCTGTGCCGGCGCCAGGTGGAAGCCGTGGTGGCCACTCGCGAAGGCCTGGAGCTGACCCTGCGCGACCTCGCTACTGGCCAGCAGCAAACCCACCGCTACGATGCCGTGATCCTTGCCACCGGCTACGAGCGCCGCTCGCACCGTGACTTGCTGGCGCCATTGGCCGGCTACCTGGACGACTTCAGCGTCGACCGCAACTACCGCGTGCTGGCCAGCCCCGACCTGCAGGCCTCGGTGTACTTGCAGGGCTTCTGCGAAAACAGCCACGGCCTGAGTGACACCCTGCTCTCGGTACTGCCGGCCCGTGCCGCAGAAATTGGCCGCGCCCTGTATCAGGACCTGGCGCAATTGCACGGCAAAGCACATCCAGCCGCGGCCCTGACCCGCGCCTGACCCCTGTGCTACGCACCCTCAAGGCCGGCCTGTCGCTTCGCGCGCAGCTCGGCCTTGTGCTTTCTGAAACATTTGCTTGCATTTAAAGCGGCAGGTTTTCGATTCTCATTCGTCCTTATCAGTACAGCCCTCTTTGGTTGGGCACACGCTCGACCACCCATTGCAGAAGACCGTCTGATGGCCAAATCACCGAAAAAATCCAAATCCAGGCTGTGGTTCCTGGTGCATAGCTGGCTCGCCTTGCCGATCTGGTTCTTTGTGCTGATCGTGTGCTTCACCGGCATGCTCGCCGTGGTCAGCCAGGAAATCGTCTGGCTGGCCAACCCGGATGTCCGCGCGAGCAAGCCCGACGGTGATGCCGAGCGCCTGAGCTTCCAGCAGGTACTGGACGCCATGCGCAAAGCCGAGCCAGACATGTTCGTGGAGTCGCTCAGGCAGCCCGACGGCTCGCACTTTGCCCTGCTGGCCGATGTCACGTACCCCGACGGCACCAGCCCGACGCTGTACGTCAACCCCTACACCGGCGTCATCCAGGGCAAGTCCCCTGACTTCAACTTCGAAGCCTTTACCCGTGCATTGCACGGCTGGTGGCTGGTGCCGTTCACCAATGGTTTCAGCTGGGGCTGGTACCTGGTTTCGCTTCTCGGCCTGCCCATGCTGGCCTCTCTGGTCACCGGGCTGGTGGTGTACAAGAAGTTCTGGAAAGGCTTCTTCAAACCGGTGCGCACCGGGCACGGCTCACGCATCTTCTGGGGCGACCTGCATCGCCTGGCGGGGGTGTGGTCGATCTGGTTCATCGCGGTCATTTCCATCACCGGCACCTGGTTCCTGATCCAGGCACTGCTTTCAGACAACCACATCACTATTTCCAGCCGGCCTATCGTGCCGGTGATCGCCCGTGAAGATGTGCCGCAAATGCCGGATGGCACCCCTGCCCCGCGCATTGACCTTGATGAGGCGGCACGTATCGCCGGCCTGGCGATTCCAGGCCTGGACATTACCTTCATTTCGTTGCCGGCGACCGCCTACAGCCACGTTTCCATGGGCGGGCGCGGCTGGTATCCGCTGATGTTCCAGAGTGCAGCGGTCAACCCTTACACAAGCAACGTCGACAGCCAGTTCCTGCTCAGCGACCGCTCCACGCTGGAATTCGTCACTGAGTCCATGCGCCCCTTGCACACCGGTGACTTTGGCGGTTTGCCCATCAAGCTGATCTGGTTCTTCTTCGGCCTGGTACTCACCTTGATGGTGCTCAGCGGCTTGCTGATCTGGACCAAGCGTACCGCCCAGGCCACCGCAGCCGCCCTCAAGCGCAGCGACCGTGCTCCCCGTGCCGCACGCCGCCAGACCACATTGGAGACCCAACCATGAGCCACGCCCAGGCCGTGCCCGCCAGCCCGCTGAAGCAGTGGTGGCTGAAGTGGCGCTTTCATCTGAACATCCTGCTGATCCTCGTCCCGCTGGGCTTCATGCCCAAGTATTTCAGCGACGCCAAGCTGTTTCGTGGTGACGCGGGCCTGGGGGCGAACGTGGTCAGTGGCATCCAGGCCGGCCCTTACACGCTGGACTTGGCTGAATTGCGTGACGAAGCGCCACGCGAAGACGGCCCCGCCGGCCACTTCAAGTCCTTCAGCGCGTCCCTGTGCAAAGCCTGCATGAAAGACGTCAAGGCCGTTTACCTGCGCATCGGCAAACCCCGCAGCCTGCGCGCTGCCGGCACCATCTTCTTTGGCGCCCCCTACCGCATGGGCACCAACCTGCCCATCCCGCCGCGTACCAAACCCGACGCGCAAATCTGGATCACCCTTGAAGGTTGGGACGGCAGCATGCACCAGGCATCCGTCCCCCTGGCCAAGGCATCGCCTGCCACCGTGGCCTGGCTCGAGAAACAAGGAGGCAAGAAATGAAACACCTGATGCGCACCCTCGCCCTGCCCTTGCTGGTACTGGCCGCTGGCCCTGCCCTGGCACACAACCCGATGTGCGAATGCGAAGAACTGGCCAGCGGCCAGGTCAAATGCACCGGTGGCTTCTCGGACGGCAGCGGTGCCGCTGGGGTGACCCTGGACGTGATCGGCTATGACGAGCAAGTACTGGTCGGCGGCAAGCTGGGCGACGACTCCACGCTCACCTTCAAGCGCCCGGAAGGCGAATTCTACGTGCTGTTCGATGCCGGCCCCGGGCACGTGGTGGAAGTCGACTACGCCGATATCGCCCAGCCATGAGCCGCGCTCAAGTGATTCGCCCGGCCGGCGCCGGGCACGAAACCCTGTACGTGCTGCTGGCCAACCTGCTGATCGTGGTGCTCGCCGCCAGTGTGGTGCTGTTGCGTGGCGAGCGCGAAGACGAACAGGCCATCGCCAGCCACCAGATTGACGCCCGCCGCGACCTCACCGCTGCCGAGCAAGGCCTGTACACCGACTTGCGGGTGGCCTTCGACGAGATCCAGGCGCTGCGTGAAGAAAACGCCGCCATGCCGAGCGTGCAGACACTGGCCGAAGAAGGCCTGCCGCCATTCGTGGTGGATGCCGGCAGCCAGAGCCGTGGCAGTCATCAGTGGTCGTGGCTGGAATCCGGCGCCTACCTGGGCCGCAGTCAGGCCCCTGAAGTCGCCGGCAGCCTGCTGCTGATCCTGCCGACGGACAGCACCGGCCAGGCCGATGTCTGGTTGCGCCGCGACAGCGCTGCCGTCTTCCCGGACGATCTCGGCCAGGCGGCCTTGATCGCTGCGGGCTGGCAACAGGTGGTCAGCCACTACGACGCCGGGGTTACCCGCGAACACCGTCACTGAACCCAAGGACTCCCGCCTATGTTCCGCTCCGCCCTCGCCCTGCTCCTGGCCTTTGCCCTGCCGGCACTGGCCCTGGCCGATAACGGCAAGCCGCTGCGTATTGGTATCACCCTGCACCCCTACTACAGCTATGTGACCAACATCGTCGGCGACAAGGCCGAAGTGGTGCCGCTGATTCCCGCGGGCTTCAACCCGCATGCCTACGAGCCACGGGCCGAGGACATCAAGCGCATCGGCACGCTGGACGTGGTGGTGCTCAACGGCGTCGGCCATGACGACTTCGCCGACCGCATGATCGCCGCCAGCGAAAAACCCGGCATCGCCACCATCGAGGCCAACCAGAACGTGCCGTTGCTGGCGGCCACGGGCATTGCAGCGCGCGGCGCCGGCAAGGTGGTCAACCCGCACACCTTCCTGTCGATCAGCACCACCATCGCCCAGGTCAACAACATCGCCCGCGAACTGGGCAAGCTCGACCCGGACAACGCCAAGTTGTACACGCAAAACGCCCGTGCCTACGCCAAGCGCCTGCGCGCCCTGCGTGCCGAGGCGCTGGCCAAGGTAACCGAAGCACCCAGCGCCACCTTTCGGGTTGCCACCATCCATGCTGCCTACGACTACCTGGTGCGCGACTTCGGCCTGGAGGTGACCGCCGTGGTCGAACCGGCCCACGGCATCGAGCCCAGCCCGGCCCAGCTGAAAAAGACCATCGACCAGCTCAAAGCCCTGCATGTGAAGGTGATCTTCTCGGAAATGGACTTCCCGTCCGCCTATGTCGAAACCATCCAGCGTGAATCCGGCGTGCGCCTGTACCCGCTGACGCACATTTCCTACGGTGAATACACCAAAGAGAAGTACGAAGTGGAGATGAAGCGCAACCTCGACACCGTGGTGCGCGCCATCCAGGAGAACCGCGCATGACCGCCGCCGCCAACCTGGTGAAGGCCTGTGGGCCACGCATCGAGTTCGCCGACGTCGACCTCACCCTGGGCCGTACCCGCATCCTTGAACACGTCAGCTTTGGCGTTGCTGCTGGCAGCGTGCATGCCATCGTCGGCCCCAACGGCGGTGGCAAGAGTTCGCTGATCAAGACCCTGCTCGGGCAAATGCCACACCACGGCCAGCTGACCCTGCATTGGCCAGGCGAGCGTGAGGTGATCGGTTATGTGCCGCAAGCGCTGGAGTTCGACCGTGGGTTGCCAATGACCGTTGATGACTTCATGGCTGCCATGTGCCAGCGGCGCCCGGCTTTTCTCGGCTTGTCGCGCCGCGTGCAGCCGGCCATCGATGCGGCCTTGGCGCGGGTCGGCATGCTCGACAAGCGCAAACGGCGCATGGGCGCATTGTCTGGTGGCGAACGCCAGCGTGTGCTGTTGGCCCAAGGCCTGATCCCCGAGCCGCAGTTGCTGGTATTGGACGAGCCCATGTCGGCCCTCGATGAAGCCGGTATCCAGGTGTTCGAGCAGTTACTGCAGGGCTGGCGCCAGGCCGGCACCACGGTGCTGTGGATAGAACACGACCTGGAGGCCGTGCTGCGCCTGGCCGACCGGGTCACTGGCCTGAGCCGCCAGGTGCTGTTCGATGCCCCACCGGCCCAGGCCCTCACACCAGAGCGCCTGCTTGGCCTGTTCTCTGTTCACCCGCGTAGCGAGAGCCTTGCCTCATGAGTTTTGAAGCATTTCGCCAACTGGTCCAGGACTGGGCCACGGCTGGTTACTTGCCTGAGGCACTGGCCTACGGCTTCGTGGTCAATGCCTTGCTGGCTGGCCTGATGATTGGCCCGGTACTGGGCGGCCTGGGCACCCTGGTGGTGGTCAAGCGCTTTGCGTTCTTTTCCGAAGCCGTGGGCCATGCTGCACTGACCGGGGTAGCCATCGGCATCCTGCTCGGTGAGCCCTACACCGGCCCTTATGGCAGCCTGTTCGGCTACTGCCTGCTGTTCGGCATCTTGCTCAACTTCCTGCGCAACCGCACGGGTCTTTCACCGGACACGCTGATCGGCGTGTTCCTATCGGTGTCGCTGGCGCTGGGTGCCAGCCTGCTGCTGATGCTGGCCGGCAAGATCAATGTGCACATCCTCGAAAACGTGCTGTTCGGCTCGGTGCTGACCGTCAGCGGCCAGGACCTGGTGGTGCTGGGTATCGTCGCGGTGCTGGTGCTGGCCCTGGCTGTGCCACTGTACAACCGCATCATGCTGGCCAGTTTCAACCCGCAACTGGCAGCCGTGCGCGGGGTGGCGGTGAAAACCCTGGATTACCTGTTCGTGGTGCTGGTAACCCTGGTAACCGTGGCTGCCGTGAAGGTAATCGGCGCCATCCTGGTCGGTGCACTGCTGGTCATCCCCGCTGCGGCTGCACGCCTGGTCAGCCAGTCGCTCAAGGGGTTCTTCTTCGTCTCGGTACTGATCGCCACCTTGAGCACCCTGCTCGGCATTCTGCTGCCAATCGTCTTCGACCTGCCCGTGCCGTCGGGCGCCGCGATCATCCTGGTCGCCGGCATCTGCTTTGCCCTGGCCGCCCTGGCCCGCGCCCTCGTCCCACGCCTGCAAGGAAACCCGGCATGAACCTGAAACGCCTGACTCTGGCGCTGGCCTTGGCCGGCCTGCCGTCGCTGTCTTTTGCCACGCAAGTGCTGACCACCCTGCCCATCACCCACAGCCTGGCCAGCGCCCTGCTCGACGGCACGGCGGTACAACTCAAACGTGCGGCACCGGCCAACCTGCCGGCCAGCCGCCAGCCGTCGTATTTCAGCTCGCGCGGTGGCCCCAGCCTGGAGAAAGCCGCACAGCAGGCCGACGCGGTGATCGGTGTACGCTCGATCTGGCGTGACGACCCGCTGTACCCGATGGCCCGACGCAGCAACATCCGCATCGTCGAAATCGATGCCGCACGGCCGGTGGATGGCGCGCTGCCCGGCATTGCGGTCACAGGTGATGATGCCTACGGCGCCTACCCCTGGCTCAACCCGACCAACCTCGGGCGCATGGCCGATGTAGTGGCCAATGATCTCGAGCGGCTGGCACCGGATGACAAAGCGAAGATCCAGGGCAACCTGGCAGGGCTCAAGCGTCAGTTGCTTGAATTATCGGCCAGCAGCCAGACACGTCTGGCCAAGGTCGACAACCTGACGGTGGTGAGCTTGTCCGGGCGGTTGGGTTACCTGGCCAGCGGCTTGAACCTGGATGTGGTAGAGCAGCCGCTGCCGACCGAATGGGACGCTGCCGCGCTCAAGGCGCTGGAGGAAAACCTGAAAACGCAGGATGTGGCACTGGTGCTGGACCATCGGCAGCCGGACGCGGCGGTAGCCGAGGTGATCAAGGCAGCCGGGGCGAAACTGGTGGTGGTGGAGAGCGACCCTGAGGATGCGTTTGCCGGGTTGAAGGCCAGCGTCGACCAAGTGGTTGGGGCCTTGGGCGAAAGCTGATGTTGCCTGTACCGGCTACCGCTTCATGCACCGCTGGTAGCGCTCATCCACCCGCCCGGCAAACCACGCCGTGGTCAGCTTTCGGGTGATCTTCGGGCTCTTCAGCTCGATCCCCGGCAGCACCGCCCGTGGCACCGGCTTGCCAGCCTTGGCATCTGCCAAGGCAAACACCCCGCTGTACAGCTTGCCGTCCTCGAACGCCAAACTGTCGCCCTCCTCCAGCTGGCTGCGAATCTGCGGGTTGCGCAGCCCCAGCTTCCCGCCCAGCTTGCGCGCGGCCAGTTCGGTGGCCCCGGGCATGATCGCACCCGGCGCAATCAGGTCGCCATCCAAGGCAAGCGTCACACCAGTCGCCTTGTTCAGTGCGGCCTGGAATGCGGCGTTGCGGCTGGCGTACCAACCAGCATTGAAATCGGCAAAGCGGTACAGCTGGCGCTCGTAGTTGACCGGGTAGCCCAACAGGTGGGCAATACCGAAGTACATGCCGCCGCGCCGGCTGAATACCTCCTGGCGAATGCTGCCATCGTGGCTGTAGGGGTAACCCTGCGCATGCTTTTCGGCAAAGTCGATGCTGACCTGCATCGGCCCGCCGGTGTGCACCGGATTGAGCCCGTCCAGCAAGGTCTTGCCCAGTGGCACGCGGGCTATCACTTCGTCGTACAACGCGCTCAGCTGCTTCTCGCTGCGCACCGCCTGCAAGCGCTGCTGGTAGCTCTGGCCGTTGCCCGAAGGCGTCTTCAGCGCACCGTCAACCAACAGCCTGGGGATATGCAGACGTGCCGCACGGCGGTCGATTTCCTCGCGGGCGATCCGCCCCAGGTTGGGTACCTGCGGGTCGGCGCTGAAAGTGGATTCCTGTTCAGTCACGGCCAGCACCGCGCACAGGTTGCTTTTGCTTGGGGTAATGCGCTGGGTTTCGAACGCCACCTGAATGTCCCTGGCCCAGCCCTCGCGGTCCTTGGTCTGGGCCGGCAATAGCCGCAACAGTTGCGCACGGACCTTGGCCGGGTCCGCCTCGGGTGCTTCGTCACGGTGCCCGACGCAGCCTTGCAGCAGCGCCAACGCCATCAACCCGACAGCCAGTAACCGGCCGTTCAGGGCTGTTCACCGACCAGCAGTGCGGCCTTGTGTGGATCGATCAGCATTGTCTGCCCCTTGCCTGGAAAAAGGCCTAGCCTCCCTCAGGCAAGAGGTGACGTCAATCAGGCAGACAGCCGAAGCGGCTGCAATGATCCGGTCAGCGCATCGAGCACGGCGTCTTCGTGCTCATGGATGAAGAAGTGGCCACCCGGGAACATCTGCAGCGAGAAGTCACCCTGGGTTTCCTTGCGCCAGGCCTGCAACTGCTCTTCGCTGGCCCGATCGTCCACGCCGCCCAGCACGTGCAGCGGGCACTGCAGGGCCGGCCGCTGACGGTAGGCGTAAGTGCCACAGAGCAGAAAATCCGCGCGCAAGGTCGGCAAGGTCAGGCTCATCAGTTCGGCGTTGGCCAGCACTTCTTCAGGCGTGCCCTGAAGCTCGCGCAACTCGCTGATCAGCTCGGCGTCGCTTTTGGGCTCGCGCCAGTCTTTGCCATCGTAATCCTCGCGCCGGGTTGGCGCTGCGGTACCGCAGGCAAACAATGCCAGTGGTGACGGGCAGCCCAGCGCCTGCAGTTCATGGGCCAGCTCGAAGGCCAGCAACGCCCCCAGGCTATGGCCGAGCAACGCATAGGGCCCATTGGCCGCCAGGCGTTGCTCGGCGGCCAGTTGCCGGGCCAGCGCCTGCATGTCGGTGTGCAACGGCTCGGCCATGCGTGCGCCACGCCCGGGCAGCTCTACCGGGCGCACCTGCAGCCACGCCGGCAGCTTGCGCCGCCAGCGGCTGTAGACCATGGCGCTGGCCCCAGAATACGGCAGGCACAGCAGGTTCAGTGCGGTCACTGGGCGGCGGCTTCGGCCATTTTCTGGCGCAGGCTCAGTGGGCGCATGTCGGTCCAGACCTCATCGATATAGGCCAGGCATTCCTTCTTCAGGCCGCTCTTGCCCACGGCACGCCAACCGTTGGGGATGGCCTTGTAGTCGGGCCAGATCGAGTATTGCTCTTCGTGGTTGACCACTACCTGGAACTGGATATCGTCGCGGTCGAATACGGAAGTCATTGCCTGTCTCCTTGAATGATGAATGCCGCTATGCGCGTGGCGCAGGGGGGCTTTCAAGTAGACGTAACCGGCCGCTGAAAAATTAACGTTTCAGGCATCACGCAACAGGTCGTGTGCATCGAGCAGGCGGAACGCCACCTGCGGATTGCGCTCCAGCCCGCGCCGGATGGCCGCCGGGATCGATTGCCGGGTCCTGCGGCACAATCCTGGCTGGTCATCCAGCTCGATGACAATGCCGCGCATGGTGCGCACTTCGTTGAACCCGGGGGCGATGTGCACGCGGATGCCGAGATTGTCGTACATCCGTTGCTGCAGGCGTTGCAGGTCCTCAAGGTCCTTGAGGTTTTCCAGGCGTTCGAGCAGGCGTTTCTCTTCCTGACGGGTCAGTAGCAGGATGCGTTGTGCGGCCTGCGGATGCTCGCCCAGATGTTCGCGGCCGCAGTCGCAGGCACCAGGGGGGCATGGTTGGCGCAAGGGGGGTAGTGTGGTCATGGTGCAAGCATAGCCCTACAAAGCGCCCTCAAAAAACTTTCCTGTCAGGATAAAAAATTTCACAAACCCCCTAGACCGACACCCCTCACTTCGCCTATAAATCGCCTGAAGGAAATTTATATTCCTATCAAGAAACACCCTTCGCCTGCTCGCGAAGCTTCTTTTGCCCTTGTGCCCGATCTGCCCCACCCCCTCACGAGGCCTATCCGACATGCACCCCGCTCCCGATCACTTCATCCTGCGCGTCAGTTGCCCGGCCGTGTCCGGCATCGTCGCTGCGGTGACCACCTACCTGGCCGAGCACGGTTGCTACATCAGCGAGATGGCGCAGTTCGACGACGAGGACAATGGGCGCTTTTTCATGCGCGCAGTGTTCCGCTACAACACCGGTACCACAGGAGACACACCGCAGTTGGAGGCGGGCTTTGCCGACGTGGCCCAACGCTTCGACATGCAGTGGAGCCTGCACAGCAGCGCCCGGCCGATGCGCGTGCTGCTGATGGTGAGCAAGTTCGACCACTGCCTGTCCGACCTGCTGTACCGGCATGCCAAGGGCGAGCTCGACATGCAGATCACCGCCGTGGTGTCCAACCACCTGGACCTGCGCCCCATGGCAGAGCGCCAGGGCATCCGCTTCGTCTACCTGCCCGTTACCAAGGAAACCAAGGCCGAACAGGAAGCCGCACTGTTGCGCATTGTCGAAGACACCGGCACTGAGCTCGTGGTGCTGGCGCGCTACATGCAAATTCTGTCCGACGACCTGTGCCGCCAACTGTCAGGCCGGGCGATCAACATCCATCACTCGTTCCTGCCCGGCTTCAAAGGTGCCAAGCCCTACCACCAGGCCTACCAGCGCGGGGTCAAGCTGATCGGCGCCACCGCCCACTACGTGACCAGCGACCTGGACGAAGGCCCGATCATCGAGCAGGAAGTGCAGCGCGTGGACCACGCCTATGCCCCGGACGACCTGGTGGCCATCGGCCGCGACACCGAAACCATTGCCCTGTCCCGCGCGGTGAAGTACCACCTTGAGCACCGGGTGTTCCTTAACCACGACCGCACGGTGATCTTCAAATGAACGCCATTCCCAGCGTCAAGCTGATCGACGGCAAGGCCACTGCCGCGCGTGTACTGGCCGAGGTGTGCGAGCAGGTGCAGGAGCTGCGTCAGGGCGGCGTGCAACCGGGCTTGGCTGTGGTGCTGGTGGGCGCCGATGCCGCCAGCCAGGTGTACGTGCGCAATAAAGTGCTGCGCGCCGACGAAGTAGGCATCCGCTCGCTGGAGCATCGCCTGCCCGCCGACACCACCCAGGGCGAACTGCTGACCCTGATCGATCGCCTGAACCGCGATACCGAGGTGAACGGCATCCTCGTGCAACTGCCGCTGCCCGCGCACATCGACGCGCACCGCGTGCTGCAGGCCATCAACCCGCTGAAAGACGTGGACGGTTTCCACAGCGAAAACGTCGGTGGCCTGGCCCAGGGCCGCGATGTGCTCACCCCGTGCACACCCAGCGGCTGCATGCGACTGCTGCGTGACACCTGTGGCGAACTGCGCGGCAAGCACGCGGTGGTGGTGGGCCGCTCGAACATCGTCGGCAAACCCATGGCTGCCCTGCTGCTGCAGGCCGACTGCACAGTGACGGTGGTGCATTCGCGCAGCCACGACCTGCCGGCGCTGTGCCGCCAGGCCGACATTCTGGTGGCAGCCGTAGGCAAACCGCGCTTGATCGGTGCCGACTGGCTGAAACCAGGCGCAGTGGTGATCGACGTCGGTATCAACCGCATCGATGAAGGCGGCCACAGCCGCCTGGTCGGCGATGTCGACTTCGCTGCCGCCCTGCCCCAGGTGGCCGGCATTACCCCGGTGCCCGGTGGCGTCGGCCCGATGACCATCGCCTATTTGATGAAAAACACCCTGCTCGCCCTCGACCTGCAGCAACAGGCCGCCCACCAGGAGCGCACCGTATGCCTTTCGCCCTGCTGAAATACGGCCTGAGCGCCGACTACCCGGTGGAGGTCGACCTGCCGCCACCGTGCGAACTCAAACCAGGCTATGACGTGGTGATCATCGGCGGCGGCGGCCACGGCCTGGCCATCGCCTACTACCTGGCCAAGTATCACGGCATCACCAATGTCGCCGTGCTGGAAAAGGCCTACCTGGGCGGCGGCAATACCGCGCGCAACACGGCGGTAATCCGCTCCAATTACCTCACCAGCGAGGGCGTGCGCTTTTATGCAGAATCGGTGCGCATGTTCCAGAACCTGTCGAACGAGCTCGACTTCAACATCATGTATTCCGAGCGCGGCCAGCTCACCCTGGCGCACACCGACGCTACCGTGCGCGCCTTCCGCCAGCGCGCCGAGGTCAACAAGCACTTCGGCGGTCGTACCGAAATGATCGACCGCCAACAGATTCGTGAACTGGTGCCCAGCCTCAACCTCGACCCCGGTCACTTGCCGGTGCTGGCGGGCCTATGGCACATCGACGGCGCAACCGCACGCCACGACGCGGTGGCCTGGGGCTACGCCAAGCAGGCGGCCAAGCGCGGCGTGGAAATCCACCAGTTGACCGAAGTACAGGACCTGCTGATTCGCAATGGCCGCATCGAAGCGGTGAAGACCAACCGTGGCACCGTGCAGTGCGGCTGCGTGGTCCAGGCCGTGGCCGGCGCCAGCTCGCTGTTGATGGCCAAGGCCGGCATCCGCGCACCGATCCACACCTACCCGTTGCAAGCCATGGTCACCCAGCCCTTCAAGCCGTTCCTCGACCCGCTGGTCAGTTCGTCGGCGCTGCATTGTTATGTACAGCAGACCAGCCGTGGCGAGATCGTCTTCGGCGGTGGCTCCGACCCGTACCCGCTGTACAACACCCGCTCCACCCTCGACCTCAAGGAAAGCCTGCTGGCCCACGCCATCGAGATGTTCCCGTTCATGGCCAACGCCAAGCTGATGCGCCAGTGGGCCGGGATGACCGACATGACCCCGGACTACAGCCCGATCATGGGCCTGTCGCCGGTCGACAACTACTACCTGGACGCCGGTTGGGGCACCTGGGGTTTCAAGGCCACGCCCATCTGCGGCAAGACCATGGCCGAGCTTGTCGCCAGCGGCGGCAAAGTACCCGAAATGATCGCGCCCTTCGCCCTGGAGCGCTTCAGCCGCTTCCAGCAAGTGAACGAAATGGGCGCCACGGCGGCCAGCCATTAGGAGCACACGACGATGAAGATCCTGACCTGCCCCTTGAACGGCCCGCGCAACATCAGCGAGTTCACCTACGGCGGCGAGTTCAAGCACATGCCCGACCCGGCCAGTTGCAGCGATGCCGAGTGGGCCGACTATGTGTTCAACACCGACAACCTGGCCGGGGTGGTGACCGAGTGGTGGCTGCACAACGCCTCCAGCTACTGGTTCCTGGCCGAGCGTCACACAGTAAGCGACCAGGTGCTGCGCACCTTCGACCCGAAAGCACTGTTCGACCGTCGCGTCGACTTCACCCCCGCCACCCCGGAGGTTGCCGGATGAACAGCCACACTCGCCTCCCCGCGCCCATGGGCCTGCTGATCGACCGCGAGCGGCCCGTGCGCTTCCAGTTCGACGGCCAGGCCTGCGAGGGCTTTGCCGGTGACACCATTGCCAGCGCCCTGCTCGGCAATGGCCGCTGGCTGCTGTCGCGCTCGTTCAAATACCATCGCCCACGCGGCCCGCTGAGCATGGCCGGGCAGGATGCCAACACGTTGGTGCAGTTGCCTGAAGAACCCAACGTACTGGCCGACCTGGAGGCCGTCCGCGAAGGCCAGGTGATCGAAGGGCAGAACTTCAACGGCAGCCTGCAGCATGACCGCGACGCCTACCTGGGCAAGTTCTCGCGCTTCATGCCGGTGGGCTTCTACTACCGCTCGTTCTACAAGCCCAAGGGCATGTGGAAAGTGTGGGAGCCGCTGATCCGCAAGAAAGCCGGCCTGGGTGTGCTCGACCTCGGCTTCAAGCCGCAGTATTACGACAAAGCCTATCTGTTCGTTGACGTGGCCGTTATCGGCGCCGGCCCTGCTGGCCTGCGTGCGGCCCTGGACGCAGCCAACGCCGGGGCCAAAGTGCTGCTGATCGAACAACAACCGGTGCTTGGCGGCTCGCTCACCTACGCCCGCTTCGACATCGCCGGCACCCGCGCCGCCAGCCTGCGTCTAGAGCTGCTGGCCGCCGTCGAGGGCCACCCGAACATCCAGGTGCTGCTGGAGGCTACCTGCAACGGCTGGTTCACCGACAACTACCTGCCGATAATCCAGCACAAGCGTCTGTACAAGGTGCGCGCCACCCGTTGCCTGGTGGCAGCCGGCTCGTTCGACCAGCCGGTGGTGTTTCGCAACAACGACCTGCCGGGTGTGATGCTGACCAGCGCTGCCCAGCGGCTGATGAAGCTGTACGCGGTCAAGCCGGGCCAGCGCGCGGTCATCCTCACCGGCCACGATGACGGCTACCTCGCCGCCCTCGACCTGCAGGAGCAAGGCGTGGCCGTAGCCGCCGTGGTCGACATGCGCGCCGCGCCGGCCGATGCCGCACTGGCTGCCGAGCTGAAGCGCCGCGATATTCCCGTACACCTGGGCAGCACCGTGTATGAAGCCCTGCATGAAGCGGGCATGCGCCATGTCAGTGGCGTGGACATTCGCCCGATCACCGGCCAGGGCAAGGTCGGCCCGCACGGGCTGCGCCTGGCGTGCGACCTGCTGTGCATGTCGGCGGGCTACATGCCGGTATACCAGTTGCTGTGCCAAGCCGGTGGCAAGCTGGCCTATGACGTCAACCGCGACGAATTCGCCATCAGCCATTTGCCGGCCGGGCTGGATATCGCCGGCTCCGTGAACGGCCGCCACGCGCTGGCCAACGTGCTGGCCGATGCCACACGCGGGGCTGCCGACGCAGTGACAGCGCTGGGCCTGCAAGCACCAGCCCTGTCGGCGTTCGGCGCCGAAGCCAAGGTCAACTTCCCTTGGCCGATCTTCCCCCACCCCAAAGGCAAAGATTTCGTCGACTTCGACGAAGACCTGCAAGTGCGCGACATCGTCAACGCTACCCGCAGCGGCTACCGTGACGTGCAACTGGTCAAGCGTTTTTCCACGGTCGGCATGGGCCCTTCCCAGGGCCGCCACTCGGCGCTGCCCACGGCGCGCCTGGTGGCCCAGGCCACCGGCCGCAGCATCAGCGAGACCGGAGTGACTACCGCCCGCCCACCGTTCCAGGCAGAAAAGCTGGCACATGTCGCCGGCCGTGCCTTCGACCCCTATCGGCAAACGCCCATGCACCGCCGTCACCTGCAAGCCGGGGCGAAGATGATGCCGGCCGGTATCTGGCAGCGCCCGGCTTATTACGGCAAACCCGAAGACCGCGAGCGCTGCATGCAGGAAGAAGCCCGCCATGTGCGCGAGAAGGTCGGCCTGATCGACGTGTCCACACTGGGTGGCCTGGACGTACGCGGCCCGGACGCCGCCGAGCTGCTGGAACGCCTGTACACCTTCGGCTTTGCCAAACTGGCCATCGGTCGCACCCGCTACGCGCTGATGACCAACGAACACGGTGTGGTGATCGACGATGGCGTTTGTGCGCGCCTGGGCGAGCAGCACTTTTATGTCACCGCCACCACCAGCGGCGTCGACCGCATCTACCAGCAGATGCTGAAGTGGAATGCGCAGTGGCGCCTGGACGTGGACATCACCAACGTCACCGCCGCCCTGGCTGCCGTCAACCTGGCCGGGCCGCTATCGCGCCAGGTGCTGGCCAAGGTGTGTGACGATGTCGAGCTTTCGGCCGAGGCCTTCCCGTACCTGGGCGTACGGCAGGGCAAGGTGGCCGGCATCCCGGCGCGCATCCTGCGGGTCGGTTTCGTCGGTGAGCTGGGCTATGAAGTGCATGTGCCGGCGCGCCATGCCGAGCGCCTGTGGGACGCCCTGATGCAGGCCGGCGCGGGCCTGGGCATTCGCCCGTTTGGCGTCGAGACCCAACGCCTGCTACGCCTGGAAAAAGGCCATGTGATCATCAGCCAGGACACCGACGGCATGACCCACCCCGCAGAAATCGACATGCAGTGGGCCATTGGCCGCAAGAAGCCGTTCTTCGTCGGCAAGCGCTCCATCGAAATCCTCGAAGCACAGCCGCTCAAGCGCAAGCTGGTCGGCTTCACCCTGCCCAAAGGCAGCACGCAGCCGCTGGAGGGCCACTTGGTGCTGGACGGACCGGACATCAGCGGCAACGTCACCTCCTGCGAGTATTCGCAAACCCTGGGGCAGATCATCGGCCTGGCCTATGCCGGCGCCCACCAGGCCACCCCCGGCATGCACATCCCGATCCGCGTGGAGGGCGGCGCGATGGTGCATGCCAAGGTAGTGCAACTGCCGTTCCACGACCCCGACAACCTGCGCCAGGAGCTCTGAACCATGACCCGTTTGCAAGCCAAAGCGTTTATCCCTCGCAGCCCGCGGGCCGAGCTGTTGCACGCCTGCGCGTTGACCGACCTGACCGAGGTGGCGCGGGCCGGCTTTCGCGGCCTCGACAGCGCCGCCTACCTGCAACAACGTGGCTACCGATTACCGCAGCAGCCGAACCAGGCCGTGCGCCAGGACGACGGCGGCTGGGTAGCGCGTTTGTCACAGACCGAGTACCTGCTGCTGGGCAGCCTGGCTGACGAAGGCACGCGGGTGGCCGCCACAGAGGCCGAGTGGGCGCAGGATGCCCAACGTAACTACCTGCTGCCGCGCCAGGACAGCCATGCCTGGTTGCAGCTGTCGGGGGCGCATGGCAGTACGGTCATGGCCAAGTTGTGCGGAGTCGACCTGCGTTTGCAGGCATTTCCCATCGGTGCCGTGGCGCAAACCTCTGCGGCGCGGATCAATGTGATCGTGGTGAATGTGGGGAGTGATGAACAGCCGGCCTTGCAGTTGTTGTTCGATCGGGCGTCGTTAGCGTACTTCCGTGAGGCGGTGCTGGATGCGATGGATGAGTTCGATGGCGGGTTGGTCGAGTTGGGCGCATTACTGGGTTGATAGCAGTCTGACCCAGTAGCCCTGCAGAATTGTACGAAAATTTATTTTGTATAGCTTTACACAGCGACCTGCACTATACCTTGTACAACAACTTAGTTTTGTACAGGTATTGTGCATGTCCACCTACCTCCAGTACTTCGCCGAACGCTTTGCCACGCTCAATTCGCATAACCTCGACCTGTTGAACGACCTGTACAGCGAGGATGTCGCGTTCCGCGACCCACTGCACCAGCTTACTGGCCTTCGCGCATTGCGGGCCTACTTCGCCCAGCTGTACGCGAAGGTGCCTGACGTGCATTACCGGTTCGAAGGCACCGACGAACTGGCGCCGGGCCATGGCTACATCCGCTGGACCCTGCACTATCGCCACCCGCAGCTTGCCCGTGGACAACTGATCAGCCTGCAAGGTTGCAGCCACCTGCGCTGGCAGGAGCGGGTGCACTTTCACCAGGATTACTTCGATGCCGGCGCCCTGCTTTACGAGCATGTGCCCGTCATGGGCAGCGCGATTCGCTGGCTCAAAGGCAGGCTGGCATGAGCCGCTGCTGGCTCACCGGCGCCAGCAGCGGCATCGGCGCGGCACTGGCGTTGCACTTGCTGGAGCAAGGCCGCCATCTAGCGCGCCCCTCACAGGGCTGACCCATGCGCATCGCGATCATCGGCACCGGCATTGCCGGCCTCACCTGCGCCCACCTGCTGTCACGCCGAAACGAGGTCACGGTGTTCGAGGCAGCGCAGCGGGTTGGCGGGCATACCCATACCGTGGATATGCACTGGCAGGGCCAACACTATGCCGTCGATACCGGCTTCATCGTGTTCAACGACTGGACCTACCCGCACTTCATCCGCCTGCTCACGCATACAGCCTGGCCGCGTTGGCGGCACAGGCCCGCCAGCACGAACTGCAAGGACCATTGCACAGCTATTACTGCGGCGCTTACTGGGCCAACGGCTTTCACGAAGACGGTGTGCTGAGCGCGCTGAACGTGGCCCGGCATTTTGGAGAGCAGCTGTGAACAGCAGCCTGTGCCATGGGTGGGTCAGCCACAAGCGCCTGAGCCCGAGGCCGCATGCGTTTCGCTACCGGATCGGCATACTCTACCTGGACCTGAACGAACAACAGCAGTTGACGAACCTGTGCCGCTGGCTTGGGCCCTCACGGCTGGCCCCCCTGTGCTGGCGCGAAACCGACTACCTGCCAGCGCTGACCCGCCAAGGTAAGCCCTTGGCCGAAGCCGCCCGGCAACTGGTCGGCCAAGCGATTGGCCAGGTGCCCGAAGGCGCCGTGCACCTGCTTACCCAACCGCGCTGCTGGGGGTTGTCCTTCAACCCGGTGAGCACCTACTTCTGTCATGACCGACAGGGCCAGCTGATAGCCGTGCTGCTGGAGGTACGCAACACCCCATGGCGTGAACGCTTCCACTATGTGCTCCCCGTGGACGGCGACCTGGCCCGGGCATTTTCCGTGGCCAAGGCTTTCCATTCCAGCGCTTGTGGGAGTTCTACCTGTGCTATTGCCAGGGCGGTTTCGAGGAGCGGACCATCGGCGTGGCTCAATTGCTCTGGGCCGCACCGCAGGCGCGTCGGGCACCGCTGCTGGACCGGTGCAAGCCTACAGCTGCACCAGCCGCTCACGCAGAAAATCGACAAAGCCCTGTACCGGCCGGGCCACCTGACGGTGTTGCGGATACACCGCCGATAGCTGCAATGCCGGCGGCGTCCAGTCCTCAAGCACACTCACCAGCCGCCCCGCCGCCAACGCCTGCCCCACAATGAAGGTCGGCAGATACGTCACCCCCATCCCGGCGATGGCTGCATCCCGGAGCAACTCACCGTTGTTCGCACGCATCCGCCCTGCCACCTGAATCGCCTGAGCCTTGCCGCCCTGGCGGAACTGCCACTGCACCTGACGCGAATGCCCATAAGGCAGGCAGTCATGCCCTGCCAGTTCGTCCGGTGCTGTCGGCACGCCCCGCGCTCGCAGGTAATCCGGGCTCGCGCAGTACACCCGCTCGACACGGGCAATACGCCGTGCAATCAGGCTGGAATCCTCCAGCGCGCCAATGCGCAGTGCCAGGTCGTAACCCTCGCCGATCAGGTCTACGGCCCGGTCACTCAGGTCTACCTCCACATCCACCTGAGGGTGCAATTGCAGGAACTCGGTCAGCAGGCAACCCAGGTGTGCCATGGCAAATGACAGTGGCGCGCTCAGGCGCAAGGTGCCGCGCAAGGCCTGGGCCTGGCCGCTGATGTCGTGCTCCACCTGCTGCACTTCACCCAGCAAACGCAGCGCCGACTGGTAGTAGTGCTGGCCTAGCGGCGTGGCGTCCAGGCGCCGGGTGGAGCGGTTGAGCAGGCGCACGCCAAGACGCTCTTCAAGCTGCATCAGGCGCCGGCTGACCGATTGCTTGGACATCCCCAGGCGATCGGCGGCGGCGGTGAAACTGCCGGCTTCCATGACCTGGGCAAAAATGCGCATGTCTTCGTAGGGGTTCATTGTCTCGCTCATAGTGACAGTCAAACGCTTTATAGCGGCTTTTTCCCGCGAATGCATCTGCCTAATCTACGCACAAGTCGCAGCGATGGCCCGGCAGGCCAGGCAAGACGCCCATTACCAACACTTGCATAGAAAAGGATTCGCTCATGAACATTGTCCACAAAGTCCTCACCGCTTCCCTTCTGACCCTGTCCGTCTCCAGCGCCTTCGCCGCTGGCAGCCCAGGTGTCGAGCAACACACCCTGGCCTTCCTCCAAGCCCTGGAACAAGGCGGTGGCAAGCCACTGGAGCAACTCAGCCCGAAAGACGCCCGCGCAGTGCTCAGCGGCGCCCAGGCTTCGGTCAAAGTCGACCTCTCCGGTATCGAGGTAAAAGAGCGCACCATTCAAGCCAACGGCGAGTCGATCAAGCTGCAAGTGGTACGCCCGGCCAACGTCAAGGGCGACCTGCCGGTGTTCATGTTCTTCCACGGCGGCGGCTGGGTGCTGGGCGACTTCCCGACCCACCAGCGGCTGATCCGCGACCTGGTGGTCGGCTCGGGTGCGGTAGCGGTCTACGTGGACTATGCCCCCTCGCCAGAAGCGCACTACCCGACGGCGATCAACCAGGCCTATGCCGCTACCCGCTGGGTGGCCGAGCATGGCAAGGAAATCGGCGTTGACGGCAAACGTCTGGCCGTAGCCGGCAACAGCGTGGGCGGTAACATGGCTGCGGTGGTAGCACTCAAGGCCAAAGAAGCCGGCACCCCTGCCCTGCGCTTCCAGTTGCTGCTGTGGCCGGTGACCGATGCCAGCTTCGAGACGGCATCGTACAAACAGTTTGCCGAAGGGCACTTCCTGACCACGCGGATGATGAAGTGGTTCTGGGACAACTACACCACCGATGCCAAGGCACGGAACCAGATCTACGCCTCGCCGCTGCGGGCCAGCAGTGAACAGCTGAAAGGGTTGCCGCCAGCACTGGTGCAGACCGCCGAATTCGATGTGCTGCGCGATGAAGGTGAGGCGTATGCCCGCAAGCTGAATGCGGCCGGCGTGACCGTGACTTCGGTGCGCTACAACGGGATGATTCATGACTATGGGCTGTTGAACCCGTTGAGCCAGGTGCCGGCGGTAAAGGCGGCGATGAGGCAGGCGGGTACCGAACTTAAAGAGCATCTGCAGTGAGTCGATAATCAAAAGACCCGCCTAGGCGGGTCTTTTGCTTCTATTGCGGAAATGGCCCGCAGGCTTCAATGAATCTGCCATCGGTGCGGCTATCTATGCCACCGTCCGCCCCGATGTAGATATCGATCCTGGGCCACTTGGGTTTGGCCCGAATGCAGTGCCACTTTCCACCGTTGTTCCAATCGAGCTGCATGAAAAATTGGTCGTTCGGGAAGATGTGGCCGGGGCCGCCGGTGGTTTCACCTGGGTAGATCTCACCTTTTGATATGTCGTGCTGAACATTCAAGATATAGCCAAGGCGACCCTGGCCTTTGTCAGAAAAATGAAAACTTACCCAGGGTGTGGCGACATACCAAAAGACGATTGGGGCGAGCATTATCGCAACCACCCAGCGCCAGAGATGCCGTTTCGGTTTAGTTGCAGACATGATCACGTACGCTACCTCCCCAGCTTGACAGTGGCAATGCTAATACCTCTTCCATGAGCACCTTTGCCGTAATCCCACCGTTTGGGTGCTGCGTATACAGTTTGATGCCAATACTGATGGAAACACGATCGCCTATATCATCCCAAGCCCGCATCCCGTCGATGTCTGCGTAGCGACGAGGCCCATCTTGTTCATCCCAATCTTGAACCTTCCGAATGCTGTCTGATGCAATCTGCTCAAGCCCGGCACCATCCAGAAGAACACTTTCTGAAAGGCCCCCCGCCCGCCCTACATAGCCATAGTGGATGTTCGACCAGATGTCGTAGTAGTAGTCGACTTCACCGTGTTTATGCCAAACCCTACCAAACCGGTGTGCGATCGCCACCTTGTGATCCCAGGGCCTGTTCTGACCAACCCTCTCTGTCCAAAGCGCCATCGCGGCAGCAGTGTTACCCACCATCATTGCTTGAAAGTCAGGCGGCAAAAGACGTGCATACCAAGGCAGCTTTTGAAATTTTGCATGTTCCTCTGTCGCGTCAAAGCTGGTTAGCTTCCGCATTTTCAGCACGGATGGATGTGTGATATTGCGATTCATTTCTCCGGCGATATAGCTGGCAACCTGCTCCATCATGTCAGAATGTTTGCACATTACAGGCTGCGCTTTTGCTTCTGACAGCGAAGCTTTCAAGGGGGAAGTGGAGTCGGCTTGACCTGACATGGGCGCCTGGCTTGCCTGCTGTGCCGCCGAGGGGGTTGCCGCTAAGCCTGGTCCTCCCATGGCCATGACACGGTTACTACCCTCTGAACAGCCACACTTGACCAGCGCCCCCTCTACCACCGCTGGTTTTCCTTCGATGTTGAAGAACGGGACGCCCTCAACAATGACGCCGGGCCTCTTGCAATTCGGGCACTCAGTGGTGATATCTCCCAGCCTCAGCGCCCGCTGGTTGTTCGCACGGTAGTGGGTGCTGCTGGCAATGCACACCGCACCGGTGGTGGTGAGGTCGCCATCGAGTGCCTGTCCTTTGCCGTGTATCGATACACGTGTCATAAGTAGCTCCCTGCATGGAAAGTCTGGAAGCTATCACCCACGCAATGGACGGGAACCGATCAGTCCCCAAAACAGAAATGTCCTACAAAAGGCCATGTCCGACTGTCACTTGTCACGAGACAGTAATTCAACACCAACACTATTTTTCCAACATTCAGGTGACAGTAAAGTTATCTCCATCAATAGCCCGCCAGCCCTCCCGGCCCCGGCTTTCAAGGAGAATCACCATGCTCACCCTACGCAACGCCCAAGACCGTGGCCTGGCCTTCCACGGCTGGCTGAAGTCCTTCCACACCTTCTCGTTCGGCCATTACCGCAACCCGGACGAGCAAGGTTTCTCCGACCTGCTGGTGATCAACGACGACCGCGTCATCGCTGGCAAGGGCTTTGGCCAACACCCTCACCGCGACATGGAAATTTTCAGCTACGTGCTGGAAGGCGCGTTGGAGCACAAGGACACGCTGGGTACCGGCTCGGTGATACGCCCGGGCGATGTGCAACTGATGAGCGCAGGCCACGGCGTGGCCCATAGTGAGTTCAACCACAGCCAGGCGCAGCCGGTGCACTTTCTGCAGATCTGGATCGTGCCGAACGTGCAAGGCGCAACACCGCGTTACCAGCAACAGCATTTCAGTGCGGAGGAAAAGCGCGGCAAGCTACGCCTGATCATCTCGCCGGACGGTGCCGAGGGGTCGTTGCAGGTCAGGCAGAATGCGCGGGTGTATGCCGGTTTGTTCGACGGCGACGAACGCGCCACGCTGACCTTGCCGGAAAACCGCCATGCCTATGTGCATGTGGCCCGGGGCAGCATCGAGCTCAATGGGCAACTGCTGAATGAAGGGGATGGCGTGCGGGTCAGGCAGGAACAGGTACTTGAGCTGGGCAATGGGGTAGATGCCGAGGTGCTGGTGTTTGACCTGCGTCCGCATGAATTGCCAGGTATGCCTTGAACCGAGTCAGCCCTTTCGCGGGTAAAACTGCGAAAGGGCCGACAAATGCAACTCAAGCCTCGAACCCCTCCACAATGATCACCTCGGCCTTGGCCACGCCCTGGCGATGGCTGCAGGCCTCCTGATACAGCTCCGACCGGTAGCACGCCACCGCCTGCTCGTACGAATCGAACTCGATCACCACGCTACGCTGAGGGGTATGCCGCCCTTCCATCGCCTCGCTGCGCCCGCCACGGGCCAGGAAGCGGCCGCCGAACGCCTTGAAGGCAGCCGGGGCGCGCTGAGTGTACTGCTGGTATTGCTCGGGGTCGGTCACGTCCACATGGGCGATCCAATAGGCCTTCATGCGCTGCTCTCCTGTTACGGCGATATTTGTGTATGATGGTATACCATAAAAATCACCCCACCACAGTGAGCGTGCAACATGGCTTTCAACACCATCGAGGAACTTCTCGAGGACTACCGGCAAGGCAAGATGGTCCTGCTGGTGGATGACGAGGACCGGGAAAACGAAGGCGACCTGCTGATCGCCGCCGAGCGTTGCGACGCCCAGGCCATCAATTTCATGGCCCGCGAAGCGCGTGGCCTGATCTGCCTCACCCTGACCGATGAACATTGCCAACGCCTGGGGCTGGAACAGATGGTGCCCGCCAACGGCAGCGTGTTCAGCACGGCGTTTACCGTGTCGATCGAAGCGGCCACTGGCGTCACTACCGGCATCTCCGCCGCCGACCGGGCACGCACCGTGGCCGCGGCCATGGCCCCTGACGCTCGCCCAGAAGACCTGGTGCAACCCGGCCACATTTTCCCCCTGCGCGCCCGCGAAGGCGGCGTGCTGACCCGTGCCGGCCACACCGAAGCCGGCTGCGACCTGGCCCGCCTGGCCGGCTTCAGCCCGGCCTCGGTGATTGTCGAAGTGCTCAACGACGACGGCACCATGGCCCGCCGCCCGGACCTTGAAGTGTTCGCCGCGCAGCATGGCATCAAGATCGGCACCATCGCCGACCTGATCCACTACCGCCTGAGCACCGAGCAGACCATCAAGCGCATCGGCGAACGCGAACTGCCGACCGTGCATGGCACCTTCCGCCTGGTCACCTATGAAGACCGCATCGAAGGCGGCGTGCACATGGCCATGGTCATGGGTGATATCCGCCGCGAGCAGCCGACCTTGGTGCGAGTGCATGTGATCGACCCGCTGCGCGACCTCGTAGGTGCCGAATACGCTGGGCCAGCCAACTGGACGTTATGGGCGGCCTTGCAGAAGGTGGCCGAGGAAGGGGCTGGTGTAGTGGTGATCCTGGCCAACCATGAATCCTCCCAAGCCCTGCTGGAGCGCGTGCCGCAGCTGACCCAGCCGTTGCGCCCTTATCAGCGCGGGCAATCGAAGGTGTACTCCGAAGTGGGCACCGGGGCACAGATTCTGCAGGACCTAGGCGTGGGCAAGCTTCGCCATCTGGGGCCTCCGCTGAAGTATGCCGGGCTGGCGGGGTATGAACTGGAGGTGGTGCAGAGCATTCCCTTCGAGCCCGGGATGCTCGGCTGAAAACACATAAGCATCTGATTTGGCGGGGCCCTGCGGGGCCCCGCAGCGTTTCTGAACGGGCGGAGTGATGGCCGGTCGCCTCATACCTCTTGCCAAAATTTTGGAATACCATAATATGATATCCCGTAGACCTTGAATCTGCAGGCCGGCACCTACAATCACAAACGGCCACCCAGACACTTTGTTTTAGCTGCTCCCCGAACACTGTTGGCGGGCGCACCACAAGCCCCGCCTCGAATAACAAAAGCAACGAGGGCGTAACCATGCTGTTGAGCAAACGTGTAACCGCAGTGCTGTCCGCCAGCCTGCTGACCCTGGCCTGTGAAGCCGCAGTGGCCGCAGACAGCCTGAATTTCGTCAGCTGGGGCGGTACCACCCAGGACGCCCAGAAAGAAGCGTGGGCCGTCCCCTTCACCAAAGCCACCGACATCAAAGTCGTCCAGGACGGCCCAACCGACTACGGCAAGCTCAAGGCCATGGTCGAAAGCGGCAACGTGCAGTGGGACGTGGTCGACGTCGAAGCCGACTTTGCCCTGCGTGCCGCCAGCGAAGGCCTGCTGGAACCCCTCGACTTCAACCAGATCAAACGTGACAAGATCGACCCGCGTTTCGTTTCCGACCACGGCGTTGGCTCGTTCTTCTTCTCCTTCGTGCTGGGCTACAACGAAGGCAAGCTCGGTGCCAACAAGCCGGTTGACTGGACCGCGCTGTTCGACACCAAGACCTACCCCGGCAAACGCGCCCTGTACAAATGGCCGAGCCCCGGCGTGCTGGAACTGGCCCTGCTGGCCGACGGCGTAGCGCCCGACAAGCTGTACCCGCTGGACCTGGACCGCGCCTTCAAGAAACTCGACACCATCAAGAAAGACATCGTCTGGTGGGGCGGTGGCGCCCAGTCGCAACAGCTGCTGGCCTCGGGTGAGGCTTCGCTCGGCCAGTTCTGGAACGGCCGCGTCTACGCCCTGCAGCAAGATGGCGCGCCAGTGGGCGTGAGCTGGAAACAGAACCTGGTCATGGCCGACTTCCTGGTCATCCCCAAAGGCGCCAAGAACAAGGACGCGGCCATGAAGTTCCTGGCCAACGCCAGCAGCGCCGAAGGCCAGGCCGAGTTTGCCAACAAGACTGCCTACGCACCGGTGAATGTCGACAGCGTGTCCAAGCTCGACAAAGACCTGGCACCCAACCTGCCGACCGCCTACGCCCAGGACCAGGTCACCCTGGACTTCGCCTACTGGGCCAAGAACGGTCAGGCCATCGCCGCGCGCTGGAATGAGTGGTTGGTCAAATGAAAGTCGCCATCAACGCCCTGCATAACGCGCAAGGTGCCCCCACGGGTACCGGCGCCTCGGGTACCGCCCCACGCCGCGCCAGCCTGAGCCAGCGCTGGAAAGGCAGCCGCAACCTGCTGCCGGCCCTGCTGTTCCTTGGCCTGTTCTTCTTCGCCCCGCTGGTCGGCCTGTTGCTGCGCGGGGTGCTGGAGCCAACGCCGGGGCTGGGCAACTACGAGCAGTTGTTCGCCAACTCGGCCTACGCACGGGTGCTGTTCAACACCTTCTCGGTGGCCGGCGTGGTCACCCTGATCAGCGTGCTGCTGGGCTTCCCGCTGGCCTGGGCAATCACCCTGGTGCCCAAGGGCTGGGGCCGCTGGTTGCTGAACATCGTGCTGCTGTCGATGTGGACCAGCCTGCTGGCGCGTACCTACTCGTGGCTGGTGCTGCTGCAAAGCTCGGGGGTGATCAACAAGGCGTTGATGGCCATGGGTATCATCGATACCCCGCTGGAAATGGTGCACAACCTCACCGGCGTGGTGATCGGCATGAGCTACATCATGATCCCGTTCATCGTGCTACCGCTGCAAGCGACCATGCACGCCATCGACCCGATGGTGCTGCAGGCCGGTTCCATCTGCGGCGCCAGCCCATGGACCAACTTCTGGAAGGTGTTCCTGCCGCTGTGCCGCTCGGGGTTGTTCTCCGGGGCGCTGATGGTGTTCGTGATGTCGCTCGGTTACTACGTCACCCCGGCGCTGCTGGGCGGGGCACAGAACATGATGCTGCCCGAATTCATCATCCAGCAGGTGCAGTCGTTCCTCAACTGGGGCCTGGCCAGCGCCGCCGCCGCACTGCTGGTGGTGATCACCCTGGTGCTCTTCTACCTGTACCTGAAGCTGCAGCCGGAATCCCCGGTTGGCAACGCGAGGTAACCGCCATGCTCCTGTCTCCCAATGCCATGGGCCGCCCGCTGCGCACGGGCCTGTACCTGACCACCGGGGTCATTGCGGCCTTCCTGCTGCTGCCGGTGGTGTTCATCGTGTTGCTGTCGTTCGGCTCGTCCCAGTGGCTGGTGTTTCCGCCACCGGGCTGGACCTTCAAGTGGTACGGCCAGTTCTTCTCCAACCCGGAGTGGATGGACGCCGCGCTGGCCAGCCTCAAGGTGGCCGTGCTGACCACCATTGCCGCCGTGCTGCTGGGCCTGCCCAGTGCATTCGCTTTGGTACGGGGCCGCTTCCCGGGCCGCGAGCTGCTGTACGGGCTGTTCACCATGCCGATGATCGTGCCACTGGTGATCATCGCCGTGGCGGTGTACGCCCTGTTCCTCAAGCTCGGCTACACCGGCACGCTGTTCGCCTTCGTGGTCAGCCATGTGATCGTTGCCCTGCCCTTCACCATCATCTCGATCATCAACTCGCTGAAACTGTTCGACCAGTCGATCGAGGATGCCGCGGTGATCTGCGGCGCCTCGCGCCTGCAGGCCATCTTCAAGGTCACCTTCCCGGCCATTCGCCCGGGGATGATCGCCGGCGGCCTGTTCGCCTTCCTGGTGTCGTGGGATGAAGTGGTGCTGAGTGTGATGATGGCCAGCCCCGACCTGCAGACCCTGCCAGTGAAGATGTGGACCACCCTGCGCCAGGACCTCAGCCCGGTCATCGCCGTGGCCTCGACCCTGCTGATCGACTTATCGCTGCTTGTGATGTTCATTGCCGCCGCCTTGCGCCGGCGCACCGAAACAAACGCCTGAGCGCGCGGAGAAAACAACAATGAGTGCAGTGATCAAAGACAACGCGCCCGGCAAGACCCTGGTCAGCCTGCGCGGCCTGAACAAACACTACGGCGATTTCACCGCCGTGGACAACCTCGACCTGGAAATCCAGGACGGCGAGTTCCTGACCTTCCTCGGCTCCAGCGGCTCGGGCAAATCCACCACCCTTTCGATGCTGGCCGGCTTCGAAACGCCCAGCAGTGGCGAGATCCTGGTCGATGGCCAGTCGCTGGTGAACGTGCCGCCACACAAGCGTGATATCGGCATGGTGTTCCAGCGCTACTCGCTGTTCCCGCACCTGAACGTGCGCGACAACATTGCCTTCCCGCTGGCCATTCGCAAGCTCAACGCGGCCGAAACCGTCAAGCGCGTCGATGCCATGCTCAAGCTGGTACAGCTGGAAAAGTTCGCCCACCGCAAGCCTTCGCAAATGTCCGGAGGCCAGCAACAGCGTGTGGCCATTGCCCGGGCGCTGGTGTACGAGCCGCGCATCCTGTTGATGGACGAACCGCTCGGTGCGCTGGACAAGAAACTGCGCGAAGACCTGCAGGATGAGCTGCGCCAGCTGCACCGTCGGCTCGGCATCACCATCGTCTACGTCACCCACGACCAGGAAGAAGCCATGCGCCTGTCCCAGCGCATCGCCATTTTCAGCCATGGCAAGATCGTCGGCCTGGGCACCGGTTACGACCTGTACCAGAACCCGCCGAATGCCTTTGTCGCGTCGTTCCTGGGCAACTCCAACTTCCTGCGTATCAAGGCCAGCAGCAATGGCGCGGGCAGTTTCGAGGGCCAGCCGGTGGCCATTCGCCTGACCCCGGGCCTCACTGCCTCGCAGGATGCCCTGATCATGGTGCGCCCGGAAAAAGCCCTGGCCCTGACCGCCGAACAGGCTGCACGCGAGCCGCTGCCGGCGGGCTGGAACGAAGTCAGTGCCAAGGTTGGCGAAGTGCTGTTCCTGGGTGAGAGCCAGACCTGCCATGTGGTGACGGCGGGTGGTACCGAACTGACGGTGAAGGCGCTGTCGGCTGCGGGTATGCCTATGCAACCTGGCGATAGCGTGAAAGTGCGCTGGGCGGTGGCGGATGCATGTATCTATACCGAGTGGGCCGAAAGTGATTTGAGCAAGTCGGCCGGGGCGCATTGAGATCGCGGGGGCCGCTTTGCGGCCCCTACCGACTGTCACATTATCATCACGCCACTGTCGTAATCTGCCGGCCAACTCTATGCCATAGGTCACCCGGCATGCTGCGCCTGCTTGTCTTGCTGCTCACCCTGCTACCGCTAGCGACCCCGGCCGAGCCCGCTCACCTGCGCGTCCAGGGCTCCAACACCATCGGCGCCGCCTTGCTGCCGGCACTGGTGCAGGGGCAATTGCGTGCGCAGCGAGCCACCGCCATCCAACAGCAACCGGGCAACGTCCCCAACGAGACCGTAATCACCGCGCAGGACGATCATGCCCAGCCAATACGCATCGATGTTGCCGCTCACGGGTCCAGCACCGGTTTCATCGCCCTCGGCCGTGGCGACGCCGACCTGGCGGCCGCCTCGCGGCCGATCAACGACAGCGAATTGCATCAGTTACGTGCTCTGGGCGACCTGCGCGCTGCCAGCGCCGAACAAATCATCGGCCTGGACGGCGTGGCGGTCATCGTCCACCCTGACAACCCGCTGCCACAACTGAACACCCAGCAACTGGCGCAGATTTTTTCCGGGCAGATCCAGCGCTGGGAACAATTGGGCATTGCTGGCGGCGCCATCCACCTCTATGCCCGTGACGACCGCTCCGGCACGTACGAGACGTTCAAGGCGCTTGTGCTGGAGCCGCTGCACGACGAACTATCAGCCAAGGCGCGGCGCTTCGAGTCCAGCGACGAGCTGGCTTCGCAAGTAGCCACCGACCGTCAGGCCATCGGCTTCAGTAGCCTGGCCGCAGTGCATGGTGCCAAGGTGCTAGCGGTGGCCGAAGGCGACGCACCCGCCATGCTGCCAGAGCGCGCGCTGGTGGCCAGCGAAGACTACCCGCTGTCACGGCGCCTGTACTTCTATCTGCCGGCCAACCCCAAGCCACAGGCCAAGGCCCTGGCCGATTTCGCCCAAAGCCCGGCTGGCCAGGCGATCGTTGCCCAGCAGGGTTTCGTGTCACAGCAGATCAAGGCTCAGCCGGTTCCGCCCCTGGCCGACATGCCGCCACGCTATCGCACCCTGGCCCAGAAAGCGCAGCGGCTGAGCGTGAACTTCCGCTTTCAGGAAGGCAGTGCCAGCCTCGACAACAAGGCCCTGCGCGATGTGCAGCGGGTGGTCGAATACCTGCGCCAGGCAGGCAAGTTGCAGAGCAAGGCCGTGCTGGTAGGGTTTGGCGACCCCAAGGAAACGCCCGGGCGCGCTGCCCTGCTCTCCCGCCTTCGCGCCCAGGCCGTGCGCCGCGAGCTGGCACGCGATGGTGTCGAGGTGCTTGAGGTAACAGGCATGGGCGATGAACTGCCAGTGGCCGGCAATGAACTGGAGCAAGGGCGCCTGCGTAACCGTCGGGTAGAGGTGTGGGTGTATTGAAGCCGTGATTGCGGCCCTGGCAAAGAAATGTAACAGCTCCCCATTCGGCACCCATGGCAAACGGGTCTAGGCTCTAGCCCATGTGATACCGGGCCCCTCTGACGGCTGCCAAGCCGCCATGTCGGATCACTGTTGCCTTGCAACGTCGACATTCAAGGAGGGGCTCATGACAGCTCTGCACGCATTCCTCACCACCCCCGTTCTCGGTACCAGCGCCTGGTTGTGGCTGGTGTTCATGGCCATCGTCATCGGTTTGCTGGTGCTCGACCTGGGCGTGCTGCACCGGCACGACCGGGAAATCGAAATGCGCGAAAGCCTGCTGCTGTATTCGGGCTATTTCAGCGTCGGTGTACTGTTCGGCGCCGGCGTCTGGTACCAGCTGGGCGCCCAGTCGGCGCTGGAGTTCTACACCGGCTTCCTGGTCGAGCAGTCGCTGTCGATGGACAACGTGTTCGTCATGGCGATGATCTTCAGCTACTTCGCCATCCCCCGCCGCTACCAGCACCGCGTACTGTTCTGGGGCATCCTGGGGGTGGTGTTCCTGCGGGCGATCATGATCGGCGTGGGCGCGGCGCTGGTGCAGAACTTTGCCTGGGTGCTGTACCTGTTCGGCGCCTTCCTGCTGTTCACTGGGGTGAAGATGGCGCTGTCAAAAGAAGACAGCCACCCGGACTTGGCCAACAACCCGATCATCAAGTTCGTACGCCGGCACATGCGGGTCACCGACCAGATCCACGGCTCGCACTTCTTCGTGCGCAAGACCCCGCCTGGGCACAGTAAGGCCCTGCGCTATGCCACCCCATTGTTTCTGGCGCTGGTGCTGATCGAACTGGCCGACCTGGTGTTCGCCGTCGACAGCGTGCCGGCGATCTTCGCCATTACCCAGGACCCGTTCATTGTCTACACCTCCAACATCTTCGCCATCCTTGGGCTGCGCTCGCTGTACTTCGCGCTGTCGGCGCTGATGCACCGGTTCGTTTACCTCAAGTACGCGCTGGCGTTGGTGTTGATCTTTATTGGCTGCAAGATTTTCTACCACGGCATGGTGAGCAAGGTGCCGGCGTTGCTGTCGTTAGGGGTGACATTCGGGTTGCTGCTGGGTGGGGTGGTGGTTTCGTTGGTCAAGACCAGAGGACAGAAAGTGGCGGCCGAGTTTGAGCAACCGAATCCTGTTTCGAATGCGACCATGGCACGAGAAAAAGACGAAGACCCGCAACTGCGGGTCTGAGTTGCTGTGATGCAGCCTAACCAGGGTGGATTTTTTCCTAATCAATCCAACGATTTTTCCTACGCAAGGTATGCGAGTGGTCTGATTGTGAACACAGGAACAGCTTCGCCAGCATGGTGACTTTCCGCACAAGGAGTGCTCCATGCAAAAGCTGTCTATTCCTGACCTTTCCCAATTTCGTATCAACCGCAAGCTGGTTACAGTCGTTGGCATCCCGATCCTGGCCGCTGGCGTACTCGCAGCAATGTTCAATGAAGTGTTTTTCTATAACGAAGCGGGTCAGATGACCCACGTACGTACGATCTTTGGCGAAGAGAAAGTGGTTGAAGACGTTGGCTACGCCACAAAATGGTTTGGCCGCAGTACAGCCTGGCGCCGTACCATCGGCGTCCAATCTTCCTTGCGCATGGACAACCCGGAAGACACTCGCGGCGGCCATCCGTCCATCACACTGGACAATCTGCCCATCGTGTTTCTGGGCAATGTCGATGCGAAGGCAGAATTCAGTACCCAGTTTCGCCTGCCTTCGGGTGAAGCCTTCTTGAAAATCGCCCAAGAGTACCGCACGCCAGACAACTTCCTGCAACGTGCATTATTGCCGGCGGTAAAGGAAACACTGCAAGCCACGGCCTCACTGATGAGTGCCGACGATTACTATGCGGGTAACCGTAGTCACTTCGGTGCCGAGTTCGAGAATCAGCTGCGCAACGGCCTGTACTTGACCAGTCGCAAGGAGATCCGCGTTCAACGTGATAATCATCCGGCCCAAACCGCGATTCTGCAGGCTGGCACCGAACAGGGTAGTTTTGGCGACAACAGCGCTACGCGTTTCGTCATCGAAAAGAAGCTCGACAAAGATGGTCGGGAGTTGCGCAAGCAACAGCAATTCCGCCTGTTTGGCGTCGAAGTAGTCGACGCGCGTGTCACTCATATCGACCCCAACCCGCAGTATCAGCAACGTATGGTCCGCGTACAACAGGCGCTGGCCGAACTGGCCGTGGCTCGTCAAAACCGGCTCAAGGAAGAAGAAGAGAAGGAACTGGTCTCTGCTCGTGGTGCCAAGGACGTCGAGGCCAAACGTCAGGAAAGCCTGCGCCAGCAGATTGAACGTACCACCGAAGCCGAGACCGAAAAACAGCTTGCGCTAATCAACGCGGAACGGGAGAAGCGGCGCGCCGAGATCGACAAACAGACGGCCGAGTTGCTTCGGGACAAGGCCCGTGTCACTGCAGAAGCGACCAAGATCACGGCCGATGCCGAAGCCTACGCCCGTGAGGCCACGCTCAAGGCGGATGGAGCCCTGCAAACCAAACTGGATGCGATGGTGAAGATCAACCGGGCCTGGGCAGAGGCTGCTGCAAGGGCGCCAGTGCCGAGCGTGATGATGGGGGGCCCCGAATCAGGCGTTGGGCGGCAGGATGAAATGAGCAAGCTCATGAGTGTACTGGCTACGAAGGCCGCCAAAGATCTGGTGATTGACCTGAAAACCAAGTAAGCCCTCACCGGCCTCTTCGCGGCTAAAGCCGCGAAGAGGCCGGTACAGGCTAACAACAATCAACGCCTGTCACCGCCCGCTGGTACGCAACATCTCCACCGGCACATACTTGCCAATCTCATACTTGCCAATTGCCGCCCGGTGCACTTCATCCGGCCCGTCAGCCAGGCGCAGGGTGCGTTGCATGGCGTACATGTAGGCCAGTGGGAAATCGCCGCTCACCCCTGCCCCGCCATGTATCTGGATCGCCCGGTCGATCACTTTCAAGGCCACGTTCGGCGCCACCACCTTGATCTGCGCGATCTCGCTGCGGGCAACTTTGTTGCCGACGGTGTCCATCATGTAGGCCGCTTTCAGCGTCAGCAGCCGGGCCATGTCGATCTCCATACGCGAGTCGGCAATCTTGTCGACGTTGCCACCCAGCCGTGCCAGCGGCCGACCAAAGGCAGTGCGTTCCACCGAGCGCTTGCACATCAGTTCCAACGCACGTTCGGCCATGCCGATCGAACGCATGCAGTGGTGGATACGGCCCGGGCCAAGGCGACCCTGGGCAATCTCGAAACCGCGGCCCTCACCAAGGATTACGTTTTCATACGGCACCCGCACGTTTTCGAAGAGCACTTCGGCGTGACCATGCGGGGCATCGTCATAGCCAAACACCGGCAGCGGGCGGACGATCTTCACACCGGGCGCATCGGTGGGCACCAGTACCATCGAGTGCTGCTGGTGGCGCGGCCCCTCGGGATCGGACAGGCCCATGAAGATCATCACCTTGCAACGCGGGTCGCAGGCGCCGGAGGTCCACCACTTGCGGCCCTTGATCACCCACTCGTCACCGTCACGCATTGCCGTGGCGGCCATGTTGGTGGCGTCCGAGGAGGCCACGTCCGGCTCGGTCATGGCGAACGCCGAGCGGATCTCGCCACGCAGCAGCGGCTCCAGCCATTGGCGTTTCTGCGCTTCACTGCCGTAACGCACCAGCACTTCCATGTTGCCGGTATCCGGCGCCGAGCAGTTGAACGGCTCCGGGCCAAGCAACGAGCGGCCCATGATTTCCGCCAGCGGGGCGTATTCCAGGTTGCTCAGGCCGGCGCCGTATTCCGATTCAGGCAAGAACAGGTTCCATAGCCCTTCGGCGCGGGCCTTGGCCTTGAGCTCCTCCATGATTGCAGTGGGCTGCCAGCGGTCGCCCTCGGCGACCTGGCGCTCGAACACCGCTTCGGCGGGGTAGACATAGGCGTCCATGAACGCAGTGACGCGCTCGCGCAGTGCCTGGACCTTGGGCGAATAGGCGAAATCCATCGGGGCTACCTTCACGGTTCGGAGTACATGGGCCAGAGCCTAGAGCAGCATGCGCCCATCCACCTAGTCTATTTTCCGCGTGTATAAACATTCATAACCGATATATGATCCGCCAATAACTCCAACAAAGAGCGGCGCCCATGAACCTCAGCAAGGTCGACCTCAACCTGTTCATCGTGTTCGATGCGATCTACACCGAAGCCAACCTGACCCGCGCCGGGCAGATTGTAGGTATCACGCAGCCAGCGGTGTCCAACGCCCTTTCGCGGTTGCGCGAAACCTTCAACGACCCGCTGTTCGTGCGCACCGCGCAGGGCATGGTGCCCACGCCCATGGCACAGAACATCATCGGCCCGGTGCGCAACGCCCTGGCGCTGTTGCGCACGTCGGTGCAGGAAAGCCGTATCTTCAACCCGCAACAAGCCAACAAGACCTTTCGCATCAGCATGACCGACCTGACCGAGGCGGTAATCCTGCCGCCGCTGTTTCAGCGCCTGCGCCGCCTGGCGCCGGCGGTGCTGATCGAGAGTTTCCTGTGCAAGCGCCGCGAAACCACCAAGGAGCTCGCCGCCGGCCGCCTGGACTTCGCCATTGATGCCCCGCTGAACACCGACCCGCAGGTACGCCACGTCAAGCTGATGCAAGACCGTTATGTCTGTGCCTTGCGCCAGGGCCACCCGCTGGCCGACAGCAAGCTGACCCTCGACAGCTACCTGGGCATGACCCACATCCATATCTCCAGCCGCCGTAACGGCCTGGGCTATGTCGACCTGGCGCTGGGCAAGATGGGCGTACAGCGCAAAGTGGCCTTGCGCTCCCAGCACTACCTGATGGCTTCGCAGGTATTGCAGCAAACCGACATGACGATGACCGTACCCGAGCGCTTCGCCCGCCGCCATCAGCTGCGCTATCACCCCCTGCCAGTGGAAGTACCCGCGCTCGAAACGCACCTGTACTGGCATGAAAGCACCGACCAAGACCCGGCCAACCGGTGGATGCGTGAGCAAATCACCGAACTGTGCGAACGCGTGGTAGCTGAGGAAGAAAGCGCCTCGGAGCCCGCCTGAAGATACGCACAAGGGATCGCTCATGACCACCAAGGAGGAAAAAATCCTACAAAGCTACAAATAAATAGAAAATCTATGTGGCAGCACCCAAAGACGCACTGTGGGAAGTAAAAAATTTCTCTCGGATGGCGGATACGCTTACTCCATCAATCGCCGATTTCACGGCGACAGACATGGACCTGCCTCAATGCCTAGCGCCCCGCTCTACTTTGATTACGCCGCCACCACTCCAGTCGACGACCGGGTCATCGAAACCATGCTCGCCAGCCTTGGCAGCCAAGCCAACTTCGGCAACCCGGCGTCCAGTGGTCATGCCTTCGGCCAGGCTGCCCGACAAGCCGTGGAGCAAGCCCGCCAGCAAGTGGCTGAGCGCGTCGGCGCAAACGTCGAGCGCTTGGTCTGGACCTCGGGCGCGACCGAGTCCAACAACCTGGCGCTAAAAGGTATTGCTCAAGGCGCCGGCCAGCCTGGGCACCTGATCACCAGCCAACTTGAACACAAAGCCGTGCTCGACACCGTGGCCGAACTGGAGCGCCAAGGCTGGGCCGTTACCCGCCTGGCCCCGGATGCCGCCGGCCTGATACAGCCCGCCAGCGTACAGGCCGCACTGCGCCCCGATACCCGCCTGGTATCGTTGATGGCAGTCAACAATGAGCTGGGCACGGTCACCGACTTTGCCGCCATTGGTGAGCAGGTGCGTGCCCACGGTGCCTTGCTGCACGTGGACGCAGCGCAGGCCGTGGGCAAGCTGGCCATCGACCTGAACACGATGGCCGTGGACCTGATGTCGTTTTCGGCACACAAGGTTTACGGGCCAAAAGGCATCGGCGCGCTGTACGTCGGGTCACGCGCCCGTGCGCTGATGCGTGCGCAAATGCACGGCGGCGGCCATGAACAGGGCCTGCGCTCCGGCACCCTGGCGACCCACCAGATCGCGGGCATGGGTAGCGCTTTTGCCTTGGCCGGCCAACCCGGTGACAGTGAGTACCAGCACCTGGAACAACTGGCAAAGCGTCTGCGCGAAGGCCTGCTGGCCTTGCCCGGCGTCAGCCTGAACGGCTGCGCCAGCCAACGCATTCCCCATACCCTGAACCTGTGCATCGACAGCAAGGGCTTCAACAGTGCGGCGCTGGCCAGCGAGTTGGCGTTATCGACCACCTCGGCCTGCAACTCGGCCAGCCATGCAGCCTCACATGTGCTGATGGCGCTGGGGCTGGACGAGCACCAGGCACGCAACAGTGTGCGCTTGAGCATCGGGCGCTTCAGCACCGAGGCCGAAGTGGACAAAGCGATCGACGTATTTGCCCGGGTACTGACAGCAGCATCCGCAGCGTTGTGGTAAGCCGCGCCCTGGCGCGGCCTGCCGCACGGCGTCACCGTGGCACCCAGCGCCCCGGTGACCTCACAGGAAAGTGAACACCTGCGACGCCGGCAAGCGTGACTTGTTCAGCCCGGCATTAAAGTCCGTTTCAGCACGATAGCCCAGGCTGAGGATCACCACGCTAGTGAAGCCACGTTCACGCAGCCCCAGCTCGGCATCCAGGATCTTGCTGTCGAAGCCCTCGATGGGCGTGGCGTCCAGGCCATGTGCCGCAGCCCCCAGTAATGCAGTACCCAATGCCAGATAGGTCTGTTTCTCCATCCAGTGCTGCACGTCCTTCTGGTCATGACGGTGCAGGTCGACGTAGTGACGGCGGCTCTGGTTCTGCGCGGCTCGCGCCTGCTCATCGCGGAAACGGCCATCGGCAGCTTCCTGCTCGAGCACGGCATTGAGGTGCGCCTCGGGCATTTCGGTACGGGTGCAGAACACAATCACGTGCGAAGCATCGAGCAGTTTCGGCGTGTTGTAAGCAAAGCGCTCCGTGGTGCTCTTGGCCAGGCGGGCCTTGCCTTCGGCCGTGTCGGCGACGATGAAGTGCCAGGGTTGGGAGTTGACCGAGGACGGGCTGTGGCGCAGTTGCTCGAGCAAGGCGTCGACAGTGGCCTGGGGAATGCGGCGCGAGGCATCGTAGGCTTTGGTGGTGTAGCGGCGCTTGGCCAGCGAGACGGTATCCATGCAACAACTCCGGAATGTACAGGGGATTTGCCGGGCATCTTATCTTTCCTGCAGCAAAGAAAAACCGGCACAATGCAGCAACACTTTCACACTTGGAGTGAAGATGCTGCGCATCACCGACCTCGAACTGTTCGTGCGCAGCAGCGTACTGGGCAGCTTCACGGCCGCCGCCCATGAAGCCGGTCTGCTGCCGGGGCAAGTGGCTGCTGCGATCAAACGCCTCGAACGCGACCTCGATGTGCGCCTGTTTGCCCGTACCACCCGTAGCCTGCGCCTTACCGCCGAAGGCGAGCGCTACTTGCCGACCGCCCTGAACGTGCTGGATAGCCTTCGCCAAGGGCGCGAAGACCTGCATGGCAACGCCGGCACCCTGCGTGGCACCCTGCAGGTGTCGGCGCCTTCCGACCTGGGCCGCAACATGCTGTTGCCCTGGCTGAGCGCCTTTCGCCGGGAGCACCCGGCCCTGCACCTGCGCTTCTTTCTGTCCGACCAGATTGCCGACCTGAATCGTGACCCGGTGGATGTGGCCATCCGCTATGGCCTCAACCAGGACGCCAACTACATCGCCCTGCCCTTGGCCAGCTGGAATCGCCGGGTGCTGGTGGCATCGCCCGAGTACCTGGCCCGCCACGGCCACCCGATCACGCCCGAAGCCCTGCAAGAGCATGCCTGCCTGCTGTACATGCAGCACAACCGGGTCTACGACAAGTGGCGGGTGGGCAACCGTACCGTGCAGGTCAGCGGGCCGCTGGTCAGCGACGATGCCGACGTAATCCGCCGTCTGGCCCTGCAAGGTGAAGGCATCGTCTACAAATCGTGGCTGGACGTAAGCGCCAATATTGCAGCCGGCGAACTGCAGATCATCCTGCCCGAATACCTGGGTGAATCCGTGCCTGTAACCCTGGTTTGCCCACACCGCAAACAACTCACGCCTGCGGTGTCGCAACTGCACCTGTGCCTGCGCGACCACTTCGAGGCCCTGCGTGCTCGCGCACTGAACAACGGTTGCACAATCGTCCCGGACTGAGTGCCAGCAGGCAGCGAGCAGAGCGCAAAAATGCTCGCAACAGGTTGCACGCCACCACTGCTGCCCCAGCAGCACCCGCCCAGCACCCGACTGCTGCCCAACCTGCAACACCGCCGATGCCGTGCGCTCGATGGGCGACATCACCACCTTCGTGCCCAACGCCTCGGCCAACAACCCCGACGGCGACGGCCGCCCTCGTTGGTATATCCGCGGCCTGGGCACCGGCGATACCGGTGCGACAACCGTATTCCCGGTGGGCATCTACGCGGACGATGTCTACCTCAACGCGCCCATCGCCGGTGGCGGGCCGCTGTTCGACCTGGAACGCATCGAAATCCTGCGCGGGCCGCAAGGCACCCTGTATGGCAAGAACACCACGGCCGGCGCAGTGAACGTGATCTCGAAGAAGCCCACCTTCGACACCGACGGCTATGGCACTGTCGGCTTCGGCAGCAAGAACGAGCGTATTGTCACCGGTGCCATCGGCGGTGCGCTGGTCGATGAAAGACTGGCCGGGCGAGTAGCGCTGTATTGCGAAGAGCGTGACGGTTTCCAGAGCAACGACTTCGACGGCAACACCTACGGTGATGTGAACAAGAAAGCTATCCGTCTGCAGTTCCTGGCCCAGCTCAACCCCGACCTGGACGCCCTGCTCAAACTGCACAGCCGCCAGTTCAAAGGCGATGGCAGCAACGGCTCGCTGCCGGTTGGCCGCTACTACAACGTCGGCTAACGCGCAAAAACACCCGTATAACCGGGCTGGATGATGTGGGCAGCATCCCCGGCAACCAGATCATCGGCCGCAACACCCAGGGGCTGATCGAAGATGGCATCCCCGAAGACAAGCTGACCCTCAGTGCCAACTGGCTGTATGACGGCTGGAGCGTCACCGTGGCCCAGCGCCGTTATGGGGAGTGGAGGAACCGCAACGCCGCCAACCCGACGCTGGACCAGACCTTCAGCCCGCAGTGGGTGACCGACCTGGACGTGTCGTACCGCTTCGACCTGGGCCTGACCTTGTCGGCGGGTGCGATCAACCTGTTCGACAGCCACCCGGACAAAGCGAAGGGTGCGCAGCTGTAAGGCGTGCCCAAGTACTCCATCACCAGCCCGGAATGCGCGCAGGGGGCGTTCTACTACACCAGCGTGAGTTACGACTTCTGATAGGAGATCGTATGACGACCTCCTCGGGGATGGGCTGCACAACAGCCCTCCCCGTGCAGGTTGTCATCATCTGCCAATGGCTTAGTCTGACTGAACCGTCGTGATGTCCCGATGTTCGGCAAGTGGCAAGGCCAGCAGGGCGTACCCTTCGAAAATACCGAGGGCACCGCTGTCGTAGGTTGCGCTGATCAATGCGAAGCGGGCTGTATCGCCATTGCCCGGTGTGTAGACGCCAGCCGGGGCTTCACCGGGGCCGTAGAGCACGGCCCAATCGATCTTGTCAGGCGCGACCAGGTTTCCATTGACCCTTGCCTCCAGCACCGCCTTTGCACCTGCCGTGTCGACATTGGCGCTTACAGCCATGGGTGTTTTCCTCGCCATCTCGGTGATCAGCACACACGTACTGGTCTGTTGGCTTTCAGGGTCTTTCACCTGGACTTCCTCGACGACAAAGGCAACCGTGCCAGGGTCGGCTGGGCAGGTGACCGTCACCGCTTGGCCCTTGCCCAAAGGTTTGTCCTGATATTGCCATTCCAATGCAGCGGGGTTGCCGATTGCCCAGGAGTTGAAATTGACCTTGCTGCCTGGCTGGGCAACCACGACCGAGGGGCTGGCCATCAACGTTTCGCGAACCACGGTGATCAAGGCCCTGCTTTGAATTGCCGGGAATAAAATACTGGTGGCCGTTACCAGCACTTGCGCGTACGACTTCGTCATATCGCTGGCCCTCGGCGCGGTAAAGACCCCGTTGGTGATAGAGAGGCGTACACCGTACGCCAGGCCGGACACTGCTTTAACGGACCAGAGCACAAGAGGCGCAGCGGGCTCCGTCACAAATGTCCTGGTTTCACCTGCAAGCAGCAAAGTTTCCATCGGGCTGATGGTGAAGTAGTTGGTAGCAGGGTTTACCTTGCCGAAATAAGCTATGTCGAGCGGGGCCTCGAGTTTTGTACCGATGAGGGTGCGATGAAAATTGAGCCTCAGGACATCGCTTGCTATTTTTGATGTGCCAGTCAATAAAACTAGGTTTTTGTTCAGTTTTCTTACCAGTACATCCTGCAAAGTGGTGAACCCCGAAACACCGGGACTGCGAACTCGCGTCCCGAGACTGGTGGTCAGCCTGGCGATCGCCGGGTTCACCAACTGCGCGAGAAAATCGTTTGCAGGCACGCTGGAGTCACTTGCACGGGGAGGCTTTATTGCGCCGAAAACCGGTTGAAAACCAGTCCGCTGGTTAAACCCATAGGATTCGTTAACCAGTTGTACTTCACCCTCGCGAGTAAACCTGTAGACCAACTCTGCGTCATACTGAAAACCTGCCTGCACTGGCTTCAGGAAATCAGCCATGGAGTAGTCTTCTCTGACCAGCCTCTCGCGTATTTCGCCTGTGGTGTCATTGATATCATTGAACCTGACCGTCAGACTGCCACGTAAAGACAGGTTCATCTTCCACTGGTTACCCACCTTGCTGATGGATAACGCATCGCGCATGTCTATTCTGGCCTCATCAAACTCAAAGTTCCCCGAAACCTCCCAGTAGCTGCCAAATGCAGAGACAATCGCTATCTCTTTCGCCCATTGCCTCGGCAATGAAATATAGCCAGCCTTGCAAGAAACCGACGGCGGCTCGCCATTGCGCCGGCGCCATTCATATTCAGCACCCGTGACCACGCCGCTCAAAGCGCTTACCAGCTGGGCAAGCAACAGCCGCTCCGTATCGAACAGGATGGTTGCCGAATAGTTTACATCATTGGGTATCGCGTACTTGTAATCCGCGCCCGGGTAGGCTCCTCCCGCCCCATCCTCCATGTCGACAAGCAGCACTACAGCACCTTCCACATCGGTTGGCGTCCTTCCCCTGGCCTGGGTACGCAGGCCGAACGAGACCGGTTGGTGCAACTCGACATTGCGCTTTGCCAACTGGCCAATCGGAAACTGACGCTGTTCATCGGTCAGCGCCGAAAATTTCTGCCTGAAAAACTCGGTCAGCAGGCGCGTTTCGCCGGTGTAGCACGGCATGGAAAAGTTCTCGGTTTTACTGAGGTCAAGTTTTATCGAGTCATCTTCATCTACGTAGCTGCCCGATTCCTCCAGGTCGATATCCAGGCTCAGGGAGGCTTCTTGCAAGGGGCCCATCACATCCAGCTGACGCACATACCACTGATTGCCCTTGTTCATCAGCGAATACGCATTGGCTTCGGCAATGACCATTGGCATGTGCGCCTTGTGCCCGGCAAGCGCCACATCGAAAACCAGTCTCGGCAAAGCCAGACTGCATCTGGACAAGGCAAAACGGTAGTCAGCCCCATTGCTGATATGCCCGGAAATCAGTGGCACATCGCTCGCCGTACCGAAGCGCCTGAACGACTCTTGCTTCAACACCGCATTGATCTTGCTGCCATCAATGAAAAGCACCATATCCCAGCCCAGCAGACGTGTTTCCTCAGCTAACCAGGTGACCAGTTCGGCGGTTGAATGATCCATGACTTTCTCCAGAGGGTGCTCTTTCGGGGCCAGAATGCCGACCAAGGGTTCGGGGCGACAGTGCTTCATTTCAAGCACATACGGCCTTTGCCACAACTGGCAGTTCTGCCAGGTGCGTTGCCCTACGACAGTCGCCAAACTGCTGCCGCGCTGCTGCTGTAGCAGCACTTCGTTGTTGCCCCAGCACCAGCGCTTCCTGCCGGCTCCGCAATCCGGGGGGCGGCCCCTTGGCACAGCTCTTGCGATACAGCTCTGTCCCCTTCATTTCCAAGGCCAGCCATGCGCGCGCGCTCCTCCCTTTCCTGGCTCCTCTCGCCCTTGGCCCTACTCGGCCTCTGGGCGGTGGTCGCCAATGCCGGGCTGTTTTCCGCCAACGTGTTGATCCCGCCACAAGAGGTCTGGCTCAGCCTTACCGAATCGCTGAACACCGGCGAATTGCAGGAACACCTGGCAGCGCTTGCTAGGGGAACTTGTGGGGCATTGACGGGCTGTGAACTGCAAGGCTGGGCTTGCCAATGGCTGGCAGCTGAAACTGGCGGCGCTTGGGAGCAGGCCTTGCGGGGAACTATGGGCATTACGGGGCCCCCAGGAACGCTATGTTGAACGTGCGCTACGACTTCTGAGCCTCAGCACCTGTGGTACTGTCCCGCAACCCCCTCAAGGAGCTTCACACATGGACGTACGCTGCACATCGATCGAAGACGTTCGCACGCGCATCGATCACATCGATCAGAACCTGGTCGCCCTGCTCGCCCAGCGCGGCCAACTGGTAGCCCAGGCGGCCGCTTTCAAAAAGACCACCGATGACGTTCGCGCACCGGCACGGGTCGAGCAAGTGATTGCCAAGGTGCGAGGGATTGCCGAAGAAACGGGGGCTTCGCCAGAGGTGGTGGAGCGGGTTTATCGGGCGATGATTGCAGCGTTCATCGATGAAGAGTTGAGCGTGCATGCCGGTTTGGCCGGCAAATAAACCGGGGCTGCGCAGCAGCCCCGGTATTTGAAGCCAACAACCTACCCTGGGGCTCCTCAACTGGCCAGGGTGAAGTCCGCTGCCGTTACGGTGGTTGCATCCACCACCCCTACCAGGCGGATGGAGTCGGTAGCACCGATGCTGACCAGCGTATCGTCGCCAACATCGGCGATGGTGACGCTGGCGGCAAAGGTCGCCGCAGTGATGTTGAAGGCCGTGATATCCAGCAGGTCCTGGCCACCGGTCGCGTTGCTGTCGAAGTTGATGATCAGGTCATTGCCGAAACCGGCGGCGAACTGGAAGACATCATTGCCATCAGTGGCCATCATCGTGTCATCGCCGGCACCGCCGTTGACCGTGTCGTCGCCAACATCACCGTTGAGGAAGTCACTGCCGCTACCACCCGACAAGATGTCGTTGCCAGCATCACCGAACAGCGTGTCGCTGCCTGTGCCACCGTTCAGGATGTCGTCGCCAAGGCCACCATCCAGGCTGTCGTTGTCGTCACCGCCGTTCAAGGTGTCGTTGCCACTGCTGCCTAGCAGTTGGTCGTTGCCTGCACCACCGTTGAGTTGGTCGTTGCCAGCGCCTGAGGTGATGATGTTGTCCAGCGTATTACCGCTACCGCTGAAGTTACCCACGCCGATATGAGTCAGGTTTTCCACGTTGGCACCCAGGGTGTAGCTGGCCAGCGCGGTACGCACGGCATCCGTACCGGCCCCCGCAGACTCAATCACCCGGTCCCCAGCGTTATCCACCACGTAGGTATCGTTGCCCAAACCTCCCACCAGACGGTCGACACCTTCAAGGCCATTGAGCACATCGTTACCAGCGCCGCCAATGATGATGTTGTCCAGCGTGTTACCAGCACCAGTGAAGTCGCCCACGCCGATATAAGTCAGGTTTTCGACGTTGCCACTCAGGGTATAATTGGCC
>NZ_BBIS01000007.1 GCF_000730605.1 Pseudomonas monteilii NBRC 103158 = DSM 14164 | reverse complement strand
CGGCGCTCGATCTCATAGGCGAAGCCCCTCTCAAGACATGCCCCTGCGCTCCCCTCGAATGCTCTACCAACCACCCTCAATAAACATATTTTTGACGCCAAAAAACCACCACACCTGCCCTTATCGCAAAACGCCATAAGACCACTCATAGCTTTTTTGACGTTTTTTGAAAAAATTTTTCGATGCTGGCATAAAAACATCTAGCAACAGTTTCGTCCTTTATACACGGGGACCAAACACTTGTGTGCTATCAAATTGAAACTGTCCGCTACTGAAAAAATATTTAGAAATCTTTCATTCGGGCGAAACCCACTCCGGAACTTCTCCTGCGACCTGCCGCTCATAGTGCCGTAACGCATTTCCTGCCTCCGGGTTGTGAGAGATGACTTACAGATGAAACGGGCAGGTATCCACTACCTGCCTTGATAACTTCGACAGGTATCACGGAAACCCCGGAACCCTGTCCATGCAGGAGAGAAGCGTCCCTTAAAAATCGTCCTAGTGGTTGATTTCAAAGGATTTTTCCACTTGAAAAAACAAGCACAGCAAGGCGCCAAGTAGCGCATTGCAATAAAGACGGCTGCATTTCAGGGCACGTTTTTTAATTGATGGCTTTTTACTGCCAACTTTGAGTGCATAACTTTTTGCGCTCCGGATTTATTTTGCCTGCGCTCGGCGAAGTGTGCATTCGCCATGGATCCGTGCGCCCGAAAACTGTTGTTAATCAACCCGGCCGGCACTTCTGGTAAGCGTCGGCGTGATAAACACATGAGGTGATAGCGATGCGTATCAGCATCTTTGGTTTGGGTTATGTGGGTGCAGTCTGTGCAGGCTGCCTGACGGCGCGAGGCCATGAAGTGATCGGTGTAGACGTGTCCAGCACCAAGATCGACCTGATCAACCAGGGCAAGTCGCCCATCGTCGAACCTGGCCTGGAAGCACTGCTGCAACAGGGCATCGCCAATGGCCGCCTGCGCGGTACCACTGACTTCGCCGAAGCCATCCGTGCCAGCGACGTGTCGATGATTTGCGTGGGTACCCCCAGCAAGAAAAACGGCGACCTGGGCCTGGAGTACATCGAGTCGGTGTGCCGCGAAATCGGCTACGTGCTGCGTGACACCACCCGCCGCCATACCATCGTGGTGCGCAGCACCGTGCTGCCAGGCACCGTCAAGAATGTGGTCATTCCGATTCTCGAAGACTGCTCGGGCAAAAAGGCCGGCGTCGACTTCGGCGTGGCGGTCAACCCGGAATTCCTGCGTGAAAGCACCGCGATCAAGGACTACGACCAGCCACCAATGACCGTCATCGGCGAACTGGACAGCGCCAGCGGCGACATCCTGCAGGCCCTGTACGAAGAACTCGACGCCCCGGTGATCCGCAAGCCGATCGAAGTGGCCGAGATGATCAAGTACACCTGCAACGTGTGGCACGCCACCAAGGTCACCTTCGCCAACGAAATCGGCAACATCGCCAAGGCCGTCGGTGTGGATGGCCGTGAAGTGATGGACGTGGTCTGCCAGGACACCGTACTGAACCTCTCCCAGTACTACATGCGCCCTGGCTTCGCCTTCGGCGGCTCGTGCCTGCCCAAGGACGTGCGCGCCCTCACCTACCGTGCCGCCAGCCTCGACGTACGCGCACCGCTGCTCGACTCGCTGATGCGCAGCAACGAATCGCAGGTGCAGAACGCCTTCGAACTGATCGAAGCCCACGACAAGCGCAAGGTCGCCCTGCTGGGCCTGAGCTTCAAAGCCGGCACCGACGACCTGCGCGAAAGCCCGCTGGTAGAGCTGGCCGAGCGCCTGATCGGCAAGGGCTACCAGCTGGACATCTACGACGAGAACGTCCAGTACGCCCGCGTACACGGTGCCAACAAGGACTACATCGAGTCGAAGATCCCGCACGTGTCGTCGCTGCTCAACGCCGACTTCCAGCAGGTGATCGACAACGCCGACATCATCGTGCTCGGGAACCGTGACGAGCAGTTCCGTGCGCTGGCCCAACAAGCGCCAGCCGGCAAGCAGGTGATCGATCTGGTCGGCTTCATGAGCAAGCCGACCTGCACCACCAGCCGCACTGAAGGCATCTGCTGGTAAGTGCCTGGCCGGGCAGCGGAAGCCTCCCCACTTCCGCTGCCCACTCTCCCCCGAATTTTCGACGGATGCTGAACATGCAAAGGCTCCAGACCGTGCTGTTGCAGTGCGCCGGGTGGCTGCTCTACATGAGCCTGCTCATGCTGATCGCCCTGGCCCTGCCAGCCGATATCTTCGACTCGCAGTCGAAGCACTTCATCTTCCTGGTCGGCGCAGTCGGCATCTGGCGCTATTCCATGGGCGCCACCCATTTCATCCGCGGCATGATCTTCCTCTACGGCGTGTACCCGTACCTGCGCCGCAAAGTGCAGAAGATGGGCGATGCCACCGACCCGTCGCATGTGTACCTGATGGTGACCAGCTTTCGCATCGAAGCCCTGACCACCGCCCAGGTGTACAGCTCGGTGATCCGCGAGGCGATCAACTGCGGCTTCCCCACCACCGTGGTTTGCTCGCTGGTGGAAATGTCGGATGAACTGCTGGTGAAAAGCCTGTGGGCCAAATACAACCCGCCAGCCCATGTGAAGCTGGACATCGTGCGCATTGCCGGCACCGGCAAGCGCGATGGCCTGGCCTACGGCTTCCGCGCCATCTCGCGCATGCTGCCGGACGAAAACGCCGTGGTGGCGGTGATCGACGGCGACACCGTGCTGGCCGATGGCGTGGTCCGCAAGACCGTGCCGTGGTTCAAGCTGTTCCCCAACGTCGGCGGCCTGACCACCAACGAGTTCTGCGAAGTACGCGGCGGCTACATCATGAGCGAGTGGCACAAGCTGCGCTTCGCCCAGCGCCACATCAACATGTGCTCCATGGCGCTGAGCAAGCGCGTGCTGACCATGACCGGGCGCATGTCGATGTTCCGCGCCAGCGTGGTGACCAACCCTGAGTTCATTGCCGACGTCGAAAGCGACTCGCTGATGCACTGGCGCCTGGGCCGCTTCAAGTTCCTCACCGGTGACGACAAGTCCAGTTGGTTCAGCCTCATGCGTCTGGGCTACGACACCTTCTACGTGCCGGACGCCGCCATCAACACGGTCGAGCACCCGCCGGAGAAAAGTTTCTTCAAGGCGAGCCGCAAGCTGATGTACCGCTGGTACGGCAATAACCTGCGGCAGAACTCCCGTGCGCTGGGCCTGGGCCTTGGCCGCCTCGGGCTGTTCACCAGCATCGTGCTGTTCGACCAGCGCGTGTCGATGTGGACCAGCCTGCTGGGGCTGACCGTGGCGGTGATCGCCAGCCTCAAGTTCGGCCTGGCCTTCCTGCTGGTGTACCTGCTGTGGATCGGCATCACCCGCCTGATCCTCACCGTCATGCTGCTGTGCTCCGGCCACAACGTGGGCCCGGCCTACCCGCTGATTCTCTATTACAACCAGATCATCGGCGCGCTGATGAAGATCTACGTGTTCTTCCGCCTCGACAAGCAGTCGTGGACGCGTCAGCCCACTGCCCTCAAGCGTGACCTCGCCAGCTTTCAACAATGGTTCAACACCTGGTCCTCGCGGACCATGACCTTCTCGGCGGCCAGCATCTTCGTTGCTGTGCTGTTCATGGTCGTGTGAGCCCAACCCGGATCGGATCTAACAGGAACAAACCACCATGAATACCGCCGTGAACGTCAATGTCGTGCATGAGTCCGAAGCCCAGCGCCAACACGCCCGGGTGCGCATTCCCGCCAAGCTGCGTTTCCTGGACGCCCAGCGCCAAACCCACGAAGTGAAGGTCGACGACCTTTCCGCCGGTGGCCTGAGCTTCCACACCAAGCAGCCACTATCGGTAGGCGATGTAATGCGCGGGCGCTTGCAGTTCGTGGTCGACAACCTGGGCCTGTCGATCGACATCGAGTTTCAGGTGCGCTCGTACAACCCGAGCAGCGGCCGTACCGGTGCGCAGTTCCAGAACCTTGAACCCCGCGACATCGCCACGCTGCGGCACATCATCACCAGCCACCTGTCTGGTGAGCTGATCAGCATCGGCGACGTGCTCAGCACCCTGCAACGTGACAACTTCACCAAGGCGCGTAAGCAAAAAGACGGCGGCTCCGGCCTGAGCGCATTCGGCCGGTTCAAGGCAGTCACCGTCACCCTCGGCGTATTCGTGGTCGGCGTCGCGGCTTTCGGCTTTGTCGCCAAGTCGTTGTACGGCATGTATTTCGTCAGCCATGCCGAAGCCGGTGTGGTCGCGGTACCGACCACCACCATCACAATGCCACGCGACGGCACCGTGAGCAGCCTGGTCGAGGGCGGTGGGCAGATCGCCAAGGGCGCGCCATTGGCTAGCTTCACCACCAGCATGCTGGACATGCTCAAGGGCAATCTGGACGACGCGCAGCTGGAGCCGGCGAAGATCGAAGAGCTGTTCGGCAAGCAGCTGTCCGGCACCCTCACCAGCCCCTGCGATTGCGTGGTCGCCCGCCAACTGGTGGACGACGGCCAGTATGCCGCCAAAGGCCAGCCGATTTTCCAGCTGATCCCGCGCACCACCACGCCCATGGTCGAAGCCCGCTTCAGCTACCGCCAGTTCGACGAGGTCAAGCCAGGCACCCGGGTCAACTTCCAGGTGGCCGGAGAAGACGAAGTGCGCACCGGCCAGATCGTCAGCAGCGCCAGCCTCAACAGCGACGACCTCGCCTCCGACATTCGCGTGCAGATCAAGCCTGACAGCGGCCTGCCCGCCGAACTGGCCGGCCGCCCGGCTGCGGTCAACAGCGACCGTGGCCCATCGCTGAACTGGCTGATCGACAAAGCCGTGGCCCGTGGGCTGTAAGAGGATCACAGCATGATTCCCTACAAGAAGAGCGCAAGCCTGGGCCTGTGTGCCCTGGCTGCCGCCATCACCTTGGCCGGCTGTGCCGGCCTGCCCGACCAGCGCCTGGCCAACGAAGCCATGAAACGCGGTGACACGGCCTTGGCCGAGCGCAACTACAAGGCCCTGGCCGACCTGGGCTACAGCGAAGCGCAAGTGGGCCTGGCCGACATCAAGGTGGCCACCCGCGACCCGTCGCAAATCAAGGAAGCCGAGGCCACCTACCGCGCCGCAGCTGCCACGTCGCCCCGTGCCCAGGCACGCCTTGGTCGCCTGCTGGTGGCCAAGCCCGACAGCACCCAGGCCGAACGCGAAGAAGCCGAAACCCTGCTCAAGCAAGCGGCCCGTCAAGGCGAAAGCAATACCCTGATCCCGCTGGCGATGCTCTACCTCAGCTACCCGCAGAGCTTCCCCAAGGTCAACGCACAACAGCAGATCGACCAATGGCGCGCCGCCGGCAACCCGGAAGCGGGCTTGGCCCAGGTGCTGCTGTACCGCACCCAGGGCACCTACGACCAGCACCTGGGCGAGGTGGAGAACATCTGCAAGGCCGCCCTGAACACCACCGACATCTGCTACGTCGAATTGGCCACCGTATACCAGAAGCGTGGCCAGGCCGACCAGCAGGCCGACCTGCTCGCCCAGCTCAAAGCCGCCTACGCCCGTGGCGCAGTGCCGGCCACCCGGGTCGACAGCGTTGCCCGTGTGCTGGCTGACCGCAGCCTGGGCCAGACCGACGAGAAAACCGCCAAGGACCTGCTTGAGCAGGTGGCCCCGACGAACCCGGCGTCCTGGGTCAGCCTGGCGCAACTGGTGTACGACTTCCCCGAACTGGGCGACACCGACCAGTTGCTGGCCTACATCGACAAGGGCCGCGAAGCCGAACAGCCTCGCGCCGAACTGCTGCTGGGCCGCCTGTACTACGAAGGCAAGACCCTGCCAGCCGACGCCAAAAAGGCCGAGCAGCACCTGCAGGCTGCCGCCGACGCAGGCGAGATCAGCGCCCATTACTACCTGGGCCAGCTGTACCGCCGTGGCTACTTGGGCAACGTCGAGCCGCAGAAAGCCGTCGACCACCTGCTGACCGCCGCCCGTGGCGGGCAGAACAGCGCCGACTATGCCCTGGCCCAGCTGTTCAGCGAAGGCCACGGCATCCGCCCGCAACCGGGCAACGCCTGGGTGTTCGCCCAGCTGTCGCAGGTCAACCCGACGCCGCAATCGAGCGAACTCTTGCAGCAACTCGACCAGCAACTCACGCCTGACCAACGTAGCCAGGCCCAGCAACTGCTGGCGCAAGAGAAGCAGGCACGCGGCAGCATGGCCCAGGGCGCGAACAGCCCCCTGGCACTCGAAGCCCTGCAAGACGACGAAAAAGAAGTAGACGGTGAGGACTCGCTATGACGCTCAATCCCTTCGTGAAAGCTGGCATCGGCCTGAGCTTCGCCCTGCTGTGGTCCTGCCCGACCCTGGCGGAAATGACCGCTGAGAAAAACTTTGGCCTGGACGTGAAAATCACCGGCCAGTCGGAAGACGACCGCGACCTGGGCACCCGCCCTGGCGGCGACGTCAACGGCCTGGGCCTGGACCTGCGCCCGTGGGTATACGGCGAGCGCGGCAACTGGAGCGCCTACGCCATGGGCCAGGCCGTCGCCGCCACCGACACCATCGAAACCGACACCCTGCGCCAGAACGACGACGGCACCACCACCGACACCGGTGACGACAGCCGCCAGCCAGACAAAAGCTACCTGGCCATGCGCGAGTTCTGGGTGGGCTACAGCGGCCTCACCGCTTACCCCGGCGAGCAACTGCGCCTCGGTCGCCAGCGCCTGCGCAGCGACGATGGCATGTGGCGCGACACCAACATCGAAGCACTGAACTGGACCTTCGACACCACCCTGCTCAAGGCCGACCTGGGCGTGGCCCAGCGCTTCAGCGAATACCGCACCGACCTCACCGAGCTGGCCCCGGAAGACAAGGACCGCACCCACATCTACGGCAACGTTGCCACACAGTGGACCCCTGGCCACTGGGTAGGCGTGCGCGCCCATCACACCCACGACAGCGGCAGCCTGAAAAAACCGGGTGAAACCGTCGACGCACTGGACAAGACCCGCACCGGCGACCTGACCTGGCTGGGCCTGGAAGCCAACAGCGACGCCTACAACTGGCGCAACGACCACACCGTCAACTACTGGGGCAGCGTCACCTGGCTGACCGGTGACCGCGACACTCTCAGCAGCCAGGCCGTCGGCGACGAGCAGGTTGCCACTGGCAAGCAGAGCGGCGACGTCAACGCCTGGGCCACCGACCTCGGCATCCGCCTGCGCCTGGACCCGCAATGGCAGGTCGGTGCGGCCTATGCCCGTGGCAGCGGCGGCGGTGGCGACGACGGTTCGAACAACTTCGAGCAAACCGGCCTTGAGAGCAACCGCTCCAACTTCACCGGCACCCGCTCGCGCGTGCACCGCTTCGGTGAGGCATTCCGTGGCGAGCTGGGCAACCTGCAGGCCGCCACCCTGTTCGCCTCCTGGCAGCTGCGCGACGACTACGACGCCAGCCTGATCTACCACAAGTTCTGGCGTGTCGACGGCAACCAGAACATCGGCTCCAGCGGCATCAATGCCGCCGTCGACGACAACGGCGTCAGCCGCCAGCTGGTCGACGGTGAAAAAGACCTTGGCCAGGAAATGGACGTGGTTGTGACCAAGTACTTCAAGCAAGGCCTGCTGCCAGCCTCCATGAGCCAGGCCATCGACGAACCGTCCGCCCTGGTGCGCCTGCGCGCCGGTGTGTTCAAGCCGGGCGACGCCTACGGCAAGGAAGCGGACTCGTACATGCACCGCGCCTTCGTCGACGTGATCTGGCGATTCTGAGGCCGGGAGAAACCTGATGAACCTTCACCCGCACTTACGTCACAGCCTGTTGGCCAGCGCCTTGCTGCTGGCCAGCGGCCTGGTCGCCGCCGCAGAACCCCAGGTGATTGCCAAGGAACTGCAGCAGGCCAAGACCTATACCGTGGCCAGCGCGCCAATCGAGCCGCTGCAGATGGACCCGCCAAAGCTGCCCGACCTGACCGGCTTCACCGCCGAGGCGGTGCAGAAGAAGATCGACCGCAGCCACAAGGGCAAGGTCAGCCTGCGCCGCATGTTCCAGGAGGACACCCTCAAGGAGTTCGTCGGCGGCGACAACAAGGCGGCCGAGTGGGTGCAACGCCAGCACGGTATACCCCAGGCGATTTTCGTCGATGACGGCCATGTCGACCTGGTGGAGCTGAGCAAGAAGGTGCCCAAGCAGTACCTCAGCGAAGTCGAGCCGGGCGTGTACCTGGCGCGCCTGCCAATTGTGGTCGGGCAAAAGGGCATCCTCGAGATCGACGGCAAGGTCAAGCAGTTGCGCCTGTCCCAGGAGGGCGGTTCGTTCCTGGTCAACGACGGCAAGCTGTTCGTCACCGACACCCAGGTGACCGGCTGGCGCGAGAAGGACAACGGCCCGGCGACCTTCCGCTCGCCCAAGGAATTCCGCCCGTTCCTGCTGTCGTGGGGCGGTACCGAGACTTACATCGTCAATACGAAGATGGCCAGCTTCGGCTACGCCAAGTCCAAATCGTATGGTGTGAGCATCTCGCAGTACACGCCGAACATGGCCAAGCGCATGGGCCGACCGGAACCCACCGGCTGGATCATCGGCTCTGAGTTCAGCGACATGTGGTACGGCTTCTATTGCTACGAAACCCAGGACTTCGTGGTGAAGGACAGCACCTACCGCGACAACATCGTCTACGGCATCGACCCGCACGACCGCTCGCACCGCCTGATCATCGCCGGCAACACGGTGTACGGCACCAAGAAGAAGCACGGCATCATCGTTTCGCGTGAGGTGAACGACAGCTGGATCATCAACAACAAGAGCTACGACAACAAGCTCTCGGGTGTGGTGATCGACCGTAACAGCGTCAACAACCTGATCGCCTACAACGAGATCTACCGCAACCACACCGACGGCATCACCCTGTACGAAAGCGGCGACAACCTGATCTGGGGCAACAAGCTGATCAACAACCGCCGCCACGGCATCCGCGTGCGTAACAGCGTGAACATCCGCCTGTACGAAAACATCGCCATGGCCAACGGCCTGGTGGGCGTGTACGGCCACATCAAAGACCTGTCCGACACCGACCGCGATATCGCCCTGGACCCGTTCGACACCAAGGTGTCGCTGATCCTGGTGGGCGGTGAGCTGACGGCCAACGGCTCCGGCCCGCTGTCGATCGACTCGCCGCTGTCGGTCGAGCTGTACAAGGTTTCGATGCTCGCCCCGCGCAAGGCCAGCGGTATCAGCCTCAACGGCATCCTGGGCGAACGCCAGGACGAAATCCTCGACCTGCTGGTACGCCAGCAAAAGGCTGTGCTGATCGACCCGGTCGAACGCCAGACCGAAATGATCGATTAAGGAAGCCCAGACCATGACCCCACACCTGATGAAACTGCTGGGCCTGTCCGCCGCCCTTCTGGCGATCAGCCAGGGCGTGCGCGCCGACGACGTGAAGGCCCCCACCTTCACCGCCGAGCCGTGCTGCCAGCTGTGCCCTGAAGCGCATGACGCCAGCCGCTACACCACCCGTTACCAGCAAAACTTCACCACGCTGGTGCAGGCCAAAGGGGACTGGCTTTTCCGTACCCGCGAAGACCTGCGCACCGAGTTCAACACCACCCCGGCCGGCTACAAACGCCTGCAGCAGGTGCACGACGCGTTCAAGAAGCGCGGCGTGGAACTGGTGGTGGTCTACCAGCCGACCCGTGGCCTGGTGAACCGCAACATGCTCAACCCGGCCGAGAAAGCTGCCTTCGATTACCAGAAGGCGCTGGGCAACTACCAGGCCATGCTCAAGCGCTTTGCAAGCATGGGCTACAACGTGCCCGACCTGTCGCCGCTGACCAACGAACAGCTGGCCGCCGCCGACCAGGGCAAGGACTTCTACTTCCGTGGCGACCAGCACTGGACACCTTACGGCGCCGAGCGCGCGGCCAAGATCGTGGCCGACACCGTGCACCACATGCCGGCCTTCGAAGGCATCCCGCGCAAGGAATTCGAAACGAAAAAATCCGGGCGCATGGGCAAGACCGGCACCCTGCACAACGTCGCCGGCCAGCTCTGCGGCACCAGCTATGCAGTGCAGTACATGGACCAGTTCGCTACCGAGCCGAAAGGCTCCAGCGGCGGTGGCGACGACCTGTTCGGTGACAGTGGCAACGCGCAGATCACCCTGGTCGGCACCAGCCACAGTGGCAAGAACTACAACTTCTCGGGCTTCCTCGAACAGTACATCGGTGCCGACGTGCTCAACGTCGCCTTCCCCGGCGGAGGCCTGGAAGGTTCGATGATCCAGTACCTGGGCAGCGAGGAATTCCAGAAGAACCCGCCGAAGATCCTGATCTGGGAGTTCTCCCCGCTGTACCGCCTGGACCAGGAAACCATCTGGCGGCAAATCCTCGGCCTGCTCGACAACGGCTGCGACGACCGCCCGGCGCTAATGAGCGCCAGCACCACCCTCAAGCCCGGCAAGAACGAGCTGATGGTCAACGGCAAGGGCGGCGTGATCAAAGACCTGATCAACCGCAACCTGCAGATGGACGTGAAGTTCGAAGACCCGTCGGTGAAGGTATTGCAGGCCACCCTGTGGTACCTCAACGGCCGCCACGAAGACATCAAGCTGGAAAAACCGGAAACCTCCGACACCGACGGCCGCTTTGTCTTCCAGATGCGTGAAGACGAGGACTGGGCCAGCCAGAGCCTGCTGGCCTTCGAGGTGCAAGGCCCGGAAAGCGGCACCCAGAAAGTCGAAGCCAAGCTCTGCAAACGCAACAACTTCGCCGTGCCCGCGCAAACCGCGCAGGCCGGCCAGTGAGGCGACCCATGACCACCTTCAAGCGAATCTTCCGCCCCGCCCTGCTCGCGCTGGCCCTGTTCGGGGGGGCCGCGCACGCCGCGCTGGTACCCCCCCAGGGGTACTACGAGGGGATCGAAAAGCTCAAGACCGGCGACGGTAACTTCCGCTGCGAAGCAACGCCCAAGCCGTACACCGGTGCGCTGCAGTTCCGCAGCAAGTACGAAGGTTCGGACAGTGCCCGGGCAACCCTCAACGAGGATTCAGAGCAGGCCTTCCGCGATTCCACCAAGGACATCACCACCCTGGAGCGTGGCGTGGCCAAGATGGTCAACCAGTACATGCGCGACGGACGCCCGGCACAACTCGACTGCGCCCTGACCTGGTTGGGCACCTGGGCGCGTGCCGATGCGCTGATGTCCACCGACTACAACCACACCGGCAAATCCATGCGCAAATGGGCGTTGGGCAGCATGAGTGGTTCTTGGCTGCGCCTGAAGTTCTCCAACTCGCAGCCGCTGGCCGCGCACCAGGCCGAGGCCGAGCTGATCGAAAAATGGTTCGCCCGCCTTGCAGAGCAAACCGTGCGCGATTGGAGCAACCTGCCGCTGGCGAAGATCAACAACCACAGCTACTGGGCCGCCTGGTCAGTCATGGCCACCTCGGTGGCGACCAACCGCCGCGACCTGTTCGACTGGGCCGTGAAGGAATACAAGATCGGCGCCAACCAGGTCGACGAGCAGGGCTTCTTGCCCAACGAGATCAAGCGCAAGCAGCGCGCCCTGGCCTACCACAACTACGCCCTGCCACCGCTGGCGATGATCGCCAGCTTTGCCAAGGCCAACGGTGTGGACCTGCGCAGCGAAAACAACTTTGCCCTGCAGCGCCTGGGGGAAGGCGTGCTGTACGGCGCTCGCGATCCTAAGCACTTCGCGGAACGCGCAGGCGAAAAGCAAGACATGAAAGACCTCAAGGTCGACAGCAAGTACGCCTGGCTCGAACCGTGGTGCGCGCTGTACCAGTGCGTGGGTGACACGCTCGAACGCAAGCACGGCATGCAGCCATTCGACAGTTTCAGGCTCGGCGGCAACCTGACCCGGGTCTATGACCCGAGCGCAGACACCAAGAAGTAACGCAAAACCCTGTAGGAGCTGGCTTGCCTGCGATGGGCCGCGAAGCGGACCCGACAATGGCTGGGCAAGACTTCGCCTTGCATCGCAGGCAAGCCAGCTCCTACAGGGATCTAGGTAGCCCCCCACATTTGTGTGGGGGGTTTGGGGGGCGCTGTGCCCCGGATGCTGTGAACAAAAAGGAGAACCGGGATGGTCTTCTCGTCCAACGTGTTCCTGTTCCTGTTCTTGCCGATCTTCCTCGGCCTGTACTACTTGAGCGGGCAACGCTATCGCAACCTGCTACTGCTGGTCGCCAGCTACATCTTCTATGCCTGGTGGCGGGTGGACTTCCTGGCCCTGTTCGCCGGGGTCACCCTGTGGAACTACTGGATCGGCCTTAAAGTCGGCGCCGCCGGCGTGCGCACCAAGCCGGCCCAGCGCTGGCTGCTGCTGGGCGTGGGCGTCGACCTGGCAATCCTTGGCTACTTCAAGTACGCCAACTTCGGTGTCGAAAGCCTGAACGCGATCATCAGCTCGTTCGGCCTGGAGCCGTTCATCCTCACCCACGTGCTGCTGCCGATCGGTATCTCGTTCTACATCTTCGAGTCGATCAGCTACATCATCGACGTGTACCGTGGCGACACCCCGGCTACCCGCAACCTCATCGACTTTGCAGCGTTCGTGGCGATCTTCCCGCACCTGATCGCCGGCCCCGTGTTGCGCTTCAAGGACCTGGTCGACCAGTTCAACAACCGCACCCACACCCTGGACAAGTTCTCCGAAGGTTGCACCCGCTTCATGCAGGGCTTCATCAAGAAAGTGTTCATTGCCGACACCCTGGCGGTGGTGGCCGACCACTGCTTCGCCCTGCAAAACCCGACCACGGGCGACGCCTGGCTGGGCGCGCTGGCCTACACCGCGCAGCTGTACTTCGACTTCAGCGGCTACAGCGACATGGCCATCGGCCTGGGCCTGATGATGGGCTTCCGCTTCATGGAGAACTTCAAGCAGCCCTACATCAGCCAGTCGATCACGGAGTTCTGGCGGCGCTGGCACATCAGCCTGTCGACCTGGCTGCGCGACTACCTGTACATCACCTTGGGCGGTAACCGCAAAGGCACCTTCAACACTTACCGCAACCTGTTCCTGACCATGCTGTTGGGCGGCCTGTGGCACGGCGCCAACTTCACCTACATCATCTGGGGTGCCTGGCACGGCATGTGGCTGGCCATTGAGCGTGCGCTGGGCATCGACACCAACCCGCAGCGCTTCAACCCGGTGAAATGGGCCTTCACCTTCCTGCTGGTGGTGGTCGGCTGGGTGATCTTCCGCGCCGAAAACCTGCACGTGGCCGGCCGCATGTACGGCGCCATGTTCAGCTTTGGCGACTGGCAGCTGTCGGAACTCAACCGTGCCCAACTGACCGGCCTGCAAGTGGCCACCCTGGTGATCGCCTACCTCACCCTGGCGTTCTTCGGCCTGCGCGACTTCTACCGCAATGCCAAGCCTTCGCCCAAGGCGACCCCGGTGCAGGTCAACACTGACGGCTCGATCGGCCTGGACTGGACCCGGGTGATGACCCGCGCCCTGGTGCTGCTGCTGTTCGTGGCCTCGATCCTCAAGCTCTCGGCGCAAAGCTACTCGCCGTTCCTGTACTTCCAGTTCTGAGGCCGATGACATGAACCGTACTTTACGCATCACGTATTCACTGTCGTTCCTCGGCTTGCTGGTGGGCATGGGCGTGTGGTCCACCGGTGGCCTGCAAAGCTTCCAGCGTACCGAGCAGATGACCGTGCTCAACGGCAAGCTGGCCAAGGCCGCCGAAACCCACTACGACGAGCAGTTCCCGATCAAGCGCCTTGGCACCAACCTCTGGGCCGCGCTGGACTTCAAGCTGTTCAACGAAGGCCGCCCCGGTGTGGTGCTGGGCCGCGACCAGTGGCTGTTCAGCGACGAAGAGTTCAAGCCCACCGCCGGTGCCGAGCAACTGATGCAGGAAAACCTGGCGCTGATCCGCGGCGTACGCGACACCTTGCAGCAGCACGGCAGCCAGCTGGTGCTGGCCATCGTGCCAGCCAAGGCGCGTATCTATTCGGAATACCTGGGCAAGGAGCAACCGGCCAGCCTGCACGACGACCTGTACAACCAGTTCCATGCTCAGGTGCGCCAGGCCAACGTGTTCGCCCCCGACCTGCAAGCGGCCATGGAACAAGCCAAGGCCCGTGGCCAGGTTTTCCTGCGCACCGACACCCACTGGACGCCGATGGGCGCCGAAGTGGCAGCGCAGGCGCTGGCTGAAGCCGTAAGCCGACAGAACCTGCTCAACGGCGACCCGCAAACCTTCGTGACCGAAGCCGGCAGCACTGCGCCCTACAAAGGCGACCTGACCAACTTCCTGCCGCTCGACCCGCTGTTCAGCAACCTGCTGCCAACCCCGGACAACCTGCAACAACGCACCACCCGCCCGGCAGAAGCAGCGGCTGACGGCGACGACGCGCTATTTGCCAACAACGAGATCCCGGTAGCGCTGGTGGGCACCAGCTACAGCGCCAACCCGCACTGGAACTTCCTTGGTGCGCTGCAACAAGCGCTGCGCAGCGACGTGGCCAACTACGCCGAAGACGGCCACGGCCCGCTGCTGCCAATGCTCAAGTACCTGCAAAGCGACGCCTTCAAGAACGCCGCACCACAGGTGGTGGTGTGGGAGTTCCCCGAACGTTATCTGCCCATGAAAAACGACTTGAGCAGCTTCGACCCGCAGTGGATCGCGCAGCTGAAGAACACCCGTAAATCCGAAGAAAACCTGGCCTTGTCGTCCACCCGGACGAACCACTGAACGATAGAGAGGAAATGCACATGACTACCAAGACTTCCATTGCCAAAGCCCTCACCCTCGCGGCCGGCCTTTCCCTTGCTTCGATGCAGGCCTTCGCCGGTGCCGACGCCGCCCTGTATGGCCCAAGCGCGCCGAAAGGTTCGACCTTCGTGCGCCTGTACAACGCCGCCAGCGCACCCGCTGCCGCTTCGGTCGGCAACACCCAGATCAAACAGGTAGGCGCTCAGGCCAGCAGCGACTTCAGCTTCCTGCCAGGCGGCGACTATACCGCCCAGGTTGGCGGCAAGAGCGTGCCGGTGAAGCTGGCCTCGGACAAGTACTACACCCTGGTCAACAGCAGCAGCGGCAACCCGCAACTGATCGAAGAACCGCCGTTCAAGAACAAGCAGAAAGCCCTGGTGCGCGTGCAGAACCTGAGCGACCAGCAGCTGACCCTGAAAACCGCCGATGGCAAGACCGAAGTGGTCAAGCCGGTGGCCGCCAACGGCCGTGGCGAACGTGAAATCAACCCGGTGAAGGTCAACCTGGCGTTGTTCCAAGGCGACAAGAAAGTGGGCGACGTGAAACCCGTCGCCCTGGAGCGCGGCGAAGCCGCAGTGCTGTACGTAACGGGTTCCGGCAACGCCTTGTCGCCGGTGTGGGTAACTCGCCCCGTGGCTAGCAACTGATCCCTCTGCCTATTAACGACTATTGGAGAAACATGATGATCCCGGTAATTCTTTCTGGTGGTAGCGGTTCGCGTCTGTGGCCTCTGTCGCGCAAGCAGTTCCCTAAACAGTTCCTGGCCCTGACCGGTGAACACACCCTGTTCCAGCAAACCATCGAGCGCCTGGTGTTCGAAGGCATGGACACACCGATCGTGGTCTGCAACAAGGACCACAAGTTCATCGTCCAGGAGCAACTGGCTGCCCTGAAGCTGGAAACCCAAGGCATCCTGATGGAGCCGTTCGGCCGCAACACCGCGCCGGCCGTGGCCATGGCCGCCATGAAGCTGGTCAACGAAGGCCGTGACGAGCTGATGCTGGTACTGCCTGCCGACCATGTGATCGATGACCAGAAAGCCCTGCAACGCGCACTGGCCCTGGCCACCGTGGCCGCCGAGCGCGGCGAGATGGTGCTGTTCGGCGTACCGGCGACCAAACCGGAAACCGGCTACGGCTACATCCGCTCCAGCCAGGACGCACTGCTGCCCGAAGGCGTGGCGCGGGTGGCACAGTTCGTTGAAAAACCCGATGAAAAACGCGCCGCCGAGTTCGTCCAGGCCGGTGGCTACTTCTGGAACAGCGGCATGTTCCTGTTCCGCGCCAGCCGCTTCCTCGAAGAGCTGAAAAAGCACGACGGCGACATCTATGACACCTGCGTGCTGGCCCTGGAGCGCAGCCAGGAGGACGGCGATGTGCTGAGCATCGACGAAGCCACCTTCGCCTGCTGCCCGGACAACTCCATCGACTACGCGGTGATGGAAAAAACCCAACGCGCCTGCGTGGTGCCGATGTCGGCCGGCTGGAGCGACGTGGGCTGCTGGTCGTCACTGTGGGAAGTGCATGAAAAGGACGAGGACGGCAACGTCACCAAAGGCGACGTGGTGGTGCAGGACAGCCGCAACTGCATGATCCATGGCAACGGCAAGCTGGTGTCGGTGATCGGCCTGGAAAACATCGTGGTGGTCGAGACCAAGGACGCCATGATGATCGCCCACAAGGACAAGGTCCAGGGCGTGAAGCAGATGGTCAAGACCCTGGACGAACAGGGCCGCACGGAAACCCAGAACCACCTGGAAGTATATCGCCCGTGGGGCTCGTACGACTCGGTGGACATGGGCGGCCGCTTCCAGGTCAAGCACATCACCGTCAAGCCGGGCGCCAGCCTGTCGCTGCAGATGCACCACCACCGTGCCGAGCACTGGATCGTGGTGTCGGGTACTGCCGAGGTGACGTGTGACGAGAACGTGTTCCTGCTGACCGAGAACCAGTCGACGTACATTCCGATTGCCTCGATCCACCGCCTGCGCAACCCGGGCAAGATCCCGCTGGAGATCATCGAGGTGCAGTCCGGTAGCTACCTGGGCGAGGATGACATCGAGCGCTTTGAGGATGTTTATGGGCGGACATCGACGCCGGTCGAGCGTGGGGTTTCGGTGAAGACCATCGCCCAGTAAAGAAACAGGCTTGAGACAAAAGCCCCGTTACCTTTTCAGGTACGGGGCTTTTCACTGCCCATGATTACTTGGGGCGCCAATCGATTTCGAGATGCCCATCACTCACCTTGTAATCAGTCCCGTTATGCGTGAAGGAATAACTGAAATCGAAGGACAGTCGGGCATTCTCTTCAGACCTGAAATCCGTGATGATCATGTCTCGGGTCGCAATCAAGCCTTGATTGACCGCCGCGAAAGCGTACCCGTGCCCTTGACTATCGATATTCAAGTAAGTGCCTAGCGATGACAGCCCTCCCTTCAGGTCTTTTTGCTGGGTAACCAAAATACTGCGCCGCCCTGCATTACTGGCTCGCACATTGAAGTTATCGGCGACAAAACCGGCGTTATCCGAAAGCGCAGGGCTGATACATGCCGACGCAGCGACTACCGGGTGGTTATTCTGTAGCGCAACGCAGGGGCTAATGGTGAAAGCACCCTCAGTTACCTCAAACGCTTGGCCATTTTCATCCTCCCCCTTGAACGTGAACTTCGCCGAGATCGCACCAGTTGCTTGCACTTCAGTGATGACAAGCTTTCCGCTCTTTGCAGGCCCTTTACCTTGGATGCCAAGAAACGCCCTTATCTTGCCCTGACCTTCAGGCTCGATGGGGAAACTGCCCACACCGATTGCTTCAGGAAAACCGATATAGATAAAGGGTTCGTCATTCAATGCCCTGTCGTCGATCGCGAGAATGCCAAAGCCTGGTTGATAATCAATGGCGCTGGCTTCGAATGTTGTGCCCGATGACAATGTAGCCTGCATCGTTCCAGTGAAGGCCCATTGTTTGGCATCCGTGTGTATCGCGTTCATTTCCCTATCTCCAGTAAAGATTGAAGTATTGTCAAACTACCCAGGCAGTGGGCAGCTGACTGCTGCAAACAAGGCTACTGCGAGAACAGGCACGTCGGTACTGACAGAAATACCAGGTAGATAGCATGTAAAGCCCTGCAGCAACCCGGGCCATTACTGTCCTTCAAGCGCGGTCCATTTACCGCTACGATGGCTGAACCTGCATACTTGAGGTCACCGACTCATGTTGATCGGCGCTGCTCTGATCCTTACCTGGCTGGTATTGCTTCTGCGCTATCCAGCCAAGGCCCTGCCCGTCTCCATGGCCGCCGTCTGCGGCCTGGGCCTGGTGGCCCTGATGGTGTTTTGGCAGGACAGCCGCGAAGCCTTGCAGCTGGCGCGCCTGGACCTGCGCCTGAGCTATGCCCCCGAACACTGCCCCGCCGACCGTGCCCTGCAGGTGCGCATGAAGAACGGCAACGATGCCCCGCTGACCGAACTGCGGTGGCGAGTGGCAGCGTACGCGCCGGGCGATACCGTCAATCTGGCGGAGAACAGCTACAACGCTCCGCGCTATCGTGGCCCGGGTGAACTGCAGCCAGGTGCCGAGTGGAAGGACTGCTTGCCGTTGCCGCCGCTGCGCTCCGGTTACCGGCCACAGACCCTGGAGTTTCGCGCTGAACATCTGCAAGGCAACTTTGCCAATTAATCGAAGGCTATCTACATGCCCACCGTCCTGATCACTGGTTGTTCCAGCGGCATCGGCCGCGCCCTGGCCGACGCCTTCCGCGATGCCGGCCATGAAGTCTGGGCCACGGCCCGCAAGCCCGAGGATGTCGAACAGCTGGCCGCCGCCGGCTTCACTGCACGACAACTGGACGTCAACGATGGCGAAGCGCTCAAGCGCCTGGCCGATGAGCTGGAGGCGCAGCACGGGCGCCTTGACATGCTGGTCAACAACGCCGGCTACGGCGCCATGGGCCCGCTGCTCGACGGCGGCGTCGATGCCCTGAGCCAGCAGTTCGAGACCAACGTGTTCGCCGTGGTCGGCGTCACCCGCGCACTGTTCCCGCTGTTGCGTCGCGCACGCGGGCTGGTGGTGAACATCGGCAGTGTCTCGGGCGTGCTGGTCACGCCATTCGCTGGCGCGTACTGCGCGTCCAAGGCCGCCGTACATGCCCTGAGCGATGCCCTGCGTCTGGAGCTGGCCCCCTTCGGTATCCAGGTGATGGAAGTGCAACCCGGGGCGATTGCCTCGCAATTTGCCAACAATGCCCAACGCCAGGCGGAGCAGGTGCTGGCGGCGGACTCTGCGTGGTGGCCGTTGCGTGAGCATGTACAGGCACGGGCGCGGGCTTCGCAGGACAAGCCGACTTCGGCGGCGGTATTTGCCCAAGGCGTACTGGCGGCCGTTGGCAAGTCACCCGTACCCGCTGTGGTGCGGTTGGGGAATGGCAGTACGGCGCTGCCGCTGATGGCCCGGTTGCTGCCGCGGCGGGTGCTGGATTGGGCGTTGCGCAAGCGGTTTGGGCTGCTGCGCCCGCTTTGATTTTTCTGTTGCCAGTACCGGCCCTATCGCCGGCAAGCCAGCTCCCACAGGATCCCATCAGGCCCTAGGCCTGCGCTGTACCTGTGGGAGCTGGCTTGCCGGCGATGGGCCGCACAGAGGCCCCGCTTTTTATGCTTTCTTCACCGGCTGCTCATCAAACGCCTGCCAGCCCCCCCCCAGGGCCTTGTACAACCCCACCAGCGCCTGGGACACCGCCGCCGAGCTGTCGATCCACTGCTCCTCGCTGGCCAGCAATGCCCCCTGCACCGTCAGCACATTGAGAAAGTCCACCGCCCCTTCCACATACTGGCGCTGGGCGGTTTCCAGGGCGATGCGGTTCTGCCTCACAGCCTCGGCCAAGTGGTCACGGCGCAACTGGCTGGCGTTGTACAGGCGAAGCACATCGTCGATCTCATGCCAGGCACCCAGCACCACCTTGCGGTAGTTCAGCGCCGCTTCTTGCTGCTGCGCCTCGCGCAGTTCCAGGGTGCCCTTGAGCCGGCCACCCTCGAAGATCGGCAACGACAACTGTGGCCCGAAGGCAAAGCGGCGCGAATCCCAGCCGCCGAAATCAGACAACTGCATGGCCTGGAAACCGACGCTGCCCGACAAGCGGATGCTCGGATAGAAATCGGCCTTGGCCACGCCAATGCTGGCCGTAGCGGCATGCAGGCGCGATTCGGCCTGGCGGATGTCCGGGCGACGCTCGGCCAATTCGGATGGCAGGCCGATGGCAAACTTCTGCTGCGGCGCGGGTAATTCGCCGCCTTGCAGCAACTCGGCCTGCAGGCTACGCGGTGGTTCTGCGGCAAGCAGGCTGAGGGCGTTGATCAGGTCATCACGCCGGGCTTCGAGGCTTGGCAGGCGAGCCTCGATCGACGCCACCTGGGCACTGGCCTGAGCCACGTCGAGCCGAGTGGCAACCCCTTCGGCCTGACGGTCTTCGGACAATTTCAGGCTGTGTCGGGCAACCTTGAGGTTGTCCTGTGTCACATCAATCGTGTGCTGCACCGCTCGCAGCTGGATGTAGTTACCGGCGGTTTCCGACAGCAGGGCCAGCAGCACCCCGCGGCGGTCGTTCTCGGCCACTTCGACCGTGGCATCGGCAGCCTCGACCTGGCGCCGCACGCGCCCCCACAAGTCCAGCTCCCAACCGGCCACCAGGTCGCCTTGCCAAAGGTTGTACGCCTCTTTACCCGCTTTACCGGAAGGGTCGCTCAAGCCTTCGGCGCTGTTACGAGCGCGGCTGTAACCGGCGTTGGTGTCTACCGATGGCACCTCATCGGCGGCCACGGTGCGGCGCAAGGCACGGCTTTGCAGCAAGCGGGCGCTGGCCATTTGTAAGTCGAGGTTGCGCTCGGCAACGCGCTGGATCAACGCGCTGAGCTGTCCGTCATGAAAGGTTTCCCACCAGCGCAGCTCCAGCGGTTCGGCTTGCGGCTGGCTGGATGCTGCCTGGCCTTGAAGTGGCGCCCACTGTTGCGGTGCCTGGCTGTCGGGGCGCAGGAAGTCCGGGCCCATCGTGCAACCGGCCATCAACACGGCCAGCACCAAGGGGCTCAAGCGTAATGCAGGTTTCATCGTGCACTTACCTCTTTGCCATCCAGCTTGTCGCCACGGGTATCGATGGTCGCCTCCACCGACATGCCCACCCGCAAGCGGGCGAGCAACGGCTGCCCGTCATCGAACACGATCTTCACCGGGATGCGCTGCACAACCTTGGTGAAGTTGCCGGTGGCGTTGTCTGGCTTGACCGCAGCGAAGGTCACGCCGGTAGCCGGCGCGATACTCTCTACGTGGCCTTGCAGCTTTTCACCGGAGAAGGTGTCAACGCTGATACTCACCGGCTGCCCCGGCTGCACATGGGTCAGCTGGGTTTCCTGGAAGTTGCCGACCACATAGGCCTGCTGCAACGGCACCACCGATAACAGGCGTGCGCCGGGATTGACGTAGGCGCCCACGCGCAGGGCGCGCTCGCCGACCATGCCGTCCACCGGCGCCGTGATGCGCGTGTAGGACAGGTCGAGCTGTGCCTTTTCCACGCCTGCTTCAGCGCGCTTGAGCTGGCCATCGGCGCTGGCCACCTGGGCAGTAAGGATATCCACCTGCTTGCGCGCCGCCACCAGCGCCGCCTGGGCATTGGCCAGGCGAGCGCGGGCCTGGTCGACGCCGCTGCGTGCCTGCTGGGCATTCTGCACGGTACCGGCGCCCTGCTCGGCCAGGCGGCTATAACGGTTGACTTCATGGTCGGCGAACGCTGTTTCGGCCTGGGCCGCTTTCACCGCCGCCTCGGCCTGGGCAATCAATGCTGCCTGGCGCTCGAGCGTGGCGCGGGCATCGGCACTTTGCGCCTGAGCCACCAGCAACTGGGCCTGAGCGGCATCCAGGGCGGCCTGGTAGTCACGGGCGTCGATGGTCGCCAGCAACTGGCCTGCCGTGACCTGCTGGTTATCTTCTACCAGCACGTCCTTGATGAAGCCTGCAACCTTGGGCGCAACTACGGTGTAGTCGGCAATGACGTAGGCATCGTTGGTGCTCTGGCGGTGGTCGCTGCCGAACATCCAGGGGCCGACAATGCCAGCCAGAACGGCCACGGCCAGTACCGAGCCAATGAACAGGGTTTTGCGGTTGTTAGTCATTTCAGCGGTTCTCGAATTCATCCAGGGTTCAGGCCACCGCACGCGGCGGGTAGACCCGGGTAGGCACGAAAGGAATCAGGCAGATCAGGGCCACGGCGATGCCAGCCATGACCAGGTAGAGGTCGGCAGAGGTCAGCACCAGCGCCTGGTCGTGAATACGCCGGGCCAGGCCCGCAGCGCTGTCGTCGACCAGCGGGGCGTTGCCCAGGCTGTCCACCAGGTGATTGGAATGGAAGTGTCGGCGCAGGGTGCCAAGTGCATCCAGCAGGCCACCCGCGATGACTGCAGCCAGGCCTTTGACAGTGTTGAACCAACTGGAGGCGAACGGGCCTTCCTGTGGGGTCATCCCGTTGGTGGACAGCATCAGCAGTGGCAGCACCGCCATGGGCTGGCCAAACACCTGCAACAGGTAGAACGGGTAGAAGTCGCCACGGATCCACTCGCTGGTCAGCAGGCTGCTGCCGACGCACGACACCGCCAGCATCGCCAGGCCGATGCCCAGCACCCAGCGGCAGTCCACTGCGCGGATGTTGCACAGGGCTGCCGTCAGCGGCAGGGCGACCAGTTGCGGCATCGCCACCAGCATCATCAGCGGGCTGGTCTGTGCCGGGCGGTAGCCCTGGATCTGCGCCAGGTAGGCCGACGGGATACTGCCCACGCCCGACAGCACGATCAGCACGCCGGCCAAGGTCACCAAGGCGAAACTCAGGTTGCGCCGCTGCAGCATGCGCAACTGGAAAAACGGCAGCGGCTCGGACCACTCGTTGAACATGAACAGCACCAACAGCAGCAGGCCACCACCCAGCAGCCAGCAGATCAGCGGCGAATCGAACCAGCCCCAACGGTCACCCAGCGACAGGCCCTGCACGATGCAACTGATGGCGGGCAGGCCCAGCAACACACCGCGCCAGTCGAACTGCTTGAAACGCTCCAGACGCAGCGGGTCTTGCGGCAGGCCCCAACCCACGCAGACGATGGCCAGCGCCGACGGCAGGATGATCTGCCAGAAGGCCCATTGCCAACCGACGTACTCGGTCCACAGCCCCGCGAGCGGCGTGCCAAGGTTGGGGCCGAACGTGGCAGTCAGTGCATAGCAGGCCAGGCCATAGACCTTGATGCCCGGCGGCAGAAAGCGCAGTGCCACGCTCATCAGCATCGGCGGCAAGGCACCCGAGGCAAAGCCCTGGAGTATACGCAGCAGCATCAGGCTATGCAGGTTGGGGGCGAACGGTTGCAGCAAGCCAAGCACGGCGAACAGGCCAATGGCGCTCATGGTGAAGCGCCGCAGTGAGAAGGTGGTGGCCAGCCACGGCGCAAAGGCCATGGCCGAGACCGACGCGGCGCTGTACACCGCCAGCAGCCAGGCGCCTTCATCGGCACCTATGCCCATGGCACCGCGGATATCGGCCAGGGAAATCTTGGTGACTGACTCGTTCAGGCCCGCGCACAGCACGGCCAGCAATACACCAAACAGCCCCACCACCACCTGCACGCCGAACGCCGTCTGCGCAGGTGCAGCCGGCGCGGGGGCGGCTGCCAACGCCGCAGAGGGTGCGGTCAGGGAACTCATGAAATTACATCTCCAGCAACAATTTCGAGGCTGGAGCAAGTTTAAGAAGGTCGAATGCTGACGAAAACTGACTTGTTGGCAGCTTTATATTGCGTCAGGCGCAATCGTCAGCAGCATCACGGATCAATACTGCCGCATGCTTTCAACGTCTGTCGTAGCCAACGATGCGCGGGATCGTTGTCGAACCGCGGGTGCCATGCCTGCTTCACATTGACCTTTTCCAACGGCACCGGGATCTCGAACGAGCGCAGTGGCAACTTCAGGCGCTGCACGCTGTTGAGGATATTGGCCGGTATCGGCAGTATCAGGTCTGAATCGGGCAACGAAAACATGGCCGAGTGGAAGCTGGTGGTGATCAGCGCTACCCGCCGCTCCACCTTGTGGTTGGCCAGCGCCACATCGATTGGCCCATTGGCGCGACCACGCCGGGATACGCTGATCTGCGGGTAGGCGGCGAAGCGCTCAGGAGTGATAGGGGCGTCGAAGATCGGATGCCCTACGCGCGCCAGGCCCACGAAATAGGTGTTGAACAGGCTCTGCACCTTGATTTCCGGGCCCAGTTCGACGGCCGAGCTGATGATCAGGTCGATGTGCCCATTGCGCAGCACCGCATCATCGTCGCCACTGCCCTCCGGGACGAACCGCAACACCGTACGCGGTGCCTGGGCCAGCATCATGCGCAGCAGTTGGGCGCCGTACAGGGCGATGAACAAATCGTTGGTGCGGATATTGAAGGCACGGTCCAGGTTAACCAGATCGACACCGTCTCGGCTGCGGAACACCTGCCCGGCCTGCTCCACCAGCCCATGCACCTGCTCGCGCAGGGCCAGCGCCCGTGGCGTCGGTACCAGGCCACGGCCGGCACGCACCAGGATCGGGTCGCCCAGGGCATCACGGATACGCCCAAGGGTCCGGCTCATCGCTGCCGGGCTCAGGTTCATGCGCTGTGCTGCCCCGACCACGCTGCCCTCGTCGAGCAGGGCATCGAGGGCGACAAGCAGGTTCATGTCCGGGAGTTGCATGGCCGTTTTCCGTGGCAGCTGTGGGGATGGCGATGGTAGCAGGTTGGTGGATTGCACCAGACGCAATGCGCTCGTGCGTGGAGGGGCATTTATTCCGGAAGTGGATTGGGCCAAAAATATTGCATGGCAGGTTCGGCCCATTCGCGGGTAAACCCGCTCCCACAGAGACTGCGCGGATTTCGAAAACTGTGGTGTACCTGTGGGAGCGGGTTTACCCGCGAAAGGGCCCGGACAGGCAACCGTTCAGCCAGCCTTGTACAAGGATCCCCAATGCCCACCCCCGTCCTGATCGCCATCGACGCCTCCCCCGCTTCCAGCGCCCTGCTCACCCTCGCCCGCCGCTACTGCCGCCCCGGCGAACACGAACTGCACGTATTGCTGGCCATCGACTCCACCTTCGCCGTCCACGAACAACCCGCCCCCTATACAACCGAAGAGCTGGAGGAATACCCCGCCGCCTGCGAGGAACAGCAACATGCCGACCACGCCGTCGCCCAGGCCGTGCGCGAGTTGCAGCAAGCCGGCTTCGCCAGCCAGGGCTGCATGGTGGCCGGGCAACCGGTCGAAGTGATCGTGGCCAAGGCGCAGGAGCTGAACTGCGAGCTGATCATCATGGGCCACCGTCACCTGTCGCGGCTGGGGCGGATGCTGGATCCGTCGATCAGCGCGAAGGTGATTGACCGGGTGAAGGTTCCGGTGTTGGTGGGAGTAGCCTGACCGCCCATCAGAGGGGTAATGCACTTGCATTGACCAAGCAATGCATTCGCATTACCTTGGAATGCATAGCTTCCCCTCAAAAGGACATTGCCCATGGCAACCACTCTCGACGTCGAGTCCACACTGACCGATCGCTATCAGACCACTGTTCCCGAAACAGTACGGCGCGCCTTGGGCTTGAAAAAACGTGACAAGATCCATTACTCGATTCGCCCTGACGGTGAGGTGATACTCACCCGTGCAGAAGCAACCGAGAGCGATCCAGTACTGGGCAAATTTCTGGATTTCCTGGCACACGATATCGCCACCAACCCTCAACGGCTGCAGGTTGTCGATGCTGACCTCATCGCGCGTCTCGACAAGCTTGTCGGCGACGCAGAGGTCGACCTGGATCAATCTCTGTCGGCGGATGATGAATGAGTGATGCGAGCAGGAAGCCTCTGGTTATTCATGGATGGACTGTAATTGCCCACCCGCTGTTCCTGGCCAAACTGGAGGCACTCAGCGCTCAAGTGCAGGCTCAGATGCACAAGGACCCAACGGGTTACACGCGCAGAAATGCCTATAAAAGGCTGGCGGCCATCAAGCGACTGGCCTTCGATGTAATCCCTCAAGACCCGACCAAACCTGAGTACCGGCAGGGGGCCACACTGGGTGGTGACCACAAGCACTGGTTCAGGGCAAAGTTCTTCCAGCAGTACCGGTTGTTCTTCCGCTACCACACCCCCAGCAGGATCATTGTGCTGGCCTGGGTCAATGACGAGTCGAGCAAGCGGGCCTACGAAAGTAGCGACGATGCTTACAAGGTCTTTCAGAAGATGCTGCATACCGGCCACCCGCCGGACGATTGGGAGCAGCGTCTGCGAGAAGCTGCAGCCGAATGAGCCGACTGGCTCCCATGATGCGTGAGACCGGGATGGTTCCGAGGGTCACCCCTCGCTCGGCTTCACCACCACCGTACAGGTCGTCCCCGCCGCCAGCAAAAACCCTTCCGGCACTTCATCAATGTGAATCCGCACCGGCACGCGCTGCGCCAGGCGCACCCAGTTGAACGTCGGGTTCACATCGGCAATCAGCTCACGGCTTTGCGGGTTGTCGCGGTCGTAGATGCCGCGGGCGATGCTCTCTACATGGCCCTTGATGCGCTCGCCGCTCATCATCTGCAGCTCGGCCTGGTCACCCACCTTCACGTGGGGCAGCTTGGTCTCTTCGAAGAACCCGTACACCCAGAACGAGTTCTCGTCGACCACCGCCATCACCGCTTCACCGGTGCGCGCATAGTCGCCCTTGTGGATATTCAGGTTGGTCACGTACCCGTCCACCGTGGCCACGATGTGCGTGCGCTTGAGGTTGAGCTCGGCTGCAGCCAGCTCGGCCAGGGCCTGCTGGTAATCGGCCTGGGCGGAGTTGGCGATGTTGCTGGCGTCGTCGCGGTTTTCCTTGGAAATCACCAGGTTGTCCATGTCGGCCCGGCGCTTGGCGTTGACCTTGCGCATTTCCCAGGTCGCCTTGCGCGAGGCGACCAGAGCCTTGGCCTGGTCGACTGCCAATTGGTAATGCTCGGGGTCGATCTGGATCAGCAGGTCGCCCTTCTTCACCCGCTGGTTGTCCTTGACCGGGACGTCCACCACGTAGCCGGGCACGTCGGCGGCGACGTTGATGATGTCTGCACGCACGCGGCCGTCGCGGGTCCAGGGCGTGGTCATGTAGTGCAGCCACAACTGGCGACCGATGGCCACGGCGGCGACCAGCACCAGCAGGGTGGCGATCAGGCTGAAGAACTTTTTCATCGAAGGATTCTCACCAGTAGACAGTAAGCGCCATGGCGCCGAACAGGCAGACGAACAGGCTCAGACGCAGCAGCGCCGGGTGCCAGAAGAAGCGGTAGCCATCATGGCTGGCGATGAACCGGTCCAGGCCCCAGGCCAGGCCCAGGGCGAACAGGAACATCAAGGTCATGGTGGGCATGTACACGCCATGGAAGGCGATTTCACGGGGCATGGTGCAGTCCTTTCGCCGGTGCCAATGGCGATTGTGGGTCAAGCAGGGAAGAACGGATGAAATGCAGATAGCTTTGCGCACGGCGCAGCACCGAGGTATCGAAGTGCCGGGCGAACGGCTCGTCGGTGGCTTGCACGCGGGCGATGGCGTGGTCCACCGCCACCAGTGCGCGTTCGTGGTTGCTGGCGCTGGGCTGCAAGAACAGCCTTGCCAGTGCGCGGCCCATCACGCGGATGGCCTGGCGCCACGGTTGTGACTCGGCGTAGGCCGGGTGCACCGGCGCACGGGCCTGCTCTTTGCGCAGCTCGATGACGGCGTGACCGATTTCCAGCACGGTGAACATCCACCCCATCAGCTGGCTTTGCACCTGCGGCTTGCCGGCCGCCAGACCGTAGGCTTGGTGCAACAGGTCGCGGGTGCGGCTTTCAAAGGCCGACCCAAGGCCGCGCAGGCGGCCGCTGATGGCGAACAGCACTTGCTCACGCAGTTCCTGCTCCAGCCGGCTCCACAGCCAGCGGCTGTTGGGCGGCAGGATGATCGCGCCAGCAGCAGCGCAGACGAACATGCCGATGACCATGCCGATGTAGTCGTTGATGAACGTGTAAGGGTCATACACCGTCAGGTTGTTCGGCACCGAACCGATGGCGAAGAACACCAGCAGGCCCAGGCCATAACCGGCGTAAGCCGGGCGCGAGGCAAGGAACGCGCCGAGTACGAACACCGGCGCCAGCACCATGCACAGCAGCGGGAAACCGTCGATCCAGGGGAACACGAAGAAGGTTTCGAAGAAGCCGACAAACGCGCCGATAGCCGTGCCGCAAGCCATCTGGAACGACATGCGTTTGGGGTTGGGCGAAGCCGCCGAAAGGCCCACGGTGACGGTGGCGATCAAGGTCATCATGGCGCCGCTGGGCCAGTCGCTGAGCAGCCAGTAACTGCCCAGCAGCAACAGCACCGCCGAGGCACGCACACCGGCGGCCAGCGACACCAGCCAGCTGGTCTGCGCCACATAGGGCTCATCCCACTGTTCACGCTCGTGCCTGTGCGCCGCCAACGAAGCGTGGGTTTCGGCATAACTGAACATTTCGTCGACAAAGCGGTACAGCAGCTCGAACGCCGTATGGAAGTCGAGCAGGTCGGCCTCGCTGGGTTCGGTCGCCAGGTACTCGGCTCGCAGCCCGCGCACCTGGGCTTGCAGGCCTTCTTTGTAGGCGGCCAGCTCCAGGGTCAGGCGCAGTGCATCGGCATCGGTCAACGCCCGGCCCACGTAGGGCTGTAACAGCTCCACCAAGGTGTTCAGGCCCGGTTCGATGGCACTGACGATCTGCAGGGGGCCACGAGCACGCAGGCGTTCGAGCAAACGGTGCAGGGCATTGAAACGTGTGGTGATGGCCATGAATTCGCTGTTCATGCGCACCAGCCGGCCACTGCGGCGGCGCATGTGCGGGTCTTCGAAGGCAGTGACGTTGCGCAGGCTCTCAAGGCCCACGGCCTCGGCGACGAAGCGCACGTTGCTGCTTTCGAAACGGTCTTTCTGGCTGTCACCGCGCAGGGCTTCCACCACCACCCCGGCGAATACGCCAAAGCGCTGATACAGGGCGTTGCGCATGGCGGCACTGGCCGACTGCGGCAGGATCGCGGCACTGACGAAGGTCGATACCAGAATGCCCAAGGCAATTTCCAGCACCCGCCATACCGCTGCCATGAACGCCTGATCGGGGTGCTGCAGCACCGGCAGGCCGATCATCGCTGCCGTGTAGCCGGCCAGCACGAAGCCATAGGCGCGGAAGGTGCGGTAGCGCATGGCGCCGGCCGAGCACAGGCCCACCCACAAGGCCAGGCTGGGCAGGAACAGCTCGGTGTTCTGCGGGAAGATGGCGATCAGCGCCACCATCATCGCCGAGCCGGCCAGGGTGCCGAGCACTCGGTAGAAGCTCTTGGCGAACACATGCCCGCTTTGCGGCTGCATGACGATGAACACGGTGATCATGGCCGTGCGCGGTTGCGGCAGCTCCAGGCGCATGGCCAGCCACAGGGTGATGAAGGCGGCAGCCAGCACCTTGAAGATGTACACCCAGGTCACACCGTCGGTGCGCGCCCAGGCAAAGAAGCCCCGGCGCCATTCCAGGCTTTGCAGCCAGCGCACGGGCAAACTGGAAGTGCTCATTCGGCGTTATCCGGCTTCTTGTCGAAAATGGCCAGGGTAGCCGGGGTTTTCGGCGCAGCCTGGCGTTCCTCCTTCGGCACATCCTGACCGGCCTGCAGGCCACCGCCCAACGCGGTGACCAGCTCGGCATGGGCGATCAGGCGGGCGGCCTGCACCTGCTGTTGCACTTGCTGCTGGCGGAACAGCAAAGTCTGCGCATTGAGCACGTTCAGGTAATCGGTAAGACCCCGCTGGAAGGCGACCATGGCGATGTCGTAGGTTTTCTGCGCAGCAGCAACGGATTCGGCAGCGAAATGCGACTGTTCTTTCATCGACTCGCGGCGGATCAGCTGGTCGGAGATGTTCTTGAGCGCGCCAACCACGGTCTGGTTGTAACGCGCCACGGCCACGTCATACCCCGCCGAGGCCACGCCCAGTTGCGAGCGCAGGCGGCCACCGTCGAAGATCGGCAGGCTGATGGCCGGGCCGACGTTGTAGTTGAACTTGCGCCCGGTGAGGAACTCCAGCGGGCCACCGCCGGTGGCCATGAAGCCCAGGCTGCCGACCAGGTCGACGTTGGGGAAGAAGCCGGCATGAGCAACGTCGATGCCACGCGCCTGCGCGGCCACCTGCCAGCGGCTGGCAACCACGTCAGGGCGCTGGCCGACCAGTTGGGCAGGCAGGTTGGAGGGCAGTTTCAGTGGTGCAGCCAGGGCCAGGGTCGGGCGCTGCAACTGTGCGCCCTCCCCCGGCCCCTTGCCGGCCAAGGCAGCCAGCTGGTTGCGGGTCAGGGCGATTTCTTCGTTCAGGCTGTCGAGCTGGCGGTGGGTTTCCGGCAGCGGCGCTTCGGCCTGGCTGACTTCGAAATGGGTGCCGATGCCCGCGTCCAGGCGGCGCTTGGCCAAGGCCAGGATCTGCTCTTGCTGCTCCAGTTCGGCCTTGACGATGTCGCGCTGGGCAAAGTGCAGGCTCAGCTGGATATAGGCACGCACCACGTTGTTCTGCAGTTCCAGCTGCGCCTGGCGGGCTTCGGCCACGCTCATGTGCGCCTGATCCACCGCCTGCTCGCTGGCATTGCGTTCGCGGCCCCACAGGTCGAGGGCGTAGCTGAAACCGAAGGCGGCATTGTTGTCCCAGGTGTTGGCGCCAGACAGCGCGCCAGGGCCGTAGAACTGGTCTTCAGGCCAGTTGTGGCGCTTGAGCGTGGCCTGGCCATTGACCTGCAGTTTTTCTGCCGACTCGACCACACCCGCCATGGCCTTGGCTTCGCGCACCCGCGCGGCGGCCATGGCCAGGCTTGGGCTGCCGGCCACGGCCAGGGCCACCCAGCGGTCCAGCTGGGGGTCGCCATAGGCGTGCCACCACTGCTGGTCGGGCCAGTGGGCATCGGTCGCGGCTTCGCGTATGGCCGCGTCGGTGGTCAGTGTATTGGCTTGCAGCGTCTTGCTTTGCGGGGCGATGCCCCAGGTTCCGATACAGCCACTCAAGGTGAGGGCAAGGACACAGGCACTGAACGCATTGAGCGTTCTGATGATGCGACGGGGCACAGCTGCGATTTCCCGAGGAAGAGGTGAAGGGGCCGGGCAATTCTAGGGGGCGGCAGCACTGGCGATAAGCGCAGATTCCTGCGAATCTTTGTTACCAAAACAGCGATAATCCGCCTTTGGTCGAAGGCAAATTTTCAGCTTTTTATCGTTACTTCGTGACACAATTTTGTCCTCTACATCGAGAGTGACCCATGGACACCCTGCAAAACATGCGTGCTTTCAGTTGCGTCGCCCAGCTTGGCAGCTTCACCGCTGCCGCCGCGCAACTGGATACGACCACCGCGAACGTGTCGCGGGCGGTCTCCAACCTGGAAGCCCATCTGCAAACAAGGCTGCTCAACCGTACCACCCGCCGCATTGCGTTGACCGAGGCCGGCAAGCGCTACCTGATGCGTTGCGAACAGATTCTTACCTATGTGGAAGAAGCCGAGGCCGAGGCCAGCGACGCCCATGCGCGCCCCGCAGGGCAGCTGAAGGTGCACTCGATGACCGGGGTGGGCCAGCACTTCGTGGTCGATGCCATCGCCCGCTACCGCGAATCGCACCCGGACGTGACCTTCGACCTGACCATGGCCAACCGCGTGCCCGACCTGCTGGACGAAGGCTATGACGTGTCCATCGTGCTGGCCACCGAACTGCCCGACTCGGGGTTCGTGTCCCAACGCCTGGGCATCACCTACAGCATCGTCTGCGCTTCGCCCGGCTACATCGCCCGCCACGGCAGCGCGCAAAAGCCGGCAGACCTGCTCAAGCACGCCTGCCTGCGCATGGTCAGCCCGGTGATCCCGCTGGAGAAGTGGCTGTTCGACGGGCCGGAAGGCCAGGAAATGGTCAACATCACCAGCTCGCCGTTCATGGTGAACACCGCCGATGCCATGAAGACCGCGATCCGCAGCGGCATGGGCGTGGGCGTGCTGCCCATCTACTCGGCCATCGACGGCCTGCGTGATGGCAGCCTGGTACGGGTGCTGCCCGAGTACCGCCTGCAGGAGCTGAACCTGTACGCCATCTACCCGTCGCGGCAGTACCTGGATGCCAAGATCAAGACCTGGGTCGAGTACTTGCGCAATTCCCTGCCGGAGATTCTCGCCGCCCATGAGGCGGACCTGAAAACCCATCAGGTGCTGATCGCCAACTAAAAAGCTGCTGCATGGCGGGGGTGGACAATGGTAGGTTGCTAATCAATGTCCACCACCGCCTTGCAGAGAAGTTGCCCGATGAAAAAGACCGTCCTGGCCTTCAGCCGTATCACCCCGGCCATGGCCGAGCGCCTGCAGCAAGACTTCAACGTGATTTTGCCGAACCCCAAGCTCGGTGACATCAATGCCCAGTTCAACGAAGCCCTGCCCGAGGCCCATGGCCTGATCGGGGTTGGCCGCAAGCTAGGCCGTGCCCAGCTTGAAGGCGCAGGCAAGCTGGAGGTGGTGTCCAGCGTGTCGGTCGGCTACGACAACTACGACCTGGACTACTTCAACGAACGCGGCATCGCCCTGACCAACACCCCCGACGTGCTCACCGAAAGCACCGCCGACCTGGGCTTCTCGCTGATCATGGGCTGCGCCCGCCGTACCGCCGAACTGGATGCCTGGACCAAGGCCGGCAACTGGCAGGCCACCGTGGGCCCGGCGCACTTTGGCAGCGATGTACATGGCAAGACGCTGGGTATCGTCGGCATGGGCAACATCGGCGCCGCCGTTGCCCGCCGTGGTCGCTTTGGCTTCAACATGTCGGTCATTTATTCGGGCAACAGCCGCAAGAGCGTGCTGGAGCAAGAACTGGGGGCACAGTTCCGCAGCCTGGAGCAGTTGCTGGCAGAAGCGGACTTCGTCGTGATCGTGGTGCCGTTGTCCGAGGCCACCCGCCAGTTGATCGGTGCGCGAGAGCTGAAGCTGATGAAGCCAAGCGCCTTCCTGATCAACATCGCGCGCGGGCCGGTGGTGGACGAAGCGGCGCTGATCGAAGCGCTGCAGAACGGCACTATTCGTGGCGCCGGGCTGGATGTGTACGAGAAGGAGCCACTGAGCGATTCGCCATTGTTCAAGCTGCCGAACGCCCTGACCCTGCCGCACATTGGTTCGGCCACTGCCGAAACCCGCGAGGCCATGGCCAACCGGGCGATGGACAACCTGCGCGCGGCACTGCTGGGTGAGCGGCCGCGGGATCTGGTGAATCCACAGGTGTGGAAAGGCTGATAGTCATATTTTGCCTGCA
>NZ_BBIS01000008.1 GCF_000730605.1 Pseudomonas monteilii NBRC 103158 = DSM 14164 | reverse complement strand
CAGCAGCACCGGCCATTGCGCCAGCGCCGAGCTGCGGCGCACCGGACACGAGGCCCGTGGCGATGCCGGGGCCGAAGATCCCGAGCGCCAGCAAGGTGAGCGAGGCCAGCATGATGACCAGCGCGTGGTCGATAGACGGCTCGGCGGGATGGACTTGGAACTGAGCGAACAAGCCCGAGCCGATACCGACGATCACGGCCAGCACCAGAACCTTGACGCCGGAGGCCACCACGTTGCCCAAGACCTTTTCCGCGAGGAACGCGGTCTTGTTCCAGAGCGCGAATGGCACCAGCACGAATCCGGCGAGCGTGGTCAGCTTGAACTCGATCAGCGTGATGAACAGTTGGATCGCCAGCACGAAAAAGCACAAGACCACGACCAGCCACGCGAGGAACATCACCACGATGGGGTCGAGGTTTACGAATACTTCGGGAAAGCCCGCCATCTCACCGATCTGCTCCAGAATCGGCGCCCCGGCGTCGATGCCGGTTTTCGCCAGCCGGCCCGGCTGCAAGAAGTTTTCCATCGTGATGGCCGAGCCGGTGGCGGTTATGCCTAATCCCGCAAACGAGCGGAATACGATGCTGGCCAGCCAGTTGAAGTTATTGATGATGTAGGCGAAGGCGCCGACGTACAGCACCTTGCGCAGAAGCTTGGCGATCACGTCCTCGCCCTGACCGGTGGCATGGCTCATGGCCCAATACAGGCCGGCGATCGTCATGTCGATGACGATCAGCGTGGCCGTGAGGAACGCCACTTCGCCCCGCAGCAGCCCGAAACCCGAGTCGATATACGCGGCAAAGGTGTTGAGGAACTGGTCGATGATGGTCACGTCATTCATGGCGTGTTCTCCGGCTCGGCGGGAACGGCCGGCGCCATGCCATCGGCCGGTTCATCGAAGCTCGGCGGGATCGGCGGCAGGTCGGCCAGCGTCTGGTATTCATCCGGCCCGGCCTTGCCGGAGAAGAAGCGCCGCCGGAAGGCTTCGGCGGCGGCACGGCAAGCGTCCTCGCCCGTGGCCTGCCGGTCGGCCGCGCATTGCGCGCGCAATGCCTTGAGCCGCACGGGATCGACGGCCAGGGCATCGGCAAGGTTGTCGGCCGGCTGCTTGCCGCAAGCGGCCAGCAGCACGACAAGCACCACAACAGACGGGGCGAGGACGCATCGCATGGCGGCCTCCCGTCAGTTGCCGTAGAAGTTCACGGACTGCGGCGTGTACGGCGTCCCTTCGCCCAGGAAGCGCCGCCGCACTTCGCGGGCGCGCTCCGTGGCCGCCGCCTGCCGCGCCAGCTCCAGCGACGCCGCCCGGTCTTGCGTGATCTGGAGCCGCTGCGACTGGATCGACTGCTTGGCCTGCAAGGCCAGCAACTGATTCATGGCCTGCATCGCCTGCAACGCACCTTCGGCCGACTGGCTCTTGCCAACGAGATCGGCCAGCACGCTCTCGTCTTCACCCAGGTTCTGCGACACCTGAGCTTGCATCTGCATCGTGGTCTGCAAGCCGTTGAGCGTGTTCCGCCAACGCTCCTGTGCGTCGCGGTACATCTGGTCGCCGCTGACGGTGGCGGCGTACTGCTCGGGATACAGGCGTGCGAACTCCCGATCCAGATTCGTCACGTCATAGGCCAAGCCTCGGGCCTGGGCGATCAGCCGCTCGGTCGTTGCCAGATTGGCGCGCAACTGGCCGACCACGCTGGACGGCAGGCTGGCGAGGTTGCGCGCCTGGTTCATCAACATCTGTGCTTCGTTCTGGAGCTGCTGGATCTGGTTGTTGATCTGCTCCAGCGTGCGGATCGCGGTCAGCGTGTTCTGCACGAGGTTCGTGGGATCGACCACGACCCATTGCGCATGAGCGGTGGCGGTGCAAAGCATGGCCGCGACGGCGGCGGCGATAAGGCGCTTCTTCATGACAGGCTCTCCTGTGGGTGGTCGGTGGTACGGAGGGAACCCGGCGCCAGGCCGGGGAACGAGGGCAGCAGGTCGGCCGCCCAATCGAGGCCGCGATGGCGCAGCCAAGCGCCCGCGAAGCCGGGTGCGCCGGCGTCCAGCAGCAGGCGGTCTATGTCGCGCTGGTCTTGCGGCGTGGACGCGCCCGCGAAGGCCAGCGCCGCCGGCCCCAGGTCGAGGTCGAACAGGCGGTTGCCGAGACGGGATTGGTAGTAGTAGTCGCGCTTGGGCTGCGCGGTGGCGACGATTTCGATCTGCCGCCTGTTGAGGCCGAAGCCCTCGTAGATCGTGCGAATCTGCGGCTCGGTGGCCTGCGGGTTGGGCAGGAAAATCCGACTCGCGCAGCTCTCGATGATCGCGGGCGCGATGCTCGAATCCTTGATGTCGGCGAGGCTCTGCGTGGCGAAGATGACGCTGACGTTCTTCTTGCGCAGCGTCTTGAGCCACTGGCGGATACGCTCGGCAAACACCGGGTCATCGAGGAATAGCCACGCTTCATCGAGGATCAGCAGCGTGGGCGCGCCGTCGAAGCGTTCATCGAAACGCGCAAAGAGGTAATGCAGCACGGCCATGACGGCGGCCTTGCTGTGCATCAGCTCCTCCATCTCGAAGCACTGCACGTCGGCCATGCCGAGCCGGTCGTGATCGGCGTCCAGCAGCTTGCCGTGCGCGCCGCCCAGCACATAGGGCGCGAGCGCTTGGCGCAGCGCGTTCGATTGCAGCAGCACGGAAAGCCCCGTCATCGTGCGCTGCTCCACCGGCGCACCGGCGAGGCTGCCGAGCGCCGACCAGATGGCCGCTTTCTCGTCGGGGCCAACCGCCACGCCTTCGTGCAGCAAGCGGCCTTCGATCCATTCGGCGGCCCAGGTGCGGTAGCCCTCACGGTCGATGCGCGCGAGTGGCTGGAAGGCGATTTCGCCATCCGTGCCCAGGTCGTAGTGCTCGCCGTCCAGCCCGAGGATCGTGGCTCGCATGGAGCGGCCCATGTCGAACGCGAAGATGCGCGAGCCGCGATAGCGGCGGAACTGCATTGCCAGCGTGGCGAGCAGAACCGACTTGCCCATGCCAGTCGGCCCCGCGACCAGCGTGTGGCCCACGTCGCCGATGTGCGTCACCAGCCGGAACGGCGTGGCGCCATCGGTGCGCGTGACGATCAGCGGCGGGCCGTCGAGGTGGTCGTTCTTCTCCGGCCCGGCCCATACCGCCGACACCGGCATCATGTGAGCCAGGTTCAGTGTCGAGACGATGGGCTGGCGCACGTTGGCGTAGGCGTTGCCCGGAATGGACGACAGCCACGCATCCACGGCGTTGAGCGTTTCGGGGATAGTCACGAAGCCCCGCCCCTGGATGACGCGCTCCACCATGCGCAGCTTCTCGTCTGCGACGGCGGCGTCCTCGTCCATGACGGTGACGGTCGCCGTCAGATAGCCGAAGGCGACTTGATCGCTTCCCAGCTCCTGCAGGGCGGCGTCCGCGTCGGCGGCCTTGTTGTTGGCGTCGGTATCGACCAGCGGGCTTTCCTGCTGGAAGATCGTTTCGCGCAGCAGCGCGATGACGTTCTTGCGCTTGGCGAACCACTGGCGGCGCAGACGGGAAAGTTCTTTTTCCGCCTCGGCTTTGTCCAGGCAGAGGAAGCGCGTACTCCAGCGGTAGGCAAAACCGAGGCGGTTGAGGTCGTCCAGAATCCCCGGCCAGGTCGAGGTCGGAAAGCCCCGCACCGACACCACGCGCAGGTGCTGGTCGCCCAGCATGGGTGCCAGGCCACCGACCAGCGCGGAGTCGGTCAGCAGCGCGTCGATGTGGAACGGCACTTCGGGCACGCCGACGCGGTAGCGCCGCGTCGAGATGGTGGCGTGCAGGTAGCTCAGCGTCTGGCTGTCATCGAGCCAGGCGATTTCCGGCATCACGCCATCGAGCAGGTCGAACACGCGATCTGTTTCCGCCACGAAGGCCGTCAGGCGCTCGCGCCAGTCCACGCCATCGGTGGGCCGGTTCTCGTACAGCATCCCCGCCGCGCGGGCGCGCGATTCCTCGGGCGGCAGGTACACCAGCGTCAGGTGATAGCCACTCTCGAAGTGATTGCCAGAGTCCTCGAAGGTGGCGCGGCGTTCCTCGTCCACCAGCCACGACAGCGGCTCAGGAAACTCCGAGTGCGGATGGTCGGCAGCGGGACGGCGCTCGGCTTCAATGAACAGCGCCCAGCCCGATCCCATACGGCGCAGCGCGTTGTTCAACCGCGCCGATGTGGCGATCAGCTCGCCTTGCGTCGCGCTGTCGAGGTCAGGCCCGCGAAACCGGGCCGTGCGCTGGAAACTGCCGTCCTTGTTCAAGACGACGCCCGGCGCGACCAGCCCGGCCCAGGGCAGCCAGTCGGCAAGTAAGGCCGGGCGCTGGCGGTATTCGGCGAGGTTCAGCATCGCGGCGTCCTCCCCTCACACGTCCAGCAGCGGGCGATGCTTGATGTGCCGGGCGAAGACTTGCATGAACTGCGGATCGACGCGCGCACCCCACACCGCCAAAGAATGGCCGACGATCCAGAGCACCACGCCGGGAATCCACAGTTGCAGGCCCAGCCCGACAGCGGCGGCCAGCGTGCCGTTGGCGATCGCCACGGTGCGCGGCGCACCGCCCAGCAGAATCGGCTCGGTCAGCGAGCGATGCAGCGGCACCTCGAAACCGTCCGCGAAGGTGTCTGGGGCACTCATACGACCGCCCCGCCGGAGAAGCTGAAGAACGACAGGAAGAAGCTCGAAGCGGCGAAGGCGATGGATAGACCGAAGACAATCTGGATCAGCTTGCGGAATCCGCCGGATGTGTCGCCGAAAGCCAGCGCGAGGCCCGTGGCGATGATGATGATGACCGCGACGATTCGCGCCACCGGCCCCTGGATGGATTCGAGGATGGATTGCAGCGGGCCTTCCCACGGCATCGAGGAACCGGCGGCCTGTGCGGTTCCGGCCAGGAACAGCAGCAGCGCGGCCAGCAGCAGCCCTTGCCCCGCAGGGCGGGCCAGGCAGCGCAGCCGCGCAAGACGCAAAGCCGGATTTGCAGAAAAACGGAAAGCAGGAATGGTCATCTGCGTCATGGCAGTTCTCCAAGTGAGTCAGGGGATGGGGAAGTCGCCGCAGCGGGTGCGGCATCGGGAAGTGGCGGCAGCTCGGGAAACGGCGTTTCCAGCGCGTCCGCCAGTTGGTAGCCCACGCCGTCGAAGCCGACGACGCGAGCGATGCTCTCGATGCGGCGCTTGCGCCCGCGCCCGGCGATGTGGATCACCACGTTGACCGCTTCGGCGATCAGCGCACGGGGCGGATTCACCGCCACTTCGAGAATCAGTTGCTCCAGGCGCTGCAGCGCGCCGAGCGCGGAGCCGGCATGGATCGTGGCGATTCCGCCCGGATGGCCTGTGCCCCACACCTTGATGAGATCCAGTGCCTCGGCGCCGCGCACTTCGCCAACGACGACGCGATCAGGCCGCAGGCGCATGGACGAGCGAACCAGCTCGGTCATCGACACCACGCCTGCGCGGGTACGCAGGGGAACGTGGTCGCGGGCCGCGCATTGCAGCTCCACCGTGTCTTCGAGCACCAGCACGCGGTCGCCGGTGGCGGCGATTTCGGCGAGCAAAGCATTGGCGAGCGTGGTCTTGCCGCTGCTGGTGGCGCCGGCGATCAGCACGTTCTGCCGCTCGCGCACGGCGCGAACGAGAAAGCCCGCTTGCGCGCTGGTCATCATCCCGTCGATGACGTACCGCTCCAGCGGAATCACGCCGATGGCGCGCTTGCGCAGCGCGAAGACCGGCCCCGGCGCTGCCGGCGGCAAGATGCCCTCGAAGCGTTCGCCCGTTTCGGGCAACTCGGCGGACAACAGCGGCTGGCCGCGATGCACTTCCGCGCCAACGTGGGCGGCCACGAGGCGGATGATTCGCTCGCCGTCCGCCTCGGGCAGTTCCACGCCCATCGGCGCGCGCCCACTGGAAAGCCGATCCACCCAAAGGGTGCGATCGGGATTCAGCATCACCTCCACCACGTCCGGGTCTTCGAGCGCGGCGGCGATCAGCGGCCCCATCGCCGTGCGCAGCATCTGGATGCGGCGGTCGAGCGACGTGGCGGTTATGGATTGGGGAACGGCGCTCATGACGCACGCTCCCGCGCTTGGGCGGCTGCCGCCGCGTCCTCCATCCGCATCGGATCGGGATGCAGTTCCTCCACCACGTCGCGCACCAAGCTGCGGCCCCGCAGCAGGTGGCGGCCAAGCTTCTCGGTGAACTGCTCGAAGCGCGCTTTGCCCTGCGCGCGTGCCGCGTCTTGGTGCGCCTCGGGAACCGGCGTGCTCACGGTCAGGTAGTAGCGGATGAACAGCGCCAGCGTTTCGATGGCGATGTTCTGGTCGCGCTCCATTCGCTCGGCCTGGCGCGAGAGGCGATCCAGCCGCTTGGCAATGGCCGCCTCGCGCTGGTCGGCAGCGTCGGGCGACAGCCACGATGCGAGCGCCGCCGCGACAATGGACGACTTGGACACGCCTTTCTTGGCGGCCAGCTCGTCCAGGCGCTTGGCGTGCTCCGGCTGGATGAACAAGTTGAGGCGGTAGTGGCTCATAGCTCGATTCCGTCGTTGGGGTCGAGGGAAGCCAGCCGGGCCGTGCGCTGCATGGCTGGATCGAGCTGGCGAGGAAGGGGAAGCGGCAAATCGTCGTCGTCATCGAGTAGCCCAAGGTCGGCCGCGGGCGCGGCCAGCTCGGGGTCGTAGGCGACGGTTTCGGAGAGTTCGGGCTGACGGCGCGGGCCGCCGTCGTCGGCCGAAGCCGAGTTCTCCAGGCCATCGGCGGATGCCGTGGCAGGTGCAGCGGGCACGGACGGAATCGCCAGCCCGCTCCAGTCGTCGGGCCGCGACGGCGGCGCGTCGGCGTACTGCTGGTTCGCCAGCGTGGGCGGTGGCAGCACGCGACGCTTGAAATTGGCGTCCGCGTAGTAGCGCAGTTTCTTCGCCTTGATCGGCGCCACGCTGGACACCATCACCACGGCCTCGTCGGGCGGAAGCTGCATCACCTCGCCGGGCGTGAGGAGCGGTCGGGCCGTTTCCTGGCGCGACACCATGAGATGCCCGAGCCACGGCGCCAGCCGGTGGCCCGCATAGTTGCGCTGGGCGCGCAGCTCGGTGGCCGTACCCAGCGTCTCGGAGATGCGCTTGGCGGTGCGTTCGTCGTTCGTGGCGAACGTCACGCGCACATGGCAGTTGTCGAGGATGGAGTGGTTTTGCCCATACGCCTTGTCGATCTGATTGAGCGACTGCGCAATGAGGAAGCTGCGGATGCCATAGCCGGCCATGAAGGCCAGCGCCGTCTCGAAGAAGTCCAGGCGCCCCAGCGCCGGGAACTCATCGAGCATCAACAGCAGCTTGTGGCGGCGCTCGATGCCGTCGGAGCCGTCGAGCGATTCGGTGAGGCGCCGGCCGATCTGGTTGAGGATCAGGCGAATGAGCGGCTTCGTCCGCGAAATGTCCGAAGGCGGCACCACCAGGTACAGCGACACCGGATGCTCGGCAGCGATCAGGTCGGCGATGCGCCAATCGCAGCGCGAGGTGACTTCGGCCACCGTCGGGTCGCGGTACAGACCGAGGAACGACATGGCGGTGCTCAACACGCCAGAACGCTCGTTGTCCGATTTGTTGAGCACTTCGCGCGCCGCAGAGGCGACGACCGGATGCGGCCCATCGCCCAGGTGCGGCGTGGTCATCATCCGGTGCAAGGTCAGCTCGAACGGGCTGGCCGGGTCGGACAGGAAGTTGGCGACGCCGCGCAGCGTCTTGTCCTCGCCGGCGTAGAGCACATGCAAGATCGCACCGACCAACAGCGCGTGGCTGGTTTTCTCCCAATGGTTCCTGCGCTCCAGCGCGCCTTCGGGATCGACCAGAATGTCCGCGATGTTCTGAACGTCGCGCACCTCATGCGCGCCGCGCCGCACCTCCAGCAGCGGGTTGTAGGCCGCCGACTTCGCATCCGTGGGGTTGAACAGCAGGCAATGAGAGAAGCGCGAGCGCCAGCCGGCGGTGATCTGCCAGTTCTCGCCTTTGATGTCGTGGACGACGGCGGATGCAGGCCAGGAAAGCAGTGTCGGCACCACGAGGCCGACACCCTTGCCCGATCGCGTAGGCGCAAAGGTCAGGACGTGTTCCGGGCCTTCGTGGCGAAGGTACTGGCGGTCGTGCTGGCCCAGGAACACGCCGGCCGGCAGCGTGAGGCCCGCTTTGCGAATGTCATCCGCGTTCGCCCAACGGGCCGAGCCGTAGGTCGTGACCAGGCGCGACTGCCGCGAGCGCCAGATCGACATGCCGATGGCGACCACCACCGCCAGCAGGCCGCTGCCGCCCGCGATGGCGCCGCCGGTGTCGAACACGCGCGGCGCGTAGGCGTCGAAGAAGAACCACCACTCGAACAGGCGCCATGGGTGGTAGATCGGCGTGCCGAGAAGATCGAACCAGGGCGAGCCAAGGCGTAGCTGGTAGCCAAGGGCTGCTGCTGTCCATTGTGTGGCGCCCCACACTCCGGCGATCACGATGCCAAATACCACGGCGATCTGACCGAACAGCACGCTCGTCCCTTGCATGACCTGGCCTCCGATTTCTCCTGAGCTGATTCCTCATGGAAGAAGCGGCACAAAGGCGTGCCGCAAGCGTCAGAATCGGTGCCGGGTCGGTGCCGGTCAAAGACCGTTTCGAGCAGAAACGTCGAGCAAAAAGACAGAATTCGCGCGGCGTCGAACCAAAGAAAAACGCCGCAAGCGATAGCGCATTGCGGCGTGTCGAACAGAAAATTGAAACCGATGCGGCGAACTGCCAACGATCAGAACTTGGGCGATTCCTTCGGCCGCGTGTAGGGCGTTTCGCCGTCACCATAGAACCGTTTGCGCGTGGCCTCGGCCACCCGGTTGCAGAGCACGTCACCCAGCTTGGGCCGATCCGTCTTGCACTGCTGGCGTAGTTCCTTCAACCGTTCGGGATTGGCTGCCAGTTCCTCCATCGTTGGGATATTCGCTTCCGATGTGTTGGCCTTCTGAGGCGTTTCGGACTGGCCGCAGGCGGTCAACACCGCCACCAGCAAGAAAAGGATGATCTTCTTCATGGCGCAGGTTCCTCCGGGGGATCGAGATTGCGGCCCAGCATGGGCCTGGGAGATTCCAGAGATTCGATGGCCTGTACGCGCTCAATGAATCGAGCCAGAACCTCCGCTGGTTCGCCTATAGGGCGCAGCAGATAGGTTGTCAGGGGTGGGACACGTGATGCCAAGGGGCGAGCCACCACGCCCGGTTCTCTGCTAGCTGTAATGTGTGCTGCACCCGTAAGGCCAAGCGCGAAGCCGGCCGATACAAGCGCCATCATCAAATCGCAGGAGGCCACACGCTCCGCGATCAGGGGTTCCATGTCCGCACGGCGCAGTACCCGATCAACGTGTTTCGCGTGGCTTTCGCAAACCTGTGGATCGCACAGAACCAGAGGGTAGCGGAGCAGTTCCTCCAACGGAATGCGCTTATGCGCTAGCAGAGGATGTCGAGCAGGTACAGCGACCATGAGTGCATCGCTCCAGACGGGTATAGCGACGATGCCTTCGCCCACTTCGTCTGATTGCGCGAATCCTACGTCATAAAGATCGTCGTGTAGCCCCTTGATTTGTTGCGACAACGGCACTTCGGAGAAGCGAATCTCGACTTCAGGTTCTTCCTGTCGGCATAAGGCGAGCACTGCCGGAAGGCGCGACGGTGTAATGCCGTCCGATAAGGCCACCCGCAACTGACCGTGAAATCCATTGGCCGCTGCTTTTACGCTGTCGCGCGCTTGTTGCAGAACAGCAAATACTCGGCGGGCATGCTCCAGAAATAACTTACCTGCACGTGTTAGTCGAGTGCTGCGTGTGGTACGGGCAAACAGTACAACACCCAGTTCCTCCTCTAGCTCCTTAATGGCGCGAGAAAGTGGAGATTGTTCAATGTGCAGCTTCTCCGCAGCTCTAGCGAAGTGAAGCTCCTCCGCCACGGCGAGAAAGTATTTTAGATGTCTTAACTCCATAGACGAATAGCTCCCACGAGCGCGCATCGCAGGCGGTAGCCGCGACCTGTGAGTCGCGGCTACGCCCTGAACAATCAGTTGCCGCCGTTGGACGGGCGGCGTTCCGCAGAAGATTGCGCCACGTTTGGCTTCTTCTTCGTGGCGTCGCACTGCTCTTTCAGCTTCTTTACTTCGGGATAAGCCACGTCACTGATATACCGCTTCGTATCTGCCAATTGCTCGCATGTCTTCGGTATGGCCTTCGCATCGTCGTCATGCCCGCCGGTATGGGCCATCACGAATGGCGAAGCGAGCGAGGCGCTAGCTAGAGCTGCAATCAAAACCGGACGAATGTTCATTTCAATATCTCCTGGGGTAAGGCCCGGCCTACGTGGCAGGGCGGGAAACTTCGACTTCCTGCCATGCAATTGGCATGGCAGGAAAGCCGGAGTGCATGGGACATGTGCCCGTAACCAATTTGCCAATCACAAGACGCGCTTCATTTCCATGTATTGACCGCGAGTGCGAACAATCACCGTCACGTCAGCGTCGCCACGGTTCCGCCAGAACCAACCGTGATTTCCACTAAAGGCCGCCTGGATAACGCCATTGCTAGCGGGCACCGCGCGACCCTTTTCATAACTGATGGACTGGCCGCCACCATCGCCGTGGGTATCGAAGTTCACAACGCCCCCTTCGGCAACCCAATTGAACTCGACCTGCTCGCCGGCCTTCATACTCAACTTCACCTCCGCCCCTTGGCCGGGCTTGAGTACGACGCGCATTTCATCGCGCCAAGCGGCGCCGTTCTCCGCCTGCGCGGCGTTCTGTGCTTGTGCAGGCGCGGCGGTGCCTGCGTTCCCTGCCGTTGCGGCAGCGGGCTTGGCCGCATCCTTCGCGGCATCCGCAGCGGCTTCTTCGGCCAATTGCGTCTTGATCTCCCCCATTTCCTTCAGGCCGAGTACGCGACCAATCCCTGTTGGGTCGATCGCGTACTCGGAGGGAAGGACGATGCCGACCAAAATTGCGATGGCGGCGACGAGTGCAATAAGCGTCGAGCGCAGCAGTTGTTTCGATGATGGAAGGTCGTCGAGGGTTGGCTTGGATACGTTGTACATGGGTTTTTCTCCGTGTTTGATTCAGGAAACGAAATAGCCGGTGAGCTGATAGCCGATCAGAATGAATCCGGCACACATCATCGCTACGTTGGCGGTGTACGCATGGCGCCAGAAACTTGCTGTTCGGCGCCAGTAGCTGATTGCAATCAGAATGGTGCCGAGCGCGATCAACTGCCCGATTTCAACGCCGACATTGAATGCCAACAGGTTTGGAATCAGGCCATCAGGCGAGATGTTGTATTCGATAATCTTGGTTGACAGACCGAATCCGTGAAAGAGTCCGAATACGACTGTTGCGACTTTCGTATTGGGCTGGAAGCCGAGCCATCGCTGAAATGCGCCGATGTTGTCGAGCGCCTTGTAAACCACCGAAAGACCGATGATCGCGTCGATGATGTAGCTGTTTATCCCGACGTTGAAATACACGCCAAGCAGCATCGTGGTTGAGTGGCCCATGGCAAATAGCGTCACATACAGGGCGATATGCTTCATCCGGTACAGGAAGAAGATCACGCCAAGCAGGAACAGGATATGGTCGTATCCCGTCGCCATATGTTTCGCCCCTAGATACATAAAAGGGATGAGGTTGACGCCGGATATTTCCTGGATGTAGCCCTTATCGCCCTCCGCAACGGCATGGGCGAGCGCCTGATTCGCGCACGCGAACAGCAGGATAATCGTCGCCATAAGAAATAAAGAAGTCCGTTGCCAGGTCGGTCGATGGTGATCCGGCATTACTTCAAGTGATCTTTCACGCATGAATTTCATACCTCAATTACTCTCCTAAAAACCCTTGCGGTTCGGGTGCGGCAAGCACCTTTCCTGTTTGCCGCACCATGCGAACTGTTGAAATTGGCGTCGTGCTTACGCCGGCGCGGTGTCCTGGCTTTCGTTGCGCCCCCGATGAATGAGGCGATATAGGGCCGGCAGCACTAGCAACGTCAGCAGCGTCGAGGAAACAATGCCGCCAATGACGACAGTTGCGAGGGGTCGTTGCACTTCCGCGCCCGTTCCGACGTTGACGGCCATCGGTACGAAACCAAGGCTTGCAACCAGCGCAGTCATCAGCACCGGGCGTAGCCGCGTCATCGCTCCGTTCACGATGGCATCGTGAATCGGCGCGCCTTCGTGGTGCAGCTTGCGAATGAAGCTCACCATCACCAGGCCGTTGAGCACCGCCACACCGGATAGGGCGATGAATCCAACCCCTGCCGAAATCGAAAGCGGAATATCGCGCAGCCACAATGCGGCAATGCCGCCTGTCAGTGCCAATGGTACGCCGCTAAAGACGACCGTGGCGTCCCGGCCCGAGCCGAAGGCCATGAACAGAAGGCCGAAGATCAGAACCAGTACAGCCGGCACGACGACGGACAGCCGTTGGCTCGCCGAAATGAGTTGCTCGAACGTGCCCCCGTAGTTGACCCAATAGCCCTCTGGCAGTGTGATTTCGCGGCTTACGCGCTCACGCAGCTCTTCCACGAACGACCCTAGATCGCGTCCGCGCACATTGCTGGTAATGACGATCCGGCGTTTACCGTTCTCGCGGCTGATCTGATTGGGGCCGGGAGCCACTTCGATTGACGCAAGCTGGCCGAGCGGCACGTAAGCGGCTTGGCCCGGTGCGGCAGCAGCGCCGGTCGGAACGGGAATGGGCAGTGTCGCCAGTGCTTTAGGGTCTTGGCGCTGCGCTTCGGGCAGCCGAACCACAATATCGAAGCGGCGATCGCCCTCAAACACTTGGCCAGCGACGGCACCACCAAGAGCGATTGCCACCGTCTGCTGTATGTCGTCGATCGCCAGGCCGTACCGGGACAGTGCATCCACGTTCGGCGTGATTGTCATCAGCGGCAGGCCCGTAATCTGTTCGAGTGCCACGTCGGCAGATCCCTCGATACTCTCGGCCACGGCTTCAATCTTGGAGCCTAGTTGGGCCAGTTGCTCCATGTCATCGCCATACACCTTGATCGCCACCTCGGCACGGACACCCGCGATCAACTCATTCATGCGCATCTGCACGGGCTGAGTGAACTCGTAGTTGTTGCCGGGAATGGTGTTCACCGCCTTTTCCAGTTCGGCAAGCAGTACGGCTCTCGGTTTGCGCGGATCAGGCCATTCGCTGCGATCCTTGAGCATGATGAAGGTGTCAGCCACCGAAGGAGGCATGGGATCAGTCGCAACCTCGGCAGTACCGATCTTGGCAACGACTTCCTCAACCTCTGGAAACTCCTTGATCCGCGCTTCCAACTGGCGCTGCATGCCAATCGCCTGGGTCAGACTCGTTCCGGGAATCCGCATCGCGTGCAAGGCGATGTCGCCTTCATCCAGATTGGGGATGAACTCGGTGCCCAGGCGCGTCGCAAGCAAACCAGACAGCACTACCAACACTGACGCCGCCGCGACAACGGCGACCCTTAGCCTGATTGCCTTCTGGAGAAGTGGCGCATAGAAGCGGCTGATGCCGCGCATCACCTTGGTTTCCTTCTCGGAAACCTTGCCGGTGACAAACAGCGCGACCGCAGCGGGCACGAAAGTCAGGGACAACACCATCGCACCAGTCAATGCGATCACGACGGTAAGCGCCATCGGATGGAACATCTTTCCTTCCACACCCGACAACGCGAAGATTGGAAGGTAAACCGCCGTGATGATGAATAATCCGAACAGGGCAGGCTTGATGACCTCTGCACTGGCGCTCGAAACCAGCGAGAAACGCTCATCGCGGGTCAACAGCCGACCGAGCTGGTGCTGTCGTTCGCTGAACCTGCGCAAGCAGTTCTCCACGATGATGACCGCACCATCGACAATCAGGCCGAAATCCAGTGCGCCCAAGCTCATCAGGTTGGCCGAGATTCGGTTTTGCACCATGCCGGTGATCGTCAGCAGCATGGCAAGCGGAATGACCGCTGCGGTTATCAGGGCTGCACGCAGGTTGCCTAGCAACATGAACAGCACGGCAATCACCAGCAACGCGCCTTCCAGAAGATTCTTCTGCACGGTTGCGATGGTGCGGTCAACGAGTTGAGTGCGGTCATAAACCGCGTGTGCTCGGACTCCCTCGGGAAGTGTCGCGTCGATTTCAGCGAGCTTTTCCACCGTGCGCTGTGCAACCGCTCGGCTGTTCTCGCCAATCAGCATGAATGCCGTTCCCAGCACGACCTCCTTGCCGTCTTTCGTGGCCGCGCCGGTTCGTAGTTCGCTACCCTCCAGAACTTCCGCCACGTCGGATATTCGGAGTGGCAGCCCATCGCGCGTTGCCACGACAATTTTCCGCAGTCGCTCGATGTCGCCTACCTGTCCGGGGATGCGGATCAGGTACTGCTCGCCGTGACGTTCGATGTAGCCGGCACCGACGTTGGCGTTGTTCCGCGCAACGGCGTTCAGCACGTCGTTCATCGTCAACTCGTAGGCCAGCAGCTTGACCGGATCGGGTGTGATGTGGAACTGACGCACGTAACCGCCGATGGTGTTGACCTCGGTGACGCCTTTCAGATTGCGGAGCTGCGGACGCACCGACCAGTCTTGCAATGTGCGCAGCGCCGTCGGCGTCCAGATTTCCTCGTAGCCCTTCTCGGGTTCCAAGGTGTACATGAATATCTCGCCCAGGCCGGTTGCCACCGGGCCGAGAGAAGGATTCAGGCCCGCCGGAAGTTGCGAAGATGCCTGCTGCAAGCGTTCGGCAACCTGCTGGCGGGCAAAGTAAATGTCGGTGCCGTCCTCAAAGACCGCAGTGACTTGCGACAGGCCGTAGCGGGAAATCGAGCGGGTGTAGTCCAGCCGGGCGAGGCCAGCGAGCGCCGTCTCAACCGGGAAAGTGACGCGCTGCTCCGCCTCCATTGGCGAGTAGCCTGGTGCCTCGGTATTGATCTGTACCTGGACGTTGGTAATGTCCGGTATCGCGTCGATCGGCAAGCGGCTGTAGTTCCAGACGCCCAGCCCGGACAGGGCGAGCACCAATAGAAGCACGAGCCAGCGATGCGCGATGGACGCGCGAATGATACGTTCGAGCATGTCCGCGTCCTTAGTGATCGTGGCTTGCGCCAGACTTTTCGATGTCTTGGCGTATCAGGAAACTTTGCTCGGCCACGTAGTTCGTGCCGGGCTTGAGTCCGCTAGTCACTTCGGCGTATTCACCATCACGCTCGCCAAGTTCGAGCATTCGGACTTCGTATGTCTCGCCAACCTGTGCGAAAACCACGGTGAAGTCGCGGAATCGCTGCAACCCGGACTCTTTTACCGCCAGCGGTACGTTGCGCGTGCCTACTGTGACCTCGGCCGCCACGGTCATGCCGGGGCGCCAGCGCCCCTCCGGGTTCGGGATGCTGACGCGGGCAATGACGCTCTGGCCGCTGCCAGCCACCGGCAACAATCGCTGGATCTTTCCGCTGGCTTCGGTCTTCCCGGTGGCTGACCGGATTCGTACCGGCTGCCCTGGCTGTAGGGCTTCGGCATCGGTGCCGATGGCGCGCAGGTCGATCCATACGTAGGACGGGTCAGCCAGCTCGAACAGCGCACCTGCTTCGGCCACATCACCGACGTTCGTGTTGCGTGCGAGTACCACGCCGTCGAATGGTGCGGTAATCGGGTAGGTGCGCATGCTGTCGTTGCCCTCAACGATGGCCAGTGTCTGGCCGCGGCGGACTCGTTCGCCCTGCTGCACGTTCACTGATCGCACGATGCCAGGAAAGCGTGCGCGAACCGCTGCGTGTCTGTCGGCATCCAGAACAACGGTTCCCATCAGCCGCACAACGTCTCGGATGACCGCCGGCCCCGCTGATTCGGTTTTGATGCCGGCATCCTTGGCGATACCAGCCGGAATGCTTACGCGGCCCTCATAGGATTCATAAGACCAAGTGGACCTCTTTCCGGCGTGTTCGGCGGACACGGCGACATCGAAAGAATGCGGCTCGGTCACTTCACCGCTGCCGACCAGATAGTTGCCTTCTGGCCTGAACGTGAATTGGTTGACCTCGCCATCCAAACGGGAGAGCTTGATCGTTGCGGCAACATCAGCGGGGGCGACTGGCTTGCCGTCACGATAGGCGTAGAGCCTGTAATGTGGGGGGGCGTTGGTTTCGTAGATGGTGACTTCCAAAGCGAAGTCTCCATCGCGGAGTAGCCGGCCATTGTTTGGGCCGCGCTCATAGCTTCCGCTGGCTTGGGCGCTGGCCGCCTCTTTGGGCTTGTCGCCGCCAGGGCTGCATGCAGCGGCAAACACACAAAGTAGCAACAGGGAAAGAATGCGAATCATGGTGCGGTGTCCTCAACGGTGGCGGTGAGGCGTTCCACCTCGACCAGCAGAAGGTGATAGCGAGTGGCGGCTTCCACAGCGCGCGCGCGCAGATCGAATAGCGTTCGCTGCGCTTGAGCCAACGACAAATAGGAGAATCGGCCCTGCTCGAAACCGCGACGAGTCGTTGCCAAAGCGCTTTCAGCCATAGGCAGCATTCGTGCGCGTAGCGAGTCAGCCTCTGTCCGTGCGTGCGTGAGTTCCTGATATTTGTCGAACAGCGCCTGGTGGCGCTCGAAGCGCTCGGCGTCACGCCGCGCTTCAAGCGCAGCAAGCTCCGCATTGGCCTGGGACACCGCGTATCCAGAGCGCGTCGGGCTGCCCAGCGGCACCGAGATCGACATCACTACGCCGTGATCCTTGTAGTCTTCCAAACGCCGCACGCCCAAGCTGACGTCGATGTTGGGTTTGGCTTCGGCCTCCGCGAGCCGGCGGCGGGCGCCGATGGTGTCGGCCTGCAAACGCGAAGCCCACAGTTCCGGCGTCATGGGCAAACGGGCAGCCAGCGTCTCGAATGGCGCCACGGTCGGCAAGGTTTGGAGGTCACCGACGACCTCGCCGAAGTCGGGGATCGTTGCCCCCCAGCTCGCGGCCAAAGTCATCTTGGCGCTTGCCAATTCGTGTTCAGCACTCTCACGATTCAGTTGGGCCTCCGCGACCGCAATTTCGGCGGCCTGCAAATCTGAATCAGGATTGCGTGCGGCTTTGACCCATGCGGCGACCTCTTGCCGCGTGCGCTCCGCTTGCTTGATGCGTTCCTCGGCATAGGTCAATCGCTGTTGCCTGGCGAGCACTTCAATGAAGCGGGCCGTAGTTGAACTAGCCAAGTCAATCCGTGTTTTGGTGGCTTGGTGCTCTTGTTCTCTCAGCTCGGCTTGTCCCAGCGTTTGGCGAGCCTCGCGCTTGCCGCCGAGTTCTATGACCCGACCGATGCGCAATGTCGTTTCGGCCGAGCGGATACCTCGCAGGTTGCCGTTCCCAGCGACGTTCTCAACCTCGCCGCCAATGGTGTAAGGCGGTGGCAGGGCTTCGCGCTGTGTGCGCGCTCGAACGGCCTGGAGCTGCGCCGTTTCGGCGGCGATGGATGGGTGGGCGGCCAGTGCGCGGGAGACAGCCTCCTCCAATCGCAGGGGTTCGGCGGCCAGGGCGGTGGATGTACCGCAGGCTCCGACAAACACCAAGGCTACTAAGCGGATCAAATTCATGAAAATCCTCACGACGACGACAGGTGGCGAGCAAACGATTCCGCGTCACGGCTGCTCGCACACGCCTTAGTGGAATCGTCATAAACCGATCATCAATCGGTTTTTCAGGCAAAAAAACACAGCACGCGCGCATATGGACTTACCTCGTCATCACAGTGATGAGAGATTCGGTCACGGAATGCAGCCAGCCGGTAGATAGGCTGCAAAACGCCAGAACAAGAATGCCTAGCATCGGCCCCAGGTATGAGACAGACGTGTGCTTGGACGACAGCAACGCCTCGACACGCTCAGGGACGAAATCGGAAAAGAACGCCATAGCCAACGGCATCTGTTCCTTGGCGTGTTGCCGAAATATCTTTTCTACTGCAACGATGGTTTCGGCTACGGCGACAGGGCATCCCACTTCGTTTGCAGCAGCGAAATCACAACGCTGTTCCAAGGCGAGTTCCAGATCGCGCAACAGCCGGCGACGAGTGCCCGGCAACTGGATGCTCGACAACACGACAGCGATCAGGCGATGCAGCACATCTCGATTGGCGATATGAGCCTGTTCGTGCGCCAGCACCACGCGCAATTGCGTTGGGTCGAGTCGCCGCATCAACGAGGTTGAAAGCAGGATGTGGCCATTCCCGACGCCACAGGCCAGCGCCATAGGCTGATCGACATCAAGCACGCGAAGTTTGTCTGGATACCCCGGACGCCAGCTCAGGCGCACCATCGAGGCAAGGGTTCGACGAGCACGCCAAAGGCCCACTACGGCCCGTAATGCCAGCCAAACCGCGTATCCCGCCAACAATGCCAATGCTCCCCATAGCCAGGCACTTTGCCCATTGCCGCTCGGGTGCCAAACGCACAGGTGCAGGAGCGTGTCAGCGTGCGCAGAGCAGGCAGCGGCAAATCTGGCCGAATCATCAAACATCGACGGCATGGCGATAGTCATGGCCGTATAGGCAATACCCGCCAATGCGGGTGTTACCAGCATCCACCAAGACACTCTTGCTCGCTGATAGGGGCTCTTTCCTGACAGCGCACGGCGTAATGGGCGCTCGCAGGTTCCAATCAGCAGGGTAAGCGTTACTGCCAGCACGAAGCCGGATAGCAATGCGAACTGAAGTAGTGGGCCATAACTCATCATTACGGCTGATCCAATTCAGCGCGACGACGGGCAATCAACTCCTCCAGCCTCTTGAGCTGGTCATCATCCGCCCTTGCAGCAAGATCGACAAAGGCACTCAACAACGCATCCGGCTGCGGGCCTGCGACACGACGCACCGTGGACTCGACCAGCTTCTGGATCAGTTCCCGGCGAGATACTCGTGCCGAGTATTCGTAGGCATGGCTGATCTTTTCGCGCTGGAGCATGGCCTTGCGAAACAGACGTTCCAGCGTGGATTGCACTGTGTTCAAGGAAATCGAGCGAGACTTCCCAATGCGCGCGTACACCGCCTTGGTGTCGGACGGGCCGAAGCGCCAGATGTCTTCGAGCACGGCGATTTCGAGATCGCCAAGTGTTGGTACGCTGTGGTTGGTCAATGTTGTCGGCTCCGAGCTTTGACTCGAACTCAAGAGTATCCACCACGAAAAACCGACCGTCAATCGGTTTATTGTGCAACCCCCATGCCGGGCACTGCTATCGCGGGAAGTTAACCGACGGCAGGCCCACGTTGCCGTCCTATCTCCCAGGACACGCCGCCGCCGCGCACCGTAGCGGCAAGCTGCTGGCCCAGCCGCTGCTCGACCACCGGCCTCCACGGCACAAGGCTGAACCCCATGCCGTCATCGAGCATCGCGTAGCGCCCACTGGCGAGCATGACGCTACGCCGGTAGATACCCGCCACGCGCTGCCCGTCGGCCACCGGGCGATGCTCCAAGCCGGTATCGGCGGTGATGTCCTTAGCGGCCTGCGCCAGCTCCCGATTGCGCAGCGTGCCCAGCAGATTACGCGCCAGGATCACCCGCTGGCCGCGTCGCTCGGCCAGCCCTTGTTCGGCCAGGAAGTCGGCGCGCTGCTGCATCGCCTGCTTGGCCTCGCCACCAAAGCCCAGTTCGCCCAGGCCGGTGCCGCCGCCGATCAACTGCTGGTCGAGCCACGTGGCGCCGATCACGCGGGCCTGTCGCTCGATGGGTAGGTGCGATTTCAGTTCCACGGCCACGCCGCCTAGGCGTTGCGCGTCGTACTGACGGCCCTGCTCGGGCAGGTTGTCCGGCACCTTCCATAGACCTTCGGCGACACGTTCCACGATGCCGGCTCGGCGCAGGGCTTCGAGCCGGCGGACATGGGCGGCGACGACTTCCTGCGGATCGCGGCCCGGCACGGCCTGACTCTGCGCGATGGCGAGGTGGTGGTCGGTGAGGTACAGGCCATCGCTCGCCAGCGCGGCGATGTTGCGGTCGGCCGCACGCACGTCGGCCGATCCCTTCACCTCCACCACGGCGCCGGTCGGATAGTTCGCCAGTTCGTCGCGGGCGTTGAGCGCAACATAGTGGGCCTTGCCGTCCACCCCGTCGATGACCAGATAACCCCGGTCGCGCAGCTCGTCGGCCAGCCCCTTCGCGGCCACGCGGCCGAGGATGGTTCGGCCATCGTCGCCCGGGTCGAACACCGCCAGTTCGCGCGGCTCGCCGCGCATGGCCCGCTGCATGGTGCGGATGATGTCGCCACGCTCGCCCAGGGCGCGTAGCGTCTTTTCGGCATCGGTATGGACGGCCCAGGTGCCCGGCTGCATCTCGTCGGCCAGGCCCAGGCGCTGCAAGCGTTGCAGGCGGCCGATCAGCAGCAGGCGCTGGCGTTGCAATCTCGGCTCGTTGAGGCGTTCGACATGCACCAAGCCATCGTCGCCCAACTCGCGTTTGAGCGTGCGATCCAAGCTCGTCCATCGCTCTTGTTCCACCTCGCGTTGCAAGGTCTGCTGGATCTCCAGCTCGGTGCGCGGCCCCAGCCATTCGGTCGCCAGTTCGGCGGCGCGATGGCGGAAACCATCGGCGATGTAGTCGCCCGCGATGATGAGGTCTTTGCCGGTGTCGTCGCGTCCGCGCACGACGATGTGCGTGTGCGGGTTGTCGGTGTTCCAGTGGTTGACGGCCACCCAATCGAGGCCCGTGCCCAGGTCGGCCTCCATGCGGCCCATGAGGTGCCGCGTGTAGGTGCGCAGGTCTTCCAACTCGGCGCCGTCCTCCGGCGAGAGGATGAAGCGGAAATGGTGCCGGTCGTCGGCACAGCGTTCCTTGAAGGCGTCGAGGTCGGCGGCATCGGTCTGCGGCCCGTAGGCTTGGCCTGGCTCGCCATCGCGGCCCACGCCATCGCGCTCGATGTAGCGCAGGTGCTTGGCGAGCGATTGCGGGCTGGCCTGGCGCTGATTGACCAACAGCGTCTTGATGGTCACGCGCCGCGACATGGGCGTCAGCTTCGCCCCGGCGAAGCGCGCCGCCGTGTGGCCGCGCCCCAGACGCGAGCCGGGCCGATGCCCGGTTCCTGCGCCCTTGCCAGCTCCCCCAGGACGACGCACCGACGACTTGCCGCTACTGGCCTTGCCCGCCTGCTTGAGCACCTTGGAGACGAAGCCCTGGCCCTGGTTCTTCGGGGCGCTGGGGCGGATGCGGAAATCATCGTCGCGGCGGTCGGTCATGGCTGCGCCCCCTGCAAGCTCTGGCATGTCCGGTCGTGCGAAGCACGCGGACATGCCTGCATTGGCGTGGGCCTCGCGCCCCAAGCGGCACGGCGGCGAAGCCGCTCCGTGCCGCGCCAACCCCATGTGCAGACAGGCTTTCGACGCGGCCCGGTGCCGCGTCCTTTTGTCTTGCCTTCCGCCTTTGCCCCTCGCTGTCGCTCCGGGCAGCGGCGGCCCGGCGGCGCTGCTGCGCGAGCAGCCAGCGCGCCGGCGAACGCGGACACGGCCGCAGGCCGGGCGCGTTCGAGGCAAGACGCCTGCACGTTGGACGGCTGCGCCGAAGGCAGCGCGAAGTGCGGTGCGAATGCACCCGCACTGCACGCGCGACGACACGGCGACGAACAGCAGAACGACACGCCCGATGGCACGATGAGATGCACGGCGGCGTGCAGCGAATCGACGGCCATCATGGGCGGGATTCCAGCCAGACCGGATGCGCGACGCCGATCACGGCGGATGTGCTGACCGGCCCGAAATACCGGCTGTCGAACGACGCCGGGTTGGTCACACTCAAGAGGAACAGTTCGCCGGGTTCGAGGCGACGGCATTGCTGCCGGGATGGCAGCGGCCGGCCCCAGCGGTCAGCAGGCAGCACGGCGGCCGAAGGCACGCCGTCGATGCGGACGATGCCGCCCGCGATGCACACTTCCTGCGGCGCGACGGCGCCCACACGCTTGAGCAGCGGCACGCGCGCCGGCAGGTAGCCGCGCTGCGCGGCCAGCGCAGCGGCATCTGGCGGCAGCGTGGTCAGGACGATGCTGCCCACGGACAAAGGACGTGGCAGCGAGCCGGTGCCGTTGCTCAGCGGATCGACGCGATACCAGCCGACCGCCACGCTGTCGGACGGGTTGTAGATCAGGCGCGGCAGTGGATGCACGAAGGACGCCCAGGCCAGCGCAGCGAGGCCGCAGGCGGACAGGCCCGCCAGCACGATGCGAGCGCGCAGGCGCGAGCGAGGACGCGGCGCGGTGCCGACAGTCGAAACGGCGTTCATGGCAGCGCCCTCCCGATGAGCCATGCGGCGTGCCGCTCGGCGGTGTATTCGGGCAGCGGCAGGCGTGCAGCGAGCCGGTTGGCGAGCGTGCGCCAGTACACGGGCGAGGCACCGATAGGCGCGATGCCCAGCGCCTCGATGGCGTCGATGCGCTCCAGCACGGCGCGCACCTGATTCTCGCCCTCGGCGTGCAGCAGCAGGCGTGCGCCCGGCTGCACGCCGGGAATGCGCTGCGCCGCATCGAACGGCGTGCAAGCCTGCATCACCATGAGCTGCCAGCGAATCGTGCCGTAGTCGTTGGCCTGCCAGCGGATGCGGCAGAACATGGCGCCCGGCTGGAACACCGCGCAGCGCCGCCAGCGGTCGAGCTGGTGCGTACGCGCGGGTTCGCCGAAGCGCAGGTAGAGCTTGAAGCGTGGTTCGGTGTAGGCCAGTGCCACGCGCGTCAACGGCGCGCTGGCAGGCTGGCCGGAAGGTGCTGCGAGCGCAGCCGTAGCCGCGCCAGCGGCAGGCGAAGCGGATGCGGTCATGGTGTGTTCTCCCTGCGATGCTCGGGAAACTCACGCTCCAGCAGGCCGCGCAGCAGATCGGCCACGGTCACGCCCTGCGTGAAGGCCGACACCTTGATGCGCGCGCGCAGCGCGGGCGTGATGTCGAGGGTCAGGCGAGCGGTGTAGAGGTCGCCCTTGCCCAGCGCATCGGCGTCGCCTTGGCGAATCCACGCCTCGGCGTGCGGATTCGCGGGCGGACGCGCGCCGATGCCGACGCGCTTTGCGCGTATCGGTGGCTTCGCTGTCATGTCGGCCACCGCAGCAGTTCGTCCACCAGTGCGGTGATTTCGCGGGCGGCGGCGCTGTCCGGCGCCGTCTCGCGTGCAAGCCGGCCAGCGGCCACGCTGTCGGCGAACACGATGCGCTGATGCACTTCCGCGCGCAGCGCAGGAAGCGGCTGGTCGGCGAGCGCCTGGCGCGCTTCGCGCCCGATCACGGTGGTACTGACGCGCCGATTGATGACGAAGGCCGCGCGCAGCGCAGGCCGAAACACCTGGGCCTCGCGGATCAGCGCCACCATCTCGGCGCTGGCCCACAGGTCGTAGGGGCTGGGCTGCACGGGGATCAGCACGCGCTCGGCCGCCAGCAGCGCGGAGCGCGCCAGTGCCGCGATGCGCGGCGGGCCGTCGATGATGACGTGATCGGTTCGCCTGGCGAGTTCTGGCGCCTCTTGGTGCAGCGTTTCGCGTGCGAGGCCCACGGCGCTGAAAAGCCTTGGCAAGCCTTGCTGGCTTCTGCGCTGTGTCCAGTCCAGCGACGAACCCTGCGGGTCGGCGTCCAGCAGGACGACGTGCTGGCCGCGCATCGCAAGCTCGCCGGCGATATGCGTGGCGAGCGTGGTCTTGCCCACGCCGCCTTTCTGGTTGAGCAGAGCGACGATCATGACGCGGCCCTCCGTGTTGGAGAGCCGGGCTTTTGCTGCTGCGCTTGTGGCCGCGTGGTGGTTGTCCACCGCAGCGGCGTTTCCCTACTAAAAGTTAGAGAAATTAAGTTAGGGAAGTTAGAGGGCGCGCAAACCCAATGCTGGCGCGGGTTTGCGGCCGATCGGCACGCCTGATAGCACGATAGTCCCACGCCTGATAGCACGATACCCCGCACGCCTGATAGCACGACACTGTTCACAGGTTTTCCCGGAGTTATCCCCGTGCCGTCTGCGGCACGGGCCGGAAGGTCAGCAGCTCCATGCCGTTGTCCGGCATCCGCTCGATGCCCAGGACGTAGCCGGGCAGCGACTGCCGCGCGACCAGCGCGCGCAGGTCGCAGGCGAAGTCGTAGGGCTTGGCGGTGCTGCCGGATTTCTGGTGCAGGTAGCGGAAGTCGAACTGCCAGCCGTGCTCCTGCCGCCCGCCATGCTTGCGCACCAGGCGGTACAGCCAGCGTTCGATGCCGCCGGTAAGCCGGAAGTACGCCGGGTCGATGGTCAGCACCAGGGCGGCGTCGAGCACGCCCGCATAGAACCAGTCCGGCAGGATCAGCTCGATGCCCAGCGGCGTGCCGCTGGCGTCGGCCAGTTCCTTCCACTCGTTGATCCAGGAGAAGCGGTGCAATCGCCGCCCGGTCGTCTCGCGGATGGACGTGGCTACCGTGGTCGATTGCAGGCGATCCAAGGCCGCCTTGAGGCGCTGGTAGTCGCGCAGCGACTTGCCGCGCCCGAAGAAGCGCAGGATCTCGTAGGGTGTGGCGTGCATCAGGCGCGAGGGCCGCAGGCCCGCGTCCTTCGCCTCCACGATCTGCGAGGCCGCCCAGATCAGCACGTCCGCGTCCCAGATCGTGGCGATGCCGTGCTCCTGCGTGCCTTCCACGCGAATCGTCACGTTGCCCGCACGGAAGTCGATGGGCTTGACCCGCTTGGACTTGGCGAGCGAAAAGAACGGATAGGCCATCAAATCCTGGCTGTCGCGCGGCGCCATGTCGCCGGGCAAGGCGCGGAACAGGTCGAGCTGTTCGCGCTCCTGCAACGGCCGCTGCCGGGACGGCAGCCCGGTGCTGGACATAGCGATGGCCTGCCGCGCGCCGCCGATCAGCGCGCACGGCTGTCGGCCGAGTGGTGCTCGGCGTATTCGGGATCGGAAGTCGTCTCGAAACTGCGGTCGGCAGCCCAGGCATCGAGGTCGGCCACGGCGTACATGACGCGACGGCCGAACTTGCGAAAGCGCGGGCCGCCGCCGATCACGCGCTGCTTTTCCAGCGTGCGCGGCGACAGGCGCAGGTACTCGGCGGCTTCGTCGTTGGTGAGATAGCGTTGTGGCTGCGCGGCAGCGGTCGAGACAGTGGCGGCAGGCCGCAAGGGAGCGGGACGCATGGTGTGAACCTCCATCGGTTGAAAGCGCCCGGCCACACAGCGCGACCGGATGGAGGCAGTCTCAAGAAGCGAGGGGTTTTAGATCAGGGCCGTTTTGCGTCCACATCAAAACGACCCTTCTCAAGCGGCGGAAGCTGTGCTAATCGGCGGTAGCCGCCGCGCATCAGCGCATCGCCGCGATGCACCAGGCGGCGCACCTTGGAGCGCAGCCCGCCATCGCTGTACCAATCGGCTGCGGCATCTACGCCGAACAGTCCTTCCGCGACTTCACGCAAGGACGCGCCCGCCAGGGCCGCGTCGAGCGCCTGCAAGGTGTGCAGTTCCAGCAGCGCGCCAGGCGTTGGCCTGGGCTTGGTATCGGCCAGGGCTGCGCCGGGCACCTGTCCGCGTGCAGGCGCGGCAGCGCCGCCGCGATAGGCATAGGCGACAGCCATGCCGTCCTCCAGGCCGGGCGCGAGCGCGAAGCGCAGGCAGTGGCCTGGGCTGCGCGCGATCAGCGCCAGCCCTTTGCCGTCATGCAACAGTTGCTTGTGGCCGGGGATGCGCCAGAACGCGAACGTCGCCGCGTCCAGCGGCGGATCGGCATCGGGGTAGAGCTGCACCACGGCGGCGTGGCCGGGCAGCCAGGCCGGATGCGCGTCGCGCGCATCCAAGGCCGGGTCTTCCAGCAGGCGCAAGCCCCAGCGATGCGCCGCTTGCGACCGGCGATGGTGGCGCAGCCAGTCGAGCCGATAGTCGGGATGCCGGCGCAGGAACTCCCAGGCGAGCGCAAGGCCGTCCAGATGCAGCACGTACAGATACGCGGCAGTCGGATACCAAGGCTCGGCGCTGTGATCGACCATGACGCCACCTCCCGCGAACAGGACTCGCCGCCACGGAAGGACTGCGCGCTACATCGCCATCGTCAAAAGGTCATGGGTCAAAAAGATGGATCGGGTTGTCAAGACCGATTGGCTCCGATGCGTTGCGGTATTCGTCTCAATGCTGCGGCGACAGCGCCCCGAGTTGGAGTGCTGCACAGGCCAGCCTGCCGCAGCCCGCGCCAGCCATCATGTCTATTTGGATCAGACTGGAGGGGCTACGCCGCAAGAATGCCGATTGAGACCTGCCCGGCATGACATCAGACTGAAAAAGTCACAGTAGGCTGTGTTCAGTCCGGGATGGCGCCGTCACGCTCGGCCGCGCGGGTGTACTCCGACAGCGTGCGCGTGGGACGGAAATAGAGGTCGCGCATCACGGGCTGCTGGCGCGGCCCAACGATGCCGGCCAGCTCGGACAGCTTGACGGTTCCCTGCGCCGGCATCCCGATTCCCAGGTCGATGAGTCCCCAGGCGGTGTCGCCATCGGCAGGATCGAGTGCGGCCAACAGCCAGGTCACATGCGCGTCCGGCGTGAACAGCCGTACCACGGGCACCGGGTCGATGACTTGGCCAGCAGCGCGGGCCTCGCCGTTGGCGAGCAGTTGCGCGCGCTCCGGGGCGGTGGCGAGTGGCTGGGGCATGGTCGGCAATCCCACAAATCCAATGATGCACGGATGCGGTTTCACGTTGAAGCGCAGAACCGCCAAACCGGATTTACGCCTTCGTGCGCAAGCACGGATGCGGTTCTATGGCTTTGCCGGAATCCGCCGATACGGATTTCCGTAAAGGCACAAAGACGTAGAACAACACCAAATGAACACTATAGATTGTAGCTCTATAGGGCGCAATGGGTTGTCATCTTGGTTTTGAGAGGAAACCATAGGTGGCGGCTGGGAACTCATTGGCGAAGGCGTTGAAGACAGTCAGGAAAGCGCGTGGCTTGAGCCAGGAAGCGTTCTCCGACGTGTCCAGCCGCACCTATATGAGTACCCTCGAACGCGACCTGAAAAGCCCCACCTTGAACAAGCTGGCCGAGCTGTGCGAGGTGATGGAGATCCACCCGCTCACGCTGCTGACGCTGGCCTACGCGGGCAATAGCCCGCACAAGGCCGACGAGCTGCTGGCGCAGGTGCGCCAAGAGCTGGAGGCGGTGTTGAGCGAACGCGACGCGGCGGAGCCGCGCGCGTGATGCGGTGATGTGCTGCTATTAGCAGCACAGCGCCCCGCCGCGATGGGCGGGGCGCTGCGGCGGTCACGCCGCCTGGGGCTTGCTGCGCGACCAGATCAGGTCGTGCGTGCCGTCCTCGCCTTCGATCAGGCGGGCATAGACCGCTGCCGGGAACGAAGGGTCATCGAGGGTCACGGACAGGTACTCGCGCCCAGCCTCGCTGGTCTTCTTCCACGCCGCGCCGATGTCGTGGCTGGCGGCCTGAACGCGGAAGTCCGGGGCTTTCTCGCTGTCCCCCTTGTCGTTGGGAACCAGCTTGACTTTGACGTTGAGCGTCAGGGTGCGAAGCGTGCCGGTGAAGCCGTCTTTGTCTGCGGTGAAGGTGCCGATGTTGGCCATGATGTTTCTCCTTTCGGTTGAACAAGGTTCGCGCCCATCGCGTCCTTGTTGTGATCCGGCCGGCGGGGGACGGGCTGGCTGCACCGCTTGCGGTCGCAACGCAGTGGAGAGCCGGGAGGCGAAAAGAATTTGCTGCGCGAGGAAGCCGCGTAGCGGCGGGGAAATTGTTTTCGCCGGACGGTTGCAGCCATAAGCCCGAGGCGCAGCCGCGCCACCGCCAGGATTCACAACGAGACAAGGACGCCTTGGGCCGAACCGCTCCGAAAGGAGATGGGGCCGACTCGGCACCCCCGCCCGAAGGCTTCTCCGGCTCGCCCGCTGATGCGGGCCAGGTCAACCATCCGACGACAGGCGAGAACGCCCCCGCCGCACCTTGCGGCGCCGCTCTTGAGGCGTGGCGTGGAAGCTCCATAGCGATGCCGGGCGGGTTGTCCGTGAACCGTCCTTCGTGACGTGATGGGCAGGAACCGCCAGCGTTGAGGACGGCACGCACCTGCACAACCTGTCGCAGCGAGCGCCAGCGTGTTCGCCAGCGCCCGTCCATCGCGGCGGGGCGCTGGCCGGGCCGATCCGGCGCAGCCGGTTCGGCCGCATCGAGGGGCGCCAAGCATCGCGCGGCGGGGATAGCCCGCAGGGCTTTCCCCTGGAGGCAAGCGAAGCGCGCAGCGCCGCAGGCGCGAAGGCGTGAGGGATTGAAGCCGAATGGCCGTGACGGCAAAGGCGGCACGGGGCGCAGCCCGAAAGCCCGGCGGCGCATCGCGCCAACACGCCCAGGCCGTTCTATATTTTCAGAAAGGAACCCAAGACAAGCCCATGACACTCCAGCTCCGACACGAAACCCCGGACGACATTGCTGCCATCGAGGCGGTCACGGTTTCCGCCTTTGCCGATGCGCCGCATACCAGCCACACCGAGCAATTCATCGTGCGGGCCTTGCGCGCTGCGAACGAACTGACGCTTTCCATCGTGGCCGAAGAACACGGGCAGGTTGTAGGCCACGTCGCGCTGTCGCCGGTGAAGATCACCGATGACAACGGGCGAAAGGCCGAAGGCTGGCACGGTTTGGGGCCTCTCTCCGTCCTGCCGCAAAGGCAGGGGCATGGCATCGGCTCGCGCCTGATGGAACAGGCGCTGTCCGAACTGCGAACTATGCGGGCCCCAGGCTGCGTGCTGCTGGGAGATCCCGCGTACTACGCGCGCTTTGGTTTTCAGGCCCACGCGAGCCTGCAACTGCCGGGCGTACCGCCCGGCTATTTCATGGCGCTGGCCCTGCATGGGCCAGTACCGGAAGGTATCGCGCACTATAGCGATGCCTTCACCGCCGCCGCCTGAGCCAGCGCGAAGGCGGCGGCGTTCTGATTCGGCTGTTGGCCTTCGACACCGGGCGCGGCCACTGCCGCGCCCGGTTTTGCTTTCCATTGCGCCCAGGACGGAACGGCCTGGGCGCGGTGCTAATCGGGTTATTCCTTCGTCTCGATGCGCCACCACACAAAGCGAAGCGCCCCGGTCAAGGCCGGGGCGCTTGCCTTCGGCGCGGGTCAAGCGGCCAGCGCCTCGGCGGGTTCATCCGCCATTGCCTCGGCTTCCTGCGGGGCGTCGTCCTGCTCCTGCGGTTCTTCCTGCGTGGCTTCCGGCGTTTCGGTCTTGAAGATGGCGGGCATCCAGCCCGTGCCATCCGCCAGCCGTTCGGCTTCGCTGGCAATGTCGGCCTTCTTCAACTTCGCCAGCCTAGTGACGTGCTCGGGCGCGTACTCGCCCACGGCTTGCAGGATCGCGGCCTTCGGAACGTGCTTGAAGTAGCCTTCTGCGGTCGGTTGCCACCATGCGGCCATGTCGAGGCCCACGGCCTGCGCCAGTTCCTCGCCGGGCCGGTGCGGCGTGGCGCGAGGCGTCACCACGTCCACCGTGGAAGCCACGCACACGGCAAGCAGCCGCACCAGTTCGTCTTGCGACTTCGCCAGCAGCACGGCGAACAGTTCGGCGCTGTCCTCCGGCAAGGCAACACCTGCCACCTGTTGCAGTTCGCGCAGCGCCACGGCGGCGGACGATTCCGGCCAGTCCGGGGCCATGCCTTCCAGCCGGTCTTGCACCGTGAGGCGCACGCCGAGCGGCAGTCCATCGCCGTAGGCGTCGGGCTGCAAGACCTTCTGCACCATGCCATGCACCAGCGCGGCCAGCGCGACCTGCGGATGCCGGGCGACTTCGATTTGCAGCGCCGCCGTGCGATGGGCACTCAACCGCTGCGCCAGCCGGTCGGACAGGCTCGCGGCCTTGGGTGCGTCGTCGGCGTCCTCGTGCTCGTCGTTGGCGGCTTCGCCTTCGGTGCTGCCGAAACCGCGCCGCAGCTTTTCCAGCGTGCGCAGCGCCTTGGCCTCGGCTTCGCGCAGCAAGCCGCGATGAATGACGGCCTCGCCGTTGCGGTCGATGGTGACGATGGCACCGGCCACCTCGCGCACCTCGGGGGCATAACCTTGCAAGGCGTCCTCCGCGTCTTGCAGTTCGCCGACCACCTGATCGCGCCGCTGTTCCAGTTTCTCGGCCTTGGCCTCGTCCTCGCTGCTTTCACCTTGGCAGGCTTCTTCCAGTTCGGCGTCGATCTTGTCGAGGCGGGTTTGCAGCGAGGCAATGCGGCGGGCCTCGCGGGTGGTCGGCTCGCGGCGCTGGCGCGGGGCGTTCTGGAAAGCCTGCCGTTCCTCGTAGGCCAGATGCGGCACGGCCTCCACCCATGCCCAGCCCTCGGCGCGCACGTCCTCGGCCAGCGTTGCCAGCTTGTCGCGCACCAGCGTTTCCAGCACTGCGGTATCGGTGAGGTAGGTTCCGGCATCGCCTTCCGCGAACAGGTCGCGGCGGATGCCGCCGCCTGCCTGCCGGTAGGCGTCCAGCCCGACGAAGCGCACCAGCGCGTGCGCGGCGTCGATTTCGCGCTCGGTCAGGCGCTCGCGCAGCTTGGACGGGCTGCGCTGCCATTCCGGCGCACCATAGAACGCGGCCTCCTGCGCGGCGTGGTCGTCGGTGATGGTCAAGGCCATCAACTGTTCCAGCGTCACGCCACCGGCCCGGTAGTCGGCCATGAGGCGCGGCGAGACGTTCGCCAGCTTCAAGCGGCGCTGCACCACCAGCGGGGACACGCCGAAATCGGCGGCAATGTCCTCGATGGGGCGTCCTTCCTTGACCAGCGCGGCGAAGGCCGCGAACTGGTCGGCGGGGTGCATGTTCTCGCGCTGCACGTTCTCGGCGAGGCTCACGGTACGGGCCGAAGCATCCGCCACTAGCAGGCACGGCACTTCGTAGTCGGCGGCGATGCGCTTCTTCCTTGCCAGCAGCTTCAAGGCGGTCAGGCGGCGGTCGCCTGCGACGACTTCGTATTGCTCGCCATCGGCGGCGAGGATGACGATCAGGTTTTGCAGCAGGCCGATGCGGGCAATGCTCGCGGCCAGTTCGGGAATGGACTGGCGCGGGGTCGTGCGGACGTTGCGCTTGGAACGGCGCGGCAGCAACTGCGACAGCGGAACCAAGATCAGGTTCTTGGTCGGGTCGGCCACTTCCAGTGGCGCGGCGGCTTCGATGGCGATGGCTTCGGTTTTGAGTACGGCGTTCATGGTGATAACTCCTTGCGGTTCAGGGATGCAGCAGCGAAGGAAGCGGCAAGGGCTGCTGCCTGCCCCTGCCGCGTGGGGATTCAGGCTTTCAACTGGCGCAGGCCATCGGCCAGCAGCCACAGGGCGCGATTCAGGCGCACGCTTTGGTCGATGCCCTGCACGGGCCGGGTGGTCTGACGGCGGCCATTCGCGGCGCGGGCGGACAGGCCGCCTTTGGTCAAGTTCTCCTGCGTGCGGTTGAACACGCTCCACAGGTCGCGGCGGTCGTCGTCATGGCGGCGCGGCATCAGGATTTGCGATTCCGTGATGGGCGCGGGCTTGTCCTCGTCGTACTTCAACGCCAGCGCAGCGCGGGCGAACACTTCCGATTCCCCGGCGTCCAGCGTGATGGCGCGCATGGCATCGCGCGATTCCTGCACCCGGTCGAAGCCGTGCAGGACTTCGTATGCGCCTTCGATGACGTGAGCGGCTACGTCGCCCTTGTGGGGTACGCGCACGTCGGCCACGGTGTCGCCGCAGACAAGGCCATTGCTGCAAACGAAGCGGAACATCCCGGCCAGCATCTGATAGCTGCTGGTGCCGTCATGGGAGTTCAGCAGGATGATTTCGTTGGCCTCGCGCCCGTTGATCTGGCTGGCGTGGCGCAGCCGGATCATGTGCTTGGTGTAGTCGCGGCGGTCGTCGTGGCGCACGCGGGTTTGCGTCACCATGAAAGGCTCGAAGCCTTCCCCGCGCAGTTCCTGCAGCACGGTGGCGGTGGGGATGTAGCTGTACCGCTCGGAGCGGCTTTCGTGCGGTGCCTTGGCGAAGATCGACGGGGCCACGGCCCGGATTTGGTCATCCGACAAGGGACGTTCCGAACGCAGCACCGGGGAGCGGGAAGCGAAGCGGGATGCGAGTTGCATGGCATTTCTCCTGACAAAGAAAAAAGGGTTTGCTGTTCACCGCACACCGGATTCCTAGATTCGGAAGCCCAGCCTTTCGGCTGTTCGGTGCGGTCGGCACGAGGAACCCGGTTGGCCCTGTTGCCACCGTCTTTCCTGAGTTCATCGCCCGCGACGGTCAGGAGCGCGCGGACGGGGGGCCGTCAAGGAGATAAGCGCAGGGTTGGTGCGGCCCGCAGGCGAAGCCGAGGACACGGCCCTGCGCGCCTTGACGGCACACGGCCGCGGGCTACAGTCGCGGTGAAGGTGATGAAGTCAGGGGAGACGGCTGGACATGGCAACGGCCCCTCAACACGCCGACCGCACGGCAAGCGAAGCGCGCAGGCCCGGATCTGGAAGCCGGGCCGGAGGCGTCAGCCGAGCGGAGCGAGGGAACGATGGAAGCCCGTCAGGGGCGAGACGCCGCAGGCGGCTCGATGCGCCACGCGCACGACAGCGTGACCGGCCATGTTTCTTGGCCGGGGACGCACAGCCTTCAATGCTTGATGCACAAGCTCATGCGCCAGTCATCGGGAAACAGGTTCGACAGCGACTACTGTGGTCAGGCCGATCCGGCGCAGCCGGTTCGGCGGTCTTTGAGGGGCGCCAAGCATCGCGCGGCGGGGATAGCCCGCAGGGCTTTCCCCTGGAGGCAAGCGCAGCGCGCAGCGCCCCGTCAGGGGTGCGAAGGCATCACGCCGAGTCGTCAGGGCGCAGGCTGGATTCCGAAACTGGCATCCAGGGCGATGACGAGTTCAGCAGGTAGCGCGCACCGCGCGCGTACAGGCCCGAAAGCGCGGTTGGCCGGTAGAACCCGGTAACGCGGCGCCGGAACTGTGCGCCAAATTCGTTGGTGTAGATCACCGCGTCGCCGATCTTGAAGCGCAAGGGCTGGCCGTTCTCCGGCGCGAACGGCTTGAGCGCATCGTGCTGCGCCGTGATTTCGATGATGTAGTCGTTATGGCTGCTCATGGCATTGATCTCCTGTGATGGTTGAGAAAGCACAAGGAGCGCCTTGCAGCGCTCCCAGGGCCGGGTCAGACAACGATCCGCCCGGCCAGCCGCGCATCGCGCGCATAGACGCTCAACCGCTTCTCGGCGCGGAAAGACAGGTCACGTTCGATCGGCAGGCCCAGCCCGCCGCGCACCGCCGCCAGCTCGTCCAGGCTGACCCAGCCGATTTCCGGCTCCCCCAGGCCCAGGTCGCAAAGACCAAAGGCGTGGTCGTGGTCGTCGGGATCAATCTCGGTCAGCAGCCAGGTCGCGCCAGCGTCCGGCGTGAACAGCTTGACCACGGGTGCCGGATCGAAGTCCGGGTTCTCCAAGGATTCGCGGCCGTTGGCCAGCAGCACGATGCGCTGCTCGTCGGTGATGAGTGCGTTGTTCATGGTGAACTCCTGGAAGGTTGCCGGGCGGAATTGCCCGACCCTTCCGGGGCACGGCGCAGCGCAAGCCGTCAGGGGTCAACGACGGCCGTCAGGACGCAAGCGCGCATGGCGCGCGCAGCCCTTGACGGCGAGAACGCCGTGGCACGATGAAGGGAACAGCAAGACCGCCCCCACTCACTCCGATTTTGGGCAAGCGAGCGCGCAGGCCCGGATCTAGCAATCCGGGCCGGAGGCGTTGGGGATGTGAAACGCTGACAGCCGCTAAACGCGCGTCCAGTCCCGGTGCAGGTCGTCCACGATCGCAGGGTGGCGATGCCCGCCGCGATCTGCGTGTTCGCGCAAGTGAGGATGATCTGACGGCAGATCAGGGTGATCGTGAGTGATGTCGGAAGAATCACTAGCGGGCCAGAGCCGCAACGCCAATCCCACTCCTACAAGACCGATCAGCGACATGACGATGAAGGTCGATTGCAGTCCAAAGGCAGCACCGAAGCGACCGGCCAAGGGGTAGCAGATGAGCCAGCACGCATGGGACAGGGCGAATTGCGCAGCAAAGACCGCAGGACGATCCTCGGGGTGAGCGGAGCGACGCAGCAACCGACCGGATGGCGTTTGCGCCACGCTGTAGCCAAAGCCGACCACCAGCCAGATCACCACTAGGACGGCATAGGTCGGAATCATCGCTCCGGCTGCTGTCCCCAACACCAGCATCGTTGCCCCCGCAATCATGGCTGGCCGATCAGCAATCTTGTCGAGCAAGCGAGGCAGCGCGAATGCCGCAATCATCGAGCCGCCTCCGAAGGCGGCCAGCGCCCACGCCACCTCGGATTCGCCCAGGCCGAAGCGCGCCTTGACGATAACCACCGTGTTGACGATCACCATTGATCCTGCTGCCGCCACGGCGAGGCTGATTGCCAGCAAACCTCGCAGGCGTGGCGTGGCGAGGTAAATGCGCGTGCCGCGCGTAGTGCGATCCCAGATGCCCCGGCGTGGGCCGGGTACGGTTGTGGGCAGCCCCACGCTGACCACGAGCGCGGCCGAGACGAGGAAGCCGAGAACCGTTCCCGCAAACAGATTGTGAAAGCTGATGACGGTCAGCAGCGCGGCGGCCAGCATTGGGGAAATCAGGCTTTCCAGATCGTAGGCCAGCCGGGAAAGAGACAGCGCCTTCGTGTATTCGTCTTCGTCGGGAAGGATGTCCGGGATGGTGGCTTGAAAGGTCGGCGTGAAGCCTGCGGACGCCGCCTGTAGCACGAAGATCAGCAGATAGATTTGCCAGATTTCGCTGACAAAGGGCAGGCAGAGCGCAACGGATGCTCGCACCAGGTCGAGGGCGACCAGCAACGACCGTCGCGGCAGCCGGTCGGCGAAAGCCTGCGCGACAGGTGCGACGCCGACATAGGCGAGCATCTTGATGGCCAGCGCCGTCCCGAGCACCGCGCCGGCATCCGCGCCGGCCAGATCGTAGGCAAGCAGGCCGAGCGCCACTGTCATCAGGCCGGTGCCGACGAGTGCGATCACCTGGGCGGAAAACAGGTGGCGATAGGTGCGGTTCTTCAGAACGGAGAGCATGGGATGGCCTCAGAGCAGTTTGGTCAGCGCCTTCATTTCGGCCAGAACGGAGTCCTCGTCATGGGACAGGCAGTGGTCGATGTGGTCGTGGATCAGGACGCGCTTTGCCGCCGTCACCGCGCTTTCCACCGCCGCGAGCTGGCGGGCGATGTCAAGGCAGGACTGACCACCTTCGATCATGCCGATGACGTGCCGAAGATGGCCCTCGGCGCGTTTGAGTCGCTTCACAAGGTCGGTGTGGGTTGAGTGCTTGTGCGTCGCTTTCATGCGGCAATTGTATCCCCCCAGGGGGGATATGACAAAATCGCCTTGCCGCCCTTCTGTCGGCCGCCGCAGGTGTGCTTTGTCAATCGGCACCGGATGCAGCAAAAAGGGGGCCGAAGCCCCCAAGGTCAAAGCAGGCCGCGTTCGGCGAATGACGTGGTACGGCTTCCAGCGACAATGATGTGATCCAGCGTGCGAACGTCCACCAGCGCCAGCGCCTGCCGAAGCTGCGAGGTCATCGCCTTATCGGCCGCGCTCGGCTCGGGGTTTCCGCTCGGATGGTTGTGCGAAACGATGACCGCCGCTGCATTGAGCCGCAGTGCCTGCTTCACCACCTCGCGCGGATGCACCTCGGCGGCGTCGATCGTGCCGTGGAACATCTCCACGTAGTCGATCAGCCGATGGCGCGTGTCGAGGAACAACACCGCGAAGACCTCGTGCTCGAAGCCGGCCAGCTTGGCGCGCAGGTAGTCCTTCACCGCCGCCGGCGAAGTGAACGCCTCGCCGCGCTGCATCTTCTGTTCGATGACCTGGCGCGCGGCTTCCAGAATCTGGTCGGCGTCCGCCGGCCGATAGCGCCCACGGCCATCGCGCACCATCAGCGGGGTATCGTGAGAGAGGGTCAGTTGCGACATGATCGTGCTCCGGTTGCTCGGGCGGAATTGCCCGGAACCGTGGCCAGCACGGCGCAGCGCAAGCAGTCAGGGGTCGCAGACGGCCGCCAGGACGCAAGCGCGCACAAGCGCGCGCCGCCCTTGACGGCGAGAACGCCGTGATACGGTGAAGGGAACAGCAAGACCGCCCACACCCGCCCACTGCACACAGTCGGCTTTTGGCAAGCGGAGTGCGCAGGCCCGGATCAGCGAGTCGGGCCGGAGGCGTCAGCCGAGCAAAGCGAGGGAACGATGGAAGCCCGGATGGGGCGAGAGTCGCGCAGCGAGGCTCGATGCGCAGCACGACAGCGCGACGGCGGCACGCCGGGACGCCCGACTGCTTGGGACAGGGCTACTCGTTGTCGATTTTGCGCTGCTCGATCTGCAACTGTGCCCGCTGCGTTGCCTGTTGCAGTCGCTCCACCAGCACGCCCCTCGGCGGCAAGGCGGTCAGGTACTCGGCGACGTGGATGCCCGACTTGTCCAGCTCCAGCAATTCGATCTGCTCGCGCTTCTTGCCGGTGCAAAGGATGATTCCCAGCGGCGAGGCTTCCTCCGGCTCCCGTTCGTGCTTGTCCAGCCAGCGAAGGTAAAGCTCCATCTGTCCCTTGAAAGCCGCCTTGAACTCGCCGACCTTCAACTCCACTGCCACGAGCCGGCGCAGCTTGCGGTTGTAAAACAGCAGGTCGAGGTGGAAATCCTCGCCGTCAATTTGGATGCGCTTCTGCCGGGCCACGAAGCTGAAACCCGCGCCCAGCTCCAGCAGGAAGGATTCCATTTCCCGGATGATCGCCGCTTCCAGGTCGCCTTCCTGCCAAGTGTCCCGCAGCCCCAGGAAGTCGAGGATGTACGGGTCGCGCATGACCAGGGCGGGCGACATGCGCTGCGCATCGCGCATCGTCGCCAACTCCTGTGCGATCGTCTCGCCCGGCTTTTGGGACAGTGCCGTGCGCTCGTACAGCATCGAGTCGATGCGCTCGCGCAGCGTCCGCACGCTCCAGCGTTCGACGCTCGCCATCTGCGCGTAATAGTCCCGCTGGAGCGGGTCTTTCAGCGGGATCAGGGCGATGAAGTGCGTCCAGCTCAATTCTCGTATCAGTGATACGAGAATCTGCTCGTCGGGGAAGGTGGCTGCGAACTGCACCATGCGGCGCAGGTTCTGCTCGGCAAAGCTGTTGCCGTACTCCTTCACCAACTGCGCCGCCAGGGTAGGCAGGACTTCCTTGCCATAAGCGCCCCGGCGCCCGTCCAAGACCTGCGTATGGATGCGCTGGCCGATGCGCCAGTAGAGCATCGTCAGTTCGCTATTCACCGTCGAGGCGGCGCGCTTGCGCGCCGCCTCGATCAGTGCCCGAATGTCGCCCAGCAGCGCCGAAGGCGCTGCGGACGATGCTGCGGATGACCGGCGCGTGTTCATGCTGCCGCCTCCGCAAGCTGGCGCGCGCCCGTGATGGCCTGGCGCCGGCTGGCCACCAGCTCGGCGGCATCGCGCACCGGCTTGTCCTCGGTATGGACGTAGTGCATGAACATCGCCACGGTCTTGTGGCCCGTCAGCTTCATCCCCACCTTGGTCGGTACGCCAGAATTGGCAATGTCGGTCGTCGAGCGATGGCGGATGCCGTGCGTGCCGACGTGCGGGACGCCGGCGGCCTTGAGCACCCGGCACCAGCCGCCATAGTGTTCGCCAAAGGTCAGGTGCTTGGCCGGGTCGTTGGGCGACGGCAGGACATAAGGGCAGCCCTCCCGGCGCGGCGCCGTCGAAAGCAGCCGATAGGCTTCCTCGCTCATGGGCTTGGAAATGCCGCCGACCTTGCTGTCGGGCCACACCACGCGCCGGTTCTCGAAGTCCAGCCAGCTCCATTCGAGCGGGCAGATTTCGGAGCGCCGGGCGGCGAACTCGAATTGCAGCCGGATCGCCAGAGGGATGACGTAGTTCTCCAGCCCTTCCGCCTCCAGCTTCTCCAGATGGCGGAAGAGCCGCACCATTTCCTCGTCCACGATGAGCCGGGTTTCCTTGCCCGGCGGGTACATCGGGACGTGGCGGCACGGATTTGTGCCGTCCGGGCGGTAGCCCCACACTTCGGCCAGGTTGAACATCTTGCGCAGCACGCCGAAGGTCTTGTTCGCCTCGGTCGGCTTGTAGGCCAGCTTCTCCATCAGCCCGGCAATGTCGGGCCGCTTCACGTCATGCACCTTCTTGCGGCCCAGCAGCGGGATGATGTTGCGGTCGATGACGCCCTGATAGCCGTCCTGCGTGCTGGGCTTGTTGCGCTTCTTGGAGTAGTCCTCCATGAACTTCTTGCACAACTCGGCCATCGTGGGCGCCTTGCGCGCCTCGGCCTTGGCGCCGCCGGGGTCGCCGCCCCGGCGAACCTCGGCCAGCCAGTCCTGTGCCTTGACTCGTGCCTGTTCGACGGTCAGTTCCCCGTACAGCCCCAGCGAGGGCTTGCGGGGCTGGCCGGAGTTCGTGCGGTACTGGAGCATGAACACCCGGCGGCCCGTCGGGGTAATCTTGCACAGGAAGCCGGGCACCACGGTATCCCGCAGTTCAACATCCTTGGCCTGGGGCTGGGCCGCCTCCACGGCGGTCTTGGTGAGCTTGATCTTTGCCATGATGACTCCTTGGAACGACCCGGATTCCAAGAGCCAGATAGGAGCGGCGCGAGGGAAAACCGGGTCAAGTTTCAGAAAGCACCGGCATATGATGGACGCGCGTAAGCTATTGATAAACCTGCTGTATCGAGCTGCGGCGCAGTCCAGCGAACTACCGGGCTGGAGTCATCGTGAAACAAAAAAACCGGCCACCAGGGCCGGTTTTTTCATGCGCGCCGCAATTACAGCTTGCCGGCGTTCTCGCTCAGGTAGGCAGCAACGCCTTCTGGCGAAGCGTTCATGCCTTTGTCGCCTTTTTTCCAGTTGGCAGGGCACACTTCGCCGTGCTCTTCGTGGAACTGCAGGGCGTCAACCAGGCGCAGCAGCTCGTCCATGTTACGGCCCAGTGGCAGGTCGTTGATGATCTGCGAACGGACAACACCGTTGGTGTCGATCAGGAAGGCGCCACGGAAAGCCACGCCGCCTTCGGACTCGACGTCGTAGGCTTTGCAGATTTCGTGGGTCATGTCGGCAGCCAGGGTGTACTTCACCTGGCCGATGCCGCCGTTGTTGACCGGGGTGTTACGCCAGGCGTTGTGGGTGAAGTGCGAGTCGATCGAAACGCCGATCACTTCAACGTTGCGGGCCTGGAAGTCCGGGATGCGGTTGTCCAGGGCGATCAGCTCGGACGGGCAGACGAAGGTGAAGTCCAGCGGGTAGAAGAACACCAGGCCGTACTTGCCCTTGATGGCCGAAGCCAGGTTGAAGCTGTCGACGATCTCGCCATTGCCCAGCACGGCTGGAACGGTGAAATCGGGGGCTTTCTTACCAACGAGTACGCTCATTGTAATCTCCTGATGAGGGTGAAAAACCGTTTGCCGGGCCAGACGGGCTTGCCCGACATCCAACAAAGGCCGACCATCATACACGGCTTCTGGTGACAGGCCGAATCCATCAGGCGGGCAACCGCCGGTCGCTCAAGCACGGCCCTTTCAGAAAGTCCTTTGACAAGCATTCTCATTAACATTAAGCTCCACCCCATCGACTCAACCCGCGATGGTCAGCCCTTATGTATGTGTGTCTTTGTCTCGGCGTTACCGACGGACAGATCCGCGATGCGATCTATGAAGGATGCTGCAGTTACAAGGAAGTGCGAGCCGCGACCAATGTCGCAAGCCAGTGTGGCAAATGCGCCTGCCTGGCCAAGCAGGTGGTCCGCGAGACCCTGACCGAGCTTCAGGTCAGCCAGGCAGCCCTGCCCTACCCTGTGGAATTTACCGCAGCCTGAATGCCCAGATTTCAAAGAACCGGACCTTGTGTCCGGTTTTTTTATGCCTGTAATTCAATAAGTTAGCGCCGCAACGCGGTTCACAAACATTCTTATTCCTATTAATTTTCACTTATTATTCAATAACTTAGGTTTGACACTCCTAAGTATCGGGATCAAACTTCGCTGTATTGGCACACTTCTACAGGGCAGGAACCCGAAATGAAAGGCGACGTAAGCGTCATCCAGCATCTCAACAAGATCCTCGGAAACGAGCTGGTCGCGATCAACCAGTACTTCCTGCACGCACGCATGTACGAAGATTGGGGCCTGAACAAACTCGGCAAGCACGAGTACAAGGAATCCATCGACGAGATGAAGCACGCTGACAAACTGATCAAGCGTATTCTGTTCCTCGAAGGCATCCCGAACGTTCAGGACCTGGGCAAGCTGATGATCGGCGAGCACACCAAGGAAATGCTCGAGTGCGACCTGAAGCTCGAAAAGAAAGGCCTGGTCGACCTCAAGGCAGCCATCGCCCATTGCGAAACCGCTGGCGACTTCGGCTCGCGTGACATACTCGAAGACATCCTCGAATCCGAGGAAGAGCACATCGACTGGCTGGAAACCCAACTGGGGCTGATCGACAAGATCACTATCGAGAATTACCTGCAGTCGCAGATGGGCGAAGAGTAATTCTTCACCGCATAAAAAAACCCGCGATGCGCGGGTTTTTTTATGCTTGCCGGAAAATCAGGCTTCGGAAGCCTTGGCCTTGGCAGCCGCTTCCTTGATCAGGGTTTGCAACTCACCCTTTTCGAACATTTCCAGCATGATGTCGCTGCCGCCGACCAGCTCACCGGCTACCCACAGCTGTGGGAAGGTGGGCCAGTTGGCGTACTTTGGCAGGTTGGCGCGGATTTCCGGGTTCTGCAGGATGTCGACGTAGGCGAACTTCTCGCCACAACCCATCACAGCCTGCGATGCCTTGGCCGAGAACCCGCACTGCGGGGCATTCGGCGAGCCTTTCATGTAAAGCAGAATGGTGTTGTTGGCAATCTGCTCTTTGATCGTATCGATGATATCCATCTAGCACCTCAGCTGAACTTTCCGACGCGGTCGTCGGCACGGTGACGCATTGTAACGGAAAGCCGAGCGGCGTGCTCGGCCTTACCATTGCTCATGCGGCCTCTACCTGCACGGGCACGCCATTGAGTGCAGCGTTGCCGGAAACCGCGTCCCGAAGGCGCTCGTCGGTCAGGTCATTGGCACTCACGCCGGGTTGTGTCTGGGCGATCTGCATGTGCACGCCCTGGCGGCCATGGCCGAAGCCATGGGGCAGGCTGACCACACCCGGCATCATGTCATCGCAGGCCTGTACCTCGACTTCAAGGTCCCCCGTGCGCGAGCGGATACGTACCCGCTGGCCGTCCTGCAGGTGCCGCTGCTGCAAGTCTTGCGGGTGCATCAGCAACTGATGACGCGGCTTGCCTTTCACCAGGCGATGGAAATTGTGCATCCATGAGTTGTTGCTGCGTACATGTCGGCGGCCAATCAGCAACAGTTCGCCGGCTATCGGAGGCGCCTGTTGCGCCAGGCGCTGCACGTCGTCCAGCAACACTTGGGGGGCTGCTTCGACAGCCTTGCTGGCAGTTGCCAGGCGCCCGGCGAGGTTGCTGCGCAAAGGCCCGAGATCGAGCCCGTGCGGGTGATTGGCCAGTGTTGCCAGCGAGAGCTGCCATGGCGTTGCCTCACCGTAGCGCCCTTTGCGCAGGGCCATGTCGATCATCTGCGCCGGGGCCCAGGTCGGTTTCAACGCCAGCTCGGCACGCCTGGCAAACGCCTGCGCCAGGCCGACGAAGATTTCCCAGTCGTGCAGCGCGCCTTCCGGCTTGGCCAGGATCGCCCGATTGAAACGGGTGACGTTGCGCACGGCCAGCAGGTTGAAGGTGCTGTCGTAGTGGTCGTTTTCCAGCGCGCTGGTGGAAGGCAGAATCAGGTCGGCATGCCGGGTGGTTTCGTTGATGTAGAGGTCGATGCTGAGCATGAACTCCAGCCCCTCCAGGGCTGCATCTAGCTGGCGACCGTTAGGTGTGGATAGCACGGGGTTGCCGGCCACTGTCACCAGTGCGCGAACCTGCCCTTCGCCTGGTGTCAACATCTCTTCGGCCAGCGCCGCCACGGGCAGCTCACCACCGTACTCGGGCAAGCCCGATACCCGGCTTTGCCAGGCGTTGAAATGGCCACCCGAGGTGGTCGCCACCAGATCGACGGCAGGCTCCGTACACAACGCGCCACCTTCACGATCGAGGTTACCGGTCACCAAGTTGATCAGTTGCACCAGCCAATGACAGAGGGTACCGAAGACTTGGGTAGAGACCCCCATGCGCCCATAACATACGGCCTTGCCTGCAGCGGCGAAATCCCGTGCCAGCTGACGGATATCCGCAGCGGCAATACCACAATGCACGCTCATGGCCTCGGCGCTGAGCGGCGCAAGCGCTTCGCGCACTTGTTGCAGGCCGTTGACCGGCAAGTGCGAACCCTGCGCCAGGCCGTCCTCGAACAGGGTGTTGAGCAAGCCACACAAAAAGGCCGCATCGCCACCCGGGCGAATAAACAGATGGGTATCGGCCATGGCCGCCGTCTCGCTGCGCCGTGGGTCTACCACTACCAGGCGCCCTCCCCGCCCGCGCAAGGCTTTCAGGCGCTTTTCCACATCTGGCACGGTCATGATGCTGCCGTTGGAGGCCAGCGGATTGCCGCCGAGAATCAGCATGAAGTCCGTCTGGTCGATATCCGGGATCGGCAGCAGCAGGCCATGGCCATACATGAGGTGGCTGACCAGATGTTGTGGCAACTGGTCCACCGAAGTGGCCGAGAAACGGTTGCGCGTCTTGAGCAGGCCAAGGAAGTAGTTGCTGTGGGTCATCAGGCCATAGTTATGCACGCTCGGGTTACCCTGGTACACCGCCACGGCATTGCGCCCGTGCGCTTGCTGGATCGCCCACAGCTTGTCGGCGGCCAGGGCAAAGGCCTCGTCCCAGCCAATGGCCTCCCAGCGCTCTCCCACCCGCTTGTGCGGCTGGCGCAGGCGGTCGGGGTCGTTCTGGATGTCTTGCAGGGCCACAGCCTTGGGGCACACATGGCCGCGGCTGAACGGGTCCTCGGGGTCGCCTTTGATCGAGCTGATCAGCGCCCGCCCATCGTCTTCGTGGCTGACTTCGATGTTCAGCCCGCAGATCGCTTCGCACAGGTGACAGGCACGGTGGTGCAGGGTCTTGGTCATGGCCGCCTCTGCCTTGTTGTTGTCGAACAGTGACTATGCGCCCGGCCCCTCCCCCGGGCCAGCGCCCTTCGCCGTGTGAATCCACCGACATCAGGCGCACGATTCGCGACAGCCATTTGCCAAATTGCCAGCAAGCCGTGTACAACCCTGTGTAGTAAATAAAAAACAGCACCGGCCAGCGGGTAAAGACACCCTTTGCAACATCCTTTCGAATAGGCCGCTGTTTCCCCCTTGGCTTGAGGCGACATTTACTTATAGTATTGCGCCTTTCCCTATTTCGTCCGCCCCGTGCGGCTTACGCCGCAGGTCACTCCCGTTGTCAAAAAAAACCATACGGTCGACCTGCATACCGTTGCAGATAAGGTAGTCAATCATGAGCGCTAGGCACTTTCTCTCCCTGCTGGACTTCACCACCGACGAATTGCTCGGGGTGATCCGCCGCGGCATCGAGCTGAAGGACCTGCGCAAGCGAGGCGTGCTGTTCGAGCCCCTGAAGAATCGCGTATTGGGCATGATCTTCGAGAAGTCCTCGACCCGCACCCGGGTATCGTTCGAAGCCGGCATGATCCAACTCGGTGGCCAGGCCATCTTCCTGTCGCCGCGCGATACCCAGCTGGGCCGTGGCGAGCCGATCGGCGACAGCGCCATCGTGCTGTCGAGCATGGTCGACGTGGTGATGATCCGTACCCACGCCCACAGCACCCTGACCGAATTCGCCGCCAAATCGCGCGTACCGGTTATCAACGGCCTGTCCGACGAGTCGCACCCGTGCCAGCTGCTGGCCGACATGCAGACGTTCCTGGAACACCGCGGTTCGATCCAGGGCAAGACCGTGACCTGGATCGGCGACGGCTTCAACATGTGCAACTCCTATATCGAGGCTGCCCGGCAGTTCGATTTCCAGCTGCGCATCGCCTGCCCCGAAGGCTACGAGCCGGATGAACGCTTCATGGCGCTGGGCGGTGACCGCGTGCAGATCATCCGTGACGCCAAGGAAGCCGTACGTGGCGCTCACCTTGTGGTCACCGATGTCTGGACTTCCATGGGCCAGGAGGAGGAAACTGCACGGCGCCTGGCGCATTTCGCGCCTTATCAGGTCACCCGCGAACTGCTCGACCTGGCGGCACCCGATGTCCTCTTCATGCACTGCCTGCCCGCCCACCGTGGCGAGGAAATCAGCCAGGACCTGCTCGACGACCCTCGTTCGGTCGCCTGGGACGAAGCTGAAAACCGCCTGCATGCACAGAAGGCGCTTCTCGAATTCCTTGTAGAACCGGCTTACCACCACGCATGAGTCAACCCCTATTGCTCAACTTGCGCAACCTCGCCTGCGGCTATGGCGACCAGCGCATCGTCCAGAACCTCAACCTGCACCTGAACGCAGGCGACATCGGTTGCCTGCTGGGTTCATCCGGTTGTGGCAAAACCACCACCCTGCGCGCCATTGCCGGCTTCGAGCCGGTGCATGACGGTGAAATCCAGCTGGCCGGCGAAGTCATTTCCCGCGCCGGCTTCACCCTGGCCCCGGAAAAGCGCCGCATCGGCATGGTGTTCCAGGACTACGCGCTGTTCCCGCACCTGACCGTGGCGCAGAACATTGCGTTTGGCATCGCCAAGCACCCGCGCCAGGCCGCCGTAATCGAAGAGATGCTCGAACTGGTCAAGCTGAGCGGCCTGGGCGGGCGTTACCCGCATGAGCTGTCTGGTGGCCAGCAGCAACGGGTCGCTTTGGCGCGCGCACTGGCGCCAGAGCCACAGTTGCTGCTGCTCGACGAACCGTTCTCCAACCTTGACGTGGAGCTGCGTCGGCGCCTGAGCCACGAGGTTCGCGATATTCTCAAAAGCCGCGGCACCAGCGCCATCCTGGTGACCCATGACCAGGAAGAAGCGTTTGCCGTCAGCGATCAGGTGGGCGTGTTCAAGGAAGGACGTCTGGAGCAGTGGGACACGCCCTACAACCTTTACCACGAGCCACAAACACCGTTCGTGGCCAGCTTCATCGGCCAGGGGTACTTCATCCGGGGACAGATGAGCAGCCACGAGGCCGTCAATACCGAGCTGGGTGAACTGCGCGGCAACCGTGCCTACATCATGGCGCCAGGTAGCTCGGTGGATGTGCTGCTGCGCCCGGACGATATCGTGTATGCGCCGGACAGCCCGCTGAGGGCGGCTATCGTGGGCAAAAGTTTCCTGGGGGCATCGACCTTGTATCGCCTGCAACTGCCGACTGGCAGCCAGCTGGAGGCGATTTTCCCCAGCCATGTCGACCATCAGGTGGGTGGGGATGTGGGGATCGCGGTGAAGGCCGATCACCTGGTGCTGTTCCCGGTGCCGGGCAGTGTGGCGGCGCAATTGCTTCGGCAGGAGAATGGCGTGCGTCGATACAGTTCGGCGACCTGACTTTAGATCCTTGGGGCCGCTTTGCGGCCCCAGATACTCAGCCTCGACCGATCCCGGCAAACTTGCCCTGGGTATGCTCGGCCAGCACCGCTGCGGCCAACTCCACTTCCAGCCCACGCCGGCCAGCACTGACATGGATGGTTGCAAAGTTTTGCGCTGAATCATCAATGAACGTCCGCAGACGTTTCTTCTGCCCCAACGGGCTGATCCCACCGACCAGATAACCCGTGGCACGTTGCGCCACCGCAGGGTCGGCCATTTCGCACTTCTTCACCCCGGCAGCATGGGCCAGGGCCTTCAGGTCCAAAGTGCCCACCACGGGCACCACCGCCACCAGCAACTCCCCCTTCTCGCTGCTCGCCAGCAACGTCTTGAACACCTGCTGCGGGTCGAGCCCCAGCTTTTCTGCTGCCTCCAGGCCGTAGGATGCCGACTTGGGGTCATGCTCATAACTGTGTACGCGGTGCTCGGCACGGTGCTTCTTCAACAGGTCTAGGGCGGGGGTCATGCAGGGGCTCCGGTCTTGGACGGCTCGGCGGCTACTTTAGGACAATTCCCACATCCCAGCCAGCGCACCGCAATTGGGCACCTCTAGCACGGGGATCCGAGGCTGATTTTAGCGGCCATATCGTGACTGGTCGTTCACTTTCGACCTTTGACATCAGCGTTTCTTGTCTATATTTTTTCGTTTCTGAATAAATGGTGCACTTATAAGGTGCATTTCCTACATCTGCCCGGGGTCAATGGGGATAGACACCGGGCTTTGCTGTCGAGCGCCACGCGCCTCACAACAAAAAAAACGAGGTCATACATGACGACTGCTCTACGCCAACCCACGCTGTCCAGCCAATGCCTGGCCGAGTTTCTCGGCACCGCCCTGTTGATCTTTTTCGGTACCGGCTGCGTTGCCGCCCTCAAGGTCGCCGGCGCCAGCTTCGGCCTATGGGAAATCAGTATCATCTGGGGCGTCGGCGTGAGCATGGCGATCTACCTCACCGCCGGCATTTCCGGCGCGCACCTGAACCCGGCCGTGAGCATCGCCCTCACCCTGTTTGCCGGTTTCGACAAGCGCAAGCTGCCCTTCTACATGCTGGCCCAGGTGTGCGGCGCGTTCTGTGGGGCAGCGCTGGTGTATACCCTGTACAGCAACCTGTTCTTCGATTTCGAACAGGCCCACGCCATGTTGCGCGGTAGCGAAGCCAGCCTGGAGCTGGCCTCGGTATTCTCCACCTACCCACACCCGTCGCTGTCCACCGGCCAGGCATTTCTGGTGGAAGTGGTGATCACCGCCATCCTGATGGCCGTGATCATGGCCCTGACCGACGACAACAACGGCCTCCCACGCGGAGCCATGGCACCGCTGCTGATCGGCCTGCTGATTGCCGTGATCGGCAGTGCCATGGGCCCCTTGACCGGCTTTGCGATGAACCCGGCCCGCGACTTCGGGCCAAAACTCATGACCTTCCTGGCCGGCTGGGGCGAAATCGCCTTCACTGGCGGGCGGGATATTCCTTATTTCCTGGTTCCGGTGTTCGCACCAATCCTTGGCGCCTGCGTGGGTGCTGCGACCTATCGCGGCCTTATCGCCCGCAACTTGCCAACGGCACCTGCCGCGAACCCTGAGACAAATGACATCCGCCAGGGCGATACTCAAGCCAGTTGATGCCGGCATCACGCCCAGCCCTGACCCCCTATTTTTGCAAGGCCTACGACCATGACAGACACCCAGGATAAGAACTACATCATCGCCCTGGACCAGGGCACCACCAGTTCGCGGGCAATCATTTTCGACCGCGACGCCAATGTGGTGGGTACCTCCCAGCGCGAGTTCGCCCAGCACTACCCGCAGGCGGGCTGGGTCGAGCACGACCCGATGGAGATCTTCGCCACGCAAAGCGCGACCATGGTCGAAGCCCTGGCCCAGGCCGGTATCAGCCACGCTCAGGTCGCGGCACTGGGCATTACCAACCAGCGCGAAACCACCGTGGTATGGGACAAGGAAACCGGTCGCCCGGTGTACAACGCCATCGTCTGGCAGTGCCGCCGCAGTACCGAAATTTGTGCCCAGCTCAAGCGTGACGGGCATGAAGCCTACATTCGCGAAACAACCGGCCTGGTCACCGACCCCTACTTCTCTGGCACCAAGCTGAAGTGGATTCTCGACAACGTCGAAGGCGCGCGTGAACGTGCCGAGCGTGGCGAGCTGCTGTTCGGCACCATCGATACCTGGCTGATCTGGAAGTTCTCCGGCGGCAAGGTACACGTCACCGACTACACCAATGCCTCGCGCACGCTGATGTTCAACATCCACAGCCTGCAATGGGATGACAAGCTGCTGGAGATCCTGGGCATCCCGCGCCAGATGCTGCCAGAGGTGCGCCCGTCCTCGGAGGTGTACGGCCACACCAAGAGCGGCATCGCCATCGCCGGTATCGCCGGCGACCAGCAGTCGGCACTGTTTGGCCAGATGTGCGTGGAGCCAGGCCAGGCCAAGAACACCTACGGCACCGGCTGCTTCCTGCTGATGAACACCGGCGACAAGGCGGTAACGTCGTCCCATGGCCTGCTCACCACCATCGCCTGCGGCCCGCGTGGCGAGGTGGCCTACGCGCTGGAAGGTGCGGTGTTCAACGGTGGTTCCACCGTGCAATGGCTGCGTGACGAACTGAAAATCGTCAACGATGCTTTGGATACCGAGTACTTCGCCAGCAAGGTCAAGGACAGCAACGGCGTCTACCTGGTGCCTGCCTTCACCGGCCTGGGTGCCCCGTACTGGGACCCTTATGCCCGTGGCGCGCTGTTCGGCCTGACCCGTGGCGTGAAGGTAGACCACATCATCCGCGCCGCACTGGAGTCGATCGCTTACCAGACCCGCGATGTACTCGACGCCATGCAGCAAGATTGCGGCCAGCGCCTGTCCGAGCTGCGCGTGGACGGCGGTGCGGTGGCCAACAACTTCCTCATGCAGTTCCAGGCCGACATCCTCGGCACCTGCGTAGAGCGGCCGAAGATGCGCGAAACCACAGCGCTGGGCGCCGCCTATCTGGCTGGCCTGGCCTGTGGCTTCTGGAGTGGCCTGGACGAGCTGCGCGATAAAGCCATCATCGAGCGCGAATTCAGCCCACAGCTGGATGAAGCGCAGAAAGAGAAGCTGTATGCCGGCTGGAAAAAAGCGGTCGAGCGCACCCGTGACTGGGAAGATCACGAGGCGTAATGCCTATCGGGGCCGCCACGCGGCCCCAATCGTCTACTGGCCGTCATCCGCGTCCTACGGCATCATTGCAGAATTTGTCCGGCAGCCCCAAAGGACCGCCCCATGAATCTGCCCCCCCGCCAACAACAAATCCTCGAACTGGTGCGTGAGCGCGGTTACGTCAGTATCGAAGAAATGGCGCAGCTGTTTGTCGTGACACCGCAAACCATCCGCCGTGATATCAACCAGCTGGCCGAACTCAATTTGCTACGTCGCTACCACGGTGGCGCGGCCTACGACTCGAGCGTGGAAAACACCGCTTACGCCATGCGTGCCGACCAGATGCGCGACGAAAAGCAACGCATCGCCGAAGCCGTAGCCCGGCAGATTCCCGACCATGCTTCGGTGTTCATCAACATTGGCACCACCACCGAATCCATCGCCCGGGCACTGCTCAATCACAACCACCTGAAGGTCATCACCAATAACCTGCATGTGGCTGCGATCCTCGCCGCCAAGGATGACTTCGAAGTGCTGGTGGCCGGTGGCACGGTACGCCGCGATGGCGGGGTGGTCGGCCAGGCCAGTGTCGACTTCATCAACCAGTTCAAGGTCGACTTCGCCTTGGTCGGCATCAGCGGCATCGATGAAGACGGCAGCCTGCTCGACTTCGACTATCAGGAAGTGCGGGTATCTCAGGCCATCATCGCCAATGCCCGGCAAGTGATCCTTGCCGCCGACTCCAGCAAGTTCGGGCGCAATGCCATGGTGCGTCTGGGCTCAATCAGCCTGGTCGATTGCCTGGTAACCGACCAGGCGCCAACGACCACCCTCACCCAACTGCTCAACCAGTACAAGATCCGCCTCGAGGTGGTTTGAGCCGCCTGCGGGCTGCCAAGCGGCCCGCTATTTTCGTAAATGTTCACTTTATTGTCATCTGATCAGTTTTTTCTATAAAGACTGACTGGCGACCGGCTTTCTGTTGCGCTAGTATTTTCGAAAACGAACATCAATGTTCATATTCGATGTAAACAGCACCAGGAGGCCTTGCCCGTGTCCCAGCCCGTTTCGTCCCAGCCCCCACTCGCCGACTGCTATGACCTCGCCGTGATCGGCGGTGGCATCAATGGCGTGGGCATCGCTGCCGACGCCGCTGGGCGTGGCCTGAAGGTATTTCTTTGCGAGAAGGACGACCTGGCCCAACACACCTCGTCAGCCAGCAGCAAATTGATCCACGGCGGCCTGCGCTACCTGGAGCACTACGAGTTCCGCCTGGTGCGTGAAGCGCTGGCTGAACGTGAAGTGCTGCTGGCCAAGGCACCGCACATCGTCAAACCGATGCGCTTTGTTTTGCCACACCGCCCGCACCTGCGCCCGGCGTGGATGATTCGTGCAGGCCTGTTCCTGTATGACCACCTGGGCAAGCGCAAGCGCCTGGGTGCCTCGCGCAGCCTGCGCTTCGGCCCGGGCTACCCGCTCAAGCCGGCCATCACCCGCGGTTTCGAATACGCCGATTGCGCGGTGGACGACGCCCGCCTGGTGGTGCTGAACGCCATGGCAGCTCGCGAACATGGCGCGCACGTGCGCACCCGCACCCGTTGCCTGCGCGCCGAGCGCGTCGATGGCCTGTGGGAGGTGTCGCTGCAACACGCCGATGGCAGCCTGCAGACCATTCGCGCCCGCGCCCTGGTGAACGCCGCCGGCCCATGGGTCGCCAGCTTCATCAAGGACGACCTAAAGCTTGATGCGCCCTACGGCATCCGCCTGATCCAGGGCAGCCACATCATCGTCCCGCGCCTGTATGAGGGCGAGCATGCCTATATCCTGCAGAACGAAGACCAACGCATCGTCTTCTGCATCCCCTACCTGGATCGCTTCACCCTGATCGGTACCACCGACCGCGAATACAGCGCAGACCCGGCCAAGGTGGCGATTACCGAGCAGGAAACCGACTACCTGTTGAAGGTCGTGAACGAACACTTCAACCATCAACTCAGCCGCGCCGACATCCTGCACACCTATTCCGGCGTGCGTCCGCTGTGCAACGACGAGTCTGATAACCCATCTGCGGTGACCCGCGACTACACCTTGGCATTGTCTGCCGCCGATGGCGAAGCACCGTTGTTGTCAGTGTTCGGTGGCAAGTTGACTACCTACCGCAAACTGGCCGAGTCGGCCATGGTGGAGCTCAAGCCATTCTTCACCCAGATGCGCGACAGCTGGACTGCCGAAGCTACCTTGCCAGGTGGCGAAAACATGACAACCGTCCAAGCATTGGTCGATGCCATCCTTGCCCGCAATGGCTGGTTGCCGGTAGACATTGCAAAGCGCTGGGCCGTGACCTATGGCAGCCGCGTCTGGAGCTTGCTGGACGGCGTCAGCGGGCCAGACGATTTGGGCCAGGCCATCGGTGGCGGGCTGTTCAGCCGGGAAGTCGATTATTTGCGTAAGCAAGAATGGGCAATCAGTGCCGACGATATTCTCTGGCGGCGCACCAAGCTGGGCTTGTTCACCTCGGCAAGTGAACAAGAAACGCTGAAAGACTATCTAAAGGAAACCGCCTGCAACGTGTCGGTTGGCGATCAGGCTGCATGAGTTGACTCGGCGCGATGCATGAGCAATGCACCGCGCCGATACGCCCAGTCAGCGTTGCCAGCGCATGAAGGCTTCCTGAGTCAGTTGCTCGATCAATGCACGTTCTTTCTTTTCCAGTTCCTTGGTCAGTGCCTTGCACTGTTCGAGATAAGTGTTTTCACTGAGCGTTCCGTCAGTTACAAGCGCTTCGGCATGCTCCAGCGCCAGACGCTGGTCATCTACCAATGCCCTGAATCGCAGAAAGTACGTGTTGCGCAAGTAGTCTTGCCAATAGGATTGGTCGGCGAGTGACTGCCTAAGCCGTACATCGCTCTCCGCTGACAGGATTTCAGCCCTGGCGACATTGATGTCTTCAACGGTCACCAACGACTCTGCCAGGTAGTGCATGCGCACCGGCTGAGCCGGTAATTGCAAAGGCCCGGCGAGCCCGACCCGATAGGCAAGATACGTTTCGATGTCGTCGATGCTCTCCAGGCGCGCAGGCTCGTTGGCAAAGGCCTCTCTGAGCCGATTGAGCTTTTGTGCAGCCGCTCTGTCAACTTCTTGCAACCGATACAGCGAGCGCCCCAACCTTACCAAGGCCCTCTCGCTCTGCATCTGCGAAAGGCCCGCCGTTTCACGATGAACCAGCGCACGAACCTCCAGTTGGCTAAACAACCAAAGCACACGGTCTTCACAGGTCGCCACCCCCCCTGCCTGCGCGAACATGAGCTCACGTAACTCACCGTTCTGCTCGCACGCCTCGATAATGGCCCATACCCTTGCCCGGTAGTACATCGGGTGTTTCAAGAAGTCTGGCGAACTGCCAAGGTCATGCAGGAAGTGAAAGAAGTCACTGGAGCCCGGCTCATTGCGCAAATTGAGCCATGCCTGCTCACGCGAACTCCGCAACGCACCGACTGCCCCCGTCAGCCACTGAGACAACTCCGCCTGCTGCAACAGATGCTCACGGTAGCTCGGGCTTCCCTCCACAACGGGTTGCACCGCGCTGGACGGGCCCGGCTGTGCTTGTACATAGCGTTCACTGGCTTCGTCCAACGGATTGCCACGCAGCTCCATTTGTTCCAGGCGCGCCCGCAGGCCTTGCAGATCCTGGTTAACTTGCTGGATCTGGTTTTCACGCAGGTCGACAAGGCCGCGCCATGGCAATTGCTGGAGGTTCTCCGGCAATTCGGCAAGCGCGGTTCCGCGTAGTCCCACATTCCGCAAGTTCAACAACCCCCTCACCTCTGGGGCAATCCCCAACGGGTTGAAGTTGATCTCAAGGTCTTCAAGGTTACGCAGCCTCCTCAACCGCTCGTTATCTGCCAGGGCAAAAATGATCTGGTTGTTGTCCAGACGTAGTTGTCGAAGCTCGGGCAAATGCTCCAGGCCCGCAGGGATCGACAACAACCGGTTGTCACGCAAGTCCAGCTCCCTCAGGTTTGGAAAACGCCTGAGGAAATCGGCGTCGATTTCCTCCAACGCCATATCGCGCATAACCAGTCGTGTCACGTGCTCGAACATGATGTCCTGCGGCAAGCCAGGCAGGCGGCCCACCCGTTCGGCGCAAATCTCTAGCGCGTAAGTGCCATCGCTCAACATTCCCGCTTTACGGCGCCAGCAACGGCGAATTGCCCTCACCACTCTGCTGCGCCTTAGCAGGTCGAGAATATTTACATACTCCGCTCGCCAACTCGCCAGCCCTTGACGCAGGCTCATCCACTGCTCATGTAACCGCTCATACCGTGACCACGGGTCAGCCCCCGCTGCCATGGCATCCAACACATAGCGCTGCAGCTGCTCATCGTTGAGCGTGGGAAAAATCTGCCTGATTCCGCGCCTGCTGGCTTGCGCACGGCCATTCCCTCGCCCACTCAGCGGGTAGCCAAGCCGACCATCGGCAAAGCGAACCGGCGGCCGTACAGCCCCAGGGACAGGTCCTTGCCCAATGAGCCGGGACGCAACATCGCGGTGAAGGCGCGCGTGAGCTGCCAGCACGTTTACCAATTGCGACTCACTAAGCATTGCATCCCCCAGCAGTAACTTCTGGTCTTCCCCCATCACCAGCAAGAGCGCATTCATGAGGCTGTCGGTGGTAGTCACGCCAGCTTGAGCGCCCCCCGTCAGATCATGAATGCTGTAACGGCGTTTCTCGCGCACGATGCAAATGACCTGCTGTGACACCTCGGCCCCCACCCGGCCAAGCACATCCCCTTCGGGCGAGCCCTCCCGTAACTCGACGCGAAGCGAATCGGGCCAGGCCGCGAGTTCCTGTACCAACCCCAAGGCCAATCGTTCAGTATCGGTGTTAACCGCAGATGCTTGCCTCAAGCCCGCGCAGGCTCGGTCCAGGCGGCTGTCACGGAGAAACCAGCGCGCTCTTTCTGCCATGGCCAGCGACACCCGCCCGGTGCTATTCAGCAGCTCCAGATCACCACTGTTCACTTGCTGACGTATTTCTTTTGCGCCTCGCACGCTGAGCCCTGGGAAATGCCGGCGCAGTAGAGCATCTTCCACCTCTTCAGCCTCCTGCGCCGCCGCGACCAACATGTCGAAAGCAGCGGTATCCATCGCAGGATGCGCAGCATGTAACCGGTAACGGTCCAACGCATCCTGAAGGCGCGCAGGTGTGGGCGCGTTTTCTACGTTCAAGCGCCGTAACTGCGCCTCATCGAAACCTGTGCAATCGAGCACGGCCGTAGCCTGCTCTGGGCTGATATCAGTGAACCTGGCCGCCAGCCTCTGCAATAACAAATGCTCTCCCTGCCATTCCTGAGGTTGCTCGAGCGCATGGCGCCAACCACCACTGCCATTGCGCTCCAGCAGTGGGCGGTAGGCATCTTCACGCGTAGGGTGGCGGATCAGCAGGTCCTTGCGATCCCGAGAACTCGCCAGCTGGAAATCCCCTTCTGACAAACGCAGATGCCCAGCCTGGCGATCGATAGAGACCAGCCCCGTCGACGGGCTACCCATTCTGTCGACACGGTAGGCACTCATGTCCCTGGAGCACAGTTTCAGGCGCTCGTTGCCAACCACTACCGGTATCAATTCATCAACAAAGCTCACGCGCTCTAACAGCCGTGCGCCTGCCGTTGCACCCGCCCCCAGGGCCGCACCAACGACAATCGTTTCTGCTACCGAGAACAAATGCCCCAGCGCAGCCTGCCGATCACCGATTTTCCAATCCTGATAGCCCTCATAGACTTCGTCGGCGACTTGAAGCGCTGCAATGCCCAGCATGACCTCACCCAGCACCGGGACAAAAAAACCAGCCAGGCCAAGCAACGCCAATCCGGTACTTGCATAGGATCTCAGTTCGGCGTTACGCGACTCGGCATCCTTGACGCCGGTCGGGATGGCCAGAACCTTGGCGTCATCAAGAATCTTGTCGATACGCTGGCTCCGCAGGTAGCGGAACAGCGACAGTTCAACAACCAGGTTTCGACAATCGAGGCTGAGCGGTGTGCCAGCCTTGGCTTTCTCTTTGCGCCCCTCAAGCTGGGTACTGAATGAAATCCGATCACGCTCGGCGATGAACCGGCCGAAAAAACTGGCATAGGCTGCCTCGTGCAAACGCAACCCCAATACCTCATAGAACCCGTCCCAGGACCGGAAATGCTGAATGGCCTGAACGGGATCACCCGGGATCCACACCAGCAGATTGCGCATTGCTCCCTTACTGTCTCTGACTTCAACAGTCACCACTCCGTGTACGCATTTGCCCAATACATAAAGCTGCCGAATCTTGAACATGTTCGGTGAAGCCGGGCTCGATTCAACGCCTTGCATACTGCCCGATGCCGTCTTGTCGCAGAGACTCAAAAGCTGCACGCTCGTGTGCTCATCAATCAGCCCTTTGAGCGCCGCAATACGCACAGCGGCCTCCATGGCTGAGCGGGAAGACTCTTCAAGCAGGTTCGCCACGTTTTGCCGAGCCTGCTCATCGGCGGGCAGCAAAGTCTGATGCAGTGTGTTCTGGTACAGGCCGCCAAGATCCAGTTCACGGCTTAGCTTGGCAAACTGCACGAAAGAGACAGGTAAAACTGCACCAGATGGGGCCTCGAGCCGGCGACGAATCCGGGGCCGGGCCTGCACTTCATCCAGGGCGAAGTTATGCAGGGCCGCAGACAACAGGGGCACCGAAGCGGTACGCACAACGCGCACAACGGGGGGCAGTGGAAACATACTGGCGTATTCCTTTCGCACCACCGTGCACAGAGAGGCTTTGCGTACATCCACGTTGATGTTGTGCTCCGCTTGCAGTTGCTTCTCCAGCTTTGGCGCGGAGAACTCCACCAGCCCGGCAAGGCCTTTCAGCAGTTCTCTTACGCGTTCTGCACCCGCCTGCTCCGCACGCAAGGCAAGGTGCAGATCCCTGAGCGCTTCGACAGACGCCTTTCTGATCCAGTCCGGTATTTGCTTGGCGATCACGGCATCAATGGAATCCGCAGGGATGGGGTTCGAGCCAAGGTGTTCACGCGCATCGGTCATGGGTTCTGCCTCCTGAAATTCAGGTAGCAGGCCACGGCCTCACGCTACGAAAGTGGTAATTAAATATGAGTACCATCAACTCACCAGCCCCCCATTCGGATTACCGAACACCAAAATGCAACGCGTTCGGAATACCGGCCGAAAAATTACGTTGCAATTGCCTGGAAAACTTCAAACCCCAGGATTTTCGCGGCGTTATGATCGGAGTCAGGGCTTGGCACGAGTCATGCTCTACACTTGGTAGCCGAATGCACTCGCTTCTTGCGGTATTCGTTGAACGAAAGAGTCCGCCAACGGCTCCATAAAAAAAACAAACACGTCGAGGAAAATTTGATGCGTATCGTTCGTCAATTGCTGGGCGCCGCCATCGCGGCTGCTGTGATCGCTTCGCCAGCCATGGCAGAAGAACTGACCGGCACCCTGAAGAAGATCAAGGAATCGGGCACCATCACCCTGGGCCACCGCGACTCCTCCATCCCGTTTTCCTACCTGGCCGGCAAGCCCGAGCCCGTGGGCTACTCGCATGACATCCAGCTGGCTGTCGTCGACGCCCTGAAGAAGCAACTGGGCACGGACATCAAGGTCCGTTACAACCTGGTCACCTCTCAGACCCGTATCCCGCTGGTGCAGAACGGCACCGTCGACCTGGAGTGCGGCTCCACCACCAACAACGTCGAGCGCCAGCAGCAAGTCGGCTTCTCGGTCGGCATCTTCGAAGTCGGTACCCGCCTGCTGACCAAGGTCAAGGACGGTCAGCCGGCATACAAAGACTTCCCGGACCTGGCCGGCAAGAACGTGGTAACCACTGCGGGCACCACGTCCGAACGCATCCTTAAGGCGATGAACGCCGACAAGCAGATGAAGATGAACGTGATTTCCGCCAAGGACCACGGTGAAGCCTTCAACATGCTCGAAAGCGGCCGCGCCGTGGCCTTCATGATGGACGACGCCCTGCTCGCCGGCGAAATGGCCAAGGCCCGCAAACCGTCGGACTGGGTCATCACCGGTACCCCGCAGTCGTACGAAATCTACGGCTGCATGGTGCGCAAGGATGACGCAGCCTTCAAGAAAGCGGTCGATGACGCCATCGTCGGTTACTTCAAGTCGGGCGAAGTCAACAAGAGCTACGACAAGTGGTTCCAGCAGCCGATCCCGCCAAAGGGCCTGAACCTGCAGTTCCCGATGAGCGAAGAGCTGAAGAAACTGATCGCCGAGCCGACCGACAAGGCAGCGGACGAGAAGAAGTCCTGATCCTCAGCGTTTAGTGGCCTGATGCGCATCCGCGCACGATTGAACCCACAGGCCGCAACATTAGTGTCTACCCTTTCATCCGAGGGCGCCCAGCGCCCCCGGATGCTCGAAGGTGCCCGTGAAACAACCGTCTGAGGGGAAATCCCGATGAATTACAACTGGGACTGGGGCGTGTTCTTCAAGTCCACCGGCGTGGGCAGCGAAACTTATCTGGACTGGTACGTCACCGGTCTGGGCTGGACCATCGCCATCGCCATTTCCGCCTGGATTATCGCCTTGCTGCTGGGCTCGGTGCTCGGTGTGATGCGTACCGTGCCGAACCGCGTGGTATCCGGTATCGCGACCGCCTATGTGGAGCTGTTCCGCAACGTGCCGCTGCTGGTGCAGCTGTTCATCTGGTACTTCCTGGTACCGGACCTGTTGCCCGAAGGCCTGCAGGAATGGTTCAAGCAAGACCTCAACCCGACGACCTCGGCACTGATCAGCGTGGTGATCTGCCTGGGCCTGTTCACCGCCGCCCGCGTGTGTGAACAGGTACGTACCGGTATCCAGGCGCTGCCCCGCGGCCAGGAAGCCGCTGCCCGTGCCATGGGCTTCAGCCTGCCGCAGATCTACACCAACGTGCTGCTGCCGCAAGCCTACCGGATCATCATTCCGCCGCTCACGTCAGAATTCTTGAACGTGTTCAAGAACTCCTCGGTGGCGTCACTGATCGGCCTGATGGAGCTGCTGGCACAAACCAAGCAAACCGCCGAGTTCTCGGCCAACCTGTTCGAGGCCTTTACCCTGGCCACGCTGATCTACTTCACCCTGAACATGGGCCTGATGCTGCTGATGCGCATGGTCGAGAAGAAAGTCTCGGTGCCTGGCCTGATTTCCGTAGGGGGCAAATAAATGGACATGGATTTCAGCGAAATCATCCCGGCCCTGCCTGCCTTGTGGGAAGGCATGGTCATGACCCTGCAACTGATGGTCATGGGCGTGGTTGGCGGCATCGTGCTGGGCACCATCTTGGCCCTGATGCGCTTGTCGTCGAACAAGCTGCTGTCGAACGTGGCCGGCGCTTACGTCAACTACTTCCGTTCCATCCCTCTGCTGCTGGTGATCACCTGGTTCTACCTGGCGGTGCCATTCGTGCTGCGCTGGATCACCGGCGAGGACACCCCGGTGGGTGCCTTCACCTCCTGCGTGGTGGCGTTCATGATGTTCGAGGCCGCCTACTTCTGCGAAATCGTCCGCGCTGGCGTGCAGTCGATTTCCAAGGGCCAGATGGGCGCCGCCCAGGCCCTGGGCATGACCTACGGCCAGACCATGCGCCTTATCATCCTGCCCCAGGCCTTCCGCAAGATGACCCCGCTGCTGTTGCAGCAGAGCATCATCCTGTTCCAGGACACCTCGCTGGTGTACACCGTAGGCCTGGTGGACTTCCTCAACTCGGCACGCTCCAACGGCGACATCATCGGGCGCTCCCATGAGTTCCTGATCTTCGCCGGTGTCGTGTACTTCCTCATCAGCTTCTCCGCTTCGTGGCTGGTCAAGCGCCTGCAAAAAAGGATCACCGTATGATTTCCATCAAGAACGTCAACAAGTGGTACGGGGACTTCCAGGTACTGACCGACTGCAGCACCGAGGTCAAGAAAGGTGAAGTGGTGGTGGTGTGTGGCCCGTCGGGTTCGGGCAAGTCCACCCTGATTAAGTGCGTGAACGCCCTTGAACCCTTCCAGAAAGGTGACATCGTGGTCGATGGCACCTCGATTGCCGACCCGAAGACCAACCTGCCCAAGCTGCGCTCCCGGGTTGGCATGGTGTTCCAGCACTTCGAGCTGTTCCCGCACCTGTCCATCACCGAGAACCTGACCATTGCCCAGCGCAAGGTGCTCGGTCGCAGCGAAGCGGAAGCGACCAAGAAGGGCCTGGCCCTGCTCGACCGGGTAGGCCTTGGCGCTCACGCCAAGAAGCACCCCGGCCAGTTGTCCGGTGGCCAGCAGCAGCGCGTGGCCATCGCCCGCGCCCTGTCGATGGACCCGATCGTCATGCTGTTCGACGAACCGACCTCGGCACTGGACCCGGAAATGGTCAATGAAGTACTGGACGTCATGGTCGAGCTGGCCCACGAAGGCATGACCATGATGTGCGTGACCCACGAAATGGGCTTCGCCCGCAAAGTGGCCAACCGCGTCATCTTCATGGACAAGGGCAACATCATCGAGGACTGCCAGAAGGAAGACTTCTTCGGCAACCCGTCGGCCCGCCACGAGCGTACCCAGCACTTCCTCAGCAAGATCCTGCAGCACTGATTTTGCCTCACTGAACCGGTCGGCGCCGCTGCCCTTTCGGGCAGTTGGCGCTGGTCGTGACAAGGCCACTGTGATGAAATGCGATCCTTCGCTTCTTCTCCCTGCAAAGCCTGCCGTGAATTCCCGCCTGCTCCGCCAATTGCTGTTGCCGCCCCTGATCATCCTGCTGATGGTCGGACTGGGGATGGCTGGCTACCTGATCAGCGAAAGCAACGGCATTCGCACCCTCAGCGAAAACGGTGAGCGCCAGCTGGAGCTGCACGCGCGCACCGTCGAAAGCGAAATCAGCAAGTACACCTACCTGCCGAGCCTGCTGGAGCTGGAAGACAGCGTCTCGCACCTGCTCACCGACCCGGACGGCGGCTCACGGCAAACGGTAAACGAATACCTTGAGGGCCTGAACCGGCGCAGCCGCAGCCGAGCCATCTTCGTTCTCGATACCAATGGCCGGGTACAGGCCACCAGCAACTGGCGCGACGCCGACTCGTTCCTGGGTGAAGACCTGTCGTTCCGCGCCTACTTCCAGACAGCCGTGCGCGGTGAGCCTGGGCGTTTCTATGGCATCGGCAGCACCACCGGCGAGGCTGGCTACTACCTGGCTCATGGCCTGGAGGAGCACGGCAAGATCATCGGCGTGGCCGTGATCAAGGTGCGCCTGGACACGCTTGAGGAGCGCTGGCAACGTGCCCGTCTGGAGGCGTTCGTCAGTGACGAGAACGGCATCATCATCCTTTCCAGCGACCCGGCCCGACGCCTGAAGTCGGTGCGTCCGCTGACCCCGCAAATCAAGGAGCGCCTGGCGCGCAGCCTGCAATACTACTGGTGGCCGCTGAACGAGTTGCAGCCACTGGCCCGGGAAACCCTGGCCGATGGCGTGGAAAAACTGACCTTCCCGGCCAACAGCGAAACCGCAAAAGGCAAACCCCACGAGGTTGCCTACCTGGCGCAGACCCGTCGCCTGGTGGATACACCCTGGCATTTCACCCTGCTGACCCCGCTGCAGGACCTGCGCCGCGAATCCATGGTGCAGGGTATTCTGGTGGGCGTGGCGTTCGCCTTGCTGGCGATCCTCGGCATCGCCTGGAACGAACGACGCAAGGTCATCGCTACCCGCCTGGCAGCCCGTGAAGCCCTTGAGGAAGCGAATAGCCAGCTGGAGCGGCGGATTGCCGAGCGCACCGCCGACCTGCGTGCCAGCAACGAACGCCTGAAGGGGCAAATTCGCGAGCGCCGGCATGCAGAGCAAACCTTGCGCCACGCCCAGGATGAGTTGGTGCAGGCCGGTAAGCTGGCGGCCATCGGGCAAATGTCCACCAGTATCGCCCATGAGCTGAACCAGCCGCTGGCCGCGTTGCGCACCTTGTCTGGCAACACGGTGCGTTTCCTCGAACGTGGGGCACTGGAAACCGCCAGCACCAACCTGCGCACCATGAACGACCTTATTGACCGCATGGGCCGCATCACCGCCAGCCTGCGCTCCTTCGCCCGGCGCGGCGATGACAGCGGCCAGGCCTCGCTGGCCAAGGCGGTGGAGGCGACCTTGCAAGTATTGGCCAACCGCATCAGCGCCTGCCATTTGCAGTTGCACCACCAGTTCGACGACCAGCAGCTGGCTATCGACCAGACGCGCCTCGAACAGATTCTGGTCAACCTGATCGGCAACGCGCTTGATGCCATGGCCGCGCAACCGCTGCCCGAGCTATGGCTGGAAGGCGACCTGCAGGGCGACAAGTACCGCTTGCAGGTGCGCGACAATGGCCACGGCATCGATGCCGAGGCGCGCAAGCACCTGTTCGAACCTTTCTTCACCACCAAACCGGGCGAACATGGCCTGGGCCTGGGCCTGACCTTGTCGGCGAGCCTTGCCGCCGCCGCCAAGGGCAGCCTCAACGTCGAGCACCCCGCCACTGGCGGCACGGCCTTCGTCCTGGCCTTGCCCCTGGTTTCTCCCCCTAGCGAATCGGCAGAGCACCCATGAACCAAGCGCCTCTTACCGTCCTGATCGTCGAAGACGACCCGCATGTGCTGCTCGGCTGCCAGCAGGCGCTGGCGCTGGAAGATATCGCCTGCGAAGGCGTGGGTAGCGCCGAACAGGCGCTGGAACGCATCGGCGACGATTTCGCCGGCATTGTCGTCAGTGACATCCGCCTGCCAGGCATTGACGGCCTGGAACTGCTCAACCGCCTAAAGGCCCGTGATCGCAGCCTGCCGGTGGTGCTGATCACCGGCCATGGCGATATCGACATGGCCGTCGGCGCCATGCGTAACGGCGCCTACGACTTCATGGAAAAACCGTTCTCCCCCGAGCGCCTGGTCGATGTGGTGCGCCGCGCACTGGAGCAACGCGGGCTGTCGCGAGAAGTGGTGGCCCTACGCCGCCAACTGGCCGGACAGAGCAGCCTTGAGGGCCGCATCATTGGCCGTTCCCCCGCCATGGAGCACTTGCGCGAACTGATCGCCAACGTCGCCGATACCTCAGCCAACGTGCTGATCGAAGGCGAAACCGGTACCGGGAAAGAGCTGGTCGCACGCTGCCTGCACGATTTCAGCCGCCGCCAGAGCCAACCGTTCGTGGCGCTGAACTGTGGCGGCCTGCCGGAAAACCTGTTCGAAAGCGAGATTTTTGGCCATGAGGCCAACGCCTTCACCGGCGCCGGCAAACGCCGCATCGGCAAGATCGAGCACGCCAACGGCGGCACGCTGTTCCTCGATGAAGTCGAGAGCATGCCGATCAACCTGCAGATCAAGCTGCTGCGCGTGCTGCAGGAACGTACCCTGGAACGATTGGGCTCTAACCAGAGCATCCCGGTGGATTGCCGGGTAATTGCCGCGACCAAGGCCGACCTCGACAGCATGGGCCAGAGCGGCCAGTTCCGCAGCGACCTGTATTACCGGCTGAACGTGGTCACCCTGGAACTGCCGCCACTGCGCGAGCGCCGCGAAGACATCCTGCAACTGTTCGAACACTTCCTCCAGCAGTCGGCCCTGCGCTTCGACCGGGAAACCCCGACGCTGGACAGCCAGACCTTGTCGCGCCTGATGGCCCACGATTGGCCGGGCAATGTGCGCGAGTTGCGCAACGTGGCCGAACGCTATGCGCTTGGCCTGCCGGCGTTCAAGAAAGGCCCCAGCAGCGGCGCCAGCCAAGGTTTGGGCTTTGCCGAGGCGGTGGAGGCGTTTGAACGCAACCTGCTCAGCGACGCCCTGCAGCGCACCGGGGGCAACCTGAGCCAGGCCAGCCAGGAGCTGGGCATGGCCAAGACCACGTTGTTCGACAAAGTGAAGAAATACGGCCTCGGCTGACCTCAACCCAAACTGGAATAACAACGTGGATCTGGTATTCAAAGCGGCCCTGGGCGCTGGCGTGGTACTGCTGCTGGCGGTGCTGTCAAAGACGCGTAACTACTACATCGCCGGGCTGGTGCCGCTGTTCCCCACTTTTGCCCTGATTGCCCATTACATTGTTGGCAAGGGGCGCAGCATTGCCGACCTGAAGACCACCATCCTGTTCGGCATGTGGTCGATCATTCCGTATTTCGTGTACCTGGCGACCCTGTATCTATTGGTTGACCGCCTGCGCCTGGAGGCATCGCTGGCACTGGCCACGGTGGCCTGGCTGATGGCCGCGACCGTGCTGGTGACCTTGTGGGTGCGGATGCACTGATTGATATCGGCGCGGGTTTCAGAGCCCTGCGATATGCGTGACATCCTGCCGATGCGCTTGCAGATAAGGCAACACAGCCCCCAGCAGCGGCGCTTTGAACGGCTCCTGGAAGCGGTGTGCCAGCCCTGGTATCAAGCGCAGCTGGCTGCCTTGAATATGCGCCGCCAGGTGCACACCATGCATCACCGGCAGCAACGGGTCAGCCGTGCCATGCACCACCAGGGTCGGCACCCTCAACTGGTTCAATAGCTCGACGCGGCTTGGCTCGGCCAGGATCGCCATGATCTGGCGCTTGGCCCCGTCCGGGTTGAACGCCCGGTCGTAAGCCACCGCTGCCTGGTGCAGCAACACGGCGCGGTCGTCCCGCACCTCTGGGCTGCCCAACGCCGCCAGCAGGTCGGCCTGCTGCTCGATGGCCACCTCGCGGTTTGGCGCGCTACGCCGGGCCAGCAACTGTACCAGCGCCGGGGCCGGCGCCGGCAACCCCGCCGCCCCGGAACTGGACATGATCAACGTCAGGCTGCGCACGCGCTCGGGAGCCATGGCTGCCAGGTGCTGGGCGATCATGCCGCCCATGCTCACGCCCAGTACATGAAACTGGCGCACCCCCAAGGCGTCCATCAGGCGTAAGCCATCGTCTGCCATGTCGGTCAGCGTATAAGGCGCCGCCACTGGCAAGCCCAGCTTGTAACGCAGCAGCTCCACCGTCAGGTTTGCCGACGGCGGCACCTGGTTCCAGCGTGACAGCCCGACATCGCGGTTGTCGTAGCGAATAACCCTGAAACCTTGGCGGCACAATGCCTCGACCACATCGTCCGGCCAGTGGATCAGTTGCCCGCCCAGGCCCATGACCAGCAGCAAGGCCGGATCACGCGGCGCGCCCACGCTCTGGTACACCAGGCTGACCGTGCCCAGCTCGGCGCGCTGCTCCGGTACCTGGGCGTCACAACGCTGTTCGGCGAAGCTGGCAGGTACGCTGAAAAGGAAGAAAAGAAAAAGCCAAAAAGCCCGCATGAAAGAAACACCAGAATGCAGATCCCCAGTAGAGCGCGAGTCTGATGAATTCTGTTCGGGCGCGCTGCCACAGTTCGGTGACAGTTTCATGACTCCCGCCAGGCGGTGCGGCTGAACGCCCAGTCGACAGGCACGCCAACATGAGAGAAACTCAACTCATTCCCTGTTTCTTCAATCCCACACCCCGGAGTCAGCTGTGCTGGAGATCCGTCACCTGAAAACCCTTCATGCCCTGCGCGAAGCCGACAGCCTGGTGGAAGCCGCCGAGCGCCTGCACCTGACCCAGTCGGCGCTGTCGCATCAGTTCAAGGAGCTGGAAGAGCGCCTGGGCCTGCCGCTGTTCGTGCGCAAGACCAAGCCGATCCGCTTCACCAGTGCCGGGCTGCGCCTGCTGCAACTGGCTGATGCCACCCTGCCACTGCTGCGCGGCGCCGAGCGCGACATTGCGCGCCTGGCCGGTGGCACCGCCGGGCGCCTGCACATGGCCATCGAATGCCACAGCTGCTTCCAGTGGCTGATGCCGACCATCGACCAGTTCCGCGATGCCTGGCCGGAAGTGGAGCTGGACCTAGCCTCCGGCTTTGCCTTCGCCCCGCTGCCGGCACTGGCACGCGGCGACCTGGACCTGGTGGTGACTTCCGACCCGGTGGACCTGGCAGGTATCACGTATGTGCCGCTGTTCACGTACGAAGCGATGCTGGCCGTGGCTAACCAGCACGCGCTGGCCAGCAAGCCCTACATCGTGCCGCAAGACTTGCTCGACCAGACGCTGATCACCTACCCGGTGGAGCGCGACCGCCTGGACATCTTCACCCGCTTCCTGGAGCCGGCCGACATAGAGCCGGCTGCCGTGCGCACGTCGGAGCTGACGGTGATGATGATGCAACTGGTGGCCAGTGGCCGTGGGGTCTGCGGCATGCCGCACTGGGCACTGCACGAGTACAGCTCGCGCGGCTATGTAAAGGGCAAGCGCCTGGGTGAAAAAGGCCTGTTCGCCACCCTTTATGCTGCCGTGCGCACCGACATGCTCGATGCGCCGTACATGCGCGACTTCTTGTTGACCGCCAAAGACACCTCGTTCGCCACGCTCGACGGCGTCAGCGCGGTGCGCTGACTGCCTGGCGGTACAGCGGCAGTATCAGGTCGCGGGTCAAAGGCGCCAGCGGCAGGGCTGGTGCCTGATCGGCAGCCAGCCACACCACCTCTTCGATCTCCGCAGCCGGCGTTACCGACGCGGCGCTGTCGACACGGAACAGTTCGGCTTGCACCTCGAAGCCTGGTTCGTTCGCGGCCGGGGCACTGAACCGGCCCAGATGCACGGCCTGGTCCGCGTTGATGTTCAGCCCCAGCTCTTCATGCAGTTCACGCACCAGCGCCTGCACCGGTGATTCACCGGCATCGATCTTGCCACCTGGCTGCATGAAGGCCTCGGTGCCGCGCTTGCGCACCAGCAAGGTACGGCCCTGGGGGTCGATCAGCAGGGCAGCGGCGATGCGGATGATGTTGGGCATGGGAGGGCTCGCTGGAAATAATGGCCGGGGAGGATCCCATGGGGATCATTGGCCTGACAAGGCCAGCGCCCACAAGAAGACAGCTGCTGCCACAGGGCATGTGTTCCGGCTGTGGTCATACCCTCGATTCGAGAATGGTTTTCGCTACCCCGATTTTAATTTGCAGCGCCCCGCATCTTGGCTATGGTCGGGGTTTGCCCCCAGGCCCTGAGCCTGACCGCGCCATCGCAAGGACCCCGTATGAGCCTGTCACTTCTCAGTCGCTATGCCTTCTTCGCCGCCTGTGTGCTGTTCACCCTGGCGAGCCTGCCCTTCACCCACCACGAATGGCTGTGGCCGTTCACCCTGACCACTGGCATCCTCAGCCTGATCGGCGTATTCGACCTGCTGCAGCAACGCCATGCGGTGCGCCGCAACTACCCGATTCTGGGCAACATCCGCTACCTGGTCGAAGCCATTCGCCCGGAAATCCGCCAGTACCTGCTGGAATCGGACAGCGACGCCTTGCCGTTCTCCCGCGCCCAGCGTTCGCTGGTGTATGCCCGGGCGAAAAACGAAGCCTCGGACAAGCCATTCGGCACCCTGATCGATGTATACGAGTCCGGCTTCGAGTTCATCGGCCACTCCATGCGCCCGGCGCCGCTGGCCGACCCGTCCAGCTTCCGCGTCATTGTCGGCGGGCCGCAGTGCAGCCAGCCGTACTCGGCATCGATTTTCAACATTTCGGCAATGAGCTTCGGCTCGCTCAGCGCCAACGCCATCCGCGCCCTCAACCAGGGTGCCAAGCTGGGTAATTTCCACCATGACACCGGCGAGGGCAGCATCAGCCCTTACCACCGCGAGCACGGTGGCGACCTGGTCTGGGAACTGGGCAGTGGCTACTTCGGTTGCCGCACGCCAGACGGGCGCTTCGACCCCGAACGCTTCGCCGCCCAGGCGCGCAGCCCGCAGGTTCGCATGATCGAGATCAAGATGAGCCAGGGCGCCAAACCCGGCCATGGCGGCATCCTGCCCAAACACAAGGTCACCCAGGAAATCGCCGAGACCCGTGGCGTGCTGATGGGTGAGGACTGCATCTCGCCGTCGCGCCACAGCGCTTTCTCTACGCCAATCGAGATGATGCAGTTCATCGCACAGCTGCGTGAATTGTCCGGTGGCAAACCCGTCGGTTTCAAATTCTGCCTGGGCCACCCTTGGGAGTTCATGGGCATTGCCAAAGCCATGCTGGAAACCGGCATCCTGCCCGACTTCATTGTTGTCGATGGCAAGGAAGGCGGCACCGGCGCGGCGCCGGTGGAATTCACCGACCATATCGGCGTGCCGCTACGCGAAGGGTTGTTGTTCGTGCACAACACCCTGGTGGGCCTTAACTTGCGCGACAAGATCAAGCTCGGGGCCAGCGGCAAGATTGTCAGCGCCTTCGACATCGCCAGCGTACTGGCGATTGGCGCTGACTGGGCAAACTCGGCACGCGGCTTCATGTTCGCCATCGGTTGTATTCAGTCGCAGAGCTGCCACACCAACAAGTGCCCGACCGGCGTGGCGACACAAGACCCACTACGCCAGCGTGCGCTGGTGGTGCCGGACAAGGCCCAGCGGGTATTGAACTTCCACCACAACACCCTGCGTGCCCTGGCTGAAATGCTCGCGGCGGCAGGCCTGGAGCACCCTGCGCAGCTGGAGGCCAAGCACCTGGTGCGGCGCATCTCGGCCACCGAGATCAAGCTGTTCTCGCAGATGCATGTGTTCTTGAAGCCAGGAGAGCTGCTGACGGGCGAGGTGAACGGGCAGTTCTATTCGCGCATGTGGCAACTGGCCCGGGCGGACAGTTTTGAACCGCACAGTGAAGTAGCTGCCTGAGAGAGCCCCGGGGCTGCTGCGCAGCCCCGGTTATTTCAGATCAGGACGCGGTATTTGCTACACCTTGAGCTTCTTTCGGCGCCAGGCGGAACGCGTAATACAACACCGTCAACAGCACCAGGAACGCCGGGCCGATGTACAGGGCCACACGGGTATCCTCGAAGTACGCCATCAAGCCAACCACCAGCACCAGGAACGCCAGCGCCAGGTAGGAGCTCAGCGGCCACAGCCACATACGGTACTTCAGTGCCTTGCGCTCGGCGGTGGTAAGGCCTGCGCGGAACTTGAGCTGTGCGAGCAGAATCATCACCCAGGTCCAGATCGCGCCGAAGGTAGCGATCGAGGTGACCCAGACAAAGACCTTTTCCGGCACCAGATAGTTGGCCAGTACACCCAGCAACAGCGCGCCGATCGACAGCAGCAGCGCATTGCGCGGTACCCCATTCTTCGAAGTACGGGCGAAGGCCGCCGGGGCCTGGCCGTTCTGCGCCAGGCTATAGAGCATGCGCCCGGTGCTGAAGATGCCGCCGTTGCACGACGACAGTGCCGCTGTGATGACCACGAAGTTGATGATGCCGGCCGCAGTCTTGATACCGAGGCGCTCGAAGGTCATCACGAACGGGCTGCCCTGGCTGCCGATTTCGTTCCACGGGTAGATCGACAGGATCACGAACAACGCGCCCACGTAGAACAGCAGAATGCGCCAGAACACCGAGCCGATGGCCTGCGGGATGGTCTTTTGCGGGTTGCGTGCTTCACCGGCGGTCAGGCCGATCATTTCCACGCCCAGGTAAGCGAACATCACCATCTGCAGCGACATCAGCACGCCGGTCACGCCATTGGGCATGAAGCCACCGTTGCTCCACAGGTTGGAAATGCCCATAGCCACACCGTCATTGCCAAAACCAAAGGCGATGATGCCGATACCGCCCAGGACCATGGCGATGATGGTGACGATCTTGATCAGGGCGAACCAGAACTCGAATTCACCGAAAGCCTTCACCGCTACCAGGTTGACCGCGCCCATGCTGCCCAGCGCCGCCAGGGCCCAGATCCAGCGCGGTACGTCGGGGAACCAGATGCCCATATAGATGGCCACTGCGGTAATTTCGGCAACGCAGGTCACCAGCCACAGGAACCAGTAGTTCCAACCGGTGAGGAAGCCCGCCAGAGGGCCGAGGTAGTCCTGGGCATAGCGGCTGAAGGAGCCGGCGACAGGGTTGTGCACGGCCATTTCACCAAGGGCGCGCATGATCACAAGGATGGCCAGGCCGCCGATGATATAGGACAGCATGATCGCAGGGCCGGCCATTTCGATGGCCTTGGCCGAACCCAGGAAAAGACCGACACCGATACAGGCGCCCAGCGCCATCAGACGGATGTGCCGTTCGCCCAGTTCACGCTTGAGCGGGCCGCCTTCAGTGGCAGGGCCGTGGGCAGGGTGGTTGCCGACTGGCATAGCAATACAACCTCATTTTGTTATTGGATTTGACCTTCGTGCAGCACCGGCCATGCCGATAGGCGTGGCGTTGGCTTGCCAGACTGGCCTTGTGGGCCGGCCCGTATGCCGGAATAGAGCGCCCGGCAGGTCGAAGGGGGCGAGCAGTATAGGAAGAGCGTTGTAGGGGTTTTCACTGTATATGTGCAGAAATTTGGCGAGAACCCCGGGATCGCGTCACACTTATCACGATCGCCCGAGCACCATAGCAACATCCCGGTACGAAGAAACCCACACCAAAGCCGCATAGCCCTACCTCGCCTTTCTTCCCGTCCTACAAATTTTTCACCTCACCCGCTCAACGTCTAAGCTTCAGACAAGCAAGACGAAAATACCTGGCCGGATAGAAGACTATGGGCGCACTGTGGCAATCGGAACCAACCAGAACGGAAGCACCCGAGATACCTCCGGCCGAGACGCCACAACCCAAGTCACCCCGTCAGCGTCGGCTATGGTGGCGGCTGATCATCCTTATTCTGCTGGTGGCGCTGGTTGCCATCGGCTTTGCGGCGTATGACGAATTCCGCACCTCCGAGCTGCAATCGCGAGAATTCAGCAAACTGGCCGGCACGCTGACCTATTCGCTGCAGCCAGGCCCCAGCGATGCCATCGTGTACCCGGGTGAAGGGCCGTTCGACAAACGCCTGGGCTACAGCGCGTTGGGCGAGTTCTTGCCACGCCTGCTCAAGCGCGACTACCTGATCAGCGAGCAGGTGAAGTTCTCGCCAGCGTTGATGAACTACGTCGAACACGGGCTGTTCGTGCCTTACATCGAGAAAATCCAGGCCGGTCTGTCGATCACCGACTGCCGTGGCGACACCCTGTACCAGTACAACTACCCGCAGCACCTGTACCCTGATTTTGCAGCGATCCCGCCGGTGATGGTCAACAGCCTGCTGTTCATCGAGAACCGCGACCTGCTCGACACCCAGGACCCGCGCAACAACCCGGCCGTGGACTGGCCACGCTTTGCCAAGGCAGCCTACAGCCAGGTGGCCAAGTACCTGGCCTTGCCCGGCCAGTCCGCTGGCGGCAGTACCTTGGCCACGCAGCTGGAAAAATACCGTCACTCCCCAGACGGCCTGACCGTCTCGGGGGCCGAGAAAATCCGCCAGATGATTTCCGCCAGCGTACGCGCCTACCAAGGCGGCCCTGACACGACTGAGGCTCGTCAGCGTATCGTGCGTGACTACCTCAACAGCGTGCCTCTCTCGGCTGTACCGGGGCATGGCGAAGTGCATGGCATGGCCGAAGGCTTGCGGGTGTGGTACGGCGCCGACTTCGACCAGGTCAACCAGGCCCTGACTTCCACGGCCAGCGACCCCGAGAGCATGGCCGCACGCGGCCTGGCCCTGCGCCAAGTACTGTCACTGATGATTGCCCAGCGCCGCCCCTCGCATTACCTGTCCAAGGGCCGCGTCGAGCTGGCAGAACTGACCGATTCGCACATCCGCGTGCTGGCCGCCAACAAGGTGATCGAGCAGCCCTTGGCCGACGCCGCGCTGGCCAGCAAGGCGGTGTACCGCGACTGGGTTGCGCAGCCGACCATCGTGCCGATTGTGACCAACAAGGGCATCAGCCTGGCACGCAACCGCCTGGCCGCCATGCTCAACCGCCCTTTGTACGACCTCGACCGACTCGACCTGTCGGCCACCAGCACCTTGCAGGCGGATTTGCAGTTGCAAGTGAGCCAGTACCTGAAGAACCTTGCCGACCCCGAATTCGCGGCGCAGATCGGCCTGATCGGCGAGCGCCTGCTGACCAGCAAGACCACCGACCAGGTGAGCTACAGCTTTACCCTGTTCGAGCGCACCGGCGACGGCTCACGGGTGCGTGTGCAGACCGACAGCACCAACCAGCCTTTCGACATCAACGAAGGCAGCAAGCTGGAGCTGGGCTCGACCGCCAAGCTGCGGGTACTGACCACCTACCTGGAAATCATCGCGCAGCTGCACGACAAGTACGCGGGCAAACCCGCCGCCGAGTTGAAAAAGGTCGAAGTCGCCGAACTCGACCGCATTACCCAGTGGTCGCTGGAGTGGCTTGCACAAAACAGCAAGAACCAGAGCCTGGATGCCATGCTCGATGCGGCGCTGGAGCGCAAGTATTCCGCCAACACCGGTGAAGCCTTCTTCACCGGCGGCGGCATGCATGTGTTCAACAACTTCCGCAAGGAAGACAACAACCGCAACCCGACGCTCAAGGATGCCCTGCGCGAATCGATCAACCTGCCGTTCATCCGCCTGATGCGCGACCTGGTGCGCTACGTGACCTACCAGCAGCCGTACAACCGCGTGCCGCTGCTAAAGGACGACGCCGATCCGCGCCGCCAGGAATACCTGGCCCGCTTCGCCGACAAGGAAGGCACCAATTACCTGATGCGCTTCTGGAAGAAATACCAACGCAAGACCTCGCAGCAGCGCCTGGACACCTTCCTCGACAGTATGCGTGTGACGCCACAGCGGCTGGCGGCGGTGCACCGCTACCTGTTCCCCGAAGCCGGCCAGGAAACCTTCAATGCCTTCGTCCGTGCCCACCTCAAGGGCGACAAGATTGCCTTGGGCAAGCTGACCGACGGTCGCCTGTCGGAAATGTACGACGCCTACGGCCCAGGCAAGTACGACCTGCCTGATCAAGGCTACATCGCCAAGGTCCACCCGCTCGACCTGTGGCTGCTCGGCTACTTGCTGAAGAACCCCAGCTCGACCCTGACCGAGATGGTCAACGCCAGCCGCTTCGAGCGCCAGGAGGTGTACGGCTGGTTGTTCAAGAGCCGCCACCAAGGCGCCCGCGATAGCCGCATCCGCACCATGGTCGAGATCGAAGCCTTCCTCGACATCCACCAGCGCTGGAAACGCGTGGGCTATCCATTCGACCACCTGGTGCCTTCGCTGGCCACTGCCATCGGCAGCTCGGGCGACCGCCCTGCTGCCCTTTCCGAACTGGTCGGCATCATCCAGAACGACGGCGTTCGCCTGCCAACCTTGCGTATCGATACCCTGCACTTTGCGGCCAACACACCTTACGAAACCAAGCTGATCACCGACCCTGACCGGGGCGTGCGGATTCTGCCGGTTGAAGTCGCGCGTGCCCTGAAAGGCGCCATGTCGCAAGTGGTAGACGCAGGTACCGCGCGGCGTATTTCCGGCAGCTTCAAGCTGCAGGACGGCACACCATTGGTGATGGGTGGCAAGACCGGTACCGGTGACAACCGCATCGAAAGCTTCGGCGCCGGCGGTCGGTTGATTGGCTCGCGCTCGCTGAACCGTACCGCCACCTTCGTGTTCTTCCTGGGCGACAACCACTTCGGCACCCTCACCGCCTTCGTCCCGGGGCGCTCGGCAGAGGCGTTCAAATTCACCTCGGCACTGCCCGTGCAGGTGCTCAAGGGCATGGCCCCGATCCTCATGCCGTACCTGCAACCGGGCAATCCGAATGAATGCAAACCGCCGCAGGTTGCCCTGCACACACCACCAGCGGCAGGGAACGTATCGAACGACTAGATGATAATCATCCGCATTAAAGGGCTTGTCTTTAGATATATCTTGAGTAATATCTTAAGATATATCGCAACTGATGGAGCCCTGTCCCATGCGCGAACACACCCCCCATGATCCCTTCGAACGGCGCCCTGGCCGTGGCGAGCGTGGCCCACGCGTTTTCGCCCCCGGAGACCTCAAGCTATTGATGCTCGACCTGCTGGCCGAACAGCCCGGCCACGGTTACGACCTGATCCGCCAGATCGAGAACCTTTTCGACGGCAGCTACAGCCCAAGCCCCGGGGTGATCTACCCCACGCTGAACTTCCTTGAAGAAGCCGAGCTGATCAGCGGCCAGATACAGGGCAGCAAACGCCTCTACGCCATCACCGATGCCGGCCGCCATGCGCTGGCCGAGCAAGCTGTCGCGCTGGACGGCGTGCGTATGCGCATCGAAGTCAGCAAACGCGCCCTGCGCGGCCATGACCGCCCGCCAGAAATTCACGAAGCGGTCGGCAACCTGCGCCACGCACTGCACATGCACAGCGGCCGCTGGACACCGGAAGAAATCGAACGAGTTCGCGACCTGCTCAACCATACCGCCAAGGCCATTGCCTCCGGGCCGGCCGAACCTGTCAGGGAGACTCCCCATGAGTGACACCATCCACCGCGTCAACCACGAGATCCGACAACGCCGACTGCAGGTACTGCGGGTCACCGACCTCACCCCACGCATGCGCCGCATCACCCTGGGTGGTACCGAGCTGCAAGGCTTCACCAGCGTGGGCAGCGACGACCATATCAAACTGCTGTTCGCCGAAACGCCAGAACAACAGCAGGCCATCGAGGCCCGTAATCTGGGGCGTGACGGTGGTGCACGGCCCACCATGCGCGAGTACACACCACGGCGTATCGACCTGGTGGCCAATGAGCTGGATATCGACTTTGTGCTGCACGGTGACGGCCCTGCCTCCACCTGGGCTGCGCAGGCCGCGCCGGGGCAAACGCTGGATATCGCCGGGCCACGGGCGTCGATGGTGGTGCCGGACATGTTCGACAGCTATTTGCTGGTTGGTGACGAAACGGCCATTCCGGCAATTGGCCGTCGGCTGGAAGAGTTGCCAGCGGGCCGCCAAGTGCTGGCGGTGATCCAGATCGAAGATGAGCAGGAGCGCCAGCCACTGCCGAGCAAGGCTCAGGTTGAAGTGATCTGGGTACGCCGCCAGCAGGAAGATTTGCTGGCACTGGTGAAGAACCTGACCTTGCCGCAAGGCCGGTTGTATGGCTGGGTGGCGCTGGAAAAAACCCTGACCCGCCAGGCCAAGGCGCTGCTGCTGGAGAAAGGGGTGCCGGAAGATGCGCTGAAGGCTGCGGCCTACTGGCGTGCCGACGGGACTGCGGACGACGAGTGATTGTTGTTGCCTGTTCCGGCCCTTTCGCGGGTTTACCCGCGAAAGGGCCGGAACAGGCAACAACATATCTAGAGATTTTCAGCCGCCCGTCGCCCTTGCCATTTGTCCAGCCCCAGCAAAACGACTCCAATCCCCCAGAACCCCATCAACACCCCCAAGGCATTGAGCATCACCTGCCCATATCCAAGGCTCGCCACATCGATGAACGGGTAGGCATACACGCCAATCTCGCTCCCCCGCCACAGCGCATAGGCAAAGTACACCGCCGGGTATATCGCCCAGACCGCCAGGTGCCATAGCCGCAACGTGCCCTTGCGCACCTCGCACCACCAATACAAGGCATACAGCACCGGCATCACGTCGTGCAGCAGTTCATCCGCCAGCCACTGCCAACCCTGCGGTTGCCACAAGTGGCGCAGCAGCACGCTGTAGGCCAGTGCCACCAGCACGATACTGGCAGCGATCGCGGAACTCACCGAAGGAGACAGGAAAAAACGCTTGGCACGCCCTTCCCGCCCAAACGCCGCATAACTGAGCACCGTCGCCACCAAGGTATTGCTCAGCACGGTGAAGTACCCGAACACGTTGATCAGGCCGCCCATCAGGCTGGCCTGTTCCTGCCAACGCGCCACCAGCACCAGGTACACCTGCACAGTCAGACCGAACCAGCCCAGTACAGCCATACCGGTCAGCCAAGGACGCTGTGGCATGTCAGGCCTGTCGCTGCATTTTCACATACAGCTGCTCGACCTTTTCCCGCGCCCACGGTGTCTTGCGCAAGAAGGTCAGGCTCGACTTGATGGTCGGGTTGCTCTTGAAGCAGCGCACATCGATGCGTTCGGCCAGGCCCTGCCATTGGTAGTGCGCCACCAGCTCGGTAAGGATCTGCTCAAGGGTCTTGCCGTGTAGCGCGTTGTGTTGGGCCGTGTTCATGCTGTGCTCCGTAGGAAAGATGCGCACCTTACACGAGTGTAGTGGTGGGTGGGATCAGTCGACTCGACAGAAAAACCGCTGGCAATGGGCAAAACCTCTGTGCTGAAATAGATATGTTATGTTGTAACATTACAAAATCCTCTGCCAAGGAACGCCCCATCCCCATGCTGTACACACCGCTTCGCCTCTCACCCCTTGCCGTCGCGCTCTGGCTGGCTGCATCACCCAGCCAGGCCGTGGAACTCGAACCCCAGGTCATCACCGCCAACCCACTGGGCAATCGCCAGCTGGCCGCTCCCAGCACCGTGCTTGAAGGCGACAACCTGTTGCAGCAACAGCACGGCAGCCTCGGTGAAACCCTGAACAAACAGCCCGGTGTCGCCTCCACCTGGTTCGGACCGGGTGCCAGCCGCCCGGTGATTCGTGGCCTGGACGGCGACCGCATTCGTATCCTGCGCAACGGCGTCGGCGCGCTGGATGCCTCGTCGCTGTCCTACGACCATGCCGTACCGCTGGACCCGGTCACCGTCGACCGCGTCGAGATCGTCCGTGGCCCTGCCGCCCTGCTGTACGGCGGTAACGCCATCGGCGGTGTGGTCAACACCTTCGACAACCGCATCCCGGATGCGCCCATCGAGGGCATTCACGGTGCCGGTGAGCTGCGCTACGGCGGCGCCGACACCACCCGCAGCAGCGCCGGCAAGCTGGAGGCCGGTAACGGTGCCTTTGCCCTGCACCTGGATGCCAACAGTCGCCAGTTCAACGACCTGCGCATCCCCGGCTACGCCCGCAGTTCCAAGGTGCGTGACGCTGACGAGCCCGGCAGCAAGCACCGCCTGGAAAACAGCGACGGTCGCCAGGATGGCGGTGCGGTCGGTGGCGCGTACCATTGGGATCACGGCTATGCTGGCCTGTCCTACAGCGGCTATGACAGCAACTACGGCTCGGTGGCCGAATCTGGCGTGCGCCTGGACATGAAGCAGGACCACTACGCCTTCGCCTCCGAACTGCGCGACCTCGGCGGCCCGTTCAGCTCGGTCAAGGTCGATGCCGGCTACACCGACTACGAACACAGGGAGATTGAAGAAGGCGAGGTGCACACCACCTTCAAGAACAAAGGCTACGAAGCGCGCATCGAAGCCCGCCACCAACCGCTCGGGCCGGTGGAAGGGGTGATTGGCGCCCAGGTCAGCCGCAACGAGTTCTCTGCCCTGGGCGAAGAAGCCTTTGTACCGCACACCGATACCGACAGCCTGGCGCTGTTCATGCTCGAGCAGTGGCAGGCCACCGAGCGCCTGAACCTGAGCCTGGGTGCACGCATGGAGCACACCCGGGTAGACCCCGACGCCAAAGGCAACGAAAACTTCGTCGATGCCGACAGCGCGAGCAGCTTCAACGCCTTCAGCCTGTCGTCAGGTGCGGTGTACCAGCTTGACCCGATCTGGTCGCTGGCCGCCAACCTCGGCTACACCGAGCGCGCTCCGACCTTCTACGAGCTGTATGCCAATGGCGCACATGTGGCCACTGGCGCCTTTGAAGTTGGCGATGCCAGCCTGAACAAGGAAAAGGCCATTTCCGCCGACCTGGCACTACGCTTCGACAATGGCACGCACAAGGGCAGTGTCGGGGTGTTCTACAGCCACTTCCGCAACTACATCGGATTGATCGGCACCGGCAACACCCGCGAAGGTGGGCATGACCACGACCACGACGAGGATGACCACGACCACGATCATGACCACGGTAGCTTCCCGGAGTACCAGTACCAGGGCGTGCGTGCGCGCTTCTATGGCATCGAAGCCCAGGACCGCTGGCAACTGGCCGAGAACCGTTACGGCAGCTTCGCGCTGGAACTCTCCGGCGACTACACCCGAGCCAAGAACCTCGACAGTGGCGAGCCGCTGCCACGCATCGCCCCGCTGCGCCTGAACAGCGGGCTTGTCTGGGAACTGGACCGCTGGCAGGCACGGGTCGATGTGCAACATGCGGCATCGCAACACCGCAAGCCGGCCAACGAAACCAGCACCGATGGCTACACCACGCTGGGGGCGAGCGTTGGCTACCGCTTCGAGGTTGGCCAAAGCCAGTGGCTGGCGTTTGTGCGCGGTGAAAACCTGACCGACCAGACTGTGCGTTATGCCAGCTCTATTCTGCGCGATATTGCCCCGGCGCCGGGGCGTAGTGTGGAAGTCGGCCTGCGTACTACATTCTGAAATCGCGGGGGCGCTTTGCGCCCCCTACAGGCCATTGTTACCAGACAAACAATAATGCCCTGCGACATTTTGTCTTTTTTTCTTACAACTTCCCCTATATCCTCCTCGCCGCAAGCTGAAACGCTTCATCGAAACCCTCTTGTCGCCATATCCATTGAAGGGCCCGACCTTCGATGCGCTTGCCGTTTTTTCAACAATCAAAAGATAGCGCTATCTCATGTTTCAACTGCCCAAACCCTGTTACATCGGCCTTGCCCTCAGTGCCTTGGCGACACCCGCCAGTGCCAGCGAAATGTTCGCCAACGACTCCCCCTGGATGCTCGGCGACTGGGGCGGCACCCGCAGCGAATTGCTGGAAAAAGGCTACGATTTCACCCTCGGCTACACCGGCGAGATGGGCAGCAACCTGCACGGCGGCTACGACCACGACCGCACGGCGCGCTACAGCGACCAGTTCACCTTTGGCAGCCACCTGGACCTGGAAAAGATCCTGGGCTGGCATGACACCGAGTTCCAGCTGACCATCACCGAACGCCACGGCGACAACATCAGCAACGACCGCATCAACGACCCACGCGTCGGCGGCTTCACCTCGGCCCAGGAAGTCTGGGGCCGTGGCGAAACTTGGCGCCTGACCCAGATGTGGATCAAGCAGAAGTACTTCGACAGCGCGCTGGACGTGAAATTCGGCCGCTTCGGCGAAGGCGAGGACTTCAACAGCTTCCCCTGCGACTTCCAGAACCTGGCCTTCTGCGGCTCGCAGGTGGGCAACTGGGTGGGCGGCATCTGGTACAACTGGCCGGTCAGCCAGTGGGCCCTGCGCGTGCGCTACAACCTTACCTCCGAGCTTTACGCGCAGGTCGGCGTCTTCGAGCAGAACCCTTCCAACCTTGAATCCGGCAACGGCTTCAAGCTCAGCGGCAGCGGCACCCAGGGCGCGGTAATGCCGGTGGAACTGGTGTGGAGCCCGCGTCTGAATGGCCTGAAAGGGGAATATCGCGCCGGCTACTACTACAGTAATGCCAAGGCACAGGATGTTCTCAAGGACAGCAACGGCCAGCCGGCAGCCCTGAGCGGCGCCGCCTACCGCAGCAGTTCCAGCAAACACGGCATGTGGCTCGGCGCCCAGCAGCAGGTGACTTCGCTGGCCTCCGACCAGTCGCGTGGCCTGAGCCTGTTCGCCAACGCCACGGTGCATGACAAGAAGACCAATGCCATCGACAACTATGTGCAGGCAGGACTGGTATACAAGGGGCCTTTCGACGCCCGCGCCAAGGACGACATCGGTTTCGCCCTGGCCCGCGTGCACGTCAACCCTGCCTACCGCAAGAACGCCCGCCTGGCCAACCAGGCCGCCGGCGTCGACGACTACGACAACCCCGGCTTCCTGCCCGTGCAGGACACCGAATACAGCGCCGAGCTGTACTACGGCATTCATTTGGCCGACTGGCTCACGGTTCGCCCCAACCTGCAGTACATCCGCCACCCGGGCGGGGTATCGCAGGTTGATGGCGCCCTGGTCGGCGGCCTGAAGATCCAGAGCAGTTTCTAACCCCTTTTTGACCTGACGGAGAACCTACGATGAGCACTGAAAGTGCCAACAATGGAAGCCGCTGGCTACCGCGCCTGATGGGCGCGCTGCTGTTGCTGATGGGCCTGGCCCTGCTGGCCGGCGGCATCAAGCTGAGCCAGCTGGGTGGATCGCTTTACTACCTGATCGCCGGTATCGGTTTTGCCCTGTCGGGCATCCTGCTGCTGGCTCAGCGCCGTATCGCCCTGGGCCTGTATGGCCTGGTACTGCTGGCCAGCACCGTCTGGGCCCTGCTCGAAGTGGGCCTGGACTGGTGGCAACTGGTGCCACGCCTGGCCATCTGGTTCGCCATCGGCGTGGTGCTGCTGCTGCCTTGGGCACGTCGCCCGCTGATCGGCCCGGCCAGCAAAGCCAACACTGCGCTGCTGAGCGTTGCCGTGGTCGCATCCGGCGCTTGCGCGGTCGCCAGCCAGTTCACCCACCCCGGTGAAGTGTTCGGCGAACTGGGCCGCGAAAGCAGTGAAATGGCCAGTGCTGCCCCGGCCATGCCCGACGGCGAATGGCAGGCCTACGGCCGTACTGAACATGGCGACCGCTACTCGCCGCTGCGTCAGATCACCCCACAAAACGCCTACCGCCTGGAAGAGGCCTGGCGTATTCGTACCGGTGACTTGCCGACCGAAAACGACCCGGTGGAGCTGACCAACCAGAACACCCCGCTGAAGGTCAACGGCATGCTCTATGCCTGCACCGCGCACAGCCGCCTGCTGGCACTGGACCCGGACACGGGTGCGGAAATCTGGCGCTACGACCCTCAGGTCAAAAGCCCGGTCGGCACCTTCAAGGGCTTTGCCCACATGACCTGCCGTGGCGTTTCGTACTATGACGAAAACCGCTACGTCAGCCGCGACGGCAGCCCGGCACCGAAAATCACTGACGCAGGCCAAGCCGTGGCCCAGGCCTGCCCGCGCCGCCTCTACCTGCCTACCGCAGATGCCCGCCTGATCGCCATCAACGCCGACAACGGCAAGGTGTGCGAAGGCTTCGCCAACCAGGGCGTGATCGACCTCACCACCGGTATCGGCCCGTTCACCGCCGGCGGCTACTACTCCACCTCGCCTGCTGCAGTCACCCGTGACCTGGTGATCATCGGCGGCCACGTGACCGACAACGAGTCGACCAACGAGCCGTCCGGCGTGATCCGTGCCTACGACGTGCACGATGGCCACCTGGTTTGGAACTGGGACAGCAACAACCCGGACGACACCAAGCCATTGGCCCCGGGCAAGCTGTACAGCCGCAACTCGGCCAACATGTGGTCGATCGCCAGCGTCGATGAAGACCTTGGCATGATCTACCTGCCGCTGGGCAACCAGACCCCGGACCAGTGGGGCGCCGACCGCACACCAGGCGCAGAGAAGTACAGCGCCGGCGTGGTCGCGCTTGACCTGGCCACCGGCAAGGCTCGCTGGAACTACCAGTTCACCCATCACGACCTGTGGGACATGGACGTCGGCAGCCAGCCGACCCTGGTGCACCTGAAGACCGACGATGGCGTGAAACCCGCGATCATCGTGCCGACCAAGCAAGGCAGCCTGTATGTGCTCGACCGCCGCGACGGCACGCCGATCGTACCGATTCGCGAAATCCCTACCCCGCAAGGCGCGGTGAAGGGCGACCACACCTCGCCGACCCAGGCCCGCTCCGACCTCAACCTGCTTGGCCCTGAGCTGACCGAACAGGCCATGTGGGGCGCCACGCCGTTCGACCAGATGCTGTGCCGCATCCAGTTCCGCGAGCTGCGCTACGAAGGCCAGTACACCCCGCCGTCCGAGCAGGGCTCGCTGGTCTACCCAGGCAACGTCGGCGTATTCAACTGGGGCAGCGTGTCGGTTGACCCGGTGCGCCAGCTGCTGTTCACCTCGCCCAACTACATGGCCTTCGTATCGAAGATGGTCCCGCGTGAGCAGGTTGCCGAAGGCAGCAAACGCGAAAGCGAGACCAGCGGCGTGCAGCCGAATACCGGCGCCCCTTATGCAGTGACCATGCACCCGTTCATGTCGCCACTGGGCGTACCGTGCCAGGCCCCGGCCTGGGGTTACGTTGCCGCCATCGACCTGTTCACCAACAAGGTGGTGTGGAAGCACAAGAACGGTACCACCCGCGACAGCACCCCGGTCCCGATCGGCCTGCCAGTTGGCGTGCCAAGCATGGGCGGCTCGATCGTGACCGCTGGTGGCGTCGGCTTCCTCAGCGGCACCCTCGACCAGTACCTGCGCGCCTATGACGTGAACAACGGCAAGGAACTGTGGAAAGCCCGCCTGCCGGCAGGTGGCCAAGCCACGCCGATGAGCTACACCGGCAAGGATGGCAAGCAGTACGTGCTGGTGACTGCCGGCGGCCATGGCTCGCTGGGTACCAAAATGGGCGACTACATCATCGCTTACAAACTCGCTGAATAACCCTCAAGTGATGCGGTGGCTGTGCTGCCGCATTCGCGGCTAAAGCCGCTCCTACAGGTTCTGTGCTGCCCCCAAGGCAGGCGCCGTACCTGTAGGAGCGGCTTTAGCCGCGAAGAGGCCGGTACAGCCGACCAAAGATGAAAGCCCTGCCTGCTGCCTTCGTCTACCATTGAAACCCATCCCACCCTGCCCCATCTAAGCACCATAGTCATTCACGCAGGTGCCCCATGAGCGACCAGCAGGATTTCCCGGAACACCCCGACGAACACAACGAAGTCGAACACACCACCACGCAGGCCGAAACCGGCCATGCCCTCGCCCTGCCCGGCCAGCAGCTGCCGGACAAGGTCTACGTGATCCCGATCCACAACCGCCCGTTCTTCCCGGCTCAGGTACTGCCGGTCATCGTCAATGAAGAACCCTGGGCCGAAACGCTCGACCTGGTGGCCAAGTCGCCGGACCACTGCCTGGCACTGTTCTTCATGGACACCCCGCCAGAAGACCACCGCCACTTCGACACCGCCGCGCTGCCGCAGTACGGCACGCTGGTCAAGGTGCACCATGCCAGCCGTGAGAACGGCAAACTGCAGTTCGTTGCCCAGGGCCTGACCCGGGTACGCATCCGCACCTGGCTCAAGCACCACCGCCCGCCCTACCTGGTTGAAGTCGAATACCCGCGCCAGCCCGCCGAGCCCACCGACGAGGTAAAGGCCTACGGCATGGCGCTGATCAACGCGATCAAAGAGCTGCTGCCGCTCAACCCGTTGTACAGCGAAGAGTTGAAGAACTACCTCAATCGCTTCAGCCCCAACGACCCGTCGCCGCTCACCGATTTCGCCGCCGCGCTCACCTCGGCCACCGGCAACCAGTTGCAGGAAGTACTCGACTGCGTACCCATGCTCAAACGCATGGAAAAGGTGCTGCCGATGCTGCGCAAAGAGGTGGAAGTCGCGCGCCTGCAGAACGAGATCTCGGCCGAGGTCAACCGGCAGATCGGCGAACATCAGCGCGAGTTCTTCCTCAAGGAACAGCTCAAGGTCATCCAGCAAGAGCTGGGCCTGACCAAGGACGACCGCAGTGCCGACCTCGAACAGTTCGAGCAGCGCCTGGAAGGCAAGACCTTGCCGTCCCAGGCGCGCAAGCGCATCGACGAAGAGATGGGCAAGCTGGCCATTCTCGAAACCGGCTCACCCGAATACGCCGTCACCCGCAACTACCTCGAATGGGCCACCGCACTGCCGTGGGGTGTTTACGGCAAGGACAAGCTCGACCTCAAGCATGCGCGCAAGGTCCTCGACCAGCACCATGCCGGCCTCGACGACATCAAGGAACGCATCCTTGAATTTCTCGCCGTAGGGGCCTGGAAAGGCGAGATCAGCGGCTCGATCGTGCTGCTGGTCGGCCCGCCCGGGGTGGGCAAGACCAGCATCGGCAAGTCCATCGCCGAGTCGCTTGGCCGGCCGTTCTACCGTTTCAGCGTGGGCGGCATGCGTGATGAGGCCGAGATCAAGGGCCATCGCCGTACCTACATCGGTGCCCAGCCCGGCAAGCTGGTGCAAGCCCTGAAAGACGTCGAAGTGATGAACCCGGTGATCATGCTCGACGAAATCGACAAGATGGGCCAGAGCTACCAGGGCGACCCGGCTTCAGCGCTGCTGGAAACCCTCGACCCGGAGCAGAACGTCGACTTCCTCGACCACTACCTCGACCTGCGCCTGGACCTGTCCAAGGTGCTGTTCGTGTGCACTGCCAACACCCTCGACTCAATCCCTGGCCCATTGCTCGACCGCATGGAAGTGATCCGCCTGTCCGGCTATATCACCGAGGAAAAGCTGGCCATCGCCAAACGCCACCTGTGGCCCAAGCAACTGGAAAAGGCCGGCGTCTCCAAAAGCAGCCTCAGCATCAGCGACAGCGCCTTGCGCCTGGTGATCGATGGCTATGCCCGCGAAGCAGGCGTGCGTCAGCTGGAAAAGCAACTGGGCAAGCTGGTACGCAAGGCCGTGGTCAAGTTGCTGGAAGCCCCCGATGCAAAACTGAAGATCGGCACCAAGGACCTCGAAGCGGCACTCGGCATACCGGTGTTCCGCAGCGAGCAGGTACTGGCTGGCAAAGGCGTGATCACGGGCCTGGCCTGGACCAGCATGGGTGGCGCCACGCTGCCGATCGAGGCGACCCGCATTCACACCCTCAACCGTGGCTTCAAGCTGACTGGCAAGCTGGGTGACGTGATGAAGGAGTCGGCCGAAATTGCCTACAGCTATGTCAGCTCCAACCTCAAGCAGTTTGGCGGTGACCCAGGCTTCTTCAACGAAGCGTTCATCCACCTGCATGTACCTGAAGGGGCCACGCCCAAAGACGGCCCGAGCGCGGGCATCACCATGGCAAGTGCCCTGCTGTCGCTGGCCCGCGACCAGGCACCAAAAAAAGGCGTGGCCATGACCGGCGAGCTGACCCTCACCGGCCAGGTGCTACCGATTGGTGGTGTGCGCGAGAAGGTGATTGCGGCGCGGCGGCAGAAAATCTTCGAGCTGGTCTTGCCAGAGCCTAACCGAGGGGACTTCGAAGAACTGCCGGACTATTTGCGCGAAGGCCTGACGGTTCACTTCGCCAAGCGCTTTGCCGATGTGGCCAAGGTTCTGTTCTAACCTGCACCGGCCTCTTCGCGGCTTTAGCCGCGAAGAGGCCGGCACTGACAACACAAAACCCAACAGCATCGGTTATCCTCGGGCCATCGCCAGCCCCCGGAGCCAACATGACCGCCCCTCGTCTGCTCGTTCCCCTGAGCTTCGCCCTGCTTTCTGCCTGCGCCCAGCACCAAACACAGCCCGTCGAACTGGATGCCGAGAGTGAATGCCCAACCCGGCTGCAGGTTGGCCAGGCACTCACCCTGAGCTTGCCCAGCAACCCGTCCACCGGCTATCGCTGGCGTGTCGAAAACCCAGCCTCAAGCGTACTGCGTAGCCTCGGCCCGGAGGTATACAGCGCCCCCGAAGAAGAAGACGTGGTCGGCAGCGCCGGTGTTTCCACCTGGCGCTTCCAGGCCAGCAGCACCGGAGACGCCCAACTGGTGCTGGTCTACCAGCAGCCGTGGGCCGCAGACGTCGCCCCGGTGCAAACCTTCGACTGCAAGATTATCGTCCGCTGAGCACGATCAACTGCGGTCATACGCCATCTGCACGACCTTTAGGTAGTCACAGAGGTCTTTCAGCGCGACCGTGGCAGCATCCAGGCCCATCGTCGCGTTGAGCTTCACGGCCTGAGCCTGCCACTCCAGTTCAACCTTGCGCAGTTCGTGCAACCACGCGTTCTTGAGTGCTTCAAGGCCAGACAACGCCGTGATCGCCTCCCGCTCACCCTGCGCACTCTGCAAGGCTCGCAGCAGCTGCCGCTGGTCGCCCAGCGCTGCCTCTATTTTTTCATCAAGCCTGGTGCGAACCTTGCTCAAGTCACTGAACGTCTTGGCCCCCTCCAGTGCATCAGCATGCTTGGCCAACTTGCCAGTCACAGCCTTCAGCAGGCTGGCATCGATCTTCGGGTCCGTGATCAACCCGATGATCTGGTCAATGTCATCATCGCTCGGGATCAAGCCCTTCAGTGCACTGGCAACGGACGGCCTTTCGAACAATTCGATAGCCTGGCCAATATCTGCCCGCTGCTGGCGCAATTGGGCCAATCGTTGATCGAAGGCTAACGCCTGGCTCTGGAGGCTGACGATTCGTTTGTCCAGTTCCGCTAACGGCTCTACCAAGGCAGACAGTGTGAAAAGTTCCAACCGCAGATTCTGCCTGGACAACAGTGAATGAAGCTGGCTTAAACGGCTTAGCACACTGGCAAGCCGGTAATGGGTATCGCCCCCCAGTTTGCTCGGAATGAAATCGCGGTCCTCCAGCAAAACGATAGCGCCTATCAGGCTCTCCTTGAAGGCGCGTTCGACACCCAGCAACAATGTACGCAGTTCACCCAGTTGCTCACGCGCCCCGGGTAACACGTTCATGTCCCAGCTTTGTATCAGGTGGAATACCTGATCTTGCACGGTTTGCATCTGCACGAAATCCGGCAGGGTCGCATTAACGTTGGTCACGTCCATGTCAAACGTCCTCATATTCTTCAATCAATTCATTAAATAACTCAGACAATGTGTGGCAGATATTGCCTATCTTGCTCCACGGTTTGATAACCTCAGAAAAATCGTGAACAAACGATTCAAGTTGAGTGAGGGTGCTCAGCTCTTTGGCTTCGTTCACGGAGTTATTGGCGTACGAGGCCAGAAACAGCCATACATCTGCCAGGCGCCGGGTAGCTGCCGACAGGTCCTTGCACCTGAACTGCAGGTCCCTGACCAATGTCGAGATACGCTCGAAGTCGTTCAGCGCGGGGGCCATCCTGCCGAGTGCATCCGCCAGTTCTTCGCGCCCTTCGATCAACGCGTTTTTTCTGGCCCGGATCTTTTCTGCCTTGTCACCGAACACCCCGCCGGTGATGACCAGGCCAATCGGCCCCAGCAAGATACCTGTGAACGCGTAGCCCACATTGGCATCGTACTCGGACTTCAACTGGTCAATCTGTTCGTCCCATTGATCCAGCTGCCGCCGTTTCATCAGAATGTCTTGATGGGAAATCTTCTCGTCGAAGTGTTTCAACAACCGTGTCATTCGCGGCTTCAGTTCGCGTTTGATCTCACTGTTGAACCAGTTGGCACGTGCGTCTACTTCATCAATTCGCCGGCGAGTGCCTTCAATTTCCCTGACCAGTTCGTTGATGCCAAGTGTCAGCACACTGGCGATCTGCGCTTGATCTTCTTCACTCAGTTCCGACGTATAAACATCATCGCCCTGCTCGGCCTGTCGCTGCTTGATTGCCATAAAGACATCACTGCTTTCAAGATGCGCAAGCAGGCTGCCGCCACGCTGTACCAAGCTTTCAGCGAACAGTTCAACTTCAGGGCCCAGTTGCTTGATGCTGCGTTCCAGTATGTCCCACTCGTACACATGCCTGTGCAGCGCCGTATACAGGTCATGAACCATCGAGGCGTCAAGGCCGAGTGCCGCATAATCGACTTCGCGCTCGATTTCGGCTCGCGTGTGTGGCAACTGATTTACAGTATTGGCGTATCGCTTGATGACCTTCAGATTATCAGCCGTCAATAAGCTGCCAACGTGCTGGCCACCCTCGAGCCGGTTCTCGATGAATGTAAAATAGCGTTCCGGCAACATCTTGACCTTGGACACCGGGTCCAGTTCATCTACGGTAACTTCTTCCCGCCCAGTATTGGCACTCATCACTTAACCCACTATCCTTTTTCAAATCCAGTCAACCTGCATTCGAAGTGTCCTTCTTCACCCGACTGAATTCATTCATCTTGATAACTTAGCACTGTGGGAAAGTTCACTGCTCCCGGTCTGAACGCTCCGACCCTGAAGCAATGCCATGGCAAGATGCGCGGCCTTTGGATAAAATGCGCCCCCGTTTCACCCTGTATCGAGCCTGCCGTGAGCAAACAACCCGACCGCCTCTTCTCCCAGCCCCTGGAGCAGGTGCCTGATTTCGTCTTCAACGAGGACGTGGTGCGTGTGTTCCCGGACATGATCAAGCGCTCGGTGCCCGGGTACCCGACCATCGTCGAGAACCTCGGTGTGCTGGCCGCGCGTTTCGCCCAGCCAAATACCGCGCTATACGACCTGGGCGCATCGCTGGGGGCAGTTACCCAGTCGCTGCGCCGCCATGTGCGCAGCGACGGCTGTCGGGTGATCGCGGTGGACAATTCCGCCGCCATGGTCGAACGTTGCCGCCAGTACCTCACCGCCCAGGACTCGATGTTCCAGGAGCTGCTGCCGGTGCATGTGCTGGAGGCCGATATCCTTACCCTGCCCTTCGAGCCCGCCTCGGTAGTGGCGATGAACTTCACCCTGCAGTTCATCGCCCCCGACCAGCGTCTGGAACTGCTCGGCCGTATCCGCCAGGCACTGCTGCCCGGTGGCGCGCTGATCCTCTCGGAAAAGCTGCGGTTCGCCGATGAGCAAGAGCAGGACCTGCTCAATGAACTGCACCTGGACTTCAAGCGGGCCAATGGCTACAGCGAACTGGAAATCGCCCAGAAGCGCAGCGCCATTGAAAACGTGATGCGCCCCGATACCCTGGAAGCCCACCAGGAGCGCCTGCGCGCCGCCGGTTTCTCGAAAGTGGTGCCTTGGTTCCAATGCCTTAACTTCGCCTCGCTGATAGCCCTGCCATGATCGATCTGTCCCCCCTCGTCCGCCGCCTCGCGGGCACGCCCCTGGCTTCCTGGTCGCAAGGCCTACAAGCGCAACTGGAAGCCAAGCTGGAGAAAGGCCACGGTGACCTCGACCGCTGGCGCGGTGCGCTCGATGCCCTGCCCGCCCTGCAACCCAGCGATATCGACCTGGTCAACGGACTGCGTCTGGACTGCGACTGCGACGACGACACCCGTGCGCAAATGCGCCAGGCACTGATGGGCCTGTCGCCTTGGCGCAAAGGCCCGTTCGACCTGTTTGGCGTGCATGTGGATACCGAGTGGCATTCGGACTGGAAATGGTCTCGCGTTGCGCCGCACCTGGACCTCAAAGGCAAGCGTGTGCTCGACGTGGGCTGCGGTAACGGCTACTACCAGTGGCGCATGCTCGGTGCCGGGGCCGACATGGTGATCGGCGTCGACCCCAACTGGCTGTTCTTCTGCCAGTTCCAGGCCGTGCAGCGATACCTGCCGGAGCTGCCGGCCTGGCATCTGCCGTTCGCCCTAGAGGACCTTCCCGCCAACCTGGAAGGTTTCGACACGGTGTTTTCCATGGGCGTGTTCTACCACCGTCGCTCCCCCATCGAACACTTGCTGGCGCTGAAAGACTGCCTGGTCAAAGGTGGCGAGCTAGTGCTGGAAACCTTGGTGATCGAAGGCGACGAGAACCAGGTACTGGTGCCTGAAGACCGTTACGCGCAGATGCGCAACGTCTGGTACTTGCCATCGGTTCCGGCCCTGGAGCGCTGGTTGCGCCGTGCCGGTTTCAGCGATGTGCGTTGCGTCGATGTTTGCGTGACCAGCGTTGAGGAGCAGCGCAGCACCGAGTGGATGCGCTATCAGTCGCTGGGCGACTTCCTCGACCCGAACGACCACAGCAAGACCATCGAAGGCCTGCCGGCCCCACGCCGCGCCACCCTGCTGGCGCGCAAATAAAAAAGGCGCCCGATCGGGCGCCTGAATACACCTGCGCCGAGGAGCTGTCGCGCGCAGGTGCTGTTACCTCAGTCCTTGGCCACCTCGCGGGCCTTCTCTTGCGCCTTGCGCTCGCGTTCGGCAACCGCTTGTTGCTTGTCGCCGTGCAGGCGCTGCTGGTCTTCGCGGAAGGCTTGCCAGAACTGCCTGGAGCGTTCCGCACCGCCCTCGGCATAGGCGCTGGCGCTGCCCAGGGCAAGGGTGGCCAACAGCAGGTATTTGGTCAGGTTCATCGTGGTTGCCTCGTGATAACCGATCAGACACGGCCATCCTAGTGAGGGGAAGCTAACAGCAAGGTGAGGCGGGGATTACAGTCCTGCAATCTGCGCAGAACAGACAGCCAGATAACCGCAGCATTACAAATCCGTTATCTGCGCCGCGATTCCTTTCTCATCCCGTAACATCCCGCCCCTTGACCCTGATGCCACTACAGGGTCGAGAATCGCCCCCTTTCATCACACCGAGCCCCTTCATGCGCCTACTGATCATCGAGGACGAACTGCGTACCGCCGATTACCTGCAACAGGGCCTACGCGAAAACGGCTACGTGGTCGACTGCGCCCACACTGGCACCGACGGCCTGCACCTGGCCCGCCAGCAGCCGTATGACCTGGTCATCCTCGACGTCAACCTGCCAGAACTCGATGGCTGGGCCGTGCTGCAGCGGCTGCGTGCCGAGTCGGCCACGCGCATCATGATGCTCACCGCTCACGGTCGTCTCGCCGACCGGGTCAAAGGCCTGGACCTGGGCGCCGATGACTACTTGCTCAAGCCCTTCGAGTTCCCTGAGTTGCTGGCCCGCATCCGCAGCCTGCTGCGCCGCAACGACCAGCAACTGCAACCCAGCACCCTACGCGTCGCCGACCTGGAACTGGACCCCGGCCGCCACCGCGCCTACCGCGCCGGGCAACGCATCGACCTGACCGCCAAGGAGTTCGCGCTGCTACACCTGCTGATGCGTCAGACCGGCGAAGTGTTGTCGCGCACACAGATCATCTCGTTGGTCTGGGACATGAATTTCGACTGCGACACCAACGTGGTCGAGGTCTCGATCCGGCGCCTGCGGGCGAAGATAGACGACCCGTTCGACAACAAGCTCATCCACACCCTGCGTGGCGTAGGCTATGTACTTGAGGCGCGCTTTTGAAAAACCCCAGCCTGTCGCTGCGACTGGGCCTGAGCGTCACACTGATGGGCGCCGCACTCGTGCTGCTGCTTGCCTGCCTGGCGGTGTTCGCGCTGGATCACGAACTGGACAACCGCGCACGCAAAGACCTGGCGCGCAAGATGCTGCAGGTCGAGCACAACCTGCGCGTTGACCTGCGCAGCGAAGACCTGGGCAGCCGCGCACACCCCCTGCTCGACTTGGTAATGGGGCATGACAACCTCAGCCTCAGCGTAATGGCCCTGGAGGGCCGCCACCCGCACCTGCTCAGCCTCGGCCCGGCTCTGGAGTCGCAGGTGGGCGATTTGCACACCGGTGCCCGCCTGCGCTTTCACGCCTGGCGCGACAGCAGCGGCAATCAGATCCTCACCGTGACCCGGCTGATGCGCCTGCGCGACAACACGCCGGTGAAGGTGATGATGTCGCTCAACCGCACCGACGACAACGCCCTGCTGCAGGCTTACCTGCATTCCACTTTGCTCGCTCTGCCACTGCTGCTGGTCTTGATTGGCGCGGGCGCCTGGTGGCTGATGCAACGCGGCCTGAAACCCCTGCGGCACTTCCGGCGCATTGCCGGGCAGGTATCGGCCCAGGATCTGCAGCATCGTTTGCCCGCCACTGGCTTGCCACAGGAGCTGGCAGAACTGGCCAGCAGCATCAACGTCATGCTCGATCGCCTCGACCAAGGTATCAGCCAGTTGTCGCAGTTTTCCGATGATCTTGCCCATGAACTGCGTACCCCATTGAGCAACCTGATGGGCAAGGCGCAGGTGACCCTGGCCCGTGAGCGGGACAACGCCAACTACCGGGAAGTGCTGGAAGACAGCATCGAGGAACTGACGCGGCTCAACCGCATCATCAACGACATGCTGTTTCTCGCCCAGGTCAGCCAGCCTCAAGTGCAGATCGCGCTCAAGCCGATGGCATTGGCCGACGAGGCTGCAAGGGTGGTCGAGCTGTTTGCTTTCAGCGCCGAAGTGAAAGCCGTTGAATTGCGTGTTCAGGGGTGGGGTACGGCGCTGGGTGACCGGTTGATGCTCCAGCGGGCGTTATCGAACCTGCTAAGCAATGCGATACGGCATGGCCCTGAGGGTGAGCCCATCGAACTGCGTATCGAACGCTATGGCAGCGAAGTAAGGCTATCTGTGGAGAACCAGGGGCCTGGCATTGCTGCCGAGCACCAGTCGCGCTTGTTCGAGCGATTTTACCGGGTGGGATCGGGGCGCTCGCGTCTGGAGGGCGGGACCGGGTTGGGGTTGGCGATCGTGAAGTCGATCATGCAATTGCATGGTGGGCGGGTCGAAGTGAACAGCGGCCCCCTTGGGCCTACCCGCTTCACGCTGGTGTTTCCTGCCGAGTAATCGGTCGCCTGTACCGGCCCTTTCGCGGTTTACCCGCGAAAGGACCGGTACAGGCGACCAAGCTATCAGCGTGAAGCCGCCACGATCAGCGCCTTCATCTCGGCCACGGCAGCCTTGAAGCCAACAAACAGCGCATGCGCCACCAGCGCATGGCCAATGTTCAGCTCATTGATACCCTTGATCGCCGCCACCGCCTCAACGTTGTGGTAATGCAGCCCGTGACCGGCATTGACGATCAGCCCCTGCCCCACGCCAAAGGCCACGCCATCGACGATACGCTTGAGTTCCTCAGCCACTTCAGTCGGGGTCTCGGCATCGGCGTAACGCCCAGTGTGCAGCTCGACGGCCGGCGCGCCTACGCGGCGTGAAGCCTCGATCTGCCGCTCGTCAGCATCGATGAACAACGACACCTCGGCACCGGTGCGCGACAGGCGCTCCACGGCGGCCTTGATTCGCGCCTCTTGTCCCGCCACATCCAGGCCACCTTCGGTGGTCAACTCCTGACGGGTTTCGGGGACCAGGCAAATGTGCGCCGGGCGGATCTTCTCGGCAAAGGCCATCATCTCTTCGGTGACACCCATCTCGAAGTTCATGCGCGTCTGCAGCACATCCTTGAGCAGCACCACGTCACGCTCCTGGATGTGCCGGCGGTCTTCGCGCAGATGCACGGTGATGCCATCGGCGCCTGCCTCTTCGGCGTCCAGGGCAGCCTTGACCGGATCAGGGTAACGCGTGCCCCGGGCCTGGCGCAGGGTCGCCACGTGGTCGATGTTTACGCCAAGAAGCATGCGGTTGCTGTGAGTCACGAAAGGCTCTCCTGAAGATTGAGCCCCACAGCATACGTCGTGATCAGCGCTTGCGAAACAGTTCCCGGCTGACCAGCGGTTTTGCGCCCAGGTGAACGGCCAATGCCTGGCGCATCAGGCGCTTGGCGGCGAGCAAGGCGCCCGGGGCGTTCCAATCGGCTTCGGCCAGGGCCATGAGCTCGGTGCCGCGGAACAGGCCGGGTTGCACCAGCTCTACCCGCTCCAGACCGGCATCCACGCGCAAGCGGTAAAGGCCGTCGGCCACGATGACGTGGTCGTTGACGTCATGGTTCAAGGAAAACGCATAACCGAGCTCGTCCAGCAGCCGCCATTCGAACGAACGCAGCAGCGGCTCCAGCGGGCGCCCGGCGGCCAAGGCCTGCAGGGTCAATGTGTAATGCTCGAACAGGGCCGGGAACGGCGCTTCAGCCGGCAGCAGGCGCATGAGCAGCTCGTTGAGGTACAAGCCGCTGAACAGGGCATCACCGTGTAGCCAGGCCGCAATTCCGGCGCTGTCCATGCGACCGACATTCTTCAGCTCACCACGGCCACGCAGTTCCACCTCCAGCGGCACGAACGGCCGCACCAGGCTGCCGCCCTTGCCGCGCGCACGGCGCAGTACAGCACGCATGCGGCCCTGCGGGGTGAAGAAGTCTACCAGCGCACTGGTTTCCTTGTAGGCACGGCTGTGAAGCACATAGGCTGGCTGGCCGACAGCTTGTTCCATAAGTGATCTCTAAAAGCCACATGCAACTGTGGGAGCGGCTTCACCCGCGAATGCGCCAGTGAACCCACCACAGCATTCGCGGGTGAACCCGCTCCCATAGAGATACCTGAGCCGTCTGGTAGCCTTACAGGTCGCCGTAACCCAGCGAACGCAGGGCGCGCTCGTCGTCGGACCAGCCGCCTTTCACCTTGACCCACAGGTTGAGCATGACCTTGGAGTCGAACAGCACTTCCATGTCCTTGCGCGCCTCGGAGCCAATGCGCTTGATGCGCTCGCCCTTGTCGCCAATGATGATTTTCTTCTGGCCATCACGCTCGACCAGAATCAGCGCGTGAATGTGCAGCACATGACCCTGTTGCTTGAACTCCTCGATCTCCACGGTGATCTGATACGGCAGCTCCGCACCCAGCTGGCGCATGATCTTCTCGCGCACCAGTTCGGCGGCCAGGAAACGGCTGCTGCGGTCAGTGATCTGGTCTTCCGGGAAGAAGTGATCGTTTTCAGGCAAGTGCTTGGCGATCTGTGCTTCCAGCGCTTCGAGGTTGTGACCCTGCTGCGCAGAGATCGGCATCACCTCGGCGTTCGGCAGTTGCTCCTGCAGCCACTGCAGGTGCGGAATCAACTCGGCCTTCTCTTCCATGCGGTCGGTCTTGTTGACCGCGATGATCAGCGGGCCAGTCACGTACTGCACGCGCTCCAGCACCAGTTGGTCCTCGTCGGTCCACTTGGTGCGGTCGACCACGAAAATCACCACGTCGACGTCCTTCAGGGCCGCCGAGGCGTTGCGGTTCATGTAGCGGTTCAGGGCCTTGTCGTTGGCCTTGTGCATACCCGGAGTATCGACGTAGATCGCCTGCACGTCACCCTCGGTCTTGATGCCGAGCATGTTGTGGCGGGTGGTCTGCGGCTTGCGCGAAGTAATCGCCAGCTTCTGGCCGAGGATGTGGTTGAGCAGGGTCGACTTGCCGACGTTGGGGCGGCCGACAATGGCGACGTAGCCGCAGCGGGTCGGGTTGTTATCAGTCATTGCCATTCTCCACGCCCAGGGCGATCAGTGCAGACGCGGCAGCTACTTGCTCGGCAATACGCCGGCTAACGCCCTGACCACGGCTCTTGTTGTTCAGCAGCACCACTTCGCATTCGACGAAGAACGTGCGGCAGTGCGGTTCACCCTGGATATCCACCACTTCGTAGCGCGGCAGCTCACAGCTGCGCGACTGCAGAAACTCTTGCAGGCGGGTTTTCGGGTCCTTGTTGGTATCGACCAGGGTCAAGCCCTCGAACTCATCGGCAAGCCAGGCCAGGACGCGCTCCCGTGCGGTTTCCATATCGGCGTCCAGGTAGATGGCACCGATCAGTGCCTCCAGGGCGTCGGCCAGGATCGACTCGCGACGAAAACCGCCGCTCTTGAGCTCACCCGAACCCAGGCGCAAGTATTCGCCCAGGTCGAAACCACGGGCCAGCCGGGCCAGGGTTTCGCCCTTGACCAGCCGCGCACGCAGGCGCGACAGCTGGCCTTCACGGGCCTGCGGGAAACGCTCGAAAAGCGCTTCGCCGGCGACGAAGTTGAGAATGGCGTCACCGAGAAACTCCAGGCGCTCGTTGTTGCGCCCGGCATAGCTGCGATGGGTCAGCGCCAGGAGCATCTGGTCCTGGTTCTTGAAGGTATAACCGAGCTTTCGCTCCAGACGGGCAAGGGAAGCACTCATGCGGCCACCCGTTCGTTGTTCAACGCGTTGTTCAAATCAACATCCTGAAAGACTGTTTGGCTGTGGTTCGCCACGCGATGTGCGGCGAATCTCCCGATCCCTGAGAACACAGCCTATGTCAGAAATGCATTCGGCGCTGTCTGCTGGACAGCGCCGATGGGTATCAATGGATCAGGCCAACCCGCGACAGGTTGGGCAGGTGGCTGAGCTTGGGTTCTGGCCAGCTCATCCACACCGCAAAGGCCTTGCCGACGATGTTCCGGTCCGGAACCATGCCGTGCAGCTCCTTGGGAATGTTTGGGTCATCCCAGAAACGGCTGTCGTTGGAATTGTCGCGGTTGTCGCCCATCATGAAGTAATGGCCTGCCGGCACGGTCCATTGCTGGTCCGGCGGCATGCGGTAACGGCTCATTTCCTTGCGGATCAGGTGTTCGGCCTCGCCGAGTTTTTCCTTGTACAGCTCGGCGCTGCCCAAGGTACCTGGCTCGGTGCCCACCAGTTGTTCGGCAATCGGCTGGCCGTTGACGAACAGCCGCTTGTCGTTGGTGTAACGAACCACATCACCCGGCAAGCCAACCACACGCTTGATGTAGTTGACGTTCGGGTCGCTCGGGTAGCGGAACACCATTACATCACCGCGTTGCGGGTCACCGACCTCGATGACCTTCTTGTCGATCACCGGCAAACGAATGCCGTACGAGAACTTGTTCACCAGGATGAAGTCGCCCACTTCCAGGGTCGGTTTCATCGACCCCGAAGGGATCTGGAACGGCTCGACCAGGAACGAGCGCAGCACCAGCACGATGAACAGCACCGGAAAGAACGACTTGCCGTACTCGACCAGCAGCGGTTCCTTGTTCAGGCGCTCGACCACGGCCATCTCGGGCTGGCTGACGCTGCCCTGGTAGTTGGCGATTGCTGCGCGCCGGCGCGGGGCCAGGAACAGCAGGTCGATCAAGCCCAGCAGACCGCATACGAAGACGGCGATGACTAGCAACAGCGGGAAATTTAGCGACATAGGACCTAGCTATCCAACCTGAGCACGGCGAGGAAGGCTTCTTGTGGAATCTCCACGTTACCCACCTGTTTCATGCGTTTCTTACCGGCCTTCTGCTTCTCCAGCAGTTTCTTCTTACGGCTGACGTCACCGCCGTAGCACTTGGCCAGTACGTTCTTTCTGAGCGCCTTGACGGTTGTCCGCGCGATGATCTGGCCGCCGATAGCTGCCTGGATCGCCACGTCGAACATCTGCCGAGGGATCAGTTCCTTCATCTTTTCGGTCAACGCACGGCCTTTATAGGCCGCGTTGTCGCGGTGCACGATCAATGCCAGGGCATCGACCTTGTCGCCGTTGATCAGTACATCCAGCTTGACCAGGTTGGCCGACTGGTAGCGGTCGAAATGATAGTCCAGCGAAGCATAGCCGCGGCTGGTGGACTTGAGGCGGTCGAAGAAGTCCAGTACCACTTCGTTCATCGGCATGTCGTAACGCACCTGAACCTGGCTGCCGAGGAACTGCATGTCGCGCTGCACGCCACGCTTCTCGATGCACAGGGTGATGACGTTACCCAGGTGCTCTTGCGGTACCAGAATGGTCGCGGTGACGATCGGCTCACGGAAGTCGGCCACAGCCGATACGTCTGGCAGCTTCGACGGGTTGTCGACAACGATGGTTTCGCCGGTTTTCAGCTCCAGCTCGTAGATCACGCTAGGTGCGGTAGTGATCAGGTCCAGGTCGTATTCGCGCTCCAGGCGCTCCTGGATGATTTCCATGTGCAGCATGCCAAGGAAGCCGCAACGGAAGCCGAAGCCCAGGGCGTCAGAGCTTTCCGGCATGTACTGCAGCGACGAGTCGTTCAGGGTCAGCTTCTGCAGGGCATCGCGGAAGTCTTCGAAGTCGTCGGAACTGACCGGGAACAGGCCGGCGTAAACCTGCGGCTGGATCTTCTTGAAGCCTGGCAGCACTTCGACCTCAGGGGTCGAGGACAGGGTCAGGGTGTCACCCACAGGGGCACCGTGAATGTCCTTGATGCTGGCGATGATGAAGCCTACTTCGCCGGCTTTCAGGTCTGCGGTCTGGGTGTGTTTCGGGGTGAATACACCCACGCTGTCGACCAGGTGCACCTTGCCGGTGGACTTGACCAGGATCTTGTCACCCTTCTTGACGCGGCCCTGACGCACGCGCACCAGCGAGACCACGCCCAGGTAGTTGTCGAACCAGGAGTCGATGATCAGCGCTTGCAGCGGGGCATCGATCTCGCCCTCGGGTGCAGGAATGGAGTGAACCAGGCGCTCGAGCACCTCGTCCACGCCCATGCCGCTTTTGGCACTGCAGGCCACGGCGTCGGTAGCGTCGATGCCGATGATCTTCTCGATCTCGTCCTTGACGCGGTCCGGGTCGGCCTGGGGCAGGTCCATCTTGTTCAGCACCGGCATGACCTCCAGGCCCTGCTCGATGGCGGTGTAGCAGTTGGCCACGGACTGGGCCTCTACGCCCTGGCCGGCGTCGACGACCAGCAGCGCACCTTCACAGGCCGCCAGCGAGCGCGAGACTTCGTAGGTGAAGTCGACGTGGCCGGGGGTGTCAATGAAGTTCAGCTGGTAGGTCTTGCCGTCCTGCGCCTTAGTAGTGCAGCGTGACGCTGTGGGCCTTGATGGTGATACCGCGTTCACGCTCCAGGTCCATGGAATCAAGCACCTGGGCTTCCATTTCGCGTGCCGACAGGCCACCGCACATCTGGATGAAACGGTCGGCCAGCGTCGACTTGCCATGGTCGATGTGGGCGATGATGGAGAAATTGCGGATATGACTCAAATCACTCACGGGTCAACACTCGAAAAGGCTGCGAGCCGGACGCCCGCCGAAAAATAGCCGGGAATTGTACCTCAAGCTGCCGGGATATGGGAGATTCCTCTGTCCGACTGTACACAGCAATCCACCGTCCAATTGTGAATAATCATGAAAAAGGGCAGCCGTAGCTGCCCTTTCTCCCTTGCCAGACCGCTTATTCAGCGAGCTTGAAGGTGATGAAGCTGGCACGGCCCTGACGCAGCACGCGCATCGACACCGAACGGTTCTTCGGCAGCTCCTTGGCGATTTCGGTGAACTCTTTGGCCGAACCGATGGCCTGGTTGTTCAGGTGGCTGATGACATCACCCGGACGCAGACCAATCAGCGCTGCCGGGCCATCCTGCACTTCCTTGATGACCACACCGCCTTTGAGCTCCAGGGATTTCTTCTGCTCGGCGGTCAGGTCGGCGACCGACACACCCAGACGATTACTGCTGCGCTCTGCACTGCCATCGGCACCGGTGCCGATGTCGGCATCATCGTCCGGCAGCGCGCCGACGCTGATGTCCAGGGTCTGGCGCTTGCCGTTGCGGATGATTTCCAGCTTGGCCTTCTCGCCATCCTTGAGGCCGCCGACCAGGTGTGGCAGGTCGGCCGACATGATGATTGGCTGACCGTTCATGCTCAGGATCACGTCGCCCACCTGCAGGCCGCCCTTGGCTGCCGGGCCGTTTTCCAGCACCTGGGCCACCAGGGCACCGGCCGGTTTGTCCAGGCCGAAGGATTCCGCCAGGTCCTTGTTGACCTCCTGGATGACCACGCCCAGCCAGCCGCGGCTGACCTTACCGTCTTTCTTCAGCTGGTTGGACACATCGATCGCCACATCGATCGGGATGGCGAACGACAGACCCATGAAGCCACCGGAGCGGGTGAAGATCTGCGAGTTGATACCCACCACTTCGCCCTTCATGTTGAACAGCGGGCCGCCGGAGTTCCCCGGGTTGATGGCCACGTCAGTCTGGATGAACGGTACATAGGTGTCGTTTGGCAAGGTACGGCCCTTGGCGCTGACGATACCTTTGGTCACCGAATGGTCGAAGCCGAACGGCGAACCGATGGCCAATACCCATTCGCCCACCTTGAGCTTCTCGGAGTCACCCAACTTGACCGTCGGCAGGTTCTTGCCTTCGACCTTGAGCAGCGCCACGTCGGTGCGCGGGTCGGTGCCGACCAGCTTGGCCTGCAGCTCGCTGCGGTCCGACAGGCGGACGATGATCTCGTCGGCATCGGCCACCACATGGTTGTTGGTCAGCACGTAGCCATCGCTGGAAATGATGAAGCCCGAGCCCAGCGACTGCGCCTCGCGCTGACGGTCACCACGCGGCGAACGCGGCTGCTGCGGCATGTTGCGCTCGAAGAACTCGCGGAACATCGGCGGCAGGCCTTCCAGGTCCGGCATCTGCCCGACGGCGACGCGGTCGGGCAGCTTCTGCTTGGTACTGATGTTGACCACGGCCGGCGAGGCCTGCTCGACCAGGGTGGTGAAGTCCGGCAGGGCTTCCTCGGCCTGGGCGGTGAGCACCTGGCCAAGCATCAGCACGGCGGCGAACATCGTTAGGTAGGATTTCAAACGTGGTATTGACATACGGCTCCCGTCACAACGAGCGGTAGTTTAGAAAGACCCCTGCACAAAGCAGTAAAGGCCAGGCTCCTGAAAGCCTGACCTATAGAAAATTTGCCGGTGGATTGCAAATGACAATGCTTTAATTTCATTTCAGCCGTATGTCCGCCTGCCTTGGCACGGCCCGCAAACGCGCGCCATCACTAGCGCGCCTTGGCATCCTGAGGGCGCATCGACAAAGCGACGCGTTCTGCCGTACCGAGCGGAATTTCCCCCACCACGGTCACCATCACCTTGCCCTTTGGCGTATTCAGGCGACGCGAAACAGCCGAAGTCGGGCCGAGCTGGGTGCGCATGTCGGTGCCGCCATCATCGTTCACCGGTTCGAGGAACACGGAAAAACGTGCGAGGCCATCGTCATACATCAGGCTGCTGACCGAACTGTTGTGTTTGGGGTCGCGGCGTACCGAGCTGTTGACCAGTTCGAACCCGGGCGGCAGCCAGTCCGAGCGCCAGCCAGCAACACTGCCATTGCTGACGGGCGCGCCATGCTGCACAGGCTTGCAGGCAGCGCTGGGGCGCAAGTCATCGTCGCCAGGCGGCTCATCGGTATCGAGGCGGGTCATCTGGAAGCGCTCCAGCAACTGCCCTTTGTCGTTGAGCATCAACGAGCGCAGTGGCAGGCCGGTATTACGGTCCAGGTGCAGTTCGAAGGCATAGCGGTGCTGGTCGCGGGGCGTGAGCGTCACGATCACGGCGTCGCGCCCGGCGACCCGTGACTTGCCCGCCACGCTCAAATCGTACCAGCCCATCAGTTTCAGCGGATCAAGCACACGCGGCGCGGTGTCTGGCGGTGCCGCGACACTGCTGACCAAGGTCCCACTGACACACTCCACCCTCCCATCCACATGCACGATTTCCTGGGCGGCGCCATCGAGCTGCAGCAGCCGCTCGCTGACCTTGCCGTCCTCGACCCGGTGCCAGATATCGTGGGAAGAGAAGCTGCCGTTGCGCTCGTAGACGAAAGAGCCTTGGTAGCTCAGCTTTTGCTCGGCCTGTGCCAGCTTGTTTAGCCACTCACTCGCTTGGGGCGAGGAGTTGGCCGCCAATGCTGGCACCATCACGCAGCTGCCAATCAGCAGCGACAACAGAGGTAGCGCGCGCATGATCCTCCTTACTTAACGGTTTTCCAGGCTGGCAGCGCGGGCGTAAGGCAATGCGGTTTCAGTGCCCTTGAGCGCAGATTCCTGCGCATGCTGGCGCAGGTAGCCTGGCAGACGCTGATCCCAGCCGGCTTGGTTCTGCAGCACGCCGTTGGCCATTGGCCCGGTCGGTTGCTCACTGCTCTCACTATAGCCTGCCAAAACGGCCGGGCCTTGTGCTTGTGGCACGCTCAGGCCTTGCTGGGCAGGCTGCTGGGCTGCAAGCTCCGCACCGGTGATCTCGTCCTGGTTGTACATGCGTACACCGGCGAGCACCGCAACGGTGACCGAAGCCGCTACAGCCAGGCGGCCAATGCTGCGCCACGGGCCTTTCTTGACCTTGGCCGGCACCGCTTCGTCAGCCAGCGCAGCAGACACCGCCGAGGCGATATCCAGGTTAGGCAGCAGCAGCTCCTTGTGCATGGCTGCACGGGCCACCTGGTAACGCGACCAGGTGGCACGGGTTTCGGCATCGTCGACGGCGTTCAACACCCGACGCAATTCCAGTTCGTCCGCTTCGTTATCCATCACCGCGGACAGCGATTCCTGCAAAGCTTCACGACTCATGGCGGTTCCTCTCTTGGCTGTCGCCGCTGTCTCAGGTTTCCTGCAACAACGGCTGCAGGGCTTTGTCTATGGCCTCCCGAGCGCGGAAGATTCGAGAGCGCACGGTACCCACCGGACATTGCATGACACTGGCAATGTCTTCGTAACTCAGTCCGTCGAACTCGCGCAGGGTCAGTGCCGTACGCAAATCTTCGGGCAGTTGCTGGATGGTGCGATGGACGGTGCCTTCGATTTCATCCCGCAACAACGAGCGCTCTGGGGACTCGAGATCCTTGAGGCCATGATCGCCGTCGTAAAACTCCGCATCCTCGGAGCTCACATCACTGTCTGGCGGCCGTCTTCCACGGGACACCAGGTAATTCTTCGCCGTGTTGATGGCGATACGGTACAGCCAGGTATAAAACGCACTGTCACCGCGAAAGTTGCCAAGCGCACGGTAGGCCTTGATAAAGGCTTCCTGCGCCACATCCTGGGCCTCGTGGGTATCGTGAACGAACCGCACGATCAACCCGAGAATCTTGTGCTGATACTTCAGCACCAACAGATCGAACGCTCGCCTGTCACCGCGCTGCACGCGCTCGACAAGCTGCTGATCCTCTTCCTGGGTTAGCATGAACACTCCTCGATAAACTCGAAGGAGCGTTGCAACAGCGATCGTTCAGGCTTGCAACCATAGACTCGGGCTTTACGCAAAAGTTCTCCCCTCCAAGCAAGTTTCCTGCAGCCCTTGGTCGGCTTGCACGGAAGACGCGGCGCGGACACGGCCGGCTACGTCGATAATCAGGTTTCGAATACGCAGAGACAGCCCGGACAGGCCTGCCGCCCTGCGTCGCCGCGGCAAATTGTGGCGTGCGGGCAGCCTTCATAGGATTTCCGGCCATGTCGGAAAGTTCCCACAAAGGTTGCCGCAACCTGGCAAGTGGCATGGAAATTGGCCACCCCGGGCTGCTATAAAGGCATCCCGGCCAAGTTTAACGATAGTTTCACAATGCCATCTGCGCGTGACTATTGTGCCGCGCCCCTTCCAAAGATTACTAGTGTCCCGACATGAGCCAACAATTCCAACATGATGTCCTGGTGATCGGCAGCGGTGCCGCCGGTCTCAGCCTGGCACTTAACCTTCCCAGCCACCTGCGCGTTGCCGTGCTCAGCAAGGGCGACCTGGCCAACGGCTCGACCTTCTGGGCCCAGGGCGGGGTCGCTGCGGTGCTCGACAACACCGATACCGTGCAGTCGCATGTCGAGGACACCCTCAATGCCGGCGGCGGCCTGTGCAACGAAGAGGCGGTGCGCTTTACCGTCGAGCACAGCCGGGAAGCCATTCAATGGCTGATCGAGCAAGGCGTGCCCTTTACCCGCGACGAGCACTACAGCGTTGATGACGGCGGTTTCGAGTTTCATCTCACCCGTGAGGGCGGCCATAGCCACCGGCGCATCATCCACGCGGCCGATGCGACCGGCGCGGCCATTTTCACTACGCTGCTGCAGCAGGCTCGCCTGCGCCCAAACATACAGCTGCTGGAGCAACGTGTAGCGGTCGACCTGATCACCGAACGCCGCTTGGGCCTGCCTGGCGAACGCTGCCTGGGCGCCTATGTGTTAAACCGCAATACCGGCGAGGTAGACACCTTCGGCGCACGTTTCACCGTGCTGGCCACCGGTGGCGCGGCCAAGGTCTACCTCTATACCAGCAACCCCGATGGCGCTTGCGGTGACGGTATCGCCATGGCCTGGCGGGCGGGTTGCCGGGTGGCCAACCTTGAGTTCAACCAGTTCCACCCGACCTGCCTGTACCACCCGCAGGCCAAGAGCTTCCTGGTCACCGAAGCCCTGCGCGGCGAAGGCGCACTGCTGCGCCTGCCCAACGGCGAACGCTTCATGCCACGCTTCGACCCACGCGAAGAACTGGCCCCGCGCGACATCGTGGCCCGCGCCATCGACCATGAGATGAAGCGCCTGGGCGTGGACTGCGTCTACCTGGACATCACCCACAAGCCGGCAGACTTCATCAAGAGCCATTTCCCCACCGTGTACGAGCGCTGCCTGGCGTTTGGCATCGACATCACCCGCCAACCGATCCCGGTGGTGCCTGCCGCGCACTACACCTGCGGCGGGGTGATGGTCGACGACCGTGGCCACACCGACGTACCGGGCTTGTACGCGATTGGCGAAACCAGCTTCACCGGCCTGCACGGCGCCAACCGCATGGCCAGCAACTCATTGCTGGAATGCTTCGTCTATGGCCGGGCCGCCGCTGCCGACATCCAGGCGAACCTGGAGGCAGTGGCCATGCCCAAGGCCCTGCCGGGTTGGGACGCCAGCCAGGTCACCGACTCGGACGAGGACGTGATCATTGCGCATAACTGGGACGAACTGCGGCGTTTCATGTGGGACTATGTCGGCATCGTGCGCACCAGCAAACGCCTGCAACGCGCGCAGCATCGCATTCGCCTGCTGCTGGATGAAATTGACGAGTTCTACAGCAACTACAAGGTCAGCCGCGACCTGATCGAACTGCGCAACCTGGCGCAGGTTGCCGAGTTGATGATCCTGTCGGCCATGCAACGCAAGGAAAGCCGTGGGCTGCATTACACCCTGGACTACCCTGGGATGCTGGACGAGGCCAAGGACACCATCCTCAGCCCGCTCTGAACGTTGTAGCGCCTGCGAGATCGAGCGCCGCCCGCGCGGCGCTCGATCTCGCAGGCGCTGAAGCTGCCACGGCGAACACCTGTCAGCCCTGACTCGCCCCCACCTCTGCCCACCTGCGCCGGCTGAACTTCAACCGCACCCGCAAGCGCCGGTGCTCATCAGCCCCTAGTGCATCCCTCGGTACGCATTGGCTCTGCCCCAACCAGCGCCCTGCCCGTTCAAAGCGCAACACCACCAGCCCCGGCAACGCCACGCTGTCCCGGCACAAACGCACCGGCTGCCAGCCACGGGCACGGCTGAGCACCTGCCAGCCACGCACATCACGGCGCAAGCCAACAACGGCATGCTCATGCGTCAACAAGATACGTCGGGGAATGGCCCAGCCAGCGTGGGCAATACAGACGGCGATAACAGAGAGGGCCAGCCACCCGGGCAGCGGGCTCGCCCACACGGCAAGCCACGCCAGTACCTGGCACACCAGATAGGCCGCTAGCAGCAGGCGCGAGCCTTGCCAGCGGCACTCGAAGCACTCACTTGGGCTGGACACGGTCCAGGATAATGCGAACCATGCGCTGCAGCTCCGGGTCTTCAGACTCGGTGCGCTCCATGAACCAGCCGAACATGTCCTGATCCTCGCAACTCAACAGACGCACGTACAGTTCGCGGTCGGTCTCGTTGAGGGTGGGGTAGACTTCCTGGGTGAAAGGCACCAGCAGCACGTCCAGTTCCAGCATGCCACGGCGGCTGTGCCAGAAAAGCCGGTTGAGTTCAGTTTGTTCGACCATGGGGCCCTCCTCGAATGGCCCGCCAGTATACAGCCAGGCACGCGAAGCGACACCGGGCGTTGGTCTAGTCACCTACCTATTTTGTTACCGGCGTTCTATGATGGCCGCCAGTCTTTAGCCACCGCGATGACCCATGGCCGATTCCGCTTTCTTCTGCCCCCTGTCCCACGAGGGCATCCTCGCCGTCCGCGGCTCCGATGCAGGCAAGTTCCTGCAAGGCCAGCTGACCTGCAACATCAACTACCTCAGCCAGGAACACGCCAGCCTCGGCGCCCGCTGCATGGTCAAGGGGCGCATGCAGTCCAGCTTCCGCATCCTGCCCGAAGGCAACGGCTACCTGCTGGCCATGGCCAGTGAACTGCTCGATGCGCAACTGGCCGACCTGAAGAAGTACGCAGTGTTCTCCAAGGCCACGCTGACCGACGAAAGCGCCGCCTGGGCACGCTTTGGCCTGCAAGGTGGCGAAGCTGCGCTGCAGGCGCTGGGGCTCGACGTGCCCGCAGCTGCCGGCAGCACCGTGCGCCATGAGGGCCTGATTGCCATTGCCGTTTCTGCAGGCCGCGTAGAACTGTGGGTGCCGGCAGACAACGCCGACACCGTGCGCCAGGCCCTCGTCGGCGCCCTGCCCGAGGGCAACCTCAACGACTGGCTGCTTGGGCAGGTTCGCGCCGGTATCGGCCAGGTCATGGGGCCGACCCGTGAGCTGTTCATCCCGCAGATGATCAACCTGCAAGCCGTCGATGGTGTCAGCTTCAAGAAAGGCTGCTACACCGGCCAGGAAATCGTCGCCCGCATGCAGTACCTGGGCAAGCTCAAACGCCGCCAGTACCGCCTGGCACTGGACCAGCAGGCCATCCCGGCACCGGGTGCCGAAATTTTCTCGCCCACCCATGGTTCGTCGGTCGGTGAGGTGGTCATTGCTGCTGGCAACGGCGCAGGCTGTGAACTGCTTGCGGTGCTCAGCGCCGAGGCAGTGGAAGATGACAACCTGCACCTGGGGAGCCTCGAAGGCCCGCGCCTGCAGGTACTGACCCTGCCTTACGAACTGGACCGCGACCGGGAAATCCAGCGCTGACCAGCCTGCCCCGCCCTTGTGGCGGGGCCGCACCACCACTGCGGTAGACACGCCCATGAACAAGCTGGCCGAGATGGTTCAAGCACAGTTGCTCGATGCCATCGAAAAGGATGACCTGGTCCTGCCGACCCTGCCAGAGGTTGCCTTGAGCATCCGCGAAGCAGCGGAAGACAGCGAGATCAGCGTAGCGGCCCTGAGCAAGGTGATCGGTCGCGATGCGGCCCTTTCTGCGCGCCTGATAAAGGTAGTCAACAGCCCGCTGCTGCGTGCAGCGGTCGAGGTCACCGACCTGCACACTGCCATCACGCGGCTGGGCATCAATTACAGCTGCAACCTGGCCATTGGTCTGGTGATCGAGCAGATTTTCCATGCCCGTGCGCCGGCCGTTGAACAAAAACTGCGCGACATCTGGGCCAACAGCCTGGAAGTTGCGGGTATCAGCTACGAAATCTGCAGGCGCTACACGCACCTCAAGCCCGACCAGGCTACCTTGGGTGGGCTGGTCAACCAGATTGGCGCACTGCCGGTACTCATTTACGCCGAAGAGCACAACGAACTGCTGTCCGACCCGGTTTGCCTGCATTACGTGATCGAGCAGATCCAGCCGGTGCTGGGGGACAAGATCCTCAAGGCCTGGGAGTTTCCGGAGCAACTGGTCAACCTGCCCAGCCAGGTTCAGGACCTGGACCGGCAGACTGACAAGGTCGATTACATCGATATCGTGCAGATCGCCCGCTGCATCAGCCAGCGCGGGCGCCATCGGCCATTGGCGGCGCTGCCGGCTTATCGCCACCTGGGGTTGCCGTTTGGTACTGAGCTGGAGGTGGAAGAGCTGCTTGAAGCGCGGAGCATGTTCCGCTGAGCAGTGCCAGCCTGTTCTGGCCCTATCTGGCTTGCCGGCGATAGGGCCAGAACAGCAACACATCAATCGGCGATAAAACTCACCCGCACCCGCAGCCCGCCGTTCTCGCCATCATGCAGGCTTACCTGCGCCAGGTGCGCCCGGCAGATCTCACCGACAATCGCCAGCCCAAGCCCGCTCCCTTGCGCACTGCGCCGGTAGAACCGCTCGAACACCCGCTCACGCTCAGCCTCGGGAATACCCGGCCCGTCGTCTTCCACCTCCAGCACCGCCGGCGCCACCACCCGCAAGATCACATTGCCACCCTCTGGCGTGTGCGCCAGGGCATTGTCCACCAGGTTGCTCAACAGCTCGTTGAGCAGCGTCGGCTCACCCTTCAGCCACACAGGCGCCTCGGCCTCCAGGGCCAGCGCAACGCCGCGTTTGTGTGCCAACGGGGCCATGGCCATGCCCAACTCACGGGCCAGCTGGCTGAGGTCCAGGCGCTGCGCGCCGCCCTCGGCAATTGCCCGTGCTCCGTTCTCCACCCGTGCCAACGACAACAGCTGGTTAGCCAGGTGGGTCAGGCGGTCAGTGCCTTGCGCCGCAGATTCCAGCGTCTGCCGCCACGCTTGCGGCTCGGACGAGCGAAGGCCCAGCTCCACCCGCGCCTTCAAGGCAGCCAGCGGCGTACGCAATTCATGGGCGGCATCGGCAATGAACTGCGCCTGGCGCTCGAATTGGCCGCGCAGGCGCTCGGTAAAGTGGTTCAAGGCTCGCACCAGCGGGCCGAGCTCACGCTGCACCTGCACCACCGGCAAGGCCCGCAAGTCATCTGGCTGGCGCTCTTCCACCGCCGTGCGCAGGCGCTCCAGGGGCCGCAATGCCGCACTCACGGCAAACCACACCATCACCAACGCACCCAGCGCCAGCATACCCAGGCGCAACAGGGTGTCGGCCATCAGTCCACGGGCCATGCGCACCCGCGCCTCCTCCGTCTCGGCCACGCGGATTTCCGCCATGCCGTTCATGTTCGGCTCGCTCACTGCCTTCAGCAGGCTGACCACCCGCACATCCTGGCCCAGATAGGTGGCGTTGTAGAACCGCGCAAGCGCCGGGTAATCGTCAGTGCGCGGCGTGCCGGGCGGCGGCGGTGGCAGGTTCTCGTAGCCGGAGATCAGCCGCTGCTTGATGTCCAGTACCTGGTAGTAGATGCGCCCGGCGCTGTCGTAGGCGAACGTATCCAAAGCCACGTAAGGCACATCCGCGCTCAGCGAGCCGTCACGCTGCGACAGGCCAGCGGCGATGGTGCGCGCCGAGGCCAGCAGGGTGCGGTCGTAGGCGGTATCGGCGGCCTCACGGCCATTCCAGTAGGCGCTCAGGCCGCTGGCCAGCATCAGCACCACCAGCAGCAGGGCCAGGTTGCCCAGCAGGCGCCCGCGCAAGCTGCCGTTGTCACGCATCGCGGTGCTCTAGCAGGTAGCCCAGCCCACGGAAGGTGACAATGGCCACCGGGTGGCCGTCGAGCTTTTTGCGCAGCCGGTGGATATAGATTTCGATGGCATCCGGGCTGGCTTCTTCATCCAGGCCGAACACCTGGGCAGCCAGTTGCTCCTTGCTCATCACCCGACCCGGGCGTGCGATCAGCGCTTCCAGCACGCTTTGCTCGCGCGACGTCAGGGTCAGGTTGTCGTCGCCAAGGGCAAAGCGCCGGGTATCCAGGTCGTAGACCAGCGGCCCGCAACGCTGCTGGCGCTCGCCACCGAGCACACTGCGGCGCAGCAACGCCTTCACCCGCGCTTCCAGCTCGGTCAGCTCGAACGGTTTGGCCAGGTAGTCGTCTGCCCCCAGGTTCAGGCCATGAACCCGGTCCTTGACGTCGCTGCGCGCGGTCAGCATCAGCACCGGGACAGTCTTGCCACGGCCGCGCAGGCGCGCCAGCACCTCAAAGCCATCCATGCGCGGCAAGCCGACATCCAGCACGGCCACGGCGTATTCCTCGCTGGCCAGGGCCAGGTCGGCAGCCACGCCGTCATGCAGCACATCCACGGTAAGGCCGTGGCTTTTCAAGGCCTGGGCCACGCTTTCGGCCAGTTGCAGATGGTCTTCGACCAGCAGCACACGCATCGGATTCTCCCTGCTCGGGTGGGGCGGTTGGCGCGGAGTGTACCGCTGTCGCTAAGCCTGTGAAGCCCCTCGTAACAAACCTTTCACGCTGAAAGGTTAGCGAAAGGTTCGTTACCTAGCATCGCACCACGGTCGCCCTTCGCGCCGAAAAAAGCACCAGCAAGGTGCAACGAATAAGAACAATAAACGGAGTCATCGACGATGCTGTCATCGCAGCCGCAGGCGTTCGCGCCTACCCGTTCCTTTGCCGCACGCCCCTCCGCCATCGCCAGCGCCCTTGCGCTTGCCGGTGTCGCCCCGATGAGCCAGGCCGCCTTCTTCGAAGACAGCACGGCAACCTTCGAAACCCGCAACATGTACTTCAACCGCGACTTCCGCGACGGCACCAGCGCGCAGCAATCCAAGCGCGACGAGTGGGCCCAGGGCTTCATCCTCAACTTCGAGTCCGGCTACACCGATGGCACCGTAGGCTTTGGCCTGGATGCACTGGGCATGCTCGGCATCAAGCTCGATTCCAGCCCCGACCGCACCGACACCGGCCTGTTGCCGACACACGATGATGGCAAAGCCGCCGATGAGTATTCCAAACTCGGCCTGACCGGTAAGGTGAAGATTTCCCAGACCGAACTGAAGATCGGCACCCTGATCCCCGAGCTGCCAACCCTGCAGCCCAACGACGGGCGCATCCTGCCGCAAACGTTCGAAGGTGGCCTGCTCACCTCGAAGGAAATCAAGGGCCTGACCTTCACTGGCGGTCGCCTGGACAAAGCCAAGGACCGCAACGACACCAACTGGGAAGACCTGGCGCTGAACAACAAGAACGGCCGCTTCGGTGGCAGCTTCAGCGCCGACAACCTGGCCCTGGGCGGGCTGGACTACCAGTTCACCGACCGCATCACCGGCAGCTATCACTTCGCCCAGCTCGACGACATCTACCGCCAGCACTTCATCGGCATGGTCGCCACCCAGCCGTGGGGCCCGGGCACCTTTGGCGCCGACCTGCGCCTGGCCGTGAGCGACGACGCCGGTGCGGCCAAGGCGGGCAACATCGACAACACCACCGTCAACGGCATGCTCAGCTACGCCCTGGGCGGGCACAAGGTCAGCGCCGCCTGGCAGCAGCTGTCAGGGGACAGCGCCTTCCCGTATGTCGATGGTGCCGACCCTTACTTGGTCAACTTCGTCCAGATCAACGACTTCGCCGGCGCCGACGAGCGTTCCTGGCAAGCGCGCTACGACTACAACTTCGCCGCACTCGGCGTGCCCGGTCTGACCTTCATGACCCGCTACATCAGTGGCGACAACGTCAGCCGCGCCGCCGGCGGCGAGGGCAAGGAGTGGGAACGCAACACCGAGCTCAAGTACGTGGTACAAAGCGGCCCGTTGAAGAACGTCGCCGTGCGCCTGCGCAACGCCACCTTCCGCTCCAACTTCGCCCGTGACGCGGACGAAGTGCGGCTGCTGGTGAGCTACAGCGTCGCCCTGTGGTAACCCAATAACAACAACGCTCACGGAGATAGACGATGACCTTTTCACTGCGCCGCCTCGTCCTCGCTACCGGCTGCCTGCTGTTGGCCGGCAATGCCCTCGCTGCCGAACCGAAACGCCCCGAATGCATCGCCCCCGCCTCGCCCGGCGGTGGCTTCGACCTGACCTGCAAACTGGTGCAAAGCGCCCTGGTGCAGGAAAAGATCCTCAGCAAGCCGATGCGCGTCACCTACATGCCCGGCGGTGTCGGCGCGGTGGCCTACAACGCCGTGGTCGCCCAGCGCCCGGCCGATGCCGGCACCCTGGTGGCCTGGTCCAGTGGTTCGCTGCTGAACCTGGCACAAGGCAAGTTCGGCCGCTTCGACGAGAACGCGGTGAAGTGGCTGGCCGCTGTCGGTACCAGCTATGGCGCCATCGCGGTGAAAAGCGACTCCCCTTACAAAACCCTCGACGACCTGGTCGCGGCGCTGAAGAAAGACCCGAGCAAAGTGGTGATCGGCTCTGGCGGCACCGTGGGCAGCCAGGACTGGATGCAGACCGCCCTGATCGCCAAGGCTGCCGGCATCAACCCGCGTGACCTGCGCTACGTGGCCCTGGAAGGCGGTGGCGAAATTGCCACGGCGTTGCTGGGTGGCCATATCCAGGTTGGCTCGACCGACATCTCCGACTCCATGCCGCATATTCAGAGCGGCAACATGCGCATCCTTGCGGTGTTCTCGGAAAACCGCCTGGACGAGCCCGAGATGAAAGACATCCCCACGGCCAAGGAACAGGGCTACGACATTGTCTGGCCGGTAGTACGCGGTTTCTACCTGGGGCCAAAGGTGAGCGACGAGGACTACGCCTGGTGGAAAGCTTCGTTCGACAAGATGCTGGCCTCGGAAGACTTCGCCAAGCTGCGTGACCAGCGCGAGCTGTTCCCGTTCGCCATGACCGGCGACGAGCTGGACGGCTATGTGAAGAAGCAAGTGGCTGACTACAAGGCATTGGCTAAGGAATTTGGGCTGATTCAGTAAGTCATCCACAACCTTTCACAGATACCTGTGGGAGCGGGCTTGCCCCGCGAAGAAGGCACCGCGGTGCATGGCACCGGCTTCGCCGGTGTTCGCGGGGCAAGCCCGCTCCCACAAACGAGGCCTTTCCCTATGATCCTGCAACGCATCTTCGCCCTGGCCCTGCTGGCGGTGTGCGCCGCCCTGGCCGTGATGGCCTTGCCCTACCAGGCGGCGTTTTCCTATGAGCCGGTCGGCCCACGCGCCTACCCGCTGCTGATGCTCGGCCTGATGAGCCTTGGCCTGCTGTACCTGGTGTTTCGCCCTACGCCCATCGTGCGCAAGGACGACGAACCGGAACTGGACCGCGAAACCCTGACCAAGATCGCCGCCTGCGTTGGCCTGTTGGTTGTTTTCGCCGCCACCTTCGAGCCTTTGGGCTTCATTCTCAGCGCCATGCTGGTCGGTATACCCATGGCCCGGCTGTACGGCGGTCGCTGGCTGCACAGTGCCATGGTGGTGGTCGGCATGAGCGTCTTTCTCTACTGGCTGTTCGACCGCGTAATGGACGTGCCCCTGCCCCTTGGCCTGCTGAGCGTACTGGAGAACTGACACATGGATACCTTGAGCTACCTGGGCCAGGGCTTCGGCGTCGCCCTGTCCCCCTACAACCTGGTCACCGCCCTCTCCGGCACCCTGATCGGCACCGTGGTCGGCCTGCTGCCAGGCCTGGGCCCGATCAACGGCGTGGCCCTGCTGATTCCCATCGCCTTCGCCCTGGGCTTGCCACCGGAGTCGGCGCTGATCCTGCTGGCGGCGGTGTACCTGGGTTGCGAGTACGGTGGGCGTATCAGCTCGATCCTGCTGAACATCCCGGGCGAGGCCTCGACCGTGATGACCACCCTCGACGGTTACCCGATGGCCCGACAGGGCTTGGCCGGCGTGGCCCTGTCGCTGTCGGCATGGAGTTCGTTCATCGGCGCCTTCATCGCCACCTGCGGCATGGTGCTGTTCGCGCCGTTGCTGGCGAAATGGGCCATTGCTTTCGGCCCGGCCGAGTACTTCGTGCTGATGGTGTTCGCCATCGTCGCCCTGGGCGGCATGGCCGGTGACAAGCCCCTGAAAACCTTCATTGCTGCCCTGATCGGCCTGTTCCTGTCAGCGGTCGGCATCGACGCCAACAGCGGCGTCTACCGCTTCACCGGTGACAGCGTGCACCTGGCCGACGGCATCCAGTTCGTGGTGCTGGTACTGGGCCTGTTCTCCATCAGCGAAATCCTCCTGCTGCTGGAAAAGACCCACCATGGCCACCAGGCAGTCAAGGCTACCGGCCGCATGCTGTTCAACTTCAAGGAAGCGGCTTCGGTGTTCGTGGTGAACATTCGTTGCGGTCTGCTTGGTTTCATCATGGGTGTTCTGCCTGGCGCCGGGGCAACGTTGGCCAGTGCCGTGGCCTACATGACCGAGAAGCGCCTGGCGGGTGAAAGCGGCAAGTTCGGCAAGGGCGATGCCCGTGGCCTGGCCGCGCCGGAAACAGCCATCGGTGCTTCGTGCTGTGGCGCCCTGGTGCCGATGCTGACCCTGGGTGTACCGGGCTCTGGCACCACCGCCGTGATGATCGGCGCCCTGACCCTGTACAACATCACCCCCGGCCCACTGCTGTTCGAACAGCAGCCAGACATCGTCTGGGGCCTGATCGCCTCGCTGTTCATCGCCAACATCATGCTGGTGATCCTCAACATTCCGATGATCCGCATTTTCACCCGCATCCTCGCCGTGCCGAACTGGGCGCTGGTGCCAGTGATCGCCATCATCACCGCCATCGGCGTGTACGCCGTGCATGCCACCACCTTCGACCTGTTCCTGATGGTCGGCATCGGCATCATGGGCTACATCCTGCGCAAGCTGGACTTCCCGCTGTCGCCGATCCTACTCGGTTTCATTCTCGGCGGGCTGATGGAGCAGAACCTGCGCCGCGCACTGTCGATTTCCAACGGTGAGCTGGGCATCCTCTGGTCGAGCCCGATCAGCATGGGCGTGTGGGCGCTGGTGGTGCTGATGCTCGCCTTGCCGCTGCTTCGCATTTGGCGCAAACGCAGCCAGCAGCGCCGGGCCCTGGCCGATGCCTGATCGCGCGTTGCCGTTGTTTGTCGCAACCGGGCTGGTCGGCCTTGCTGGCGGTTATATCGCCAGCAGAGTCGGCTGGCCTTTGCCGTGGATGGTCGGCTCGCTGCTGGCCATCATCCTGGTGCGCTGCCTGACGCCCTGGCAACTGTCAGAGATACCCAACGGCCGCAAGTGCGGGCAGTGCATCATCGGCATCGGCATTGGCCTGCACTTTACCCCGGCAGTGATCGAGCAGGTGGGCAGCCATTTTGCGCTGATTTTCTTCGGTGCCCTGTTCACGACCCTGTCCAGCGTGATCAGCGTGTGGCTGCTGCGAAAGACCGGTGAAGACCGCGCCACGGCTTTTTTCGCCAGCATGCCAGGAGGCTCGGGGGAGATGGTCAACCTCGGCGCACGTAACGGCGCGGTACTGAGCCAGGTGGCTGCGGCGCAAAGCCTGCGGGTGCTGGCGGTGGTGCTGTGCGTACCGGCGCTGTTCAAGTTCTTGCTGGGTGACGGGGTGCCACTGAACCACGCGGGCAGCGTCAGCTGGAGCTGGCTGGCCTTGATCGCGCCGTTGGGCGTTGTCGTTGCGCTGCTCTGGCAACGCTTGCGCCAGCCCAATCCGTGGCTGTTCGGGCCATTGCTGGTAGCGGCCACGGTCAGCCTGGCCGGCAACCTGCAAATCGCACTGCCCAATGGTGCCAGCCAGATCGGCCAGTGGCTGATAGGCAGCGGCCTGGCTTGCCACTTCAACCGCGCCTTCTTCCGCCGCGCACCGTCGTTCCTGGGGCGCACGCTGTTAGCCACGGCGCTATGCATGGCGATTGCCGGCAGTGCCGCGTGGGTACTAAGCGTGATGACCGCGCTGGATTTGCGTTCGCTGACGCTTGGGATGATGCCGGGCGGGATTGCCGAAATGAGCCTGACGGCAGAAACCCTGCAACTGTCGGTACCGCTGGTGACGGCGCTGCAGGTGATGCGTCTGCTGTTCGTGCTGTTTTTGGCAGAGCCGTTGTTCAGGTATTGGGTAAGGAACCAGCACTAGGGGCCGTTGCACGGCCCCGGTAATCCTCAAAGCGGCGGCAACGCCCAGTTGATCGGCGCCATGCCACGCTGCTCAAGGAAGCTGTTGGTCCGGCTGAAATGCCCGCACCCCAAGAAACCACGGTAAGCCGACAGTGGCGACGGATGCACCGACTTCAGCACCAGGTGCTTGGTTCCATCGATCAGCTTCTGTTTGCTCTGCGCATGCGAACCCCACAGCAGGAACACCACGTTCGGGCACTGCTCACTGACTACCTGGATAACCCGGTCGGTAAAGAACTCCCACCCCTTCTTGGCGTGCGATGCCGCATTGGCTCGCTCCACGGTCATGGTCGTGTTCAGCAGCAATACACCCTGCTCGGCCCAGCTTTGCAGGTAGCCATGGCTGGCAATCGGGATGTTCAGATCGCGCTGCAGTTCCTTGTAGATGTTGACCAGCGACGGCGGCGTGGCCACGCCCGGTTGCACCGAGAAACACAGACCATGCGCCTGGCCCGGCCCGTGGTAAGGGTCCTGGCCAAGGATGACCACCTTCACCTGGTCCAGCGGTGTCGAGTTGAGTGCATTGAAGATCAGCGGCCCTGGCGGGTAGATCTCCTTGCCGGCGGCATATTCGCTGCGCAGGAACTCTCGCAGCTGATGCATGTAGGGCTGGTCGAATTCGGCGCGCAGTGCAGCCTTCCAGCTGGGTTCGAGTTTGATGCGATCGTCGTCAGTCATGGGGCAATCCGTAAACAATGGCGCGACACTAGGTAAGCCCTTCCCGCTTGTCAAACGATCCAACCGACAACCGGCATGTTCGGCCAGGCAGGCCATACTTGTGCGATGACTTGAGCGAGGTAGTCCATGGCCATTCATTGCGAGGTTCTCATCGGCGCCGATGGCGCCCGCATCGGCATTGCCACCCTGGATGCACCCAAGGCACTCAATGCCCTGAACCTGCCCATGATCGAAGTATTGGGCGAACAACTGCATGCCTGGGCCCACGACCCGGGCGTTGTCTGCGTGCTGCTGCGCGGCACCGGCGCAAAAGCCTTCTGCGCCGGTGGCGATGTACGTGCACTGGTACAAGCCTGCCGCGACCACCCCGGCAGCGTGCCGCCCCTGGCTGCCGCCTTCTTCGCCGCCGAATATCGCCTGGACTTTGCCCTGCACACCTACCCCAAGCCGCTGCTGTGCTGGGGACATGGGCATGTGCTAGGTGGCGGCATGGGGCTGTTGCAGGGGGCCAACGTGCGTATCGTCACACCCAGCAGCCGGCTGGCCATGCCGGAAATCAGCATTGGCCTGTACCCGGATGTGGGCGCGAGCTGGTTTCTGGCACGGCTGCCGGGCAAGCTGGGGTTGTTCCTGGGGCTGACGGGGGCACCGATCAACGCCCGCGATGCCCTTGACCTGGGCCTGGCCGACCGCTTACTGGGCGAGTACCAGCAGGAGGCATTGATCGAAGAACTGCTGCAGTTGAACTGGCAAGAGCAGACCGCCCTGCAGCTGAACAGCCTGCTCAAGGCCGAACAGCGCCGCGCCTGTGCCGAGTTGCCCGAGGCCCAGTGGTTGCCAAGGCGGCAGGTGATCGATGCGTTGCTCGACGTGGCCGATGCGGCGGCGGCCTGGCGTGCGCTGGAAGGGCTCAAGCACCATGACGACTCGCTGCTGGCCGATGCCGGCCAACGGCTGCATCAGGGTTGCCCACTGACGGCGCACCTGGTCTGGGAGCAAACCCGCAGGGCACGGTATCTGTCGCTGGCACAGGTGTTCCAGATGGAATACAGCATGAGCCTGAACTGTTGCCGTCACCCCGAGTTCAGCGAAGGCGTACGCGCCCGCCTGCTGGACAAGGACGACCAGCCGCACTGGCACTGGCCCGATGTGACGCAGGTGCCGGCGGCGGTGGTCGAGGCGCATTTTGCCAAGGTGTGGGAGGGGCGGCACCCATTGGCAGATCTGGGTTAGGCTTGCCGGCGATGGGGCGCAAAGCGCCCCCGCTTCACTTCACCTTACCGCCGCCAGTTGCCTCCTTGCCCCTGGCCACGCTGGCCATCCCAACGCCCGCCACCATTCCCCTGCCTATTGGAATGCGAATCGCCACGCTGGTAGCGCTGACTGCCATCACGATAATCATGGCGATCCCGGTCTTGCCTGTAGTCTTGCCGTTGGCGATTGCCATAGTCGTAGCGGGGGTTGCCATGCCAACGGTTCATCCCCGGCTGCGGATACGGCCGGTATTGTGGCGCGGGGGCTGGCCGGTAGTAATAGCGTGGCGCCGGCTGGTAGTAATAGCGCGGTTGCGGCGTGACGTAATAGCGGTCATAACGGTAATAGCCCGGCGAGACGTAACGGTCGGTGGAGTAGTAGTCCGAACGGTAATAGCCCCCGCTCTCGTAGTACGGGGCGCAGGCGGAAGTCATCAGCCCCAGCAGGGCGATCAACAGGATTCGATAGGACATGGCGGCCTCCTGGACCGCTGGAGTGCCCGAACAGCGGCGCTGGCGAGCATCGATGCGTGATGCGTTCATCGACACCGAATAAGACAGCGACGCCGAGGTGCAGTGCCATTTCTGCAACAATTTGATACAGGTGCGATAGCCCCTAAAAACTTGCAGTCATTTATCGGTCATCTCACTAGAATGGGCGGCTCGGCACACATCATGGGAAGATCATGCCCTCACGTTCCGCTCTGTTCTCGCAGCGCTCGCTGATCGTTACCCTGCTGGTGCTGCTGGCCTGCGGCTTCCTTGCTACCTCGCTGCTCAGCTACTTCTCCTCGCGCAGCGCCATCCGCGACGGCATTATCAATACCGAATTGCCACTGACCTCCGACACGGTCTACTCGGAAATCCAGAAAGACCTGATTCGCCCGGTGCTGATCGCCTCGATGATGGCCCAGGATACTTTTTTGCGTGACTGGGTACTGTCGGGCGAAAAGGACACCCAGCGCATGACACGCTACCTGGGCGAGGTCATGGGCAAGCAGGACACCTTCACCTCGTTCTTCGTCTCCGACCGCACCCTCACCTACTATCAAGCCAAGGGCGTGCTCAAGCAGGTGCAAGCCGGCACATGGCGCGATGCCTGGTATTTCCGCCTGCGCAACCTCAAGGCCCCCTACGAGATCAACGTCGACCTCGACATGGCCAACCAGGACAGCCTGACCGTGTTCATCAACTACCAGGTGCACGACTACCAGCACCGCTTCATTGGCGCTGCCGGGGTGGGGCTGAGTGTGTCCTCGGTGGTCAAGCTGATCGACCAGTACCAGCGCCGCTACCAGCGGTCGGTCTTGTTTGTCGATGCCAAAGGCAAAGTGTTGCTGACCGGTTCCGAAGGTGGCCCGCACGGTTTGCGGGTCGGCCAGCCACTGAGCGACAACGCCGAATTGAGCGATGTGCTGGCCGAACAGCTTGTACCCGGCGAAGGCAGCCACGAGTACCACGACAGCGACAACCACAGCCACTTCCTCAACGTGCGTCACCTGCCCGAGCTGGACTGGTACCTGTTGGTGGACAAGCGCGAAACCGGCGCCCTCGACCGCATTCGCCATTCCCTGTACCTGAACCTGGCCATCTGCACGATGATCACCTTGGTGGTGCTGGCGCTGGTGCATGCCATGGTGCGCCGTCATCAGGCCAGCACCGAGGCCCTGGCCACGCTCGACAGCCTTACCGGCCTGCCCAACCGGCGCAGTTTCGACTTGCTCGCCGCCCAGGCGTTGCACGAAGCCAAGCGCGACAGTGGGCCGCTGGTGGCGCTGCTGATCGACCTGGACCACTTCAAGGCGCTGAATGACACCCACGGCCACCTGGCAGGCGACGAAGTGCTGCGCCAGTTCGCCAATGTGCTGCAGGGCAGCCTGCGCCAATCGGATATACTCTGCCGCTGGGGCGGCGAGGAGTTCATCGTGCTGCTGCGTGAAGCCGAGGGTCGGCAGGCCATCGAGGTTGCGGAAAAGATCCGCCGCCGCACCGAACAGCTCACGTTCAGCTACGACGAACAACCCCTGCGCCTGACTACCAGCATCGGCCTGAGCAACCTGCAACCGGGAGATACCCTGCACGCCCTGCTGACCCGCGCCGACCGAGCGCTCTATCGTGCCAAGCAGGCCGGCCGTAACCGCGTCTGCAGTGAAACCCAAGATGAATGACAGCCAACACTGCCCCGCTTGCGGTGCCCTCAACCAGTGCAGCCTGGCCGACCCACGCCGCGCCACCCAGGCCTGCTGGTGTTACAGCGTGAGTATCGACCCGGCGGTGCTCCAGGCCCTGCCCGCCGAATTACGTGACAAAGCCTGCCTGTGCCCACGCTGCGCGGTCGTTGAAGAACAACTTCGATCAACCACTTCTCACTGACCTGTTGAAATGCGCCTCGACCGCTTCCTTGCCAACCTGCCCAGCCTCAACCGCCAACAAACCCGCCTGATGCTGGTACAACGTCGTGTGCGGGTAGATGGGCAGGTGGTCAGCGACCCGCTGACCGAGGTACGCGAATTCAGCTGCGTGGAACTGGACGACCAGGTGCTGCAGGCTGGCCGACCGGCGCGCTACCTGATGCTGCACAAACCCACGGGCTGCGTCAGCGCCACCCAGGACCCGCAGCACCCTACAGTGCTCGACCTGCTGCCCGAAGCATTGCGAGGCGACCTGCACATAGCCGGGCGCCTGGACTTCAACACCACCGGGTTGATGATCCTGACCAACGATGGCCAATGGTCACGGCGCCTGACCCAACCTGCCACCAAGCTGCCCAAGCACTACCTGGTGGACACCGAGGACGAGATTGGCGAGCACTATGAGGCCAAGTTCCGTGAGGGTTTCTACTTCGCCTTTGAAGACCTCACCACCCTGCCCGCCCAGCTGGACATCCTCGGCCCGCGCCAGGCGCGGCTGGCGATCGTCGAAGGGCGCTATCACCAGGTCAAACGCATGTTCGGGTTCTTCGACAACAAGGTGGTGGGGTTGCACCGGGAAAGCATGGGCGCGATTCGCCTGGATCCTGATTTGGCTCCGGGGGCGTTTCGCGAGCTGACGGCGGATGAAATCGCCACTGTCTAGACTGCCCGTTCTGGCCCAAGGTGGTCATACGACCGGTCAGCGACAAAAGTCACAAATTCTCCCGAACGGCACTTGCAGGATCCCCGGCCCACTGCTTGAATCCAAATCGTCAGTCTGCATGTGACTAACAAGTCACGCCCGCAGTCGAAGACGCCTTTTGCCGGCCACCCAGGGCCTTGATGCCTTGGGGCACGGCAAATTGCCCGCCAAAAACAATACCGTCGACGCATGTGCCAAGGATCGACACAGGGCCCCCCGGTTACTCTTCAGGCGAATGCCTACCTGTCATAAAGAACGTGCACCCTAGGTGACGCGAATACCCTTTTTGCGCCAGGAGTCGATGACATGAGGCCAGAAATCGCTGTACTTGATATCCAAGGTCAGTATCGGGTTTACACGGAGTTCTATCGCGCGGAAGCGGCCGAGAATACGATCATCATGATCAATGGTTCGCTGGCCACCACGGCCTCGTTCGCCCAAACGGTACGTAACCTGCACCCGCAGTTCAACGTAGTGCTGTTCGACCAGCCGTATGCCGGCAAGTCCAAGCCACACAACCGCCAGGAACGGTTTATCAGCAAGGAGACCGAGGCGCATATTCTCCTTGAGCTGATCGAGCACTTCCAGGCCGACCATGTGATGTCGTTCTCATGGGGTGGCGCAAGTACCCTGCTGGCGCTGGCGCACCAGCCGCGGTGCGTGAAGAAGGCCGTCGTGAGTTCCTTCTCGCCGGTGATCAACGAACCGATGCGCGACTACCTGGACCGTGGCTGCCAGTACCTGGCCGCCTGCGATCGCTACCAAGTCGGCAACCTGGTCAACGACACCATCGGCAAGCATCTGCCATCACTGTTCAAGCGCTTCAACTACCGCCACGTCAGCAGCCTGGACAGCCACGAGTACGCGCAGATGCACTTCCACATCAACGAGGTGCTGCATCGCGACCTGGACCGGGCGCTGGAGGGTGCGCGCAATATCGACATCCCTGTGCTGTTCGTCAACGGCGACCGCGACGAGTACACCACGGTCGAAGATGCCCGGCAGTTCGGCAAGCATGTGGGCAAGAGCCATTTCAGCGTGATTCGTGACGCTGGCCACTTCCTGGACATGGAGAACAAAACGGCCTGTGAAGACACCCGCAGCGTCCTGCTCGGTTTCCTCAAGCCGACCGTGCGTGAAACGCGTCACCGCTACCAGCCTGTTCAACAAGGGCAGCAGGGGCAGCATGCATTGGCCATTTGAGCGCATCGGCGCCTTGTGGCTGATCCCGCGGGCTATAGGGTGCCGACAAGCTTTTTTATAACTTGGGCTTCTAATTCGTGGAGGGTTCTGGTAAAAAGTGCTGCGCAGACGCGGGTATAGTTTAGTGGTAAAACGAAAGCTTCCCAAGCTTTAGTTGAGGGTTCGATTCCCTCTACCCGCTCCACATTGCATCACCGCATGGCGTTCCAGCAACGTCATCGCTGTCAAAAGGGGCCTCGGCTCCTTTTTTCGTTTCTGCCCTCCCGGTTTGATCTGGCCCATGGCCAATTGCCTGCCGATCCGCTTCAATGCGTAGATGGTTACGTGAAGCATTTCGAAAGGACGACGCATGTTTCTCTCCCGCTGGCTACCGGGCCTTGCCAACCTGCTGCACTACCGCCGCGAATGGTTCCATGCCGATTTGCAGGCAGGCCTCTCGGTCGCGGCGATTCAGATACCCATCGCCATCGCTTACGCACAAATTGTCGGTTTGCCGCCACAGTACGGCCTGTACGCCTGCGTGCTGCCAATGATGGTCTATGCCCTGATCGGCAGCTCGCGCCAGCTGATGGTTGGCCCTGACGCCGCTACCTGCGCGATGATCGCCGGTGCCGTGGCGCCGCTGGCCATGGGCGACCCGCAGCGCATTGCCGAACTGTCGGTGATCGTCACCGTGCTGGTGGGGGTAATGCTGATCGCTGCCGGCCTGGCACGGGCCGGGTTCATCGCCAGCTTCTTCTCGCGGCCGATCCTCATCGGCTACCTCAACGGCATCGGCCTGAGCCTGATCGCCGGGCAGCTGTCCAAGGTGGTGGGGTTCAAGATCGAAGGCGACGGTTTTATCCTCAGCCTGATCAACTTTTTCCAGCGCCTGGGTGAGATCCACTGGATCACGTTGTTCATCGGCCTAGCCGCTCTGGGCCTGCTGATCTGGCTACCACGGCGTTTCCCACGCCTGCCCGCCGCACTGACCGTGGTGGCACTGTTCATGTTGCTGGTCGGCCTGTTTGGCCTCGACCGCTTCGGCGTCGCCATCCTCGGCCCGGTGCCGGCCGGCATCCCGCAGCTGGCCTGGCCGCACAGCAACCTGGCGGAAATGAAGAGCCTGCTGCGCGACGCCCTGGGTATCGCCACCGTCAGCTTCTGCAGCGCCATGCTCACCGCACGCAGCTTTGCCGCCCGCCACGGCTACGCGATCAACGCCAACCACGAATTCGTCGCCTTGGGCGTGAGCAACCTGGCGGCCGGGGTATCCCAGGGCTTTGCCATCAGCGGCGCCGACTCGCGCACCGCCGTCAATGACATGGTGGGTGGCAAGAGCCAGCTGGTGGGCATCGTCGCCGCGCTGGTCATTGCCCTGATCCTGTTGTTCTTCACCGCGCCGATGGCGTGGATCCCGCAGGCTGCATTGGGCGCCGTGCTACTGATGGCCGGCTGGGGGCTGATCGACATCAAGTCGCTGGGGCTCATCCGCCGCCTGAGCCGCTTCGAGTTCTGGCTCTGCCTGCTGACCACGGCGGGCGTGCTGGGCCTGGGCGTGCTGCCCGGCATCGTGTTTGCTGTGACCCTGGCGATCCTGCGCCTGCTCTACAGCATCTACCAACCCACCGACGCTGTGCTTGGCTGGCTGCCGGGCACCGAAGGCCAGGTCGACATCCGCAAATTCAAGGACGCCCGCACCGTGCCGGGCCTGGTGGTGTACCGCTTCGACGACGCGATCCTGTTCTTCAACGCCGACTACTTCAAGATGCGCCTGCTCGAAGCGGTGCAGAGCCAGGACCAGCCCAAGGCCGTGCTGTTCGATGCCGAAGCCGTCACCAGCATCGACGTCAGCGGTATCGCCGCCCTGCGTGAAGTGCGCGACACCCTGGCCGCGCAAGGCATCTTCTTTGCCATCGCCCGCGCCCGGGGCACCTTCCTGCGCATGCTGGTGCGCTCGGGGATGGCACGGGAAATGGAAGACAAACTGCTGTTCGGCTCGGTGCGGGCGGGGATTCGGGCGTATCGGGTGTGGCGTAACCGCAAGCGCAGCACGCTCATTACCGGAGAAGGCTGAACAGAACGCTTTCGCAACCCATTCGGCCCCTACAGAGAAAAGGACTACCCGCCCCCCGGAAAAGGATGATCGCCCAGTGAGGAGCGGATTCGCTAGCCTCGCTGACCCGATCCTGAATACGGCCGGGCAATCCTTCTCCGTGGCGCTGGACAACCAGCAGCTACGCCAATGGCGTACAACCTGTTATGCTTTTTACCGAAACAGCCTTGTTCACCAAGCGAGTCAAGGAACTCCTTGATGACGATGCCTATCGCTTGCTCCAAGTCCGGCTCATGACTCCTGGTGCGTAACATCCGCAAGGCAACGGGGCTCACGCAAGCACGCTTTGCCGAGATCATCGATGTTCAGGTAGCAACATTGAGGAATTGGGAACAAGGGCGACGAGAACCTACCGGGCCTGCCAAGGCATTACTACGCGCAATACGTAATGATCCTGATCATGTATCAAAGGCCCTTGCGCACTGACAAGGGCCTGCAGGCGTCGCACACCCTGCACGACATGCTAAAGTCCCCCCGCTCCCCGCTCCACCCAACGGACTCCAGCATGCCTGCACTTGACGCCACCCTCACCCCTTGGCCAGAACTCGCCGCCCGCCACCCCTGCGAAGCCCTGCTGCTGGGCAACGGCGCCAGCCGCGCAGTGTGGAAGCCTTTCGGCTATTTCTCGCTGTTCGAGGAGGCACAACGCGCAGGCCGCAAGAAAGGCCTGGCGGTCAGTGACCAGGCCCTGTTCAAGTCGTTGGGTACGGAACTGTTCGAGCCGGTGCTCAGCGCCCTCAACACCACCGTGCGCGCCAACGCGGCGCTGGCCATCAACTCCACCGCACCGCTGAACCGCTATTACTCGATCAAGGAAGCGTTGATTCACGCCGTGCGCACGGTACACCTGCCGTGGCCGCTGATGCCGCCAGCCACCCTCGCGACCCTCAACCAGGCCCTGTGTGGCTACCGCAGCGTCTACACCAGCAACTACGACCTGCTGCTACCGTGGGCTGTACAGAGCGCCCCACACGGCTTCGCCGACCTGTTCGACGAACAAGGCTTCTTCGACGTGCGTCGCACCCGCAGCGAAGGCACGCGGGTGATGCACCTGCACGGCGGCCTCCACCTGCTGAAGCTACCCGACGGCACCACCCGCCAACGCAGTGCCGACAGCGCCGAACTGCTTGATGGCTTTGCCGTGAACATCCCAGGTGAAGTGCCACTGTTCGTCAATGAAGACCGCAGCGAGGAAAAACTGCGCGCCATCCGCCATTCGGATTACCTCAGTTGGTGCCTGGGGCAGCTGGCCCAGGAAAGCCAAGGGTTATGCCTGTTCGGTCAGCACCTGGACAGCAGTGACCAGCACCTGCTCGAAGCCATCCGCCAGGCCCGACCGAAGCAGCTCTCGATTGCTATCCGGCCGGTGAGCGAAGCTTCGGTGATCAACCAGAAGCAGCATTTTGTTGATCGGTTTGGAGATTTGTCGGGGACGCAGGTGCATTTCTATGACGCCAGTACGCATCCGCTGGGGCTACCAGATTTGGCGATCGATCGACCAGCGGCTAGACGCTAGCACGCCCGCTGCACGAGCACGCCAGCAGGCTTGCCAGTGGTTGCTTTCAAAGCAAGCCATCCGCCCGCAGCAATGTTTCCAGGCAATGCTCCTGCACCCCATAAAACGCCTTGAGCTGGGCAATCTTCTCCAGCAACTCGCCGTTAGCCACCGGCTGCCGCCGCTTCACCGCAAGAATCATCTTGTTCTTGTTGGTGTGCTCCAGCGAGATGAACTCGAACACCTTGGTTTCGTAACCGCAGGCTTCCAGGTACAACGCGCGCAGGCTGTCGGTGAGCATTTCGGCCTGCTGGCCCAGGTGCAAGCCGTATTGCAGCATGGGTTGCAGCAACCCCGGGCTGTGCAGTTGCGGGCGGATCTGCTTGTGGCAGCACGGCGAGCACATGATAATCGCGGCGTTGCAGCGGATACCGGTGTGAATGGCGTAGTCGGTGGCGATATCGCACGCATGCAGGGCGATCATCACTTCGATGGCCTCGGGAACCACGCTACGTACATCCCCGCACTGGAATTCCAGTCCCGGGTGCTCCAGGCGCGAAGCGGCGGCGTTGCACAAGTCGACCATGTCCTGGCGCAGCTCTACACCGGTGACCTGCGCCTCACGGCCCAGGCTGTTGCTCAGGTAGTCATGCATGGCAAAGGTCAGGTAGCCCTTGCCCGAGCCGAAGTCGGCCACCCGCAGTGCCTGTTTCGCAGGTACCGGCGCACTGGCCAAGGCATGGTCGAAGACCTCGATGAACTTGTTGATCTGCTTCCACTTGCGCGACATGGACGGGATCAATGCACCTTGTGCGTCGGTCACGCCAAGGTCACGCAGGAACGGCCTGGACAAATCCAGGTAGCGCTTCTTCTCGCGGTCATGGCCACTGCTCGCCGCGGCCTCGCGTGGAGCCTGCGCGCCGTGGCGTTGCAACATCGGCTTGCCCTTCTTGCTGAAGGTCAGTTGCACTTCGCCATCTGCGTCGAACAGGTGGGCATTGCGGAAGCTGTCCGGCAGCAGCTCGGCTACCAGCGCCTGCGCCTGTTCCAGCGACAAGTTGCGGGTGATGTCGCGGGTCTGGTGGCGGTAGACCAGCGACAGGCATGGCTGGCCCTTGACCTGCAGCGGCTTGGCAATGATCCGTTGCAAGGTCTGGTCGGCACCGACATGGCGCGCCAGCACCAGTTTGACCAAGGTGTTGCCGTGCAAGGCTGCATTCAGAAGGCCGAGAAACCGGGCGCGTGCATCTGACGCAGAGAGGGCGGAAGAACTGGCGGACATGGAGAAACGGTGCCTCGAATAGCGGGAAACGCATTCTACACCCTGCAGGTTCCAAGTCAGTCCAGGATCACCAACCGGTTGGGCAACTCGTTGCGCGCATGGGTAGGCGGCACATGCTCGCTAAGCAGCTCGCCGCACGCATCGATGCACTCGACAAACCCCTGCAAGGTCCGCCCCTGACGCACCTGCTCGGCAAAGCGGGCGACAATGGCCGCCCGCGCGTTGGTATCCAGATAATGCTCGATACCGCAGTCTACCAGGATCTCCACATGCCGTTCCGCCTCGCTGACGAAGATCAGCACGCCCGTGGCGCCTGCCGTGCGCTGCAAGTTCTGCTCGCGAAACTGCTGCCGAGCTAGCCGTGAGGCGCGCCAGCGACGCAAAGCACGAGGAATCAGCCAGCCGGCCAGAAGCGGGTTGCGCAGCAGCAGGCACAAACCGACGAATAGCAACACGTTGGCCACCAGCAAGCCACGCACGCTGGGCCAACCCAGCAGCCAATGCAACAGCCCCGGCACAGCCAGTGCCAGCACGGCGGCCCACAACAGCGGCCAATAGGCGTAATCGTCAGCACGGCGGGCCAGTACCGTCACCAGTTCGGCATCGGTTCGCTTTTCAGCACGGGCAATGGCTTCGGCAATCTGCCGTTGATGGTATTCGTCGAAGGGGGTCATGCCGTCGGTCTCTTGAGCGTTCTTATAGTTGTTGTCCCGGCATTCGGGGCTTCGTCCCCAGGCGACATATTCAGGCATAATCCGCCGCTGGAAAATGAGCGTGTCAATCGTACAACAATAGCCGCCTGAAAACTTCGGCCGCGCACGTATCACCGCTGGATACGGCAGAGGCCCCACAACGGAATTGATGATGAAATTGTCTTTGCTGGGCCTGGCCATGGGCCTTGCCAGTCAGGCGGCCCTCGCCGCCCCCTCCGCCCCGCCCCTGCAGGACAAGCAGGCGTTCATCGACCATCTGATCAGCCAGATGACCGAAGCCGAGAAAATCGGCCAGTTGCGCCTGATCAGCATCGGCCCGGAAATGCCTCGCGACAAGATTCGTGAGGAAATCGCCGCCGGCCGTATCGGTGGCACGTTCAACTCACGCACCGCGCCCGAAAACCGCCCGATGCAGGACGCGGCCATGCGCAGCCGCCTGAAGATCCCGATGTTCTTCGCCTACGACACCGTCCACGGCGAGCGCACCATCTTCCCGATCGGCCTGGGCATGGCTGCCACCTGGGACATGGACGCCGTGGCCAAGGTTGGCCGCACCGCCGCCATCGAAGCCTCGGCCGACGCCCTGGACATGACCTTCGCACCCATGGTCGATATTGCCCGCGACCCACGTTGGGGCCGCACCAGTGAAGGCTTTGGTGAAGACACCTACCTGACCTCGAAGATTGGCCAGGTGATGGTGCGCTCGTTCCAGGGCAGCAGCCCGGCCAACCCCGACAGCATCATGGCCATCGTCAAGCACTTCGCCCTGTACGGCGCCGTAGAAGGCGGGCGCGACTACAACACGGTCGATATGAGCCTGCCGAAGATGTACAACGACTACCTGCCGCCCTACCGCGCCGCCCTCGACGCCGGTGCCGGCGGGGTGATGGTGGCACTGAACTCGATCAACGGCGTGCCGGCCACCTCCAACACCTGGCTGATGAACGACCTGCTGCGCAAGGAGTGGGGCTTCAAGGGTGTGACCATCAGCGACCATGGCGCCATCCAGGAGCTGATCCGCCACGGTGTCGCCCGGGACGGTCGCGAAGCCGCCAAGCTGGCGATCAAGGCCGGCATCGACATGAGCATGAACGACACCCTGTACGGCGAAGAGCTGCCAGGCCTGCTGAAGTCCGGTGAAGTGACCCAGGGCGAGCTGGACCAGGCGGTGCGCGAAGTACTCGGAGCCAAGTACGACATGGGCCTGTTCAAGGACCCTTACGTGCGCATCGGCAAGGCCGAAACCGACCTGAAAGACTACTACGGCAACGACCGCCTGCACCGCGAAGCCGCGCGCGATGTGGCCCGCCGCAGCCTGGTACTGCTGGAAAACCACAACCAGACCCTGCCGCTGAAAAAAACCGGCACCATCGCCCTGGTCGGCCCGCTGGCCGATGCACCGATCGACATGATGGGCAGCTGGGCCGCCGACGGCAAGCCCGTGCACTCGGTGACAGTGCGTGAAGGCTTGCGCCGCGCCGTAGAAGGCAAAGCCAAGCTGGTCTACGCCAAAGGCTCCAACGTCACCGGCGACAAGGCGATATTCGATTACCTGAACTTCCTCAACTTCGACGCACCGGAAATCGTCGACGACCCACGCCCGCCTGCGGTGCTGATCGACGAAGCCGTGAAGGCTGCCAAGCAGTCCGACGTGGTCGTAGCGGTTGTCGGCGAGTCGCGTGGCATGTCCCACGAGTCGTCCAGCCGCACCACCCTGGAAATTCCAGCCAGCCAGCGTGAGCTGATCAAGGCCCTGAAGGCGACCGGCAAGCCGCTGGTACTGGTGTTGATGAACGGCCGGCCGCTGTCGATCGGCTGGGAACGCGAGCAGGCCGACGCCATCCTCGAAACCTGGTTCGCCGGTACCGAGGGCGGCAATGCCATCGCCGACGTGCTGTTTGGCGACTACAACCCATCCGGCAAGCTGGCAATCACCTTCCCGCGTTCGGTCGGGCAGATCCCGATGTACTACAACCACACGCGCATTGGCCGGCCGTTCACGCCGGGTAAGCCGGGTAACTACACCTCGCAGTACTTCGAAGAGCCTAACGGCCCGCTGTACCCGTTCGGCTATGGCCTGAGCTACAGCAGCTTCGAGCTGTCCGGCCTGAAGCTGTCGCACAAGGACCTCAAGCGCGGTGACAACCTGGAGGCCAAGGTGACGGTGAAGAATACCGGCAAGGTGGCCGGCGAGACCGTGGTGCAGCTGTACCTGCAAGATGTGTCGGCTTCGACGAGCCGCCCGGTCAAGGAACTGAAAAACTTCCAGAAGCTGATGCTCAAGCCGGGTGAGTCGCGGACCTTGACCTTCCGCATCAACGAGGATGACCTGAGGTTCTACAATGGCCAGCTGCAGCGGGTTGCCGAGCCAGGTGAGTTCAATGTCCAGGTAGGGCTGGACTCCCAGGCGGTGCAACAGCAGAGCTTTGAACTGCTGTAACTGAAACCGGCCGCCTGTACCGGCCCTTTCGCAGGTAGACCTGCGAAAGGGCCGGCCCCGATCCCCAAATATTCCGGATCCGCCCCAATGCCCTTTTCCTTTCGCGCCCTGCGTCTGGGGCTGATCACCTTGCTCATCCTGCTGGGCACCGCCCTCAGTGCCGGCTGGGCCATGCACCAGGCCAAGCGCCAGGCCATGGAAGACGACGCCCGGCGTGCCAGTCAGCAACTGGGGCTGTACGCCAATGCCCTGCACACCCTGATCGACCGCTACCGCGCCCTGCCCGCTGTACTGGCGTTGGACCCGGAACTGATCGCGGCCCTGCGCGGCCCGGTCAATGAACAAGTGCAGGACGCCCTGAACCGCAAGCTGGAGCGCATCAATGGCGCGGCCAATTCCTCCACCCTTGAGCTGCTCGACCGCACCGGCCTGGCCATTGCCGCCAGCAACTGGCGGCTGCCCAGTAGCTACGTCGGCTCCAACTACGGTTTCCGCCCCTATTTCAAGCAAACCCGCAGCCAAGGCAGTGGCCGCTTCTACGCCGTGGGCGTAACCAGTGGCGTACCGGGCTACTTCCTCGCCAGCGCGGTAAATGACGAGCATGGCCGCTTTCTCGGTGCCATGGTGGTCAAGCTGGAGTTCCCCGAGCTGGAACGCGAGTGGCGCCAGGGCAGCGATATCCTGCTGGTCAGCGACGCACGTGGCATCACCTTCATCGCCAACCAGGATGGCTGGCGCTACCGCGAGCTCCAGCCGCTGAGTGGTGCCGACCGTGCCGAGCTGGCTGAAACACGCCAGTACGACAAACAGCCGCTGGTGCCCCTGCAGCACCAGGTGCTGACCCGTTTTGCCGAGTACAGCACCCTTAGCCGCGTGCAAGGCCCGCAGGGCAGTGCCGAGTACCTGTGGGAAAGCCTGCCGCTGGAAGGTGACCACTGGACCTTGCACCTGTTGCGTAAGCCACAGGTGGCCGCTGATGGCCGCAATGCCGCCCTGGGCGCCGCAGCCGTGTGGCTGAGCCTGGTGTTCGCCGCCCTGTTCGTCAGCCAGCGCCTGCGCCTGGCCCGGCTGCGCCAGCGCAGCCGGCAAGAGCTCAAACGCCAGGTCGAAGAACGCACCCGTGAGTTGCGCACCGCCCAGGAGGGCCTGGTGCAGTCGGCCAAACTGGCCGCCCTCGGGCAAATGTCGGCCGCCATGGCCCACGAAATCAACCAGCCGCTGACCACCCAGCGTATGCAACTGGAAACCCTGCGGCTGCTGCTGGACCACGGCCGTTACGACGAAGCGCGCCAGGCTCTGGAACCGCTGGAGCAAATGCTCACACGCATGGCGGCACTGACCAGCCACCTGAAAACCTTTGCCCGCAACAGCCCGGTCGGCCTGCGCGAGCGCCTCGATCTGGCCACCGTGGTCGACCAAGCCTTGCACCTGCTGGAAACCCGCATCCGTAGTGAAGAGGTCGAGGTGGCCTTGTACCTGGCACGCCCAGCCTGGGTGCGCGGCGATGCCATTCGCCTGGAGCAAGTGCTGATCAACCTGCTGCGCAATGCCCTCGACGCAATGGCCGACAAGCGCTACAAACGCCTGGAGGTGCGCATCGAGCCAGATGGCGAGCTGTGGCGCCTGAGCGTGCTGGATTCAGGTGGCGGCATCGCCGAGGCCGATCTGGCCAAGGTGTTCGACCCGTTCTTCACCACCAAACCGGTGGGTGAAGGGCTGGGCCTGGGCCTGGCCATTTCCTACGGCATCGTCCACGAGGCCGGTGGCCAACTGCGGGCCAAAAACGTACCCGGTGGCGCACGCCTGAGCCTGACCCTGCCCCGTGACCTGGAGCCTGTATGTTGAATTCAGTGATCGTCGTCGATGATGAAGCCAGCATCCGTACTGCCGTCGAGCAATGGCTGAGCCTGTCCGGCTTCACTGTGCAGTTGTTCGCTCGCGCTGAAGAATGCCTGGCACACCTGCCACGGCACTTCCCGGGGGTGATCATCAGCGATGTGCGCATGCCAGGCATGGACGGCCAGCAATTGCTCAAGCGCCTGCAGGCGGACGACCCCGACCTGCCCGTGATCCTGCTGACCGGCCACGGTGATGTGCCCATGGCAGTAGAAGCCATGCGCAACGGGGCCTATGACTTCCTGGAAAAACCCTTCACCCCGCAGCACCTGCTGGGTAGCCTGCGCAGGGCACTGGAAAAGCGCCAGCTGGTCCTTGAAAACCGTCGGCTGCACGAACAGGCTGACCTCAAGTCACGCCTGGAAGGCACACTGCTGGGGATGTCCCAGGGCCTGCAGCAACTGCGCCGGCAGGTGCTGGACCTGGCCGGCCTGCCAGTCAACGTGCTGATTCGTGGTGAAACCGGCAGCGGCAAAGAGCGGGTCGCCCGCTGCCTGCACGATTTTGGCCCGCGCGCCGGCAAACCATTCGTTGCCCTCAACTGCGCGGCCATCCCCGAAGCGCTGTTCGAAGCCGAACTGTTCGGCCATGAAAGCGGTGCCTTCACCGGCGCCCAAGGCAAGCGCATCGGCAAACTGGAGTACGCCAACGGTGGCACTGTGTTCCTCGACGAAATCGAGAGCATGCCACTGGCGCAACAGGCCAAGCTGCTAAGGGTGATCCAGGAGCAGAAACTGGAGCGTTTGGGGGCTAACCAGAGCATCAGCATCGACTTGCGAATCATTGCCGCGACCAAGCCCGACCTGCTCGACGAGGCCCGTGCCGGGCGTTTTCGCGAAGACCTGGCCTACCGCCTGAACGTGGCCGAATTGCGCCTGGCGCCGTTGCGTGAGCGGCGTGAGGACATTCCGCTGCTGTTCGAACACTTTGCCCGTGCAGCAGGCGAAAAGCTTGGGCGCTGCGCACCGCCGCTGTCGGGGGCACAGCTGGCACAACTGCTGTCGCATGACTGGCCAGGTAATGTTCGCGAGCTGGCCAATGCGGCGGAGCGGCACGCGTTGGGGCTAGGTTCGCCGAACATCGAGGTAGCGCCTGCCGGGCAATCGCTGGGCGAGCAGATGGAGGCGTTCGAGGCGCAATGCCTGCGCGCAGCGTTGCGACAGCATGGGGGCGAGATCAAGGCGGTGATGGAGACCTTGCAGCTGCCGCGGCGCACGCTTAATGAAAAGATGCAGCGGCACGGGTTGGTGCGCGACGATTTTGTTGAGCGAGAATGAGCGGATTTCCGCTTATGAACGACTGGAGACAGGCGGGTTTCCGCTTATTTTTGTGAGATTTTGGGGCTGCTTTGCAGCCCGTCGCGACACGTGGCCGCTCCTACAAGGGCCGTTCAAAGCCTTCTATTTCGGGGCTCAAGAAACTCGCAACGCCTTCAAATGAATCACCCTGCCCCCATTTGGCACACCTTCTGCTATTGCCTTGGCAAGCTGCGCCACGGCGCGCTCCACACAAAAACAACGAGAAGGTATCTCTGATGGATAACGCCACCTCCCTGCCCGCCGGGGCGGCCACTGCGCCCGCCGCGGAAAAAACCACCGCCAGCCGCCTGAAGTCGATCTTCAGCGGGTCCATCGGCAACATGGTCGAATGGTACGACTGGTACGTCTACGCCGCATTCTCGCTGTACTTCGCCAAGGCCTTCTTCCCGGCCGGCGACTCCACCGCACAACTGCTCAACACCGCCGCGATCTTCGCCGTGGGCTTCCTGATGCGCCCGATCGGTGGCTGGTTGATGGGCCTGTACGCCGACCGCAAGGGCCGCAAAGCTGCATTGATGGCCTCGGTACTGCTGATGTGCGCAGGCTCGCTGGTCATCGCCCTGACCCCGGGCTACGAAACCATCGGTGTCGCCGCACCGATCCTGCTGGTGATCGCGCGCCTGATGCAGGGCCTGTCGGTGGGTGGTGAATACGGCACCTCGGCCACCTACCTCAGCGAAATGGCCAGCAAGGACCGCCGTGGTTTCTTCTCCAGCTTCCAGTACGTGACCCTGATCTCCGGGCAACTCATTGCCCTGGCGGTACTGATCATCCTGCAGCAGACCCTGACCACCGAGCAGCTGTACGCCTGGGGCTGGCGCGTGCCGTTCGTGATCGGTGCGCTGTGCGCCGTGGTGGCCCTGTACCTGCGTCGCGGCATGGAAGAAACCGCCTCCTTCACCAAGAAGGAAAAGGCCAAGGAAAGCCTGATGCGCACCCTGATGCGCCACCCCAAAGAGCTGATGACCGTGGTCGGCCTGACAATGGGCGGCACCTTGGCCTTCTACACCTACACCACCTACATGCAGAAGTACCTGGTCAACACCGTGGGTATGAGCATCAGCGACTCGACCACCATCTCGGCCGCCACGCTGTTCCTGTTCATGTGCCTGCAGCCGTTGATTGGTGGGCTGTCCGACAAGATCGGCCGTCGCCCGATCCTGATCGCCTTCGGTGTGCTCGGCACCCTGTTCACCGTCCCTATCCTCAGCACCTTGCACACCATCCAGACCTGGTGGGGCGCGTTCTTCCTGATCATGGCCGCGCTGATCATCGTCAGCGGCTACACCTCGATCAACGCAGTGGTCAAGGCAGAGCTGTTCCCGACGGAAATCCGCGCTCTGGGCGTGGGCCTGCCGTACGCCCTGACCGTGTCCATCTTCGGCGGCACCGCCGAATACGTGGCCCTGTGGTTCAAGAGCGCAGGTATGGAAAGCGGCTTCTACTGGTACGTCACTGCCTGTATCGCCTGTTCGCTGCTGGTATACGCAACCATGAAAGACACCAAACAGCACTCGCGGATTACTACTGAGTGAGTTTGAACCTGCCGCAATGAAGAAGGGCGCACCGTTTCGGGCGCCCTTTTTTCATGCATTGTGAATGCATGATGTGATTCGATGAGCCAATGATTGATCCTATTCGGCTCATCATGTGAGCCGAATAGCTCAATTAATCGGCTCACCAGCGCCTGAAACCTGGCTCAGGACATCTCCAACGCCTGACGCGGCTCACGGCGCTGGTACCAGCTGGCCATCAGCACCAGCACCAGCAACACCCCGCCCAGCACAGCCGAAGAGCCGACCGTGCCAAAGTCCAGGCCCCCCTTTTCATGGGGTTTGGTCAGGACATCGCCCAGCGTGGCGCCAAACGGACGGGTAAGCACGAACGCCACCCAGAACAGCACAACGCCTGGGATACGCGTCCAGTAGCGGGCTACCACTACCAAGGCAATGGCACTGCCGATCAGCAACGCGCCGCCAGCAAAGCCGAGCCCCGAATCATCGGCCAGGTAATCGCCCAGGGCGGTGCCAAGCGTGTTGGAAAACAGGATCGCTACCCAGTAAAACAGCTCGCCCGTGCGGTTATTGATACGGGTGACATCAAGTGGGTTGCCGCTCAGGCGCCACACCAGGAAGGTCAGCAGCAGGATGCCGATGAGCAAGGCCGACCCCGTGGCATAACCCAGGCCCAGAGTGCGGTCCATGAAGTCGGACATGGTGGTGCCGGCGGTACTGGTGGAGAGGATCACCAGCCAATACAGCATTGAGTGGTAACGGCGCGAGTAGAGTTGGCCGAGCAACGTCAGCAGGAACACGCTGATCAGCAGCAGCGAGCTGACGGCATAGCCAACGTTCAGCGTCATCGACAGCAAGTCGCCCGCCGTTTCGCCAAGGGTGGTAGCGCAGATCTTCATGACCCAGAAGGCCAAGGTGATTTGCGGGAGTTTGTTCATTGTTGTACCGCTCCAGTTTGAGGTGCGGCGATGGTGCTGATCGTTGCCTAAAAAATCGGTTGGTGATGCATGAAAAAAGCGTTGATAGATCTTTGAAACAAGATATTTCGTTCTTAACGTCTCATTAATTCCCACCCTTCAAGCTGAAATAGCTCAAAGAACGACAACGCGCGGGCATGCGGCTCCTGGGTGATGCCACAGCCTGATTCACGAAAAGCGCTCCTACATACATCGAATAATTAGATTTTTAATCGCTATTTTTTGCGCTTTTTAATCAAATTAATCGGCGTAGGATTAAACCCATAGAAACAAACAACCCCTGAAGCCCTTGGAGCAACGACCATGAAAAACAAACTGATCCTTACCCTGGCCCTCTCGGTTTTCGCAGCTGGCGCTTACGCCGAAGATGGCTTCGACCGTACCAACGCCCACACATTTGCAGCGGTACAGAGCCAGTCCGCTACCTACGCTGAAGATGGTTTCGACCGCACTGGTGGCCAACGCTTCGCCGAAGACGGCTTCGACCGCACCGGTGGCCAACGCTTCGCCGAAGACGGCTTCGACCGCACCGGTGGCCAACGCTTCGCCGAAGACGGCTTCGACCGCACTGGCGGCCAACGCTTCGCCGAAGACGGTTTCGACCGCACTGGCGGCCAACGCTTCGCCGAAGACGGCTTCGACCGCACCAACGCCCACCGCATCAGCTGATCCCTGATGCGTGCACCCAGCCCGGCTTTCGCCGGGCTTGATCATTTGCAGACGGGCACAGGCTTGGCACACTAGGCACCTCGCAACCCAGGAGGTGGGCCAGCAAGCCCAGCACAGATGTATTACTACGAACCCGCCAAAGGCCACGGCCTGCCCCACGACCCGTTCAACGCTATCGTCGGCCCCCGCCCCATCGGTTGGATCTCCTCGCAAGACCGTGAAGGCCGCCTGAACCTGGCGCCCTACAGCTTTTTCAACGCGTTCAACTACATCCCGCCGATCATCGGTTTCTGCAGCGTCGGGCGCAAAGACAGCCTGAACAACATCGAACAGACCGGCGAATTTGTCTGGAACCTGGCCACCCGCCCGCTGGCTGAGCAGATGAACCAGAGCTGCGCACCGGTTGCGGCCGAAGTAAACGAATTTGAATTGAGCGGCCTCACTGCCACGCCGTCGAGCATCGTCAACGTACCGCGCGTGGGGGAAACACCCGTGGCCTTCGAGTGCAAGGTCAGCCAGATCGTGCAGCTCAAGCGGGCAGACCAGGCGCTGGTGCCCAGCTGGCTGATCCTGGGTGAAGTGGTGGCGGTGCACATTGCCGAGCACCTGCTGAAAAACGGCATCTACGACACCGCTGCCGCCGAACCGATCCTGCGTGGCGGTGGCCCGGCGGACTACTTCGAGCTGGGCAACCTGTTCAAGATGGCCCGCCCGCCGGCCTGATCACCAGATCAGCTCGCCCTCTTCGCTTACGCCTTGCAGGCGTTGCAGCTCCGCCGTAGCCGCTTCGTCGGCGGCCACGGCCCCCTTGAACACCTGCCCGTCCAGTACCTTGTGAAAACGCGGCGCGCCGCCCATGCCCAAGGCCTTGACCGCGATAGCCGCGTTGTAGCCGCCCCCCTCGACCGGGACCATTGCCGAAACCGCTTCGAAATGCGGGAATTCCCTACGTGCCATGTTGCTATCCACTTGATTGAACAAGGCAGTCATTTTACCCCATCACTGATCAATCGAAGGTATGCAGGTCCAAGCTGCTGACCACCTGTGCCTGTACCAGCTCGCCAAACACCTCCAACGTTGGCGAAGCAAAGTAGCCACTCATCGCCTGCAGGTCCTGCCAGCTACCGCTGAGTAACCAAAGGTCGGCATCCGCCTGGGAGCGCTGCACCGTGAAACTCAGGCAACCCGGCGCCCGCAGCGAGGGTTCGAGCAGGTCGCGCAGTCGCGCACCCAACTCGGCTGAGCGCCCGCTGCTGGCACGGATGAAAGCAAGGTGGGTGACCGGTTGTTTTGAGGTCATTGCACAATCTCCTTGAAGCAGGCGGACGGAAAAGCCAGGCTGCCAAGGTTAGGGGCTACCTCGCGCGACGCGTTAGGCCATTACTGCATGCCGATTGCCTAATCCTGCAGCGTGACAGGATCAGGCAATCGACGTGCAGCTTTCGACTAGCGCCCGCCCTTGCCCAAACCTATGCTGCGTCGGTCAGCAGAGGAAATCCACCATGACCACACCGACACCCATCGACCCGCCCCTGGAATTGCAGCGCCAGGAGCTTGCGGAACTGATCCGCCGTCATGCCGGCGATCCTCACGGCCCGGCCTCGGCCATCGATGGCTTGTTCCTGGTGCGCTACACCGAGAACGTGCGCTCGGTGCCGACTCTCGCTCAACCCGCGCTGTGCATCCTGGCCCAGGGCAGCAAAAGCCTGTTCCTCGGTGACGAACAATATGCCTACGACCCGCTGCACTACATGGTGGTTTCGGTAACCTTGCCACTGAGCGGCGTAAAGCTCGACGCCAGCCCCGAACACCCCAGCCTTGGGTTGCGCATAGACCTGGACCCGGCAGAGATCAGCCAGCTGATTGCCGAGAGCGGGCCGATGCTGGTGCCTAACCGGCCTTCCGGCCGCGGTTTGTATGTGGACAGAACCGATGCGCCATTGCTTGATGCCCTGCTGAGGCTGATCCGACTGCTGGACACGCCGCGCGATATCGCGATGTTGGCGCCGTTGTTCCGCCGTGAAATTCTCTACCGTTTGTTGCGCGGGCCACAGGGTTATCGGCTGTACGAAATTGCCTTGGCCAACAGCCAGACGCACCGGGTTTGCCAGGCCATTACCTGGCTCAACAACAACTATCAACAGCCGCTGCGTATCGAGGACCTGGCCCGGGAGGTCAACCTCAGCACCTCGACCCTGCACCACCGCTTCAAGGCCGTGACGTCGATGAGCCCGTTGCAGTACCAGAAGCAGCTGCGCCTGCAGGAGGCGCGCAGGTTGATGCTCAATGACGGGCTGGAGGCGGCGGTGGCGGCTTATCGGGTGGGGTATGAAAGCCCATCGCAGTTCAGCCGGGAGTACAGCAGGCTGTATGGAGCGCCGCCGATTCGGGATGTCGCCAGATTGAGAGCCACTGCTGTCTAGGACTTGTTGGTGGCTGTACCGGCCCTTTCGCGGGCTCGCCCGCGAAAGGGCCGGTACAGGCAACAGCTTCACTTCAACCCAAAACTGTCCCTTGCCACTGATTCTGGTCAACCTGAATCAAGGTAGGCCCCTTGCGTTCCACCGCCTGCCCCAGCGCCGCCTGCAACTGCGCCACATTCGTCACATTCTCCGCCGCAGCCCCCAACGCCCGTGCCACGCCGATGAAGTCCGGCGTATGAATATCCACGCCAACCGGCTCGATCGCCCGGTTGACCATGTACTTCTTGATTTCCTCATACCCCTGGTTATTCCACAGCAGCACGATCAGCGGCACCTGCGCCTCCACCGCGCTGGCCAGCTCCGGCAGGGTGAATTGCATACCACCATCGCCAATCAGGCACACGGCAGGCGCACGCTGGCCGATTTGCTCCGCACTCCCGAGCCAGGCGCCCATGGCCGCAGGTAGCGCATAACCCAGGGTGCCGTAGCCGGTCGAGGCATTGAACCAGCGACGTGGCTGATCCATGTCCAGGGTCAGGTTGCCGGTGTACACCGGCTGGGTCGAGTCGCCCACCAGAATGGCATTGGGCAGGCGCTCAAGAATGGCGCTCAGCAAACGCGTCTGGCTCAATGTCGGCTGGTCCCAACCTGCCGCCAGAGCCTTGCGCAGGTTGGCCACCCGGGCCACACCCCAGGTGCTTTCACGCACGGGTTGCGGCTGAGTCTGCAAAGCACCGAGCAGCGCTTCGGCGGCCAATTTGGCATCAGCCACCAGCGCCAGCTCCGGCAGGTAATTGCGCACGGTCTGGTCCGGGTCGATATCGATGCGCAGCAGGCTTCCCGGGATCTCGAAGCCACCCTTGAAGGTCACGTCATAATCGGTTTCGGCCAATTCGGTGCCGATCGCCAGCACCACGTCGGCCTCGGCGACGAGCGCCCGCGTGGCAGGCAACGACTGGGTCGAACCGATTTGCAGCGGGTGGCTGGCCGGCAGCAAACCCTTGGCATTGATGGTCAACGCCACCGGAGCCTGAAGGTGTTCGGCCAGGCGTGCCAAGGCAGCACCGGCTGCCAACGCGCCACCGCCGGCCAGAATCAACGGCCGCTTTGCACCGGCCAGGCGCTCGGCCAACTGTGTTACAGCTTGCGGGGCAGCCCCCGCACGGCTACCGCGCACGGGCCGGCCCGGCAGCAGGAAATCGGCCGGTTCGACCAGCACGTCGAGCGGGATTTCGATATGCACCGGGCGTGGTCGGGCGCTGTCGAACACGGCAAATGCCCGGGCCAACACCTGCGGCAGGTCTGCTGCACTCATCAAGGTGTGGGAAAACGCAGCCACGCCCGACACCAGCGCCGCCTGGTTGGGCAGCTCGTGCAACTTGCCACGGCCACCGCCCAACTGATCACGGGACTGCACGCTGGAAATCACCAGCATCGGGATCGAATCGGCGTAGGCCTGGCCCATCGCCGTGGTGATGTTGGTCATGCCTGGGCCGGTGATGATGAAGCACACTCCGGGTTTACCACGGGTGCGCGCATAGCCGTCAGCCATGAACCCGGCACCCTGCTCGTGGCGCGGAGTGATGTGTCGAATGGACGAACCCGCCAGGCCGCGATAGAGCTCCACGGTATGCACACCGGGAATGCCGAAGACATGGTCCACGCCATAGCCTTCAAGGAGTTTGACCAGTACTTCGCCGCACGTTGCCATCAGGGTTCACCATGAATCTGCTTGGGTTATGTGCTTATTGGACCCAACCCACGACTACCACCACAATGCAAAAAAACACATACTAGCCATGTCTTCTAATCATGGCTTATCGCAATGAAACGCCTACCGCCCTTACCCGCCCTGTACACCTTTCTGGTGACCGCCCAGCACTGCAACTTCACCCGTGCCGGGCAACAGTTGCACATCACGCAAGGCGCCGTCAGTCGCCAGATCGCGGCCCTTGAGGAGCACCTGGGGTATGCGCTGTTCCAGCGCCTGGCCCGTGGGCTGAGCCTGACCCGTGAAGGCCAGGACTGGCTGCCACGGGTGCAGCAGGTGTTCGCACTGATCGAACAAGGCGTGAATGAGGTGGGCGGACGCAGCACGACCTTGCAGCTCAAGGCACCCACCTGCGTGATGCGTTGGTTATTGCCACGCCTGATGGAGTGGCAAGCACTGCGCCCGGATGTGCCGGTGGAGCTGACGACTACGGTGCAGCACGGGGTGGACTTTCGCCGGGAGGGCTTCGATGCGGCAGTGGTCTATGGCGACACGCCGAACCACGGGTTACAGGTGCGCAAGTTGTTCGATGAACAGCTGACGCCGGTGTGTGCGCCATCGCTATGCGACGGGCCAATACCCTTGCGGCAGGTGGATGACCTGTCGCGGCACATGTTGCTGCACCCCTCGCGGGACGAGCATGACTGGCGGTTGTGGTTGCAGGCGGCCGGGGTGACGTTGGCCGCTCATGGGCCCAAGCAGCACTTCGAGACGCTGGACATGGCAATGGCCATGGCCTCGCAGGGGACCGGGGTGGCAATTGGCGACTGGTCGCTGATTGGTGATGACCTGCGCGGGGGGCGGTTATGCATGCCGTTTGCGCTGAAGGTGATGACCGGTAAGGGGTACTACCTGGTGAGCCAGGCCAGGAGCTTGCCGCCGGGGTTGGTGGAATTGCTGGACTGGCTGGAGAGCCAGGCCAGCCTATGAAGGCCTCTTCGCGGGCACTCCCGCTCCCACAGGATCTGCACAGATTCCAAGGCCTGTGCTGTACCTATGGGAGCGGGAGTGCCCGCCAAGCAGGCAACTCAGTAGCCGACCGTGAAACGCCGGCGCGAATGCGCCGGCTTTTCCAGCTCATCGATCAAGGCAATCGCATAATCGGCAAAGGTAATCCAGCTCTTGCCATCAGCACCAATCAGCAGATGATCCTTGCCCAGCGTGTACCGCCCACTGCGCTCACCTTCAACGAACTCCGCCGATGGCGACAGGAAGGTCCAGTCCAGGTTCGGCTCCCGCTGCAACGCCTCCAAAAAGCGCACGCCTGCAGTGGCCTCGGCCTTGTAGGCGTCCGGAAAGTCCGGGCTGTCGATCACCCGGTGCCCCGACGGCAACAGCAGGCTGCCCGCACCACCCACCACTAGCAAGCGCTTGACCCCGGCCCGCTTGACCGGCTCAATGATCGCGTGCGGCTCGATGGTCGAGAAATGCGCGGCGCTCAGCACGGCATCCACGCCCGCGACCGCGGCTTGCAGGGCCGCGCTGTCCTTTGCATCCAGCGCCTTGACGGTCACGCCTTCCCGGCCCTCCAGTTTCGAAGGGTCACGGGCGATGGCCAATACACTGTGGCCACGGCGCAGGGCCTCTTCCAGCAACTGGCTGCCAGCACGGCCAGTGGCACCAATGATTGCGATCTTGCTCATGGGATACTCTCCATCAATTGAACGGAATTACCACTTCATCTCGCCCTTGGCGACCTTGGCTCCCAGCTCCAGGGAGCTTTCATCGGCCAGGCCCGGGTAACGCTGCTTCATCGCCTCGATCAAGGCACCCGCGTCTTTTGCCTTGGCCGTTTCGGCATCGAAGTCACGAATGTAGTTCGCCGTGAAACGCACAGCCTCCAGCGAGCGGCTGCTGTCCCTCAGGTAATGGCCCGGGATGACCGTACGCGGCGCCAGCGCTTCGATGTGCGCCAGGGTGCCGAGCCAGTCGGCATGCGACTGGGCGGTCTGGGTATCGGCCATCCACACATGAATGTGCTCGGACACCACCACGCCGCCGACCACCGCCTTGATCGACGGGATCCACACAAAGCTGCGGTCTGGTTGCGGACCGTCAAGGCCAACCACCTCAAGGGCCTGCCCTTCCAGCGTCAATCGGTTGCCTTCCAGTACCTGTGGCAACACCAGCCGTGCCGGTTTGTCCGCCCCCATCTGCGGGCCCCAGTACGCCAGCTTGGCGTCCATGGTCTGACGGATATGCGCGACAGTGGCGGCCGAGGCCAGCACCTTGGCGTCGGGGAAAGCGTTTGTCAGGGTGTCCAGGCCGAAGTAGTAATCCGGGTCACCGTGGCTGATATAGATGGTAGTCAGGTGCTTGCCGCCAGCTCGCAGGCGCTGCACCAGTTGCTGGGCCTGGGCCTTACCGAACTGGGCATCGACCAGCACGGCATCGTGCTCGCCACTGACAATCACCGAACTGACCGGGAAGATGGCCTCATGCCCAGGGTTGTAGACTTCCAGCTTCAAGGGTTCGGCGGCCAGCGCCGGGCCGGCCAGGGTAACGCAGGCCAGCAGCAGGCCCCGCAAGGGAGTGAACAGGGACATTGGCAACGCCTTCCAGATAACGTTGGCCAACAGCTTAGTTGCCCGATCCATGACAAAAAATGCGATGCTCGAACATAGTTTGTTTCTGAAACCGGGCAAATCATGGACCGTCTCAACGCCATGCGCGTTTTCGTCACCGTCGTCGACCTGGGCAGCCAGTCGGCAGCGGCGGATCATTTGCAGCTATCGCGGCCGGTGGTGTCGCGCTACCTGGCAGCGCTGGAAGACTGGGTGGGCGCGCGCCTGATGCAGCGCACCACACGCAAGCTCAGCCTCACCGCCGCCGGCCAGGAAACCCTGCCACGCTGTCGGCAGTTGCTGGAGTTGGCCGGTGACCTGCAGGCTGCCGTGCAACAGCCAGATGACGCGCCCAAGGGCGCATTGCGCATCAGCGTCAGTACGTCCTTTGGCCAGGCGCAACTGGTGGATGCAGTGGCTGCCTATGTGCGGCGCTACCCAGGCGTGAAGGTGGAACTGCAGATGCTCGACCGTACCGTCAACCTGGTGGATGAGCGTATCGACCTGGCCATCCGCACCAGCAACGACCTGGACCCCAACCTGATCGCCCGGCGCCTGAGCATATGCCGCTCGGTGGTGTGTGCGTCCCCCGCCTACCTGCTTGAGCATGGCACGCCGCAGCGGGTCGAAGAACTGAGCCGGCACAACTGCCTGACCCATGCCTATTTCGGCCATAGCCTGTGGCATTTCGAGGTGGGCGGCCAACAGATCGCCGTGCCGATAACAGGGAACATCAGTGCCAACGAAGCCATGACATTGCAAAAGGCCGCGCTGGCTGGCGCGGGTATCGCCATGCTGCCAACCTACCAGGCCGCCGATGCCCTGCGCCGGGGCGAACTGGTGCGTCTGCTGCCCGAGGCAAAGCCCCGCGAACTGAACCTGAATGCGGTGTACACGTCACGCAAGCACATGCCGCCCACCTTGCGCAGCATGCTGGATTTTCTGGTGCAGCGGTTCAAGGACGAACCCGAGTGGGACCGGGATCTCTGATGTAACGTGAGAAATGACCTACGATTAAAGGTATCACCTGTCGCTGTAACAGGAGGTGAGTACCATGGGCATCAAATCAAGAAGAGTCGCCCTTGTCATGGCCCTGACTGCTGTCGCAGGGCTGTACGGCTCAGCCTGTTGGCGCGCCGAGCTGCTACGCAGCCAGCCCAGTGCCGCCAACAGCTGCGAGCAGGCACATTGCGTGCCTCACACCGCAACCTTGAGCGCCGTCCGTTGAGTTGACGGCGCGCCGCCGGTCACTCTTCCACGCTCATGTATTCCTTGGCCCAGCGGATGTAGTCCTCGGGCTGGGTGTAGGTGTGCGAGAGTTCGGTCGCGCTGAGGTTTTCCGACTTGTTCTGCTGGCCACGTTGCAGGCGCAGGCAGTCGTAGGTGGCCTTGATGGCAGCAAAGTAGGCCGCGTGACCATCGACCACTATACGCACGCCCAGGCGCGCCAGGCGCTCGTCATCGCGCAGGTTCGGGTTGCCATAGGTGACCAGCATCAGCGGTACGGTCAGGTGCTCGGCAATTTGCTCAAGCTGCTCGAAGTCTTTTACCCCCACCATGCAGATACCATCGGCACCGGCTTTCTGGTAGCTCTGGGTGCGCACGATGATTTCTTCGGTGGTGAGCACGCCTGCGTTGGTGCGGGCAATGATCGACAACGACGAATCGACCCGCGCCTCCAGCGCCGCACGAATCTTGCCAACGCCCTCCTCGACCGGAATCAGGTCGGTGGACTTGCGCCCGAACTGGGCGGGCAGCAGGGTGTCCTCGATGGTCAGCGCAGCCACGCCGGCGCGCTCCAGCTCGATCACCGTGCGCATCACGTTCAATGCGTTGCCATAGCCATGGTCGGCGTCAGCCAGGAACGGCAGCTGCGCTACCCGGCCAATACGGGTGGCTTGTTCGACGAACTCGCTGAGGGTAATGAGGGCAAAGTCCGGCGCGGCCAGTACCTGCAACGAAGCAACGGAGCCACCGAGGATACCGACCTCGAAGCCGAGGTCTGCGGCAATGCGCGCAGACATCGGGTCGAACACCGATGCAGTGTGGTAACAAGAACCTGAAGCGAGCAGCTCGCGGAAGGCAAAACGCAGATCTTGATGGGAAGCCTTGGGCATGATCACTCCGCAATTTAAGTTGAAATTTGAACGGTAACTACCGACCCCTGTAATCGGGTCTACCTGACCTGTTCCAACCGTCGCCATCTGGGCGGTCATGCTCGACATGCAGGCAGAGGAATAAAAGGTGTGGGAGACAGCACACTGAAAAACCTGCGGCAGAATGTTGCACCAAGCTGGTGCAGGCCGCGAATTTCAGCCTCTGTGGCATACCAACGATATCACGCAGCCATGCCGCACTGGATGAATGCGCCAATGCCGATTCGGCATAGGGGATGCAGATAGTACATAGGAAGCTACCTAACTCAGGTTACAATCCGACTTGCCCAAAGAGGCCGTAACAGACAGACAAGGTATTCCCGTGACCGCCGCCCTGCCCCCCACCACCCTGCGCAACGTGCTCACCGCTCTCATGCTGGCCATTTTTCTCGGCGCACTGGACCAGACCATCGTCGCCGTCTCGCTGCCGGCAATCTCGGCCCAGTTCAACGATGTCGGCCTGCTGGCCTGGGTCATCTCCGGCTACATGGTGGCGATGACCGTGGCCGTGCCGATCTACGGCAAACTGGGCGATCTGTACGGGCGGCGGCGGATGATCCTGACCGGTATCAGCCTGTTCACCCTGGCCTCCATCGCGTGCGCCATGGCCCAGGACATGCAACAGCTGGTGCTGGCCCGTGTACTGCAAGGCATTGGCGCGGGCGGCATGGTCTCGGTCAGCCAGGCGATCATCGGCGATTTCGTGCCACCGCGTGAGCGCGGCCGCTACCAAGGTTACTTCAGCAGCATGTACGCCGTGGCCAGCGTCGCCGGGCCAGTGCTGGGCGGCTGGCTGACCGAGTACTTGTCGTGGCGCTGGGTATTCTGGATCAACCTGCCGCTGGGGCTGGTTGCCTTGTGGGCGATCCGCCGTGCCCTCGGTGGCATGCCGGCGCAACGCCGCGAGGCCCAGGTGGATTACCTCGGCGCCGTGCTGCTGATCCTCGGCCTGGGCAGCTTGTTGCTGGGCATCACCTTGGTCGGTCAGGGCCACGCCTGGATTGATCCTGCCGTACTGGCCCTGTTCGCCTGCGCTGTACTGGGCCTTGCGTTGTTCATCGCACATGAGCGGCGCTGCCCGGAGCCGCTATTGCCCTTGGGCCTGTTCAGCAATCGGGTGGCGGTGCTGTGCTGGGGGGTGATCTTTTTCGCCAGCTTCCAGTCGATTTCCCTGACGATGCTCATGCCGTTGCGCTACCAGGGCATCACGGGTGCTGGCGCCGACAGCGCCGCGCTGCACCTGTTGCCACTGGCCATGGGCCTGCCCCTTGGCGCCTTCACCGGCGGTCGCATGACCAGCCGCACGGGGCGCTACAAGCCGCAGATCCTGGCAGGTGCATTGTTGATGCCCGTGGCCATTTTCGCCATGGCGCTGACGCCGCCACAATCGGCTTTGCTCAGCGCGCTGTTCATGCTGCTGACCGGCATCGCCTGCGGGCTGCAGTTCCCGACATCGCTGGTGGGCACGCAAAGCGCGGTGGAAAGCAAAGACATTGGTGTGGCCACCAGTACCACCAACCTTTTCCGTTCGCTGGGCGGGGCCATGGGCGTGGCCTGCATGTCCAGCCTGTTGCTGGCGCTGCTGCATCAGGGCGGATTTGAAATGCTGGGTAACCCGTTGCTGGGGAGCCTGAAGGCCGGTGAAGTGGACTTGGTGACACAGGCGCGCCTGACTGAAACATTCCGTCATTTACTGATGGGGAGTGCCCTGATTGCGGTGCTCGGGCTGGCAGCAGCAGTGGCATTGCCCGACCGGCAACTGCGGGGGCGCTGAAGCGCGGGGCCACCCGCCGGCCCCGCCTTTAATCACCGCTTAATACAGAGGGGAAACACTCCCTCACAATCCTTAACAAAGTGTCATTTGCGCAGTGCCGGGCTCAAGCGCAGCATATCCAACCCGGTGTCGACCCATTTTTCGACATCACCCAACAGATCGACACTGTCAGGCAGCAACAGCCAGCGCCCGATCAGGCCATCGACAAAGGCAAACATGGCCACCGCCGCGCGCTCGACATCCAGCTCGCCAGGCAACTGGCCCCGGCGCACGGCATTGGCCAGCGCCAGGGTGATGCCCTTGTGGCAATCCAGCACCGCGCCCTGGCGCTGCTGGCGAATTTCACACATGTCATCGGTGAACTCGCACTTGTGATGCAGGATTTCATTGATACGCCGGGTTCGGGCATCGAGCACCAGCTCGTTGAACACCTGCAACAACAGCTTGCGCATGCAGCCAAGCGGGTCGACTTCGTCCTCGCTTTCGCTGGCCCGCGCCAAATGGTCATGGGTCTCGTGCAGGCTGTCGAGCAGCGCCTGCACCAGTTCGGCCTTGTTGTTGAAGTGCCAGTAGATCGCCCCGCGCGTCACACCCGCCAGTTCGGCGATGTCGGCCAGGGTGGTTCGCGCAACCCCGCGCTTGTAGAAGGCCTTTTCCGCCGCCTCGATGATCTGGGCGCGGGTTTCCTGGGCTTCCTCTTTGGTTCGACGGACCATGGCAGTACAACCTCATCTGGCCCGAACGCGCAGCGCGTACGGGGAACGCTCCGGGGGCACCTCTGCAGGGGCCTCGCGGATGAGCTAATCAAGGGCTGTGGCGGTACCTCAGTACAACTCAGCGGTATTTACAAACAACCATGAATGTAAGTATATTCCTTAGCAAGCTATTTATCCACCGGATAGCAACTTTTCCAGATCAAGACACTTCCACTACTCTTGAGCGTCTCCCTGCTCCAGCGACCCGAGGATCCTCATGCAATTCAAGCCAGCCGTTACCGCTCTGGTTTCCGCCGTCGCCCTGGCAACCCTGCTCAGTGGCTGTAAGAAAGAAGAAGCAGCGCCAGCGGCGCAGGCTCCTCAGGTCGGCGTCGTGACCATCCAGCCCCAAGCCTTCACCCTGACCTCGGAATTGCCGGGGCGTACCAGTGCCTACCGCGTCGCCGAAGTGCGCCCGCAGGTCAACGGCATTATCCTCAAGCGCCTGTTCAAGGAAGGCAGTGAGGTCAAGGAAGGCCAGCAGCTCTACCAGATCGACCCTGCCGTGTACGAAGCCACCCTGGCCAATGCCCAGGCAAACCTGCAGGCGACCCGCTCGCTGGCCGAGCGCTACAAGCAACTGATCGACGAGCAAGCCGTTTCCAAACAGGAATACGACGACGCCAATGCCAAACGATTGCAGGCCGAGGCTTCGCTGAAAAGCGCCCAGATCGACCTGCGCTACACCAAGGTGCTGGCACCGATCAGTGGCCGTATCGGCCGTTCTTCGGTCACCGAAGGTGCGCTGGTGAGCAATGGCCAGACCAACGCCATGGCCACCATCCAGCAACTCGACCCGATCTACGTCGACGTCACCCAGTCCACCGCCGAGCTGCTCAAGCTGCGCCGTGACCTGGAAAGCGGCCAGTTGCAGAAGGCCGGCGACAACACCGCCTCGGTACAGCTGGTGCTGGAAGACGGCAGCCTGTTCAAGCAGGAAGGTCGTCTGGAGTTCTCCGAAGTCGCGGTCGACGAAACCACCGGCTCGGTCACCCTGCGCGCCATCTTCCCCAACCCCGACCACACCTTGCTGCCTGGCATGTTCGTGCATGCGCGGCTGAAGGCCGGTGTCAACGCCAACGCCATCCTGGCACCGCAACAAGGCGTGACCCGCGACCTCAAAGGCGCGCCAACCGCGCTGGTGGTCAACCAGGAGAACAAGGTCGAGCTGCGCCAGCTCAAGGCCAACCGTACCTTGGGCAGCGACTGGCTGATCGAGGAAGGCCTCAACCCGGGTGACCGCCTGATCACCGAAGGGCTGCAGTACGTACGCCCGGGCGTCGAAGTGAAGGTCAGCGAAGCCACCAACGTCAAGAAGCCGGCCAGCCCTGATCAGGCCAACGCGGCGAAAGCAGACGCCAAAGCGGAGTAAACCATGTCGAAGTTCTTTATCGATCGCCCGATCTTCGCCTGGGTGATCGCCTTGGTGATCATGCTGGTCGGCGCCTTGTCGATCCTGAAGTTGCCGATCAACCAGTACCCCAGCATCGCGCCGCCGGCCATCGCCATCGCCGTGACCTACCCGGGCGCCTCGGCGCAAACCGTGCAGGACACCGTGGTACAGGTGATCGAGCAGCAGCTCAACGGTATCGACAATCTGCGTTATGTGTCGTCGGAAAGTAACTCCGACGGCAGCATGACCATTACCGCTACCTTCGAACAAGGCACCAACGCCGACACTGCGCAGGTGCAGGTACAGAACAAGCTGAACCTGGCCACCCCGCTGCTGCCGCAAGAAGTGCAGCAGCAAGGTATTCGCGTTACCAAGGCCGTTAAAAACTTCCTGCTGGTGATCGGCCTGGTGTCCGAAGACGGCAGCATGACCAAGGACGACCTGGCCAACTACATCGTCTCCAACATGCAGGACCCGATCTCGCGTACTGCGGGGGTGGGTGACTTCCAGGTGTTCGGTGCCCAGTACGCCATGCGTATCTGGCTCGATCCGGCCAAGCTGAACAAGTTCCAGCTGACCCCGGTCGACGTCAAGACCGCCGTGGCCGCGCAGAACGTGCAGGTGTCTTCCGGTCAGCTCGGCGGCCTGCCAGCGTTGCCGGGTACCCAGCTGAACGCCACCATCATCGGCAAGACCCGTCTGCAGACTGCCGAGCAGTTCGAGAAGATCCTGCTCAAGGTCAACAGCGACGGTTCGCAGGTACGTCTGGGTGATGTCGCCCAGGTAGGCCTGGGCGGTGAAAACTACGCGGTCAGCGCCCAGTTCAACGGCAAGCCGGCTTCCGGCCTGGCGGTAAAACTGGCAACCGGCGCCAACGCCCTGGACACCGCCAAGGCGCTGCGCCAGACCATCGCCGACCTGGAACCGTTCTTCCCGCCGGGGGTGAAAGCCGTATTCCCGTATGACACCACCCCGGTGGTCACCGAATCGATCAGCGGCGTGATCCACACCCTGATCGAAGCCGTGGTCCTAGTGTTCCTGGTGATGTACCTGTTCCTGCAGAACTTCCGCGCCACCATCATCACCACCATGACCGTTCCGGTGGTGTTGCTGGGTACCTTCGGCATCCTGGCCGCTGCGGGCTTCAGCATCAACACCCTGACCATGTTCGCCATGGTCCTGGCCATCGGCTTGCTGGTGGACGACGCCATCGTCGTGGTGGAGAACGTCGAGCGGGTAATGTCCGAGGAAGGCCTGCCGCCCAAGGAAGCGACCAAGCGCTCGATGGAGCAGATCCAGGGTGCCCTGGTGGGTATTGCTCTGGTGCTGTCGGCGGTACTGCTGCCCATGGCGTTCTTCGGTGGTTCCACCGGTGTGATCTATCGGCAGTTCTCCATCACCATCGTCTCGGCCATGGGCCTGTCGGTGCTGGTGGCGCTTATCTTCACCCCGGCCCTGTGCGCCACCATGCTCAAGCCGCTGAAGAAGGGCGAGCACCATGTGGCCAAGCGTGGCTTCTTTGGCTGGTTCAACCGCAACTTCGACCGCAGCGTAACCGGCTACGAACGCAGCGTTGGTACCATCCTGCGCAACAAGGTGCCGTTCCTGCTGGCCTATGCACTGATCGTGGTTGGCATGATCTGGCTGTTCGCCCGTATTCCTACCGCCTTCCTGCCTGAGGAAGACCAAGGCGTACTGTTCGCCCAGGTACAGACCCCGGCCGGTTCGAGTGCCGAGCGTACCCAGGTGGTGGTTGACCAGATGCGTGAGTACCTGCTGAAGGAAGAAGCCGACACCGTGGCCTCCGTGTTCACCGTCAACGGCTTCAACTTCGCCGGTCGCGGCCAGAGCTCGGGTATGGCGTTCATCATGCTCAAGCCTTGGGATGAGCGTTCCAAGGAGAACAGCGTGTTCGCCCTGGCCCAACGTGCCCAGCAGCACTTCTTCACCTTCCGCGATGCAATGGTGTTCGCCTTCGCCCCGCCAGCAGTACTGGAGTTGGGTAACGCCACCGGCTTCGACGTGTTCCTGCAGGACCGCGGCGGTGTCGGCCACGAGAAGCTGATGGAAGCGCGCAATCAGTTCCTGGCCAAGGCTGCACAAAGCAAGATCCTCAGTGCCGTGCGCCCTAACGGCCTGAACGACGAGCCGCAGTACCAGCTGACCATCGATGACGAACGTGCCAGCGCCCTGGGCGTGACCATCGCCGACATCAACAACACCCTGTCGATTGCCTTGGGTGCCAGCTACGTCAACGACTTCATCGACCGCGGCCGGGTCAAGAAGGTGTACATCCAGGGCGAACCAAACGCCCGGATGAGCCCGGAAGACCTGCAGAAGTGGTACGTGCGCAATGGCGCTGGCGAGATGGTGCCGTTCTCTTCCTTTGCCAAGGGCGAGTGGACCTACGGTTCGCCGAAGCTGTCGCGCTACAACGGTGTCGAGGCAATGGAAATTCTGGGTGCACCAGCGCCGGGCTACAGTACCGGTGAAGCCATGGCCGAGGTCGAGCGCATTGCTGGCGAACTGCCAAGCGGCATTGGCTTCTCCTGGACCGGCATGTCCTACGAGGAAAAACTCTCCGGCTCGCAAATGCCGGCGCTGTTCGCCCTCTCGGTACTGTTCGTGTTCCTGTGCCTGGCCGCCCTGTACGAAAGCTGGTCGATCCCGATCGCCGTAGTGCTGGTCGTACCGCTGGGTATCATCGGTGCCCTGATCGCCACCAGCCTGCGCGGCTTGTCCAACGACGTGTACTTCCTGGTCGGCCTGTTGACCACCATCGGCCTGGCGGCGAAGAACGCCATCCTGATCGTCGAGTTCGCCAAGGAACTGCACGAGCAAGGCCGCAGCCTGTACGACGCGGCGATCGAAGCGTGCCGCATGCGTCTGCGCCCGATCATCATGACCTCGCTGGCGTTCATCCTCGGCGTGGTACCGTTGACCATCGCCAGTGGCGCCGGCGCCGGCAGCCAGCACGCCATTGGTACCGGCGTGATCGGCGGCATGATCAGTGCGACCGTGCTGGCTATCTTCTGGGTACCGCTATTCTTCGTCGCAGTGTCGTCGCTGTTCGGCAGCAAAGAGCCGGAAAAAGACGTCACCCCTGAAACTCCACGTTATGAGGCTGGGCAATGACCAAGTCTTTGTTGTCCCTGGCGGTAACCGCTTTCATTCTTGGCGGCTGCTCGCTGATTCCCGACTACCAGACCCCGGAATCGCCGGTGGCAGCGCAGTGGCCGCAAGGCCCTGCGTACTCGCCGACCCAGTCGGCAGACGTTGCCGCCGCCGAACAGGGCTGGCGCCAGTTCTTCCACGACCCGGCACTGCAGCAGCTGATCCAGACCTCGCTGGTCAACAACCGCGACCTGCGCGTCGCCGCGTTGAACATCGACGCCTACCGCGCGCAATACCGCATCCAGCGTGCCGACCTGTTCCCGGCGGTTTCGGCCACCGGCAGCGGCAGCCGCCAGCGCGTGCCGGCAAACATGTCGCAAACCGGTGAATCGGGCATCACCAGCCAGTACTCGGCCACCCTGGGCGTCAGTGCCTATGAGCTGGACCTGTTCGGCCGTGTGCGCAGCCTCACCGAGCAGGCGTTGGAAACCTACCTGTCCAGCGAGCAGGCGCGCCGCTCCACGCAGATCGCCCTGGTGGCCAGCGTGGCCAACGCCTATTACACCTGGCAGGCCGATCAGGCGCTGTTCAAGCTGACCGAAGAAACGCTGAAGACCTACGAGGAAAGCTACAACCTCACCCGTCGCAGCAACGAAGTCGGCGTGGCTTCAGCACTGGATGTCAGCCAGGCGCGCACCGCCGTGGAAGGCGCCCGCGTCAAGTACTCGCAGTACCAGCGCCTGGTCGCCCAGGACGTCAACAGCCTGACCGTGTTGCTGGGCACCGGTATTCCGGCCGACCTGGCCAAGCCGCTGCAGCTCGATGCCGACCAACTGGCCGAAGTGCCAGCCGGCCTGCCGTCGGACATCCTCCAGCGTCGCCCAGACATCCAGGAAGCCGAACACCTGCTCAAGGCCGCCAACGCCAATATTGGCGCCGCCCGCGCAGCGTTCTTCCCGAGCATCAGCCTGACGGCCAACGCTGGCAGCCTGAGCCCCGACATGGGCCACCTGTTCTCGGGCGGCCAGGGCACCTGGCTGTTCCAGCCGCAGATCAACCTGCCGATCTTCAACGCCGGCAGCCTGAAGGCCAGCCTGGACTACTCGAAGATCCAGAAGGACATCAACGTCGCCAAGTACGAAAAAACCATCCAGACCGCCTTCCAGGAAGTCTCCGATGGCCTTGCGGCGCGAAAAACCTTCGAAGAGCAACTGCAGGCCCAGCGTGACCTGGTGCAGGCGAACCAGGACTACTACCGCCTGGCCGAACGCCGCTACCGCATCGGGATCGACAGCAACCTGACCTTCCTCGATGCCCAGCGCAACCTGTTCAGTGCCCAACAATCGCTGATCACCGACCGCCTGTCGCAGCTGACCAGCGAGGTCAACCTGTACAAGGCGCTTGGTGGTGGCTGGTATGAGCAGACCGGGCAGGCCAATCAGCAGGCATCGGTGGACGTACCGAAAAGCTGACTGGTCATGTAACAGCATCAGGCCCACCCTTGCGGTGGGCTTTTTATTTGCCGGAGGAAATTAATTAACCAACCGGAACATTCCGTTCGATTATCGCCCCATTCCGCTTGCGGCGAATTGCCTCAGCCCCGCACAACCCCGCACCATCCCCTCACGCAACGTTGCCCAAGTTCATCCAAAAGACCCGCACCTGCCGGTTCGATCCGGCAGTGCACCGGCTCGCCCCATAAAAACAAGAGATCCACGACAGATGAGCACTTTGCAACCCGCACGCCAGCTGCTGCCCGGCCTGTTGGCCATGTCCTGCGCCTTCCCGCTGTTCGCCGCCGAAGGCGGTTTCATGGAGGACGCCAAGGCCACCCTCAACCTGCGCAACTTCTACATCAACCGCAACTTCGTCGACCCCGCCCACCCGCAGGCCAAGGCCGAAGAATGGACACAAAGCTTCATTCTCGACGCCCGCTCCGGCTTCACCCAAGGCACCGTCGGTTTCGGCGTGGACGTACTGGGCATGTACTCGGTCAAGCTCGACGGCGGCAAAGGCACCACCAACACGCACCTGCTGCCCGTGCATGATGACGGCCGCCCGGCCGATGACTTCGGCCGACTGGGTGTCGCACTGAAAGCCAAACTGTCCGAAACCGAGCTGACAGTCGGTGAATGGATGCCGGTACTGCCCATCCTGCGCTCGGACGACGGCCGCTCGCTGCCACAGACCTTCCGCGGCGGCCAGCTGACCTCGAAGGAAATCGCCGGCCTGACCTTGTACGCCGGCCAGTTCCGCGGCAACAGCCCGCGTAACGACGCCAGCATGGAAGACATGTCGATGAACGGCAAAGGCGCGTTCACCTCCGACCGTTTCAACTTCGGCGGCGGTGAGTACACCTTCAACGACAAGCGCACCATGATTGGCCTGTGGGATGCCCAGCTCAAGGACATCTACCGCCAGCAATACCTCAACCTGACGCACAGCCAACCGCTGGGCGACTGGACCCTGGGTGCCAATCTGGGCTACTTCATCGGCAAGGAAGACGGTGCCGAACGCGCCGGCAAGCTGGACAACCGCACCGCCTCGGCCATGCTCTCGGCACGCTACCAAGGCCACACCTTCTACGTCGGCCTGCAAAAGGTCAGCGGCGACGATGCCTGGATGCGGGTCAACGGCACCAGTGGTGGCACCTTGGCTAACGACAGCTACAACTCCAGCTTCGACAATGCCAAAGAACGCTCCTGGCAGGTGCGCCATGACTTCAACTTCGCCACCGTTGGCGTGCCTGGGTTGACGTTGATGAACCGCTACATCAAGGGTGACAACGTCACCGTGGGCAGCGTGGATGATGGCAAGGAGTGGGCACGCGAGACCGAACTGGCGTACGTGGTGCAGTCGGGCAGCTTCAAGGACCTGTCGGTGAAATGGCGCAACTCCACCATGCGCCGGGACTTCAGCACCAACGCGTTCGATGAGAACCGGTTGATTGTGAGTTACCCGCTGAACCTCCTTTAAATTCTTCGCGGGCACTCCCGCTCCCCAGGGTCACCACAGCTTTTGAAAACTGTGGTGACCCTGGGGAGCGGGCGTGCCCGCGAAGAGGCCAGATGCCCAATAAAATAACTTTAAGCTATAAACAAATCCTAAAACCTTCTTTGACGACATAAGCTGTAACCGCTTGAATAGGCCCCTGATCCCCGCCCCAGAGCCGTGACATGGACCTCCGCCAGCTGCGCTACTTCATCGCCCTTACCGAATACCGCAGTTTCGTCCGTGCCGCCGAGGCCATGGGCATTACCCAGCCCGCCTTCAGCCGTGCCATCCAAGGCCTGGAACACACCTTCGGCTGCCCGCTGGTAGACCGCGCCAGCAAAGCCCTGCCGCCTACCCCCGAAGGTCTGGTGGTGCTGCAACATGCCCGCCGATTGGTTCAAGGCGCCGCGCAGCTGAGCAACGAAGTGCTGCAGATGACCAAGCTCGACGCCGGCGAGCTTCACTTCGGCAGCGGCCCGGCCCTGGCTGTGCGCCTGGTGCCCGACGCCCTGCGCCACTTCATCGAGCGCCATCCCGGTATCCGCACTTCCCTGCTGGTGGACAACAGCGAACGCCTCGGTCAGGCCTTGCGCCGCGAACAGATCGAGTTTTTCGTCGATGATATCCGCCCGTTCGAAGCCGACCCCAATTTCCACACCGAGCCCCTGTCGCCACGCCCAGGGCTGTTCTTCTGCCGCCCGGGCCATCCGCTGCTGGCCAAGGACAGCCTGTCGACCAACGACCTGTTCAGCTACCCGCTGGCCAGCGCCCTGCTCGCCCCCGGTGTGCGCAAGCGCCTGGCTAACCTGAGCGGGCGCAACGACTTCACTCCGCACCTGCAAACCGAGCATCTGGCGGTGCTGCGCAGCGTGGTACAGGCCAGCGATGCCATTGGTACCGCCAGCGAAGAGGCCGTGGCCGAAGATTTGGCCGCAGGCACACTGGTGCGCCTGCACTGGCGCAACCTGCCGCCTGCACTGGAGGTGTTGAGCGTGCGCTGCGGCGTGGTCAGTCGCAGTGGCTATCGATTGTCGCCGGCTGCGCGGGCGATGATCGAGACGCTGGTGGGGCTGGATATGCCAGTGCGGGCTGCTGCCATTCGCTGAGCTGATGATGGTGGTGGCTGCGGGCTATCCTGTTCACTATCAGGCAAACAACGCTGAACAGGGAGGCACAACAATGAAGAACCTCGTCGACCACCTGAGCCAGTACGCCAGCTACCACCGCGATCCACGCAACATCGCCACCCACTTCGTCGGCATCCCCATGATCGTGCTGGCCGTCACCATCTTGCTATCGCGCCCAGGCTGGGAGGTGGCCGGCATGTGGCTATCCCCGGCCCTGCTGGCCGCAGCCGCCTCGGTATGGTTCTACCTGCGCCTGGACCTGCGCTTCGGGCTGGTGATGGGGCTGCTGTTGGGGTTGTGCCTGTGGGTAGGCCAGGTGCTGGCAATGCAGACCACAATGCTGTGGCTAAGCGCCGGGCTGGGGGCATTCGTGCTGGGCTGGGTCATCCAGTTCGTCGGCCATTACTACGAAGGCCGTAAACCGGCCTTTGTCGACGATGTCAGCGGCCTGATCATCGGGCCGCTGTTCGTGGTGGCAGAAGCTGCGTTCATGCTGGGCCTGTGCCCGGCCCTGAAGTCGGCCGTGGAAACCTCAGCAGGGCCGGTCAGGCTTCAGCAATAACGCTTACTGGCGCGATTCTACGCCCAGTTCGTCCCACACCGACTCGGCCAGGTGGAAGGTGGCGTTGGCCGCCGGGATGCCGCAGTAGATCGCGCTCTGCATCAGCACTTCCTTGATCTCGTCGCGGGTCACACCGTTGTTGGCCGCCGCGCGCAGGTGCAGTTTCAGCTCGTCGTTGCGGTTCATGCCGATCAGCATGGCGATGGTGATCAGGCTGCGGGTATGGCGCGGCAGGCCCGGGCGGGTCCAGATATCACCCCAGGCATGGCGGGTGATCATCTCCTGGAACTCGCCGTTGAAGTCGTTGAGCTTTTCCAGGCTGCGGTCCACATGGGCATCGCCCAGCACCGCACGGCGCACTTGCATGCCGGCGTCGTAACGTTGTTTCTCGTCCATGGCGTTGTCCTCAGTGAGCCAGCAGGAAGTCGAGCACGCGGCGGCTGAAGGCCTCACCGATTTCGACGTTCGACAGGTGTGCAGCCGGGAAGTCGACGTACTCGGCCCCGTTGATACCGGCTTGCATGAAGCGGCCATGCTCAGGGGTGGTCACCACGTCTTCGGTACCGGCAACGATCAGCGCCGGCACCTGGATGCGGCCCAATTGCTCACGGTAATCGGCATCACGCACGGCTGCGCAATTGCCGGCATAGCCTTGCGGGCTGGTTTGCGCCAGCATCTGACAGATACGCTGAGCCTGCGCGGGCTGGGCCTGGGCGAAGCCTGGAGTGAACCAACGGGCGATGGACGCATCGCGCAGGTCGACCATGGCCTGCTGGCCGCCTTTTAGCACGGTGTCGATACGGGTGTTCCACACCTCGTCATTGGCGATCTTGGCGGCGGTGTTGCACAGGGTCAGACTGTGCAGGCGATCACCGGCGTTGATGCCCAGCCACTGGCCGATCAAGCCGCCCATCGACAGGCCCACGAAGTGCGCTTTCTGGATGTCCAGGCCATCGAGCAGGGCCAGCACGTCCCGCCCCAGTTGCTCGATGCTGTAAGGGCCTTCAGTAACCAGCGAGGCACCGTGGCCACGGGTGTCGTAGCGCAGCACTCGGAAATGCTGGCTCCACAGTGGAATCTGGGTGTCCCACATGCCCAGGTCAGTGCCCAGCGAGTTGGACAGGACGAGTACCGGGGCGTTTTCCGGGCCATCGATCTGGTAGTTCAAAACGCCATCGGCCAGTTGCAAGTGCGCCACAGCGGTCTCCTTCAGGCAGTGAAATGTTGATGTTCGGTCACGGCGCGCGCCACCCAGACGCGCGCCTGGCCCAGGTAGTGGGCAGGGTCGAGCAGGCGATCAAGTTCTTCGGCAGACAGTTCGGCACTGACCTGCGGTTCGTCACCCAGCACGGCACGCAAGTGACGCTGTTCGGCCACGGCGCGCTGGCAGCATTGCTCCAGCAGGTGGTGGGCACGGTCGCGGCCCAGGCGCTGGGCCAGCACGATGCTCACCGCTTCGGCCAGCACCAGGCCTTGGGTAAGGTCGAGGTTACGGCGCATGCGCGCTGCATCCACTTCCATGCCCTCGGCGATGACCTGGGCCTGGCGCAACGCGCCGGAAACCAGGCAGCAGATATCCGGCAGGGTTTCCCACTCGGCATGCCACAAGCCCAGGCTGCGCTCGTGTTCCTGCGGCATGGCGGCGAACAGGGTAGATACCAGGCCAGGGACGCGGGTCGCGGCGCCGATCAGCACTGCAGCGCCCACCGGATTGCGCTTGTGCGGCATGGTGGAGGAACCGCCCTTGCCCGGCGCGGAAGGCTCGAACACCTCCCCCGCCTCGGTCTGCATCAGCAAGCTGACATCGCGGCCGAACTTGCCCAGGCTACCGGCCACCAGGCCCAGCACAGAGGCAAACTCCACCAGGCGGTCGCGCTGGGTGTGCCAGGGTTGCTCCGGCAACGTCAGCTTCAGCTGTTCCGCCAGGGCCTCGGCCACCGGCATCGCCTTGCTACCCAAGGCCGCCAGGCTGCCCGAAGCACCGCCGAACTGCAGCACCAGCAGGCGCGGGCGCAGTTCCTGCAGACGCTGGCGGTGGCGGGTCAAGGCGCCCAACACGCCAGCCAGTTTCATGCCCAGGGTCACCGGGGTGGCATGCTGCAACCAAGTGCGACCTACCAGTGGGGTATCAGCATGCTTCAAGGCTTGCTGCGACAGGGTGTCGGCCAGCTTGCCAAGGTCGGCTTCGATCAGGTCGAGGGCATTGCGCAGCTGCAAGATCAGCCCGGTGTCCATCGCATCCTGGCTGGTGGCGCCCAGGTGCACATAGCGCTCGGCCTCAGGCACGCCGCTGGCAATCACCTTGCCCAACGCCTTTACCAGCGGGATTGCCGAGTTACCCGCGGTGGCGATGGCATTGGCCAGCGCGCCAACGTCATAGCGCTCGGCCTGGCAAGCTGCCTCAATGGCGGCCACGGCGCTATGCGGCACCAGCCCGGCAGCGGCTTCGGCACGGGCCAGCGCAGCTTCGAAATCGAGCATGCCCTGCAAGCGACCACGGTCGGAGAAGATCTCGCGCATGGCCGGCGCGGTGAAATAGGCGTCGAACAGTTGGTTGGTCATGCCACGTCCTTAATCATCGTGGTGCAGGTACGCCGCCTGCTTCGGCAAGCGCAGGCTAAACAGGAAGGCAATCGCCATCATGGCCGTCACGTACCAGTAGAAAGTGTTTTCCATACCCAGGGTCTTCAGGCCCAGGGCCACGTACTCGGCAGAGCCGCCGAATGCCGCGTTGGCCACTGCATAGGCCAGGCCCACACCCAGCGCACGCACCTGCGGCGGGAACATCTCGGCCTTCACCAGGCCGCTGATCGAGGTGTAGAAACTGACGATACACAACGCCAGGCTGATCAGTACAAAGGCCATGAACGGGCTGGTCACCGTTTTCAGGGCCATCAGCAGCGGCACGGTGCACAGGGTACCGAGCGCCCCGAACAGCAGCATCGAATTACGCCGGCCGATGCGATCGGACAGCATGCCGAAGAACGGCTGCAGCACCATGAACAGGAACAACGCACCGGTCATCACGTAGCTGGCGTTTTTTGCCGTCATGCCGGCCGTGTTCACCAAGTATTTCTGCATGTAAGTGGTGAAGGTGTAGAAGATCAGCGAGCCACCTGCGGTATAGCCGAGCACGGTCACAAAGGCCGCTGCGTGATTGCGGAACAGGCCCTTGATGGTGCCGGCGTCCTTGTCCTGGCGAGTCTCGGCGCTGCTGGTTTCGTGCAGCGAACGGCGCAGCATCAGCGAGATCAGCGCGGCAATGGCGCCAACCACGAATGGAATGCGCCAGCCCCAGGCACGTAGCTCATCTTCTGTGAGCAGCTGTTGCAGGATCACCACCACCAGCACCGCCAGCAACTGGCCTCCGATCAGGGTGACGTACTGGAACGAAGCAAAAAAGCCGCGCTGACCGCGCAACGCCACTTCACTCATGTAGGTGGCAGTGGTGCCGTATTCGCCGCCTACCGACAGCCCCTGGATCAGGCGAGCCAGCAACAGCAGCGCTGGCGCCCAGGTGCCGATGCTGGCATAGGTGGGCAGGCAGGCGATCATCAGGGAGCCGAAGCACATCATCAGCACCGAGATCATCAGGGAATTCTTGCGACCATGGCGGTCAGCGAGGCGGCCGAAGATCCAGCCACCGATGGGGCGCATCAAAAAGCCTGCGGCGAAAACACCTGCCGTGTTCAACAACTGCACGGTAGGGTCGTCGGAAGGGAAGAAGGCCGGGGCAAAGTAGATCGCGCAGAACGCGTAGACGTAGAAGTCGAACCATTCCACCAGGTTGCCTGATGAGGCACCGATAATAGCGAAGATGCGCTTGCTGCGTTCTTCGCCGGTGTAATAGGTTGAGGTCATGACGGTTTTACTCCAAGAGGGTCCCAGGTAAGTCTAGACATACCTGGTAACACACTCGTTCCGCTTTCTGGCTGGCAATTGGCCTTGTGTCTAACAAGACCGGCCTCTTCGCGGGCAAGCCCGCTCCCACAGGTTTCCGTTGTGCAGTGGGCAACAATCATCCTGTGGGAGCGGGCTTGCCCGCGAAGAGGCCGGTACAGGTCACACCCGCTCGATGGCCAAAGCCAGACCCTGGCCAACCCCTACACACATGGTTGCCAGGCCCTTGCGCCCACCACTCTTCTCCAGCTGGTGCAGTGCCGTCAGCACCAGGCGCGCACCGCTCATGCCCAGCGGGTGGCCCAGGGCGATCGCGCCGCCATTAGGGTTCACCTGCGGCGCATCATCGGCCACACCCAGCTCACGCAGCACCGCCAGACCTTGGCTGGCAAAGGCTTCGTTCAGCTCGATCACATCGAAATCATTGACTGCCACACCCAAGCGCTCGGTCAGCTTGCGCACCGCCGGCACCGGGCCAATACCCATTACCCGTGGGGCAACACCGCCACTGGCCATGCCCAGAACGCGGGCGCGTGGCGTCAGGCCGTGCTTCTTCACAGCTTCAGCCGACGCCAGGATCAGCGCCGCAGCACCATCGTTCACGCCCGAGGCATTGCCGGCGGTCACTGTCTTGTCCGGGCCGTTGACTGGCTTGAGTTTGGTCAGGGCTTCCAGTGTGGTATCCGGGCGCAGGTGTTCGTCACGCTCGACGATGGTTTCGCCTTTCTTGTGCGCAATGCGCACCGGCACGATTTCTTCGGCGAAGAAACCGGCGGCCTGGGCGGCTGCCGCTTTTTGCTGGCTGCGCAGGGCGAAGGCGTCCTGGTCAGCACGCGAAACCTGATAATCGTCGGCCACGTTGTCGGCGGTTTCCGGCATGGAGTCCACGCCGTACTGGCTCTTCATCAGCGGGTTGATGAAACGCCAGCCGATGGTGGTGTCTTCCAGCTTCATGTTGCGCGAATAGCCGCTTTCGGCCTTGCCCATGACGAACGGGGCACGCGACATCGACTCGACGCCACCGGCAATCGCCAGCTCCATTTCGCCGCTGGCGATGGCGCGGAAGGCAGTGCCGATGGCATCCATGCCCGACGCGCACAGGCGGTTCAGGGTAACACCCGGGATGCTATCGGGCAGGCCGGCCAGCAGCAGCGCCATGCGCGCCACGTTACGGTTGTCTTCACCGGCCTGGTTGGCGCAGCCGAAGAACACTTCGTCGACTTGATCCCACTGTACGCTCGGGTTGCGCTCGATCAGCGCCTTCAGCGGCACGGCAGCCAGGTCGTCGGCACGCACGCCGGCCAGGGCGCCGCCGAAGCGGCCGATCGGGGTGCGGATGGCGTCACAGATAAATACGTCGCGCATTAAGCTTCTCCTGCGGTACGGGCTTCGAGGTCACGCAGGGCGGACGGCTCGACTTCAGTGGTTCGGGGGTGGTCTGCTGGAGGCTACTGGTCAGGGTGCTTCAGTGAGCTCAGATTAAGGAGACTGGCAGGTCGCTTACAATCCGATAATCGACTATTTGTGCGATTAGCGAACCATTTGTTGCAAACCTACCGATCCCCTTCTTGCGCTTTACCGACCTCAGGTCGCGTCTGCGTGGCTCACCAGCCCTTTCACGATCACGCCCACGGTCGCCAGCGCCGCCGGCACCAGCAATGCCGTCAGCACCTGCTCGAAGTTCCAGCCCAGGCCCAGCAGCATTGCGCCACTCCAGGCCCCGAGAATCGCGCCAAAGCGGCCAATGCCCAGCATCCACGATACCCCCGTGGCCCGGCCCTGGGTCGGGTAGAAGCGTGCCGCCAGCGAAGGCATTGCCGACTGCGCGCCGTTCACGCACATACCCGCAATCAGTACCAGCGTGGCCAACACGGTGATGTTGCCCAGGCTCTGCCCCACGGCGTAAGCGAACACCCCGGCCAGCAGGTAGAAAATGCCGATGACCTTGTGCGGGTTGAAACGGTCCATGGCCCAACCCACACCGACCGCACTGAGCACACCGCCAAACTGGAACAGCGCACCGATGAACGCGGCCTGCTCCATGCTCGCACCGCTGTCTCGCATCAGGGTTGGCAGCCAGCTGGTCAGCAGGTAGACGATGACCAGGCCCATGAAGTAGGTCAGCCACAGCAGCAGGGTGCCCAGGCCATAAGTGCCGGAGAAGATCACCGCAAACACGTTGCGTGCGGCCACGGCCTTTTGTTCCGGTACGGTGAAGCTGCCGGCCTCGGCCACCACCTGTGGCGCGATGGGCGACAGGGTCTTGCGCACCTTGTCGGTGCCTCGGTTGCGTACCACCAGGAACCGCGCCGACTCCGGCAGCCAGACCATCAGCACCAACGCCAGCAGCAGCGGCAGTACCCCACCGATAACCAGCAGGCTGTGCCAGCCGTAAGCCGGGATCATCTTGGCGGAAATGAAGCCACCACCCGCCATGCCCAAGTTGAAACCACAGAACATGCTGGTGACCAGCAACGACTTGAGGCGCTCAGGGGTGTATTCGGACAGCAGCGTAGTCGCGTTGGGCATACCGGCACCAAGGCCCAGGCCCGTCAGAAAGCGCAGTACCAGCAACTGGTCGACGTTGGTGGCATAGGCCGAAGCCAGGCTGAAACCGCCGAACACCAGCACCGCGCCCACCAGAACACCTTTACGGCCGAAGCGGTCAGCCAGCGGCCCGGAGCCCAAGGCGCCGAACACCATGCCGATCAATGCGGCACTCATGACCGGGCCGAGGCTGGCACGGTCGATCCCCCACTCCTGCGACAGGGCCGGGGCGATGAAGCCCATGGCGGCAGTGTCCAGGCCATCGAGGAAGACGATCAGAAAGCACAACAGCACGACCCGCCACTGATAGCGGGACAGCGGCTGCTGATTGATGAACGACTGAACGTCGAGGCTTTTACCGACGTTGTTTTGCGCTTGGTTCATTGTTGTTATCCAGAATGTAGGGCACAGCCAGACCACTGCACACGGGCAACCGGCACAGAGGGCGATGAGTAGGGAATATGGCCTGCGTCAGCCTGGATACAACGGTACTGCGCGCGGGTGCGGCCGCGGCAGCGAGGGGACAGTATTCATGTTATGTGCCTCTTATGTTTTTCTTGTTCGGTAGGCAGGGCCGACCGTTGCGAGAAACATTAATCAGCGGGCGCAGGTGAAGCAATTCACCCGGAACGACACTGTGCGTTTATCGCACAGGAAACGGTTTTGCCTGTTCTATTTTGGGGCCGCCTTGCGGCCCCGGCAATTTCAACCAAACAACTGATGACAAAGGTCGCGGCTGGCAGCGAGCAAAATCGGCAAGAAACGCTGCTCCAGTTCACTACGCGTTACTCGCCCGACATGGGTACTCACGTTCAACGCCGCCAACACCTGCCCCGAAGCGTCATACACCGGCACCGCAATCGATCGCAGCCCCTGCTCCAGTTCCTGGTCCACCACGCACCATCCCTGAGCGCGCACCTGCTGGATGCAGGCGAACAAGGATTCAGGGTCATGCAGGGTACGGCTGGTGCGCGCTTTCAGGTCGGCACGCTCCAGGTACTCGCGCAGGCTGGTGTCGTCCAGGGCTGCCAGCAGAATGCGCCCCATCGACGTGCAGTAGGCCGGCAGGCGCCCGCCCACCGACAGGTCGACCGAAATCAGCCGCTCCACCGTGGCCGAGCGGGCTATATAAAGGATGTCGTCACCCTCGAGCGTGGCCATGTTGGCCGCCTCGTGCAACTGGTCGCTGATGCGGTCCAGGTATGGCTGGGCAGAAATCGCCAGCGGTGTCGACGACAGGTATGCATGCCCCAGGGTCAGCACTTTAGGCAACAGCGAATAGGTACGCCCGTCGGTGGTGGCGTAACCCAGCTTTATCAACGTATGCAGGCAACGGCGCACCGCTGCACGAGGGATTTCCGTACGGTGGCTGATCTGGGCGATGGTCAGGTGGCGCTTGCGCTCCTGGAACGCCTGGATCACGGCCAGGCCACGTGCCAGGGAGGTCATGAAGTCCGGGTCGCCGGTAAAGGCCTGGATGCGCTTGGCCGGAGAAGCCACGATCGGCGGCGCCATGGCAGCCGAAGCAGGCCGTGCCACCTCCGGATTGCCAGAATCGTTGCCCAGGGTTTCGTCACTCATCGCACACCTCAAAAAAACGCCGGTTCGTGCGATTATCGAACAAACGGCCGATAATCGCAATTGACCGCCGACACGTTTGCTTATACCTTTCTCATGCCACTTGTGGCTTCTTTGGAGAGACTGGTCAGGTACCCACCGTAGAAGTCCCCAGGCAACGGCCTCGCCTTCTGGCGAGGCCGTTTTTCATTCGGGCATCATCCCGACGTTGCAGCGAACTTTTATCCGCCTTGCCTTTCAAACTTGTACGAAAGGTCCAAACTGTTTCCAGGCACATCCCACTACTTACGTCAGATGATGCCAGGGCCGGGTAAATAACGATGTTCGGCGAATTACCGGTTGCTATAATCGATTGCGCAGGCACCCGACGCCAGCGTGGTCAAGGAACCTTCTGTTGTATCAAGCCTTGTATCAAGCCGTTGCGGCCCGCATAGCCTGTGCATGCTGCACAGTGCATAACAACCGTCATTACTCTTAATTCAGGTACTGCATGTGACGAAAGATGAACTGCGCGCAGAACTCGAGCGCCAGGCTGAACGTTACAAGGATGTTTACGGCGGCGAAGTCACCACTTATGCCGCACAACCGGATCCGGAACGCAAACCTTGGCGCAAACGTGCCAGTGTGCGCGACCAGGCTTTCAGCCAGGAACTGGAACGCATTGAAAAGGAACTGCGCAGCGACACCCCCTGACCCCAGGACTACGCCAGCGCGTCGTCGCCCGGCCAGCCCGGGCGCGGTCAAAATTGCCTCGATCTTTACCGCCTGACCGATGATGAAATGGAATTACACAAATTTCATACGATCGTTTGAATGATGGCAAGCCAGCATTTTCTTGGCTTTTATGCCTGATTTCGCCAATATTTACGCTTGTTAGCCGATATTTCCCTGCCTGAATGCCCCACCTTGCACGGCGCACCCACGCCATGAAGATCGCCATCGGTCTGTAGCAGGTGCATCGATTGCCAAGGTTTTCTGGCATAATCCCGCCCCCCTATGACCGCCAGACAACCTTCATGATCGATTTATTCAGCGGACTGGATGCCTGGGTGTTGGTGAGCCTGCTGCTCGCCTTGACCTTCGTACTCGCCTTCGAGTTCATCAATGGCTTTCATGACACCGCCAACGCGGTAGCTACCGTCATCTATACCAAAGCCATGCCGCCGCACCTCGCCGTGTTCTTCTCCGGCGTGTTCAACTTCCTTGGCGTTCTGCTCGGCGGTGTCGGGGTGGCCTATGCCATCGTGCACCTGCTGCCGGTAGAGCTGCTGATCAACGTGAACACCGGACACGGCCTGGCCATGGTCTTCTCGCTGCTGGCTGCGGCCATCACCTGGAACCTGGGCACCTGGTACTTTGGCATCCCCGCTTCCAGCTCGCACACGCTGATCGGCTCCATTCTCGGCGTCGGCCTGGCCAACGCCCTGATCAACGACATTCCGCTGGGTGACGGCGTCAACTGGCAGAAGGCGATCGACATCGCCATGTCGCTGGTGGTCTCGCCAATGGCCGGCTTCGCCGTTGCCGCCTTGGTGCTGATCGGCCTGAAGTGGTGGCGCCCGCTGTCGAAGATGCACAAAACCCCCGACCAGCGCCGCAAACTCGACGACAAGAAGCACCCGCCATTCTGGAACCGCATGGTGCTGGTGGTTTCCGCCATGGGCGTCAGCTTCGTGCACGGTTCGAACGACGGCCAGAAAGGCATCGGCCTGATCATGCTGGTGCTCATCGGTATCGTCCCGGCCAAGTTCGTCCTCGACCTGAACAGCACCACCTACCAGATCGAGCGTACCCGCGACGCCACCCTGCACATGAGCCAGTTCTATCAGCGCAACGCCGCCACCCTGGGCGAGTTCCTGGCGCTGGGCAAAGCCAAGGCCAGCGACCTGCCGGAGCAGTTCAGCTGCAACCCGCAGCAGACCGAGCCGACCATTGCCGCGCTGCAGGCCTCGCTGCAAGGCGTGACCGACTACCACAGCCTGAGTGCCGAGAAGCGTGTCGAAGTGCGCCGCTACCTGCTGTGCCTGGATGACACGGCGAAGAAGGTTGGCAAGCTGCCAGGCCTGGAGGCCCGTGAAAAGGCCGACCTGGAGAAACTGCGCAAAGACCTCACTGCCACGACCGAATACGCCCCGTTCTGGGTGATCGTGGCCGTCGCCCTGGCCCTGGGCCTGGGCACCATGGTTGGCTGGAAGCGTGTGGTACTGACCGTCGGCGAGAAGATCGGCAAGCAGGGCATGACCTATGCACAGGGCATGTCGGCACAGATCACCGCGGCCTGCGCCATCGGCATGGCCAACGTGTTCGCCCTGCCGGTATCGACCACCCACGTGCTGTCGTCCGGCGTGGCCGGCACCATGGTCGCCAACAAAAGCGGCCTGCAAGGCGGCACCGTGAAGACGATCCTGTTGGCCTGGGTCCTCACCCTGCCGGCCTCGATGGGCCTGGCGGCCGGCCTGTTCTGGCTGGCGTCCAAAGCCATTGGCTGAGTGATACCGCAATGAATGAAGGCGCCCCCGTGGCGCCTTTTTCATGAGCGTTATTCCTGTGCCGGCCTGTTCACGGCGGTTCGGCGCGAAGAGGCCGGCACAGGCAGATCACCTCTTCTTGCCCCCAGCAACGACCCCATCAACCCGCGCACCAGTTGCCGCCCCAGCTGATTGGCCGCCTGGCGCACCGCCGATTTGATCGCCTGCCCCGCCGCACCTTGCAAGAAGTCCCCCGCCTTGTCGGCAAAGCTTTCCTCATCCGCCTTCGGCTGCGGCGCCGGTTCCACAGCCTCGCCCTTGCGCTGGGTCAGCATTTCATAAGCCGACTCGCGGTCAACCGGTTTGTCATAACGCCCCGCCAGGGGCGAAGCGGCAATCAGTGCGCTGCGTTCAGCCGCAGACAATGGTCCGATGCGCGACTGCGGCGGCGCAACCAGCACCCGCTGCACCATGGCCGGCGTGCCCTTCTCTTCCAGCGTACCCACCAGCGCCTCGCCAATTCCCAGCTCGGTCAACACTGCCAGGGTGTCGAACGCCGGGTTGGGGCGAAAGCCATCGGCCACCGCTCGCAACGACTTCTGCTCCTTGGCGGTAAAGGCCCGTAAGCCATGCTGAATACGCAAGCCCAGCTGGGCCAACACCGCATCCGGCAGGTCGCCGGGCGACTGGGTAACGAAGTACACCCCCACACCCTTGGATCGAATGAGCCGCACCACCTGCTCCAGCCGGTCCTGCAACGCCTTGGGCGTGCCGTTGAACAGCAAGTGCGCTTCATCGAAGAACAATGCCAGCACCGGTTTGTCGGCATCCCCGCGTTCGGGCAACTGCTCGAACAACTCCGCCAACAGCCACAGCAGGAAGGTGGCGTAAACCTTGGGCGCTTCATGCACCAACCGGCTGGCATCGAGCAGGTGGATGCGCCCACGGCCATCCGGGTCCGGCCGTAGCAGGTCTTCAAGCTGTAATGCCGGCTCACCGAACAGTGCCTCGGCGCCCTGCTGCTCCAGAGTCGCCAGCCGCCGCAACAACGCCTGGGTAGAGGCAGTGGTCATCAGCGCGCTGTCTTCACCCAACAATTGCGGGTTGTCCTTCAGGTGCGCGAGCAGCGCCTTGAGGTCTTTCAGGTCCAGCAGCAACAGGCCCTCGCGGTCGGCAACCTTGAAGGCAGCGTACAGCGCGGCTTGCTGGCTGTCGGTCAGCTCCAGCAGGTTGCCCAGCAGCAGCGGCCCCATCTCGCTGAGCGTGGTGCGCAAGGGGTGGCCGGACTGCCCCGCTATATCCCACAAGCTCACGGGATAGGCCCGAGGCGTATGCCCTCGGCCACCTTGCCCTGTGGCGCACCGGCAGCCCCCAGGCCACAGAGGTCACCTTTGACGTCGGCCGCGAACACGGCCACCCCTGCGTCGCTGAACACTTCCGCCAGGTGCTGCAGGGTGACGGTCTTGCCCGTGCCCGTCGCACCTGCCACCAGACCGTGACGGTTAGCCAGCCGCATCGCTTGCCCTACTGGCTGGCCATCCGGGCCAGCGCCTACAACGATGGTCGAAGATTCCGACATCTCATTAATCCTCTGCTCAAGCTTTACCTTAATTCGGCCGATACCTTTGGGTGATATTCGCCTTAATAGAGAGGAACAACCGAAAAGGGATATTTCGGGATGTTGCACTGCCTTGCGCTCCCCCGGAGCGAACGCCTGATATAACACCTTAGCGGAACCGATTACGCCATGAACAAAAGCCTTCGTTTCAGCCACAAGATCCTTTTGGCCGCATCACTGATTGTGATGCTCGCCTTCAGCCTTTTCACCCTCTACAACGATTACCTCCAGCGTAATGCGATCCGCGAGGACCTGGAAAACTATCTGGCTGAAATGGGCGCCTCCACGTCGACCAACATTCGTAACCTGTTCGAAGGCCGTATCAAACTGGTAGAGAACCTGGCGCAGAACATTGCCCAGGCCCCGACCAACGCCGAAACACTGATGGGCCAGAATGCCCTGATTTCCAGCTTCCTTACCGTTTACCTGGGCAAAACCGACGGCGGCTTCAGCGTACGGCCGGACGCCAAGATGCCCGATGGCTACGACCCGCGCACCCGCCCCTGGTACAAGGAAGGCATGAATGCGGCGGGCGCGACCCTGACCGAGCCGTACATCGACATGACCACCAACAAGATGGTCATTGGCATCCTCAGCAAGGTGTCCAGCAGTGTCGGCGTGGTGGGTGGCGACTTGGCCCTGGACGGCCTGGTGCAGATCATCAACTCGCTGAACTTCGGCGGCATGGGCTACGCCTTCCTGGTCAACGATCAGGGCAAGATCCTGGTACACCCGGACAAAGACCTGGTGATGAAGTCACTGTCGGACCTGTTCCCGCAGCACACGCCGAAACTGACCGGTGAACTGACCGAAGTGCAGAGCGATGGCCAGGCCCGCCTGCTGACCTTCACCCCGATCACCGGCCTGCCGTCGGCCAACTGGTACATCGGCCTGTCGGTGGACAAGGACAAAGCGTTCTCGATGCTCAGCACCTTCCGTACCTCGGCGGTGATCGCCACGTTGGTAGCGGTGGTGATCATCATCGGCCTACTGGGCCTGCTGATCCGCGTGTTGATGCAGCCGCTGCACACCATGACGCGCGCCATGGAAGACATTGCCGAAGGTGAAGGCGACCTGACCAAGCGCTTGCGCATTCACAACCACGACGAGTTCGGCATCCTCGGTAACGCCTTCAACCGGTTCGTAGAGCGCATTCACAGCAGCATCCGCGAAGTGTCCTCGGCCACCGAGCAGGTCAACGAAGTGGCACTGCGCGTGATCAGTGCTTCGAATTCGTCGATGACCAACTCTGACGAGCAGTCCAACCGTACCAACAGCGTGGCAGCCGCCATCAACGAACTGGGTGCCGCCGCCCAGGAAATAGCCAGCAACGCTGCCCAGGCTTCACAGCATGCAAGCTCCGCGCGCCTGCTGGCCGAGGAAGGCCAACAAGTGGTCGAGCGCAACATAGCCGCGATGAACCGCCTGTCCAACCTGATCGTCACGTCCAGCGAGCACATCGAAACGCTGAACAGCAAGACCGTGAATATCGGCCAGATCCTCGAAGTGATCACCAGCATTTCCCAGCAGACCAACCTGCTGGCGCTGAACGCCGCTATCGAGGCGGCCCGCGCCGGTGAAGCCGGGCGTGGCTTTGCCGTGGTCGCCGATGAAGTGCGCAACCTGGCGCACCGCACCCAGGAATCGGCGCAACAAGTGCAAACCATGATCGAAGAGCTGCAGGTCGGCGCCCGTGAGTCGGTCGAGACCATGGACCAGAGCCAGCGCCACAGCCAGGACAGCGTGCAGATCGCCAACCAGGCCGGTGAACGGCTGGACAGCGTGACTGTGCGCATTGGCGAGATCGATGGCATGAACCAGTCCGTAGCCACTGCTACCGAAGAGCAGACCGCCGTGGTCGAGGCCATCAACATGGACATCAACGAGATCAACATGCTCAATCAAGAAGGCGTGGAGAACCTGCAGGCCACCCTGCGCGCGTGCTCTGACCTGGAGCAGCAGGCCGGCCGTCTTAAACACCTGGTGGGCAGCTTCCGCATCTAAGCACGTACCGCGCCGCATGCTTCGCGGGTTTACCCGCTCCCACAGGAGGCAGCGCAAGCATCAAGGCCTGCGCTGTCCCTAGGGGAGCGGGTTTACCCGCGAAGAAGCCCACGCCGCTCCCCCCAACCCCGATCGAACAAACTATCCTTCTGAAAGGTCAACCTTTAGGCGCGTCATCGCCGGCCCGTTACCGCCGGATGACAGACCCGAAGACGATCCCGGAGGGATGCTGATCGTGCACATCGCCGACATCACCATGTTCTACGCCCCGGCCAGCGGTGGCGTACGTACTTATCTTGATGCCAAACACCGCCGCCTCGACGCCATCCAAGGCGTACGCCATAGCCTGTTGATTCCCGGACCAAGCGCCCGGCATGCCGATGGCATCTTTCAGGTACCCGCCCCACCCCTGCCGTTTGGCAAGGGCTACCGCTTTCCGGTACGCCTCGCCCCTTGGTGCAAGACGCTGCGCACGCTCAAACCCGACCTGATCGAAGTCGGCGACCCCTACCTGACCGCCTGGGCGGCACTGGAGGCAAGGCGCCAACTGGATGTGCCAGTGATCGGCTTCTACCATTCCGACCTGCCGTTGCTGGTCAGCAACCGCATGGGCAACTGGTTCACGCCCAATGTCGAGGCCTACGTGAGCAAGCTGTACGGCAATTTCGACCGGGTGCTGGCGCCCAGCCAGATCATGGCCGACAAACTGCGCCGCCTGGGCATACGCAACGTGCATGTGCAACGCCTGGGCGTGGACCTGGCCACGTTCAACCCCGACCAGCGCGACCCGCACTTGCGTGCGCAGCTGGGCATTGCCGACACCAGCCGCCTGTTGATTTACGCCGGCCGCGGCTCGCGGGAAAAGAACCTGCCGGTGCTGCTCGACTGCATACAGCAGCTCGGCGCCCCCTACCACCTGGTGTTGGTAGGTTCGAACATGCCCGCCAACGTGCCACACAACGTCAGCGTCATCGACCACTTCTGCCCGGCTGCAGAGGTGGCCCGGCTGATGGCCAGCGCCGACCTGCTGGTGCACGCTGGCGACCAGGAAACGTTCGGCCTGGTCATTCTCGAAGCCATGGCCAGCGCTACGCCGGTGGTGGCCGTGCGCGCGGGTGCCTTTGGTGAAATCATCAATGATCAGTGCGGCCTCCTGTGCCGCGCCAACGATGGCCGCGCCATGGCAACCGCTGTGCGCGAAGCGTTCGAGGCTGGCGTAGGCACGCTGGGTGCGCAGGCCCGTCTGCATGTAGAACAGCATTACTCGTGGGATAACGTGGTCGCGGGGCTGCTCCAGCACTACCAGGCCGTGCTCGGTTATCAGCCACAGGTGCGTGCCCATGCCTGAGCCTTCCTCCAGCCACCGCTACCTCATGCTGGTACTGCATGATGTAGCCCCGGAAACCTGGCCGGACTACCAGCCATTCGTAGAGGCCGTCGACGCGCTGGGCAACGTACCCATGACATGGCTGGTGGTCCCGGACTTCCATCGGCGCAATCCGCTGCAACTGGCGCCCTCGTTCTGCCGTCTGCTGGACAAACGCTTGGCCAACGGGGACGAACTGGCGCTGCACGGCTACGCCCATGCGGACGAAGGGCCGCCACCGCGCAGCCCCATCGACTACTTCATGCGGCGCATCTATACCCATGAAGGCGAGTTCTACAGCCTTGATGAAGCCGAAGCACTTACCCGCCTTCAGGATGGCCTGGCATTGTTCGAGGGCCAAGGTTGGCCTGTGGCAGGGTTTGTCGCACCGGCCTGGCTCATGAGCCAAGGCACTCGGCAAGCCTTGCGTCGCCTGCCGCTGAAGTACACCAGCACACCACAGCACCTGTACCGTTTGCCTGACTTCATCCCTATCGATGCGCCTGGCCTTGTCTGGAGCGCCCGCAGTGCATGGCGTCGCACGTTGTCCCGCGTGCTGTGCGACTGGCAATGCCGTCGCTGGAAAGGCGCGACCACATTACGCCTGGGGCTGCACCCGGTAGACATGCGCCATCGCTCGTCCCGCGACTATTGGCTGCGAACACTGGAACAACTGCTGAAGGATGGCCGCGAACCGCTGACCAAATCGGCCTGGCTGGAGCGCCAGGTGGCAGCATGAACCGCTGGGCCTTGCTGATGCTGGCATTGTTGGGCGCAGCACTGGTGCCAGCGCTGTTGGGAGGTAGCCAACTGCTTCCCAGACTAAGCCGGTTCGACCCGCAACTGCTGCTCATATTGCTTGGCATGATTCTGTCGTGCTGGGTCATCAACACGCTGCGCTTGCGCTTGTTGCTGGGTGAGCAGGCAAAACAGTTAAGCCATGCACGCAGCCTCGGCGTGGTCATGGCCACGGAGTTTGCCATCTGCACGACCCCAGGTGGCAGTGGCGGGCCATTGACCCTGATGGCGCTGCTGGCGCGTCACCGCATCGGCCCGGCGCGCAGCGGCGCCGTGTTCGCCATGGACCAGCTGAACGATCTGGCGTTCTTCTTCTGCGCAATGCTCGCGATAGCCGGCTACGCCTTGTTCCACAGCCTGGGCCGCAGCCAGGAAAGCATGCTGCTGGGCAGCGCACTGCTGCTATGCGCAGCACTGGCCGGAGTGATCGGGCTGTTGCGCTACCGGCGTACGGTAATGCGCATGAACGGCAGGCTGCTGCAGCACTTGGGCGTAGCTCAGCCGCGCCAGCGCCGCTGGGCACGCAAACTGCTGCACTTCATCGATGCACTGGCACAGACCTGGCGCCTGCCCAAACGCACCCTGAGCCTGGTATTCACCCTGACCTGCGTACACTGGGGCCTGCGCTACAGCGTGCTGTACCTGGTATTGAGAGGGCTGGGTGTGGACTTGGCGTGGATCCCCAGCTTTCTGGTGCAGATGCTATCGCTCAGTGCTGGCCAGTTCAGCCTGTTGCCTGGAGGGGCGGGGGCCGCCGAGTTGACTTCAGCCAGCCTGCTGACGCCCTTGGTGGGCAGTTCGACCGCAGCGGCGGCGATCCTGATTTGGCGGGCGGTTACTTACTACTTTTATCTGCTGGCGGGTGGGCCGGTGTTCGTGTGCCTGCTTGCGCGTCCGTTGCTGGAGCGCTGGCGACGTCAGGCGGGTTGAGCTGCTGCCAGAGTTCGGCGGCGCCAGGGAAGTCGGTGCCGTCAGTGTCATCCAGGGCTTCGGGGTCGTAGCGGGCCAGGCAGCCTTCGCCGAGGGTGGGCGGGGGTGAAGCAGTGGGGGTGTTACGTTGCTTGGCCATGGGTATTCCTTTCAGGATTCCCGGGGGCGCTTTGCGCCCCAGAGTCTCAGAGCCAACCAGCCAGTGTCAGTCAAACACCACGGTCTTGTTGCCATGCACCAGCACCCGGTCTTCCAGGTGATAACGCAGGCCTCGGGCCAGCACCATCTTTTCGACATCGCGGCCAAAGCGGACCATGTCTTCGATGCTGTCGGCATGGCTGACGCGTACCACGTCCTGCTCGATGATCGGGCCGGCGTCCAGCTCTTCGGTAACGTAGTGGCAGGTCGCACCGATCAGCTTCACGCCACGCAGAGCGGCCTGATGGTAAGGCTTGGCACCGACGAACGACGGCAGGAAGCTGTGGTGAATGTTGATCACCTTCTCGGCATAGTCCTGGCACAGTTGCGGCGGCAGGATTTGCATATAGCGGGCCAGCACTACCACGTCAGCGGCATGCTCATTGACCAGGCGCGACACTTCGGCAAAGGCCGGGGCCTTGTCCTTGGGGTCGACCGGTACATGGAAGAACGGAATACCGTGCCACTCGACCATGCTGCGCAGGTCGTTGTGGTTGGAGATCACGCAGGGGATCTCGCAGTCCAGTTCGTCTGTATGCCAGCGATGCAGCAGGTCGGCCAGGCAGTGCGACTCGCGGCTGGCCATCAGCACCACGCGCTTTTTCTGCGCCGAGTCGGTAATGCGCCAGGTCATGGAGAACTCTTCGGCAATTGGCGCAAACGCCTCGCGGAAGGCTTCGATACCGAACGGCAGCGATTCGGCGCGGATTTCATGGCGCATGAAGAACCAGCCGCTGTGCTCATCAGAGTGGTGGCTGGCCTCGTTGATCCAGCCATTGTACAAGGCCAGGAAATTACTGACTTTCGCCACGATGCCTACGCGGTCGGGGCAGGCGATCACCAGACGATAGGTGCGCATGAATGAGACTCCAGAACTTCGCAAAGGCGCCTATTCTAGCGGCCCGACAGAAAAAACGCAGTATTGATCGCAGCCGCGTGGGTCAATGCTGGCCTGCAAACGCAGCAGCGCGCTTTGACTGACAGACATGACGAAATAGCGGGCCTTTATGTAAATTTTTGTTCACGTGGAGAAATGTTGTCACAGCTTAATTAACAGTTAATTGTCCAATAGCATGTTTACTTGCGACTATCGCCTGTCTATTATTGCCCCACACATTTCTGAACACGCATTAAGGAACACTCCATGTCCCTGATCAACGAGTACCGCGCCACCGAAGAAGCCATCAAGGAACTTCAGGCCCGCCTGGCCAACCTGTCGCAGGATGACAAGCTGAAGAAAGAACTGGAGTTCGAAGGCAAACTGCGTGCACTGATGGGCGAGTACTCCAAGTCGCTGCGCGACGTGATTGCCCTGCTCGACCCAGAGTCGAAACTGAGCAAGGCACCTCGTGGTGCGGTCAAGGCTGTTGCCACCAAGCGTGCACGCAAGGTCAAGCAATACAAAAACCCGCACAACGGTGAAGTGATCGAAACCAAAGGCGGCAACCACAAAACCCTGAAAGAGTGGAAAGCCACTTGGGGTGGCGATGTGGTTGAAAGCTGGGCGACCCTGCTGGACTGATTGTCCATCTACGCCTTTTGCTTATCGCAACAAAAACGCCGGCACATCGCCGGCGTTTTTGTTTGTCTGGTGATCAGCCAACTGCAAATTGTGCCTGCAATTGCCGGGCATGCACTTGCCAAGCCTCCAGCACACGCCGGCCCGCTTCGTCCGCGCCCTCCCAGGCTTGCTGGCGTGCCTGCTCAAAGTCACCCAGCGTGTTCGGTGCCCCCCATCGCGGGTCGCTCAGGCGCTGCTGGCAGAAGCCATGCCAGCGCTGGCGTTCTTCGCTGTTCAAGGTGTCGGGGAAGTTACGCGCCCGGTAACGGAACAGCAGTTCGGGTAAGCGCGGGTCATCGAACATCCAGTGCCCATGGCTCAACTGCGCCGGTTCCAGCGCACGAACTTGCTCGCATAAGCGCCGGTCACGGTCGTCAATAAAACCCTCGTACAATTGCTGTTCCGGGTCCTCACTCGGGGCAAACTCATCCTTGCCATAGATGTGCTCCAGCTTGTCTTGCCATTGCGCCTGTTGATTGGCCAACTCTTCACCGCGCAATTGTAACAACGTCAAGTCCAGGCCCAATCGCTGTTGATCGACCGGGCGCAATACCGACAACGGCGCCAGTACCGGGCAGCGATTGATCTGCACCAATTTGAGCGGTACCGGTAATTCCCCCTCGGCCAATTCATCATGCCGGGTGTACAAACGCTGGCGCAAAACTTCAGCACTTTCCCGTAGTAACGGTAGGGTTTCCTGATGCAGGTCGCACACAATCAGTGCATTGCGATTACGCGGGTGCCAGGCCAGTGGCAATACGACACCCAGGTAACTACGCGCCGCCGAAAAGCGCCCGGATATATGCACCAGCGGCTGTAACAAACGGATGTGCTCCATCACTTTATGCTTACTGCGTAACTGGAACAGCCAGTCATACAATTTTGGCTGCTTTTGCCGAATCAGGCGGGCCAGGGCAATGGTTGCCCGTACGTCGGAAAGCGCTTCGTGGGCATGCCCGTGATCAATGCCATTGGCCTTGCTCAGCAGCTCCAGGCGCAGGCTGGTACGGCCGTCCTGCTGCGGCCATTCAATACCGTCCGGGCGCAAGGCATAGGCGGTACGCACGATATCGATCAGGTCCCAGCGGCTGTTGCCGCCCTGCCACTCACGGGCATAAGGGTCGAAAAAGTTGCGGTATAGACTGTAGCGGGTCACTTCATCGTCAAAGCGCAGGGTGTTGTAGCCGGCACCACAGGTGCCCGGTTGAGCCAGCTGTGCATGCACCCGGGTCATGAACTCGGCTTCGCACAACCCCTGCTCGGCCAGCAGCTGTGGCGTGATGCCGGTCACCAGGCAAGCGGCCGGATGCGGCAGGATATCGTCAGAGGGCCGGCAATAAAGGCTGATCGGCTCGTCAATCTCGTTGAGGTCAAAGTCAGTGCGCACACCGGCCACCTGCAGTGGGCGGTCGCAGCGCGGGTTGATGCCGGTGGTTTCGTAGTCGTGCCAGAAAATGCTGGAGGTCACGGGTTCGTCCTGTATCGAGGTCGACCCGATTCTAGCGCAGCCTCAGACAGAAGCGTTGGCGGGGTGGAAACTGAAGTAATCACGCAACGAATGCACGAACTCGTCGTATTCGCGCGGTGCCTGCAGCAGCATGAAGCCCGAATCATAGTGCCCGGGCGTCTGGTCTTCGCGGCACCACAGGCAACTGGCGGTGAGGTTGACGAACTGATGCCCCCCGCCGCCCAACGGCATGCGCAGTTGCAGCTCGTAATCCGGCCCGACCAGCACGGGCAGCTGGCTGATGACCATCAAGCCATCTTCGGAGGCATTGCCTAGCTGGCCGATTTCCTGGTTGGTAAACCGGTTGAACACCTTGAGGACACAAGGCAGCTGATGGCGTTCGATGTGGCGCTTGTTGAACATGATCGCAAGTGTATTCCGTACCTGATGCCAGGAATACAAGGAACTGGCGGTTGTTGTAACAGCTGAGTTACAGATTAGCGCAGCACGCGCTGCAAATCTCGTGAAATAAACCACACCTTGGTGTTAGCGCCAAGGTACGGTAGTCACCGGCTTGGCCACCGCCGTTTCACCGTCGCGCAAATGGCCCAGTTTCTCCAGCGTCTGCAGGCGGGCCTGGGCGCGATAGGCATACTCGTTGCCTGGATACTGCTGGATCAGGTACTGATAGGTCTGCGCGGCATCCACATAAAGCGCCTGGCGCTCCAGGCATTGGCCGCGTAGCAGCGACACCTCAGGGTGGATGAATGGCCGCGCACGGCTGGTGCGGTCGACCTGCGACAGTTCCAGCATGACCCGGGCGCAATCGCCACGGTCGTAGGCACGGTAGGCATTGTTCAGGTGGTGGTCCATGGACCAGCGGGTACAGCCGACGACGCTGGCGGCCAGGGCTAAAACGATCAGGGCTCGCATGGGGATCTCCTTTGATGCCTGTTTATCGGCCAACGCCAACAAATCTTCACAGCGTTTTGCAAGCATACCCTGCCCGTTCAAATGCCACCCTGCCTTGGTCGCAGGTAGTGCAACGGAACAATGACTACAGCGAGATTCAGGAGTAGCCTTTCGCTGCGCTTCACTATAGGAGTCTGTGCATGAGCATCCGCCGTACCAAAATCGTCGCCACCCTTGGCCCCGCCAGCAACTCGCCGGAAGTGATCGAACAGCTGATCCTCGCCGGCCTGGACGTGGCACGTCTGAACTTCTCCCACGGCACTCCGGACGAGCACAAGGCCCGCGCGCGCCTGATCCGTGACATCGCCGCCAAGAACGGCCGCCATGTAGCATTGCTGGGCGACCTGCAGGGTCCGAAGATCCGCATCGCCAAGTTCGCCAACAAGCGCATCGAATTGAAGATCGGTGACAAGTTCACCTTCTCTACCGCCCACCCGCTGACCGAAGGCAACCAGGACATCGTCGGTATCGACTACCCCGACCTGGTCAAAGACTGCGGCGTCGGTGACGAACTGCTGCTGGACGATGGCCGCGTGGTCATGCGCGTCGAAACCGCCACTGCAGATGCCCTGCACTGCGTGGTGATCATCGGTGGCCCACTGTCGGACCACAAAGGCATCAACCGCAAAGGTGGCGGCCTGACTGCTCCGGCCCTGACCGAAAAAGACAAGGCCGACATCAAGCTGGCTGCGGAAATGGACCTGGACTACCTGGCCGTGTCCTTCCCGCGTGACGCCAGCGACATGGAATACGCGCGCAAGCTGCGTGACGAAGCCGGTGGCAGCGCCTGGCTGGTAGCCAAGATCGAACGCGCCGAAGCGGTTGCCGACGACGAGACCCTCGACAAGCTGATCGCCGCCTCCGACGCGGTGATGGTTGCCCGTGGCGACCTGGGCGTGGAAATCGGCGATGCCGAGCTGATCGCGATCCAGAAGAAGATCATCCAGCACGCCCGCCGCAACAACAAAGCGGTGATCGTGGCGACCCAGATGATGGAGTCGATGATCCAGAACCCGATGCCGACCCGTGCCGAAGTGTCCGACGTGGCCAACGCCGTGCTGGACAATACCGACGCGGTGATGCTGTCGGCTGAAAGTGCTGCCGGTTCGTACCCGATCGAAGCCGTTCAGGCCATGGCCCGCATCTGCCTGGGCGCTGAAAAGCACCCGACGAGCCAGAAGTCCAGCCACCGCCTGCACACCACCTTCGAGCGTTGCGACGAAAGCATCGCCCTGGCGGCCATGTACACCGCCAACCACTTCCCGGGCGTGAAGGCGATCATCGCCCTGACCGAAAGCGGCTACACCCCGCTGATCATGTCGCGCCTGCGTTCGCACGTGCCGATCTTCGCCCTGTCGCCGCACCGCGCCACCCAGGCACGCGCCAACATGTTCCGTGGCGTGTACCCGATCGCCTTCGACCCGGCTTCGCTGCCGGCCGACAAGGTAAGCCAGGCCGCAGTCGACGAACTGCTCAAGCGTGGCTTGGTAGAGCAAGGTGACTGGGTGATCCTGACCAAGGGTGACAGCTACCACACCATCGGTGGCACCAACGGGATGAAGATCCTGCACGTTGGTGACCCGCTGGTCGGCTGATAGCCCTCGGGGTCCGCTTGACGGCCTCATCGCGACCTTCGGTCGCTCCTACAGGGGATCGCAATTCTCTGTAGGAGCGACCGAAGGTCGCGATGAGGCCGGTACAATCAACACATGCCTCAGGCATGCTCGACAAATACATCGGCAAACACCTGCCCCCGCGGCACCCCGGCAATGAACAGGCGCCGCGCAAACCGCTCGACACTCCCCGGTGCCCCACACACCAGTACCACCGTCTGCCGTGACGTCGGCCGTAACCCCGCCAGCGCCTCCTCCATCTGCTCCGCCAATACCAACCCGACAGTCACACCTGCCATTTCCTGCAACGGCCCAGCCAGATAATGCCCGGCGCTGTCACCCGCCACATGCAGCACCCGAATCTCGCCGCGATGCCCCTGCCGCACCGCCTCGCGCAGGATGCCCCACAACGGCGCAAGCCCGGTGCCCGCAGCCAGCAGCCATAGAGGCCGATCCTGCCAGTCCGGATCGTAATGCAACGCACCGCCTCTGAACTCACCCAGGCGCAGCACATCACCCAGCCGCAAGCCACGGGCCTTGTCGCAGAAAGCGCCAGGGCGCTGGCAATCGATGTGGAACTCCAGAAAGTCCTCTTCCCCCGGCAGACTGGCCAGCGAATACGGCCGCGCCACCGAACCATTCCACAACACCACATGCTGCCCCGCCTGGTAACGCACCGCCCGCTCAGGCCGCAGCCGCACGCGCAATACATCACCGAACCAGTCCAACGCACAGACATGGGCCGGCACGCCATCGCGCTGCGGGTCGAACAGCGCCACCTGCAGGTCCTCGACCACCCGACACTGGCAGGCCAGGCGCCAGCCCAGGGCATGCTTGTCCAGCGCCAGGGCCTCGGGCAAGGCGTCCAGCGGTTGCCCGGCCAGGCAATGCACCAGGCAGGCATGGCAACTGCCGGCGCGGCAGCTGTAAGGCACGTTGAGCCCGGCATCGTTCAAGGCATCGAGCAGGTTGCTGCCGGTTGGCACCGCCCAGCGGCGCTCGCCCACGCAAAGTTCGGGCATGGTTGGTCGTTCTCCACAAATCACAGTCCACTGTAAGCCAAGCGCGCAATGGCAGCAAAAAGGATGCCCAACCACTGCCGACCATGGTCCAGACCGGCCGCAGGTGTGCCCGGCACGGATGCGCGCTATACTGCCGCGCCTTTTTCCGTCGGCCTGACCTGCCGGCGCCTTGCAAGGCGCTTCGACACGCTGGTCGGCACCGTCGAGCGCCTTAATGAATGTTCCCGTCTTTAAGAGGAGCGCGCTGCATGACCGTGATCAAGCAAGACGACCTGATTCAGAGCGTCGCCGACGCCCTGCAATTCATTTCGTACTACCACCCCGTCGATTTCATCCAGGCCATGCACGAGGCCTACCTGCGTGAAGAGTCGCCCGCTGCTCGCGATTCCATCGCCCAGATCCTGATCAACTCGCGCATGTGCGCCACCGGCCACCGCCCGATCTGCCAGGACACCGGTATCGTCACCGTGTTCGTGCGCGTGGGCATGGACGTGCGCTGGGACGGCGCTACCCTGAGCGTCGACGACATGATCAACGAAGGTGTGCGTCGCGCCTACAACCTGCCGGAAAACGTCCTGCGCGCTTCGATCCTGGCCGACCCGGCCGGTGCCCGCAAGAACACCAAGGACAACACCCCAGCGGTCATCCACTACTCGATCGTCCCTGGCGACAAAGTGGAAGTGGACGTGGCTGCCAAAGGCGGTGGTTCCGAGAACAAGTCGAAGATGGCCATGCTCAACCCGTCCGACTCGATCGTCGACTGGGTACTGAAAACCGTCCCGACCATGGGCGCTGGCTGGTGCCCGCCTGGCATGCTCGGCATCGGCATCGGCGGTACCGCCGAGAAAGCCGCCGTCATGGCCAAGGAAGTGTTGATGGAGTCCATCGACATCCATGAGCTGAAAGCCCGTGGCCCGCAGAACCGCCTCGAAGAAATCCGTCTGGAGCTGTTCGAGAAGGTCAACCAACTGGGCATCGGCGCCCAGGGCCTGGGTGGCCTGACCACCGTGCTCGACGTCAAGATCATGGATTACCCGACTCACGCCGCCTCGCTGCCGGTGTGCATGATCCCCAACTGCGCCGCTACCCGCCACGCCCATTTCGTGCTCGATGGCTCCGGCCCGGCCGAGCTGGAAGCACCGTCGCTGGACGCTTACCCGGAAATCGTCTGGGAAGCCGGCCCGAGCGCCCGTCGCGTCAACCTCGACGACATCACCCCGGAAGAAGTCGCCAGCTGGAAGCCGGGCGAGACCATCCTGCTCAACGGCAAGATGCTGACCGGCCGCGATGCTGCGCACAAGCGCATGGTCGAGATGCTCAACCGTGGCGAAGAGCTGCCAGTAGACCTGAAAGGCCGCTTCATCTACTACGTAGGCCCGGTCGACCCGGTCGGTGACGAAGTGGTAGGCCCAGCCGGCCCGACCACCGCTACCCGCATGGACAAGTTCACCCGCCAGATCCTTGAGCAAACCGGCCTGCTGGGCATGATCGGCAAGTCCGAGCGTGGCCCGACCGCCATCGAAGCGATCAAGGATAACAAAGCCGTCTACCTGATGGCCGTGGGTGGCGCTGCCTACCTGGTGGCCCAGGCCATCCGCAAGTCGAAGGTCCTGGCCTTCGCCGAGCTGGGCATGGAAGCGATCTACGAGTTCGAGGTCAAGGACATGCCGGTGACCGTTGCCGTAGACAGCAACGGTGAGTCGGTACACATCACTGGCCCTGCCCTGTGGCAGAGCAAGATTGCCCAGAGCCTGGCAGTCGAAGTGAAGTAAGCCTGATGTAACTGCGGCGGCCCCTTCGCGGGCTTGCCCACTCCCACAGGGACAGCGCAGGCCTCAGGGCTAGGCGATACCTGTGGGAGCGGGCAAGCCCGCGAAGGGGCCGTCGTTGTTTCCACAGGACTCTAGGTACAGGCCGCCACGCTGCTCAAATCGGCAGCTCCTTGAGCCAGTAGGACATCAGTTTGTCGGTGCTTTCCGTCTCATCCAGGTCTCGCCAGGCAAAGCTTGTGCGCAACGATGGGTCGTGCAGAAAACCACGGTTACGCCAGAAGCCGTGCAATGGTTTGTAGTCTGCTGGCCGTCTGGGGTGCACGCCTGGCCGCTCGACCGCACAGAATGCGCAGTAATCAAATTCGGCCAGCTTGTGCGCGTAAGATTCACGTTCGATGAAGAAGCGCACCCCCAGGCCCTGACCACGGTATTCCGGCAGTACCAGCGACCCACCGAAGTAGTACACGCTGGCCGGGTCACGCCCTTGGGCCAGGAACGGCTGCTGGAACTCGGGGGCTACATCCACCAATGGCAAGCCGGTGGAGGCGCCAACCACCTTGCCGTTGTCCAGTGCCAGCACCGCCAGGCTGCGCCCGGAGCGGGCATAGGTAGCGAGGTGGTCGGCCTCGTATTCCGGAGTGCCGTCGTAAAGGTAGGGGAACTCGCGAAACACGCTAAGGCGCAGGCGAGCAAGGTCATCGATGTAAGGCGCGATAGCGGCGCCGTGCAACAGGCGTATTTCCATGCTTGGCGGTCGTTTTGTCGATGTGGATGACGCGCTCGGCTAAGCCGGGCTTGAGGGGAAACCCTATCATCCGGGGCGACGACCGGCCTTTTCCCTACACGACAGGTATTGTTCCATGACCGCTACCGAACTGGTAAATGCTTACTACGCCGCCTTCAACGCCGGTGACCTGCAGGGCTTTCTGGCACTACTGAGCGAGGATGTGATCCACGACATCAACCAGGGCGAGCGGCAGATGGGCAAGGCCCGGTTTGCCGCGTTCATGGACAAGATGAACCGCTGCTACCGCGAGCGCCTGGCCGACATCGTGGTGATGCAGAACGCCGATGGCAGCCGTGCGGCGGCAGAGTTCACGGTACACGGTGAATACCTGGCCGATGACGAAGGACTGCCAGCGGCCAACGGGCAGACCTATGTGCTGTCGGCGGGGGCTTTCTTCTATATCCACTGCGGCAAGATTGCCCGGGTGACCAACTACTACAACCTCAATGACTGGGTTGAGCAGGTTGCCTAAGCCTGTACCGGCCTCTTCGCGGGCAAGCCCGCGAAGAGGCCCGGTCAGGCAATACGAGTACCTAACACCTTGAGGAAGGCAGCCAGCCACGCAGGGTGCGCTGGCCATGCCGGTGCCGTCACCAGATTGCCATCCACATGGGCCTGGTCCACCGCTATATCAATGAACGTCCCACCCGCCAACCGCACTTCCGGCGCACACGCCGGGTACGCGCTGCATTCACGCCCTTCCAGCACACCCGCCGCCGCCAGCAATTGGGCGCCATGGCACACCGCCGCAATCGGCTTGCCGGCCTGGTCGAACGCCCGCACCAGCTCCAGCACTTTTTCATCCAGGCGCAGGTACTCTGGCGCACGGCCCCCGGGGATCAACAGCGCGTCATAACGCTCGGCCCGCACGCGCACGAAGTCATAATTCAGGGCAAAGTTGTGCCCCGGCTTTTCGCTGTAGGTCTGCTCACCCTCAAAATCATGAATAGCGGTGCGTACCGTCTGCCCCGCCAGTTTTTCCGGGCACACCGCATGCACCGTGTGGCCGACCATGCTCAAGGCCTGGAACGGCACCATCGCCTCGTAGTCCTCGACGTAATCGCCCACCAGCATCAGGATCTTCTTCGCCGTCATCGCACCCACTCCTTCGGTTAACAGATACTGCACGATAGCCCCTGTCAGTCACGGCGGTCGAGCAAGTTGACCACCAGCCGGTCGATCCATCCCCAGATCCGCTGCTTCACCCTGCGCCACAGCGGCCGGGCATGCCAGTGGTCGAGGTCGACTTCCTCGCTCAAGGCAAAGTCACGCTCGAAGCTGGCCACCACAGCCGCCGTCAGTGGCGGGTCCAGCGCCTCGATGTTGGCTTCAAGGTTGAAGCGCAGGTTCCAGTGGTCGAAGTTGCACGAACCGACGCTGACCCAGTCATCTACCACGGCCATCTTCAGGTGCAGGAAGCACGGCTGGTACTCGAAAATCCGCACCCCGGCACGCAGCAGCCGTGGGTAGTAGCGGTGCCCGGCGTAGCGTACCGACGGGTGGTCCGTACGTGGGCCGGTCAGCAACAGGCGCACATCAAGCCCTTTGCTGGCAGCACGGCGTAACGAACGGCGCACGCTCCAGGTCGGCAGAAAGTAAGGTGTGGCCAGCCATACCCGCTGCTTGCCACTGTTCAGCGCCCGCACCAACGAATGCAGAATGTCCTGGTGCTGGCGGGCGTCGGCATAGGCCACTCGCCCCATGCCTTGCCCATGCGCAGGCAGTTTGGGCAGGCGCGGCAAGCCAAAGCCCTCGGCGGGGCGCCAGGCGGTGCGGCGGTTGTTGGCGGACCACTGGCGGTCAAACAGCAGTTGCCAGTCGGTAACCACCGGCCCCTGGATCTGCACCATCACCTCATGCCATTCGCTGGTCGCATCGCCCGGCGTCCAGAACTCGTCGGTAACGCCCGTGCCGCCCACCACTGCCCAGCGTTCATCCACCAGCAGCAGTTTGCGGTGGTCGCGGTACAGGTTGCGCAGGCCGCGCTTCCAGCGCAGGCGGTTATACCAACGCAGGTACACGCCGGCCTCCAGCAGGCGCTGGCGCAAGGTGCTGTTGAACGCCAGCGAGCCATAGTCATCGAACAGGCAGCGCACCCGTACACCGCGCCGTGCGGCCTGTTCCAACGCCTCGACCACGGCTTCGGCACACGCGCCAGCCTCGACCAGATACAACTCCAGATCGACCTGGAACTCAGCACGCACGATCGCCGTGAGCATGCGCGGAAAGAACTCGGGGCCGTCGATCAGCAGTTCGAACTGGTTACCATCCCGCCAGGGGAAGACCGGCCCCGGCATGTCAGCGGGCGGTAAAGATCAGCACCGCGCTAACCGGCACCGACGGGTTGATGGACTTGAGCCCGGCGAGCTTGCGCAGGGTTTGCAGCCCAGGCAGCAGGCCGAAATCCTCGGCACGTAGCACTAGAGGTTCGAGGGTTACCACCTGAAAGCGTCGCTCATCCAGACGCGTGGCCAGCAGCAGGGCGTTGTAGCTGTGCGACTGGCCATGCAGGGTAACGGTAAGCGGCAGGCGCAGTTCGATCTGGGCACCGTTGGCGAGGTCGTTGATTGGCCGCAGGTCCAGTTGCGCCTGCACCTTGGCTTCGGCAAAACGTTCGACCTCGAACAGGTCGTCACGCATACGCTCGTCACGCAGCGGGATGCCGCTGCTGACCGAATCCATCTCGATACTCAAGCCGGCCGCGCCCTTGCGGTCGACCTTGCCATGCAGCACCAGAAAGCGATGCACCTCGGCCGTGTCACCGTTCTTGCCGGTAATGAACGACAGGCGCGACGATTCGCCATCGAGGTGCCAATTGGCGTGGGCGGGCAGGCACAAAGCCAGCAGCAGGGCGGGCAAAAGACGGGGCAGCTTGAACATGACAGATCTCGTGAAACCAGGCCGCCAACCTTACCCGCCCGCCTTCATGGCAGCAAGCGGCAGCCCTCGCGCGGGCCCAGCCAGACAGCCTGGTTGCGCCGCCCCAGGCCCTCGGCAGTGATGTGCCGCTGCGGGGTGTTTTCTTCAAGCAGGCTCAGCGGCAGCCACTGTTTTACATAGCCTTGGCAATACGCCTGCTCGAAGCCCATGACGAAGCGGCACGAGCAGTATTCCTTGGCCGAGTAGGCCGAGAGGATACCGGGGAAGTCTGCCAGGGCCTGACGCTCGTACCAGGCCCAGAACACCAGCCCTGGCAACACCAGTAGCAGTACGCGCTTCATGCCCCCTCCCCGGCCAGTGCGGCCAGCACTCGCTTGAGCAGTTCGTCATGCTGGTAAGCGCCGTCCCGGTCATCGGCATAGCGCACGATCACCAGCTTTTGCGTGGGCAAGATGTACAGCGCCTGGCCCCAATGGCCCAGGGCGGCGAAGGTGTCTGCGGGCGCATTTGGCCAGGGCCGCGTAGCGCCGGCCAACGGCTGGTTGAGCCACCAGTGGCCGCCTGGGTTGGCCTCTGCGGGGACAAGTTCGGCATGGGCAAACGGTGTACGGTTGAAGGCCACCCAGGCCTTGGGTAGCAGTTGCCGACCTTGCCACCGCCCCTCCCGTTGCATCAGCAAGCCGATACGGGCCAGGTCACGGGCACTGAGGTAGAGGTAGGAAGAGCCCACGTAGGTGCCCGCCTGGTCACGTTCCCACACCGCGCTGTCGATACCCAGCGGGGTGAATAATGCGTGCCAGGGGTATTCGGCGTACTGCCCGGCATCGAGCATGCCGCGCAGTGCGGCGGCCAGCAGGTTGCTGTCGCCACTGGAATAGAGGAACCGCTGGCCGGGGCTGGCCGTCGCACCCCGTGCTGCCGTGTAAGCCGCCATGTCTTCGTGGCCACGGGTATACAGCATGGCCACCACCGAGGACTTGAGCGGGGCATATTCGTAGTCTTCCTGCCAGTCCAGGCCACTGGCCCAGTGCAGCAGGTCGGTCATGCGCACGCCCGGGTGGGTGCGCATGGCGGGATAGAAGCGTGTAACCGGATCTTGCAGCTGGAAGCGTCTCTCTCCTTGGGCCACGCCCATCAGCGTGGCGAGCACGCTTTTGCTGACCGACCAGGTCAGGTGTGCGGTGGCGGCAGTGGTGGGGGCGGCATAGCGTTCGTGGAGGATGCGGCCGTCGCGGATGATCAGCAGGGCGTCGGTGCGGATGCCGCTGCGATCAGGGGTGCGGGCGGGGAAGGCGTAAGTGTCGACGGCTTGCCAGTTGAGGGTGTCAGGGTCGGTCTGCCACTGCGGATCAGGCCAGTCCTCGGCCTCGGCGGTTGCCATAGCCATGCAAAAAAGCAGCAGCAGACCTTTCAGCATCCGGTTCAAGGCTCGCAAATTTGGGGCTGCTGCGCAGCCCCTGGAGTCAGAAGTTCATGAAAAACTATCAGGCATTCATGACAATCCCGCAGCAGCCCAAGCTTTGTTCAGCCGCTTCTCCCGGGCCGCCGCCGCCAGCGCCATCACCCCTTGGTCCCGCTGCCAGATCTGCGCCCAATGCGCCGGCCCCGCTGCCAGTGCCGCATCAACCTCCCCCCGCAACGCCTGGAACTGCGCAAACAACCCACCCAGCAGCAAATGGCACCCCACACTGTCGGCACACTGCCGGCTGCCCTCGGCACACCCGGCCAGCAACCCAAGCAATTGCAGCCGCAACCCCTGCGGCCAGGCGCACTCCTGTCCGACGCCATATAACCAGGCCGTCAACGCCGCCAGCACATACAAGTCTTCCAGCGAGCGGAACGGTTTCACATAGGCATCCCAACCGTCACCGGCCAGCAACTCGCATGCGGCTTGCTCCAGCACCAGCCGGCCATGGCCCACTTCCGGCATCAACGGCAGGACTGGTAGCGGCTCCAGCGTTACACCCGGCTCCCCGGGATAGACCACCGCCAGGTTCAACTGTGGCGCCGCGCCAGCCGCCTCGCTACGTGCCGCCACCAGTAGCCACTCGGCATCCAGCCCGGCCGTGACGAAATCCTTGCTGCCCGTGAGCCGCAAGTTGTCGAGCCGCGTATGCATGTCCGCTGGCCGCACGCTGCGCCGCTCGGTGGCGCACAGGGCGCCGAGGCTTGGCGGGGCACTGGGCCATAGCACGCGCAAGGCTGCCTGGTAACCCACCAAGAACGCCAGGCCCGGCGTGACCATCGCACGCCCGCCCAACACCGCCAGTTCAAAAGGGGCAACCGGGCCGAGGCGCTCAAGCAGCGCGGCGTAGGTTTCGCCCAGGGTGCCCGCCAGCGCTTGGCGAAGCGGGTCGTTCAGACGTTGCAACCAGGCCATGTGACGGCTCCTTGCTGGGGCTTTCTGGTCGAGGTTTTAGGGGTGTCACGCAAGCATCACCAAAGATTCACAGGGGTGACACCGCGCCTACCTAGGCTGACTTTGCACAACAAAGCCGACCGGCCGCAACCCTTCATGGCTGGCTTATGGAGACTCGCAATGACTCGGATCGCTCTCTCTGGCGACAACAGCACTGAACGCCGTCTGCAAGCCGAACGCCTGGTTGGCGCCACGGCGCTGCAAGAGGCCCAGGCCCTGCGCTACAAAGTGTTCAGCGCAGAATTCAAGGCCAAGCTCAAGGGTGCCGAGCAAGGTTTGGACATGGACGACTACGACGTGCATTGCCGCCATATCGGTGTTCGCGACCTGAGCACCGGCGAGCTGGTCGCCACCACCCGTCTGCTCGACCACCAGGCCGCCAGCAGCCTGGGCCGCTTCTACAGTGAAGAAGAATTTCGCCTGCACGGTCTTTTGCAGCTGCAAGGGCCTATCCTCGAACTGGGCCGAACCTGCGTCGCCCCCGACTACCGCAACGGCGGCACCATTGCCGTGCTGTGGGGCGAACTGGCCGAAGTGCTCAACGAGGGCCGCTACAGCTACCTGATGGGCTGTGCCAGCATCCCCATGCAAGACGGCGGCGTGCAGGCCCATGCCGTGATGCAGCGCCTGCGTGACCGTTACCTGTGCACCGAGCACCTGCGCGCCGAGCCGAAGAACCCGCTGCCGAACCTGGCCCTTCCGGGTAACGTCATCGCCGAAATGCCACCGTTGCTCAAGGCCTACATGCGCCTGGGCGCAAAAATTTGCGGCGAGCCGTGCTGGGACGAAGACTTCCAGGTGGCTGACGTGTTCATCCTGCTCAAGCGCGACGAACTTTGCCCGCGCTACGCTCGCCACTTCAAGGCGGCAGTCTGATGCCGAAGCTGCGGGTAATGGCCCGCCTGGCTCGACTGCTGCTGGTGCTGTTGCTGGGCATGTTGATGGCCAGCCTGATCGCCCTTGGCGAACGCTTGGGCTACAAGGCCCCCATCGAACGCCGCCAGCGCTGGACCTGCCTGTTCATGAAACGCCTGGTCGCCGCCCTGCCCTTCGACATACGTGTGGTGGGCGAACTGCCGCAGCGGCCGATGCTGTGGGTGAGTAACCATGTTTCCTGGACCGACATCCCCTTGCTGGGCATGCTGCTGCCACTCTCGTTCCTGTCCAAGGCCGAAGTGCGTCACTGGCCGGTGGCCGGCTGGCTGGCGGAAAAAGCCGGAACGCTGTTCATTCGACGTGGCGGTGGCGACAGCCAGCGCCTGCGCGAGCAGATCGCCGGGCAACTGGGCCTGGCCCGGCCGCTGCTGATCTTCCCCGAAGGCACCACCACCAGCGGTCGCACCTTGCGCACCTTCCACGGCCGGCTGCTGGCAGGCGCCATCGACCGGGGTGTGGCGGTGCAGCCGGTGGCTATCCAGTACTTGCGCGATGGCCAGATCGACCCGATTGCGCCGTTCATTGGCGATGACGATTTGGTGTCACACCTGATGCGCCTGTTCGCCCAGCCACGGGGGGAGGTTTGCATTCACCTGCTGGCGCCAATTGGCAGTGTAGGTAAAGAGCGGGCGGTGCTGGCGTTGCAGGCGCAAAAGGCAATTCACCTGGCGTTGTTTGGGGTTGAGGAAGTCGAGCTGGCGCCACGGCGGCAAGCGCGGGCTGCCTGAGGATTTGCACTACCAGTGCTGGCCCTTTCGCGGGTAAACCCGCGAAGAGGCCGGCACTACAAATACAGAACTAACTGTCAGACATCCGCCCCGCCGCCGCAAACGCCTGCAACTGCGGGTAAAACTCCCGGAAGTCCGCCATCAGCGGCTCATACAAACGCTCCAGCTCCCCCATCACACCGGCCATCCCTTCCGGCCGGGACAGTCTCCGGGCAATGCCGTTGAACACCTGCTCCAGCGTGGCAAAATCGCCATACGCCCCCAGCCAGTCATCCGCCGCCATGAACGGCGCAATCCGTGCCAGCCGCCCCGGCAGCTCGGGCTCCGCCAACAACACCCGATAAAAATCACCGGTGAACTGCGCCAGCGGTTGCTCGGCATAATCCTGCCAATGCCGCGCCAGGCAGTGGTCAAAAAACACATCCAGCACAATGCCCGCAAAGCGCCGCCGCTCGCGCGCAAAGCGCGCCAGTGCAGCCAGCACCAACGGGTGCTGGTCGGTGTAGCTGTCGATATGCCGGTGCAACCGTATGGCCGCTTCCAGCGCAGGCGGGAAGCGCCCTTCCAGCGAACCTTTGACAAAGTCGCCATACAGGCTGCCAAGCAGTTGTTGCGGCGCCGGGCCGCCCAGGTGCAGGTGCGCAAGGTAGTTCATGCGCGCAGTCTAGCACCGCTCGCCCCTATATCGTCATAACGCGATATAGCGATTTGTGCTCAGCTCAGAACCTCTTCATATTTGTATATCGGGAACGGACGATTTACATTTCGCTCCATCGCGATATACCGCTACAACGAGCCTCAACCCATGCCTCTCGATCTCGACGAAATCATAAAAGCGCTGGCCCACCCGGTCAGGCGAGAAATCCTCAGCTGGCTGAAAGACCCGGCAACGCAGTTCCCCGACCAGTACCACAGCACCGAAAACGGTGTGTGTGCCGGGCAGATCGACCAACGCTGCGGCCTGTCGCAGTCGACCGTCTCTGCCCACCTGGCCACCTTGCAGCGCGCCGGGCTGATCCGCAGCCAGAAGATCGGCCAATGGCACTTCTTCAAACGCGACGAAGCCACCATCGAGGCGTTCCTCGAACAACTGCGCCAAGCACTTTGACAAAGCAGGTAACCGCTATGACCACGCTTTTCGATCCGATCACCCTGGGCGACCTGCAACTGCCCAACCGCATCATCATGGCCCCACTCACCCGCTGCCGTGCCGACGAAGGCCGCGTGCCCAATGCGCTGATGGCCGAATACTACGTGCAGCGCGCCAGCGCCGGGCTAATCCTCAGCGAGGCGACGTCAGTCAGTGCCATGGGGGTCGGCTACCCGGATACCCCCGGTATCTGGAACGATGAGCAGGTACGTGGCTGGAACAACGTCACCAAGGCTGTGCATGCCGCAGGCGGACGCATCTTCCTGCAACTGTGGCACGTTGGCCGTATCTCCCACCCCAGCTACCTGAACGGCGAGCTGCCGGTGGCCCCCAGCGCGATCCAGCCCAAGGGGCATGTAAGCCTGGTGCGCCCGTTGAGTGACTACCCCACCCCACGCGCGCTGGAAACCGAAGAAATCATCGACATCGTCGAGGCCTACCGCAGCGGTGCCGAGAATGCCAAGGCGGCTGGCTTTGATGGTGTAGAAATCCACGGCGCCAACGGTTACCTGCTCGACCAGTTCCTGCAAAGCAGCACCAACCAGCGCACCGACCGCTATGGCGGCTCACTGGAAAACCGTGCACGCCTGCTGCTGGAAGTGACCGATGCGGCCATTGAAGTGTGGGGCGCGAACCGCGTGGGCGTGCACCTGGCACCGCGTGCCGATGCGCACGACATGGGCGATGCCGACCGCGCCGAAACCTTTACCTACGTGGCCCGTGAGCTGGGCAAGCGTGGCATTGCCTTTATCTGCTCGCGGGAAAAGGAAGCCGATGACAGCATTGGTCCACTGATCAAGGAAGCGTTTGGGGGCCCGTACATCGTCAATGAGCGGTTTGACAAAGGCAGTGCCAATGCGGCGCTAGCCAGCGGCAAGGCCGATGCTGTGGCGTTTGGCGTGCCGTTCATCGCCAACCCTGATTTGCCGGCGCGGCTGGCGGCGGATGCGCCACTGAACGAGGCGCGGCCCGAGACCTTCTATGGCAGGGGGCCGGTGGGGTACATCGATTACCCTCGGTTGTAATCGAGATTGCCGGGGCCGCTTTGCGGCCTTGTGCCGCGAATGGAGGGCAACGCCCTCCCCTGCGGTGTCACTGCCGGGCGTTGATCTGCTGTTGCAGGTTCTGAATCTGACTCTGCAAGGTATTCAGGTTCCGGGTCATCTGAGCTCGGAAGGCATCGAACTCCTGCACCGAAGCACCACCGGACGCCGCCGCAGCCGGGCGGTTGTCGATCTGGCTCTTGAGCACCAGCATGTCCTGCTCCAGGCCTTGAATGGCAGCGCTCGGGTTCCCCTGCTTCTTCAGCGCTGCTATATCGCTGCCCAGGCTCTTGAGCTGCACATCCAGCTTGCCGCCATCCACCTGCGCGGCTTTCAGCGCGGCAACCTGCTCGTTCAGCCCCTTGAGCTGGGCATCCAGCTTGCCCCCATCCACCTGGCCCGAACGCAGCGCGGCCAGTTCGCCATTCACCAGCTTCAACTGCGCCTGTAACTGGCTTTGCAGCTCGGTCACAGCCTTCTGCTGTTCACGGGTATCGGCCAGCACCTGCTCCAGGCGTTTGCCCAGGTCACCGGTCTGCCCGGCCACACCTTTCTGCAACTGACGCAGTTGAAGCTTCAATGCCTCGCTGCTGGTGGTAGCGCCAGACTCGCTGGCATCCACCTTGCCGCTGATCGCCTGCAGGCGCCCGGCCGCTTCTTCACTGATGCGGGCAAAACTTTCCTGGGTCGCCACCAGTTGCTGCTCCATCAACGAGATCTGCTGGAAGCTCCACCAACCCAGGCCTACCAAGGCGATGAACGAAGCACCGAGCAACGCCCACAACGGCGCCGTGCTTGGCCCGCGCGCGGCCTTCTGGCGTCTGCGCACGACGTGCGCCGGCATCAGTTCGTCATCATCAACGGTGCCCGCCCGCAAGGTAGGCACGTCATCGTAGTCATCGTGAGCATGGTTACGCATGGATACATTCAACCGCGGTAGTCGCAAAGAGGCACGAGTATAAACCGCCAGCGCGGCGCATTGATGACCATTGTCAGCCCTGCGGCTTCACTGCCCCGGCGGCAGGTGCTTCCACCAGCCACAGAATTCATCCAGCGCTGTCCACAGGCTGACCTTGGGCTGGTAGTCCAGATACTGCCGGGCGCGGCTGATATCCAGGGTGAAATCGCGGCTCATCACCTGCATCCCCAGGCGCGACAAGGTCGGTTGCGGACGCCCTGGCCACAGCATGCAGGCCGCCTCGTTCAGCGCGGCCAGGCTGTAGGCCAGGCCGTAGGAACGGTAGCGGGTAACCTGCGGCAGCTGCATCTGGCGCATCACGTAGTTGACTACATCCCATAGCGGCAGCGGCTGGCCGTTGCTGATGTTATAGGCCTGGCCCAGCGCCCTATCGTCGGCGAACAAGGCGCTGAGCAGCGCCTCGTTAAGGTTGTGCACACTGGTGAAGTCAACTTTGTTCAGGCCATTGCCGATGATTGCCACGCGGCCTTTGCGCTGCATCTGCATCAGCTTCGGGAAAATGCTGGCATCACCGGCGCCCGTGACGAAGCGCGGGCGCAGCGCCAGCACTTCCAGGCCAAACTCCTGCGCGCCGAATACTTTCTGCTCGGCCAGGTGCTTGGTTTGCCCGTAGTGGTCGTGGAAGCGGCGCGGTACCTGGTCTTCACGGACATCCAGGCGCGAACGGCCATTGAAATAGATCGACGGCGACGACAGGTGCACCAGGCGCCTTACATGCTCCTTCAGGCAGCCCTCGACCACGTTCTCGGTAACCACCACGTTGCCTTGATAGAAGTCCTGGTAGCGCCCCCAGTTGCCCACCGCGCCAGCGCAGTGCACCACGGCCTCGACGCCCTGGCACAAGCGACGGGCCAGCTCGGCATCGCTCAGGTCGCCAGGGATGAACTGGGCGCCGCGCTTGACCAGGTGCTCGACCCCTTCGGCGCGGCGGCCGCTGACCCGCACGTCCAGGCCCTGCTCCAGGGCAAAGCGCGCAAAGCGCCCGCCGATGAAGCCGCTCGCACCGGTGACCAGAATTCGCATGTAAGACTCCGTCTTGCCAGATTTCAGATGCAACTGACGCCAGCCGTGGCTACAAGGGCACCAGCCATTGCCGTGCGGTGTACCGCAGGTGGTCGGTCAGTTGCGCGAGCAATTGCCCGCCATTGCGCCAATGATGCCAGTACAGCGGCACATCGATAGGGGTATCGCGGCAGATTTCCACCAACTGCCCGCTGGCCAGTTGCTCCCGGGCCTGCAATTCGGGCACCAGCCCCCAGCCCAGGCCGGCCTCGGTCATGCGCAGGAAGCCTTCGGAGGACGGGCACAGGTGATGCAGAAAACCGTCCTCGATGCCCAGCGATGCCAGATAGCGATGCTGCAGGAAGTCGTCCGGGCCGTACACGATCGCCGGGGTACGGGCCAGGCGGCTGGCGACAAAACCCTTGGGAAAATGCCGCACCATGAACCCGGGGCTAGCCAGTGCCCGGTAGCGCATGGCGCCCAGTGGCTGGCTGCGTGCCCCCGCTACCGGGCGCTCACTGCCACACAGGCAGGCCGCCACTTCGCCGGCACGCATACGTTTGAGGCCCACTTCCTGGTCTTCTACCACCAAGTCGGTCAAAACGTTCTGCTGTGCGCAGAAATCCCCCACCGCGCCGGCCCACCAAGTGGCCAGGCTGTCGGCGTTGAGGGCGATACGCAGGCGCTCCGGCATACCCTCTTCGTCCAGCGCCGGCACCTGGCGCTGCAAGTCACGTTCAAGCAGGCGCACCTGCTGCACATGGTTGAGCAACTGGCGGCCTACCTCGGTCGGGCCAGGCGGCGTGGCACGCACCAGCACTGGCTGGCCGACCCGTGCCTCCAGCAGCTTGATGCGCTGGGAAATGGCCGACTGCGACAAGCCCAGCACTTGCGCCGCACGCTCGAACCCGCCCTGTTCGATCACCGCCGCGAGGGCGGCCAGCAGCTTGTAGTCGAACATCGATTTCTCTAATGCCTTATCAGCTTTATTTGTTTTTCTTATACAGCGCCGGTCATCACAATAGCCAGCATCTTTTATGACCTTTCTGGAGAGCCCCACCATGTGGCAAAGCTATCTCAACGGCATGCTGGTGGCCTTCGGCCTGATCATGGCCATCGGCGCACAGAACGCCTTTGTCCTCGCCCAGAGCCTGCGCCGGGAACATCACTTGCCCGTGGCGGCGCTGTGCATCGTCTGTGACGCCATACTGGTGGCTGCCGGTGTGTTTGGCCTGGCCACGGTACTGGCGCACAACCCAACCTTGCTGGCGGTCGCGCGCTGGGGCGGCGCGGTGTTCCTGATCTGGTACGGCGCCAAGGCACTGCGCAGCGCCTGCTCCAGGCAGAGCCTGCAGCACCAGGAAGGCCAAGGCATGCGCTCACGCCGCGCAGTGCTGCTAAGCGCCCTGGCAGTGACGCTGCTGAACCCACACGTGTACCTCGACACGGTGTTGCTGATCGGCTCGCTGGGCGCCCAGCAGGCCGCCCCCGGTGCCTACGTGGCGGGCGCGGCCAGTGCTTCGCTGCTGTGGTTCTCCACCCTGGCCATCGGCGCAGCCTGGCTGGCACCGTGGCTGGCCCGCCCGGCAACCTGGCGCATGCTCGACCTGATGGTGGCGGTGATGATGTTCGCGGTGGCGGCGCAGTTGATCTTCAACTGACCCTGGGCTTGTCACAACATTTCTAGCGCCTGGCAGATCGAGCGCCGCGCGGGCGGCGCTCAATCTGCCAGGCGCCACAAGGGGTAAGCCGAACACCACCGGTCGGCACACCCCAACCGCTCTGGAACCTCTATTCCCTATGTTTGTTGCGTGGTTATGCGCCGGGGCTGGTGCTATGATCGGGCCCTTGCGTCGCAAAGAGTACAAACTCGCCGACGTACATAGGGCCGCCCGTGATCGGCCCTGCGCAAACCGCGAACTAGACCTGAATCAGGAGATCCACCATGGCTTTTGAATTGCCGCCGCTGCCGTACGCCCACGATGCCCTGCAGCCGCACATCTCCAAGGAAACCCTGGAGTTTCACCACGACAAGCACCACAACACCTATGTCGTGAACCTGAACAACCTAGTCCCAGGCACCGAATTCGAAGGCAAGACCCTGGAAGAGATCGTCAAGACCTCTTCGGGCGGCATCTTCAACAACGCCGCTCAAGTCTGGAACCACACCTTCTACTGGAACTGCCTGGCGCCTAACGCCGGTGGCCAACCGACCGGTGCCCTGGCTGACGCCATCAACGCCGCTTTCGGTTCCTTCGACAAGTTCAAGGAAGAGTTCACCAAGACTTCGGTTGGCACCTTCGGTTCCGGCTGGGGCTGGCTGGTGAAGAAAGCTGACGGTTCCCTGGCCCTGGCCAGCACCATCGGCGCCGGTTGCCCGCTGACCAGCGGCGACACCCCGCTGCTGACCTGCGACGTCTGGGAACACGCCTACTACATCGACTACCGCAACCTGCGTCCGAAGTACGTCGAGGCGTTCTGGAACCTGGTCAACTGGGCCTTCGTTGCCGAACAGTTCGAAGGCAAGACCTTCAAGGCCTGAGTCATTCAGCCCTGAACATGAAGACCCGGCCCTGTGCCGGGTTTTTTTATGCCAATACCGGCCTCCCGCGCCCACGAAAGCCAACACGGTTTTGCTTGCTCAGCCCGTATAGCGCGCTAACATCAAACCTCTGGAAGATTGACACAGCGCATTCAAGTTGCGGGGTCAGGCAACCGATAAACTGCTCATGATCGGCCGATAGTGTATCGTCATCGTTGATGGCAAAATGATGCCATGCGCATGGATTAAGGAAACCCCATTGAAGCTGGAATTGCGGAACAGCTTGTCGGTCAAGTTGCTCAGGGTCGTGCTGCTGTCGGCGCTGGCAGTCGGCGTGGTGCTCAGCTGTGCGCAAATCGTCTACGACACCTACAAGACCCGCCAGGCCGTTAACAACGATGCCCAGCGCATCCTCGACATGTTCCGTGACCCTTCCACCCAGGCGGTGTACAGCCTCGACCGCGAAATGGGCATGCAGGTGATGGAAGGCCTGTTCCAGGACGAATCGGTGCGTATGGCCTCCATTGGGCACCCCAACGAAACCATGCTGGCCGAAAAGTCGCGCCCGCTGCAGGACATGTCCATGCGCTGGCTGACCGATCTTATCCTCGGCCAGGAACGCACCTACACCACACAACTGGTCGGCCGTGGCCCTTACAGCGAATACTACGGCGACCTCAGCATCACCCTCGACACGTCGTCCTACGGCGAAGATTTCCTGATCAACGCGGTAATCATCTTCATTTCCGGCGTGTTGCGGGCCTTGGCCATGGGCCTGGTGCTGTACCTGGTATACCACTGGCTGCTGACCAAGCCGCTGTCCAAGATCATCGAGCACCTCACTCAGATCAACCCCGACCGCCCCAGTCAACACCAGATACCGCTGCTCAAGGGCCACGAGAAGAACGAACTGGGCCTGTGGGTCAACACCGCCAACCAGTTGCTGGCCTCGATCGAGCGCAACACCCACCTGCGTCACGAGGCCGAAAACAGCCTGCAACGCATGGCCCAGTACGATTTCCTCACCGGCCTGCCCAACCGCCAGCAACTGCAGCAGCAACTGGACAAGATCCTCGTCGACGGCGGTCGCCTGCAGCACCGTGTGGCAGTGTTGTGCGTGGGTCTCGACGACTTCAAGGGCATCAACGAGCAATTCAGCTACCAGGTGGGCGACCAGTTGCTGCTGGCCCTGGCTGACCGCCTGCGCGCCCACAGTGGCCGTCTGGGTGCCTTGGCGCGACTGGGCGGTGACCAGTTTGCCCTGGTGCAAGCCAATATCGAGCAGCCCTACGAGGCAGCCGAACTGGCGCAAAGCATCCTCGACGACCTGGAAGTGCCGTTCGACCTCGACCACCACCAGCAGATCCGCCTGCGCGCCACCATCGGCATTACCCTGTTCCCCGAAGACGGCGACAGCACCGAGAAACTGCTGCAAAAAGCCGAACAGACCATGACCTTGGCCAAGGCCCGTTCGCGCAACCGCTACCAGTTCTATATCGCCAGCGTCGACAGCGAGATGCGCCGCCGCCGCGAGCTGGAAAAAGACCTGCGCGAAGCCCTGCAATGCAACCAGCTGTACCTGGTTTATCAGCCACAAATCAGCTACCGCGACCACCGCGTGGTCGGCGTGGAGGCGCTGCTGCGCTGGCAGCACCCGGAGCTGGGGATGGTGCCGCCAGACCAGTTCATCCCGTTGGCCGAGCAAAACGGCAGCATCATCAGCATCGGCGAATGGGTACTGGACCAAGCCTGCCGGCAACTGCGCGAATGGCACGACCAGGGCTTCAGCGAGCTGCGCATGGCGGTCAACCTGTCGACCGTACAGCTGCACCACAGCGAGCTGCCACGGGTGGTCAACAACCTGCTGCAGGCTTATCGCCTGCCGCCGCGCAGCCTGGAGCTGGAAGTCACCGAAACCGGCCTGATGGAAGACATCAGCACCGCTGCCCAGCATCTGCTGAGCCTGCGCCGTTCCGGGGCACTGATTGCCATCGACGACTTCGGCACCGGCTATTCGTCGCTCAGTTACCTGAAATCGCTGCCGCTGGACAAGATCAAGATCGACAAGAGCTTCGTCCAGGACCTGCTCGACGACGATGACGACGCCACCATCGTTCGCGCCATCATCCAGCTGGGCAAGAGCCTGGGCATGCAGGTGATCGCCGAAGGCGTGGAAACCGCCGAGCAGGAAACCTACATCGTTGCCCAGGGCTGCCACGAGGGCCAGGGCTACCACTACAGCAAGCCGCTGTCGGCCCGCGAGCTGACCAGTTTCCTGAAGCAGGCGCAGCGTCACCAAGTTTCGATGTTCTGAGCACGCCTGCCCGGTTACACGCCTTTACCGCCATTTACATGAATTGCACGCCGCCTCTTTACAGCAAATGCAAATCTTTCGCATGATGTTGCGGTTTCGCGTGCCACGGCGCACGGTCCACCCCTTGGTCCAACCACACGACGCAGGAAAACCAACAATGATTCGAATGCCTCTGGCCTCCGCCAGTCTGCTGGCCATTGCCATCGCTCTCGCCGGCTGCGGTGAAGGCAAGGACGACAAAGCCGCCGCGCCGCAAGCCCAGGCACCTGCTGTCGCCAGCACCACCGCTGCCGCGCCCGGGGCTGTCGACGAAGCCGCCGGCAAAGCCGTGGTCAAGCATTACGCCGAAATGGTTCATGCTGTGTACAGCGACTCGCTGAGCACCGCCAAAACCCTGCAGACCGCAGTGGACGCGTTCCTGGCCAAGCCCAACGACGAAACCCTGAAGGCTGCCAAGCAAGCCTGGTTCGCCGCGCGCGTTCCGTACCTGCAGTCCGAAGCCTTCCGCTTCGGCAACACCATCATCGACGACTGGGAAGGCCAGGTGAACGCCTGGCCCCTGGACGAAGGCCTGATCGACTATGTCGACAAGAGCTACGAGCATGCCCTGGGCAACCCGGCCGCCGGCGCCAACATCATCGCCAACACCGAGATCCAGGTGGGCGAGGAGAAGGTCGACGTCAAGGACATTACCCCAGAGAAACTGGCAAGCCTGAACGAACTGGCTGGCTCCGAGGCCAACGTTGCCACGGGCTATCACGCCATCGAATTCCTGCTCTGGGGCCAGGACCTGAACGGCACCGGCCCAGGCGCTGGCAACCGCCCGGCATCCGACTACCTGGAAGGCCAGGGCGCCACCGGTGGCCACAACGAGCGCCGCCGTGCCTACCTGAAAGCCGTTACCCAGCTGCTGGTTACCGACCTTGAAGAAATGGTCGGCAACTGGGCGCCGAACGTCGCCGACAACTACCGCGCCAAGCTGGAAGCGGAGCCTGTCAACGACGGCCTGCGCAAGATGCTGTTCGGCATGGGCAGCCTGTCGCTGGGCGAACTGGCGGGCGAGCGCATGAAGGTTTCGCTGGAAGCCAACTCGCCGGAAGACGAGCAGGACTGCTTCAGCGACAACACCCACTACTCGCACTTCTACGACGCCAAGGGTATCCGCAACGTCTACCTGGGCGAGTACATCCGCCCGGACGGTACCAAGGTGACCGGCCCAAGCCTGTCGTCGCTGGTAGCCAAGGTCGACCCGGCCGCCGACGCCACCCTCAAGGCCGACCTGGAAGCCACCGAAGCCAAGATCCAGGTAATGGTCGACCACGCCCTTAAAGGCGAGCACTACGACCAGCTGATCGCGGCCGACAACGCTGCCGGCAACCAGATCGTGCGTGACGCGATCGCCGCACTGGTCAAGCAGACCGGTGCAATCGAGCAGGCGGCTGGCAAGCTGGGTATTGCCAACCTGAACCCGGACACTGCAGATCACGAATTCTGATCTTGCGGTAGCGGTTCTGAAAAGAGGCGTCCTTCGGGTCGCCTTTTTTGCTTATGGCCCTCTGACACCGATTTCATCCAGTAATTGCAAATTGCTCTTATTCAAACACCCCCACTTTGCTAAGCTTGCACGCCGGTTTTTCGTCCACGCCCAGGATTTTGCATGTCCTCGTCGCTGTCCCGACTCTCCCCGCTGATGCTGGTCCTCGCCCTCTCTGCCTGTGACGACGCCCCGCGTTTCACCCAGGCCGAACCCGGCGAAGCATTGTCGGGCGGCAAGGCAACCGTGCAGCGGACTGACCGCAACGCCTACTCCCTGCCCTTGGCCAACCTCGCAGCCGAACGTCGCGTGGACTTCGCCGTGGGCAACAGTTTCTTCCGCAACCCCTGGGTGATCGCCCCTTCCACCACCACCGCCCGCGACGGCTTGGGCCCGCTGTTCAACACCAACGCCTGCCAGAACTGCCATGTGCGCGATGGCCGCGGCCACCCGCCAGAGCCGGGCAATAGCAACGCGGTGGGCATGTTGGTGCGCCTGTCGATCCCCGACCAGCCCTATCTGGCCAAGGTCATCGAGCGCCTGGGCGTGGTGCCTGAGCCGGTGTACGGCACTCAGCTGCAGGACATGGCCATCCCCGGTGTGGCGCCGGAAGGCAAGGTACGGGTGAGTTACACCCGCGAAACCGTGTCGTTCAAGGACGGCCATCAGGTCGAACTGCGCAAGCCGACCCTGCAGATCAGCCAGCTCGGCTACGGCGTCATGCACCCCGACACGCGCTTTTCGGCGCGGGTGGCGCCACCAATGATCGGCCTGGGCCTGCTCGAAGCCATCCCCGAAACCGACTTGCTGGCCAACGAAGACCCCGATGACCGCAACCACGACGGCATCCGCGGGCGAGCCAACCGCGTGTGGGACGACGCCCTGGGCAAGACCGTGGTCGGGCGCTTCGGCTGGAAAGCCGGGCAGCCCAACGTCAACCAGCAGAACGTGCACGCCTTTGCCGGCGACATGGGCCTGACCAGCACCCTGCAGCCCAAAGACGATTGCACCCCGGCACAAACCGACTGCCTCGCCGCGCCCAATGGCGACGGTGCCAATGGCGAAAAGGAAGTCAGCGACAACATCCTGCGCCTGGTCACCTTCTACACCCGCAACCTGGCGGTGCCGGCCCGCCGCGACGTCGGCTCGCCGCAGGTGCTGGCAGGCAAGAACCTGTTCTACCAGGCCGGCTGCCAGGGTTGCCATACACCGCAGTTCACCACCGCCGCCGATGCTGCCGAGCCAGAGTTGGCCAACCAGGTCATCCGCCCCTACAGCGACTTGCTGCTACACGACATGGGCCCAGGCCTGGCCGATGAGCGCACCGAGTTCGCCGCCAACGGCCAGGACTGGCGTACCCCGCCCCTGTGGGGCATCGGCCTGAGCGAAACGGTCAGCGGCCACAGCCAGTTCCTGCACGACGGCCGCGCCCGTAACCTGCTGGAAGCCGTGCTCTGGCACGGGGGCGAAGCCGAGGCGGCACGCAACTTCGTACTCACGTTCAATGCCGAGCAACGCAGTGCGCTGCTGGCGTTCCTGAATTCACTTTAAAACGCGCTAAGGAGCCGGGCATGTTCCGACCCAAACTGTTGTTCACCAGCCTCGCTGCACTCGCCCTCGGCGCCTGCTCGCCGCAGGACCCGCAAGCCGTCACCTCCGCTGCCATCGCCAAGCAGGTCATCCTGCCCACTTACAGCCGCTGGGTCGAAGCCGACCGCACGCTGGCCGCCAGCGCCCTGGCCTACTGCGAAGGCAAGGAAGACCTGGAAAAGGCCCGTGCCGACTTCCTCAAGGCGCAAAAGGCCTGGGCCGAGCTGCAACCGCTGCTGGTCGGCCCACTGGCCGAAGGCAACCGCGCCTGGCAGGTACAGTTCTGGCCCGACAAGAAGAACCTGGTCGGCCGCCAGGTCGAGCAGCTGGTCAACGGCGACAAGCCGGTAGACGTCGCTTCCCTGGGCAAGGCCAGCGTGGTGGTACGCGGCCTGTCGGCCTACGAGTACATCCTGTTCGACAGCAAGCCGGACATTGCCACTGCCGAGCAGAAAGCCCGCTACTGCCCGCTGCTGGTGGCCATTGGTGAACACCAGAAGGTACTCGCCGAGGATATCCTCAAGAGCTGGAACAGCACCGACGGCATGCTGTCGCAGATGACCAAGTTCCCCAACCAGCGCTACGCCGACTCCCACGAGGCGATCGCCGACCTGCTGCGCTCCCAGGTCACCGCCCTGGATACTCTGAAGAAGAAGCTGGGTGCGCCGATGGGCCGCCAGAGCAAGGGCATCCCGCAGCCGTTGCAGGCCGAAGCCTGGCGCAGCCACTCCTCGCTCAAGAGCCTGGAAGCCACCCTCAAGGCGGCCGAGACCGTCTGGGTCGGGGTCGACAACCAGGGCCTGCGCGGCTTGCTGTCCAGCGATCAGAAAGCGCTGGCGGACAAGATCGACGCCGCCTACGCTACCTCGCTCAAACTGCTGGCCGACAACCAGAAGTCGCTGGGCGAGCTGCTGGCGGACGACGCTGGCCAGCAAACACTGAACCAGATCTACGACAGCCTCAACGCTGTCCATCGCCTGCACGAAGGCGACCTGGCCAAGGCGTTGAACATTCAGCTGGGCTTCAATGCCAACGACGGTGACTGATCATGCTGCGACGCCAGGCCCTCAAACTCGGTAGCGTTTTGCTCAGTGCCCTGACCTTGGGCGGCTGGAGCCTGTTCCGCAACAAAGGCAGCGAACCCCTGCTGCTTTCGGCGCGTGACGATGGCGACGGCAAGCACTATGCCGTGGGTTTCCGCCTGGACGGCACCCAGGTGTTCAGCACCCAGGTCGCCCAGCGTTGCCACGCCATCATCCACCACCCCGAGCAGCCGATCGCCCTGTTCGTCGCCCGCCGCCCCGGTACCGAAAGCTACTTGGTCGACTTGCGCGACGGGCGCCTGCTGCAAACCGTGACCTCGCAGCCGAACCGGCACTTCTACGGCCACGCCGTGGTGCACAAAGGGGGTGAATGGCTGTATGCCACCGAGAACGATACTACCGACCCTGGGCGTGGCGTGCTGGGCGTGTACCGTTTTGAGGGCGAACGCCTGGTACACACCGGCGAGATCCCGACCCACGGCATCGGACCGCACGAGGTCGCCTGGTTGCCCGACGGCGAGACGCTGATCGTGGCCAACGGCGGCATTCGTACCGAAGCCGAAAGCCGGGTGGAGATGAACCTCAATGCCATGGAACCGAGCCTTGTGCTGATGCAGCGCGACGGCACATTGCTGAGTAAGGAAACCCTGGCCCAGCAGATGAACAGCGTGCGTCACCTGGCAGTGGGCAGCGATGGCACCATCGCCGCCTGCCAGCAGTTCATGGGTGATGCCGATGAAACGGCCGAGCTGTTGGCGATCAAGCGCCCGGGCGAGCCGTTCAAGGCCTTCCCGGTGCCGGAGCGGCAGTTGCAGGCCATGGCCCAGTACACCGCCAGTGTCGCGATCCACAGCGAGCTGCGGCTGGTGGCGCTGACTGCGCCACGGGCCAACCGGTTGTTTGTCTGGGACCTGGACACGGGTGCGGTGCGGCTGGATGCACCGATGCCCGATTGCGCTGGGGTTGGCGCGGTGAAGGATGGATTTGTCGTTACCTCCGGGCAGGGCCGTTGTCGGTTCTACGATTGCCGCAAGGCCGAACTGGTCGGGCAGCCGATGAACCTGCCGTCCGGTTTCTGGGACAACCACCTGCATCTCGTCTGATTTTTCTGCGGCCTTCACTGGCCTCTTCGCGGGCAAGCCCGCTCCCACAGGGACCGTACAATCCGCTGACTACGCGGTTTCTGTGAGAGAGGGCTTGCCCGCGAAGAGGCCGGCACAAGCATTTCACGCCCCTCCCCCCAAAAACAGTCAATACTTCCCCCATCCACACGTGGGCAGGATCGCCCGTTGTCGTGTCTAAACGAATAACAACCGAATCCAAGGAACCGGACTTATGCTACGCCGCCGCATGCTCATCATGTTGGCCGTGGTTCTGCTGATGGTGCTGGCCCTGGGGGGCTACAAGGCGTTCTCGATCTACCAGCAGATCCAGGTGTTCACTGCCCCCAAGCCGCCCATCACCGTTGCGGCAGCCTTGGCCGAACAGCGCCAGTGGCAAGCGCGCCTACCCGCCGTGGGCAGCCTCAAGGCACTGCAGGGTGTGGAGCTGAGCCTGGAGGTGGAAGGCATCGTCAAAGCCCTGCACTTCGACTCGGGGCAGCAGGTCAAAGCCGGCCAGTTACTGCTGCAACTCAACGATGACCAGGAAACCGCCCTGCTTGGCACCGCCCAGGCCGACCTGGGCCTGGCCAAGGTCGATTTCGGCCGCGGCAGCCAGCTGGTCGGCGACTCGGCCATCTCGCGCGGCGAGTTCGACCGCCTTACCACTCAGTACCGCCGCAACCAGGCGGTGGTCGAGCAACTCAAGGCGCAGAAGATCAAAAAAAGCATCAACGCCCCGTTCAGCGGCACCATCGGCATCCGCCAGGTGGACATCGGCCAGTACCTGGCCGCCGGCACGGTGATTGCCACCCTGCAGGACACATCCAGCCTGTACGTCGACTTCAACGTACCGGAACAGGCCCTGCCGCAGTTGAGCCTGGGCCAGCAGGTGCTGGTGCAGGTAGCCGCCTACCCCGGCCAGACCTTCACCGCCAGCCTCAGCGCCATCAACCCCAAGGTCGAGGAAACCACGCGCAACCTACTGGTGCGCGCCACCCTGGCCAACCCCGACGGCAAACTGCTGCCGGGCATGTTCGCCAGCCTGTTGGTGCTGCTGCCTAACCCACAGCCACAAGTGGTGGTGCCGGAAAGCGCCATTACCTACACCCTGTATGGCAACTCGGTTTACGTCGCCACGCCGAAGAAGGACAAGGACGGCAAGCAGGAAAACGACGACAAGGGCCAACCCCTGCTAGTCGCTGAACAACGCACCGTACAGACCGGCGAGCGCCGCGACGGCGTGGTGGTGGTCAGCAAGGGCCTGCAAGCCGGGGAGCAGGTGGTTACCGCCGGGCAACTCAAGCTCACCCCGGGCGCCGCGATCCGCATCGGCCAGGACAAAGCCCTCAAGCCCGAACAGGGCGCGCCGGGCAAGGACTGAGGAGGCAGGCATGGCGTTCACCGACCCGTTCATCCGCCGCCCGGTGCTGGCCAGTGTGGTCAGCCTGCTGATCCTGCTGCTGGGTTTCCAGGCCTGGAACAAGCTGCAGATCCGCCAGTACCCACAAATGGAAAACGCCCTGATCACGGTGACTACCGCCTACCCCGGGGCCAACGCCGAAACCATCCAGGGCTACATCACTCAGCCGTTGCAGCAGAGCCTGGCCAGTGCCGAAGGCATCGACTACATGACCTCGGTGAGCCGGCAGAACTTCTCGATCATTTCCATCTACGCGCGCATCGGCGCCGACAGCGACCGGTTGTTCACCGAGCTGCTGGCCAAGGCCAACGAAGTGCGCAACAAACTGCCGCAGGACTCCGAAGACCCGGTACTCAGCAAGGAAGCCGCCGACGCCTCGGCGCTGATGTACGTCAGTTTCTACAGCAAGGAGATGAGCAACCCGCAGATCACCGACTACCTGTCGCGGGTCATCCAGCCCAAGCTGGCCACCCTGCCGGGCATGGCCGAAGCGGAGATCCTCGGCAACCAGGTGTTTGCCATGCGCCTGTGGCTGGACCCGGTGAAACTGGCCGGTTTCGGCCTGTCGGCCACCGATGTGACCAACGCCGTGCGCCGCTACAACTTCCTCTCCGCTGCCGGCGAGGTAAAGGGCGAATACGTGGTCACCAGCATCAACGCCAGCACCGAGTTGAAGTCGGCCGAGGCGTTCGCCGCCCTGCCGGTCAAGACCAACGGCGACAGCCGCGTGCTCCTGGGCGATGTGGCGCGGGTCGAGATGGGTGCGGAAAACTACGACACGGTCAGCTCGTTCGACGGCACCCCGTCGGTGTACATCGGTATCAAGGCCACCCCCGCTGCCAACCCGCTGGACGTGATCAAGGAAGTGCGACGCATCATGCCCGAGCTGGAGAGCCAGTTACCTTCGGCGTTGAAGGTATCGATTGCCTACGACGCCACGCTGTTCATCCAGGCCTCGATCGACGAAGTGATCAAGACCCTTGGCGAGGCGGTGCTGATCGTCATCGTGGTGGTGTTCCTGTTCCTCGGTGCCTTGCGCTCGGTGCTGATCCCGGTGGTGACCATTCCGCTGTCGATGATCGGCGTGCTGTTCTTCATGCAGATGATGGGTTACTCGCTCAACCTGCTGACCCTGCTGGCCATGGTGCTGGCCATCGGCCTGGTGGTGGACGACGCCATTGTCGTGGTGGAAAACATCCACCGGCACATGGACGAAGGCAAATCGCCATTCGATGCGGCCCTTGAGGGCGCCCGCGAAATCGCCCTGCCGGTGGTGTCGATGACCATCACCCTGGCTGCCGTGTATGCACCGATCGGCTTCCTCACAGGGCTTACCGGGGCCTTGTTCAAGGAGTTCGCCCTGACCTTGGCCGGGGCGGTCATCATCTCTGGCATCGTCGCTCTCACCCTGTCGCCGATGATGTGCGCCCTGCTGCTTCGCCAGGAGCAGAACCCCAGTGGCCTGGCCCACCGCCTGGACGTGCTGTTCGAACGCCTGAAGGTGCGCTACCAGCGCCTGCTGCATGCCACCCTCGACAGCCGCCCGGTGGTGCTGGTGTTTGCCGTGATCATCCTGTGCCTGATCCCGGTGCTGCTCACGTTCACCCAGAACGAACTCGCCCCCAACGAGGACCAGGGGGTGATTTTCATGATGAGCAGCTCGCCGCAGCCGGCCAACCTCGATTACCTCAACGCCTACACCGACGAATTTACCCCCTTGTTCAAGGCCTTCCCCGAGTACTACTCATCGTTCCAGATCAACGGGTTCAACGGCGTGCAAACCGGCATCGGCGGCTTCCTGCTCAAACCCTGGGACGAACGCGAGCGCACGCAGATGGAGCTGTTGCCGCTGGTGCAGGCCAAACTTGAGGAAATCGGCGGCTTGCAGATCTTCGGTTTCAACCTGCCCTCCCTGCCCGGCACCGGCGAGGGCCTGCCGTTCCAGTTCGTGATCAACACCGCTGGCGACTATCCGGCACTGTTGGACGTAGCGCAGCGCATCAAGGCCCGCGCGCAGGCATCCGGCAAGTTCGCGTTCCTCGACATCGACCTGGCCTTCGACAAGCCCGAAGTGGTGGTGGACATCGACAGGGCCAAGGCCGCGCAGATGGGGGTATCGATGGACACCCTCGGCGGCACCCTGGCCACCCTGCTGGGCGAGGCGGAAATCAACCGCTTCACCCTCGAAGGCCGCAGCTACAAGGTGATTGCCCAGGTCGAACGGCCGTACCGCGACAACCCCGGCTGGCTGAACAACTACTACGTGAAGAATGACCAGGGTCAGATGCTGCCGCTGTCGACCCTGATCACCCTCACCGACCGCGCCCGCCCGCGCCAGCTCAACCAGTTCCAGCAGCTGAACTCGGCGATCATCCAGGGCGTGCCCATGGTCAGCCTGGGCGAAGCGCTGAAAACCGTGCAGGACATCGCCCGCGAAGAGGCCCCGGAAGGCTTCGCCTTCGACTATGCCGGCGTGGCACGCCAGTACGTGCAGGAAGGCAGCGCACTGTGGGTCACCTTTGGCCTGGCGCTGGCAATTATCTTCCTGGTGTTGGCTGCACAGTTCGAGAGTTTCCGCGACCCGCTGGTGATTCTGGTAACGGTGCCGTTGTCGATCTGCGGGGCGCTGCTGCCGCTGTTCCTGGGTATTTCGAGCATGAACATCTACACCCAGGTCGGGCTGGTGACCTTGATCGGGCTGATCAGCAAGCACGGCATCCTGATCGTCGAATTCGCCAACCAGTTGCGTGCGGAGCGCGGCTTGAGCGTGCGTGAGGCCATCGAGGAAGCGGCGGCCATTCGACTGCGGCCAGTGCTGATGACCACGGCGGCGATGGTGTTCGGCATGGTGCCGCTGATTCTGGCGACCGGTGCGGGGGCGGTGAGCCGTTTTGACATCGGTACGGTGATTGCCACCGGGATGTCGATTGGCACGCTGTTTACCCTGTTTGTGCTGCCTTGTATCTACACCTTGTTGGCGCACAAGGCGGTGGCAAAGCAGCCTGCGGCAGCCTGATCCGTCCTCTTCGCGGGCTCGCCCGCGAAGAGGCCGAAAAGCCAGATACAAAATCCCCAATAGAAAAGCGCAGCTCCGCAACACAATCTAAAAATTACCGCTCCCAGGCTCTCACATCATCCATTCACGCCTGATCTTGCTGGTTATCAGTGATAAGACAGAGCAATTCCTGCATCTAATTCGCATGATAACAGCCAGCATGGAGATGCTAGAGCACCCGCATTCTAGACGCCTTACAGAGAAACAAATCCGCGCCTTAAAGTGGTCATGGTAAAAACTCCTACAACTCCATCAGAATTTTCGCCACCCTCTTCGACTTGTACATCTTGGACTTACCGCTATTATCAAAAACGTCGCAATGACGCGACACCAAAATGGAGAGAACAATATGAAAACAATTAAGATGGAATGCACCAAATTGGCGAACATGGCGCACTTGGTCAAAAAAACCAAATAAGCCTTAACCCATGAATACTGAAGAGCAGTGCCGGCCTGCCCTTCAGTTGTTAAAGGAGGGAGCATGATAAGTAAAAATTGCTTCTTTATCGCCATGAATAACTCCCTGATTTGCTGGGATTTCAAAAACCACAAGCAGTACGAGTTATCCAGAGACCACGCAGACCGGTTAATCCATCTCATTTACGAGAAAGATCACAAAGAGTTAAATGACGACCTAACCGCCGACCTGAAACGCTGCAAAGTTTTCATGGACGATGCTGACGACAATTCTGACTGGGGCTGGGATGTACTCTCAAGAATATTCCATTACGGAACTAAAGACATCCCTATAGAAAATCACCCTTCAAGCGAGGAGGAGTGGGCACTGCAGTACCTTGAACACTGCAACTCCGTACTAAACAAGAATATACAGCCTGACAATACCCGCACCAGCGAAAGCGGCATTTCACTGCCTATACCAAGAAGTACATTTGCAGTTGACGAGGCATTCAAAAACCGAGCAACCGTTAGAGACTTCCAGCGAATACCGATTTCCTTAGCTGATCTTGCCGAAATTCTACACCATACCTTAGGCTTTATTGGAAGCAGAACCATTAATTACGTCAAAGAGGAAGAAAATGAATACTCAAGACGCCGCGCCACCCCCTCAGTAGGCGGGCTGAACGCTACTGAAGGCTATGTATATGTAAACAACGTAGACAGCCTGGAAGCCGGAATTTATTACTACGACCCACGGCGACATGAGCTTCATTGGCGAAGCCCACTGCCTTGTGCCCTGGGTGATTTATTATCGGGCCAGCACTTCGCCAATGGCATACCCGCTGGATTGTTCTTGAGCTCCAGATTCGACAAATTGTGGTGGAAATACGAGCATTCGCGCGCCTATCGAATGGCACTAATTGAAGTTGGTCATGCCGCACAGACCTTCCAACTCGCCGCAACCGACAGGGGCATGAATACTTGGCTCACCGGTGCATTAAACGAAACGAGCATCGAGCCTCTACTCATGTTCGACAACCCAAGTGAACACGTCCTTTTTTTCGTCGCATGTGGCTATAGCAACGGAAATGCGACACCTCGTTCCTTAAGGGCTCTGATATCGTAAAGTACTGGCGCGAGACACACGCATGGAAAAAATTACAACCCGTAGCAGTACTGTATTTAAAAGCTGGCACATCACGAGTGCTGTACGCTCGCGCCCTTATGCCTACCATTTTTCCGTAGAAGATTTTACACAGTCCGAACCCGACCTGTGGTTTCCTAGGGCGTTAAGTCCAGCGTTGGCCCATGAATCAGCCAAACAGCTTTCAAAAAAAGATTTGCTAGTACTGCACGCCTACCACCTCATCCACTTCATGGACTACACGACACGACTTGAAATGGGTCACATCAATGAAACCGTGCAATGCATCATTACTGGCGACTTAAAACATTTCTTTGATAAAGACGTGCAACTTAATGCTTTAAAACTTTATGCTGACGAGGCGTATCACGCGCTTTTTTCTAGAGAAATTGCGGACCAAGTAGCGAACCACTTTTGCCTTGAGCGAATAAATTCTGCGCGCTTTAATAGCCTTGATCAATTATTACAAAATAGCCCCCAAGCGCTCAACGGGATTACCCGCTTTTGCATCGCCTTTGTTTCTGAAACAATAATAACCAACGAACTGTACAATTTAACTCGCGATTCACTTGTCACGCCTGTAGCAAACATGCTGATTGATCACCTTCATGATGAAGGGCGCCATGCCATTTTTTTCTCAGACTGTTTCGCACAACTCTGGCATCAGCTATCAATCTCTCAGAAGGATTATCTAGTTCCTACTTTACTGAAAGCGCTCCTCGCTTTTTGCCAACCCGACGAGCCATTCTTACAGTCAATTTTCAAAAAGCACCCATCCATTGCGAAAGTCATTATCAACGACATAACATCCAACTGGAAGCTTCGAATACCCGCAATTTCCAAAATAACGCTTCAGGCAATTAAACGCACCAAGCTACTTAAAGATGAGCGCTATGCGATTCAATTCAGGGCAGCAGGACTGCCAGCATGAACCAGGCCAAAACCTTAAAAAGCACCATTCTTCGCCCATTGCTACTGATTCTTTTATGCCTGCTAGGCGTTTTCCCTCTGGACGTCATTCTCCCTTCATTCCCAGCGCTTGCAGAAGCCTTTCAAGTACAACCAAAGCAAATAGCTTACTCCGTAAGTTTCTTCGCCTTTGGCGTAGCGGTGGCGCAGTTGGTGATTGGCCCCCTGTCAGATCGAATTGGTCGTAATCGGTTGCTACTCGGTGGATTGGCTGTATCCATTGCCGGGGCTACCGGCTGCCTACTTTCATCTGACTATGAGACCTTTATGGCATTCCGGTTGCTACAGGCCGCCGGTTGTGGAAGTCTGGTTCTGGGCCAGGCGCTGATACAGGACCTCTATAGCGGCAAGCAGCGCAACACCATGCGCATCGTAATAACAAGTGCAAGTGGTTTATTCATATCAATTTCACCCATCGCGGGCGCTGCGCTCCAACAATTATTCGGCTGGGAAGGCAGCTTTACGGCTTTTATTTTAATCGCTACTTTTGTCATATTTCTTACCTGGGCACTATTGCATGAAACGCCTGCGTTATACAGCAGTAATGCGGGCATTCGAAGCTATCTTCCCATGCTGCGTGACACGCTCTATATAGCCTATTCCCTGCAGGCCACTTTCGCGTTCGCCTGCCATTTTGCCTTCATCGTCATTGCACCATTGGTACTGATGGATCAACTTGGCCTCACGCCGTATCAGTTTTCCGTTGTATTCATCGCCTATGGGCTGGCGTATGTCGTCGGTGGTGCAACCGCGACCTTCTTGAACAATCGCGTCAGTGTGCAGGGTCAAATCTGCACGGGATTCCTGCTTATAGGTACCGCAGGGGTCACTTTATTGATTTGGCAGTGGGCAGCAGGGCTATCGGTAGCAGGCCTCATGATACCGATGATTTTATGCACGGCAGGAACAACGATGGTACGACCCGCCTCGACTTCGCAGGCGTTGGCCCGTTATCCGCAGCAGGCAGGGGCAGCAGCGTCCTTCAGTACTACATTGCTATTTGCCGGCGGTGGACTTGCAGGCACTTTGGTCGCGTCAGCCGAACACCTGCTTCCAATGAGCTTAGGAATTCTCTTCTTGAGCAGCGCGCTTAGCGGTTACCTGCTGCTTATGCTCAAGGCCAATAGCATGCAGCATTGCTGACTTCTGCCGGAAAGGCAGACACAAAAAAGCCGGAGGCCCCGCAATCGCGAGGCCTCTGGCTTTTCTAGCTAACGCAGGGTTCAACCAAATGGCCGCAACCCTTGACGCAGGCCGAACAGGATCAGCAACAGGTCCTGATCCGGCGCGACCTGTGCCTGCTGCGGTTTCGCTTCCCGCGGCAGTGCACACTGGTCGGCCATCTCAGCCTTGCTGAACACAGTAGGCCTCGGCTCTTCCCAGGCAGCCACCGCCACGGTGGTCACCGCCAGGCCAGCTACCAGGAACAAAGCTCGAGCTATTTCTAGTTTCATTACTCTAACCCTTTGACAGCGCTGCCAAACGCCATCTTGTAAAAGTAGAGCAGCGTTTGCCATTCGGCGTCATTGATCGACGAATGGCGGCGCAGCTGGCGCAGGTCGTTACCTGCCGCACGCTGGCAGCTGATGCGCCGCCGGCACTTTTCCAGGTCCAGCAGTGCGACTTCGACCCGCGCTTGCTCGCCTTCGCCGATCACCTTGATGAATACGTGCTTGCCATATAGGCAGCCGTGCTGCCAGTGCCCCAGGTGCATGCGCGCCAGGTTGTCCGCCAGGTCCTTGAGCATGCGCTCATGCACCACCTGCGGGTAACGCTCGCGGGCACCTTCGGCATGCCAGGTGTCGAGTTCGACAAATCCGTCCAGCGCTTCGCTCACCAGCAGCGCACGCCATTGGTGGTCGGCATCGCGTTCGGCGCCGCAAAAGACGATGCGCGGGACGCGAACGCCCAGTTGCTCGAAGCTGTTCAGTGCATCGAGCTCACGCAATACGGTTGGTCGCCCAAAAGGGTGCATCAGGCTGCGGTAGATATGCCCGACCTGGCGCTTGGCATACAGCAGCTTGCCATTGGCATCGTTGAGGCGTTGCACGCCACTCTCGCCGCCGCGGCGCTGGTTAGGCTCCTCGACCCACTCGCCCTGCTGGCGCCAGTAAAAATCGAACCGCGACTCCCCTTTCTGGGCTACAGCCATCAAACACTACCCCTTACGCAATACGTAGACCCGCCACATGGCATAGAACGGCAGGAAGTCGAGGCGTTCCTGGATTCTGAAGCCGGCGGCCCTGAATTCTTCTTCGACCGTTTCGGCTGGTAACACGAAACGGTTCTGGTAATTGTCCTGCTCGGCCTTGGCACTACGGCGTTGCTCCAGTTTTTTCCGGCGCCAGGCCTTGAAGTTGCCATCGACCCACAACGACAGAATCACACTATCACGGCTAACCCTTTGAAATTCCGAAAGTATGGTCTTTCTGTGCGCCGATTCGCCAATGTGGTGGAACAGGCGCATGCAGAAGATGCTGTCCACCGAATTATCCGGCAGGTCAATGGCGAACGCTGAAGTTTGCAAGGGGCGTACCCGCGCTACCACGTCTGGCGGTTGCGCGGCACAGGCTGTCTCGATCATCGCTTCGGAGTTGTCGGCACCGATGATCACCCGGTTGGGCTTTTCTGCCAGCAGTGGCCAGAAACGGCCGGCACCGCACGGCAGGTCCAGTACCAGGCCGGGCTCGCCGGCCAATGCCAGGGCGCGACGCGCCAGCTGCTCATCTCGCTTGTGGGAGAGGCGACGCGCCAGGCCATCCTGGTGCTTGAGAAAGTACTCACGGGCGTGGTCTTTGTCGTACTTCTCGGAAAATTCAAGCTTGATGGGGCTACGCATTGGGCATCTCCTGACTCCAGTGCCACTCACCTTAGGTAAGCAAGCGTTGGAATCAGGTCATGCCAATGTGAAAAAAATGTTGCGCGCCCTTTAACCTGTTACAACAGATTACTCGGCCATGGCGTCCGGGCCGCCTTGGGCCTTGGTGTTGCTCAGGTCCACATGGAAGCGGCAACCATGCGGCAGGGTCGATGTGAGGGTGACATGCCAGCCTTGGTCGTCGCAAATTCGTTGCACCAGCGATAGACCCAGGCCCAAGCCTTCGCCACGCCGCTCGTCACCACGAACGAACGGCTTGAACATCGCCTCACGCTGCTCTTCGGGGATGCCCACGCCACTGTCCTCCACACTGAAACCGTTGGCCTCCAGGCTCAGCCGGATGTAGCCGCTGTCGGTGTAGTGGGCAGCATTGCGCAACAGGTTACCCATCACCGACTGCAGGAAGGTAGCGTTGTACAGCACCGGGCTGGCGCTGACGCGGCCATCGAAATACAGGGTCAGGCCCTTCTGCTCGATGGTATCGCGCCACACACCGATAAGTTCGTCGGCCACTTCGCGCAAGGTCGCCCGCGACGCCACCGCGCCTTCGTCTCGTTGGGCCCGGGCCAGCATGAGGAAGGTCTTGACCAGTTCGCGCATCTCTTCCGTGGCACGCGCCACGCGCTCTACCTGGCTACGCGCGCGGGCGTCGAGGTTGGGGTTCTCCATCAGCAGCTCGCAGGAGGTGGCCAGCACCATCAACGGTGTGCGCAACTCATGGCTGACGTCACTGGTGAACAGCCGTTCACGGGTCAGCGCATCGCGTAAACGGCCCAGGGTATCGTCGAAGGCCACTGCCAGCTGGCCGACCTCGTCCGCCGCGTAGTCCGGTGCCAGTGGCGGGGCCAGGCCCAGCAGTTGATCGCGATGACGCACCTGGCGCGCCAGGCGGATCACCGGTGCCATTACCCGGCGCGCCACCAGCCAGCCGAGGATCACCGCCAGTACCAGGCTGAGTACAAAGCCCACCACCACCACCGCGAACAGCACGCGCTCGCGTTCTTCGAAGTCGCTCTGGTCCTGCAACAGCACGTAACGGCGGCCATCGACGATCTCGACCATGGCGTGGTATGACAGCTGGTCGCGGAATACTTCGTGGAAACCACGGTCAAGGTGGCGCAAGTCCTTGGGCAGTTCGAAGTCGTCACGCCCGCCACTGAAGTAGAACAGCTGGTCGGGGCGCGGCCGGTGGCTCCAGTCGCTGACGCTGTCCATGCGCAGCAGGCGCTGCAGGTCGCCACCCAGCACAGAGGAAATCAGCCGTTCTTCAACCAGGTGCACGGTGGCGACGATACCGAAGGCGAAAGCCCCGGCCACCAGCGCGCTCATCAGGGCAAAGGCGATGATGATGCGCTGGGCAAGGCTTTGCTTAAACTCCATCGCGGCCCTCGGCGAGGCGATAGCCGACGCCATGGACGGTATGCAGCAAGGGTTTTTCGAACGGCTTGTCGATCACCTGGCGCAGCTGGTGTACATGGCTGCGCAGGCTGTCGCTGTCGGGGCAATCGTCGCCCCACAGGGCTTCTTCCAGTACTTCGCGGCGCAATACGTGCGGGCTTTTCTGCATCAGCACGGCCAACAGCTTGAGGCCCACCGGGTTGAGCTTGAGCAGGCGGCCCTGGCGGGTAACTTCCAGGGTGTCGAGGTCGTAACTGAGGTCGGCCACCTGCAAGGTGCGGCGTCCTCCGCCCTGGGCACGGCGCAGCACTGCTTCGATGCGCGCCGCCAGCTCAGACAGGGCGAACGGTTTGAGCAGGTAGTCGTCGGCCCCGGAGCGGAAGCCTTGCAAGCGGTCATCCAGCTGGTCGCGGGCGGTGAGCATGATCACCGGTGTATCGCGGCGGGCGTCTTCGCGCAGGCGCTTGCACAGGGTGTAGCCATCGATGCCGGGCAGCATGATGTCGAGCACGATCAGGTCGTAGTGTTCGGTGGCGGCCAGGTGCAGGCCGGACAGGCCATCCTGGGCGCAGTCGACGGTGTAGCCCTTCATGCCCAGGTAGTCGGCCAGATTGGCCAGAATATCGCGGTTGTCTTCAACCAAAAGAATGCGCATCGGTTTCTCCTGTGCGGCGCTTCTCGCAGTGGTGCGCGGCAGGCGCAGCTTAAGGCCTATGCTTGCACGGTGCCAGCCCCGAGGAAAATTCACCCCACTTGACGGTTTTTTCACTGATCCTTCACGGACACAGGATAGCGGGCAGCCGACAATGCCCGATCTTTTTCGTGCCCTGGAGCCACCATGCAGCAACGAACCCGCCCTCGCCCGATCAATTTCTGGCTGTATCTGGGCATCCCCCTGGCGACCGCGCTGGCCTTGATTCTGCTGGAGCTGACGTCAGTCGACATGGACGTGGCCAACCTGTTTTTCGACCCCGCTGCCGGGCAGTTCATCGGCCGCCACAGCTATTGGCTGGAAAACATCCTGCACGACCGGGTCAAGCAGGTGGTGATCTTGCTGGGGGTGATCTCGCTGCTCACCTTTGCTGCCAGTTTCTTCTGGAAGCGCCTGTTCGGCTGGCGCCGCGAGCTGGGCTGCCTGGTGCTGGCACTGGGCCTGTCCACGGCGTTTGTCACGCCGTTGAAGAAGGTGACCCAGGTACAGTGCCCGTGGAGCCTGACCCAGTTTGGCGGCACGGAAACCTACAGCAAGTTGCTGGAACCGCGGCCTGCTACCGACAAGCCTGGCCTGTGCTGGCCCGGTGGGCATGCGGCGACCGGGTTCTGCCTGTTCGGCCTGTTCTTCATGCTGCGTGATCGCAAACCACGGCTGGCGCGGGCGGCATTTGTGGTGGCTTTACTGGCTGGTTCGGTACTCGGCGTAGGGAGGATGATGCAGGGGGCGCACTTTCTGTCGCATAACGTGTGGACGGCGGTGTTTTGCTGGTTGATCGGGTTGGGATCGTATTACCTGGTTCTGTATCGGCGTGGGGCGGTGGAAGCGCCAGCTGTCGAACGTAGCGTCGCCTGACATTGGGGCCGCTTTGCGGCCCCAATGGGCCCAACAGGAAAAAGAAAAGCCCCGGTTCTCGCGAACCGGGGCTTTTTCATGGTGCAGGGGGTAAGGCTGGCTTACATCATGCCGCCCATGCCACCCATGCCGCCCATGTCAGGCATGCCAGCAGCTGGCTTGTCTTCTGGCAGGTCGGCAACCATGGCTTCGGTGGTGATCATCAGACCGCCGATCGAAGCAGCAGCTTGCAGGGCCGAACGGGTGACCTTGGCTGGGTCCAGGATACCCATCTCGATCATGTCGCCGTATTCGCCGGTAGCAGCGTTGTAGCCGAAGTTGCCCGAACCTTGCTTGACCTTGTCGGCCACAACGCTTGGCTCGTCGCCGGCGTTGGCAGTGATCTGGCGCAGCGGGGATTCAACAGCACGACGCAGCAGGGCGATACCGACGTTCTGGTCTTCGTTGTCGCCTTTCAGGTCGGCAATGGCCGCCAGGGCGCGAACCAGGGCAACACCACCGCCAGGCACCACGCCTTCTTCAACGGCTGCACGGGTAGCGTGCAGGGCGTCTTCAACGCGGGCTTTCTTCTCTTTCATTTCAACTTCGGTGCCAGCACCGACCTTGATCACGGCAACACCGCCAGCCAGCTTGGCCAGACGCTCTTGCAGCTTCTCACGGTCGTAGTCCGACGAGGTTTCTTCGATCTGGGCACGGATCTGCTTGACGCGTGCTTCGATCTCGGTGTCGGCGCCAGCGCCGTCGATGATGGTGGTGTTTTCCTTGGACAGGATCACGCGCTTGGCGTTACCCAGGTGCTCCAGGGTAGCGGTTTCCAGGGACAGGCCGATTTCTTCGGAGATGACCTGGCCGCCAGTCAGGACAGCGATGTCCTGCAGCATGGCCTTGCGACGGTCGCCAAAGCCTGGGGCCTTGACCGCAGCAACCTTGACGATGCCGCGCATGTTGTTGACTACCAGGGTAGCCAGCGCTTCGCCTTCAACGTCTTCGGCAACGATCAGCAGTGGGCGGCCGGCCTTGGCAACGGCTTCCAGAACTGGCAGCAGCTCACGGATGTTGGAGATCTTCTTGTCGACCAGCAGCAGCAGCGGGCCTTCCAGCTCGGCAACCATGGTGTCCGGCTTGTTGACGAAGTATGGCGACAGGTAGCCACGGTCGAACTGCATGCCTTCTACGACGGACAGTTCGTTTTCCAGGCCCGAGCCTTCTTCAACGGTGATCACGCCTTCTTTACCGACTTTTTCCATGGCTTCGGCGATGATTTCACCGATGGAGTTGTCGGAGTTGGCGGAGATGGTACCCACCTGGGCGATGGCCTTGGAGTCGGCGCATGGCTTGGACAGGTTCTTCAGCTCGGCAACGACGGCAGCAGTGGCCTTGTCGATACCGCGCTTCAGGTCCATCGGGTTCATGCCGGCAGCGACGGCTTTCAGGCCTTCGTTGACGATGGCCTGAGCCAGAACGGTAGCGGTGGTGGTGCCGTCACCGGCAGCATCGTTGGCCTTGGAAGCAACTTCCTTGACCAGCTGGGCGCCCATGTTTTCGAAGGCGTCTTTCAGCTCGATTTCTTTGGCGACGGAAACGCCGTCCTTGGTGATGGTTGGCGCGCCGAAGCTCTTGGCCAATACCACGTTACGGCCTTTCGGGCCCAGGGTCGCTTTTACCGCGTCAGCCAGAACGTTGACACCAACCAGCATTTTCTTACGAGCGGAATCGCCGAATTTTACGTCTTTAGCAGCCATGATCGTTTAATCCTTGGAATTCTTTGGAGTAACGGGAAGTCGGGGAAATCAGCCTTCGATAACGGCGAGGATTTCGTTCTCGGCCATGACCAGCAGGTCTTCGCCATCGACTTTCACGGTGTTGCTGCCCGAGTAAGGGCCGAAAACTACTTTGTCACCCACTTTCACGGCCAGCGCGCGAACTTCGCCGTTGTCCAGGATGCGACCGGTGCCGACGGCAACGACTTCGCCGCGGTTTGGTTTTTCAGCGGCCGAACCCGGCAGGACGATACCGCCAGCGGTTTTCGATTCTTCTTCGCTGCGACGGATAACGACGCGGTCATGCAGAGGACGAAGCTTCATTGTCGATCTCTCCCAATTTGTGGTTTTCATCGGCCGGTGTCGACACCGGCGGGTTGATGCTGTCCGGCGTTGCCGGGAGGTGGCCCGCATTGGGCGAACCACCTGAGTCATGTCTGGCGTTGCCACCAGAAACCTTGCGGTGACCACATACATGAGGCCGCCATAATCAATTACAAGGCTTGATAAACAAAAAATTTCTTGAGGCTGAAAAACACCGGGGCCGCGTGTGCGGCCCCGGGGGTTTACTTGTCTCGGCGCTCGTACTCGCCTTCAATCACGTTCGGGCGGTGCCCCCCCTCACGCGGCTGCGTCTGGAACGGGTCGTCCTGAAACGCACGCTGGCGCATCGCCTGGGCTTCGGCACGCTCGCGCATCTTGCGCGCGGCCAAATGGCGGGTGAACGGCAACAGGCACAGCAGGCCCAGCACGTCGCTGATGAAGCCTGGCAACAGCAGCAGGCCGCCACCGACGGCCAGCATCAGGCCCTGGAACATGTCCTCGGCGGGCAGCTCGCCACGCTGCAGGCTTTCACGGGCACGCAGTGCGGTGGCCAGGCCGGCCACGCGCATTACCAGCACACCCAGGGCGGAGCCGGCGATGATCAGCAGCAGCGCCGGGAAGAACCCGATGGCCGCGCTGACCTTCACGAAGATGAACAGCTCCAGCACGGGAAACAGCAGAAGCAACAGTAGAAAAGCACGCATCAAAGCAATCCTCGTTGGAAGACAACCTTCCTGTAAGACCTACAAATGGATGCGTGTGCTCGGTTTTTCAACCCTCAACCTCTGTCGCAACCGGCCAGTGGTCGGCGCGCGCCAGCAAAACAAGGGCCTCGCGGACTTGTGTCGGCGTGTTGCAAATACTGGGGAAAGGCAACCAGTGCACCGCCTGGCCAATGCGCAGGTGCATGCCTTCGCTGTCTACCCCCACCATTTGCGCCGGTGTATGACGCGGCAAGTCGGTCAGCTCCACGTAGTGGGCGATGGCATTGGCGTGATCGCTGTTCATGTGCTCGACCATGCTCGCCTCGGCCTTGCCGGCGAACGGGTTGGCCAAGGTTACCTGGTCGAGCCAGTGGATCGCGCCAAAACCGCCAATGTAGCGATGGCGCACTGGCTGCAAGACCCAGAAGTCGAAATCGTGAGCCTTGTGATAGTTGGCAGCGTCCGGGAAATAGCGGTAGTAGCGTTCGGCAGCCGCCTCGACAGCCGCTGCGTCGACCAGCTTGTGCGCCTCGGCCATCACGGTCAGGCGCCCCACGGCCTGCACATCTTCGGCCTCGCGCTCCCCCACCAGTAGCGAGCACTTGGGATCTTTCTGCAGGTTGTGGGTGTGTTGGGCGATGCGGCTGATGAGGATCAATGGATGGCCGTGGGCGTCCAGGCAGTACGGCACGACCGAGCCGAAAGGGAAACCGGGCATCGACTTGGAATGGGTCGAGAGCACGCCGCGGTATTCCTTGAGCAGCAGTTCCCGGGCGGGGCGGAGGGCGTTGGTACTCACTTGGGGATGGCTCCTGGCAGCGGACTGGATAGGGACAAGATAAGCATTATCAGTTCCAGTGCCAATGGGGCCGCTTTGCGGCCCCCAAAAACCTACCAGGTCACGCCGAAGCCCGCGGTATAGCGGGTCTTGTCCAGGTCACTGTCGCGCGTGCCGGTGATGATGTCCTTCTCCGCCTTGAGGTTGAGCGAGGCCCACTCGGTAACTTTGTAGCGCAAGCCAACCTCGGCATCCAGCGAGTAATCGGCCACGCCCCCCAGCGGCTTGGCAAACTCGCCGTTGGTGAACAGTTGCACGTTCTTGCCGATCAGGTAGCGGGTGTAGTCCCACTTCACCGCCGCTGAGTAGAAGTTGTCCTTGGCGCCGTCCTGGTATTCGAAGTCGGTGCGGTTGATCAACGAACCCAGCGAGAATGCGCCCAGCTCGTCGTCCCAGAACTGGTAACCCGGGCCGGTACCGACCGTGCGCTGGCGAGCCAGGTCTTCGATACGGTCTCGCTTGTATTCCGCTCGGCCCTGCCAGAACCACTTCTCGGTCATGAAGCGGTCCAGCGCGTACTCGGCGCTCCAGTTGTCGGTGGTGGTGACATCGTCCTTGGTTTCGCGGTTGTACTCACCTTCGGCGTTGTGCCGCCAGCGGCCATGGCGGGCGGTAGTCTTGAAGCCGACATCGTAATCGTCGGTGTCGTTCTCGGCGCGCTTGTAGTCCAGGGCCACGTCCACGTTGCCTTTCCACACGAAGTCTTCGACCAGCGGCCTGGGCTTCATGATCTGCTCGATGCTGGCCAGCTCCACGGTCTTGGGCGCTTCGCCATTGGCCAAAGTGACTTTGCCAGGCTCGGCCGCTTTCAGCGACTTGGCCTTTTCCCCCGTGTAGGCGTCCTGCTTGACCAGCATCTCCTGGTCACTCTCCAGGGTCTGGACCTCTTTCCAGTCCAGCGCGATGGACCCGCCATAGGGGGTTTCCAGCAGCAGCTTGCCGCCGTCGAACACTTTGATCTTGCCGCTGAGCCGGTCACCGTTCTTCATCCACACGGTGTCGGCGAACACCGGGGCGGCGCACAAGGAAGCAGCTAGCAAGCACAACAGGGATCTAGAATACATAAGCGGACTACGGGTTCGATTTGACGAAAAAAGCCGGGCATTATCCAGATACCGACAACCAGAGCAAGGACAGACCGAGCGTATGCCGTTGAGTTCAACTCTCATTTGCCGGACCACCTGTCCGGTTTCATCTACAGCCCAAGGGGGGCGTGATGTCTGATGGATATGAGGCTGCGCTCGAATCCGCCGAGGGCCGACGAACGGCGCTATATTCAGTACTGGGCCAGGTGCCTTCCGGCAAGGTGGTGAGCTATGGCCAACTGGCCGAGCTGGCGGGCCTTGGCCGTGCCGCGCGTTGGGTCGGGCGCACCCTCGGGCAGCTGCCTGCGGACACCCGCCTGCCCTGGCACCGGGTGCTCGGCGCAGGTGGCAGGCTGAGCCTGGCATTGGGTACCCCGTCGGGTGATGAACAGCGGGCGCGTTTACGCGCGGAAGGTGTGAATGTAACCAACAATCGGGTGGATATGACGCGCCATGGCTGGCGCCCAATGGAGCACAGCGGTTAGAGTGCGCGCTTTGTTTTCGCAAACTTGAGGCAGATGTTGGCCCATGCCCCGTAAAACCTGGCGCGCTGCGCTTGCTGCCTATGCCAGCCCGTCAACCTTGGTACTTTTGCTGCTCGGCTTTGCCGCCGGTCTGCCCTACATGCTGGTGTTCTCCACCCTGTCCGTGTGGTTGCGTGAAGCCGGTGTTGCCCGCGAGACCATCGGCTACGCCAGCCTGATCGGCCTGGCCTACGCCTTCAAGTGGGTGTGGTCGCCGCTGCTCGACCAATGGCGCCTGCCCCTGTTGGGTGGCCTGGGTCGGCGTCGTTCGTGGCTGCTGTTGTCGCAAGCGCTCGTGGTCATCGGCCTGGTCGGCATGAGCCTGTGCGACCCGCAACAGCACCTGTCGTGGCTGATCGCCATGGCCGTGCTGGTGGCCTTCGCATCGGCGACCCAGGACATTGCTGTCGACGCCTACCGCCTGGAAATCGCTGACGATCAACGCCAGGCCGCGCTGGCTGCCAGTTACATGGCTGGCTACCGGGTGGCCGCCCTGCTCGCCACGGCCGGCGCCCTGTTCTTTGCCGAGTGGTTCGGCTCCACCGGTTTCAGCTACCTGCACAAGGCCTGGGCCGGCACCTATGTGATGTTCGGGGTCATGATGCTGCCCGCCCTGTTCACGACCCTGGTGATGCGCGAACCGCCGGTGCCCTTGCGCACCCAGCTGTCGGCAGCGCGCTACGGCTTGGTGCACCAGATGGCCTCGGTGTTCGTGCTGATCATCCTGCTGGTGTCGGTACCGGCCAGCTTCACCCAGATGTTCAATACCGGCTGGTCCAGCGTCATTTCCGGTGATGCCACACCGCTTGACCTGCTGCTGGAAGACCGCGCGTTCCTGCGCCTGATCCTCTACGTACTGCTGACCTGGGCGTGCTTGTCGAGCCTTGGCCGTCGCGGCCTGGCCCCGGTGCTGACGCCAGTCAACGACTTCATCACACGCTACCGCTGGCAGGCGCTGCTGCTGCTCGGCCTGATCGCCACCTATCGCATGTCGGACACGGTCATGGGTGTGATGGCCAACGTGTTCTACATCGACATGGGCTTCACCAAGGACCAGATCGCCAGCGTCAGCAAGATCTTCGGCCTGATCATGACCTTGGTCGGCGCCGGGGTTGGCGGGCTGCTGATCGTGCGCTTTGGCATCATGCCGATCCTGTTCATCGGCGGCGTAGCTTCGGCCGGCACCAACATCCTGTTCCTGATGCTGGCCGACATGGGCCCGAACCTGGAAATGCTGGTGGTGACCATCTCGCTGGACAACTTCAGCTCCGGCATGGCCACTTCGGCCTTCGTTGCCTACCTGTCGAGCCTGACCAACCTGAAGTTCTCAGCGACCCAGTACGCGCTGCTTAGCTCGATCATGCTGTTGTTGCCAAGGTTGATCGGCGGGTATTCAGGGGTGATGGTGGAGAAGTTCGGCTACCACGACTTCTTCCTGATTACCGCTTTGCTGGGTGTGCCTACGCTGATCCTGATTGCCCTGCAGTGGCGGCAGGAGGCTGGACGGGGAACGCCGGTGGCAGAGGAAGGATCAGCGGCCGAGCGGCCCTGAGAGACTGCTACAACCTGTACTGGCCTCATCGCGAGCAAGCTCGCTCCTACAAGGCCTATGGTGATCCTGTAGGAGCGAGCTTGCTCGCGAAAAGGCCAGACCAGGCACTATGGATTACTGAGCCACAGCCCCTTCCCCAGGCCGCCCGCCTACGACAAACCAAAGCGGCCACAGCGCCAGTGCCCCCGCCACACCCGCCGCCAAGGCAAAGTGCAACAAGCTGGCTCCGGCGCCAATCATCGCCAGCACTGCCCCGCCCAAGCCCAGCAAGGCAATGGTGATCATCCCCAGCATGGCCGACACCAGGCCCTTGCTCTGTTCGCTGGAGAACAGCGTCATGCGGTACAGCACTGCGTTGGCTACACCCAACCCAAGTGCGTACAGCGACATGCCCGCCACCACGCTGGTCACGCTCGGCCAGTACCAGGTCGCCAGCACCATCAGGCTCAGGCCGGCCAGGTAGGGCCACAGTGCACCACGCACCAGGGCCGGCAGCGGGTAGCGGTCAGCGATGCGGTTGATGATCAGGTTGCCCAGGATCAGCCCGCCAAATACCGGCAGCTGCCACAAGGCGTATTCCATTGTGCTCAGCCCCTCATCGTGAATCAGCAGCACCGGCGACAGGCCGATCCAGCCGATCAGTGGCAAACCAACCAGGCCCAGGGCAGCGCTGCCGGCAACGAAGCGGCGATTGCTCAGTAACTGGCCGTAGCCTGCCAGCAGTGGCAACAGATGAATTGGTGTAAACGCCAGGCGTGAACCATCACGGCGCTCCACGCCCAGCGTTTCCGGCATCAACCGGTACAACAGCACCCAAGCCAGCACCGCGCCGATGGCAAAGGCCACGAACAGCCAGCGCCAATCCAGCCACTGCAGCAGCAAGGTGCCCACCAGCGGCCCGAGCAACGGCGACAGCAAGGCGATGTTGGCCAGCAGGGCCATCATGCGCACCGCATCAGCTTCGCTGAACGCTTCATTCAAGGCCGGGTAGCTGACCGTGACCACGAAGCCCAGGCCAATGCCCTGCAACAGGCGCAGCAGGTTGAACAGGCCAATGTCGTGGACCCAGAACGTGGCCAGGCAGGCCAGGCCGAAGAACGCGCAGCCAGCCAGCAACAGCGGGCGCCGGCCATAACGGTCGGCCAGCGGGCCGATCAGCCATTGCAGCACCACGCCCCCCAGCAGGTACAGGTTAAGGGCATGGGGGATGTATTCGGGGCTGGCGTTCAGGTCGCCCACCACCACCGGCATGGCCGGCATGACCGCGTCGCTGGCCAGGTAGGTCAGCAGCTCGAACAGGGCAAGGGTGAGGCCGAACAACAAGGCGCGCAGGGGGGTGATGTAAAGCAGTGGTTTCATGATGGCGTATCGGGTGTGGCAGGAGGGGTCAGGCTATATGCCAGAAATGGCGGGATATTGCTGTGAACAAGTGTAAAAACCGGGGCCTTGCGCCCCGGTTTCAATGCGGTGTTACTGCGTTGCAGTCTCCTGCACCACGCGAATCACCCGCTGCGGGAACGGAATATCGATCCCTTCAGCCTTCAACCGGTCACGCGCATGCTCGTTGAGCATGAACATCACATCCCAGTAATCGGCGGTCTTGACCCACAGGCGCAACGACACGGTGATCGAGCTGTCGCCCAGGGTGGAAATCACCGCCTGCGGTGCCGGGTCGGACAACACGCGGGGGTCCTGCGCCAGCTCCAGCAACACGTTGCGGGCCTTTTGCAGGTCGGCCTCGTAGTCCACGCCCACATCGAACACCACCTTGCGCGTCGGCTGGCGGTTGGTGTTGGTGATGATGCCGTTGGACAGGCTGCCGTTGGGCATGATCACTGTCTTGTTGTCACCGGTGCGCAGCACGGTGTGGAAGATCTGGATGCTGTCGACCGTACCGGCCACACCCTGCGCCTCGATCCAGTCACCGATGCGGAACGGGCGGAACATCAGGATCAACACCCCACCCGCGAAGTTTGCCAGGCTACCCTGCAGTGCCAGGCCGATCGCCAGGCCTGCGGCACCGATAGCCGCGACGAACGAGGTGGTCTCGATGCCGATCATCGACGCCACGCTGACGAACAGCAGCACCTTCAGCACAATGTTCGACAAAGTGCTGATAAACCCTTGCAGGGCCGCATCGGCGCGCAACCCGGCCAGCTTGCCCAGACGCGTGCTGACCCGGTTGATCAGCCACCAGCCAATGGCCAGTGTCAGCAGCGCCAACAGCAGGCGGCTGCCGTATTGCATGATCAACGGGATCCACGTCTGGGACTGGCGGACGAGCTGATCGACTTCAGCGTTCAAATCCATATTCATCTCCTGATGCCTGAAGGCATGTACACGGTAAAACCGGCCGAAACCGCAACACGGCCATGGAACCGATGGACATCATTTGGCCATCGGGGTTCCGGGCATTACCTGCTCAGTCGCGGAAGTTGTTGAACTGCAGCGGCATGTCGAATTCCTTGGTGCGCAGCAGGGCGATGGCTTCCTGCAGGTCATCACGCTTCTTGCCGGTCACGCGCACTTGCTCGCCCTGGATGGCGGCCTGCACTTTCAGCTTGCCATCCTTGATGGTGGCGACGATCTTCTTGGCCAGGTCCTTGTCGATGCCTTCGCGGAACTTGGCTTCCTGCTTCTTTTCCTTGCCGGAGGCGTACGGGTCTTTGGTTTCCAGGCATTTCACGTCGATCTTGCGCTTGACCAGTGCCAGGCGCAGGATTTCCAGCATGGCTTCGAGCTGGAACTCTTCTTCGGCGGTGAGCATCACGGTCTGCTCTTTGTCCTTGAACTCGAAGGTGCCCTTGCCCTTGAGGTCGTAGCGGCGATCCAGGTCCTTGATGGCGTTGTCGACCGCGTTCTGCACTTCGTGCTTGTCCAGTTCCGATACCACGTCGAACGAAGGCATGGTTGTTCTCCCAAAATAAAAGCGCGCTCAGGCTGACGATGGAGCGCGCTGGGTTTGACGGTTAAAATGCGGGCTCATTATAACGGGTTGCGAAACGCATATGAGCAGCACCTGGCATATTCTCGGCGCCGGCAGCCTAGGCAGCCTGTGGGCCTGCCGCCTGGCGCGCGCAGGCAAGGCTGTGCGCCTGATCCTGCGGGACGGTCAACGGCTGCAGGCCTACCAGCAAGCCGGCGGCCTGACCTTGGTCGAACAGGACCAGCCCCACCACTACGCCATTCCTGCCGAAACCGCGCAGGCGCAAGGCCCCATCCACCGCCTGCTGGTGGCTTGCAAGGCCTACGATGCCGCCCCGGCCATTGCCGGTGTGGCACACCGGCTGGCCGAGGGTGCCGAAGTGGTGTTGCTGCAGAACGGCCTGGGCAGCCAGGACGACGTGACCGACCTGGTGCCCCATGCACGCAGCATCTTCGCGTCCAGTACCGAAGGGGCGTTCCGCGAAGGCGACTGGCAGGTACGCTTTGCCGGCCACGGTTTCAACTGGCTGGGTGACCCGCGCAACCCGACCATCCCCGCCTGGTTCGATGACCTGCATGACGCAGGCATCCCCGCTGAATGGACCGTGGACATCCTCACCCGTCTGTGGCGCAAACTGGCGCTCAACTGCGCCATCAACCCGCTGACCGTGCTATACGACTGCCAGAACGGTGGGCTGCTGGGGCACCTGGGCGAAGTTGACGCGTTGTGTACCGAACTGGCCGAATTGCTGCGCCGCTGCGGCCAACCGCAAGCAGCAGTCGAGCTGGATGAAGAAGTGCAACGGGTGATCCTCGCCACCGCAGCCAACTACTCTTCCATGTACCAGGACGTACGCGCTGGCCGACGCACCGAGGTACATTACCTGCTCGGCCATGCCTGCCGCGCAGCCGGGCGCCATGGCCTGCAATTGCCGCAGCTTGAACACTTGCGGCAGCGCCTGGTCGATAACTTGCGCACACGTGGCTTGCCCTGCGACTGATGCGGCCCTTCAACCGGATACGGACATTGCCTAGCCCATGACCTTGCGCCAACGCCTGGAAAACCTCCCGGTCGGGCAGAAGCTGCTGGCGGCCCTGCTGGTATTGCTGGTGACCATCCTGCTGGTGGCCAACCTCACCTTCATCAGTGCCGCCTACTGGATCACCCAGGAGAGCATGGCCCCGCAGGCGCTGCAGACTATCGGGCGGCTGGTGGCCAACCCGCAGCTTGCCGCCCGCGCGGGTGACAGCGCAGAAACCGCCAACGCCCTGCTCAAGGAGCTGGACAGCTACACGCCATTGCGTGCGGCCGCCGTCTACGGTGGCGATGGCCGCATGCTGGCGCAATTGCAGCATGGCGATCCGCTAACCCTGCCCAAGCGCTTTCGCAACATCGACGGCTGGCGCCTGATGGAGTTTCGCAGCACCCAGCTGATCCGCATCCCGCGCGACGCCAACCCGCCGGCGCACCTGCTGCTGGTGGCCAGCAGCGAGCTGCCCACCGCCTTCTACACCGGCACCCTCAGCGCCAGCCTGGGCATTCTGGTGTTCAGTATCCTGCTGTGGATCGTCATCGCCCGGCAGATAAAACGCCTGATCACCCAGCCGATCAACCAGCTTGAAGAGCTCAGCCGCCAGGTCACCCGCGAAGAAAGCTACGCCCTGCGCGCCCGGCGCGGCAACGACGATGAAATCGGCAGCCTGGCTGATGCCTTCAACACCATGCTGTCACGCATCGAAGCCCGCGAGCAGCAGCTCAAGCGCGCCCGCGACGAGTTCCAGGATGCCTATGACCAGGCCCAGGGCCTGGCCGAGGAAACCCGCCACACCAACCGCAAGCTGGAGCTGGAAGTACAGGTACGCAGCAAGATCGAGAAAAAGCTCACGGGTTTCCAGAACTACCTCAACAGCATCATCGACTCGATGCCCTCGGCGCTGATCGCCCTTGACGAACAGCTTTACGTGACCCAGTGGAACCACGAAGCCACGGTACTCTCCGGCACACCACTGGACGAAGCGCTGAACCAACCGGTATTCATCGCTTTCGAGCCGCTCAAGCCATTCCTTCCGCAACTGAAGGAAACGGTCGAGAAGCACCGGGTGGCAAAGATCGAGCGGGTCACCTGGCCCAAGGGCGACGACCTTCGCCACTACGCCCTGACCTTCTACCCGCTGACCGGCGGCGGCGGGCGCGGCGTGGTGATCCGCATCGACGACATCACCCAGCGGCTGTCGCTGGAGGAGATGATGGTGCAGTCGGAGAAAATGCTTTCAGTCGGTGGCCTGGCTGCCGGCATGGCCCACGAAATCAACAACCCACTGGGTGCCATCCTGCACAACGTGCAGAACATCCGCCGGCGCCTTTCACCAGAGCTGCCGCGCAACCAGGAACAGGCCGAAGAGCTGGGTATCGACCTGTCAACGGTCAACCGTTACCTGGCCAGCCGCGAAGTGCCGCAATTGCTGGACGGTATTCAGCAGGCCGGCGCGCGGGCTGCCAAGATCGTCACGCACATGCTCAGTTTCAGCCGCCGCAGCAACCGCCAGCTGGTGCCGTGCGAGCTGCCGGCCCTGATCGACCAGGCGGTGGAAATTGCCAGCAACGACTTCGACCTCACCATCGGTTTCGACTTCAAGGGCCAAGCCATCGTGCGCCAGTTCGACCCCACACTGGGCCCGGTGCCCTGCACGGCCAACGAACTGGAGCAGGTACTGCTCAACCTGCTGAAAAACGCAGCCCAGGCCATCCACCTGCGCCCTCAGCCGAGTGAACCCGGGCGTATAACCCTGCGCACGCGGCTGAACCCACCCTGGGCGGAAATTCAAGTCGAGGACAACGGCGTCGGTATGCCCGAAGCAGTGCGCAAGCGCACCTTCGAGCCGTTTTTCACCACCAAGGAAATTGGCCAGGGCACCGGGTTGGGCCTGTCGGTCTCGTACTTCATCATCACCAATAACCACAAGGGGCAGATGGAAGTGCAGTCCACGCCCGGCCAGGGCACCTGCTTTACCCTGCGCCTGCCCCTCGGCCAGCCGGCGGCGCCGGCCAATACGGAGAAGTGACATGGGCTACCGCCTGTCGAAGATCTACACCCGCACCGGCGACAAGGGCGAAACCGGCCTGGGCGACGGTCGCCGGGTACCCAAGGACCACCCGCGGATCGAGGCGATTGGCGAGGTGGACAGCCTGAACAGCCAGTTGGGCGTGCTACTGGCGGGGTTGGCCGAGCAAGGGCTGGATGAGGTGAGCACCGTGCTCGCGCCGTGTCAGCACCGCTTGTTCGACCTTGGGGGGGAGCTGGCAATGCCGAGTTACCAGGCGCTGAACCTGGCGGAGGTTGAGCGGCTGGAGGCGGCTATCGATGTGTGGAATGAAGAGCTGGGGCCGTTGAAGAACTTCATACTGCCCAGTGGTTCGGCGCTGGTGGCACAGGCGCATGTGTGCCGCTGTTTGGCGCGTAGCGCTGAACGGCGCTGTCAGCAGTTGAATGCAGTTGAGCCGTTGGAGGGGGTTGGGCTGGCGTATATCAACCGGCTTTCGGATCTGCTGTTTGTGGCGGCGCGGATCATTGGCCGGCGGCAGGGCATTGCAGAGGTGCTGTGGCAGCCTGCTGATAAGCCTCAAGGCTGATATTGCCGGGGCTGCTTTGCAGCCCCTCTCAAAGGCGACTCAGATTTCAGGCCAGAACGCTCGGATGCCGGCCACACCTTGTGCCCCGACATCCCAGGCCTGCTCGCGCTCACCCGGCCCTACCCCACCCAGCAGGTAGACCGGCTTGTTGAACCCGGCAATCAACCGCTGCGCATCATCCCACCCCAGCGGTACCGCCTCAGGGTGAGTCTGGGTCGCCTGCACCGGAGACAAGGTGACAAAGTCCACGCCCATCTGCTCCGCCAGCGCCAGTTCCTCAGCGCTGTGGCACGACGCTGCCAGCCAACGCTCCTTGGGGAACGGCCGGCCCTTGGCCGCGTACTTGCGCAACTGCGCCGCCGTCAGGTGCCAACCCGCCGAGGGGAAGTCACCCAGCCACTCCAGCGGCCCCTTGAGCATCAGCTGTGCCTTGCCCGCACACAGCCCGACCGCATCCACCGCCACATCGCGGTATTTGGGGTCGTACATGTCCGGGGCACGCAGCTGGATCAGCCGAATACCACTGGCCACCGCCTTCTGGATGCCCTTGAGCATCTGCGGCACTTCCAGGCCATCCGGGGTAATCAGGTATTGGTCCGGCAGGCGCGCAGCGGCAACGATCGGCTTGTTGGCCTCCGGGAATTCGTACTGCGGCAAGTCGCGCGGGGCCACCCATTCCAACGGCTGCCCCTCGGCGCCATGGGGTTCGCCGGTGAACGCGTCGACCTCGCGCACGTCCAGCAGCACCTGTTTGTCCGGGTAATCATGGCTGACCTTGATCAGCGCACGCGAACGGGTGACCTCGATGCCCAGTTCCTCGCGCAGCTCACGGGCCAGCGCCACTTCCACGCTTTCGCCCGCTTCTACCTTGCCACCGGGAAACTCCCACAGGCCGCCCTGGTGCTGGGTATCCGCCCGGCGTGCGATCAGAATACGGCCGTCATCGCCACGAATGACAGCAGCTACTACATGAATCCGTTTCACCCTTCACGCTCCGCCAGGCCAGCCTGCTGCCAAGCCTTGAAGGCTGGCCACTGATAAATGGTCTCGATGTAGGCGGCCGCCTCTGCTGGCACTGCCACGCGGTAGGTGCGCAGACGCACGGCCACCGGGGCGAAGAAGGCATCGGCCAGGCTCGGCTTGCCGAACAGGAACGGGCCGTTGTCCTTGGCCACCACGCGGCATTCGGACCACAGCGCGACGATACGGTCGATGTCGACTTGCACGTCCAGTGGCACTTCGTCCAAGGCACTGTCACGCGACAAGTCGAACGGCATGGCGCCGCGCAGGGCAAAGAAGCCGCTGTGCATCTGCGCGCAGGCAGAACGGGCCTGGGCACGGGCAGCGACATCGGCAGGCCAAAGCTGCGCGTCAGGGTGCTGTTCGTTGAGGTATTCGCCAATCGCCAGGGAGTCGGCGATCACACCGTGCTCGGTCTTGAGCAGCGGTACCTTGCCAGTGGCGGAGAATGCGAGGATGCGCTGACGGGTGTCAGGCTGGTTGAGTTTGATCAGGGTTTCTTCGTAGGGCACGCCAGCCAACTCGAGGGCCAGGGCGCCACGCAGCGACCAGGAGGAATACAGCTTGTCGCCGATGATCAGGTGATAGCTCATGGTTCGGCTCCATTGTTATGGAATTTTGGGGCTGCTTTTCAGCCCTTTCGCGGCACGAGGCCGCTCCTACAAAAGCGCGCGCGGTCCCTGTAGGAGCGGCCTCGTGCCGCGAAAGGGCCGCAACGCGGCCCCAATTGCATCAAGTACGGTATTCGGCGTTGATCTTCACGTATTCGTGGGACAGGTCGGTGGTCCAGATGGTTTCGCTGCACGCACCACGGCCCAGCTCGATACGAATGGTGATCTCTTCCTGGGCCATCACTGCCGAACCTTGCGCTTCGGTGTAGCTTGGGCTGCGGCCGCCTTGGCTGGCGATGCACACGCTGTCCAGGTACACGTCGATCAGGCTTACATCCAGCTCCGGCACGCCCGCACGGCCAACAGCCGCGAGGATACGGCCCCAGTTCGGGTCGGAGGCGAACAGTGCAGTCTTGATCAGCGGCGAGTGGGCCACGGCGTAGCCGACGTCCAGGCATTCCTGGTGATTGCCACCGCCGTTAACCTGTACGGTCACGAACTTGGTGGCACCTTCGCCGTCACGAACGATGGCCTGGGCCACTTCCATGCACACTTCGAACACCGCTTTTTTCAGCGCTTCGAACAGCGCGCCGCTGGCTTCGTTGACTTCCGGCAGGTTGGCCTTGCCGGTGGCGATCAGCATGCAGCAATCGTTGGTCGAGGTGTCGCCGTCGATGGTGATGCGGTTGAACGACTTGTTGGCGCCGTCCAGCATCAGGTCCTTGAGCACCGCCGGGGCAACCTTGGCGTCGGTGGCGATGTAGCCGAGCATGGTGGCCATGTTCGGGCGGATCATGCCTGCGCCTTTGCTGATGCCGGTGACGGTTACGGTTACGCCGTCGTGCTGGAACTGGCGGCTGGCGCCCTTGGGCAGGGTGTCGGTGGTCATGATGCCGGTAGCGGCTTCAGCCCAGTGGTTTTCCGACAGGTTGTCGAGGGCGGCCTGCAGTGCACCTTCGATCTTCTCGACCGGCAGTGGCTCACCGATCACGCCGGTGGAGAACGGCAGTACCGACTCGGCCGGCACGCCAGCCAATTCGGCCAGCTTGGCGCATGTACGCTCGGCAGCCACCAGGCCTGGCGCGCCGGTACCGGCGTTGGCATTACCGGTATTGGTCAGCAGGTAACGCACGGTGCCCTGTACACGCTGCTTGGACAGGATCACCGGCGCTGCGCAGAAGGCGTTGAGGGTGAACACGCCGGCCACGCTGGAGCCTTCGGCACAGCGCATCACTACCACGTCCTTGCGCCCAGGGCGCTTGATGCCGGCAGAAGCGATGCCGAGTTCAAAACCCGGAACCGGGTGCAGGGTGGGCAAAGGACCAAGACCAACAGCCATTAGAGCGCTCCTAGAAAACGGTGAATATGGAAAAAGGGGGCCGCAATGCGGCCCCCAGGGTTGTCACGATACAGCAATCAGGTCAGATCACTCGATCTGGCCATGGCAATGCTTGAACTTCTTGCCCGAACCACACCAGCACGGCTCGTTGCGGCCCAGCTTTTGGTCGTTGCGCACCGGCGCCGAGGCTACCGCCACTTCGGCACCTTCTTCGCTCAGTTGTTCGCTTTCCAGGCCCGGCGCAGCGGCATGCTGGAACTGCATGCGGCTGGCCAGTTCCTCGGCCTCGCGGCGCAGACGGGCTTCTTCCTCGGCCGGGTCTTCGCGGCGAACCTGAACGTGCGACAGCACGCGGATGGTGTCGCGCTTGATCGACTCGAGCAGCTCCTGGAACAGGGTGAACGACTCGCGCTTGTATTCCTGCTTCGGGTTCTTCTGCGCATAGCCACGCAGGTGAATACCGTGACGCAGGTGGTCCATGGTCGACAGGTGGTCTTTCCACAGGTCGTCCAGCACGCGCAGCAGGATCTGCTTCTCGAAGGTACGCAGGGCGTCGATACCGGCCTGGTCTTCCTTCTCGGTGTAGGCCGTGGTGATTTCGTTAAGCAGCTTCTCGCGCAGGGTCTCTTCGTAGAGGTGATCGTCCTCGTCGAGCCACTGCTGGATCGGCAACTTCATGGCGAAATCGCTGGCCAGCGACGCTTCCAGGCCGGCCACGTCCCACTGCTCGGGCAGCGACTGCGGCGGGATGTGCTGGCTGATGGTAGCGTCCAGCACTTCCTTGCGGAATTCGACGATGGTGTCGCCGATGTTTTCGGCGGCCAGCAGGCTGTTGCGCATGTGGTAGATCACCTTGCGCTGCTCGTTGGCCACGTCATCGTATTCGAGCAATTGCTTACGGATGTCGAAGTTGCGGCCTTCGACCTTGCGCTGGGCCTTCTCGATGGCATTGGTAACCATGCGGTGCTCGATGGCCTCGCCCGACTGCATGCCCAGTGCCTTCATGAAGTTCTTCACCCGGTCAGAGGCGAAGATACGCATCAGGCTGTCTTCCAGCGACAGGTAGAAGCGGCTGGAACCCGGGTCGCCCTGACGGCCGGAACGGCCCCGCAGCTGGTTGTCGATACGGCGCGATTCGTGGCGTTCGGAGGCGATCACATGCAAGCCACCGGCTTCGATCACCTGCTGGTGACGCTTCTGCCAGTCGGCCTTGATCTGCGCGATCTGCTCAGCGGTCGGGTTTTCCAGGGCGGCCACTTCGGCTTCCCAGTTACCACCCAACAGGATGTCGGTACCACGGCCGGCCATGTTGGTGGCGATGGTCAGCGCACCCGGGGCACCGGCTTGCGCGATGATCTCGGCTTCCTTCTCGTGGTACTTGGCGTTCAGTACCTTGTGGTCGATGCCTTCTTTCTTGAGCAGGTTCGACATGTGCTCGGAGGTTTCGATGGTCGCGGTACCCACCAGGATCGGCCGGCCCTGCTTCATGCTTTCCTTGATGTCAGCGATGATCGCAGCGTATTTCTCGTCGGCGGTCAGGTACACCAGGTCGTTGAAGTCCTTACGCGCCAGTGGTTTGTTCGGCGGAATGACCATCACGTTGAGGGCGTAGATCGACTGGAACTCGAACGCTTCGGTGTCAGCGGTACCGGTCATGCCGGACAGCTTGGTGTACAGGCGGAAGTAGTTCTGGAACGTGGTCGAAGCCAGGGTCTGGCTCTCGGCCTGGATATTCAGGTTCTCTTTGGCTTCGATGGCCTGGTGCAGGCCTTCGGACAGGCGACGACCCGGCATGGTACGACCGGTGTGTTCGTCGATCAGCAGTACCTGGCCGTCCTGGACGATGTACTCGACGTTGCGGTGGAACAGCTTGTGCGCGCGCAGGCCAGCGTAGACGTGGGTCAGCAGACCCAGGTTGTGCGCGGAGTACAGGCTCTCGCCCTCGGCCAGCAGGCCGGCCTGGGTGAGCATTTCCTCGATGTACTGGTGACCGGCTTCGTTCAGCTCGACCTGACGGCTCTTCTCGTCGATGGTGAAGTGGCCTTCCTGGGTAACCTGGCCTTCCACTTCCTCGATGTGCTGGGTCAGGCGCGGGATCAGGCGGTTGATCTCGATGTACAGCTTGGAGCTGTCTTCGGCCTGGCCGGAGATGATCAACGGGGTGCGCGCTTCGTCGATGAGGATGGAGTCGACTTCGTCGATCACGGCGAAGTTCAGTTCACGCTGGAACTTCTCGTCCTGGCTGAACGCCATGTTGTCGCGCAGGTAGTCGAAACCGAATTCGTTGTTGGTGCCGTAGGTGATGTCGGACGCATAGGCCGCGCGCTTTTCTTCCGGCGGCTGGAACGCCGAGACGATTCCGACCGACAGGCCGAGGAATTCGTACAGCGGGCGCATCCAGTTGGCGTCACGGCGGGCCAAGTAGTCGTTGACGGTGACCACGTGCACGCCCTTGCCGGACAGTGCGTTGAGGTACACGGCCAGGGTACCGACCAAGGTCTTGCCTTCACCGGTGCGCATTTCTGCGATCATACCCTCGTGCAGGGTCATGCCGCCGATCAGCTGCACGTCGAAGTGGCGCATGCCCATCACGCGTTTGCCGGCCTCACGGGCTACGGCGAAGGCTTCAGGCAGCAATTGGTCCAATGTCTCGCCTTTGGCCAAACGCTCCTTGAACTCTGCGGTCTTGCCCCGCAGCTGTTCGTCGGAGAGGGCCACCATCTTCTCTTCGAAGGCATTGACGATACTCACCGTCTTGAGCATGCGTTTCACTTCACGCTCGTTCTTGCTTCCAAAAAGTTTCTTTAACAAAGGCGCAAACATATCGGCAGGATCTTCCACACGTAGGGATGGAGGGCGGCCCCATGAGTCGCCCGTGCAGCCCTGAGGCCGCATGCGAACGAGCATTCTACCCGGAAACGATGGTGAGGAAAGTGGTGGATTTCCACGATGCTATTACAGCGTTTTGGCAGGGGCTTGTCTTAGATAGGGGCATTTTCCCTGAGTTCAAGGCTTGGCAACATGAAAGGTATCGAGAATTAGTCTTATCTTCTGCTCCCCGCGAAGAGGCCGGTTAAGGCTTTAGAGGTGTTAAACTGCTGACCACGTAACCTCATGCATACCCCATGGCCTACAAACCCTCCCCCGCCCAGCCACCTTCCGCCCTGCTCCGCCAGGTGCGCCCGCTGCGCCTGCTGCTGAACCAGGCCGAGCGCCTGGAGCACCTGCAGCGCCTGCTGGAAAGCCAGCTGCAACCGGCCGCCCGAGAACACTGCCATGTCGCGTCCTGGCGCGATGGCACCTTGCTGTTGGTGGTTACCGACGGCCATTGGGCAACCCGCCTGCGCTACCAGCAGAAGCGCCTGCTGGCGGCATTGCAGGCCATGGAAGCCTTCGGCAACCTGCGGCGCATCCTGTACAAGGTGCAGCCGCCGCTGGTGCCGGCCAAGCGCGGCGGGCATGCTGCCGAACTCTCGAACAGCGCCGCCGAGAGCCTGCGCGACACAGCCGAGGGCATCACCGACCCCAAGCTACGTGCAGCACTGGAACGGTTGGCCGCCCACGCCAACGGCAAGGCATAAAAAAGGCCACCCGAAGGTGGCCTTGATTACAACACTAGAGAGAGTGTTCGAACTTACACGGCCGCAACAGGGCGCATGTACGAGATCGGTGCCGTGCTGGCATCTTCGAACGTAACCACTTCCCAGGCATCGGTTTCGGCAATCAGTTTGCGCAGCAGCTGGTTGTTCAGCGCGTGGCCGGACTTGTAGCCCTTGAACTCGCCGATCAGGCTGTTGCCCAGCAGATAGAGGTCGCCAATGGCGTCGAGGATCTTGTGCTTGACGAATTCGTCATCGGAACGAAGGCCGTCTTCGTTAAGCACACCCGTTTCGTCGACGACGATGGCGTTCTCGACACTGCCGCCCAGCGCAAGGTTGTGCTTGCGCAGGTACTCGATGTCACGCATGAAACCGAAAGTGCGGGCGCGGCTGACTTCCTTCACGAACGAGGTGCTGGAAAAGTCGACGACTGCACTCTGGGTCTGGCCCTTGAGGACCGGGTGATCGAAGTCGATCTCGAAGCTCACTTTGAACCCTTCGAAAGGCAGGAACGTGGCGCGCTTGTCGCCCTCTTCCACGGTTACCTCACGCAGGATGCGGATGAACTTCTTGGCTGCGTCCTGTTCTTCCAGGCCGGCAGACTGAATCAGGAATACAAAAGGACCGGCGCTGCCATCCATGATCGGCACTTCCGAGGCGGAGAGCTCGACGTAGGCGTTATCGATGCCCAGGCCCGCCATGGCGGAGAGCAGGTGCTCGACCGTATCGACCTTGACGTCACCGTTGACCAGCGTCGTCGACATGGTTGTCTCGCCGACGTTGGCCGCACGCGCAGGGATTTCGACCACAGGGTCGAGGTCGGCGCGGCGGAAGACGATGCCGGTGTCAACAGGTGCAGGCTTGAGGGTCAGGTAAACCTTCTCCCCGGAGTGCAGACCGACACCTGTGGCACGGATGGTATTCTTCAGGGTGCGTTGTTTAATCATGGCATTGGCCGCTTCAGCGCAAATTGCGAACAGGTATCAACAAAGGCTGGGGATGATAACAGACCCAACCTTTGATGAATACCAATCACCTTTATACCCCTGATAAATTCCATTAATCAGCCTGACGACGCAGGAAAGCCGGGATATCGAGGTAGTCCAGGTCGTCCTGAGGGTTCAGTTTAGCGGCTGCGGCAGCACCTGCATGGGCCTGGTTGCGCATCACGGTCGGGCGCTCCAGGTCACGGTAGTTGACCGCTGGCTGCTCCTGACGAACCGGTGCAGGGTTGGATGCTTCGTACGCCTGCTGAGCGGTCTGCAGGGTGTTGTCCACCACTTTGACCGGCTTCTCGATGCGCGCGCCCAGGCCAGTGGCCACAACGGTCACGTGCAGTTCGTCGCGCATGTCCGGGTCGATCACGGTGCCAACCTTGACCATGGCGTGGTCAGAGGCGAAGGCTTCGATGATGCTACCCACGTCGGAGTACTCACCCAGCGACAGATCCGGGCCTGCGGTGATGTTCACCAGGATGCCGCGGGCGCCCTGCAGGTTGACGTCTTCCAGCAGCGGGTTGCGGATGGCAGCCTCGGTGGCTTCACGCGCACGGTTCGGGCCGCTGGCGCAGCCAGTACCCATCATGGCCATGCCCATTTCGCCCATCACGGTGCGCACGTCAGCGAAGTCGACGTTGATCATGCCCGGACGCTTGATGATATCGGAGATACCGCGCACGGCACCGGCCAGAACATCGTCAGCCTTGGCGAAGGCCGACAGCAGGCTGGCATCCTTGCCCAGGATGGTCAGCAGCTTCTCGTTGGGGATGGTGATCAACGAGTCGACGCTTTCGGCCAGCATGCGGATGCCTTCATCGGCGATCTGCATACGTTTGCGGCCCTCGAACGGGAACGGACGGGTCACCACGGCTACCGTGAGGATGCCCATTTCCTTGGCCACTTCGGCAATGATCGGCGCTGCACCGGTACCGGTACCGCCACCCATGCCAGTGGTGATGAACACCATGTTGGTGCCCTGCAGCACTTCAGCGATGCGCTCACGGTCTTCCAGCGCGGCCTGACGGCCGACTTCCGGATTGGCACCGGCACCCAGGCCCTTGGTCACGCCAGTGCCCAATTGCAGGATGGTACGCGCACCGATGTTTTTCAGCGCTTGAGCATCGGTGTTGGCGCAAATGAATTCCACGCCTTCGATGCTGCTCTTGACCATGTGGTTGACGGCGTTGCCGCCACCACCACCAACGCCGATCACCTTGATGACCGGGCTTTGCGGGACGTTGTCTACGAGCTCGAACATTTTCCCTCTCCTTACAGTTCTCTAGTTGTTGCGCCTACCACTACTGCTTTGAAACTTAGAAGTTGCCCTGGACCCACTTCTTGAAGCGCTCAAGTACTGGGGCCTTCGGTTCATCGCCATAGCTGTTGTTGCTGCTGTTGCTGTTACCGGTCAGGACCATGTCCTCGGACTGCTTCAGCAGACCGTAGGTGAGCAGGCCCACGCCGGTGGAATAGATCGGGTTGCGCACCACGTCGCTCAGCCCCCGAACGCTGTGCGGTACGCCCAGGCGTACCGGCATGTGGAAGATTTCCTCGGCCAGTTCCACGGCACCTTCCATCTTCGCGGTGCCGCCGGTGAGGACGATGCCGGCCGGCACCAGGTCCTCGTAGCCGCTGCGGCGCAGCTCGGCCTGAATCAGGGTGAAGAGCTCGTCGTAACGTGGCTCCACCACCTCGGCCAGGGCCTGGCGCGACAGCTCGCGCGGTGGGCGGTCGCCCACGCTCGGCACCTTGATGGTCTCGCCGGCACCGGCCAGTTTGGCCAGGGCGCAGGCGTAGCGGATCTTGATTTCTTCGGCGTACTGGGTCGGGGTACGCAGGGCCATGGCGATGTCGTTGGTCACCTGGTCACCGGCAATCGGGATGACTGCGGTGTGACGGATGGCGCCTTCGGTGAAGATGGCGATGTCGGTGGTGCCACCACCGATGTCCACCAGGCACACGCCCAGCTCTTTTTCATCGTCGGTCAGCACCGAGTACGCCGAGGCCAGCTGCTCGAGGATGATGTCGTCGATTTCCAGACCACAGCGGCGTACGCACTTCTCGATGTTCTGCGCCGCATTCACTGCGCAGGTGACCACGTGAACCTTGGCTTCCAGACGCACGCCCGACATACCCAGTGGCTCGCGCACGCCTTCCTGGTTATCGATCACGTAGTCCTGCGGCAGGGTGTGCAGCACACGCTGGTCGGCCGGAATGGCCACGGCCTGGGCGGCGTCGAGTACACGCTCCAGGTCGGCCAGACTGACCTCGCGGTCGCGGATGGCGACGATGCCGTGGGAGTTCAGGCTGCGGATGTGGTTGCCGGCCACGCCAACGAAGGCCGAGTGGATACGGCAGCCGGCCATCAGCTGCGCTTCTTCCACCGCGCGCTGGATCGACTGCACGGTGGACTCGATATTCACCACCACGCCTTTCTTCAGGCCACGGGACGGATGGGTACCGATCCCGACGATTTCCAGGGTGCCGTCTTCGCCCACTTCGCCCACCAGCGCCACCACCTTGGAGGTGCCAATGTCCAGCCCGACGATCATTTTGCCGCTATGCGCGTTTGCCATGGTCCTGCCTCTCTCTAATTCTTCGCAACGGCGGGTTGGGCCGTCGTCGGTGCAATCGGTTCCCGCCAGCCAACGGCAAGTCCGTTGGAGTAACGCAGATCAATGCGGGCGATAGTGGTGATCTGGTCTTTGAGTGTCTTGTCGTAAATGGCAATGAAACGGCGCATCTTCTCCACCAAATGGTCGCGCCCCAGCAGCAGCTCGATGCCTGGCCCCGCGCTGCTCGCGCCAGTGGTCAGGAACCAGCTGCCTCGCTCGCGCAGCTCCAGGCGAGCGATGGAAAAGCCCAGGGGGCGCAGCATCTGGCTCAATACCTGATACTGCTGCATGACTTGTTGCTGAGCACGTTGCGGCCCGGCCAGTTGCGGCAGGTGCTCGTAGTTGGCCAGTTCACGCGGGGTAAAGGCCTGGCCCTGGTTGTTGAGCAAGGCTTCGTCCCCCCAGCGTGCCACCGGCAGCTGCTCTTCCAGGCGGATCACCACCTCGTCGGGCCACACCCGGCGCACTTCGGCGTGGGCGATCCATGGCATCTGTTCGAGTTCCGCACGCATCGCCGGCAGGTCGACGCTGAAGAAACTCGCCGCCACGTAGGGCGCGATACGCTGCTGCACCGATTGCTGGCTGATGTAGCTGAGGTCACCCTGCACATCGATCTTGATGATCGGCCGGTCGGCATAGGGCATCAGGCGAATGGCACCCTCATAAGCCCCAAAGCCGGCCGCCACCAGCAGCACCGGCCACAGCAGGCGTTTGAGGCCGCCCAGGCTTGGACGCGGCAGGCGCGCCGATACGGGCTCGTCGGCCACCAGCCGGCTGGCACCACGCGGCACCGGCTTACTACGGCCGGTAACGGGTTGCTGCTGACGTATCATCGCGCCTTGCATGGTTATTAACCTCGCGTCGCCACGCTTTCAGCCAGGATTGCCAGCACCAGTTGCTGGAAGTCCAGGCCAGCCGCGCGGGCCGCCATGGGCACCAGGCTATGATCAGTCATGCCGGGTGCGGTGTTGACTTCGAGCAGCCAGAACCGGCCCTGCTCGTCCTGCATCACGTCCAGACGCCCCCAGCCTTCGATGCCGATGGCATCGCAGGCGCGTGCGGTCAGGTCGATCAGTTCCTGTTCCTTGACACTGTCCAGGCCGCACGGGATGCGGTACTGGGTATCGTTGGCGATGTACTTGGCGTCGTAGTCGTAGAACACATGCGGCGTACCCAGGGCGATCGGCGGCAGCACCTGACCGCGCAAGACTGCGATGGTGAACTCCGGGCCGTGGATCCACTGCTCCACCAATACCTGGGAATCGTATTTGGCGGCGTCCTGCCAGGCAGCGACCAGTTCCTGGGCGCTGTTCACCTTGGCCATGCCGATGCTAGAGCCTTCATGGGCGGGTTTGACGATAAGCGGGAAGCCCAGTTCCGTACTGGCCTGCAAACAATCGCTTTCACTCGCCAACACGGCGTGGCGCGGGGTGGGAATACCCAGGCTCTGCCACACCTGCTTGGTGCGCAGTTTGTCCATGGCCAACGCAGAAGCAAGGATACCGCTGCCGGTGTAGGGAATACCCAGGCATTCCAGCAGCCCTTGCATGCTGCCGTCTTCACCGCCACGGCCGTGGAGGATGATGAAGGCGCGGTCGATCTTCTCGCTTTGCAGGCGGTCGAGCAGGTCGTCACCCACATCGATGGCGACCACGTCGACACCGGCAGTGGTCAGGGCATCGATCACCGCAGCGCCGGACTTCAGCGAGACTTCACGCTCGGCGCTCTTGCCACCGTACAGCACGGCGACACGGCCGAACGCCTTGACGTCCAGGGTCGAGTGCAGCTTTTCGTAGGCGCTGGTCATTTCGACTTCTCCTGCTTGGCGCCAGCGAACAGCGGGCTTTTCATCAATTGCGGGGCCAGGCCGCCGACATCACCGGCACCCTGGCAGATCAGGATGTCACCAGCACGCAGCAGTGGTTTCACCAACGGTGCCAGCTCGGCGCCACGTTCGATGTAGATCGGGTCCAGCTTGCCGCGCTGGCGGATGCTGTGGCACAGCTGGCGGCTGTCGGCACCAGGGATCGGCTCTTCGCCGGCCGGGTAGACCTCCATCAGCAGTAGCACGTTGGCATCGCCCAGCACCTGGACGAAATCGTCGTACAGGTCGCGGGTGCGGCTGTAGCGGTGCGGCTGGTAGACGATCACCAGGCGGCGGCTTGGCCAGCCCCCCCGCACGGCCTTGATCACCGCCGCCACTTCGGTCGGGTGGTGGCCGTAGTCGTCGACCAGCATCACGCTGCCGCCTTCGACCGGCAGTTCGCCATACACCTGGAAGCGTCGGCCGACACCCTGGAAGCCGGACAGCCCCTGGATGATGGCCTCGTCGGTGATGCCTTCGTCAGTGGCGATGGCAATGGTGGCCAGGGCATTGAGCACGTTGTGGTTGCCGGGCATGTTCACCGACACCTCAAGTGGCTCGCGGTCGCGACGCAGCACGGTGAAGTGCGTTTGCATGCCCTGCTGGCGCACGTTGATGGCGCGGATGTCGGCCTCTTCGCTGAAGCCATAGGTCACGGTCGGGCGCTTCACCTGCGGCAGGATCTCGCGCACCACCGGGTCGTCCAGGCACATCACGGCCAGGCCGTAGAACGGCAGGTTGTGCAGGAACTCGACGAAGGTTTTCTTCAGCTTGTTGAAGTCACCTTCATAGGTCGCCATGTGGTCGGCGTCGATGTTGGTGACCACGGCCACCATGGGCTGCAGGTGCAGGAAGCTGGCATCGCTTTCATCCGCTTCGGCGATCAGGTAGCGGCTGGTGCCCAACTGGGCATTGGTACCGGCAGCGGTCAGGCGGCCACCGATGACGAAGGTCGGGTCCAGGCCGCCGGCCGCGAACACCGAGGCCAGCAGGCTGGTGGTGGTGGTCTTGCCATGGGTACCGGCCACGGCCACGCCATGGCGATAGCGCATCAGCTCGGCGAGCATCTCGGCGCGCGGCACTACCGGAATGCGGCGCTCCAGGGCGGTGGCCACTTCCGGGTTGGCCGGGTTGATGGCGCTGGACACCACCAGCACATCGGCGGTGGCAGCGTTTTCGGCGCGGTGGCCGACGAAGATCTCGGCACCGAACGATTCCAGGCGCTCGGTCACCGGCGAGGCTTTCAGGTCGGAACCGGACACTTCATAGCCCAGGTTCAGCAGCACTTCGGCAATACCGCACATGCCCACGCCGCCGATACCGACGAAGTGGATACGGCGGATACGGCCCATCTTCGGCTGGGGCATGGCTTTCTGGCTCTCAACCATGGGCCACCTCCAGGCAGATATCGACCACGGTGCTGGTTGCAGCAGGTTTGGCCAGGCGCCGTGCGGTGCCTGCCATGACGTTGAGTTTTTCGGGTTGCATCAGCACCTCGTTCAGGCGTTCAGCGAGCTGCGCTGCGCCAGTTGTCGCTTGTGGCATCAGGAAGGCAGCGCCTTCTCGGGCCAGATATTGGGCGTTGTGGGTCTGGTGATCGTCGATGGCGTGGGGCAAAGGCACCAGCATCGAGGGCAGGCCTGCTGCCGCCAGCTCGCTGACGGTCAGGGCACCGGCCCGGCACACCACCATGTCGGCCCAGCCATAGGCTTGGGCCATGTCCTTGATAAAGGGCTCTACCTGAGCCTCGACGCCCGCCTCGTGATAACGCTCGGCGGTAATCGGCGCGTGTTGCTTGCCGGCCTGGTGGAACACCTCTGGCCGCAGGGTGGCGGGCACTTCGGACAGGGCCTTAGGCAACAATTTGTTCAATGGTTCCGCACCCAGGCTGCCACCGAGCACCAACAGGCGTGCACGGCGCTCGGCCAAGGGGGCGCGTTGCGCATCCATGAACAACTCCGGGCGCACCGGGTTGCCGGTGGTACGACGCTTGTCGCTGGCCTCGAAGGTATTCGGGAAAGCTTCGCAGACCCGCGCCGAGAGCGGCACCAGCAGCCGATTGGCGGTACCTGCACGCGCGTTCTGTTCGTGGATCACCAGCGGCACGCCACACAACCGCGCGGCCACACCGCCGGGGCCGGTCACGTAGCCACCAAAGCCCAGTACGCATACCGGCTTGATCTGGCGAATGATGCGCCGAGCCTGCAGCACGGCCTTGACCAGGGTGAACGGCGCCTTGAGCAGCGACAGTTTGCTTTTGCCGCGCAGGCCGCTGACCTGAATCAGGTGCAGTGGCAAGCCAGCCTGTGGCACCAGCTCGTTTTCAATGCCACGCGGGGTGCCCAGCCAGTGCACGCTGTAACCGCGCGCCTGGAACTCCCGCGCACAGGCCAGGGCCGGGAACACGTGGCCCCCGGTGCCGCCAGCCATGATCAGTACGTTCTTGCCGTCAGCGGCCATGACTGGTCTCCTCGGCAAAATCGCTTTCGCTGAATTCGTGTTCCTCGCTGCCCAGGTGCGTACGGCTTTCCCACTCGATGCGCAGCAACAAGCCCACGCAGGCGCAGCAGATCACCAGCGAGCTGCCCCCGTAACTGAGGAACGGCAGGGTCAGGCCTTTGGTCGGCAGCAGGCCGACGTTAACGCCGATGTTGATCAGGAACTGGCCAATCCACAGGAACGCCAGGCCAAAGGCCACATACGCAGCAAAGAACTGCTTGGCTTTTTCGGCCCACAGGCCGATGTACAGGGCTCGCACGGTCACGAACACGAACAGTGCGATAGTGACCAGCGAACCGACAACGCCCAGTTCCTCGGCCAATACCGAGAACACGAAGTCGGTGTGCGCTTCGGGCAGGTAAAACTGCTTCTGCACGCTGTTGCCCAGGCCAACGCCCAGCCACTCGCCACGGCCGAAGGCAATCAGCGCCTGGGTCAACTGGTAGCCCGAGCCGAACTGGTCGGACCACGGGTCGGTAAAGGTGATAAGCCGCGCCATCCGGTACGGCTGCGCCTGTACCAGTACGAACACCGCCAGCACCGCCAACACCACCATCAGACTGAAACGGAACAGCCCCACCCCGCCCAGGAACAGCATGGCCGCTGCGGCGCCCATCATTACCACGGTGGCGCCGAAGTCCGGCTCCATCAGCAGCAAGGCAGCCATGGGCAGCAGCACGATGAACGGTTTGAAGAAGCCCATCCAGGTCTCGCGTACCTCGGTTTGCCGACGTACCAGGTAACCGGCCAGGTAGACGACCACGAACACCTTGGCGATTTCCGAAGGCTGCACGTTGAAAAAGCTGAAACCGATCCAGCGCATCGAACCGTTCACCTCACGGCCGATACCCGGCACCAGCACCAGCACCAGCAGGCCGAAGGCGCCCAGCAGCATCAAAAAGCCCATGCGCTGCCAGGTGGCGATCGGCACCAGCATGGTCGCGCCACAGGCCACCAGGCCCAGGAACACGTACACCAGGTGACGGAACATGTGATAAAGCGGGTTGCCCGACTGCACGGCAGCCACTTCCGACGACGCCGAGGTGATCATCACCAGGCCCAGGCCCAGCAAGGCCAGGCAACCGGCCAGCATCGGGAAGTCCAGGTCGATGCCGCGGCCGCTGATCAGCGGTGACGGGTAGGGCTTGAAGATGCCGAAGATCATGCAAGGCCTCCCGCTGCCTGGGCGAACAGGCGCCCGCGTTCTTCGAAGTTCTTGAACATGTCGAGGCTGGCACATGCGGGCGACAGCAGCACGGCATCGCCGGCCTGAGCCAGTTCGGCACACTGTTGCACGGCGTCATCGAGGGTCTTGACCCGTACCAGTGGCACGTCATCACCCAGGGCCTCGGCCAGGCGCTCGGCATCACGGCCAAGCAGTACCACGGCCCGGCAGAAGCGCTTGACCGGCTCACGCAAGGCCGTGAACTCGGCACCTTTGCCGTCGCCACCGGCGATCAGGACCAGTTTGCCTTCGATATCGGCACCCAGGCCTTCGATGGCGGCCAAGGCTGCACCGACGTTGGTGGCCTTGGAATCGTCGTACCAGTTCACGCCATTGCGCTCACGCACCCACTGGCAGCGATGGGCCAGGCCACCGAACTCGCGCAGCGCTTCTAGCATGGGTTCGAAGGGCAGGCCTGCAGCATGCCCCAAGGCCAACGCCGCCAAGGCATTGCTTTGGTTGTGCGCACCACGAATCTTCAGTTCACGCGCTGGCATCAGCGCCTGGAACTCGAACGCCAGGTATTTCTCGCCGTCCACTTCGCGCAGGCCGAAGGCCTTGAAGTCCGGCTGGTTGAGACCGAAGGTCCAGCACGGGCGGCCTTCCACCGGCAGCGGCCGGCTCAGGGCGTCCTGGCGGTTGACCACAACCTGCTTCGCGCCGCGGAAAATCCGGTGCTTGGCCAGGTGGTAGGCCGGCAGGCCGCTGTAGCGGTCCATATGGTCTTCGCTGATGTTCAGCACGGTGGCCACTTCGGCGTTGAGCTGGTCGGTGGTTTCCAACTGGAAGCTGGACAGTTCCAGCACGTACAGCTCGACGTCATCGGCCAGCAGGTCCAGCGCCGGGGTACCGAGGTTGCCACCCACCGCTACACGCTTGCCCGCCTTGGCGGCCATTTCGCCGACCAGGGTAGTGACAGTGCTCTTGGCGTTGGAGCCACTGATGGCAATGATCGGCGCTTTGGCGTTGCGGGCGAACAGTTCGATGTCACCGGACAGTTTCACACCACGCGCAGCAGCCTGCTGCAGGGCTGGCGTGGCCAGGGCCAGGCCAGGGCTTACGTACAGTTCGTTGGCGCGGCACAGGAAGTCCACGTCCAGCTCACCACAGCGCACTTCCACCTGCGGGTAATCACGGCGCAGGGTGTCCAGTTCCGGCGGTTGCTCGCGGGTGTCGGCGACCGCAAAGGCAATGCCCCGGTTCGCCAGGAAGCGAACCAGGGACATACCGCTCTTGCCGAGGCCGACAACGATGCGGAATTGGTCGGAAGCGATCAAAGACACGCTCATCTACCTCAGCTTCAGGGTTGCAAGGCCAATCAGCACCAGAATCACGGTGATGATCCAGAAGCGGACGATCACCCGTGGCTCTGGCCAGCCCTTGAGTTCAAAGTGGTGGTGGATCGGCGCCATGCGGAACACGCGCTTGCCGGTCAGCTTGAAGGAGGCGACCTGGATCACCACCGACAAGGTTTCCATGACGAAGATGCCGCCCATGATGAACAAGACGATTTCCTGGCGAACGATGACCGCGATAGTGCCCAGCGCCGCGCCCAGTGCCAGCGCACCGACGTCACCCATGAACACTTGCGCCGGGTAGGTGTTGAACCACAGGAAGCCCAGGCCCGCACCGATCAGCGCGCCGCAGAACACGATGAGTTCACCCGAGCCCGGCACGTAAGGGATCAGCAGGTATTCGGCGAACTTCACGTTACCCGACAGGTAGCAGAAGATGCCCAGGGCGCCGCCGACCATCACCGTCGGCATGATTGCCAGGCCGTCGAGGCCGTCGGTGAGGTTGACCGCGTTGCTGGAGCCGACGATGACGAAGTAGGTCAGCACCACGAAGCCGATGCCCAGCGGGATGGTGACGTCCTTGATGAACGGCAGGATCAACGTCGTCTCGACGCTGGTCGGCGCGGTCTTGTACAGGAACACGGCCGCAGCCAGACCGAACACCGACTGCCAGAAGTACTTCCAGCGGCTTGGCAGGCCACGCGAGTTCTTTTCGATCACCTTACGGTAGTCGTCGACCCAACCGATGGCACCGAACGCCAGGGTCACGATCAGCACCACCCACACGTAGCGGTTGGACAGATCAGCCCACAGCAGCGTGCTGATGGCGATGGCCGACAGGATCAATGCGCCACCCATGGTCGGGGTGCCGGACTTGGACAGGTGCGATTGCGGGCCGTCGTTACGCACGGCCTGGCCGATCTGACGAATTTGCAGGGTACGGATCATCCACGGCCCCAGCCACAGCGCCAGGGACAACGCGGTCAGTACACCAAGAATCCCACGCAGGGACAGGTACTGGAAGACCGCGAAGCCTTTGTGGAACTGTTGCAGATACTCGGCCAACAGCAGCAGCATTAATGTTTCTCCCCGCTGGCACCGCACAATGCCGCCACGACGTTTTCCATCGCAGCGCTGCGCGAGCCCTTGATCAAGATAGTGGTGTCGCTGGCACTTTCGGCGCTAACGGCGTCGATCAGCTCAGCTTGAGTAGCGAAATGACGACCATTGGCGCCGAACGCCTTGACCGCATATGTCATGTTGGAACCCACTGCGTATAGGGCATCGACCTTGCCACGCGCGTAGTCCCCCACCTGACGGTGGCCTTCTTCCGCCCATTGCCCCAGTTCGCCGATATCTCCAAGCACCAGGACGGTGCGCCCGGAAAAGCCGGCGAGTATATCAATGGCCGCGCACATGGAGGTGGGATTTGCGTTGTAACTGTCGTCAATTACCCGCACACCGTTCGGCGCGATCTGCGCGACGGTGCGGCCCTTGACCGGTTGTACCGCAGCCAGGCCGGCGGCGATGCCGCTAAGGCTCAGACCAACGGCATGGGCGGCAGCCGCAGCGGCCAAGGCATTGCTGACGTTGTGGGTACCCAGCAGGTTCAGCTGCACCGGCACGCTGCCATCAGGCCCATGCAGGGTGAACGACGGGCAGCCCCGGGCATCACGACCAATATGACTGGCATGGAAGTCTGCCTGCGGGTTATCCAGTGCAAAGGTGAAAATGCGGTGCTTGCCGGCACGCTTGCGCCAGATGTCGAACGCCTTGTCAGACAGGTTGAGGATGGCAGTACCGCCCTCGCCCAGGCCTTCGAGAATCTCGCCCTTGGCTTCAACGATCTTTTCCGGCCCGCCGAACTCGCCAACGTGGGCGGTACCGGCATTGTTGATGATGACCACCTGAGGCTTCGTCAGGCCGACGGTGTAGCGGATTTCACCAATGCGCGAGGCGCCCAGCTCGATCACCGCCGCGCTGTGCTCAGGGGCGATCTCCAGCAGGGTCAGCGGCGCGCCGAGGTCGTTGTTCAGGTTGCCACGGGTGGCGTGTACAAGGCCACGGGTACGCAGGATGCTGGCGAGCATCTCCTTGACGGTGGTCTTGCCGCTGGAACCGGTAATGGCAACAACAGGCTTGTCGAAAGCGGCACGGTTCAAGGCACCGAGTTGACCGAGCGCTACCCGGCAATCCTTGACCAGCAATTGCGGCAGATCGACACCGGCCACTTCACGCTCGACCAGGGCAGCGACCGCGCCTTTGGCCTTCACATCGGCCAGGTAGTCATGACCATCGAAACGCGGACCTGCCAAGGCGACGAACAGTTGCCCGGCGCTGACGCTGCGGCTGTCGATGCTGACACCGTTGAAGGTGGCGTCGCCACCGATTTGTTGACCACTCAGTGCTGTGGTCAGCTGGCTGAGTGACAGCGGCTTAAGCATGTGGAGCCTCCCAGGCTGCAAGTGCCTTCTCGGCTTCGGTCAGGTCGGAGAAGTCATGGCGCTGGCCATTGATCTCCTGATAATCCTCGTGCCCTTTGCCGGCCAGCACGATCACGTCGTTGGCAGCAGCGGTGGCAATCAGGTGCGCGATGGCTTCACCACGGCCTGCGACGAACTCGACCTCGGCAGGCTTGGCGAAACCGGGGCGGATGTCGTCGAAAATGCGCAGCGGGTCTTCGGTACGCGGGTTGTCATCGGTGACCAGTACGCGGTCGGCCAGGCGCTCGGCCACTTCGGCCATCAGCGGGCGCTTGCCGCGATCACGGTCGCCACCGCAGCCGAACAGGCACAGCAGCTTGCCGTGGGCGTGCGGGCGCAGGGCTTCGAGCACTTTCTCGAGGGCGTCCGGGGTGTGCGCGTAGTCGACCACCACCAGCGGCTTGTCGCCGCCACCCAGGCGCTGCATGCGGCCTACCGGCCCTTGCAGTTGCGGGGTGACCTTGAGGATTTCGTCCAGCGCATAGTCCAGCGCCAACAGGGTCGCCACGGCGGCGAGCATGTTGCTCAGGTTGAAGCGGCCCAGCAACTGGCTGCGCAGGGTACGTTCGCCCTGGGCGGTGACCAGGGTGGCGCGCACGCCATCGTCATTGAACACGGCTTCGCGGCAGAACAGCGAAGCCTCCGGGTTCTCCAGGCTGTAGCTGAGCAACCGGGTCTCGATATGGTCGAGACTCGGGCGACGGGCAAAATCGGCGGCCAGGCGACGGCCGAAATTGTCATCCAGGTTGACCACCTGGCAGCGCAGGCTCGGCCAGGCGAACAGTTTGGCCTTGGCGGCCTCATAGGCCTCCATGCTGCCGTGGTAGTCCAGGTGGTCGCGGGACAGGTTGGTCATGACCGCGATGTCGAATTCCAGCGCGGCGACCCGGCCCTGCTCCAGAGCATGGGAGGAAACCTCCATGGCCACGGCCTTTGCGCCACCTTTCTTGAGGTCGTTGAGGGTCGACTGTACGGCGATCGGGTCGGGCGTGGTCAGGCGGCCGCTCTGCAGCTCACCGTAGAACCCGGTCCCCAGGGTGCCAATCAGGCCACAGCGCTGGCCGAGCAGGTCGAGCGCCTGGGCCACCAGTTGGGTAACGCTGGTCTTTCCGTTGGTGCCGGTCACCCCCACCAGGTTCAACTGGCGGCTGGGCTCGCCATAGAAGCGCCCGGCAATATCCGACAACTGAGCGATCAGGCCTTTGACCGGAATCAGCGGCACATCGGTCAGCGGCAGCACGTTGGCGCCCTGCTCTTCGTAGGCCACGGCAGCGGCGCCACGGGCCAGGGCATCGGCAATATGCTCACGACCATCTACCTTGGCGCCCGGCACGGCCAGGAACAGGTCACCCGGGCGTACATTGCGGCTGTCCAGGGTCAGCTCACGAATCAGCGGGTCACGGCTGGCGTGGGCGAAAAGTTTGCTCAATGGCATTGTCATCATCCACGCCCTCCCTTGGCGGCTGCTGCGTTGACTTGCGATTGCACGGCGGGTGCCGCTGGCGCTGGTGGCGGCAGGTTATCCGGCGGCACGTTCATCAGGCGCAGGGTGCCGGACATGACCTTGCTGAATACCGGCGCAGAAACCAGGCCACCGAAGTAGCCGCCTTTACCCGGCTCGTCGATGACTACAACGATGGCGTAGCGCGGGTCGCTCATCGGACCGAAGCCGGCGAACAGCGAGCGGTAGGCGTTTTCGGTGTAGCCCTTGGAACCCACGGTGGCCTTACGCGCGGTACCGGACTTGCCGGCCACGTGATAGAACGGCACCTGGGCGCGGAACACGCCACGCGGCGCTTCGATCACCTGCTGCAGCATGCCCTGAACGGTTTCGGCGGTTTCCTTTGGAATGGCCTGCACAGCGTCCGGCGCCTTATCGACCTTGAGGATCGACAGCGGCACCATCTTGCCGTCGTTGGCCAGCGCCGCGTAGGCATGCACCAGTTGCAGGGCGGTCACCGACACGCCATAGCCATAGGACAAGGTTGCGGTCTCGGCCTTGCGCCACTCGCGGTGGTTAGGCAGGTTACCGACGCGCTCACCCGGGAAGCCAAGGCCGGTGTACTGACCCAGGCCGACCTGGGACATGACGCGGTAGATAGCCTCACCGCCAATATCGAAGGCGATCTTGCTCATGCCGACGTTACTGGAGTTGATCAGGATGCCGGTCAGGTCGAGGATCGGGCCTTCACTGCGCGACACGTCCTTGATGGTGTAGCGGCCGATCTGCAGGCTGCCCGGGTACACCTCGACCTTGTCGGTCGGTTTCCAGCGGCCGCTCTGCAGCGCCGCACTCATGGAGATCGGCTTGACCGTGGAGCCCGGCTCGAACACGTCGATGATCGCCCGGTTACGCATGGCGGCCGGGAACATGCTGCGGCGGTTGTTGGGGTTGTAGGTCGGCTGGTTGACCATGGCCAGGACCTCACCGGTCTTGACGTCCATGATCACCAGGCTGCCGGCCTTGGCGTCCTGTTCGGCAATGGCGTTGCGCAGTTCGCGGGTGGCCAGGTACTGCAGGCGCAGGTCTATCGACAACGCCAAGGTCTTACCGGCCTTGGCGTTCTTGGTTACCTGGATGTCTTTGATCAGCCTGCCGCGCCGGTCCTTGATCACCTGGCGCTTGCCGGGCACGCCGGCCAGCCACTCGTCGTAGGCCAACTCGACACCTTCGCGACCATGGTCGTCGAGGTCGGTGAAGCCGACCATGTGCGCAGTGACATCACCGGCCGGGTAGAAGCGACGGAATTCTTCCAGGCCGTACACACCGGGCACTTTCAGGTCGAGCACATGTTGGCCCTGCTCAGGGGTCAGGCCGCGGACCAGGTAGATGAATTCCTTGTTGGCTTGCTGGGTCAGGCGCTCGGTCAACTGCTGCGGGTTTTGCCCAAGCGCTGCGGCCAACTGCGGCCAGCGGTCTTTGGACGCCTGCATTTCCTTGGGGTTTGCCCACAGGGTGGTAACCGGGGTGCTCACGGCCAGCGGTTCACCGTTGCGGTCAGTAATCAGGCCACGGTGCGCCGGAATAGGGATATGACGCAGGCTACGCGCGTCGCCCTGCCCCTTGAGGAAGTCACGGTCAACGACCTGCAAATCGATGATGCGCCAGCAAATGGCACCGACCATGATGGCCAGCAGGCCGATCACCACGCGGAAGCGCCACGGGTAGAGTGCGCCTTCGAGTTTCATCATGGCGCCACCATCCGTACTTCGTCAGCCGAAGGTACGCGCATATTCAACTGCTCGGAAGCCAGGTTCTCGATACGGCTGGCAGCAGTCCAGGTGCTCTGTTCAAGAATCAGACGCCCCCACTCGGCCTGGGCCTTGTCACGCTCGTTCAGCTCACCGTACAAGGTGTTGAGCAACTGACGGTTCCAGTGCGCGCTGTAGGACACGGCGATAGCCGAAACCAGCACGGCAACGAACAGCAGAAGCATCAGGAAGCTTCCGCCTGGCAAGGGTTTGGCAAACAGCCTGCTCACCGCAGCTTCTCCGCCACGCGCATCACGGCGCTACGCGACCGTGGGTTGGCCTTGAGCTCGGCTTCGGAGGCGAACTGGGCCTTGCCGATAAGCTTGATTTTCGGCTCGAAGGCCTTGTGCTGTACCGGCAGGTTGCGCGGCAGGTTGTCGGCCTCGCCCTTGACCAGCTTGCGCATGAACAGCTTGACGATACGGTCTTCCAGCGAGTGGAAGCTGATCACCGCCAGGCGGCCACCGACTTCGAGGGCATCGAGCGCGGCCTCAAGACCGGCTTCCAGATCACCCAGTTCGTTGTTGACGTGAATGCGAAGGCCCTGGAAGGCACGGGTAGCCGGGTTCTTGCCTTTTTCCCAGGCAGGGTTGGCCACCTTGAGTACTTCCGCCAGGTCGGCGGTACGGGTGAAAGGCTCCTTTTCACGGCGCTCGACCACGGCACGCGCCATGCGGCCGGCGAAGCGCTCTTCACCGTACTCCTTGAAGACGCGGGCAATTTCTTCCATCGGCGCGGTGGCGATGAACTCGGCGGCACTGATGCCCTGGGCCGGGTTCATGCGCATGTCCAGCGGGCCGTCATTGAGGAAGCTGAAACCACGCTCGGGGTCATCCAGTTGCGGCGACGACACACCAAGGTCCAGCAACACGCCGCTGACCTTGCCGTGCAGGCCGCGCTCGGCCACTTCCGCGCCCAGCTCGGCAAAGCTGCGCTGCACAATGACAAAGCGGCCGTCTTCGGCCGCCAGCGCTTGCCCTGTGGCAATCGCCTGTGGATCTTTATCGAAGCCCAGCAGCCGCCCTTGCGGCCCGAGCTTGCTGAGAATCAGCCGGCTGTGTCCGCCACGGCCAAAGGTGCCGTCCAGATAGCAACCGTCGGCGCGCAGGGCCAATGCCTCGACAGCTTCGTCGAGCAGGACGGTAATGTGGTTGAAGCCGCTATCTATGGTCACAGGATCAGGTCACGCAATTCGTCGGGCATGGCGCCCGGTTGTTGAATAGCTGCAAGGTCGGCTGCCGAAACCGCGTTCCAGGCATCTTCATCCCACAGCTGGAATTTGTTCAGCTGCCCCACCAGCATCGCCTTCTTGTCGAGCTTGGCGTACTCACGCAGGCGGGGCGGCACCAGGAAACGGCCACTGCCATCGAGCTCCAGGTCAACCGCATTACCGATCAGCAAACGCTGCAGGCGACGGTTTTCCTCACGCAACGACGGCAAGGCACGCAACTTGGCTTCTATCTGTTCCCACTCATCGAGGGGATAAACACACAAGCAGGGGTCCACGGCGTCGATGGTCACGATCAGTTGACCATTGCAACGCGAATCGAGCTCGTCACGGTACCGGCTCGGCATGGCGAGACGACCCTTGGCATCGAGGCTGACGGCGTTGGCTCCGCGGAACACGGCTGCGATTCCCCACAATGTTAGCTTTTTTGTGTCAGAAAACCCACTTCATCCCACTTTCTGCCACTTGCGCACACTATAGGAATCCGCCCGCAGCACCGTCAAGGCACGTTCATAAGGAAAAGCCTTACAGGACCGAGATTTAGCGCGTTAAGAGAAGGTGGAAGCACTACCAAGGAGAAAAAAAGACGAGAAAAATCAAACCCACGCAAGCGAATGGAGTTCGAAGTTAAAGTGATTTATCAAGAGTAAGATTTTTTCGGTATTACCAGAGAGGATCTGCTATCGAATGAAGCAGAGAAGGAAAGGTGGAGAGTCGATCTGTAAGCCGGGTTTTGTCGAGGACAGTCATTCCTCTACGACGGCCATCACTGGACGCCTCTAGCAACCTACCCGGTTCCGACGCGGGCCACGCCTGATGGAACCCTATTTGGTCTTGCTCCGAGTGGGGTTTACCTAGCCACGCACTGTTGCCAGCCGTGCGGTGCGCTCTTACCGCACCTTTTCACCCTTACCGGCACCGAAGTGCTTAGGCGGTTATTTTCTGTGGCACTTTCCGTAGGCTCACGCCTCCCAGGCGTTACCTGGCACTCTGCCCTATGGAGCCCGGACTTTCCTCCCCCTGCTGCTCACACAACAAAAAGTTGCGGAACAAAAACAGGCAGCGACTGTCCGATCGACTCTCCGCCGACAAGGTTACCGGCACGCGCGATCAAGAACAAGCAATACCGGCATTTATATCAATTTGCCACTATTCAGCTTTCTGCTTTTCAAGGGCAAGTTGATACAACAGGTTCTTGCGCACCCCGGTAATTTCAGCCGCAAGTGCAGCCGCCCGCTTTAGCGGCAACTCGGCCAACAACAGGTCGAGCACCCGCTGGGCCTCGGCACTGATGGCCTGCTCGCCCTCCGGCGCACTCCAGCCACCCACCAATACCACGCACTCACCGCGCTGCTGGTTGCTGTCGCCGGCCACGAAGGCACGCAACTCAGCCAGCGGCAGGCCCTTGAGGGTCTCGAACGTCTTGGTCAGTTCGCGCGCCAGCAATGCCGGGCGGTCACCACCAAAAACCGCCTCCATGTCTTCAAGGCACTCCAGGATTCGGTGCGGGGCTTCATAGAAGATCAGCGTGCGCGGCTCTTCCTTTACCTGCTCCAGGCGTGCCCGGCGCCCCGCCTGCTTGGCTGGTAGGAACCCCTCGAAGATGAAGCGATCCGACGGCAAGCCGGCCGCCGACAGCGCAGCGATCAAAGCACAGGCACCCGGCACCGGCACCACATTCACCCCAGCGGCCCGCGCCTGGCGCACCAAGTGGTAGCCGGGGTCGGAAATCAGCGGGGTGCCGGCATCAGAGACCAATGCCACGTTCTCGCCAGCCAGCAGCTTGGTGAGGAAACGCCCGCCTTCGTCGCGCTCGTTGTGCTCATGACAGGCCGCCAGTGGCGTGTCGATGCCAAAGTGCTGCAACAGCCGGACCGAATGGCGGGTGTCCTCGGCGGCGATCAGCGCCACGTCCGCCAGCACCTTCAACGCCCGGGCGCTCATGTCATCGAGGTTGCCGATAGGGGTTGCCACCACATACAGCGTCCCCACCGTGGATTTCGAAGCCCCTGCCACATCAGTCACTGCGCACACCTGTCATTCGGATCAAAGGCGCCATTGTAGCCCGAGTGCCTGCAACAGGGCGCAAAGAACTTCACCAGCGACCGGCGGCAAGCCACCTATAGTGAAGGATCGACACGGCGACATCGCGCCCCGGCCAGTGCTTGGGTACAATTGCCGGCCAACTTGATCGAGTAACAGGACCTTTACATGATCGCTTGCCTGCGGCTGCTCACAGCCCTCTGCCTCGCTGCCCTGCTGGCAGCCTGCGCCAGCTCGCCCTCATCCAGCCTGGGCGAACTGCCACGCACCCCGGATGCCAGCATCGAGCAACTGCTCGAAAAGGCCGCTTCCAGCAAGTCTGCGGAAGACGCCGCCCTGCTGCGCCTGAGCGCAGCCGACCTGGCCTACAAGCAGAAGGATTTCCCACGCGCCGCACGCATCCTCGAGCAAGTGCCGCTGGACACGCTCAAGCCGGCCCAGCAAGTGTTCGCCAGCACCCTCGCTGCCGAACTGGCCATGAGCCGCAACCAACCCAAGGCCGCCCTGACAGCACTGGCTCACCCTAGCCTGCAGCGCGTCACCGAGCTTCCGGCAGAGCAGCAAGCACGCACCTACAGCGTGCACGCCGCCGCCCTCGAAGCCGACGGCCAGGCCCTGGCTGCTGCGCAACAGCGTGTACTGCTGACCCCGCTGCTCAGCGGCCAGGCCGCCAGTGCCAACAACGATGCCATCTGGGCACTGGTCGCCTCGCTGCCGGCAGAGCAACTGCAGCAGCCAGCCAACGACCAGACGCTGAGCGGCTGGACCAGCCTGGCCTTCGCCGTGAAAAGCGCCGGCACCCTGGAGCAGCAGCAAGCGGCTATCGAAGCCTGGGTCAAACAGCACCCGGACCACCCGGCAGCCCTGCAACTGCCGCAGGCACTGACCAAGCTCAAGGAACTGGCCAGCCAGCCGCTGACCAAAATTGCCCTACTGCTGCCGCAGGAAGGCCCGCTGGCCGGTGTTGCCCGCGCGTTGCGCGACGGCTTCATGGCCGCCCACTTCCAGGCCCAGCAGGCCGGCCAGCCAACGCCTGCAGTGCAGGTGTTCGACAGCTCGCGCATCGGCTCGCTCGATGATTTCTATCGCCAGGCCCAGGCCGCTGGCGTGCAACTGGTCATCGGCCCGCTGGAAAAACCGCTGGTGAAGCAACTGGCCGCCAAACCTCAGCTGCCCATTACCACTCTGGCCCTGAACTACGCTGACGCCGGTCAGAAGGCGCCGCCGCAGCTGTTCCAGTTCGGCCTGGCTGCCGAAGACGAGGCCCGCGAAGTTGCCCGCCGCGCACGCGCAGACGGCATGGTTCGCGCCGTGGCCCTGGTACCGAGTGGCGAATGGGGTGACCGCGTACTGGCCGCCTTCCGCCAGGACTGGGAAGGCAATGGCGGCACCCTGCTCGCCGCCGAGCGCATCGCCCAACCCGTCGCCCTGGCCCAGCAAATTGCCGACCTGTTCCAGCTGCGCCAGAGCGAGGGCCGCGCCAAGAGCCTGCAAAGCACGGTAGGCGGTAGCATCGCAGCACAACCGTCGCGCCGTCAGGACATCGACTTCATCTTCCTCGCCTCGACCCCACAGCAGGCACAGCAGATCAAGCCGACCCTGAACTTCCAGTACGCCGGTGACGTGCCTGTCTACGCTACCTCGAACCTGTACAGCGCCAGCGGCGACGTCAACCAGTACAATGACATGAACGGCATTCGCTTCTGCGAAACGCCATGGTTGCTCGACACCAGCAACAGCCTGCGCCAGCAAGTCGTGCAACAGTGGCCGCAAGCCGCTGGCAGCCTGGGCCGCCTGTATGCCATGGGCGTTGATGCCTACAGCCTGGCGCCGCGCCTGGGCCAGCTGAAAGCACTGCCGGACAACCGCGTCATGGGCCTTTCGGGCAGCCTGAGCATCAACGCCAACCAACGCGTCGAGCGCCAGCTGCCATGGGCCGAATTTGCCGGCGGCCAGATCAAGCGCCTGCCTGACACCCCGCGCTGATGGCCGCAGCATCACCAACCCGCGCCGGGCAAGCGGCAGAAAACCAGGCCCTTGAGTACCTTCAGGGGCAAGGTCTGCAACTGCTGGCGCGCAACTGGCGGTGCAAAGGCGGTGAGCTTGATCTGGTCATGCTTGACGCCGATACAGTAGTATTCGTCGAAGTCCGCTACCGGTTGCACGCGGGCTTCGGAGGCGCCCTCGACAGTATCGACGGGCGCAAGCAGAAACGGCTGGTGCTTGCCGCCACCCTGTTCCTGCAGAAGGAGCCCCATTGGGGCAACCACCCCTGCCGCTTCGACGTAGTCGCCCTGCAGGGCAGCCACCATGCAGGCAGACCGCTTCAATGGCTGAAAAACGCCTTCGAATGCTGAACCCACTTCGTTTTTTTTGCTCTATGTATCGCGGGCCGGTCGTTGTTGCGCGTAGCAAAGGCCACCGCCCTACTTAAGGTCACCCGATGGACATGCAATCCCGAATTCGCCGGCTGTTCCAGGCCAGCATCGATACCAAGCAACAGGCAATGGACATCCTGGCACCGCACATCGAGCAGGCCAGCCTGGTCATGGTCAATGCGCTGCTCAACGAGGGCAAGATGCTCGCCTGCGGCAACGGCGGATCGGCTGGCGATGCCCAGCACTTTTCCTCCGAGCTGCTCAACCGCTTCGAACGTGAACGCCCGAGCCTGCCTGCCATCGCGCTGACCACCGACAGCTCGACCCTGACCTCGATCGCCAACGACTACAGCTACAACGAAGTCTTTTCCAAGCAGATCCGCGCCTTGGGCCAGCCCGGCGACGTTCTGCTGGCGATCTCCACCAGCGGCAACTCGGCCAACGTGATCCAGGCGATCCAGGCCGCACATGACCGCGAAATGATTGTCGTAGCATTGACTGGCCGCGACGGCGGCGGCATGGCTTCGCTGCTGCTGCCCGAGGACGTGGAAATCCGCGTACCTTCCGCCGTTACCGCGCGCATCCAGGAAGTCCACCTGCTGGCGATCCACTGCCTGTGCGACCTGATCGACAGCCAACTGTTCGGGAGTGAAGAATGACCCCAATGCGCCTCGGCCTGATGGCCCTGACCCTGTGCCTGAGCGTCACCGGTTGCAGCTCGGTACTTACCTCTACACGCAATTCGCCGATCGAGGACGATCGCGGCACGCGCACCATCGGCAGTAAGATCGACGACTCGCTGATCGAGACCAAGGCCGCCGTGAACATTTCCAAGGCCAGCCCTGACCTGGACAAAGGCTCGCACATCGTTGTCAGCAGCTACAACGGCATCGTCCTGCTGGCCGGACAAACCCCGCGCGCCGACCTCAAGAGCCTTGCCGAGCAAACCGCCGGCCAGGTGCAGCGGGTCAAGAAAGTGCACAACGAACTGCAGGTGATGCAGCCCTCCTCCATCCTGGCACGCAACAACGACGCCTGGCTGACCACCAAGATCAAGACCCAGATGCTGACTGACAATGCCGTGCCCAGCTCGCGCATCAAGGTGATTACCGAAAACGGTATCGTCTACTTGCTCGGCCTGGTAACCCAGCAGGAGGCCAACTCGGCCACTGCCGTGGTACAGGGCGTGTCGGGCGTGCAGAAGATCGTCAAGCTGTTCGAATACATCGACTGATTCACGGTTTGCCGGAGCCGGCCCGTTACCGCCGGCTCGGGCAGACACAACACTTGTCTTTTCAGATACCCAGGAAACACCGCATGAAAACGTTTCTGCTGCCTGCCCTGTTGATCGGCACCTTCGCCACCCTGGCCGGCTGCTCCACCCCAAGCCTGATTACCCTCAACGATGGCCGTGAAATCCAGGCTGTCGATGCACCGAAGTTCGACCGCGACGCCGGTTTCTACGAATTCCAGCAACTCGATGGCAAGCGCACCCGCATCAACAAGGACCAGGTACGCACCATCAGCGACCTGTAATCCCGCGTTGCAACAAAGAAAAAGGCGATCCGGTTGGATCGCCTTTTTTGTTACTTGACCACTTTCAGGCTCGGTCGGCCACTTGGGCGTGGCGGCTGCCCACCCCCCTCTGGCGGCCCGTCGTCGTCCGGCTGCACGTCATCGTCTTCCAGCTCGTCGCCATCCATTGGCGACTCCAGCTCGAAGACCATGCCCTGGCCATTTTCGCGGGCATAGATACCCAGAATGGCGCCAACCGGCACGAACAGCGAGTGGGCCACTCCACTGAAACGGCCCTCGAAGCTGACCGCTTCGTTGTCCATGTGCAGGTGGCGCACGGCACTTGGCGAGATATTCAGGACAATCTGGCCATCACTGGCGAAACCATCCGGCACCTGAACTTTCGGGAATTCGGCATTGACCAGCATATGGGGCGTGCAATCGTTGTCGACGATCCACTCGTACAGTGCTCGAACCAGATAGGGGCGACTGGAGTTCATCAACGGCTCCTTAAAGCTTGCGCATTTCACGTTCTACGGAGGACAGGCTCGCCTGGAAAGGCTCGCGGGCGAACTGACGCTCCATGTAATCCAGCAGCGGCTTGGCTTGCCGCGGCAACTCGATACCCAACACCGGCAAACGCCAGAGTATGGGCAGTAGACAGCAATCGACCAGGCTTTGCTCATCGCTCATGAAACAGGCGAATTCATTGAACAGCGGCGAAACGCCGGTCAGGCTTTCGCGCAAGGCCTTGCGCGCTTCGGTTCTGGCAGCCTCACTGCTGCGTGAATCGAGCACGGTATCGGCCAGGGCACACCAGTCGCGCTGAATGCGGTGCATCAGCAAGCGGCTGTTGCCGCGCGCAACCGGGTACACCGGCAGCAGCGGCGGGTGCGGGTAACGCTCCTCCAGGTATTCCATCACCACGGTCGACTCATACAACGCCAGGTCACGGTCGACCAGGGTCGGCACGCTGCCGTAAGGGTTCACCTCGACCAGCTTGGGCGGCAGGCGGGCGGGGTCGACATCGATGACCTGTACGGTGACGCCCTTCTCGGCTAGCACCAGGCGTACCCGATGAGAATAGTGATCAGCGGGGTCGGAATAGCAGGCTAACCTGTTGGTTGCGCCCATGTAGCGGCTCCTCGCACGGGATGCTTATGCAACTGTAAATGAAAACGCGCCCGGGGCGCCCCCCGGCATTTCTGCTAGGGGCGCCCCGGGCGCGTTCAACAACCAGAAACTACTGCGTGATCAGTGCACGTCCTTCCAGTATTCACGCTTGAGCAAGTAGGCGAATACGAAGAAGAAAGCCAGGTACAGCAACACATAGGTACCGATGCGCTGGCTTTCCAGTTTGACCGGGTTGGCCGAATAGGCCAGGAAGGTCACCAGGTTCTTGACCTTCTCGTCGAACTGCTCGGTCGTCAGGGTACCGGATTTCGGCGTAATGGTCAGCTGGTCGCAGGCTTCATGGGTGATCGGGCTACCGGTCAATGGGTCGAACTGCTTCTTGCCATCGGTTACGGTCTGCACCTGCTTGCAACCAATCACCTGATTGCCTTGCAGGCCGACCAGCACGTTGGGCATGCCAACGTTCGGGAACACCTTGTTGTTCACCCCGTAAGGCCGCGACGGGTCCTCATAGAAGCTACGCAGGTAGGTGTACAGCCAGTCGGTACCGCGCACCCGAGCCACCAGCGTCAGGTCGGGCGGCGCGGCGCCAAACCAGGTCTTGGCGTCACTGGGCTTCATGCCGATCTGCATGTGGTCACCAATCTTGGCACCGGTGAACACCAGCTTCTCCAGCATCAGTTCGTGAGGGATGCCGAGGTCATCGGCCACACGCTCGTAACGCTGGAACTTGGCACTGTGGCAACCCATGCAATAGTTGGCAAAGGTGCGCGCACCGTCCTGCATGGCGGCCTTGTCGGTCAGGTCGATATCGACCTTGTCCAGCTCCAGGCCGGGTTCGGCAGCGAACGAAAAGGCAGGCATCACTGCCAGCAAAAATACTGCAATCAACTTTTTCATCAGCCAGTCACCCTTTCCGGAACCGGTTTGGTCTTCTCGAGCCTTGTGTAGAACGGCATCAGCAGGAAGTAGGCGAAGTACAACACCGTGCATACCTGCGACAGCAAGGTGCGCCCAGGTGTCGGCGCCAGTACGCCCAGCACGCCGAGAATGACGAAGGCCACGCAGAACACCAGCAGGAAGACCTTGCTGATCCAGCCCTTGTAACGCATGGAACGCACCGGGCTGCGGTCGAGCCAGGGCAGCACGAACAGCACGGCGATGGCCGCACCCATGGCGATGACGCCCATCAGCTTGTCAGGTACCGCACGCAAAATGGCGTAGAACGGTGTGAAGTACCACACAGGCGCAATGTGCTCAGGCGTCTTGAAGGCGTTGGCCTGCTCGAAGTTCGGTTTCTCCAGGAAGTAACCGCCCATTTCAGGGAAGAAGAACACCACCGCGCAGAACACGAACAGGAACACCACCACGCCAACAATGTCCTTGACGGTGTAGTACGGGTGGAACGGGATGCCGTCCAGCGGAATGCCGTTTTCGTCCTTTTTCTTCTTGATGTCGACGCCATCGGGGTTGTTCGAACCCACTTCGTGCAGGGCAAGGATGTGCAGCACCACCAGGCCGAGGATGACGATGGGCAGTGCGACCACATGCAGGGCGAAGAAGCGGTTCAGGGTGATACCCGAGATGAGGTAGTCGCCACGGATCCACTGAGTGAGGTCGTCGCCAATCACCGGAATGGCGCCAAACAGCGAGATGATCACCTGGGCACCCCAGTACGACATCTGCCCCCACGGCAGCAGGTAGCCCATGAAGGCTTCAGCCATCAGCGCCAGATAGATCAGCATACCGAACAGCCAGACCAGTTCGCGTGGCTTCTGGTAGGAGCCGTACAGCAGGCCACGGAACATGTGCAGGTAGACCACGATGAAGAACGCCGACGCACCGGTGGAGTGCAAATAGCGCAGGATCCAGCCGTATTCCACGTCACGCATGATGTACTCGACCGAGGCGAATGCCTCTTCCGCCGAGGGCGTAAAGCTCATGGTCAGCCATACGCCGGTGACGATCTGGTTGACCAGCACCAGCAGCGCCAGGGAGCCGAAGAAGTACAGGAAGTTGAAGTTCTTGGGCGCGTAATACTTGCTCAGGTGGTCTTCCCACATCTTGGTGGCGGGGAAGCGAGCATCAATCCAGTCCATGAACTTGCTCATCATGCGTTCTCCTGGTCGACGCCGATGACGATGATCTCGTCCGACTCGTAAGAGTGCGGTGGCACTGGCAGGTTGAGAGGTGCCGGCTGCGACTTGTAGACGCGACCAGCGAGGTCGTAGTGAGAGCCGTGGCACGGGCAGAAGTAGCCCCCTACCCACTTTGGACCGAGATCAGCAGGCGCCACTTCCGGGCGGAAGGTGGGCGAACAACCCAGGTGCGTGCACAGGCCGACGAGAATGAGGATTTCCGGCTTGATCGAGCGAACCTCAGGGTCGACGTAGGCCGGCTGCACCGAGGCCTTGGACTCTGGATCAGAAAGGTCGCCGGTGATTTTTTTCAGGTTACCGAGGATTTCCTCCGTTCGCCGCACAATGAACACCGGCTGGCCACGCCACTCGGCCACCATCTGCTGCCCGGCCTCGACCTTGGCGATATTGACCTTCACCGGTGCACCCGCGGCTTTCGCCTTGGCACTGGGAAACCATGACCCCACGAACGGTACCGCAGCCCCCACTGCTCCCGCTGCCCCGACCACGGATGTCGCGGCTACGAGGAAGCGGCGCCGGCCTGCGTTGACGCCGTCATTGCTCATTCAGTCCTCTCCCATCAGCTTGCTTGGCCTGTTGAACCAGGCTTGTACTTAGGTTGTGTCAATGGCACTAAAAATTGGCCGCCATGGTAAGAAACAAATCCACACACTGACAAGGTGATTACCCCGCAAGAGGCGACAACCCGCGTTTTGCTTGATCTGCGTCTATGCGACAAGCGGCCACTGACATGCTGACAGGTTAGTTCAAGCCAAAAAAAAAGCCCGGTTCCAAGGAACCGGGCTTTTCTCGACTGCCGAAGCGGTATTAACGCTTGGAGTACTGAGGACGCTTACGCGCTTTACGCAGACCCACTTTCTTACGCTCGACTTCACGAGCATCGCGGGTGACGTAGCCAGCACGACGCAGAGCGCCACGCAGGGTTTCGTCGTATTCCATCAGAGCGCGGGTGATACCGTGACGGATCGCACCGGCCTGACCGCTGACACCACCACCGGAAACGGTGACGTAGATGTCGAACTTCTCAACGGTTTCGGTCAGCTCGAGTGGCTGGCGAACAACCATGCGAGCGGTTTCGCGACCGAAGAACACGTCCAGAGAACGGTTGTTGATGGAAATGTTACCAGTACCCGGACGCAGGAATACGCGAGCGGTTGCGGTCTTGCGACGGCCAGTGCCGTAGTTTTGAGTCGCCGACATAATGAACCTTCCCGTTAGATCTTCAGTTCTTGAGGCTGCTGAGCAGTGTGTGGGTGAGCAGCACCCGCGTACACTTTCAGCTTGCGGTACATGTCGCGACCCAGCGGGTTCTTAGGCAGCATGCCTTTGACCGCGGTTTCGATAACACGCTCTGGGGCCTTGGCGATCAACTTCTCGAAGTTGATTTCCTTGATACCGCCCGGGAAACCGGAGTGGGAGTAGTACATTTTGTCGGAAGACTTGGCACCAGTCACACGAACCTGCTCGGCGTTGATAACGACGATGTAGTCGCCGGTGTCAACGTGAGGGGTGTATTCTGGTTTGTGTTTGCCACGCAGACGGGTAGCGATTTCGGTAGCCAGACGACCCAGGGTCTGGCCAGCGGCGTCAACTACGAACCACTCGCGCTTTACTGTTTCCGGTTTAGCAGTAAAAGTTTTCATTCTCTAAAGCCTCAGAGGCCGCCCAGCGAAAAATAGACGGCGAATCTTACTGGATAGTGCACAGCTTGCCAAGGGCAAGCGCGCAGCCGAACGCTGACGCTTTTGGGGGCTCGGGTCGGGCACGCCAATGTTCGACGGGGTTCTTCCTGCGTGGTGGTGCATCACTTCCGCCACACGGAGAGGGGCCGAATTATCCAGATTGCGCGAAAAATTTCAACCTGCTTTGATGGGCTTCTTTGCCAAGGAGTGTCTACCTGATGGAATACCGCCAGCTCGGCCGTACCGACCTCAACGTCAGCGCCCTGTGCCTGGGCACCATGACCTGGGGCGAACAGAACGTTCAGGCCGAAGCCTTCGAACAGATCGCCCGGGCCAAGGCCGCCGGGGTCAACTTCATCGACACCGCCGAGATGTACCCGGTGCCGCCCCGCCCGGAAACCTACGCAGCCACCGAGCGCATCATCGGCAACTGGTTCCGTGAGCAAGGCGACCGTGACGACTGGGTGCTGGCCAGCAAGGTCGCAGGCCCCGGCAACGGCATCAGCCACATTCGCGACGGCCAGCTCAAACACAACCGTCAGCACATCGTCGCAGCACTGGACGAGAGCCTGAAGCGCCTGCAGACCGACCGCATCGACTTGTACCAGTTGCACTGGCCGGAGCGCAGCACCAACTTCTTCGGCAAGCTGGGCTACCAGCACCTGCCACAGGACCACTTCACCCCGCTGGAAGAAACCCTCGAAGTACTCGACGAACAGGTGCGTGCGGGCAAGATCCGCCACGTCGGCCTGTCCAACGAAACACCGTGGGGCACCATGAAGTTTCTGCAACTGGCCGAAAGCCGTGGCTGGCCACGGGCGGTATCGATCCAGAACCCTTACAACCTGCTCAACCGCAGTTTCGAGGTGGGCCTGGCGGAAGTGGCCATCCGTGAGCAGTGCGGCCTGCTGGCCTACTCGCCGCTGGCCTTCGGCATGCTCTCGGGCAAATACGAGAACGGTGCACGGCCGGAGAATGCCCGCCTGACCCTCTTCAGCCGCTTTGCCCGCTATTCCAACCCGCAGACCGTGGCGGCCTGCAGCCGCTACGTGCAACTGGCCCGCGAGCATGGCCTGGACCCGGCGCAGATGGCCCTGGCATTCGTGACCCGGCAGCCTTTCGTGACCAGCAACATCATTGGCGCGACCAGCCTCGCGCAACTGGAGAGCAACCTGGCCAGCATTGAGTTGAACCTGAGCGACGAGCTGCTGGCAGGGATCGAGGCGATTCACCAGGAGCAGCCCAACCCTGCGCCTTGAGCAATCCTGTAACGCCCTCTTCGCGGGTAACCCCGCGAAGAGGCCGCGCGCTGTACCGGGGTAGACACCATCGCCAAAAAATAAGACGATCCAGCCGGTGATTGACCACTCTACCCTATAAGAACAATGACAATGATGTTTACCCAACCCTCCGCGTCGCTGCGGCGCGTCAGCATCCTGGCCATTGACAAGGTGTTCGCTTCGACCTTGATGCAAGCCAAGGATTTCTTCCACCTCGCCAGCCTGCGCTACAGCAAGCAGCTGGGCCTGGGCCTGCAGCCCATGTTCGAAATCCGCCTGGTGAGCCCCGACGGCCAGCCTGTGGACAGTTTCAGCAATGTGCAGCTACCGGTCGACGGTGGCCTGGACGATGCCGACGTGATCATCCTCCCGGCCTACTGGGACGACTTCGACAACCTGCTGCAACGCTACCCACAGGTACTACCGTGGCTGCGCGACCAGCATGCGCGCGGCGCGGTGCTGTGCGCCGAGGCCAGTGGTGTGTTCTGGCTGGCCGAGTCCGGCCTGCTCGATGGCAAGGAGGCGACCACCTACTGGCGCTTCTTCAACAGCTTTGCCGAGCGCTTTCCGAAGATCCGGCTGAACCAGGACAAGCACCTGACCGACGCCGACAATATCTATTGCGCGGGCGGCGCTACCTCGGCCTGCGACCTGTACATCTACCTGATCGAACGCTTCTGCGGCGCCAACGTGGCCCGCGCCGTGGCCCGCGACATCCTCTACGAAGTCCAGCGCAACTACACCCCGGGGCGTATGGGCTTTGGCGGGCAGAAGCTGCACCAGGACCTGATCATCCTGCAGATCCAGCACTGGCTGGAAGAGCACTTCGCCGACAAGTTCCGCTTCGAGGATGTGGCCCGCAACCACGGCATGAGCATCCGCAACTTCATGCGCCGCTTCCAGGGTGCGACGGGCGACAAGCCGCTGCACTACCTGCAACGGCTACGGATCGAGACAGCCAAGGGGTTGTTGTCGAGTACACGCAAGAGCATCAAGACCATCAGCTATGAGGTCGGTTATGACGATGCCAGTTTCTTTGCGCGGCTGTTCCGTCAGCACACCGAGTTGTCGCCGAACCAATACCGGCAGCAGTTCATGCAAGAGGCTTGAGACCAATGGGGCCGCGTTGCGGCCCCAGCAATCTTATGGCTTGTGTGCGCGCGACAGGAATTCGTGCGACTGCATCTCCAGCAACCGGCTCAGGGTGCGCTGGAACTCGAAGCTCAGACGCCCACCGGTATACAGGTCCTTCAGCTCGACCTCGGCCGAAATGATCAGCTTGACGTTACGGTCGTAGAACTCGTCCACCATGTTGATGAAACGGCGGGCGATGTCGTCGGTGGTAACGCCCATCTGCTCCACGTTGCTCAGCAGTACGGCATGGAAAATCTTGCCCAGCTCGATGTAGTCGTTCTGGCTACGCGGCCCGTCGCACAGGGCGCGGAAGTCGAACCAGGCAACGTCATCGCAAGTACGCAGCGCATTGATCGGGCGGTTCTCGATCATCAACACGTCGTTCTCGACCGCCTGGGTGCATTCAGGGGTCAGTGCCTTGAAGCTGGCGCGCATGCTCTGGTGCGCCGCATCGTTGAGCGGGAAGTGGAACAGCTCGGCCTGCTCCAGGTGACGCAGGCGGTAGTCGACGCCGCTGTCGACGTTCACCACGTCGGTGTACTGCTTGATCATGGCGATGGCCGGCAGGAAGCGCGCACGTTGCAGGCCGTCCTTGTACAGGCCGTCCGGCACGATGTTGGAGGTAGCCACCAGCGACACGCCGTTCTTGAACAGCTCTTCCATCAAGGTGCCGAGGATCATGGCGTCGGTAATGTCCGACACGAAGAATTCGTCGAAGCAAATTACCTTGGCTTCTTCGCTGAAACGCTTGGCAATGATGGTCAGCGGGTTCTTCTCGCCCTTGAGGGTTTTCATTTCCTCGTGCACACGCTTCATGAAGCGGTGGAAGTGCGTACGCATCTTCTGCTTGAACGGCAGCGCTTCGTAGAAGGTATCGACCAGATAGGTCTTGCCTCGCCCTACCCCACCCCAGAAGTACAGGCCCTTGACCGGGGCCTGCTCCTTCTTGCCGAACAGCTTGCCGAACACGCCCGGCTTGTTGTTCTGCGCGTGCACCAGGTCGTCGTACAGGCGCTGCAGGTGACGCACCGCAGTTTCCTGCGCCGCGTCATGGAAGAAGTCGGGACGTTTCAGATCTGCTTGATAGCGTTCTAAGGGAGTCATGATTCGTTAGCGAGGCAACAAAAAACGGGCCGTCACTGTAGCGACAGGCCCGCTTAATGGCAATGAGACTTGCGTCAATATGCCTCATCCAGTACAGCTTTGCGCTGGATGGCACCGGCGTTGCCGGTGTTCGCGAGTAAACTCGCTCCTACAAGTGAAATGCCTCAGTCCTGCTGGGGGGCCAGGGCATCACGCAGGCTTTGAATGGCCGCATCACGGGCCTCGGCGCTGTCGAACTGCGGCCCGTCGGCAACTTGCTCACCGTTCAGCCACAACCCGAAGCCCAGGCCTTCGACACGCACATCGGCCTCGCCACCTTGCTGCAGTTGCTTGCTCACGGCACCAGCGCTCTTGCCATCGGCGAAGCTGCGCGACAGCAGCAGTTGCTCACCGTCGGCGGCCAGCAGGCGGAAGCGGAAGCTGCCATCTTCATCACGGAAGCTGACGAAACGCGCGCTCTTGGCGGCTTTCTTCTTCACTTCGGTATTGGCCTGCACGCCACTGCGGAACGAACGCAGGCCTACGGACTCGCGCAGTTGTTCGAGGAATGGCGTGGCGATCTTGCGGGCCTTGGCAGCGCCGGCCAGCAGGATGTCTTCCAGGTCCGCCGGGCGGGCGATCAACTGGTGATAGTACTCGCGTTTTTCGGCCAACTGGCCGTCGAGCAGCTGGAACAGGCGTTGCTTGGCCTCGCCCCAGCCCAGGCCCTGCAACAGCTCTTCGCGGAACTCGGCGCATTGCGCTGGCGTCGAGAAGGCCTGGAACAGGGTGAACAGGTGCGAATTGTCCGGGTCTTTCGCTTCGCCTGGGGCGCGCGAGTCGGTGACGATGCGCGAGATGGCGTCTTTCATATCCTTGGCGCTAGTGAACAACGGGATGGTGTTGTCATAGCTCTTGGACATCTTGCGCCCATCCAGGCCCGGCAGGGTTGCCACGCTTTCCTCGATCACCGCTTCCGGCAGGGCGAAGAAGTCCTTGCCCTGGCCGAACAGGTGGTTGAAGCGCTGGCCGATGTCACGGGCCATTTCCACGTGCTGGATCTGGTCGCGACCGACCGGCACCTTGTTGGCGTTGAACATCAGGATGTCGGCAGCCATCAGCACCGGGTAGCTGAACAGGCCCATGGTGACGCCAGCGTCCGGGTCTTCGCCGGCCTCGACGTTCTTGTCCACCGAGGCCTTGTAGGCATGGGCACGGTTCAGCAGGCCCTTGGCAGCAACGCAGGTCAACAGCCAGGTCAGCTCGGGGATTTCCGGGATGTCGGACTGGCGGTAGAAGGTCACTTTGTCCGGGTCCAGGCCACCGGCCAGCCAGGTCGCGGCGATTTCCAGGCGCGAACGCTGGATGCGCAGCGGGTCGTCGCACTTGATCAGGGCATGGTAGTCGGCCAGGAAGTAGAACGAGTCGACACCGGGCTGCTGGCTGGCACGGATCGCCGGGCGGATGGCGCCGGCGTAGTTGCCCAGGTGCGGAGTGCCGGTGGTGGTGATACCGGTAAGAATGCGCGTGGTCATGGGTGTTCGCTTATTCAGGCTTGGCTCAGTTCGAAAGGCGCGGCAGCAGCAGATCCTTCAGATCGGTCAGCTTGCCATGGAAGAAGTGTCCGCATTCTGCCACTTTCAGCAGCTCATGGGGGCGCGACAGGCTGTCGGACCATTCGTAAACCAGCTGCGGCGCAACGACTTCGTCGGCATCCGGCTGCACCACGGTGATCGGGCAGCGCTGCGGCAGCGGGAATTCGGCCGTCAGGCGCATGACTGCCGGGGCGATCATGAACAGGTGCTGCAACTCGGTGCCTGCAGCCTCCAGGCGGCCGGCCAGGCTGGTGGCGACAAAGCCGCCGAACGAGAAACCCATCAGCACCAGCGGCAGGCCCAGGTGCTTTTCGCGCAGCCAGGCCGCAGCAGCCTCGGCATCGGCCACTTCGCCTGCGCCCATGTCATGGCTGCCGGCGCTTTGGCCAACGCCACGGTAATTGAAACGCAGAGTGACGTAACCGGCATCGCGGGCGGTGCGCTGCAGGGTCGAGACCACCTTGTTGAGCATGGTGCCGCCCTGGACCGGGTTGGGGTGGCAGATCAGCACCGCGCCACGGGCATCGGCCACATCGAGGTACAAGGCTTCCAGCTGGCCGCTGGGGCCATCGATGAACAAGGGGGTTTCGCGGACAAGCAAGGCACTACTCCGTGACCTCGGGAGGGGTCGATTCGTCTAGGTGAGGAATTCTGTTCTGATTTGCGATCGCTCGCGGTATACAGCGCAGGTCTGAGCCGTTAACGTAAAGCAAAGCCGTTTATAGAGGAAGGACTCGTGGAACTCTCGCTCCTTGTTTGGTTGTTGCCAACCCTGGCCCTGGTCATCGGCGTGGTAGTCGGTTTCGTCGTCGCTCGCCTGCTGCCCAATGCCGCGCCGAGCAGCACCCAGCGTCAGCTGGATGACATCCAGAAGCGTTTCGACAGCTACCAGAACGAAGTGGTCACCCACTTCAACAGCACCGCCGTGCTGGTCAAGAAACTGACCCAAAGCTACCAGGACGTGCAGGATCACCTGGCCGAAGGCGCCAACAGCCTGGCCCTGGATGAAGTCACTCGCCAACGCCTGCTGGCTGCACTGCACTCCGAAGCGCCGCAAGGCCCACGTGACCGCCTGACCCCGCCGAAAGACACCGCCGAAGTGCCACGCGACTATGCGCCGAAAGCGCCGAACTCGCCGGGAATGCTGGATGAGAGCTACGGGCTCAAGCGTTAATCCGCTGAGCATGAAAAAGGCCTCGCAAGAGGCCTTTTTCGGTTTACCTATTTGCAAGCCTGCAATGCCTGCTCGACATCCGCCAATAGATCCTCCACATCCTCCAGACCCACCGACAACCTCACCAACCCCTCCGATATCCCGTGATGTGCCCGCTCTTGCGGCGTGTAACTGGAGTGCGTCATGCTCGCCGGGTGCTGTGCCAACGACTCGGCATCCCCCAGGCTCACCGCCCGTGCAAACAGCTGTAGCGCATTCATGAAGCGCCGCCCTGCCTCAATACCGCCCTTGAGCTCGAAAGCGATCATGCCGCCCGGCAAACGCATCTGGCGTTGCGCCAGCTCGTACTGGGCAAACGTCGGCAACCCCGGGTAGTGAATCAGCTCCACCTGCGGCTGCCGAGCCAGAAACTCCGCCACCTGCTGGGCATTGGCGCAATGTCGGTCCATGCGCAGAGCCAAGGTCTTGATCCCGCGCATCAGCAGCGCTGCGTCGTGGGGTGACAGGACCGCCCCGGTCATATCCTTCAACCCTTCCAGGCGGATACGGTCAATCAGCGCCTTGCGTCCCACCACCAGGCCGGCAGTGATATCACCGTGGCCACTGAGGTACTTGGTCGCCGAATGCACCACCAGGTCCGCTCCCAGCTCCAGCGGCCGCTGCAGGTAGGGCGTGCAGTAGGTGTTGTCGACCACCACATGTACATCATGCCCGCGCACCGCCTCGGCCACCACGGCGATATCCACCAGTTGCATGTTGGGGTTGGCCGGCGTTTCGAAGTAGATCATTCGTGTTTTGCTGTTGATCACCGACTTCAGGGCCTTGGCATCGTTCAGGTCGACATGGCGGATTTTCACGCCGAATTCGCCAATGCCATGGTGCAGGAAGGCGAAGGTGCAGCCGTACAGCGTGCGCCCGACGATCAGCTCGTCACCAGGCCGCAGCATGGTCCAGATCGTCGAGGTAATGGCCCCCATGCCCGACGCCAATGCCAACCCCGCCTCACCGCCCTCCAGTGAAGCCATGCGTTGTTCCAGCAGTGCCAGGGTGGGGTTGGAGATGCGGCTGTAGAAATGCCCCGCCTCCTCCCCAGCGAAGCACGCAGCGCCGTATTCGACCGTGGGGAAGGCATAGGTAGCGGTCTGGTACACCGGCGGCACCAACGCACCACCATGGGAAAGCGGGTCGTAGCCATGGTGAATGGCCCGCGTGGAAAAACCGGTGTTGTTATGGGAGTCGCGCATGGCAACAGCCTCTTGTGGTTTGCTATAAGCTTATGCCACCGAGCTGCCCGATTTTTTCCAAAGTAGCCCACGCATCTGCGTGCATGCTGGAACAAAAACAATAAATAACGGACCAGGAGGGCAAAACATGCCTTCAAGCCTCGACCGCACCGACCGCGCCCTGCTTGCCGCCCTGCAGGACAACGCCCGCCTAACCGTCGCCGAACTTGCCGACCAGGTGGCACTGACCACCTCACCCTGCTGGCGACGGGTCAAGCTGCTGGAAGACAACGGCTACATCACCGGCTACCAGGCCATCCTCTCGCCCAAGTCGCTGGGGTTTGGCGTGACTGCGTTCGTCAGCATCATGATGGACTCGCACACCAAGGACATGGCGCTGGCGTTCGAGCAGCGGCTGATGGAAATTCCCGAAATCGTGGCCTGCCACAACATCTCCGGGCGCTATGACTTTTTGCTGGAAATCCTGGCAAGGGACCTGGAGTCGTTCGGGGAATTTACTCGGGAAGTGCTGCAGCGGTTGCCGGGGGTGAAGGAGATCTATTCGAGTTTTTCCTACAAGGCGGTGAAGGAAAGACGGGTGATACCTGTGTCGGAAAAACATATCTGAGACAGATTTTTCCGAATACCGAGAAGCTTCCTGCCGATTGACAGGCCGCAGCTGACATGCAGCGAATTCGGCATACGTAAAGCTGGCCCATGTAGTGACTTGGAGAACCTACATGGCACGGGACAACACGTATTATCTCGATGAGGCGCTATATATAAGCGCACAAGCGCCCACAGCGGCAGAACTGAGGCTGATTGGTGGAGGGGGCGGCGGGCCTGGTGCAGGCGGCTGGGGGCTGAGCGATGGTCCTCCTCGCGGCACCAGCCCAACCAAACAAGATGTTGCTCGGGTTATTTCCACACGCAGGGTACTGACTGAGGAATATCAGATAGTCGAGAAAGACAGAAAGCTCGTCCCCAGGGACGACTCCATGGCCAGCCTTGAGGCTAGCGAAGAACCTTTGTGAACAGCGGTGCATGGCACCGGCTTTGCCGGTGTTCGCGGCTAAAGCCGCTCCTACACTGATTGTGAAAACTTTCAGATTGTCAGCATGGCAGTTGCTCTTACAGGCACCGCACAAACCAGGATTACGCGCATAAAAAAACCCGCCGAAGCGGGTTTTTTATTGCAGGCCGGCGCTTAGATCGCGCCACGCTGACGCAGCACGTCCAGCACCAGCTTCACGCCTTCATCCACGCTGGTGGACTGGGTGTCGATCACCAGGTCAGCATCCAGCGGCACATCGAACGGGAAGCTTTCACCCGGGATGTTGTCGCCACCGGCCGCGTACAGGCCTTGCGGGTCACGCTCGCGGCAAGCCAGCGGCGAAGCCTGAACGTAGACGGTTACCAGACGGTCTTTGCCGATCAAGGCCTTGGCCTGTTCACGGCCTTCGGCGTCCGGGGCCACGAACGCGGCCAGGGTCAATAGGCCGGCTTCGTTGAACTGGCGCGCCACATGGGCGGCGCGGCGCCAGTTCTCGGTGCGGCCGGCGCGGTCTTGCGGCAGGCCCTTGTTCAGGTCGTGGCGCAGGTTCTGGCCGTCGAGCACGTACACCGCACGGCCCATGTCGAACAGCTTGCGCTCCACGGCATAGGCCAGGGTGCTCTTGCCAGCGCCGGACAGGCCGCTGAACAGCACGGTGGCTGGCTGCTGACCGAAGCGCAGTGCACGCTCTTCAGTCGACACGTGAGCCTGCTTGCCATGCTGGCCGGTGCTGCCGTGTGGCAGTACTGGCGGGGCGATGATCATGCCGGCGCCAACGGTGCCGTTGGTCAGGCGGTCGATGACGATGAACGCACCGGTTGTGCGGTTGCTGTCGTAACCGTCCAGGGCGATCGAAGCGTCCAGGGCCACCTTGACGCGGCCGATCTCGTTCAGTTGCAGTGCGCTGGCAGCGCCCTGCTCAAGGGTATTCACATCGACCTTGTGGGTGATGCTGGCAATCGAGCCCGGCACGTAGCTGGTGGCGCGCTTGATGTCGTACTTCTTGCCCGGCAGCATTGGCTCTTCAGCCATCCACACCAGCATGGCGTCGAACTGGTCGGTCACCGGCGGTACGTTGTCGGCGTGTACCAGCAGGTCGCCACGGGAGATGTCGATCTCGTCTTCCATGGTGAGCGTAACGGCCTGGCCTGGGCCAGCGTTTTCCAGTTCACCCTCATAGGTGACGATGGACTTGACGCGGCTGCTCTTGCCCGACGGCAGCACGACGATTTCGTCGCCCTTGTGTACCACGCCGCTGGCGATGGTACCGGCGAAGCCGCGGAAGTTCAGGTTCGGGCGGTTCACGTACTGCACCGGGAAGCGCAGGTCGGTGAAGTTGCGGTCGGCCGACACTTCGACGGTTTCGAGGATTTCCATCAGCGTAGGGCCGGCGTACCACGGCGAACGCTCGCTGTGGTTGACCACGTTGTCGCCCTTGAGCGCCGACATCGGCACGAAGTGCAGGCTGCTCGGGGTCAGGTTGATGGCGTCGGCAAACTTCAGGTAATCCGCCTTGATCGACTCGAAGACGTCCTGATCGAAGCCTTTGAGGTCCATCTTGTTGACCGCGACCACGATGTGCTTGATGCCCAGCAACGAAGCAATGTAGCTGTGGCGGCGGGTCTGGGTCTGCACGCCGTAGCGGGCATCGACCAGGATGATCGCCAGGTCGCAGGTGGACGCACCGGTGGCCATGTTGCGGGTGTACTGCTCGTGGCCCGGGGTGTCGGCGATGATGAACTTGCGCTTGGCGGTGGAGAAGTAGCGGTAGGCGACATCGATGGTGATGCCCTGCTCGCGCTCGGCCTGCAGGCCGTCTACCAGCAGTGCCAGGTCGACTTCTTCGCCGGTGGTGCCGACTTTCTTCGAATCACGGGTGATGGCCTCGAGGTGGTCCTCGTAGATCATCTTCGAGTCGTGCAGCAGGCGCCCGATCAGGGTGCTCTTGCCGTCGTCAACGTTGCCGCAGGTCAGGAAGCGCAGCAGTTCCTTGCGCTCGTGCTGGGCCAGGTAGGCGAGGATGTCCTCGCTGATCAGATCAGATTGGTGCGACATGGAGTAACCCTGAAATTAGAAGTAGCCTTGGCGTTTCTTGTCTTCCATGGAACCGGCGCCATCGTGGTCGATGACACGGCCCTGGCGCTCGGACGTACGGGTCAGGAGCATTTCCTGAATGATGTCCGTCAGGGTCTCGGCTTCCGACTCGACAGCACCCGTCAACGGGTAGCAACCGAGGGTACGGAAACGCACCTTCTTCTTGACGATGCGCGCTTTCTCTTCATCGGTGAGATGCTCAAGGATGCGCTCGTCGTCGATCATGATCAGGGTGCCGTTCTTCTCGATCACTTCGCGCTCAGCGGCGAAGTACAGCGGCACGATCGGGATGCCTTCGAGGTAGATGTACTGCCAGATGTCCAGCTCGGTCCAGTTCGACAGCGGGAAGACGCGGATCGACTCGCCCTTGTTGACCTTGCCGTTGTACACGTTCCACAGCTCGGGGCGCTGGTTTTTCGGGTCCCAGCGGTGCTTGCTGTCCCGGAACGAATATACACGCTCCTTGGCCCGCGACTTCTCTTCGTCGCGGCGCGCGCCACCGAAGGCGGCGTCGAAACCATGCTTGTCCAGTGCCTGCTTCAGGCCCTGGGTTTTCATGATGTCGGTGTGCTTGGAGCTGCCATGGGTGAACGGGTTGATGCCCTGCGCCACACCTTCGGGGTTGACGTGGGTGATCAGCTCCAGGCCCATTTCCTCGACCATTTTGTCGCGGAAGCTGTACATCTCCTGGAATTTCCACTGGGTGTCGACGTGCATCACCGGGAACGGCAGCTTGCCTGGGAAGAAGGCCTTGCGCGCCAGGTGCAGCATCACGGCGGAATCCTTGCCGATCGAGTACAGCATCACCGGGTTATCGAACTCGGCGGCCACCTCGCGGATAATGTGGATGCTCTCCGCCTCCAGCTGTTTCAAGTGCGTCAGTTTGTCGACCATGGCTACTCACGAAAAACGATCTTATGGACGGCCTGCGGGCCGTGTTCGAGCGAGCCACTTTATCACAGCGGCTTCTTCTATTTAGGAGCCGGGCTAGATCGAAAAGGTCTAACGATATGACTGGGGGTTTGGGCTGAAACGGGGGCCGCCCTGCGGCCCTTCGCGGGCATGCCCGCGAAGAAGGCAACACCGATCTCAGATGGGGTTCGGGCAGTCGATGAACAGGTGCTCCACGGCAAACCGCCGCGCCAGGTAATCACCCAACGCCTGCACGCCATATCGCTCGGTGGCATGGTGCCCGGCCGCGATGAAGCTGACGCCGTTCTCGCGTGCACTGTGGTAGGTCTGCTCGGATGCCTCACCCGTCAGGTACAGGTCCACTCCGGCCGCAATCGCCGTTTCGATGTAACCCTGCCCGCCACCGGTGCACCAGCCGACCCGACGGATCATCTGCTCCCCTTCCACCAACAACGGCTCACGCCCCAGCACTTCCTGCACCCGTCGGGCAAAATCGCGCGCGGTCATCGGCTCGACCAGCGAGCCGACCAGTCCCACCACCTTGGGGTTTTCCGGGTCCAGCGGCCCTTCGACGGTGATGTCCAGTTGCCGTGCCAGCTGCACGTTGTTGCCGACGTCCGGGTGCACATCCAGCGGCAGGTGAAAGGCCAGCAGGCTGATATCGTTGTTCAGCAGGGTCTTCAGCCGACGCTGACGAATGCCTGTGATGCACGGGTTCTCACCCTTCCAGAAGTAACCATGGTGCACCAGTACCAGGTCGGCCTCGGCCTCGACTGCGGCATCCAGCAACGCCTGGCTGGCGGTAACACCGCTGACGATGCGGCTGACCTGTGGCCGGCCTTCGACCTGCAGGCCATTGGGGCAATAATCCTGGATCTTCGCGCTGCCCAAGTAGCGTTCGGCTTCCTCGACCAGGGTGTTGAGAGCGACGGCCATGAAAATCTCCTCGAAAACTGCGCTTTTCTCGGGCGCAACGCCCGTATAATGCCGGCCATTATGGGCCGTCGCCGGCACTGGGGGAACCGGTGTATGATCGCGCGCGCTCATGCCCCACTGCGCGGCCAATGGCCCCTGCTCTTTCCAGGATTCGTTCATGTTCAAGGCGTTTCGTTACTTTGGCTGGCCCCTGCTCACCGGCGTGCTGATCGCCATGCTGATCATCCAGCGCTTCCCGGAATGGGTCGGCCTGCCCAGCCAGGACGTCAACCTGCAACAGGCGCCGCAAACCACTCGCATCATGCAGGGCCCGGTGTCTTACGCCGACGCGGTGACGCTGGCCGCGCCTGCGGTGGTCAACCTGTACACCACCAAAGTGGTGAACAAAAGCGCCCACCCATTGTTCGAAGACCCACAGTTCCGCCGCTTCTTCGGCGACAACCTGCCCAAGCAGCGCCGCTGGGAGTCGAGCCTGGGCTCGGCAGTGATCATGAGCCCCGAGGGCTACCTGCTGACCAATAACCATGTCACCAGCGGGGCCGACCAGATCGTCGTGGCCTTGAAGGATGGCCGCGAAACCCTGGCCCGAGTGATCGGCAGCGACCCGGAAACCGACCTGGCAGTGCTGAAGATCGACCTGAAGAACCTGCCGGCCATCACCATCGGCCGCTCCGACACCATTCACATCGGCGATGTGTCGCTGGCCATCGGTAACCCGTTCGGCGTCGGCCAAACCGTCACCATGGGTATCATCAGTGCCACCGGCCGCAACCAGCTGGGCCTGAACAACTACGAAGACTTCATCCAGACCGACGCCGCAATCAACCCGGGTAACTCGGGGGGCGCCTTGGTCGATGCCAATGGCAACCTGATCGGCATCAATACCGCGATTTTCTCGAAGTCGGGCGGTTCGCAGGGCATCGGCTTCGCCATCCCGGTGAAACTGGCGCTGGAGGTGATGAAGTCGATCGTCGAGCATGGCCAGGTGATCCGTGGCTGGCTGGGCATCGAAGTACAGCCGCTGAGCCAGGAGCTGGCCGAGTCGTTCGGCATGAAGGACCGCCCGGGTATCGTGGTGGCGGGCATCTTCCGCGAAGGGCCGGCGGCCAAGGCCGGGCTGCAACTGGGTGATGTGATTCTGAGCATCAACGGCGAACCGGCCGGCGACGGGCGCAAGTCGATGAACCAGGTGGCGCGGATCAAGCCTAACGAGAAGATCACCATCGAGGTGATGCGCAATGGGCATCAGTTGAAGCTGATTGCCGAGGTGGGGCTGCGGCCGCCGCCGGCACCGGCTGCCACGCAAGAAGAGAAGTAAAAAATGGGGCCGCTTAGCGGCCCCATTTGCATCAGTGCAGGATCTGGCTGAGGAACAACTTGGTCCGGTCACTGCGCGGCCGGTCGAAGAAGTCATCCGGCGCCGCCTGCTCCACGATCTCCCCCTTGTCCATGAAGATCACCCGGTTCGCCACGGTGCGGGCAAAGCCCATTTCGTGGGTTACACAGAGCATGGTCATGCCATCCTCGGCCAGGCCCACCATGGTATCGAGCACTTCCTTGACCATTTCCGGGTCCAGCGCCGAGGTCGGTTCGTCGAACAGCATGATCTTCGGCTTCATGCACAGCGCACGGGCAATCGCCACACGCTGCTGCTGGCCACCGGACAACTGCCCCGGGTACTTGTGCGCCTGCTCTGGAATGCGCACGCGCTCCAGGTAGTGCATGGCAATTTCCTCAGCCTTGCGCCGGGGCATCTTGCGCACCCACATTGGCGCCAGGGTGCAGTTTTCCAGAATGCTCAGGTGCGGGAACAGGTTGAAGTGCTGGAACACCATGCCCACCTCGCGGCGGATGGCCTCGATCTGCTTGAGGTCGTTGGTCAGTTCCACGCCATCCACCACGATGCGCCCCTGCTGGTGTTCTTCCAGGCGGTTGAGGCAACGGATGGTGGTGGACTTGCCCGAGCCGGACGGCCCGCACAGTACGATACGCTCGCCCTGGCGCACGTTCAGGTTGATGTCCTTGAGCACATGGAACTGGCCATACCACTTGTTCACACCCTGCATCTGGATGATGCCTTCGGGGCCAGCAGGCTGCTTGATCGCTTCACTCATTTCGAAACTCCTAACGCTTGTGGCCAGTGTCCAGCTTGCGCTCCAGGTGCATGGAGTAGCGGGACATACCGAAACAGAAAATCCAGAACACCAGGGCGGCAAACACATAGCCCTCGGTGGCCATGCCCAGCCAGGCCGGGTCGGCGGCGGCTTGCTTGACGCTGTTCAGCAGGTCGAACAGACCGATGATGATCACCAGGCTGGTGTCCTTGAACAGGGCAATGAAGGTGTTGACGATGCCGGGAATAACCAGCTTGAGCGCCTGCGGCAGAATCACCAGGCCCATCGCGCGCCAGTAGCCCAGGCCCATGGCCGCAGCGGCTTCGTACTGGCCCTTGGGAATGGCTTGCAGGCCCCCGCGTACCACTTCGGCGATGTACGCCGACTGGAACAGGATCACGCCGATCATCGCCCGCAGCAGCTTGTCGAAGCTCATGCCTTCAGGCAGAAACAGCGGCAGCATCACCGACGACATGAACAGCACGGTGATCAACGGCACCCCGCGCCAGAACTCGATGAAGGTCACGCACACCACCTTCACGGCCGGCATCCGCGAACGCCGGCCCAGGGCCAGCAGGATGCCCAGCGGCAAGGCGCCAACGATACCCACGGTGGCGATCACCAAGGTCAGCATCAGCCCGCCCCACTGGCTTGTAGCCACGGTTTCCAGCCCAAGCACGCCGCCATGCAGCAGGGTGTAGGCCAGGATCGGGTACAGCACCAGGAACCCCAAGCCATAGAAGGCCTTGCGCGGGAAGCGCTTGATGAACAGCGGTGCAGCGCCGAGCACGGCAAGCCACACGGTCAGGTCCACGCGCCAGCGCAACTCAGCCGGGTAATAGCCGTACATGAACTGGCCGAAGCGCTGCTGCACGAACACCCAGCAGGCGCCTTCCTTAGTGCAGTCGGCGCGGGTGGTGCCGACCCAGTTGGCGTCGATCAACGCCCACTGGATAAGCGGCGGCACGATCAACCACACCAGGTAGATGGCAAACAGGGTCAGCAGCGTGTTGAGCCAGCTGGAAAACAGATTGGCACGCATCCATGCGAGCACGCCGACGGTTTTCACCGGTGGCGGCATGTCGGGTTTGAAAACATGGGCATTCACGGGCGTATCCTCACCGCTCGATCAGCGCAATGCGCTTGTTGTACCAGTTCATCAGCAGCGAAATGCTGATGCTGATGGCGAGATAGACACTCATGGTGATCGCAATCACCTCGATGGCCTGGCCGGTCTGGTTGAGCACGGTACCGGCGAACAGCGAGACCATCTCCGGGTAGCCGATACCGGCCGCCAGCGACGAGTTCTTCGCCAGGTTCAGGTATTGGCTGGTCAGCGGCGGAATGATCACCCGCAGTGCCTGGGGGATGATCACCTTGCGCAGGGTCGGCCCCTCGCGCAGGCCCAACGAGCGTGCGGCTTCGGTCTGGCCGTGGCTGACCGAACGGATGCCGGAACGCACGATTTCGGCGATGAAGGCGGCCGTATAGATCGTCAGGGCCAGGGTCAGCGCCAGCAGCTCGGGGATCAATACCCAGCCACCGACGAAGTTGAAGCCTTTCAGTTGCGGCACTTCCCAGGTCACCGGGCTGCCGAACAGCAGCACGCTCAGGCCCGGAATGGCGACGAACAACGCCAGCCCCACCCAGAACTTGTGAAACGGCACGCCGGTCTCGTCGAAGCGCTTGTTGGCGTAACGCACCATCACCACGATCGCCACCACCGCCACGGTCAAGGCAACGACGAACGGCCAGAAGCCGTCGGCCATCGAAGCGCCGGGCATGTTCAGGCCACGGTTACTGATAAAGAAGGTGTCGTCGATGTTGATGCTGCCCCGCGGTCCCGGCAGGGTCAGAAACACGGCGAAGTACCAGAACAGGATCTGCAACAACGGCGGAATGTTGCGGAAGGTTTCCACATACACGGTCGCCAGCTTGTTGATCATCCAGTTAGGCGACAACCGCGCCACACCGATGATGAAGCCCAGGATCGTCGCCAGAATGACACCGATGAAGGTCACCAGCAGGGTATTGAGCAGGCCGATGACGAACACCCGCGCATAGCTGTCGGATTCCACATAGGGAATCAGGTGCTGGGCGATGCCGAAGCCGGCACTGCGGTCGAGAAAGTCGAAGCCCGAGGTAATCCCCCGGTGTTGCAGGTTGGTTTGCGTGTTGTGGAACAGGTACCAGCCCAGGCCGACCACGAAAACGATCGTGAGGATCTGGAACAGCCACGCGCGCACACGCGGATCGTTAAGGGACAAGCCCTTGGGTGCGCCGATTTGATTTTGCATGAAATGCCCCGGACAGTAGGGATTCGAACAGCCTGCGGCGGCGGGATGCCGCCGCAGGGTGCAGCCATCAGCGCACAGGTGGCGCGTACTGGATGCCGCCGTTGTTCCACAGGGCGTTCATGCCACGGTCGATCTTCAGGTCGGTGCTCTGGCCCAGGTTCTTCTCGAACACTTCGCCGTAGTTGCCGACTTGCTTCACGATTTGCACTACCCAGTCTTTGGGCAGCTTGAGGTCCTTGCCGTACTCACCGTCCGCGCCCAGCAGGCGGGCGACGTCCGGGTTCTTGGTGGCCTTGGCTTCGGCCTCGACATTCTTCGAGGTGATGCCCGCCTCTTCGGCGTTGAGCATGGCGAACAGGGTCCACTTGACGACGCTGAACCACTCCTCGTCGCCTTTACGCACCACCGGGCCCAGCGGTTCCTTGGAGATGGTCTCCGGCAGCACCACGTACTCGGTCGGCGCGGCCAGCTTGGAGCGCTGGGCGAACAGCTGCGACTTGTCCGAGGTCAGCACGTCGCAACGGCCCGACTCCAGCGACTTGGCGCTTTCGTCCGAGGTGTCGAAGGTGATCGGCGTGTACTTGAGGTTATTGGCGCGGAAGAAGTCCGACACGTTCAGCTCGGTGGTGGTACCGGCCTGGATACAGATGGTCGCGCCATCAAGCTCCTTGGCGCTGGAAACTTCCAGCTTCTTGTTGACCAAAAAGCCTACGCCGTCATAGTAGGTAACACCGGCAAACACCAGGCCCATGCCGGCATCGCGCGAACTGGTCCAGGTGGTGTTGCGCGACAGCACGTCCACTTCGCCCGACTGCAGGGCGGTGAAGCGTTCCTTGGCGTTGAGCTGGCTGAACTTGACCTTGGTCGCATCGCCGAACACGGCGGCGGCCACGGCGCGGCACACATCGGCGTCGATACCGACGATCTTGCCCTGCGCATCAGGGACCGAGAAGCCCGGAAGACCGTCGCTCACGCCACACTGGACGAAGCCCTTCTTCTTTACCGCATCGAGGGTGGCGCCAGCCTGGGCGTTGCTCACGGCGCCCAGCGCGGCGGCAGCGGTCAGGACTGCCAGGGTGGTTTTCAACATCTTCATTCACAACCTCCAAATCGCTCTTGTTGTATCGAGCCGGAATTGCACCGCACCCTTTTGAGGCGTATCCGACCCGTATTGGCTTGTTATTGGGTCAATTGGCGCAATGGGCTGTTCTATGACAGCCTTCGCGTGCAAAGGGTGTTACCGTCACGGCCTGCCCTTTGCATCACAGGTTGAATTGCAAAGCGCGTACCAAAATTCGCGGCTGTAGCGTTTAAGCGCTCGTCAAGTAGGGAAAGTTGTATCGTTGCGACATTCTTTTTCCGACAATCATTTCTAGTGCCTTCTTTTCACGCACGCCATAACAAGACCCGCACACTTTCGGAGCAGTCATGACCAACCCGCTGATTCTCGAACCGCAGAAAACCGCTGATGCCTGTGTGATCTGGTTGCACGGTCTGGGTGCAGACCGTTACGACTTCCTACCTGTGGCCGAATTCATGCAGGAGCGCCTGCTCAGCACCCGCTTCATCATGCCCCAGGCCCCAACCCGCCCGGTGACCATCAATGGCGGCTACGCCATGCCCAGCTGGTACGACATCAAGGCCATGACCCCGGCCCGCGCCATTGACGAAGCGCAGCTGGAGGAATCGGCCGAACAGGTGATTGCCCTGATCAAGGCCGAGCAGGCCAAAGGCATCAACCTGTCGCGTATCTTCCTGGCCGGTTTCTCCCAGGGTGGCGCGGTGGTGCTGCACACTGCCTATATAAAGTGGCAAGAAGCACTGGGCGGGGTGATTGCCCTGTCCACCTATGCCCCCACCTTCAACGACCAGCACCAGTTGAGTGCGTGCCAGCAACGCACCCCTGCTCTGTGCCTGCACGGCGTGCACGACCCAGTGGTAATCCCGTCCATGGGCCGCACCGCCTTCGAGTACCTGAATACTTGGGGCGTGGCCGCCCGCTGGCACGAGTACCCGATGGAGCACGAAGTGGTGGTCGAGGAGCTGAACGACATCCACGAATGGCTGGCCAAGCAACTGCAATAAGCCAGCACCGCCTGTAGTTGTAGGGCTATTCCACTACGCCGCGCCCGGTTCTTGCTTTACACTGCCCGGCGTACATTCCTTAACCAGTTGATGAGACGATCGTGCTCAAGGCACTCAAGAAAATATTCGGCAAGGGAGACGCCGCGCCACAGGCCGCCGCTCCTGCTGCCAGTGTGACGCCGCCTGCGCCCGCCCCTGCTGCAGAGGCCCGGCCCGCGCCCAAACCGGCCGCTCCACGCGCCAAACCTGCCCCAAAGGCCGAACAGCCCACCGCCGCTACGCCAACCGCCGACACCTCGGCCAAGGAAAAACCGCGTCGCGAGCGCAAGCCCAAGCCGCAGGCCAGCCTGTGGAAGCCGGAAGACTTCGTGGTCGAGCCGCAGGAAGGCAAAACCCGCTTCCACGACTTCAAGCTGTCCAACGAGCTGATGCACGCCATCCACGACCTGGGCTTCCCGTACTGCACGCCGATCCAGGCGCAGGTGCTGGGTTACACCCTGCGTGGCCAGGACGCCATTGGCCGGGCGCAGACCGGTACCGGCAAAACCGCTGCGTTCCTGATTTCGATCATTTCCCAGCTGCAGCAGACGCCGCCGCCCAAAGAGCGTTACATGGGTGAACCGCGCGCGCTGATCATCGCGCCCACCCGCGAGCTGGTGGTGCAAATCGCCAAGGACGCCATCGCCCTGACCAAGTACACCGGTCTGAACGTGATGAGCTTCGTCGGCGGTATGGACTTCGACAAGCAGCTCAAGGCCCTGGAAGCGCGCCATTGCGACATCCTGGTCGCCACCCCGGGTCGCCTGCTGGACTTCAACCAGCGCGGCGAAGTGCACCTGGACATGGTCGAGGTGATGGTGCTGGACGAAGCCGACCGCATGCTCGACATGGGCTTCATCCCGCAGGTACGCCAGATCATTCGCCAGACGCCGCCGAAAAGCGAGCGCCAGACCCTGCTGTTCTCGGCCACCTTCACCGACGACGTGATGAACCTGGCCAAGCAGTGGACCACCAACCCGGCCATCGTCGAGATCGAGCCGGAGAACGTGGCCAGCGAAACGGTCGAGCAGCACGTGTATGCCGTGGCCGGCAGCGACAAGTACAAGCTGCTGTACAACCTGGTGACCCAGAACAAATGGGAACGGGTGATGGTGTTTGCCAACCGCAAGGACGAAGTGCGGCGCATCGAGGAAAAACTGGTGCGCGACGGCATCAATGCCGCCCAGCTGTCGGGCGACGTGCCGCAGCACAAGCGCATTCGTACCCTGGAAAACTTCCGCGAAGGGCGCATTACCGTGCTGGTGGCGACTGATGTGGCGGGGCGCGGCATTCACATCGATGGCATCAGCCACGTGATCAACTTCACCCTGCCGGAAGACCCGGATGACTACGTGCATCGCATTGGCCGCACAGGCCGCGCGGGGACCAGCGGCGTGTCTATCAGCTTTGCCGGGGAGGATGACTCCTACCAGCTGCCGGCGATCGAAGAACTGCTGGGGCGCAAGATCAAGTGTGAGATGCCGCCGGATGAGCTGCTGAAGCCGGTGCCGCGCAAGCACCATTAACCTGTGCCGGCCTCTTCGCGGGTAAACCCGCTCCCACAGGTACTGCGCTGTCCTCAGGTCATGCGCAGTCCCGGTAGGAGCGGGTTTACCCGCGAACCGGGGCAAAGCCCCGGCCATCAATATCCTATCTACCAGCGCCCCGCCGCATCCTGGTCACTCTGCTTCCCTTCCACCCACCTTGGCCCTTCCTGGGTATTCTCCTTCTTCCAGAACGGCGCCCGGGTCTTCAGGTAGTCCATGATGAAGTTGCAGGCATCGAACGCCGCCTGCCGATGGGCACTGGCCACCCCCACGAACACAATCGGCTCGCCCGGCTCCAGCGCCCCTATGCGGTGCAGCACCTCCACCTTGAGCAACGGCCAGCGCTGCTCGGCCTCCACCACGATCTTGGCCAAGGCCTTTTCGGTCATCCCCGGATAGTGCTCCAGGAACATCCCTGCCACTTCGCGACCGTCGTTGAAATCCCGCACGTAGCCGACAAACCCGACCACCGCACCCACGCCGACATTGGCCGCATGCATGGCATTGACCTCGGCCCCGGGGTCGAACGCACCGTCCTGCACTCGCACCGCCATGCTCAGCCTCCGGTCACCGGCGGGAAGAACGCCACTTCATCGCCCTCTTCCAGCGGCTCATCGAGCCTGCACAGCTCTTCGTTGCGCGCACACATCACGTTTTGCTCAGCCAGCAGCGCATACTTCCCACCCTTGGCCACCAACGCCTTACGCACATCGTCGAGCACATTGAACGCACCTTCCACGCGCTCGGCATCCACGCCCAGCTGTTCGCGGTAACGGGCGAAGTACATCACCTTGACCTTCATCATGCCTCCACCTTGTAGTGCCCGCTCTTGCCACCGAGCTTTTCCAGCAGACGCACCTGCTCGATGACCATGCCCTTGTCCACCGCCTTGCACATGTCATAGATCGTCAGCGCGGCAACGCTGGCAGCAGTCAACGCTTCCATCTCCACGCCGGTCTGCCCGGCCAGCTTGCAACGGGCGACGATACGCACCGCGTCCTGCCCTTCGGCACTGAGTTCGACTTTGACGCTGGTCAGCATCAGTGGGTGGCACAGCGGGATGAGCTCGCTGGTTTTCTTCGCCGCCTGGATCCCGGCGATGCGCGCCACGGCGAACACGTCGCCCTTGGGGTGCTCACCGTCGACGATCATCTGCAAGGTCTGCGGCAGCATGCGTACCCGCGCCTCGGCGGTGGCCTCGCGCTCGGTCACGGCCTTTTCAGTGACGTCGACCATGTTGGCCCGCCCCTGGGAATCAAGATGTGTCAGCACTGCTCTGCTCCTGTGAAGGGAACAGCCAGTGTAAACCTGTGGGTCAGGTTTGAGCAGTGGGTTCAAGCGTGAAGAGGCCGGGCGGCGAACCGCCCGGCGGTGAGGGTTACAGATGCGACTCGGCGTACTCGGCCAGCACCGAACGTGGCACACCCTGCAGGGTGATGTGCACGCCATGGGGGAAGTCCTTGAAGCGCTCGGTCAGGTAGGTCAGGCCCGAGCTGGTCGCGGACAGGTAGGGGGTGTCGATCTGCGCCAGGTTGCCCAGGCAGACCACTTTGGAACCGGAGCCTGCACGGGTGATGATGGTTTTCATCTGGTGCGGCGTGAGGTTCTGGCACTCATCGATCAGGATCAGGCTCTGCTGGAAGCTACGGCCACGAATGTAATTAAGTGACTTGAACTGCAGCGGCACGCGTTCGAGGATGTACTCCACACTGCCATGGGTACTTTCGTCATCCATGTGCAAGGCTTCGAGGTTGTCGGTGATGGCACCCAGCCAAGGCTCCATCTTCTCGGCCTCGGTGCCCGGCAGGAAGCCGATTTCCTGGTCCAGCCCCTGCACGCTGCGGGTGGCGATGATGCGCCGATAGCGCTTGCTGACCATGGTCTGCTCGATGGCCGCGGCCAGGGCCAGAATGGTCTTGCCGGAACCGGCGGCGCCTGTCAGGTTGACCAGGTGGATGTCCGGGTCAAGCAGGGCGAACAGCGCCAGGCTCTGATGGATATCGCGAGGCTTCAGGCCCCAGGCTTCCTGGTGCAGCAGCGGCTCCTGGTGCAGGTCGAGCAATAGCAGCTCGTCGTTGCGGATACCCTTGATCCAGCCGACGAAGCCCTGCTCATCGATGATGAACTCGTTGATGTGCACCGCCGGCAGGTTGTCGATCATCTGCACCCGATGCCAGGTGCGGCCGCGCTCCTGTCGGGTGTCGACTTTGCTGACGCGGTCCCAGAACGAGCCGGTAACCGAATGGTAGCCCTTGGACAGCAAGGACACGTCATCGACCAGCTGGTCCGTGCTGTAGTCCTCGGCCGCAATGCCACAAGCGCGCGCCTTCAGGCGCATGTTGATGTCTTTGGTGACCAGCACCACGTCCAGGTCGGTGCGCCGGCTGCGTACGTCGAGCAGGGTGTTGATGATGATGTTGTCGTTGAGGTTTTCCGGCAGCAACTTGCTCGGTTCGTTGCGCGGGCTCATCAGGATCGACAGGAAGCCCTTGGGCCCACTCTTGTTACGCTGGATCGGTACGCCCTGCTCGACATCGCTGGGCGAAGCGTCACCAAGGGTCTGGTCGATCAGGCGGATGGCCTGGCGGCATTCCGCGGCGATGGTCTGTTTGCCAGTCTTGAGTTTGTCGAGTTCCTCCAGCACCGTCATCGGGATGGCGACGTGGTGCTCCTCGAAGTTGAGTAACGCGTTGGGGTCGTGAATCAGGACGTTGGTATCGAGCACATAGAGGATTGGCTTGCTGGAGGAAGGGTTGCGTCCTTGGTCATCCATACTCGGTCACCTTATGTCGAAGCCATACGGCGCGGTCTGTTGCGCCGCAAAGTGACTGCCGCTCTCCCCGTATCCGCGTTGTTACGGGCGGGAAGCGAACCTGCCTAGGTGGGCCTGGATGACGCCACCTGTGCTGCAGGAATCGGCTGTCTGGTTTCTTCATACCGCAAAAACCATGACCGAAAAAAGCATTTTTACGTCTTTTTGAAGTTTATTTTTCCGATTGACGAAGAGGCCTTGGCGGCGAGGCCAGAGGGGGCTACGCTCAGAAGTCATACCCCTTGTTCGCTATATCCATATTCCCGGCAATCTTCCCAGCCAATCCCGCTTTGGGCGGTATTGCGCAGCAACCATTCCACCGCCGGCTGGGCCTTGGGCAGGCTGTCGTGGAACTGGATCACCCCTTTGCGCCACAACAGCATCAAGGTCAGCACCCGCTGCGCCGAGGCCTCGGCGCTCAAAGCGCCATCGTCCTGGGCATCGATATCCCACAGCGATACCCGCAACTGCTGGCTAGCCATGAAGGCCTCGCCATCGGCACGACGTTGACCATAAGGCGGGCGGAACAGCGGTACATACTGGCCCGGCAGGTCGGCCTGAATCCGCGCCTGGCTGCGGCGCAGCGAATCCTGCCAGCCTGTCCATTGCGCGTGTGAGCGGTATTCCCAACCCTGGAGGCCCACGCACTGCCCGCTATAGAGCTGGCGCAAGGCATTCGCCGGTCCGGCATCGCGGCGCTGTTGCAGGCGGTTTCCGAGCACGAAGAACGTGCCCTTCAGCTTTTGCCGGCGCAGATAATCCGCCAGTAAGTCGGTACTACCACCGTCAGGTCCGGGCCCACCGACAAAGGTCAGCAGGAACATGCGGTCGTTCAGCTCATCACCATTGCGCTCGCGCGAAGACAGCCGCTCGACCTCACTGCTGGTTTGCGGCAGCAGTGCCGCCTTGCGCAGCTGTTCGTCCAGGTAGCGCACATGGAACTGATGGCTCGGTTCGATCCAACCGGCATAGAACGGGCCGACATCAGCAGCGAACGTTGCCGCCTGAGTACGTAAATCCGCCATGGAAGTTACCGGATAGCAAAACGATGCATCCTGCTCGCAACTGCGCTGAGCCTGTTGATAACCTTCCGATAACCGCTGCCACATGCGCGCCCGCACCTGGCGCACCTTCTGCAGATTGATCTGCCGCAACCCCAGCCGTGCCGCCAGCGCCGCATCGTCCAGCAATTCGCTCTCATGCAGCACCTGGGCGAACGAAAGAATCTCGGCCCGCGAGGCCACATCGAACAGCGCGGGGCTATCCAGCTGTTCGGGCCACAGGCTGCGGTCCAGGCTGACCTGGGGTGAAGGGGCGGCTTGCACGGCACAGCTCAACAGAGCAGCCAGCAAGGCAAAGGCGATGCGCACGGTGGAAGGCTCCGCAACGGCAAAACGCGAACTATAGCGCCTGCACCGCCCCATGGTCTGTGACTATCGTCGCCATAGTTTGGACTTGCACCGCCCACCCCGTAGAATCCACGGCCAACGATGCCAGGAGCCGACCCGATGCTGACGGTGATTTCCCCCGCCAAGACCCTCGATTACGACACCAAGCCTGTGACCGAGCGTTTCACCCTGCCCCAGTACCTGGACGACTCTCAGGAACTGATCCAGCAGCTGCGCGAACTGTCGCCAGCGCAGATCAGCGAACTGATGCACCTGTCCGACAAGCTGGCCGGCCTTAACGCCGCCCGCTTCGGCAGCTGGACCCCGGACTTCACCCCGGCCAATGCCAAGCAGGCGCTGCTGGCGTTCAAGGGTGACGTATACACCGGCCTCGACGCCGAGAGCCTGGGTGAAGACGACTTCAGCTATGCGCAAAACCACCTGCGCATGCTCTCGGGCCTCTACGGCCTGCTGCGCCCGCTCGACCTGATGCAGCCATACCGCCTGGAAATGGGCACCAAGCTGGCCAACGCCCGCGGCAAGGACCTGTACGCCTTCTGGGGCACACGCATCAGCGAATGGCTGAACCAGGCCCTGGCCGAGCAGGGTGATGACGTGCTGCTGAACCTGGCCAGCAACGAGTACTTCAGTGCGGTGAAACGCAGCGCATTGAAGGCCCGGGTGATCAACGTCGACTTCAAGGACCTGAAGAACGGCCAGTACAAGATCATCAGCTTTTACGCCAAGAAAGCCCGCGGCATGATGAGCCGCTTTGTTATCCAGCAACGCATCAGCGACCCGGAGCAGCTCAAGCAGTTTGATGTGCAGGGGTACTACTACAGTGCCGAGCAGTCCAAGGCTGATCATCTGGTGTTTTTGCGCGATCACCCGGGCGATTGATCCGGCATTTGCGCAGCTCTTGAGATC
>NZ_BBIS01000009.1 GCF_000730605.1 Pseudomonas monteilii NBRC 103158 = DSM 14164 | reverse complement strand
TACCACCTACAACGCCAGCGGGATACTGCACGCCACCGCTGGGCAATACACCGGGCATGCGACTGACTTCATCTACAAGGGCTCGAAGAGTCAGGCGGCGGCGTTTCCCGAAGACGTCAAAGCGGGCAATGGCAACCTGGAGCTGTTCCAGCACTACGCGAACAACCATGCATTCAAGGGGGCCAAGTACGAGGTCGAGGATGCACTTGGCCAGATCGTCAAAGGCACATTGGACGAGAACGGCTTTGCTGCCATATCCGGACTCGCATCGGGGCCAGTAAAAGTCCGGTTTGGCCGTGATCAGACCAAAGCCGTTTCCGCAGCACCCTTTGCGCAACAGCCTTCCGATCAAAGCACGCCCCTCAGCCCCGCAGCGGCGATGCAGGAAGCCGTGAGCCAACTCATCAAATCAGGCGAGATGGACGCTCACGATGCCAAGCGAGTCTTCCAATCCGCCCTGAAGGCACCGCTCACGACTGTCGCCCTGTCTAAAGAGCTCCCGCTCCCCACTGCAAGGACAAACCAACATGGATAGGTGCAGCGGGGTGGTTGCCCCTAAAGAGACGTTCGATGAAGAAGACGTAAAAGTCGGGACAGAGATGCTGGCCAAATGGCTAACAGATCTCACGGGAGACGCCGTCAACTGGAGGACTGTTATTTCTGTAGGCGAGATGCTGCCTGTGGCCGGGTCCATCTTTGCCGCAACAGATGCCATTGGCGACATCATCGAACTGGCCAAGGGAGACAATGCCTATAGAGCTGACCCGTTCAACTGGGTAGGGTTGGGTATCAATCTGTTTGCGATCGCCCCCCTACCGGGTGTCGGGCCTGCACGGAAGGTCATGCGCCCAGCGCTGAAATCGCTGAGAACCGCATCCAGGGACGGCATTCCTCAAGCGCTTCTCAAAGCCATTGAAGGCGCACTCGCCCATGTTTGCCCCGGCGAGCTTGAAGCGTTCATCGCCGAGATCGAAGCCAGATTGCAAAGCATTCTGGCCAGCTTTGCCGAGAAGATTGTCGAGGTGTGCAGGTTCCTTGCCGACTTGATCCGCTCGGTGGCAGATGGAACGGTGAAGGATGTTGCCCTGACAGCCCTGTTCCCAGGAATGCGGTTGGTGGCAGAAGCCTCTGACTTCTTCAAACGTAAGACCGGCTTTGGCTTCAGCAAAAATGAACTGGGCTTCGGAGAAAGCGAGAAGCTAAAAGCCCTGCTTGAACCTATCGCGCAAAGCCTCGAAAGCATCGGCCGGATGGCCGGTGACAAGGTCGTTGCCATCGGTAACAAGGCGGACTCAGGCAGCATCGCCTCTATCCTCGGCGTACTCCGCCTGGCATTGAGTAGAAGAGCAAACACCCCAAGACGAAGCAACATCGCACCTGGTTCAACCAGCCAAAGTCGTAATGTGCAGGGGCGACAGGCCACCGAGGCGGCCCCTGGGCAGCGGGCAACAAAGGCAGACCCAAACTGCAAGAAGCGTGGGGCAAAAGCGGGTACCAACTGCAGCATCAGCTTCGCCACGGGCAGTGAAACGATCGTGCATACCGATTTCCAACTGCCTGGCGTCTTCCCCATCGAGTGGAACCGCACCTACCGCTCTTCGCTTTCAGCATTTGACAGCGGGCCCTATGGAGCGCGCTGGATCACGCCGTTCGCCACTCGCTTCGATCTGAACGACGACCAACTCACCTACCATGGCACTGACGGCCGCAGTCAAAAGTACTCCCTGCCGAAGCTCAACGGCAGCCACTACGATGCGATCGAGAATGTGGTTATCGCTCGCACCGCCATAGACACCCTTGCCCTGCTTCGCGGTCATGAAAGCCAAGAGATCTACCAGCGCCACGGCAACCAGTTCCGCTTGAGCACCATCAAAAACAAGGGCGGTTCCAGCATTGCCCTGCACTACGAACACCGCGTGGCCGACACTGCCGTCCTCTCCGATCTGGTGACCTACCAGCACGACACACCACACCAGCATATTCACACGCAGATTGATGACCAGGGCCGCATCATCGCGCTTTGGCTGATGCACGAAGGCCAGCCGCAACGCCAGCTGGCGTCCTATATCCATGACACCCAGGGCGACCTGTGCAGCGCGAGGGACGAACATGGCGCCGAATGGACCTACCAGTACCAGCACCACCTGGTAACGCGCTACACCGACCGCACCGGCCGGGGCATGAACCTGGAATGGCTCGGCGAAGGCGCCGATGCCAAAGCCGTTCGCGAGTGGGGCGACGATGGCAGCCTGGACACCCGACTGAGCTGGGACCCGAACATTCGCCTGACCCGCATCGTGGATGCCAACGGCCATGAAACCCAGCACTTCTGCGACATTCTCGGCTACCCCTATCGCATCATCCATCCCGACAAGAACGAAGAATGGCTTTACCGGGATGCCGCCAAGAACGTCACCCAGCACATCCATACCGATGGCAGCAGCGATGTCTATGCCTACGACGAGCGCGGCAACCTGCTGCAACACACCCGCCCGGACGGCTCATCGGTCCACCATGCCTATGACGACCTGGACCAGCGCTTCAAGACCCGCGATGCCGAGGGCGGCTTGTGGCGGTACGACTACGACCAGCGCGGCAACATCATCGAAACCCAGGACCCGCTGGAGAACAAGACCCTCTACACCTACAACAGCGACAACCTGCCCATTGCCATCACCGACGCCAACGGCGGTGAAAAGAAGCTGGCGTATAACCGTGACGGGCAGTTGATCAGCTACACCGATTGCTCGGGTAAGACCACACAGTGGAAGTACAACGCCTTGGGGCAGCTGAGCAAACTGATCAACGCCGCCGGCGAGGTGACCGAATACCAGTACGAAGCGGGTCAGCTGGTGTCGCTCATCCATCCAGACAAAACCACAGAGCGCTTCGAGCGTGACGCCGAAGGCCGCCTGCTCAGCCACACCGATGCCCTGCACCGTCGCACTTCATGGACCTACGACGAAGCGGGATTGATCCATCAGCGCCTCAACGCCAACAGCACCACGCTCACCTACCATTGGGACAAGCTCGGCCAGCTCGTGCGCCTGCGCAACGAGAACAACAGCGAGGCCAGTTTCAAGTACGACCCCGCAGGTCGCCTGCTGAAGGAAACCGGCTTCGACAAGGAAACCACCCACTACCTCTACGACAACGGCAGCAACCTGCCCACCCGCCGTGTGGATGGCGACAGAACCACCCACTTCGAATACGACCCCATGGGCCGACTCATCCAGCGCAAGGCTGGACGGCGTGGCGGTGAGAAGTGGGAGGTTGAAACGTTCGCCTACGATGGCAATGGCAACCTGCTGGCGGCCAACAACGGCGCCTGCAGGCTGCACTGGTTCTACGATGCGGCAGGCAACAACACCCGTGAGCATCAGTGGCTGGATTACCTGGTCAAGCCACAGGTTGCCGTGTTCAAGCATGAGTACGATGCCCTCAACCAACGCATCGCCACCACCCGCCCCGATGGCCACCGGGTCAGCTGGCTGACCTACGGCAGTGGCCACCTGCTCGCGCTAAAACTTGATGACCAGGAACTGATCAGCTACGAGCGTGATGACCTGCATCGGGAGATCGGCCGCGTGCAAGGCAATGGCTTGGTCCAGCGACAAACCTGGAGCCCAAATGGCCAGTTGCTGGAACAGACACTGGCCCGCCAGGGAGAGTCCAAACGCATCGCAGCGCGCAGCTATCGCTACGACGAAGCGGGCCAGTTACACCACATCAAAGACCTGAACCGTGGCGATCTGCGCTATCGCTATGACCCGGTAGGTCGCTTGCTGGAGGCCAGGCACAACTACGAGAAAGAGACGTTCGCCTTCGACCCGGCGAGCAACCTGCTGGACCCCGAGGCACCACCGGGACCCAATCCGCACTCGCCACGCAAGTTGATGGACAACGTGCTACGCAGCTACTGCGGCACGCAGTATCGGTATGACGAACGCGGCAACCTGCTGGAGCGCATTGAAAACGGCAAGACCGGCAAATTCACCTGGGACCTCTATGACCGGCTGCGGCGCTACGAAGATGACCGGCTGGTTGTCGAGTTTGGCTACGACGCGTTAGGTCGCCGTGTGTACAAAGATTCTCGCTCGAAGTACCGCAACCGGGTACAGGCTGGGCCGGTCTGGAACGAGAACGCCCGGCGTGCGCTGGATGAAAAGCTGGGCTGCGATCTGACACTGTTTATCTGGGACGGGGACACACTGGCGTTTGAGCAGCGCGGTCGGGAGGGCAAGGGGCGGACTACGCACTATGTGTTTGAGCCTGGGACCTTCGTTCCGGTCGCGCAAGGGGTGATGAATCATATTGAGGAGATGCTGCATCAACCGAGGTATGCGTTTCCGTATGACTTCGATCGAGATCCGGTTTGGCAACACAAGCCGACACCGAAACCATTCGATGACATTGAATGGCACCAATGTGACCAGCTCGGTACATCATCAGGAATAACTGATAAAGACGGAAAGTTGACAGAGCAAGGAAGCTACAAGGCTTGGGGGGCGTCGGCTGAATCGTCGAAAGATGGAGGTGGTCAATTAACAACAAACAGCCTTCTTCGCTTTCAGGGCCAGTATTTCGATGCCGAAACAAAACTTCACTATAATCGATATCGATACTATGACCCGCACACTGGTCGCTTCATAAGCAAGGACCCAATTGGCTTCTTAGGTGGGCTGAACATCTTCATCTTTCCAAGCAATCCAGTTCAGTGGACTGATCCGTACGGGCTTAAGAAGAAAGCCGCCCCCTCCTGCTGTCCAACAGAAATTGACCCCTGCGCCGATGATGGCAAGACTCACATCGTATACCAAGCCCCAGATCCAAGGCACAAAGACCAAAATGACAACCCCTTGATCTATACAGGGAAAGCCTCAGGCTATGGGACACCGGCAAGTGTTCTCAGCAGGCGATTCAGTGGCGGCCATCACCGCAAAATCGACCTAAGCTCTGCCACAATCATACATACTACAGATTCTTATGCAGCGGTGAGAGGTATCGAGCACATGGAAAAGGTTCAACTCGGAGAAAGAGCAACCAAACAGAACAACCCCATAGGGGGCCGAAATAGAAACAAGCCGACCTATATAGAATGCGCAGAGAGGCATCTAGCAAAATGAAAAGCAAGAAGTTAAAGGTGATCCCTGGGGACATATTTGCGGTCCCGCTATCAAGTCGAGAACCACTCTACGGATACATTCGGGCATATCAAGACCCTGACATAGCAATTCTCCCCATCGTCTCTAGGGGCATACTATCAAATATCATGAATTTCATAGAGCTCAAATCTTATCAGGATATTCTAACCATACGAAAACCCATGGAAAACGGCGAATGGCCGAAAGTTGCAAGCATCCCATTTCCAGACGAAGAGTCAACATGGGCCCCTCCTAGGAAACAGGTATCTGACATCAGGCCTGACATTCGCCTAGTCGTATCAAAAGGTGAATTCATCCCTGCCTCCATATTTGGGAAATTCGAGGAGCTCCCACCGCTCGTAAAATTAAATAGTGAGGCACTTATCCAGAGAATCCTTGAGCTTTCAAAAGAATTCAACACGCTCAATAGAGATGACAGCAAGTGACCCATAAGCTGATGGGCGGAGCCGTAAAGCGCAACAGTCCGTTACCACTAAGAAAGAGAAATCGAATCACTCATATCGATTGCAATGAGACAACGAAAAGGAAACATGACTTCAGATTACTATAGGAGCAGGAGTCGATGGATATTGTTCGCTTAGATGACACTACGGACTATTAGGAAAGGGTTATCGATGCAATTCCTCATACCAAGTTCAATGGCAAACCAATTGCTGGGAAAGGCAGCATGGTGTTTTGCCCACTCTGCAAGGGCGAGTTCCCAATCATCGAATGCAGCGACACCTACCGCGTCAATGGCATCCCCGTCGCACTCGACGGCATGAAGACCGCGTGCGGCGCCAGCCTGATCGCAAGCGCATCACATGTCAGCGTCCATCGCTGAGTCAACCAGCCCAAGTGGGGTAAGCGGACAACAGACATCCAAGCAGTATGTCTGTTGCCGCCGCTCCCAACTTTCGATTGAGGCCTGATCCGCTTGTACTCATCTCCGTCGGTATACGTGGGCTGATGACGCTGGCTTACCAAAGGGAGTCCAAACGCATCGCGGCGCGCAGCTATCGCTATGACCCGGTGGGTCGCTTGCTCGAAGCCAGGCACAACTACGAGAAAGAGACGTTCGCCTTCGACCCCGCGAGCAACCTGCTGGACCCCGAGGCACCACCGGGCCCCAATCCCCACTCGCCACGCAAGCTGATGGACAACGTGCTGCGCAGCTACTGCGGCACGCAGTACCGGTATGACGAGCGCGGCAACCTGCAGGAGCGGATTGAGAACGGCAAGGCCGGCAAGTTCACCTGGGACCTCTATGACCGGCTGCGGCGGTATGAGGATGACCGGCTGGTTGTCGAGTTTGGCTACGACGCGTTAGGTCGCCGTGTGTACAAAGATTCGCGCTCAAAGTACCGCAACCGGGTACAGGCGGGGCCGGTCTGGAACGAGAACGTGCGGCGTGCGCTGGATGAAAAGCTGGGCTGCGATCTGACGCTGTTTATCTGGGATGGGGACACGCTGGCGTTTGAGCAACGCGGTCGGGAGGGCAAGGGGCGGACTACGCACTATGTGTTTGAGCCGGGGAGTTTCATCCCGGTGGCGCAAGGGGTGATGAACCACATTGAGGAAATGCTGCATCAGCCGAACTATGAGTTCCCGTATAACGTCGACAGCGATCCGGTCTGGCAGCAGCAACCGGCGCCGAGATCTATTGAGAAGGTTGACTGGTATCAATGCGATCATCTTGGAACACCTAAAGAACTCACCAATGATTTTGGACACATTGCTTGGAGCAGCGACCACAAGGCCTGGGGCCAAACAAGTACAAATCTTGGCAACAGCTCTAACGGCGAGATGTGCAATAGTCAATGGCGTTTCCAAGGGCAATATTTTGACATCGAAACAGGGCTACACTACAACCATCATCGATACTACAATCCCAGCATAGGTAGATACATCACCAAGGATCCAATTGGGTTCATAGGCGGGATTAATGTATACAACTACGCCCCAAATCCTACCGAGTGGATTGACCCATTAGGGCTAGCGCGAAATTGTCAGCTGGGGAGATATGCGGACCTTACTGGACAAGGCCATGAAGGAGACGGCTTAGATGCACATGAATTCATACGACACCAGGCACTCCGGCAGATGGGAGTAACGTCTTCCGCTGCGCGAAACCCCCAACAACCCTTCGATAGCCATTCCACGCTCCATGCATACAGCTGCACACAGAAATGAGTCCGCACTGGCTGAAAAACACCTAAACTTAGGAATCAATCAATTCGACTTCAACAGTTCTGGCACACCCAGCAAACGACTGATGGATGTTTGGCAAGGCGCCCTTCGGCAAGCAGGCGTGCCAGCATCACAGGCAAGAAGACTTAGGGTTCAAGCCAGTCAATTCATCAACTGCGATTGTTTCTGCCCATAGGAGTTTATTACTTTGAAAAAACTAACATTCTCAGCCCCCCCAAAGAAAGATGAGGCCTTCCTAGGAGGAAGTCCGTGCCTACCCCAAAATATAGCATGGCCGCATGACTCACAAGGCTGCCCACTAATACATCTAATCAGCCTGCCCGCAAGCTTTATTAACGATAATAGTAATGAGATCTCAGTAGATCGCGAACTTACCATCTCTGTATTCACCCCCTTCGACACCAACCCTCTAAACCACATACATAAAGCAATGAATGAAAATGGCATTGCTATTGCGTACTCAGTCGCGAATATTGAAAGAAGTGAACACCCCTTCCCCCTCAAAAAACTCCCCATTGGGACGGAGGAAACAAACGAGCAAGACAGTAGTGCAAATGGGATATCGAAAGTAGGGGGAATACCATGCTGGATACAAGATGACGAGAGCAACGGATTGGTTTTTTTTATGCAAATCGATGAATACGACCTAGACGCGCTGTTCCCAGACCACAGAGGCCTATTCGCAGGAGGCATGAGCTACTTACTTTTATCCCCTAATATTTCTGAGAGCGGTACTGAAGCCGGACTCTTAAAAATACAAACTTCCTAAAGGCGATATTTTATGAGCCACATCGTTCGCCTTGGCGATAGGACAGATCATGGAGGGTACGTAATTGAAGGTATCCCGCATACAAACCTCAACGGCAAACCAATGGTCGGCAAAGGCAACATGGTCTTCTGCCCGCTATGCAAGGGCGAGTTCCCAATAATCGAAGGCAGCGACACCTACCGCGTCAACGGCATCCCCGTCGCCCTTGACGGCATGAAAACCGCGTGCGGCGCCACCCTTATCGCCAGCGCATCACATGGCAGCGTCCATCGCCGAGCCAACTTGGCCAAGTGAAGTAGGCGAACAACAGACATCCAAGCAGTATGTCTGTTGCCGCCGCTCCCAACTTTCGAGCTCCTCTACGTTGGTATACGTGGGCTGATGACGCTAGCCCGCCAAGGGAAGTCCAAACGCATCGCGGCGCGCAGTTATCGCTACAACGAAGCTAGCCAGTTACACCACATCAAAGACCTGAACAGCGGCGATTTGCGCTATCGCTATGACCCATCGGCTCACTTGCTCGAAACCAGACACAACAAGAACAAAAGCGGGTTTACCCACGAAAAGGCCGGCTCAGAAAAACTCAGGCCATCATGGCCCGCTGTACTTCACCTACGGTGCTCTCCAGGCTGCCAAGGTGCAGGTTCAACACCCGCTCGACCGGCGCCTGGTCCAGTGGCCAGTGCAAGGCAATGCTCCCGGCCAGGCGCCCTTCGGCATGTACCGGCAAGGCGATGGCGCGAATCAGGAACGGCAACCGCACCGGATACTCCCAGTGACCTTCGGTCCGCTGGCCAAAGCCCTTGTGTGCGTCTTCCTCGATATTGCGCAGCACCGTGTCATCGCGCAGCCGCTCATGGGCCGCCAAGCGCTGCACTTCGTCCTCCGCCAGCTCACCCAGGCAGGCCCGCCCCATCGCCGAATGGAACAGGCTGGCATGGTGCCCAACAATCTGGCAGGTGTGCGGGTAGCGCTTGCGCAACACTTGGGGGATGGCACTCTCCATCACCTCCAGCCGTTCGCCGTCAAAGCACGACAGGTCTGCTACCAGCCCGGTGCGTTCGCTCAGCTCCAGCAGCATGGGCGCAGCGCTTTCCACCAGGCGTCGCTTGAAACGCAACTGGCGGTCGCCGAACAGGCGCCGCGCGCACAGCCGGTAGCGCCGGTCGCTCAGGCCACGGTACACCCAGCCTTGCTCCTGCAAGGTGGCAAGCATGCGCGATACCGTGGCCTTGGGCAGCGCCGTCAGGTAATGCAGTTCCTCCAGGCCCAGCGCCTGGTGTTCGCCCAACAGGTCGACAATGGCCAACGCCCGTTCCACGGAACGTACGCCGCCACTGTCTGCCGTGATGCCCATGGTTTTGACCTCCTTGTCGCGGGATGGTCAGCATAGCCAGCAAGATCCGCGCCTGCCCGGTGCTTTCATGACGCCTGCAGGCACTGGGGTGGGCAACGCTCCACCCACCGGGTGAGCTGTTCATGGGCATACGCCAACTGCAACACCGCATGGTCAGCCTGGGCCGGGCCTATGATTTGCAGGCCCATGGGCAACCCGGCAGCACTGAACCCGACCGGTACGCTGAGGCTCGGCAAGCCGGCCAGGGTCGGCCCGATCACCACCTCCATCCAGCGGTGGTAGGTGTCCATCGCCCGCCCCCCAACCACCGTCGGCCATGGCTGGCGTGCATCGAAAGGGAACACCTGGGCCGATGGCAACAGCAAAAAATCGTAACGTTCGAACAGATGGGCCAAAGCTCGGTACCAGTCGCTGCGGTCCAGCGAAGCCTGGTACAGCGCTGCCGCACTCAGTTGCAAACCCCCTTCCACTTCCCACTGTGCCTCAGGCTTGAGCCGTGCGCGCTTGTTCGGGTCGGCATAGGCCGCGCCGAGGTTGCCGTGCACCAGGAAGTGGCGATGGGTCAGCCAGCATTGCCACAACCGCGCGAGGTCGAATGCCGGCTGGCAAGCCTCCACCCGGCAGCCCAGTTCGGCAAAGTCGGCCAGCGCCGACTCGCACAGGCTCATCACCCCGTCATCCATGGGCAGGTAGCCGTTGTAATCACCCAGCCAGCCGACCCGCACGCCCCGGAAATCACGCTGCAAACCGGCGGTAAAATCCCGCCGACCTTCGCTCAGCGACAGGGGTACCCGTGCGTCGACGCCAGCCTGTATCGACAGCAACCGCGCCACGTCAACCACGCTGCGGCCCATGGGCCCCTCGGTGGCCAGCTGCTGCACGAACAGTTCGGGCGCAGGCCCATGGGGCACTCGGCCCTGTGAGGGGCGCAGGCCGAACACATTGTTGAACGCCGCCGGGTTGCGCAGCGAGCCCATCATGTCGCTACCGTCGGCGACCGGCAGCAGGCGCATGGCCAGCGCCGCTGCCGCCCCGCCACTGCTGCCACCGGCCACACGCTGCGGGTCGTAGGCATTGGTGGTGGTACCGAACAGGGTGTTGTAGGTTTGCGAGCCGAGGCCGAACTCGGGCACGTTACTCTTGCCCACGATCAGCGCCCCGCTCGCCCGCACCCGCGCAACACTGATCGCGTCCTGCTCGGGTACCTGTTCGGCAAACAAGGGGGAGCCAAGGGTGGTGCGCAGCCCGGCAGTGGCTGCCAGGTCCTTGATCGCCTGCGGCATGCCATGCATCCAGCCTCGCGAATGGCCACGGGCCAGTTCACGGTCACGCTCATCGGCCTCGGCCAGCAGCGCTTCGGCCGGGCGCAGTGAGACCAGCGCATTGACGACAGGGTTGCAGCGTTCGATGTGCAGCAGGTAGGCCTGCATCACGTCCCGACACGACACCTGGCGGGCATGGATAGCCTGGGACAATGCATCGGCATCGAGGGCTACGAGGGGGTCGATGGCTAGCGGCTTCACGGTTTCACTCCAAGGTTGAAGTTGGCAGACTTGGCCACCCGAGGTGCTTCTTTCAGGCAGTAGGTACCCAGCAGCGTCAGCAGGCAGGCGAACAGCACATAGAACGAAGGCGCCACCGGGGTGCCGAGCACCTTGCTCAGCCAGGTCACGATCAACGGCGCAAAGCCGCCGAACACCATCACTGCCACGTTATAGGCCACCGACACACCGGTGGAGCGCACCTCGACCGGGAACTGCTCGGCCAATGCAGTGGGTGCCGGGCCGAAGAAGCCGCCGATGACGGTGCACAGCAGCAGTTGCATGATCAGCAGGCGCTCCACGGACGGCGCTGCGGCCACCCATACATACAGCGGGTAGACCATCACGAAGAACGCCAAGGTGAAGGCCATCAGAACCGGGCGCCTGCCCAGCCGGTCCGACAGCGCGCCAGACAACGGAATCACAACGGTCATCAGCCCCACGGCCAGCATCTGCACCAGCAGCACCTGGTCCAGCGGCAGCCCGAGGTTCTTGTGGGCGAAGGTCGGCATGTTCACCAGCACCACGTAGAACGACACCGTCGCGCCACAGGCCAGGCCCATCGACACCAGCAGGCTGCGCCGGTGCTCACGCAACACCTGCCACAGGCTGGGCGAGTGGCCCTTGGCCTGGCGGCGCGCTTCGACGAACTCTTCCGGCTCCTCCATATGCTTGCGAATCCACAGCCCCACCGGGCCGATCAGCAGGCCGAGCACGAACGGAATGCGCCAGCCCCAGCTGTCCAGTGCCTCAGGCGAACACAGGTGCGTCACCAGGGCGACCATTGCCGCCCCGGAAAACACCGCCAGGCACTGCCCCACCAGTTGCCACGAACCATACAGACCCTTGCGGTGGGCCGGCGCACTTTCCACCAGAAACGCTGTCGCGCTGGCGTATTCGCCACCGGTAGCGAAGCCCTGCAGCATACGCGCCACCACGATCAGCATCGGCGCGGCCATGCCAATGGCCAGGTAATCGGGGGCAAAAGCGATCATGGCGATCGACACGGTCATCAGCCGGATGATCATCTGCATGGCCGCCTTGCGGCCCTTGCGATCGGAATACATGCCCAGCAACACACCACCCACCGGGCGCATGAAAAAGCCGACGCCAAAGGTGGCCAGGGCCATCAGCAGCGAGGCGTACTCATCGTCGGACGGGAAAAACTGCCGGGCAATGATGCTGGCCAGAAAGCCATACACGATAAAGTCATACCACTCCAGGGCGTTGCCGATAACGGCAGCGACCACCTGCCGGGTACGCGACACGCCAGTGCTCGAAGTCTGCATAGGGGAACACTCCACACAATGATTGGGTGATCACCCGGGCACGGTCGCACCCGGGTTCCAGCGGCAGTCGTAAATGGGAAGGTCAGGCGGGTGCGAGCCAGCGCTCTGCCAGCGCGCCCCAGTAGGCGGCGCCGGTCAGCAGGATGTCGTCGTTGAAGTCGTAGGCCGGGTTGTGCACCATCGGCCGCGATACCCCATTGCCGATGAACAGGTAGGCACCCGGGCAACGTTGCAGCATCCAGGCGAAGTCTTCGCTGCCCATCAGCTTGCGGGTGTTGGCATCCACCGCCTCGGCACCCAGCAGTTCCACCCCGACCTGCGTGGCGAAGGCGTTCTCTGCGCCATGGTTGACCAGCACCGGGTAAGCCGGACGGTGTTCGATGCTGGCACTGCAGCCAAAGCTTTCGGCCTGGCTGACGATGATCGCCCGCACCCGTTCCAGGGTCTTTGCCCGCACCTCGGCGTTCAGAGCGCGCAAGCTAAGGCGCAGCAACGCCTGCTGCGGGATCACGTTGGCCGCTTCACCGGCCTGCAGCGCACCCACCGTGACAACAGCCGCCTCCTGCGCATCGATATTACGCGCCACCACGGTTTGCAGTGCCATCACCACACTGGCCGCCGCCACCAGCGGGTCGATGGTCAGGTGCGGCATCGAACCATGGCCGCCAACCCCGTCGAGTGTCACCGTCAGCAAGTCTTGCGAGGCCATCATCGGGCCCTCGCGAAAACCCAGGTGCCCGGCTGGCAGGCCCGGCATGTTGTGCATGCCGAACAGGGCATCGCAAGGGAAGCGCTCCAGCAGGCCGTCGGCCAGCATCGCCTCGGCGCCGCCCTGGCCCTCCTCGGCCGGCTGGAAGATCAGCGTCAGCGTGCCGTCGAACTGCCGGGTCGCCGCCAGGTACCGCGCGGCGCCGAGCAGCATGGTGGTGTGACCGTCATGGCCGCAGGCGTGCATGCAACCCTGGTGCTGGCTGCTGTACGTCGCGCCCGTGGCCTCGTGGATGGGCAGCGCGTCCATGTCGGCGCGCAGGCCCAGACGGCGTGAGCTGCTGCCATTGCGTAACACGCCGACCACGCCAGTCTTGCCGATGCCGGTGTGCACCTCATAGCCCCACGCCTCAAGCAACTGGGCGACCAGTGCAGACGTGCGGTTTTCTTCAAAACCCAGTTCCGGGTGAGCGTGGATATCGTGACGGATCGCGTGCAGCTCGCTGGCCACATCGTCAAGCCAGGCCAGGATGTGCTGATGTCGGGACATGTGGAGTCTCCTCGCGCGGGTGGTTTCCCGTTCTTGTTGTTCGCCTTGAGGTCACGACGGCTGAGGCAGGTCGTTCTTGCAAACAGATAAGCGCGAGGAGCGATGAAGCACAATCGAATCTGGTTTCACAGCGTGGAACCGAAAGCGCCGATCAGGGCTGCCATTGCTTGCAACGGCAAGCACTACTTCATGGCGGGGAGGCGAACCAATAATATTTGTTCTGGCAAGGGTTCGAGAATGGCCGATTCCCGGCCGCGTAATTGGTTCCAGCCGGTGGCTTCCTTGATGGACTCTATTACCAACTTGCCAAGTGGCAATCTATTCGCTGTGGCTTCCTGATAAGTCGATTTTACATCGTTGAACAGTTGCCTCAGCTTGCCCACTCCGGCGAGAGAGCCTGCGGCTATTCCGGCCCCGGTCACCAGTTCAGCCCCCACTGACTCAAAGGGCGCTGAAAAAGCGAACACCGCACTGGGTGCCTTGACGATGGTACCCGCCAGGCCGCCCATAAATATCATTGCATTATTGGTACGGCTTGAATTGTTGAACTCCTTGGGTATTGGCGTTCCGTTAGCCTTGGCAATTGAACGTTTGACGATTGCTTTGGATGCCTTGTTCAGTGAAGACAACATGCCTACCGTTCCCCAAACAAGTCCTGTTGCTTGCCCGACTACCCGTGTGGGCGAATGACCATCACGGTCGACCTTGTTAATCGGGTCCCCCATGCAGTAGGCATAGGCATTAAGCCCTCCACGACCAAACGGGCTGAATACGTCCGGGCTGTGAAAGCGCATTGTCCCGGTGTGATAGGCACGCTTGCCGTTGCCAAGTAGATAACCCTGCGGCAGAAGCGCGCCGGCCTCTCCGGCAAAGGCCAACAGCGGGCAGCCCTTGCCCCCCTGATAGCCATAGGGTGTATAGGGCTGTAACGGGAAGTTATTACTGGCGTGCACGGAGGCCTGTTGGTCAATGGCCAATAAATATGAAGTTCGCATGTTTTGCAGTTCCTGTTAGTGTTACTTGCCCCTTCACACTAACCCCATCACCCTTAATCAATAACTCGCAGATTTGCTGAGCGGAAACATTACCCACACACGATGGCTGCAATTACTGTTACCTTGGGCGCACTGTTCCGAAACAGCCAAGGACTGCGTCATGCCTCCACGCCCAATCACCCCAAACGGCTTCGTCCGTGTGCGGGGTGCCCGCGAGCACAACCTGAAGAACATCGATGTCGATATCCCCCGCGATGCGCTGGTGGTGTTTACCGGCGTATCCGGCTCAGGCAAATCGTCACTGGCCTTCTCCACGTTGTATGCCGAAGCCCAGCGCCGCTATTTCGAATCAGTGGCACCCTATGCCCGGCGCCTGATCGACCAGGTTGGCGTGCCAGACGTAGATGCGATCGAAGGCCTGCCTCCAGCCGTGGCCCTGCAGCAGCAACGTGGCACACCCAGTGCGCGTTCCTCGGTGGGCAGCGTGACCACCTTGTCCAACTCGATCCGCATGCTCTACTCACGCGCCGGCCACTACCCGGCCGGGCAAGCGATGCTATATGCCGAAGACTTTTCGCCAAACACGCCCCAGGGCGCGTGCCCGGAGTGCCATGGCATGGGCCGGGTCTTCGAGGTGACCGAAGCGACCATGGTCCCCGACCCGTCACTGACCATTCGCGAACGCGCGGTGGCAGCGTGGCCGATGGCCTGGCAGGGCCAGAACCAGCGCGACATTCTGGTAACGCTGGGCTATGACGTCGATATCCCTTGGCGCGACTTGCCCCAGGCGCAACGCGACTGGATCCTGTTCACCGAAGAAACGCCCACCGCGCCGGTGTATGCCGGCCTGACGCCCGCGCAGACCCGCGCCGCACTCAAGCGCAAGCAGGAGCCTAGCTATCAAGGCACGTTCATGGGTGCCCGGCGTTACGTGCTGCATACCTTCATGCACTCGCAGAGCGCACAGATGCGTAAACGCGTGGCCCAGTACATGCGCCCCATCCCCTGCCCGCTGTGCCAAGGCAAGCGCTTGAAGCGCGAGTCGCTGGGCGTGACCTTCGCCGGCATGGATATCGCCGAACTGTCGCACTTGTCGCTGCAGGCGCTGGCCGAGGTGTTCCGCAAAGTGTCGGCAGCTGACTATCTGGCGCACCCGCAAGACGACCTGACCCTGGAAAAGCGCCTGGCGGCACAACGCATCGCCAAGGAATTGCTGGAGCGCATCGACACGCTGCTCGACCTTGGCCTCGGTTACCTGGCCCTGGAGCGCAGCACCCCCACCTTGTCTTCGGGTGAGCTGCAACGCTTGCGCCTGGCCACCCAGCTCAACTCACAGCTGTTCGGTGTGATCTACGTGCTTGACGAGCCCTCGGCCGGCTTACACCCGGCCGACAGCGAGGCGTTGTTGGAAGCCCTGCAACGCCTGAAGCACGCGGGCAACTCGGTGTATGTGGTGGAGCACGACCTGGACACCATGCGCCGCGCCGACTGGCTGGTGGATGTAGGGCCGGCTGCCGGCGAGCATGGTGGCACCATACTCTACAGCGGGCCGCCCGCAGGCCTGGCCGAGGTCGAGCCATCTTGCACCCGCACCTATCTGTTCAATGCACAGTCCCGGGCCACACGTGCGCCACGCCAGGCCCGAAACTGGCTCACGCTTGAAGGCATTACCCGTAACAACCTCAACAACCTCAGCGCCGCATTCCCGCTGGGCTGCTTTACCGCCGTTACGGGCATTTCCGGCTCGGGCAAGTCCAGCCTGGTCAGCCAGGCCCTGCTGGAGCTGGTCGGTGCGCACCTGGGCCATGCCGAGCAACGCAGCGAGCCCGAAGAACCAAGCCTGGAGGACGCGCCTGAGCAGACCGGCAGTGGGCATGTCAGCGCTGGCCTGGATAGCATCAAGCGCCTGGTACAGGTCGACCAGAAGCCGATCGGTCGCACGCCTCGCTCCAACCTGGCCACCTACACCGGCCTGTTCGACCACGTGCGCAAGCTGTTCGCGGCCACTGAGCAGGCCAAGGCACAGGGCTTCGACGCGGGGCGCTTTTCCTTCAACGTTGCCAAGGGCCGCTGCGCCAATTGCGAAGGCGAAGGCTTCGTCAGCGTTGAGCTGCTGTTCATGCCCAGTGTCTACGCCCCCTGCCCCACCTGCCATGGAGACCGCTACAACCCTGAAACCCTGGCGGTGAGCTGGCAAGGCATGAACATTGCGCAAGTGCTGCAGTTGACTGTCGAGCAAGCCCTGCAGGTCTTTGCCGAACAGCCACCGGCGCGGCGTTGCCTGCAAGTGTTGCAGGACATCGGCCTGGGCTACCTTCGCCTGGGCCAACCGGCTACCGAACTGTCCGGTGGTGAAGCGCAACGGATCAAACTGGCGACCGAGCTGCAACGCACGGCCCGCGGGGCAACGCTGTATGTGCTGGACGAGCCCACCAACGGCTTGCACCCGCAAGACATCGACCGGTTGCTGGTGCAACTGAACCGCCTGGTCGACGGCGGGCACAGCGTGGTGGTGGTTGAACATGACATGCGTGTGGTAGCGCAAAGCGACTGGGTGATCGATATCGGGCCGGGTGCCGGCGATGCCGGGGGCAAGGTGGTGGTCAGTGGCACGCCGCAGGTGGTGGCTGGGTGTGCGGTAAGCCGTACAGCAGCATTTTTGGCCAAGGCCCTGTAAAAGCGCGCATTGCCAGGTTCCAGGCAGAGGCTTAGATTGCGATCAATTCTTAATTGCGCTCCTCTCCCGGAACCTCGCGCCTGCCATGCCGCCCGCCGACCCTACCCTCAACCTGCAGGTCCAGACGCTGTACACCGAGCACCACGGCTGGCTGCAGGGTTGGCTAGGGCAGTTGCAGTCGGGCACCGCTGACCGTGGGCGTGCGGCGGCAATCGATCAGCGTCGACAGCTGGGCGACCGGCACCGGTGCGCGCAACACGCCTTACGACGAATCCATCACTACCCCGGTGTATGGCCTGGTGATCAAGCCCTGGGAACATGTGTCGTTCGCAGTAGGACACCTTCAACATGGACGGCGAAGAGTTCAACAAGGGGGTGGAGCTGAATGTGTTCGGTGAGCCGGTGGACGGCCTGCGGCTGCTGACCGGTGCGATGTTCATGCACACGATCTCAATGCCACCACAAAAACCAAGGCATGCACCTAGCAGCAGCAACCGCCGCTCAAGTACAGTCTGCCCATGGACAAGTACGCCCCACGCCAGTGGCTTCCCCACGAAAAACCCAGCCTGCCGGGGTCCCCCTCCACGCCCCTGCATTCGCCAGCCAAGCGCCTGGCCTATGGCGTGGTCGGCCTGCTGGTCGCAATCACCGGCGGCCTTGGCAACGCGTTGGTCACCGCCAACCTGGTGTTCCTGCAAGGCGCCTTGGGCGCGACCACGGCAGAAATGGCCTGGCTGCCTGCCGCCTACGTCATGACCAACGTGTCCATCAACCTGCTGCTGGTGAAGTTTCGCCAACAATTCGGCCTGCGAGCCTTCACCGAGGTGTTCCTGGTGCTGTACGCCCTGGTCACCTTCGCCCACCTGCTGGTCAACGACCTCAACTCGGCCATCGCTGTACGCGCGGCCCACGGCATGGTCGGCGCCGCGCTCAGCTCGCTGGGGCTGTATTACATGATCCAGGCGTTCCCAGCGCAATGGCGGCTCAAGGCAATGGTGCTGGGCCTGGGCGCCTCGCAGCTGGCACTGCCGCTGGCACGCATCTTTTCCGAAGACCTGCTGCAAATTGCCGAATGGCGTGGCCTGTACCTGTTCGAGCTGGGCCTGGCGCTGGCCGCGCTGGGTTGCGTGTTGATGCTCAAGTTGCCACCCGGTGACCGCTTCAAGACCTTCGAGCCCCTGGACTTCCTGACCTTCACCCTGATCGCCAGTGGCACAGCCCTGCTTTGCGCCGTGCTGTCGCTGGGGCGCATCGACTGGTGGCTGGAGGCGCCGTGGATCGGCGTGGCGCTGGCGGCCTCGATCGGCCTTCTCTTCAGCGGCCTGGCCATCGAGCACAACCGGCAGAACCCGTTGTTGATGACCCATTGGCTGGGCAGCGGTGCAGTCATTCGCCTGGCGCTGTGCGTGGTGTTGATCCGCATGGTCACGTCCGAACAGTCCACGGGCGCAGTCGGCTTTTTGCAGGCGCTGAACATGGGCAGCGAGCAAATGCGCACGCTGTACTGGATCATGCTGCTGGGGGCCGTGGCAGGCCTGGCCAGCAGCGCCCTCACCATCAACCCCAACCACTTGGTGATTCCGCTGTTCGTCTCGTTGCTGGCCATGGCTGCCGGCGCCTTCATGGACAGCAGCTCCAGCAACCTCACGCGCCCGGCACAAATGTACTTCAGCCAGTTTCTGCTGGCTTTTGGCAGCACCTTCTTTCTTGGCCCGTCGATGGCCTTGGGCATCAGCCATGTGCGCGCCAACCCACGTAACCTGGTGAGCTTTTCGGTACTGTTCGGCATCTGCAACAACCTCGGCGGCCTGATTGGCGCGGCGCTGCTGGGCACCTTCCAGATCTGGCGGGAAAAATTCCATTCCAGCCACCTGATGGACCGCCTCAGCTACCTCGAACCCCTGGTCAATGCGCGCGTGCAGAGCGGCGGCAGCGGTTACGGCAGCATCATCGCCGACCCGGCCCTGCGTAGCGAAGCCGGCATGCGCCTGCTGGCCAGCGCCGCCACCCGCGAGGCGAACATCATGGCCTACAACGACGTGTTCGTGCTGATTGGCAGTATCGCTATCCTGACAATGGCCTGGATCTGCATCCGTAGCACCTGGCTCTGGTACGCAAAACGCCAGGCCTCCCTCACCGACTCCACCCCCGGCGCGCCCAACCGATGACCGACGACACCCGCACCACGACCACCACCGCCATCGCCGAAGCCCCGGAAGGTGCCACACCGCCCAGCGAGCCGACCAGCCCGGTACGTTCGCGGCGGGTACGCATCCTCTCGTCAATCAGTTTCGCCTGCGTGGCCCTGGCCGGCATCCTGCTGGTGCTGTATGCCTGGCGCCTGCCACCGTTCGGCAGCGCCATCGAAAGTACCGAGAATGCGCTGGTACGCGGCCAGGTGACTATCATCGGCCCACAACTGAGTGGCTACATTGTCGACGTGCCGGTGCACGACTTCCAGTTCGTCAAGGCCGGTGACCTCTTGGTGCAACTGGACGACCGCATCTACAAACAGCGCCTGGCCCAGGCCATCGCCCAACTGCAGCAACAACAGGCAGCCCTGGCCAACAACCTGCAGCAGCGCAACAGTGCCGAAGCCACCATCGCCCAGCGCCAGGCGGCCATCGGCGATGCGATGGCCCAGGCGATCAAGGCCAAAGCCGACCTGAGCCGCAACCAGGCGCTGGTCAACGACGGCTCGGTGTCGCGGCGCGACCTGGACCTGGCCCGTGCCAGCGAAGCGGCAGCGGTCGCCAGCCTGGCCCAGGCCAAGGCAGCGCTGGAAATCGCCCGCCAGGACCGTGAAACGGTGGTGGTCAACCGGGCAGCGCTGGAAGCATCGGTGGAGAATGCCAAGGCGGCCGTGGAACTGGCGCGCATCGACCTCGACAATACCCGCGTCACTGCCCCGCGCGACGGCCAGCTGGGGCAAATCGGCACACGCCTGGGGGCTTATGTGAACTCTGGCGCGCAGTTGATGGCGCTGGTACCCGACACCTTGTGGGTCATCGCCAACATGAAGGAAACCCAAATGGCCAATGTACGCATCGGCCAGCCGGTGACGTTCACCGTGGATGCCCTGAACCACCTGAAGTTGCAGGGACACGTGCAGCAGATATCGCCAGCCACCGGCTCGGAGTTCGCCCTGCTGCAGGCGGACAATGCCACCGGCAACTTCGTCAAGATCGCCCAGCGGATTCCGGTGCGCATTACTGTGGATGCCGGCCAGGACGAAGCCAGGCAACTGCGCCCAGGCATGTCGGTGGTCGTCAGTATCGATACCCGAGGTGAGCCATAGCGATGCCGTCTTGCCACGATTGCGCCGCTCTAACCCGTGGGTTCTAATCTTCAGCCATCGGTTTTATCTTCGCCATTCAAGGACGTTTCACCATGTACAGGAAGATCATGCCGCTGGCGCTGCTGGCAACCCTGGCAGGTTGCTCCGACAGCAACGACACCTCCGAGGCCAGTTTCAAGAAAGCCGCCCAGGCCTACCTCGACACCCAGTATCCGCACTGCTTCGTCATCAGCTCATTCCCCACCAAGACACAGGACTTCGACCTGCACGGCACCAACAAGGCGCTGCATGCCTTGGCCAAGGTGGGCGTGGTCAGTGAGAAGGAAATCTCGCGCACCGAGGTGCCTGCCCGGCTGTGGCAACCGGCACGAACGGACATCTACTATGCCTACGCGCTTACCGATGAAGGCCGCAAGTATTACAAGGCGGGCCACGGCCTGTGCTTTGGCAAGGCGCAGGTAACAGCGATCGAACAGTTCAGCGCGCCAAGCGAAGCCACGGGACAAAAGACATCGAATGTGACCTATGCCTACACGATTACCGGGCTACCGGCATGGGCCGGTGATGAACAGGTCAAAGCCAGCATTGCCGAACTGGGCAAGGCTGTGGCCAGTCATGATACGCCGCTCAAAGATACCCGGGCCATGGTGCTGACCCATCAAGGATGGCAACTGCGGGACAGGTAGTGGATTACCGGGTTTGCCCTGCAGCACTGGCTTGTCTACCGCAGACACATTCATGTCGCCCACAGACTGCGGCGTCTCGTCGCACGCCAATGCCCCTTGGGCAAAACCGCGCAAGCCCGTAGAATCGCGCCTCCTTTTCGCCCGTCGCCTTGAACGGTGGCAACCGGCAGCAATGACAGAGTCCGTGCCTGAACACATGAACGCACATGTGAAATAGGCTCAACCCTCCCCGCACGGCCCATTTCCCAAAGGGCCCAGCGGTTGAGTCTTGCCCAGGTCGCATCCGTGTAACCACTCGCCCCTTGCCGGGTCGGGCCGGTGTGCGCGTCCGAGAAGGCGCTCATCCGCTCATCCAACTAGAGGTACGTATGTCTCCGCGTTTGCTGGCCATGGCGCTGGCGCCCCTGCTCGGGTTGTTCATCATTGCCCTGGGCAACGGCTTCATGTCTTCCCTGACCACCCTGCGCCTGGGCGCTGCCGGTGAGTCAGCCACCACCATCGGTATTGTCTCGTCGACCTACTTCATCGGCCTGACCCTGGGTGCAATCTTCAACGACCGGCTGATCTTGCGCATCGGCCATATCCGCGCCTACACCAGCTTCGCTTCGCTGATCGCCGCGACCATCCTGCTGCAAGGGTTGTTCTACGACGTCACCTGGTGGTCTGTGCTGCGCCTGATCAACGGCTGGGCGGCGGTCGGCGTGTTCCTGGTGATCGAAAGCTGGCTGCTACTGGCCGGCGACGCCAAGATTCGCGGCCGCCTGCTTGCGCTGTACATGATTGCCTTCTACGGCGCCGGGGTAATCGCCCAGGCCGGCCTTGGCGAAATCACCCAGCTGGGTGACACCGCCCCCTTCATGCTGGCTGGCGTGCTGGCAGCACTGTCGGTGCTGCCTATCGTGATCTTGCCGCGGGTATCGCCCCTGCTGGACCAGGTCGAACCGCTCAAACCCCGCCAGCTGCTGGGTGTGGCACCGTCAGGCCTGGTGGGCTGCTTCGGTTCGGGTGTGGCCATTGCCGGGATCTATTCCCTGCTGCCGCTGTACCTGCAACGCATCGGCCTGGAGGTGGGCGAGGTCGGTAACATGATGGCTTGGGTGATCCTCGGCGCCATGCTGCTGCAATACCCGGTCGGGCGCTGGTCCGACCGCAAGGACCGCCAAGATGTGCTGATCGCCCTGGCTGCGCTGTGTGTGGTGCTGTCGCTGGTCACGGTGTTCCTGCCGTCGGACTCGTTCCTGCTGCCAGCCATGCTGTTCCTGCTGGGTGGTGGCGTGTTCACCCTGTACCCGGTGGCGGTCAGCCATGCCGCCGACCGGGCGCCGTCCGATGCGCTGGTACCGATGATTCAGGGCCTGCTGTTGATCAACTCGCTGGGCTCTGCCATGGCGCCGGTCGCCATGTCGCCGATGATGACCGAGTTTGGCGAGGCCGGCCTGTTCTGGGCCTTTGCCGTGGTCAACCTGGGCATGGTGTGCTTCTTCATGTGGCGCCGTGGCAAACGCCCGGCGGCGGAGCACCCGGCACCGTTTACGGCTTCGACCACCTTCTCGCCAACCGGCGCCGAGCTGCGCGTGACCGAAGACCTGATGCACGCCGCGCAGGAGCATCCGCCGCTGGAGCCGGTAGAAAACCCGGCGCCAGCACAGCGCTCGGAATCTCATTGATCCCAGGGGCCGCTTTGCGGCCCCTGAAGTTACCGCTCGTCGCCCAAAGCGCACCCCGCTCCCCGCACTTGGCCAAACGAATGACAGATCATCCGCAAAGGAGACTTCCCATGATCCGCATTCGTCCGCTTTCCCTGTACCTCGCGCTGGCCCTGACCAGCCTCACCGGCACCGCCTTCGCTGCCACCAACACCGACACACACACCAACACCGACAGTCGCCCACAGACCGATCAGTCTGGCGGCAAGTCGGCTGGTGAGGGCAGCAGCGTCAACAGCCCCGGCAGTGGTAAAAGCAACGACAGCAGCGACACCGGCAACAACACCGATGCCGCCGACGGCGCCAGCGGCGGCTCTAACAGCACCGGCGAGGCTACCGGCTCCGGTGCGGGGCACACCGGAGGTACTGCAGAGGACCAAGACAGCCACTAGGTCGGGCGTTACGGTCATTGAACCAACCAGTACAAAAGCAAATGATCAACCCTATAGCATTTATCCATTGAATGGCCCGGCCGAACTGAAGTAAGCTCGGGCTCATTCACTGGAGAGCAACATGCCGAAACACACCCGCAACCACGCCAACCACACCGGTCGCACCCTGCGCCCTGTGCTGGCCGTTGCCGGCTGCGTGGCACCTGCCAGCTATTACTTTGGGTATTGGTTTAGCCACTAGGCGCCGATACCCACACGGCGCCCACCTTCGAGGGGCCGCCGAACATGAGAATACTCAAACCCCCGGTCGGCTTCCCGACCGGGGGTTTTGCTTTTCAGGCCTTTGAACAACACCGATTCACATTGAGGACAGATTCATGAACTACGCCACTTATTACTACGCAAACACCTATGCCTGGCGATTTAGCCAATCCCGTTCGGGCCAGCCTGCCGCCTCCGTCCGGTCTTCCACAGGTGGCAATGCAGCAGCCAATACGAATTCAACGATCTGTCGAACACCTCGATAGGGCCGACCACGCGGGCCAGAACCCGCCGTCCGCCCAGGGAAAAACGCCATGCAAGCTTCCAGCCTCGCCCTGCCCCTGACCCAGCCGCAAGCGGCCAACACCACCGTCAGCAAGCGCCTGCCCAGCCCGCACCTGCTCAAGCAGCAAATGCCGCTGTCCAGCGAACTCACCCAGCAAGTCCATGCACACCGTCAGGCCATCCGGGACATCCTCGAAGGCCGCGATCCGCGCCTGTTGGTGATCGTCGGCCCCTGCTCGATCCACGACCCTCGCTCAGCCCTGGAATACGCCGACCGCCTGGCCGCTCTCAGCCGTGAAGTCAGCGACAAGCTGCTGCTGGTGATGCGCGCGTACGTCGAAAAACCGCGCACTACCGTGGGCTGGAAAGGCCTCGCCTACGACCCGCACCTCGATGGCAGTGACGACATGCACTCGGGCATCGCGTTGTCCCGTGGGCTGATGCTGAGCATGATCGAACGCGGCCTGCCGATCGCCACCGAGCTGCTGCAACCGATGGCCGCCGGCTACTTCGACGACCTACTGGCCTGGGCCGCGATTGGGGCGCGCACCACCGAATCGCAGATTCACCGGGAAATGGTCAGCGGCCTGGAGCTGCCAGTCGGCTTCAAGAACGGCACCGACGGCGGCATCGCCATCGCCAGCGACGCCATGCGCAGCGCCGCCCACCCGCACCGCCACTTCGGCATGGATGCGCAGGGCCACCCGGCGATCATCGAAACCCTGGGCAACCCGGACACTCACCTGGTACTGCGCGGTGGCCACAAAGGCCCCAACTACGATGCCAACAGCATCGCCATGGCCCGCCAGGCACTGGCCAAGGTTGGCGTGCAGGCGCGAATCATGGTCGATTGCAGCCACGCCAACAGCGGCAAGGACCCGGCTCGCCAGCCCGCGGTGTTCAACGATGTGCTGGCGCAACGCCTGGCCGGCGACCGCTCGCTCGTTGGCGTGATGATCGAGGGGCATTTGTTCGATGGCTGTCAGGCGCTGGGCAAGGGTGTACTGAAGTACGGCGTGTCGATCACCGACGGCTGCCTGGGCTGGAACTCGACCGAAACCCTGTTGCGCGAAGCGGCACAAAAACTGTAAGACGAAGGTTGCAAGCCTGGCGAGACATACCCCAAGCAAGTGCGCTAGGCTTGCCTTTTTACCCCAAGGAGCAGTACCCATGGCCCGTGCAACCGCCCGCCACATCCTGGTCAGCAGCATCGATAAATGCAACGAACTCAAAGCCCAGATCGAAGCAGGCGCCGACTTCGCTGAAATCGCCAAAGCCAACTCCACCTGCCCGTCCAGCCGTCAGGGCGGTGACCTGGGCTCGTTCGGCCCAGGCCAGATGGTCAAGGAATTCGACACCGTGGTGTTCAGCGCCCCGGTCAACACCGTGCAAGGCCCGGTGAAAACCCAGTTCGGCTACCACCTGCTGGAAGTGACCAGCCGCCAGGATTAAGTCCTCGCAGCCGATGAAAGTCCGTGTGGGAGCGGGCTTGCCCGCGAATAGCCCAGACCAGACAACCTCGTTGCCTGGGCCGACGCATTCGCGGGCACGCCCGCTCCCACAGGGTTTGTGGGGCCTGTTCTTGCTTTGTCTAGCTTTCAATACCCAAGCCGCCCCCACCCATGCACTCACCGTCTACGGTGAAGCTCCCCGCTACAACGCCAGCTTCCAGCACTTTGACTACGTCAACCCCAACGCCCCCAAGGGCGGCATCCTGCGCCGCTCGGCCATCGAGATCGGCCAGTTCGACCATATCCTGCCGTACATCGACAAAGGCATTGGCGTCAGCGAAGTCGATGGCCTGTTGTATGCGCCACTGGCCGTGCGCTCGTTCGATGAACCCTATACCGTCTATGGCCTGATCGCCCACAGCATGGAGCGCGGCCCCGACGATGCCTGGCTACGTTTCAATATCGACCCGCGTGCCACCTTCGCCGATGGCAAACCGGTGCGTGCCGAAGACGTACGTTTCACCTTCGAGCTGTTGATGAACAAAGGCAGCCTCAAGTACCGCACCCAGTTCGCCGACGTCACTGGTGTGACCGTGGAAAACCCGCACAGCGTGCGCTTCGACTTCAAGCCCGGGCACGGCCGCACCCTGGCCCTTGACCTCGCCAGCCTGCCGGTACTGCCCGAACACGACTGGCAGCAACGCGACTTCGCCAACGGTGCCGGTTTTGACAAGCCAGTCGGCAGCGGCCCGTACCGCATCGGGCGCATCGACAACGGCCGCAGCATCACCTTCGAACGCGACCCCACCTGGTGGGCGCGCGACCTGCCCGCCAGCCGTGGCCGCTACAATTTCGACAAGCTACGCATCGAGTACTTCGGCGATACCGAGGTGGCCCGGCAGGTGCTCAAAGGCGGGGGTTACGACTACAACCGTGAGTTCTCCGCCACCGCTTACACCCTGGGCTACAACGGTGCGCAACTGGAGGATGGTCGCCTGCAACGCGCCCACCTTGGCCCGGCCAAACCGCAAGTGGCCCAAGGCTTCGTGTTCAACCTCGACCAGCCGCAGTTCAAGGACCGCCGGGTGCGCCAGGCGCTGGGCATGTTGTGGGACTACGAGTGGAGCAACCGGCAGATGATGCGCAATATGTACATCCGCCAACAAAGCGTGTTCTCCAACACGCCGCTGGCAGCCCGCAAGCTGCCGGATGCTGGCGAGCTGAAGCTGCTTGAACCGTTGCGCGGAAACGTACCGGGCGAAGTTTTCACCACGGTGTTCAGCGCCCCGGTCACCGACGGGTCCGGGATCATCCGCAAACAACAGTTGCAGGCCCTGGCCCTGCTTGAACAAGCCGGTTGGCACCCCGAAGGCGACCGGCTGGTGAACAGCGACGGCACACCGCTGGCATTCACCTTCCTCAACGGCCAGGCGGGCATGGAGCGCCTGCTGCTGCCGTGGAAGCGCAACCTGGCCCAGATCGGCGTCACCCTGAACATCCGCAATGTCGACGCTGCCCAGTACGTCAACCGGCTGATGGCGCGCGACTACGACATGATCGTCACCGGCTACCCGGTTACCCTGTCGCCGGGTGCCGAGTTGTACAACTACTTTGGCTCGGCAGCCGCCCACGACCCCGGCTCGAACAACCTGATGGTGCTGCAAGACCCGGCCGTGGACCGCCTGATCGACGGCCTGGTGCGTGCCGACACCCAGGCCGACATGCTGCAGCACGCCCGCGCCCTGGACCGGGTGCTGCAATGGAACTACTACTGGATCCCCAACTACTACCCGCCAGGTAGCTCCACCGCCTGGTGGAACCGCTTTGGCCTGCCCAAGGTCCAGGCGGCCTATGACGAAGGCCTGGACACCTGGTGGGAGATCAGCCCCACCCCGCTGACCAACGCGCAAATGGCCGAACGCCAGAAGGCCTTGCCATGACCACCTACATCCTGCGCCGTCTGTTGTTGATCATCCCGACCCTGCTGGCGATCTTGCTGGTCAACTTCGCCATCGTCCAGGCTGCGCCGGGTGGCCCGGTAGAACAGGCCGTGGCGCGCCTGCAAGGCCTTGGCGGCGGCGCACCCGGCGCGCGGGCCGAAGTGGTGCATGGTGAGTCCCGCGCCACACGAGGCCTGGACCCGAAACTGATCGAGGAGATCAAGCGCCAGTACGGTTTCGACAAATCCGCCCCCGAGCGCTTGTGGCTGATGCTGGGCCAGTATGCCCGGCTGGACTTCGGCAACAGTTTCTTCCGCGGTGCCAAGGTCACGGACCTGATCCTGGACAAGTTGCCGGTCACCCTGTCGCTGGGTTTCTGGGCCACGCTGATCACCTACCTGGTGTCGATCCCGCTGGGCATACGCAAAGCGGTGCGCCACGGCAGCCGGTTCGATGCCTGGAGCAGCGCGCTGATTGTGGTCGGCTATGCCCTGCCCTCGTTCCTGTTCGCCTTGCTGCTGATCGTGCTGTTCGCCGGAGGGACCTCGCTCAACTGGTTCCCGGTGCGTGGCCTGGTTTCGGACAACTTCGACGAACTCAGCCTGCTGGGCAAGGTTGCCGACTACTTCTGGCACCTGGTGCTGCCAGTCGGCGCCTTGGTGATTGGCGGTTTCGCGACCCTCACGTTGCTGACCAAGAACGCCTTCCTCGACGAGATTTCCCGCCAATACGTGGTCACCGCCCGGGCCAAAGGCCTGAGTGAACGCCGGGTGCTGTATGGCCATGTACTGCGCAATGCCATGCTGTTGGTGGTAGCGGGCTTGCCGCAGGCACTGATAACGGTGTTCTTCGCCGGTTCCTTGCTGATCGAAGTGATCTTTTCGCTCGATGGCCTGGGCCGCATGAGCTATGACGCAGCAGTGTCGCGGGATTACCCGGTCGTGTTCGGCACACTGTTCATCTTCACCCTGGCGGGCCTTTTGATCCGCCTGATCGGCGACCTGTCGTACACGTTGCTCGACCCTCGCATCGACTTCGATACGAGGGCGCACTGATGCTTTCCCCCGTCTCGCGCCGTCGCCTGCAACGCTTTCGCCGCAACCGCCTGGGCTGGGTCTCGCTGTGGCTGTTCGCCGGCCTGTTGCTGTTGAGCATGGGTGCAGAGCTGGTGGCCAACGATAAACCCCTGCTGCTGGGCTACAAGGGCGAGCTGTACATGCCTGCACTCAAACGCTACACCGAGCAGCAGTTTGGTGGCCAGTTGCCGTTCCAGCCCGATTACCGCAGTGCGTATGTGCGCCAACTGATCGCGGAACAAGGCGGCTGGATGCTGTTCGCGCCCATCCCGTTCAGCGCCGACACCCCCAACTACGACCTGCAAGTACCCACCCCCAGCCCGCCAAGTGCAAGCAACTGGCTGGGTACCGACGATCAAGGGCGCGATGTGCTGGCGCGGGTACTGTACGGCACGCGGGTATCGCTGCTGTTCGCTTTTGCCCTGACCGTCGTAAGCGTGCTCATTGGCGTGATAGCCGGCGCGTTGCAGGGCTACCACGGCGGTTGGGTCGACCTGCTCGGCCAGCGGCTGCTGGAAGTGTGGTCAGGCTTACCGGTGCTGTACCTGCTGATCATCCTCAGCGGCTTTGTCGAACCGGATTTCTGGTGGTTGCTGGGGATCATGGCGCTGTTCTCTTGGCTGACGTTGGTCGATGTGGTACGCGCCGAGTTTCTGCGGGGGCGAAACCTGGAGTATGTAAAGGCAGCCCGGGCGTTGGGCCTGCCGGACAGCCAGGTGATGCTGCGACATATTTTGCCCAACGCCATGAACGCCACGCTGACCTACGTGCCATTCATGCTGACCGGGGCGATCACTACCCTGACCGCACTGGATTTCCTCGGGTTTGGCATGCCGGCCGGGAGTGCTTCGCTGGGTGAGTTGGTGACCCAGGGCAAGCAACACCTGGAGGCGCCATGGCTGGGCTTTACCGCGTTTTTCGCGCTGGCGGTGATCTTGTCGTTGCTGGTGTTTATCGGGGACGCCTTGCGCGAAGCATTCGACCCCAGAGGTTAGGTTTTACAGGCCCGGCCTTCACATGATTCGGAATTTGCCCCATGCACGACAACGACAGCCTCAAGAACTACCCCCAGGTACGGCAACTGGCAATTCACTCGCTGTTCGAGATCATCGAGCAGTCCAGCGAAGGCACGGTCATCGTTGACCGCAATGCACGTATCGTCTGGATGAACGAACGCTACGCCCGGCGCTTTGGCCTGGCCGATGCCGCCAGTGCCATCGGCCAGCCGTGCGAAGCGGTGATCCCGGGCAGCCTGATGCGCGAGGTGGTGAGCAATGGCCGGCCAATCCTGCTGGACATGCTCGACACCCCGAACGAGCCCTTGGTGGTGATGCGCCTGCCGATCCACGACGACCAGGGCGCACTGATCGGTGCCATCGGCTTTGCCCTGTTCGACGAACTGCGCAGCCTGTCGCCACTGCTCAAACGCTACGCCAGCATGCAGCAGGAACTGGCCTCGACCCGCTCGCAACTGCGCGCCCGCCAAGCCAAGTACAGCTTCGCCCAGTTCGTGGGCAGCAGTGCTGCCAGCCTGGAAGCCAAGCGCCGCGCCCGGCGCGGTGCTGGTAGCGATTCGCCGGTGTTGTTGCTGGGCGAAACCGGTACGGGCAAAGAGCTACTGGCCCATGCCATCCACGCGGCGTCGGCGCGGGCGCACAAAGCCTTCGTCAGCATCAACAGTGCAGCGATCCCTGAAACGCTGCTCGAAGCCGAATTTTTCGGCACCGCGCCGGGTGCGTTTACCGGCGCCGACCGCAAGGGCCGCAGTGGCAAGCTGCAGCTGGCCGAAGGCGGCACGCTGTTCCTCGACGAGATCGGCGACATGCCGCTAGCCCTGCAGAGCAAGCTGCTGCGCGTGCTGCAGGAAAAGGAATACGAGCCGGTTGGCTCGAACCAGATGCTGCGCAGCGACGTGCGCATCATTGCCGCCACCTCCATCGACCTGCAGGCGGCCATGGCTCGTGGGGCGTTTCGCGCCGACCTGTATTACCGGCTGAATGTGCTACCAATCGCCGTGCCGCCGCTGCGGGAGCGACTGGAGGATTTGCCAGCGCTGTGCGAGACCATACTGGGTGAACTGGGCAGCCAGTACGAGCTGGAGGCCGACGCGCAACAACTGCTGGCGCGGCATGCATGGCCGGGGAACATTCGCGAGCTGCGCAATGTGCTGGAGCGCGCGACATTGCTGGCGGATCAGCCACGGTTGGGGCTGGCGGACTTGCGTGCGGCACTGGGGCCGTTGAGCCCGGTAGCGAGCGGGCCGGTGCAACAGACATACCGGGAGGCCTGCGAGGCATTCGAGCGCAAGCTGATTGGCGAGGCGCTCGCACAATGCGAGGGCAATGTACCGCAGGCTGCTCAGGCATTGGGGCTAGGACGGTCGACCCTGTACAAGAAGATGGTTGCACTAGGTCTCTGATTAGAGACTCTAGTTTCTATATTGAGACTATGGCAAGGGCTTTGCCCTTGTGCCTTGACAGGACGCAAAGCGAAACAAAAATCTCGAATTAGAGACAAATATTTCAGAACAAACAAAAAACACCTACAAATCAATAACTTACATTTTGGCACGATTCCCGCTATCTCCTGCACACCGATAAAAACAAGACTCACCCAGGAGACCCACCCCGATGACCGTGCTCATCGCCCTCGCCGCTCTGGCCCTGCTGATGCTGGCTGCCTATCGCGGTTACAGCGTAATCCTCTTTGCCCCCATTGCCGCCCTCGGCGCCGTCCTGCTCACCGACCCCTCTGCCGTGGCCCCCGCGTTCACCGGGGTGTTCATGGAGAAAATGGTTGGCTTCATCAAGCTCTACTTCCCGGTGTTCCTGCTGGGCGCAGTGTTTGGCAAGCTGATCGAACTGTCCGGCTTTTCCCGATCGATCGTCGCCGCCGCCATCCGCCTGCTTGGCACCCGTCAGGCGATGCTGGTAATCGTGCTGGTTTGTGCCCTGCTCACCTATGGCGGTGTCTCGCTGTTCGTGGTGGTGTTCGCGGTGTACCCGTTCGCCGCCGAAATGTTCCGCCAGAGCAACATCCCCAAGCGCCTGATCCCGGCCACCATCGCCTTGGGCGCGTTCTCGTTCACCATGGACGCCCTGCCGGGCACCCCGCAAATCCAGAACATCATCCCCAGCACCTTCTTCAACACCACCGCCTGGGCGGCGCCGTGGCTGGGCCTGATCGGCACGTTGTTCGTGTTCTTTACCGGCATGGCCTACTTGCAACGCCAACGCAACAAAGCCCAGCGTGCGGGTGAAGGCTATGGCACCGACCTGCGCAATGAGCCGGAAACCGCTGCCGACCTGGCCCTGCCTAACCCCTGGCTGGCCTTGGCGCCCCTGCTGCTGGTGGGGGTGATGAACCTGCTGTTCACCCACTGGATCCCGCAGTGGTACGGCCCCAGCCACAGCCTGCAACTGCCCGGCATGAACGCGCCAGTGCAAAGCGACGTGGCCAAGCTCACGGCCATCTGGGCAGTGCAGGCGGCATTGCTGGTGGGCATCCTCATGGTGCTGGTGTGTGCCTTTGGCGCCATCCGCACGCGCCTTGCCGAAGGCACCAAAAGCGCGGTGGGTGGTGCCTTGCTGGCGGCCATGAATACCGCTTCTGAATATGGCTTTGGTGCAGTGATCGCCTCGCTGCCAGGCTTTCTGGTGCTGGCCGATGCCCTGCGTGGCATCCCCAACCCGCTGGTCAACGAAGCCATCACCGTGACCTTGCTCGCCGGCATCACAGGCTCCGCCTCGGGCGGCATGAGCATCGCCCTGGCGGCCATGGGCGACACGTTCATCGCCGCCGCCCATGCCGCCAACATCCCGCTCGAAGTACTGCACCGGGTGGCCGCCATGGCCAGCGGTGGCATGGACACCCTGCCACACAACGGCGCGGTGATCACCTTGCTGGCGGTGACCGGCCTGACCCACCGCGAGGCCTACAAGGATATTTTCGGTATTACCCTGATCAAGACCCTGGCGGTGTTCGTTGTCATCGCCACGTTCTACGCCACTGGCATCGTCTAAGGAGCTATGCATGACCCTCAAAGGCAAGACTGCACTCGTCACCGGTTCCACCAGCGGCATCGGCTTAGGCATCGCCCAGGTGCTGGCCCGCGCGGGCGCCGATATCGTGCTCAACGGCTTTGGCGACCCGGCACCGGCGCTGGCCGAGATCAGCCGGCACGGGGTGAAGGCCGTTCACCACCCGGCCGACCTGTCGGACGTGGCCCAGATCGAAGCGTTGTTCGCCCTGGCCGAACGCGAATTCGGTGGTGTCGACATGCTGGTCAACAATGCCGGCATCCAGCATGTAGCACCGGTGGAGCAGTTCCCGCAGGAAAGCTGGGACAAGATCATCGCCCTCAACCTGTCGGCCGTGTTCCATGGCACGCGGCTGGCGCTGCCGGGCATGCGCGCGCGCAACTGGGGGCGCATCATCAACATCGCTTCGGTACATGGCCTGGTCGGTTCGACTGGCAAGGCAGCCTATGTGGCGGCCAAACATGGTGTGGTCGGCCTGACCAAGGTGGTCGGGCTGGAAACGGCCACCAGCAATGTCACCTGCAATGCCATCTGCCCAGGCTGGGTGCTGACCCCGCTGGTGCAGAAGCAGATCGACGACCGTGCTGCCACCGGTGGCGATCCGCTGCAGGCACAGCATGATCTGCTGGCCGAGAAACAACCATCGCTGGCGTTCGTCACCCCCGAACACCTGGGTGAGCTGGTACTATTCTTGTGCAGCGAGGCCGCAAGCCAGGTTCGCGGCGCCGCCTGGAACGTCGATGGTGGCTGGTTGGCCCAGTGACGGGCAGCCTGGGCCTGGCGGTGATCTCGCATTCGATTATTTGCAAGGAGGCCTTATGCGCCCTACCCCGATGACCGCGATTCTGGCCCTGACCCTGGCTGCCGCAGCCCCTGTGATGGCTGCCAGCCTGAAGGACGTCGCCCCCTACCCCGAGGCAGAAAAAGGCTTCACCCGGCAGGTGATCCACCTGCCGGCACAGGCCGATGAGTCGGCCTATAAACTGGAAATCCTCGCCGGCAAGACGCTGCAGGTGGACTGCAATCGCCAACGCCTGGGCGGCAACCTGGAAGAACGCACCCTGGATGGCTGGGGCTACAACTACTACCGCCTGGACAAGGTCAGCGGCCCGGCCAGCACGCTGATGGCCTGCCCGGATGGCAAAAAGACCGACGCCTTCGTGCCGGTGGTCGGTGACGGCTTCCTGCTGCGCTACAACAGCAAATTGCCAGTGGTGGTGTATGTGCCCAAGGATGTCGAAGTGCGCTACCGCGTGTGGTCGGCATCGCAGGACGTGCAAAAGGCTAAAGTAGAGTAAGCACGCCTTGCTCGGCATCTGAAAGCTTGCGCTCCCACAGGGGATAGCGGATACCTGTCCCACAAAGAACAAGCCCGCAGTTGGCAGTAACGGGAGGAACCGCATGAACGATGTGCTCTGGCGCCCCTCCACGGCGCAGATTGAGGCCAGCCGGATGGATGCCTTCCGCCGACGGGTCAACCTGCGCTACAACCTGCAACTCACCGACTACCAGGCGCTGCACCGCTGGAGCATCGAACAGCGGGCCGCCTTCTGGCAGACCCTTGCCGACTATTTCCACGTGCGCTGGCACACCCCGCCGAGCCAAGTGCTGAGTGAAGGGCCACAAATGCCCGAAGCGCAGTGGTTCGCCAACGCCAGCCTGAACTTCGCCGAACACCTGCTGCGCCGTCGCGATGACCGCCCGGCCGTCGTTTCCATACGCGAGGATGGCCACCGCCAGGCGTTCACCCACGCCCAGCTGGCTGCCCACGTAGCGGGGTTGCAAACGGCGTTCAAGGCCGCAGGCATCGTCGCAGGCGACCGTGTGGCTGCCATGATGCCCAATACCTGGCAAACACTGGTGGCCATGCTTGCCTGCACCAGCCTCGGCGCGATCTGGTCGACCTCTTCGCCCGAGTTCGGCGTGCATGGCATCATCGACCGTTTCGGCCAGATTGCGCCCAAACTGCTGATCGTCTGTGCCGGCTATCAATACGCTGGAAAAGACATCGATCAGGTGGCCAAGGTCAACCAGGTGTGCGAGCAGCTGCCGAGCCTGGAGCAGCTGATCGTAGTGCCTCATACCCGCAGCGGCACTCGCCCCGACGAGTTCCACGCGGCCCGGGTGAGCCTGTGGGATGACGTCTACCAGCCCGGTGGCGAACCGCGCTTCACCCCGCTACCGTTTGACCACCCGCTGTACATCCTCTACTCCAGCGGCACCACCGGCGTGCCCAAGTGCATCGTCCACCGCGCCGGTGGCGTGTTGCTGCAGCACCTCAAGGAACACGGCCTGCACAACGACCTGAAAGCCGATGACGTGTTGTTCTACTACACCACCTGCGGCTGGATGATGTGGAACTGGCTGGCCAGCGGCCTGGCAATAGGCGCCACGCTGGTGCTGTACGACGGCTCGCCGTTTCACCCCGGCCCCGAACGGCTGCTGGACCTGATCGACGCCGAGGGCATCCACGCCTTCGGGACCAGCCCCAAGTACCTGGCAGCGCTGGAACAGGCGGGCCTTGAGCCTGCAGCCAGCCACAACCTGGCCAGCCTGCGGTTGCTGCTGTCTACCGGCTCGCCGCTGTCACCCCACAGTTATGACTACGTGTACAGCAAGATCAAGGCTGATCTGTGCCTGGCGTCCATGTCCGGCGGTACCGACATTGTCTCGTGCTTCGTGCTGGGCAACCCGACCTTGCCAGTGCGCCGTGGCGAAATCCAGTGCAAGGGCCTGGGCATGGCGGTGGAAGTGTGGAATGAGCACGGCCAGCCGGTGCAGGACGAAAAAGGCGAGCTGGTGTGTACCCGCAACTTTCCCAGCATGCCGTTGGGGTTTTGGCACGACCCGGACGGCAGCCGCTATCACGACGCCTATTTCAGCCAGTACCCGGGGGTTTGGGCCCAAGGCGACTATGCCGAACAGCGCACCCATGGCGGCCTGGTGATTCACGGCCGCTCGGATGCCGTGCTCAACCCGGGCGGCGTGCGCATTGGCACGGCGGAGATCTACCGCCAGGTGGAGAAAGTCGAACAGGTGCTGGAAAGCGTGGCCATCGGCCAGGACTGGAAAGGCGATGTGCGCGTGGTGCTGTTCGTACGCCTGCAAGACGGCCTGCTGCTCGATGAAGCCCTGCGTCAGCGCATTCGCCAGGTGATACGCCAATTCACCACCCCCCGCCACGTGCCGGCGGTGATTGCCCAGGTCAGTGACATACCACGTACCATCAGCGGCAAGCTTGTGGAGTTGGCGGTTCGCAATGTGGTGCATGGGTTACCGGTGAAGAACACCGACGCGCTTGCTAACCCGCAAGCGCTGGAGCAGTTTCGAGATCGCGTAGAGTTGCGCGAGCAGGCATAATGCCGCCCTTTTCCCCGAAGCACAGGTACCCCATGAAAGCCCAAGCCCGCCACATCCTGGTCAAGACCGCTGACGAAGCCGAAAAGCTCAAGCAGCGCATCGCCAACGGCGAGGCTTTCGACGTACTGGCTAAAAAGTTCTCCATTTGCCCATCAGGCAAACGCGGTGGCGACCTGGGTGAAATCCGCCCGGGCCAGATGGTCGGTGCCATCGACCAGGTGATCTTCAAAAAGCCGCTGCGCGTGGTGCACGGGCCGATCAAGAGCAAGTTCGGCTACCACCTGGTGCAAACCTTCTACCGCGATTGATGGCAGCGGGCCACCTGACATTTCTGCCAGTTGTCCCGTCACTGCGCATTACATAAAACACAGGCAGGGCCGAAGCGACGCTTCAGGTAGTGGCCCCTTCAATGGACACGGAGACCTGCCTATGCGCTGCCCTCGCCTGCTGCTGCCTGCCGCATTCCCCCTGCTTACCCTGCCTTTGCTGGCTCACGCTGAATCCCTGACCGTTTCACCCGGTGACAATCTGGGTGCCCTGGTGCAGACAAATGCGGCTGACACGTTCACCATCGGCGGCGGCACGGTACTGTCATTGCAGCAAGGCAATGGCCAAGACACGTACACCATGTCTGGCGGTACGTTGGGCTCGCTGAACCAGGGCGGTGACATGGACACGTTCACCATGACCGGCGGAACTATTACGGGCGCGTTTGAAGATGGTGACATCGCCGACTTCCAGGGCGGCAGCATTGGCCGGATAGATCTCAAGCTTGCTGACAACACTCTCAATATTTCCCAAAATCTCGGGATTGAAACCCTCGTTGTCGGCAATGTCGTCAGTGGGCTTGGCAATGACACGATCACCATGACCGGTGGCACCATCGGCGGTGATATCAGCACCAGTAGCGGCGTAGACAAGATCACCCTCAGTGGCGGCACGCTCAAAGGCGAAATACGCACTGGCAATGACGATGATGTGTTTACCTGGACTGGCGGTCAGATCGGCAAACGAGTCATCCTGGAGAATGGGAATGACACGGCTACTGTCCGCACCCTCGACCTCGGCAACTCGGCCGTTATCCTGGACGGCGGCACCGGCACGGACACGCTTTCGTTCGAGCAGAGTCAGGTCGGCAAAGGTGCCTTGTACGCCAACTGGGAAAGCATCAACCTCAAACAAGGCAGCCAGCTGACCCTCGACGATACCCTCACCCTGGGAGATCTGGGCGCCGACCAACCACGCGTAATCCCTGCCACGGGCAACGGCACCTTGCAAATTGATGCGAGCAGCTCGCTGATCAGCCGCCAGGGCAGCATCGTCAGTATCCAGAGTGACAGCAAGGCATCGGTGGTTAACGCCGGTACCATCGACCTGAGCAGTGGCAGCGACGCAAAGGGCCGTTTGACCATCCTGGGCGATTACACCGGCAACAACGGCACTTTGCGCCTGAACAGCGTGCTGGCAGGTGACGGTGCCGACTCCGACCGCCTGGTGGTCAGCCGAGGGGCCATCAGCGGCTCTACCAAATTGTCCATCAACAACCTCAATGGTGCGGGTGCAGCGACTGCTCAGAATGGTATCCAGGTCGTCGAAGCCCGTGATGGTGCCACCAGTACTTCTAAAGCCTTTGTGCAGACGAAGACGCTATCGGTTGGCGCCTACGACTATCGCCTGTTCAAAGGCGGCGTTACTGCTGGCAGCGAAAACAGCTGGTACCTGCGCTCGAACGTGGAGGCACCACCCGCGCCTGCACCGGCGCCAGCGCCCGGCGAGCCCCCCGTGATAGCGCCTGCCGAAACACCACCTGTCGCTGCCCCGGCGCCGGGCCAGGTCGACTTGCCCGCCCCCGTGCAAGGCGAGAGCTTGCCGCTTTATCGCCCAGAAGTACCGGTTTACGCCGCAGCCCCCCGAGGCGCCGCAATCATCGCCCGCCAAGCGTTAGGCACCTTCCACCAACGCCAGGGTGACCAACAGTTGCTCAAGGGCAAAAGCGCCCTACCCGCCAGTTGGGGCCAGGCCTACGGCGGCACGGTGCGCCAGCAATGGAGCGGTACGGTCAGCCCGAGCCTGGATGGCGATCTGTACGGTTTCAAGGTTGGGCAGGACTTGTACGCCAAGGTTGGCGACAACGGTTATCGGCAGCATGTTGGCCTCTACGTCAGTCACAGCCGCCTGGAGGCCGACGTCAAGGGTTTCGCCTTGGCCGAGGAGAACCGAAGCGTCGGCGATCTGAGGCTTGATGGCGATAGCGTCGGCACCTACTGGACGCTGGTCGGGCCACAAGGTGCTTATCTGGATACCGTGTTGCAGTACACCCGCCTCGATGGCCGTGCCCGTTCGGACCGTGGCGACAAGCTGAACATCGACGGCCATGCCTGGACGGCTTCGCTGGAGTCCGGCTACCCCATCGCGCTGTCCGAGCGCTGGACCCTGGAGCCACAAGCGCAGTTGATTGCACAGAAGGTCTCGCTCGACAGCGCAAGCGACAGTGTTTCGCGCATCAGCCATGACGCACAAGTAGAACTGACCGGCCGATTGGGGGTACGTCTTGAAGGTGCGTTTACGGGCAGCAGCGGCCGCCTGTTGCAGCCCTATGCACAGCTCAACCTGTGGCACGGCGACGGTGGCCGCGATACGTTGACCTTCGATGATGTCGACAAGATCAAGACCGACTACCGCTACACCTCGGCACAACTGGAAGGCGGCGTGGTGGCGCAGGTCAGTGGGGCGCTGAGCCTGCATGGCGGCGTGCAGTACACCGCCAACCTGGACAGCCGCCAGCAGGAAGCCAGCGGCGTGAACCTGGGCGTGCGCTGGCAGTTCTAGCGGCGTGCCGCCAGCAAGCCGAGGCCGGCGCAGCCCAGCAGGGAGGCACTGACCCGGTTGAACAGGCGGCGCGGGCCAGGCTGGCTGAACCAACGCTGCATGTAGGCGCCCAGGCCTGAGTAAATGGCAATGGCCGCCCACTCCAGCAGCAGGAACAATACACCCAGCCACAGGAACTGCTCGCTCACCGGTGTGGCGCTGCCGACCGAGACGAACTGTGGCAGGAAGGCGGTAAAGATCAGGATCGCCTTGGGATTGCCGGCCGCCACCCAGAACTCCTGGCGCGCCAGGCGCCACGTGCCACTGGGGTGGTCAGTTGCCACCACGGCTTCGCCCACCGGTGCGCGCCACAATTGCCAGGCGATGTAGAACAGGTAGGCCGCGCCCACCACCTTGATGGCCAGGAACAAGTATTCGCTGGTGTGCAGCACCACCGCCAGGCCCATGGCCGCCAGGGCGATCATACCGCTGAAGGCCAGGATACGCCCGCCACCCGCCACGCAGGCGGTGCGCAGGCCGTAGCGGCTGGCGTTATGAAGCGACAGCAGGTTGTTTGGCCCGGGTGCCATGTTCAAGGCGAAGCAGGCAGGTATGAAAAGCAGCAGGCTAGAAAGATCCATTCTTGTTTTCCTTTGGTAACAGGCGTCTATTTCGGCGGCTGCCGGGCCTTGCGGTCAAGTTACAGTCAGCGTTAAAAACTGTACGGGTGCGCGGCAACTGTTACCCTGCTGGCAAAACCGAGGACCTTGTGATGCCCCGCCCCCACACCGCGCTATGGCGCGACCCGGCACTTGCGCATGTGGAAAGTCGCCGCGCCTGCCATAGCCGGGCTTGCTACAAGGCCCACAGCCACCCCACGTTTTCCATCGGCGCGGTGGATGCTGGCCACAGCCATTTCACCGGGGCTGCCGACGGGCAGGAACGCCTGACGCCTGGCACGCTGGTGTTTGTCCCGGCCCACCGCGTACATGCCTGCAACCCCGCGCCCGGGCAAGCCTGGAGCTACCAGATGCTGCATGTGGACGCCGACTGGCTGACGCAGTTGCGCCTGGAATCGGGGCTGAGTGGTGCCGGCGCAGGCGAACCGGCGCGTATCTGTCGGGCACCACAGGTGTATCGGCAATTCTGCGAGTTGAACAGCCTGTTGTTCTCCTGCGCCAGCAACGGTGAGAAGGATGCAGCGCTGATTGCCTTTCTGGGGGACCTGGACTACTCGGCACAGCCACCGCTATCTGCAGCCCCAGCCCTGGAGGCAAGCGCATTGAGCGGGTTGATCGCACGTATCGAAGGCCAGGACCCGGCGCACTTGAGCGTGGAAGCACTGGCCCATCAGGCCGGGCTCGGGCGCTATCAGCTGATCCGTGCGTTTCGTGCGGCTACCGGGTTGACACCACATGCCTACCTGCTCAATGCCCGGGTCAATCGCGGGCGGCAGCTGTTGGGTGAAGGGGCGGCGCTGGCGGAGGTGGCCTACCAGCTCGGGTTTGCCGATCAGAGCCACTTCCAGCGGGTGTTCAAGGCCCATGTGGGGGTGACGCCGGGGCAGTACCGAGGGCGCTGAAGGCCCGCCGCCTGGGCTTGCAATATTGTTCAATACGCCTGACAGGCCCTGCAGCAGACTGCGGTTTTCCGCAGAGCAGCCCCACCCATGCAACAGTTTCTGATCATCGCCCTCGCCCACTTCCTCGCATTGCTATCACCTGGCCCGGACTTCTTCCTGGTGGCGCGTACCTCGATCAACAGCGGCTGGCGCATCGCCAGCGGTGCCTGCCTGGGCATCGCCCTGGCCAATGGCGCGTTCATCGCCATGGCGTTCACTGGCCTGTCGGTGCTGCAGGAAGGCAGCCTGCTGTTCACCGCCCTGCAACTGGCGGGGGCCAGCTACCTGCTGTACATCGGCGTGCTGTTCTTACGCCATGCCGGGCAAACCCGCCTGGGCGCAGTCGCGGGCGAGTCGGCGGTACCGGGTTGGTGGCGGGGCTTGGGCATGGGTTTCTTGTCCGGCATCCTCAACCCCAAGAACGCGCTGTTCTATGCCAGCCTGGCCAGCATGGTCGCCAGTGCCAGCGACAGCTGGAAAACGGCGTATGCCTTGTGGATGTTCAGCATCGTGCTGCTCTGGGACTTGCTGGTTGCCGTGGCCATCGGTAACCAGCGGGTACTGCGGCGTTTCGCCCGTAGCCTGCCATGGCTGGAGCGAGCCTCAGGCGTCATGCTGGTGGCATTGGCGTTGGCGTTGCTGCTGCATCTGGCGCGGCGCTGAGCAGTTTCAGCGTCCGCATGTCCATCAAGCTGAAGTGGCCACTGGCCCAACCGCCGGTGTCCAGATGCCAGACATTGCCCAGCAGCTTGGGCTCCAGCACCGGCGTGTGCCCCACCAACAAGGCCCGCAGGCCTTGCACCGGCTGGGTATTGCCTTCCTTCAGCCGCCGCCGCGACCACTGGCACACTTCCCGCACTTTGGGGTCGTCATCCAGTTCCAGCTCCAGCCAACGCCTCAAGGCTGCCCAGTCGGCAAACGGGCTGTCGGCATGCAGCAGGCCTACCAGGCCATCTGCGCTTTCCACTTCTATCGCAATCGGCAACTGCTCGAAGCGCTCCACGTAGCGAAGTTGCTCGGCCCGGGGCAGGTCGAGGAACCAGTTCCCACCCGCTGCACGGTACATCTCCAGGTCAAGCCGCCCCCCTCGCACGCGGGTGATTGCGAGCGCCTCATGGTTGCCTTGCACCGCATGAAACCATGGCTGCGCAAGCCATTCCAGAGCGGCCTCGCTGTGCGGCCCACGGTCGACCAGGTCACCTACGCTGAACAGGCGGTCCACGGCCGGGTCGAACCCTACCGCTTCCAGGCACTTCTCCAGCCGCTGGAAATGACCATGGATATCACCCACTGCCAGGTCCCGCCCCCGGATATTGGCGAGCAACCGCCGAAACCGTCCCATTACAATCTTCCTCTGCTGGTGGCGCCATGGCAGGCGTAAAATGGAAGCACTCCCACTCTACCCCGAAGGTGCATCATGCGTACCGCCCTCGTGTGTGCCGTGCTCATGGCGCTGTCACTGGACAGCATGGCACAAGGAGCCCCGCCCGCGCAGGTCGAGGTGCGTTTCGACCACCCGGAAAAATTCCGCGATGCCAGCCTGGACAGCCACGGTTATGAGCGTGGCACCGATGACTATGTGATGAAAACCCTCACCCAGTACTTGCAGAAGCTCGGCCAACGCTACCTGCAACCGGGCCAGCAACTGGTCATCGACATCCGCGACATCGACCTGGCCGGGCGCTTCGAGCCTTGGCACAGCCAGGCCTACGATGTGCGCTTCATGCGCGAGATCACCTGGCCGACGATTGACCTGACCTACACCCTCAAACAGCCAGGCAAACCCGCCCGGCAAGCGGAGGAACGGGTCAGCGACAAGATGTACCTCAGCCGCCCGGGCCGGGTCGCCAGCAGCAACGACCGCCTGTATGCGGAGAAGGCCATGCTCGACGACTGGTTCCGCCAACGCTTCGCCGCGCACCCGGCAACCTGAAAAACCCTTCACTGGTACAGGTGTTGGTGCCGGTAGTATGCTCGGCCCTTCAACCTTTACCAGGGAAGGGTTTAGATGAAACTGTGCGCCGTACAACTGGCGTCGCTCAAGGGCGATGTACCAGGCAACGTCCAACGTCACCTGGCCTGCATCGAGCAGGCGGCGGCACTGGGTGCCGAGCTGGTGGTCTTCCCCGAACTCTCGCTGACGGGCTACGAGCCCACCCTGGCGCGCCAGGCCGCCCTGCCGGTCAGCTCCGCACGGCTGGACCCGCTGCAAGCCGCCTGTGACCGCTTGGGCATCACCATTGCGGCTGGCTTGCCGTTGCCGACACCCGAAGGTATCCGCATCGGCATGCCGATTCTTAGCCCCATGGCTGCGCGCCAGGCCTATGCCAAACGGCGCCTTCATGAAGACGAGCTGCCTTACTTTACCCCGGGCGATCAGGCATTGCTGCTGCAGGTCGGTGAGCACCGAGTGGCACCGGCAATCTGCTACGAGTCGATGTTCATGGCCCACGCTGCTGCCGCCCGCGAGCACGGCGCCGACCTGTATCTGGTCAGTGTGGCGAAAACCGCCAAGGGCATCCGCGAAGGCTACCTGCATTACCCGGCAGTGGCGCGTGAACTGGGCATGCCGGTGCTGATGGCCAACTGCGTGGGGCCGGCCGACACGTTCATCGGCGCCGGCGGCTCGGCGGCGTGGGACAGCCAGGGATGCTTGCTGGCGAGCCTGGATGACCACAGTGAAGGGCTGATCCTGCTGGACACCGGCAACACCAGCGCCGTGGCCCTGCCCTTGGACCTACACCCGGCATGATCTACCTGTTACTGGCGCTGCTGAGCTACGCCTGCACCTACTACCTGGTCGGCCTGCTGATCCAGGGCCAGCTTGCCGATGTGGCCGAAGGCTTACGCCATAGGCCGGACGCGCCGACACCCGGCGAGTACCTGCGCGAGGTCAAGCCCCATGCACGGCGGGCCCACCGGCACTACACCCTGATGGCCGGGTCGGTGTTGGCCATACTGGCCTGCGTGGTCGCCAGCTGGTTCAGCTGACGCGTTACAGGTCCAGTGCCAGGCTTTGCCGGCCCTCCAGCGCCAGCAGGTACTGCTTGGCCGCCAGGCCGCCGGCAAAGCCGGTAAGGCTGCCTGAAGCACCGATCACGCGGTGGCACGGTGCGATGATCGAAATCGGGTTGCGGCCGTTGGCGGCGCCTACTGCGCGCACCGCGTCGGGGTTGCCGATCTGCCGGGCGATGTCACTGTAGCTGCGGGTTTCACCGAAGGGTATCGCCAGTAACGCGGCCCATACCTGGCGCTGGAACTCGGTGCCGGCAAAATCCAGCGCCAATTCGAAGCGCTGCCGCTTACCCGCAAAGTACTCACCCAGCTGTCGTGCAGTTTCCCGCAGCACCGGGCACTGGTCGTCACGGTACACCTCGCCGAGGCGAACGCGGTTTTCCCGCTCCTCTTCCCACAATACGGCTGCCAGGCATTCGCCGCGCGCCACCAGGGTCAAGGTGCCGACGGGCGACTGCATGAGGGTGAATGCGCTGGACATAAGCGTGAACCTGCCTGTTTGCGATGGGCGTACTGTACGCATCCACAGCCCCGTGCGCATCCGCTTTCTTGCTCAGGTAATGGCACAACCGGCAATCCGCCGCGCTTCGTTGAGGTTGACCTTGGGGATCAGCTCGGCGGGGATGCGTGAGGTGGCCGACAGGTTGTAGACGTGAAAATGCGCGCTCACCACCTCCCGCGCCATCAGCGTCAGCGACGGCAGGATGCGGCTGTCCCAGTGCTGGTCGAGCCCGCACGGCGAACACTGGCCCTGCCCGTTTTCATAGAAGCGCCCCACGGTCTGGTCCAGATCCACCCCGACCAGCAGCACTTCTTCGAAGCCCAGGTGATACGCCAGCTGCAAGGCCACATAGGCCACTGTGCGGGCATCGAAAAAACCATGTGTCAGGTCTTTGCTGAAGGCAATCGAGCGGCTGCGCTTGCTCCACAGCGCGCGGTTGCACACGCAACTGTCACCATGGCCGCGCAAACCGTCCAGCAGGCCCGGTGTGTCGGCTTTGTGCAGGGCATAACACTCGGTACTGGCCGGCACATCGGCACCTTCGTATTGCTCAGGCCAGAGTGCCAGGCGTTCGCTGTCGCGCAAGGCAGTGGCAAACAAGGCCGGCTGCTGCTGGCTAAAGCTTTTGTCGGTGCACACGTAGAAGAAGGGGTGGATACCGTGTTCGGCGGTCATGGCGACCGAGCCGTTCATGGCAATGATGGGCAAATGTGCGAACTCGCCCAACGGAAAATGCCTGGCAGAAGCGCCGGAGGCAAGGATCACCACGGGGCCCTGCTGGGTGTTGCGACACGCCTCGAAACTGGAGAACGCCCCGCGTTCAGCGCTTGGCTGCGACGGAAGTGTGTTCATCTTTGGCATCTTTGACCGAACAGTACAAACCACAATACTGATCCGTGTATATGCCGTGGCCGCTTTTACCTAACTTTACCTGGCTAAACATGAGCAAACCGCCGTTCCCTTGCCTGGCGGGGATTTGGGGCGCTTTGCGCCCCTGAAAGTCGCACGCCAAACCTAGATTTCAGCCTGGCGAATGCGCTTCTTGTCGATCTTGCCGACACTGGTCCTGGGGATCTCGTCCACACAACGAAGCTGCCGTGGTATCGCCCATTTGTTCAGGTGCCCGCTGTCGACATACGGCTGCAGGTGCCTGGCCAATGCTGGCTGGTCCAGTTGCACACCGTCACAACAGACCACCAGCGCCAACGGTTGTTCCCCCCACTGTGGGTCAGGAATACCGATGACCGCCACCGAGGCGACGGACGGGTGCTGGCTGATGAGGTTTTCCAGCGCCACCGAGCTCACCCACTCGCCACCGGTCTTGATCACATCCTTGATCCGGTCACGGATGCGCACCACGCCGGCTGCGTCGATGCAGGCCAGGTCACCGGTGTGCATCCAGCCCCCCAGCCACAGCGCCGCGCCTTGCTCCGGTTCGTGCAGGTAGCCCTGGGTGAGCCACGGCGCGCGCACTACCACTTCGCCCAGGCTTTCGCCATCGTGCGGCACCGCCCTGCCCTCATTGTCGACGATACGCAGGTCCACCAAAGCAATCGGCACGCCGGCATCGATGCGCAGAGGCAGTTGTTGCGCCATGGGTTGTGCCAGCAGGTCGGCGCTCAGGTGGGTGATGCTCAGCAGCGGGCAGCTTTCCGACATGCCATAGCCACAATGCACGCTGATGCCCCGCTCGCTGGCCCGCTGGGCAAGACCCAAGGTCAACGCGCTGCCGCCCAGCAGCATCTTCCAGCCAGCCAGGTCGGTGCAGCGCCCTTGCTCGCTGTCGAGCATCATCTGCAGCACCGTGGGCACACAATGGGAGAAGGTCACACCCTCGTCGCGATAAAGGCGCACCAGGCGATTGGGCTCGTAGCGCCCGGGGTAGACCTGCTTGATACCCAGCGCGGTGGCCACATAGGGCACGCCCCAGGCATGTACGTGGAACATGGGCGTGATCGGCATGTACACATCGCCCGTTCGCAGCAGCGGTACGTCGCCGCACGCGGCCAGGGTGCCCTGCTCGACCAAGGTGTGCAGCACCAGTTGCCGGTGGCTGAAGTAAACGCCTTTGGGGTTGCCGGTGGTACCGCTGGTATAGAACAGCGTGGCCAGGGAATTCTCGTCGAAGTCCGGGAATTCGAACTGGGGCTCGGCAGCCGCCAGCATGGCTTCATACTCGCCCAGCATAGGTACCACCTGCGCGGCGGGGGCGCCATCGCTGAGGCGGATGAAGCCATCGACTGTCGGCAGGTCGGCCTGTAGCTGCTGCATCAGCGGCAGGAAGTCGTCATGCACCAGCACCCACCGGTCCTCGGCATGGTTCATGGTATAGCGCACCTGCTCGGTGGACAGCCGCACATTTACCGTATGCAGCACCGCCCCCAGCATCGGTACGGCAAAGAAACACTCCAGTGCGCGATGGCTGTCCCAGTCGAGCAAGGCCACGGTATCGCCGGGTTTCACCCCGGCGGCGGTGAGCGCATTGGCCAGTCGCTGAATGCGCGCCAGCAACGTCGTGTAGGTGTAGCGCAGCTGGTCGGCGTACACGATTTCCTGGTTGGGCTGGTAGCGCACGCCCGACAGCAGCAGGCGCTTGATCAGCAGCGGGTAGGCATACGCCTGCTCGGCCGCAGGCATGATGCGGGTCGAGGTCATGTTCGCGGCCATCACAGTTGCCCGGCCTCGAGCAGGTACAGGCTGTCGCTGCCGGCCCTGACACTGGCACTGAGCGAATGGATGCGCGGCAGCAGGCGTGCAAAGTAGAAGCGCGCGGTACCGAGCTTGCTCACGTGGAACGGCTCCGATGCCGCTTGGCGCTGGCACACCACGGCCATGCGTGCCCACAGGTAGGCGTAGAAGGTGTAGCCAAACACCTGCAGGTACTCGACCGCCGCCGCGCCAAGCTCGCGCGGGTTGCCTTGGGCACGGTCGAGCAGCCAGGCACTGAGTTCGTCAAGGTTGCGCACGGCAGCGAGCAACGGTGCGCTGAACTCGGCACATGCGGCCGGCAGCGCCTCGGCAAAGGTGGTGAGTTCAGCGGACACAGCAAGGTACGCCTCGCCACCATCGGCAAACAGTTTGCGCCCCACCAGGTCGAGGGCCTGAATGCCATTGGTGCCTTCGTAGATCTGGGTAATGCGGCAGTCGCGGATCAACTGCTCCTGGCCCCATTCACGGATATAGCCGTGGCCACCCAGCACCTGCTGGCCGTGAACGGTGGCCTCCAGCCCCATGTCGGTGAGGAAGGCCTTGGCCACCGGCGTGAGCAACGCCACCTTGGCATCGGCCTGCGCGCGCGCAACCGGGTCGCCGCTGTATTTGGCCAGGTCCAGCTGCAATGCCACGTAGGTGGAAAATGCCCGACCACCTTCGTTCAGCGCTTTCATGGTCATCAGCATGCGGCGTACGTCCGGGTGGACAATAATCGGGTCGGCATGCTGCGCCGGCTCTTCAGCCCCCGTCGGTGCGCGGCCTTGCTGGCGATCGCGAGCATAGGCGATGGCCCCCTGATACGAACGCTCGCCCAAGGCCAGGCCTTGGATACCCACGCCGAGGCGCTCGTAGTTCATCATGGTGAACATCGCATTGAGCCCCTTGTTCGGCTCACCGACCAGGTAGCCGATGGCACCGTCAAAGTTCATCACGCAGGTTGCCGACGCCTTGATGCCCATCTTGTGCTCGATCGAGCCGCAGCCCACCGCATTGGCCTGGCCCAATGTGCCGTCGGCGCCAACCAGCACTTTGGGTACCAGGAACAGCGAGATACCTTTGGGGCCAGCAGGGGCATCCGGCAGCCTCGCCAGCACCAGATGGATGATGTTCTCGGTCAGGTCCTGCTCGCCGCCGGTGATGAAAATCTTCGTGCCGCTGATGCGGTAGCCGCCATCAGCAACGGGCTCGGCGCGGGTGCGGATCAGGCCCAGGTCGGTACCGGCGTGGGGCTCGGTCAGGCACATCGATCCGCTCCAACGCCCTTGGTACATCGGCGGCAGGTACAGCGCCTTCAACGCCTCGCTGGCATGGTTCAGCAGTGCCAGGCAGGCGCCGGCCGTCAACATTGGGTACAGGCCGAATGACAGGTTGGCAGCATTGAGCATTTCTTCGAGCTGGGCGCCGATCACTTTCGGCATGCCCATGCCGCCATATTCTGGTGCACCGGCCACCCCGACCCAGCCGTCAGCGGCGAATGCCCGGTAGGCATCGGCGAAACCGTCGGGCGTCCGAACCAGGCCAGCCTCCCAACGGCATCCCTGCTCGTCGCCACTGCGGTTGAGCGGCGCCACCTGCTCGGCAATCAGTTTGCCGGCCTGCTCGAATATGGCCCGGGCAGTGTCGCCATCGACCACGTCGGCCAATGCGGGCGTTTGCGCCCACCAGGCGGGGATGTCGAACACGTCGTTGAACAGAAAATCCATGTCGCGCAGTGGCGGAAGGTAATCAGACATGAGGCGAACACTCGGTTTCTTGGGTTTGCGAAAGTGCTACGGCCCGGGTTTCGGCAGCCGCCGGGGTGCCCTGACCACGCAGGAGGAAGTGCGACAGCGCGGGTATCAGCACCAGCGCGCCGAGCATGTTCCACAGGAACATGAAGGTCAGCAGCAGGCCCATGTCGGCCTGGAACTTGATGGGCGACCAGGCCCAGCCAACCACACCGGCAGCCAGGGTAATGCCGACCAGCCCTACCACCCGGCCGGTGAACGCCACGGCGTTCTGGTAGGCCTGAGCCAGGCTCAGCCCGGCGCGCTGGTAGTGCAGCTGCACGCTAAGCAGGTACAGCGCATAGTCCACGCCAATGCCCACGCCAAGGGCGATCACCGGCAAAGTGGCAACCTTGACGCCAATCCCCATGGCCACCATCAGCGCCTCGCACAGCACCGAGGTGAGTATCAGCGGCAGGATCGCCACCAGCGTTGCGCGCCAGCTGCGGAAGGTGACCAGGCAGAACAACGTGACCGCCAGGTACACCAGCAACAGCATACGGTGGTTGGCCTCGCGTACCACCACGTTGGTGGCGGCCTCGATACCGGCGCTGCCGGCGGCCAGCAGGAACTGGTGCTCGGCACTGCTGTTGGCCTGGGCAAAGCGTTCGGCCACGGCAGCCACCTCGGCCAGCGTATCGGCGCGATGGTCTTTGAGGTAGGCGATCACCGGCATCAGCGAGCAGTCGTTGTTGAACAGCTCCGGGGCGTTGACCGAAGCCTGCTGGGCGGCGTAATTGAGCACGTCCTGGTTGCGCTGCAGGCTGTTGAGCCGTGGGTTGCCTTCGTAGGTACCCGCGGTGATCTGGCGCACAGCGTTGGCCAGCGACACAGTGGTCTGCACACCCGGCAGTTGCTGCAGCTCCCAGGCGAGGCGGTCGGCAAGAATCAAGGTCGGGTACTTCAGGCAGCCTTCGGGAGCGGTCTTGACCATGACCGCGAAGGTGTCGCTGGACAGTGCGTAATGCTGGGTGATGTAGGCATTGTCGAGGTTGTAGCGCGAATCAGCGCGAAGCTCGGGGGCGCCACTGTCGAGGTCGCCGATTTTCAGATGCAAGCTGCCCCAGATGCCCAGGGCGGCCAAGGCAAGGGCTGTCAGCACAGCGGCGCTGGCCCATTTGCGTTCAGTGAAGCGGTCGAGCAGGTCCCACAGCCGACCGAAGCCACGGTGCCGAGCCGCGCGGGCATCGATACGCAGCGCCCGGTCGGCGGCCTTGCGGCCTACCCCGACATAGGACAGGGCCACCGGCATCAACAGCAATGAGGTAAAGATCAGCACTGCCACGCCAATGCTGGCGGTAATCGCCAGGTCCTGAATCACCGGAATATCGATGATCATCAGCACGGCAAAGCCCACGGCATCGGCCAGCAAGGCGGTCACCCCGGCCACGAACAGGCGACGGAAGGTATAGCGAGCGGCGATCTGCCGATGGGTACCGCGACCGATGTCCTGAAGGATGCCGTTCATCTTCTGCGCCGCATGCGACACGCCGATGGCAAAGATCAGGAAGGGCACCAGGATCGAATACGGGTCGATGGCATAGCCCAGCCAGGCGACGATACCCAGTTGCCATACCACCGCCGTCAGCGAACACAGCACCACCAGCAAGGTGCTGCGTATACAGCGGGTATAGCAGTAGATGATCACCAGGCTGGTCAACACCGCCAGTGCAAAGAACGCCATCACCTCGATCAAGCCGTCGATCAGGTCGCCCATCAGCTTGGCGAAGCCAATCACATGAATACGGTACTGGCCGCTGGCCTGGTACTGGCTGCGCAGCTGTTCGAGCTTTTGCGAAAAGGCATGGTAGTCCAGGCCTTTGCCGGTGGCTGAATCCTGGTCGAGCAGCGGCACCACCAGCATGCTCGACTTGAAGTCGCGCGCCACCAGACTGCCGACGATGTTGGCACGTTCGATGTTCTGCCGTAGCTGTTCGATGTCACCGGCCGCGCCCTGATAGCCGTCAGGCATGACCGGACCACCCTGGAAGCCTTCCTCGGTGACCTCGGTCCAGCGCACCGCCGGGCTCCACAGCGACTTCACCCAGGCCCGGTCCACCCCCTGGCTGAGGAACAGCTCGTCGTTGATGTGACGCAGGGTCTGCAGGTAGCCCGGGTCGAAAATGTCGCCCTGAGTGTGCTCTACCACTACCCGCACCGCATTGCCCAGGCCGCGCAACGAGGCGCGGTTTTCCAGGTAATGCTGAATGTAGGGGTGGCTCTGCGGCAGCATCTTGTCGAAGCTGGGGCGCAGTTCCAGGCGGGTCAGCGCCATGAAGCCCAGCACCAGCGTCGCCACCAGCATGCACAGCAGAAATGGCAGGCGGTGGTTGAACACAAGGCGTTCCAGGCCGTTGCCCGAATGTGGATCGAAGTCGGCAAGGTTGCGGATTACCGGAAGGGTATCTTGGCGGGTAGCGGCCATCAGGGTCTTCTCTTGTTATGGGTGTTGCGTGGGGTTACCGGCCTGGTTGCGCACGCCCCGCTCGCCCACCAGCACCAGGCCGTTGCCGGTGTCGCTGACGAGCGCGGTCACCGGGCCACGGGCGCTTTGCGGCACCTGGCTGAAGCTGGCACCGTCATCCCGACTGAGCAGCAGGTCGCCGGCCTGGCTGGCCAGCCACAGCTGGCCGTTACGGTCGACGCCGGCGGCGGTGAGGCTGGTGTTGATACCCGTATTCACCGGCTGCCACTGCTGGCCGCCATCGGTGCTGCGGTAGGCGTGGCCGCGCAGGCCGTAGACCAGCAGCACGCCGGGTTTGCCGACGGCGCCGAACAGGGTGCCGGCATAGGGCGTGTCGACGCGGCTGAAGCGTGCGCCGCTCCACTTCAGCAGCAGGCCCTGCTCGCCGGTGATGTACAGGTCGTCACCCACCGCCGCCAGGCTGGTCAGGTGCAGGCCTTGCGGGTTGTCGCTGTGGTCGAGCCAGGGTTGCCAGTGCTCGCCGCCGTCGGTGGTGCGCAACAACAGGTTGAACACCCCCACCGCATAGCCGTTGCGGGCATCGCTGAACCACACGTCGAGCAAGGCATTATCGGTGGCCGCCGCAGGCAACTGCTCGGCCAGCGCGCGGCCATCCAGCTGTTTGTGCCAGTGCACGCCACCATCGCGGCTGTGCAGCACCACACCGTCGTGGCCGACCGCCCAGCCCAGTTCGGGCGTAGCAAAGCTCACCCCATTCAGGTCGGCGCTGACGGGCACCTGGGCTTGCTGCCAGTGTGCGCCGTGGTCATCGGAATACAGGATGTGCCCGCGCGGGCCGACCGCGACCAGGCGCGGCCCGGCCAAGGTCACGTCACGCAGGGCGCTGCTGCTGGCCAGGGCACTGGGCATGGCGGGCACCTCCAGCACGTCGGTGAAGGGCACGGCCTGCGCCGTGCCCTGCAGCGCCGCCAGGGCCAGCATCACTACGCTGCATCGTTTGAAGACAGACATTGGCAACCTCTGCTCCGTGCGCTCAGCGAATGCCATTGCCGGCCAGCGACTCGGGCGACCACTGGGTTTTCGACAATGGGTCGATGTAGCGGATACCGCCGTAGGCACCCACCACGCCGTTGAGGTTGTAGGTGCCGCCGATCAGGTCGTAGATCATGAAAGGCGTGGCGTCCGGGGTCTGTTTGTCGTAGCTCTGGGTGAGGAAGGCGAACGAGCCGCGATAAAGCTGGCCACGGGCGTCGTACTGGTCCGAGGCCAGGGCGATCCAGCTGTCTTCGTCAAGGTAGAAGCGGCGCTTGTGATAGATGTGGCGTGCGCCGTCCTTGAGCTTGCCCTCCACCACCCACACGCGGTGCTTTTCCCAGCGCACGAACTGCGGGGCCAGGTGGTTGGGGGTGATCAGTTGCTTGACGTCGGTGTTATAGGTGAGCGGGTAAGTGTTGTAAGGCACGTACATCTCCTGCTTGCCGACCAAGGTCCAGTCGTAGCGGTCCAGGGCGCCATTGAAGACGAACACGTCATCGTAGGTGCCCGAGCCCGACGTGCCCGGGTTGGGCGTGTCGTAGGCCAGGTTGGGTGCCAGCTTGACCCGGCGCTGCCCCGGCAGGTACTGCCAGGCGCTGCGCGGCTGCTCCAGCGGGTTGGCGGCATCGCGCAGCATCATGGCTTCGCCGGCACGGCGCGCGGGCCCGGTGTACACCAGCTTCATCTGGTAATAGGTGTCCTTGGCACCGATCGGCTTGGCCATGTCCTCGTAGATCGGGTAGCTGATATTGGCCTGGCCGGTGGTCGACAGTGACGCTTTGCCGGCGGCATCGACGTTCCATGAGTCGTACTTGGCGGTCATGCTCACGCCCTGGTAGCGCAGCAGGAAGTTCCACATGGCCTCGGCGCCGTTTTGCGGAATGGGGAACGGGATGCCGGGCAGCACGTTGTCCACCGCCGTGCCACCCTCCAGGCTTTTGGCAGCGGTGGCGTTTTTGCGGGTGTTGTCTAGCACCGCCTGCGGCAGCGCTACGCTGCGATGAGTCGGGTACACGTCGACACGGTAACTGGGATAGCGCTTGAGCAGTTCCAGGGTGGTGGCAGTCAGCTGGCCCTTGTACTGGTCGGCGTTCTTGCCATCGATGACCAGCAGCGGCTTGTCGCTGGCAAACGGGTCGGGGCGCATGCTGGCACCGCTCTGGAAGTTGGCAGGCGGTGTCTGCAGGCCACCCTGGTAAGCCGGGATCGAACCGTCGGCATTGCCGGCCTTTTCGGCACCGATGGCGGTCAGGTTGGTGCCCAGGCGGGCAGCCTGATCAGAGGAAACAGCGGCTTGGGCGGCGTTGAGCGCGGCCAGCGACAGGCACGAGGCCAGCAGGGTACGTACGAAATTCATGATGGTTGTCTTCCTGTGTAGGCGGTAGGAAACATGAGTCAGAAGGTCGTCTTGACGGTCAGGTACAGGGCGCCACGGTCCTCGGTGGTGGCACCACCACCGGAGAAGGAGGCGTAGCCGCCGCCGTAGCAGGTGTAATCCTGTTCGCCGTCCAGGGCATTGGGGGTGCTGCCGTCGGTCTGGCCATCCTTGCAGGCCTTGGTCTCACCGAAGCTGTCGACGTACTTGAGGTCGACGAAGTACTGGTTGTAGATCGCCGCGCTTACGCCAAGCGCATAGTTGCCGGTGTTTTCGGCACCGCCGCCCTGCACCGGCGACACACCGTCGATGCCAACGTTGACCGACAGCGGCATGCTCAGGTCCATGCCCGGCACCACCTGGTACCAGGTGGGGGTGAAGTTGACGGCGATGCCCCAGTTATCGCGGGTGGCCTTGTCGATACCGCGGTAGCTGCTCTTGCCTTTGTACAAGGCCTCGTTGTGGCCATCGAGCTTGAGCAGGTTGCTGTAGAACAGCTCGCCGAGCAGGGTTGCCGAGTCGAACAGCGGCGTATCACCGATGGTCATCAGGCCGTTGAGGGTGAAGTGCAGGGTGTCACCAGTGGCGCTCAGGCTGTCGCCATCCTTGGGCACGTCGTAGATCACCCCGCTGCTGGGCAGGCGCGCCGGCAGCAGGCCGAAGCCGCCCCCCAGGCCTGCCTGGCCGGGGGCACTGACGATTGCCGGGATGCTCGCCAGCGGCATGTTGTGGCGGATGTTCAAGTCGCTGCCGACGCTGATGCCCGCCACATCCTTGGACAGGCTCAGCCCATAGATGTCGATGTTGTCGGCATAGGCGAACTGGTAGGTGGTGCTTTGCAGTGAGTTGTAGAGGTTGCCGACCGCGCCCTGGCGGCTGCCCGGCGGGTTGCCGAACGGACCGTTGGCCACGGTCATGCCACGCGCATCGAGCCAGGCCTGGGGCAGGATTTCGGAGGTCTTGCGGTAGTAGAAACCCAGGGTGCCGCCCAGCCACTCCGGCGACCACTTGGCCATGACGCCCCAGTCGCCGCTTTTGCCAGGGGTAAGGTCATGACCACGGCGCAGGGTGGTCAGCGCACCACGCACCGGGATCAGCCCCGGGGTGCCGGTATGGCCCAGCAGTAAGCTCTGCGCGCCCTCGCCTACCACGTCGGAGCCGCCATAGTAGGTACCCGCCTCGGGCAGTCGGGCCGCGTCCCAGTCGAAGAAGTACTGAGCGCCCAGGGTGAGCTCGGAATTGACCAGAAACGAAGTGGACAGCTGGTTACGGGGCACGAACAGCTCCTTGGCCTCGGTGCCCGGCGATGCCGCCAGCTTGGCCAGGTCCAGGCCGGACTGGCCGTAGCTCAACGAATGCACCGGGTTGAGCAGGGTTTCACCCCAGAACAGGTTGTGCTGGCCCAGCTTGGCGCTGACCTGTGATGCTTCGCCCACGTCACGGCTCATGAACACGAAGGCATCCAGCACTTCGCCCGAGGGGCCGCTGTAGTAACGCTGGGCGTAGTTACTCAGGTGCGGACTGCCCAGCGGTATGCCGGTGCCCGGCAGGCCATTGAGGCTGGGGTTGATGCCTGACTGGTCACCGTTGCCGTTGACGAACGGGTTGCTGTTGGAGCCGGTGTTGTCGTAGGCCTTGTCGTACCAGCTGGCAGTGCTGACGCGAAAACCGGTGTTGCCCTGGTACACCACGTCCAGCTCGGTCAGCAGGTCGACCCGGTTGGTGACGTTGGTGCCCGCCTTGCGGAAGTTGTAGTCGCCGTCGTTGCTGTTGGGCGTGCCCAGCAAGCGCTTGTCGGCACTTTCAGTGCGCACGCCGTAGTTGTACTTGACGGTATTGTCGAAGCGCACGGCCCAGTCTTCGTTGCCGGTATCGACTTCGAAGGCTTGGGCGGCAGGCAGCGTGAGCAGGCCGATGGCACAGGCAAGCAGGCAGCGCTGTGGCTTCACAGCACGGTGAATGCGGTGTTCTGGCATTACGATGGCTCCACGTATTGTAATTGTTTTTTACGCCGCCCGTCTGCTGCGGGCGTGGCTGGGGCGTCCATGCGTTACTGCAGGTTTGCGCCGTCCAGTCGGCGGATCAGGGCCTCGGCTAGCGGCCAAGGGCCGAAACCGGAAGCCGGGTTAAGGTGGCCAACAGCGCCCAGGCCAACCAGTTCGCTGCCCCAACGCCGGGCCAGTTCACCGGCGGCGGCGTAGCTGGCGAGGTGGTCGTTACTGCTGGCCGCGACAATGCTTGGGAATGGCAGCGACGTCGGCGGAAGCGGTGACCAACCCTTCTCGGCCAGGCTGGCCGGGCTTGGGTAATGCGCCGGCCAGTGGGCATTGAGGTCTGGCGGGGCCGCCAGCAAAGCCCCCTTGATCGGCCGCCGGTAGCGTGCCGCCCAATGGGCGACCATCAGTACGCCAGCGCTGTGCGCGACCAGGATTACCTCACCTTCGAGCTTATCGAGCTCGCGCTGGATCGCCTCGACCCGGGCGTTGCAACACAGGCCGTCAACCTGCAACGGCGGTACGCTGCGCACCTTGGCCAGGCGGCCGGCCAGCAGGGTTTGCCAATGTTCGGCGACGTGGTCACGCAGGCCAGGGACAATCAGCACGGTGGCTGTGGTTTGCAATTTTTCCACGGTGAACCTCATGTGCGATGTAGCGCTTGAAGGTCACAGTAAACAGGCCTCCCCCCGGGTGCTTTACATTGGGCGTCAGGCGCTTTTCATTTGATGACAACGGTCAAAACAGGGCTTTGCTTTTCAATTGATGACACGCACGCTATAAAACCAGTGGACCTGCAACCCCCGTACTTCAGGGACAACAATAAAAAATGCCTGCTCTAGTCCGTGCCGCCAGTTTGACCAACTACCTGGAAGTGTCCCGCCACCTGGGCCTCAATCCCCATGCACTGCTGGCACAGGTTGGCCTGAGCGCCGCGCTGCTCGACGACCCCAACCGGCGTATCCCGGTGGCCAGCGTCATCAGCTTGCTGGAGGCCTCTGCCAGCGCCACGAAGTGCGAAAGTTTCGGTTTGCGCATGGCCGAATTGCGTCAGTTGTCGGACTTCGGCGAAATCAGCCTGCTGCTCAGCCACCAACGCAACCTGCGCGATGCGCTGCAAGTGATCGTGCAGTACCGCCACCTGCTCAACGACGCGCTGGCCATCCATATCGAGGAAGCCGGCAAGACCGTGGTTATTCGTGAGGAGGTGATCAACGAGCGAGCGCCGTGCAGCCGCCAGGCCACCGAGTTGGCCATCGGCGTGATGATGCGCCTGTGCGCGGCACTGCTGGGTGCCCATTGGCACCCGATCAGTGCCAACTTCACCCACGCGGCCCCTGCCGACCCCGCCATTCACCGGCGCATTTTCGGTTGCACACTGGTGTTCGGTAGCGAATTCAATGGCATCGTCTGCCCCGCCGCCGACCTCGACAGCGCCAGCCCGCAGGCCAACGAGGCCATGGCCCGGCTGGCGCGGCGCTACCTGGACACGCTGCCGGCCAGCGGCGTGCCGTCGCTGGAACTGGAGCTACGCAAGACCATCTACCTGCTGCTACCCATGGGCCGTGCCACCATCGAGCAAGTGGCGCAGACCCAAGGCATGAACGTGCGCACCCTGCAGCGGCGGCTGGAAGAGAACGCGCTGACCTTCAAGGACCTGATCAACAGCGTGCGCCGTGACCTGGTGATGCGCTACCTGGAAAACCCCAGCTATTCGCTGGGGCGCATTGCCGACATGCTCGGTTATTCGATGCCCAGCTCATTCACCCGCTGGTTCATTGCCCAGTACGGCATGCCGCCGGCAAACTGGCGCGCACAGCACAATGGGCAGTTGCATTAACCGCCCGTTGCGGGCTCATCGATGACGATAAACACCTCACCCTTCTCGTGCTCGACAGGGTACGTGTTCAGCTTGAGCGCGGTGGAGTTCTGCAGATAACCGCTGGCCAGGTCGAAACGCAACCCGTGGGCACAGCACTGGATGACGCGACCCTCCAGGCGACCACCGCACAGCGATGCCCCCTGGTGCGGGCAACTGTCATCGACGGCATAGAACGAATCGGCAATGTTGAACAAGGCCACACTGTGGCCTTCAAGGTCCAACAGCACCCGCCCGTTGCGTTCGGGTACTTGATCGGGGGCCAGTGCCATACGTCGTTTCATGCCTGCACCACCTCCTGCAAGGCGTCGTTCATGGCCGCAAACAGCGCCTCGGCCGGCCGCACGCCTGCAATCAACGGCCCCTGATTGAAGCGGTAGCGCGGCACGGCACTGCCTGCGCGCCCTGCCCCATCGAGAAACGGGCTACCGTCGTCACGCAGGCAGTCGACCACTTGTGCGGCCTGCAGCCCGCAGCTCTGGGCAATACCGAGCAAGGTGCCGCTGTCTCCCAGGTCACGGCCCTGATGGAAATAGGCAATGAACAACTGCGCCAGCAACGCCTCCTGTTGCGGTGCACCGAGCAGGCTGCCGGCCCGTTGCATCAACCGGTGAGCATTGCCGGTATTGGGCATGCGGCGTATGCGCGAGAAATCGATATCCTCGCCCACCACGCTGGCAGCGGCGCGCACCTGGGCCTGGCGCTCGCGTACGGCTTGTTCACTGCCCAGGCGTTGCAGGTAAAACGTACTGAACGACACCCCGTTGGCAGGCAGCCCAGGCAACAACTGCACGCCCTGCCAGTGCACCTGCACCTCTACCTGAGGTTGCTCACGTTGCAACCACAAAAGGGCCGCCTGCAGGTGCCGCTGCCCAATCAGGCACCAAGGGCAGACAAAATCGAAGAACACCTCGACGGACAACAGCTGTTTCACGGTTTCAACTCCTGGAGCGCAGACAGTCCATGTCGCGGTGGTAATGACGTTTAGCGAAAAAGAACACAGCCGCCGCCGCGATGCTTGTCAGCGGTACCAGCTGTAATGCGGCCTGCAGGCCGATCAGGTCGGATACCCGGCCAGTAATCAGCGGCCCGGTCGCCAGGCCCAGCAGGTTGTTGGCCAGGGTCAGGGTGGCGAAAGCGGTGCCATGTACCGAGGCGTGGGTAAGGTTGGCAACCATGGCACTGGACGGGCCGTTGGTGCCGGCGGCAATCATCATGCCCAGGCAGATCAGCACCAGTTGTGCGGTGCCAGCGGGCAACGCGAAGGCCATGCTCAGCAGCACGCAGCTGCCCAGGCAGTAACCGATGGCCAGGCTGATCTTGCGGTCCGGGCGCTGCCGGCCCAGGCGGTCGCAGAGCATGGCGCAGACGATCATGCCGACGCCGCTGCACAACACGATGACAGCGGCGACCGCACCGGCGCGGTCAGTGCCCATGGCGTAATAGCGGTTCAGGTAGCTAGGCATCCACACAATCAAGGTGCCGCCAACAAACAGCTGCAGGCCGCTGCCGATATAGGCGGCGATGACCGAGCGGCTGCTGTACAAGCTGCGCAGCGGGCGGCTGACCTTGCCCAGCGCCTGCTGCGCGCACTTGGGCGCAATGCGTGCCTCCTTGACGATCATGGGGTACAGCATCGCCAGCATCAGGCCGAACAGTGCCATACCGGCGAATGCCCAGCGCCACCCCAGGTGCTGAGCCAACACGCCGCCCAGGGCCATGCCCAGCACCGAGCCGAACATGCCACCGGCCATGAACGCCCCGGCCAGGGTCGAGCGCATGTCGCGGGGGAACACGGCGACCACCACGGCAATGCCGACACTGCCGTAAGCGGCCTCTCCGACCCCGACCAGAAAACGCGCAATGAACATTTGCGGGTAATTTTCTGCCAAGGCGCAGCCGAGCGTCGCCAGGCTCCACAGTACCGCCATCAACACCAGGCTGCGTACCCGGCCGAAACGGTCGGCCAACAGTGACAGCGGGAACGTCAGCAAGCCGACCATCAGCGCGACGATCCCGCTGAGCAGGCCCAATTGGCTGTCACTGAGCGCCCATTCGCCCTTGAGCAGCGGGAACACCGCGTTGAGTACCTGGCGCGACATGTAGTCGGAGATCAACAGACCAAAGGTCAGGGCAAAGACCACCCAGGCATAACGCCGGGGCACGCTGTGGGCGGATTCGCTACCGGAGTCTTCGGCGCTGGCGAGGTAGGTGGCCATGTTGCCTCCTTGGGTGTAGGGCTTGGGTGTTGTTTTTGTTGTTATGGGTAACAGCCAGAACTGATGTTGCTCTTGCGGGCCGCTTCGCGGGCAAGCCCGCGAAAGGGTCGGGCCTGCCTTTCAGGTACGCTGCGGCACCCCCTTCACACCCGACAGGCGGTTTGGCGCCATGCCGTTGGCCTTCAGGGTCTGCTCGATGCTGTCGTACTGCTGGCCGATGCGGTAAATGGCGCGGGCCTCTTTGCCAGTGGCAATCTCGCGACCCAGTTCATGCGCCACGCGCACGGTCTGCCGGACCTGCTGCACCGAGGTGAAGCGTTTGCCGTGCTGGTCGATGATGGTGTCTTCGTTGCCACAGCGCGGGTGCAGGCCCATGGCCAAGGCCATGGTGTTGAACGGCAGCACGTTCTTCAGCAACGACTCGGCGGTCAACGTGCAGCCGTCCGGTGCGCGGTGGATGAAATTGAAGAAGTTGAACGGGTTGGGGCCGTCGAAACCGCCGCCAATGCCGATCCAGGTCAGGTTCAGCGGGCCCATGTAGTCACCCCGGCGCACAATGCGCTCAAGGGTTTCCAGGGCATGCATGCCAGTCAGCTGGAAATGCGGCTGGATATTGCTGGCCTGCAGGCGGCGCAGGTGTTCGCGGACCCAGGCCGGGCCAGCCGGCACGGTCATCTCGCTGTAAGCTGCATGGATTGCGGGGCTGGCCAGCGAGGTGCCTTCGAGGTACTCGGGGTACAACAGCTCCATGATGTTCATCTGCGTGGTGTTGATCGCCACGGTGACCTGGTCGGGGCGCGGCGTCAGTTCGGCGAGCATGTGTCGGGTATCGTCCGACAGCCACTTGGCCGCCTCGCCTTCGCCCTCCGGCGCGAAGGAAATAGACCCCCCCACCTGGATGATCATGTCCGGAACCGCCTCACGCACACCGGCGATCAGCTCGTTGAACTTGGACAAGCGCTTGGAGCCTTTGCCGTCCAGTTCACGCACATGCAAGTGCAGCACGGTGGCGCCTGCCTCGTAACAGTCGACGGCCTTCTGCACCTGCTCGTCCATGGTCAGTGGAATGTCTTCAGGGAAGTCTTCGGGCATCCACTCCGGGCCATAGGGGGCCACGGTGATCACCACCTTTTCCATGTTTTCCGGGTGCAACGAATCGTCGAAGAATTGCATGCTGTAGTCCTCGCTATTGTTATTGTGCGGTTGCCGCCAGTGACGGCGACAGGCTTAGAACGTGCGGCTGCCCTTGATCCCGGCGCGCTCCATCTTGCGGTGGCACGGCGGGTAGTCCATGACGGCGTAATGCTGAGTGCTGCGGTTGTCCCAGATCGCCACGCTGTTAGGCTTCCAGCGCCAGCGCACCTGGTACTCGGGCAGGTACGCCTGGCTGATCAGGTAACGCAGCAGGTCGCTGGCACCTGGGTTGGCGTCCTGGCCGAAACGCACCCGCTGCGGGGTGTGGTAGTTGCTGAAATGGGTGGTGAAGGCGTTGACGAACAACACCTGCTCGCCCGTTTCCGGGTGGGTGCGCACCACCGGGTGCTCGGCATCGGGGAACTGCGCCTTCAGCGCCAGGCGTTTGTCCAGCGGCATGGCGGCGCCGAAACTGGCCTCGATGCTGTGGCGGGCGCGCAGGCCTTCGATCTTGGCTTTTACGTCGCTGGGCAGGTTTTCATAAGCCAGCACCATGTTCGCCCACATCGTATCGCCGCCCACCGGGGGGCACTCGACGCAGCGCAGTACGCAGCCCATGGGGGGCGCCTCGCGCCAGGTGGCGTCGGTGTGCCAGGCATTTTCATAACGGTCGTTGGGCTGGTCCGGGCGCTTGTAGATCTGCACCAGCCCTGGGTGCTCAGGATCGCTACCGGCCACCGGGTGATCTTCCAATTCGCCGAAGCGACGGGCGAAGGCCACATGCTCGGCACGGCTGAAGTGCTGGTCGCGCATGAACAGCACACGGTGTTGAAGCAGCTGCTGGCGCAGTTGGGCGAACAGGTCATCATCGTGAATCGCGTCGGCCAGGTTGACGCCACTTACCTCAGCACCGATCGCGCAGGTCAGTTGTTCGATGTGCATGCTGTTGCCCTCTTCAGATGACGAAGATCGACGAGCCGGTGGTTTTGCGAGCTTCCAGGTCACGGTGGGCCTGAGCGGCATCCTGCAAAGCGTAGTGCTGGTTGATTTCGATCCGGATGCGCCCGCTGCTGACGTGGTCGAACAGTTCACCGGCCAGGTCGGCCTTTTCTGCCGGGTCGGCAATGAAGTCGGCCAGTGCCGGGCGGGTGAGCTGCAGCGAACCCTTGATCGCCAGCAATTGCGGGTCGAATGGCGGGATGGTGCCCGAAGCCGTGCCAACGCATACCATCAGGCCACGGCGTTTGAGCGCATCGAGCGAGCCCATGAAGGTGTTCTTGCCAACGCTGTCAAACACCACGTTCACCCCTACCCCGTCGGTCAGCTCACGCACGCGGCTGGCCACGTCCTCGACGCTGTAGTTGATGATGTGGTTACAGCCATGGGCGCGGGCCACTTCAGCCTTGGCCTCGGTGGATACGGTGCCGATCACGTTCAGCCCCAACAACCTCGCCCACTGCGCGACAATCAGGCCCACCCCGCCAGCAGCGGCATGCAGCAGCACGCTGTCACCGGGCTTGAAGTCATAGAGCCGGCGTAGCAAGTAGGCCGAGGTCAGGCCGCGCATGGTCATGGCGGCAGCGGTCTCGAAGGCAATGGTTTCCGGCAGTTTTATCAGTGCCGCGGCGGGTATGAGTCGCTCGGTACAATAAGCACCCAGGGTATTGAGGAAGCCGGTATAGGTGACACGGTCACCGACCCTCACCTGCGTCACGCCCTCGCCCACGGCCTCTACCACCCCGGCAGCTTCCACGCCGATGCCATTGGGCAACGGAATCGGGTAGGTGCCATTGCGGAAGTAGGTGTCGGCGTAGTTCAGGCCCACCGCCACCTGGCGCAAACGCACCTGGCCTGGGCCGGGCTCGCCCACCTCGGCATCCTCGTAGCGCAGCACTTCGGGGCCACCGGTCTGATGGAAACGTACGACTTTGGACATGCTTGTCTCTCCACTCATCGATCTGGACGCCTGGCGTCAGTTCTGGATGACTGGACTGTATGCCCTTGGCTTTCGGGATGCTTCGCATCGGACGACAGCGGGTTTTCATTTGATGACAGCGCGATCGGCACCCTGCCCTGCATGAACGCTGTTTTATTGATGAGCCTGCTTGATGCTTATCCATGGCGAGACTAATACTTAAGTCTCTGCCTGGGGAGGCACGAAACATGCAACCAAGATTCGTTATCGTTCCCGCTGTGCCGATCGAAAAGGAGTCGTTCCGCATGGGCAGCCGCTATTACGCCGCTACCGTTTGTGGAGGGTTCGACATTTACGATAACCAGGTGAAGGAGCGGCTCAAACCGAGCTACCCGAGCAGGACGGATGCGCAGGTTCAGTGCGAGCAGATGAACAAGCGCGGGGACGTGGGTTGATCAATATGCCAAGCCCTAAGCGATCTCCGTGGCAGTGACCCTGCTTCGCGAGCACAAGGCCCGCCTGCCCAGCATGGGCGGTTCGAGCGGCTCGGGCTACTGACTCAGTCCAGGCACTCTCTGGCAGCCTGGCGCAATTTGTCGCCCGACAGGAAGCTGCCCTTGTAGAACGTAGCGCGGCTGCCATCGCGAGAATCGACCACGTCCAGCACATCGTCGCTCGCTACGGCACTGGGCGCCGTCAGCCGATAACCGTGGGCTATCGACTTCTGCGTAGCCTGCGGCGCCAGTGCCTGCCACTTAGGCAGGACACATGCGGCGTACTGCTGCGGCGATTTTTTGGTCAGTTTACTGGCCGTGGGTTTGCCAGGGGTTGCGCAGCCGGCAAGGCTGGCAACTAACGCAGAGGTGATAAAGATACGAAAGGTAGGCATTTGCAATTGGCCATTAGGGATACGCTGCATTCTAACGGGGCTTGCGCCGAGTTACTAATCAACCAAGGTCTGGCTGCAGTTTTCGCGCAATTGACACGGCCATGGGCGCTGTGGCACCTGATAATTCTGCCAGTAGCGTGAGCAGGTGGAGGCTGCGACAGTAAAGGTGTTAACCCACCAGTCGGCAAGGAATTCCACAATGCAAAATAACGCCAACAAAACACTTCTTTTCTATCAGAATGGCAAACTCACCACCCTTAAAACCGGTGAACAGAACCGTAGCATTTTTCGCCACTCAGACGTGCCACTTGCCGAGCAACAATCAGACGGTAACCAGTCCATCGGATTGTTGGTAACGGACGATAAAGGTTCGGTACTTCAGGTGGAAACAGACCGCTGAAAAACCTGGGCACTCGCCGGCGCCCCAGCAATGATCGCGTAGGCTCTTCCGGGTTTGGGCGAGAAAGCGCCTTCTACAAATCGGTTGCGTTTCACCCTGCCCTGCGGCGATGCTCACAGGCCCGTTGAAGCAACTGACAAGGAAGGCCTTTAACATCATGGAAACGCTTCATAGCATCAAGTCAGACCTGGTCAGAACAGCCGATCACCTGGACCAGCTCAGTCAGGCCATGAGTGGTCATGCCAGGTTCATGGCGGCGCGCGGTAGCTCGCAAAGCGAGGTGGATGTTGCCGCGCACATCAAGTCCATCGATGTGGTTGCGGACGAGTTACGCTCTGTCGCCGCAAGAATCGACGACATGGAAGGCGCTTGTTGACTGACTTCACGGTCTGGAAATCGCCTTGGTTTGCCTGGCTAATCCATTCCTGACCGCGACTACATACCCGGTTCAGGGTGCCAGCCCCCCCAAATGGGGGTCAGGGTTTGGCTCCCCGGTACAGCACGATGGCCGCTACATCGAGGGCCAGCACGATGGCGACAAACAGAAACATGACATACAGGTCTTCAGGAAGCATTGCCGTATCCCCCAAATGCGCCGGTTTGAAAGGGTAAGAGCAATATCCGTTCCAGTCGGCGCATCAGATATTCGGGCAGCGACTCAGCTGAACTTGAGCTTCACCACTTTGCTCAGCGCCCACCCCCCGAAGACGTAGAACACATCCAGGTAGAGGCGCCCTGCATAGTTGGGCAACGGCGCGTTATTCAACAACACATCCGGGTCGGGCGCAGGGGGAAACAGCGCATAAAAACCGTTGGGCAGCACCGCCAGCGCCAGCAGCAACAGGTAAGTCGAGGTTTGCAGTAAGGTAGCGCGATTCCTGGATTTGGCAGACCACTTCAAGCCGTAGTACGCAACCAGGCCGGCAACGGGCAACACCCAGAAATGCGTCGGGATCCCAATGAACATTTCGGCGACAACGCTTCTTGCTTGCACCCGAGATTCTCCTTCTAAATAGGCGGATTATTGCGGCCGTGGCCAGCAAATGCAAAAAGCCCGCTCTCAACAGCGGGCTTTTTGTGTTTTCCAGTGCTAACCCTCATGCCTTGGAACACATCAGTGCGGCGTCCAGCAACCTCGTGTGCCCATGTTACTGCTTGAAGGCAACCCGGTATCAGGCTTATTGGCTATATGGACCTCGGGGCGCCTTCTCGCGCCCGCCATCAGTAGCGACGATACTCCTGCCCGCCATGATCACCGTCGTAATAATGGCGATGATGCCGCCCGTCAGGCCCGTATGGCCAGCAGCCACTGAGCAGCAGCGAACCGGACAACACCACAACCCATGCAGTCTTGCGTTTCATGTGCGCACCTCCGACAAGCGAAGCCAAGGCTTGCTTACGTTGGACCGCACTCAATTGGGATGTTCAGGCTGGCGCACGCCGCTGGTCATCTTCCCCGCCAGGTTTCATGTAGCGGCTGGCCCGATTACGCGTATGGCGTGCCCCACAATCGGGGTCAGGATATGGCATTGAGAAACACATAAGTCGCCGCCAGGTCCAGTACCAGCACAGCCACCACGCTGAAAATCATGTAATAGCGGTCATCCTGAGTCATTTCTGCGTACCCCGCATGATCAATGTCTCAGGGCTTCAGCAATTCCTGTTCCAGCGTCGATTTCCCTCAGGGGCGCGATCCCTCCGGCGCGGCCCGCGAGTGCCTATCGCCTTTTACCCAACCACCCTCGAAATTCTTCCAGCCGTCTACCCATCACTACGCTCCCTGCTTGGTAAGCGGCGAAGCATATCCCCCCTATTCGACGATAAAGCCACCCCAGTGAGGGCGGCGCAGAACCACAAGAGTCCAGCCAAGTGCCTGAAGGCCGGTTGTGCTGCTGAGCGATTGGACCTTGCGGACAATCCAGTTCGCCAGGCAGTACGCGGCTCACCGCAGAAATGCCAAGGCAGCGGTGACCGAAACCCCGTTGTTGTTCCCGCCGTCGAAGAGCGCCGAGTACGTGAATCAGGCCTGTGACCTGCACAAGCGGTGGAGGCCGAGGCTGAATGAATTGGGGATCAAGCGTCGCCCCCCCATACAACTGCCGTCACACCTATGCGACAATACGCGCAATGTCCGGCCTCAACCCCGCATTTATCGCCCAACAGCTGGGTCACAGCGTTCAGATGCTGCTGTCGACGTATGCCCGTTGGCTTAACTCAAGCTCCGACTGGAGCGAGCTGGAAAAGCTCAAGATTGGTATCAAATCGGTATCAGCTGAAAGCCCAGCGTCGTAAGTTACTGATAGGTAAGCCCTTTGATCTCCACCGCTAACATCACCATGCAGTTCGGCTCCAAGCCGCTGTTCGAAAACGTTTCCGTCAAATTCAACAACGGCAACCGCTACGGCCTGATCGGCGCCAATGGTTGCGGCAAGTCGACCTTCATGAAGATCCTCGGCGGTGACCTGGAGCCATCCGGTGGCCAGGTCATGCTCGAGCCGAACACCCGCCTGGGCAAACTGCGCCAGGACCAGTTCGCCTACGAGGAATTCACCGTGATCGATACGGTGATCATGGGCCACGGTCAACTGTGGAAGGTCAAGGCCGAGCGCGACCGCATCTACTCGCTGCCGGAAATGACCGAGGAAGACGGCATGGCCGTCGCCGAGCTGGAAACCGAATTCGCCGAAATGGACGGCTACACCGCCGAATCCCGTGCGGGTGAACTGTTGCTGGGCCTGGGTATCCCACTGGAGCAACACTTCGGCCCGATGAGCGAAGTGGCACCGGGCTGGAAGCTGCGCGTGCTATTGGCCCAGGCGCTGTTCTCGGACCCGGACGTGCTGCTGCTCGACGAACCGACCAACCACCTGGACATCAATACCATCCGCTGGCTGGAAACGATCCTCACGGCGCGTAACAGCACCATGATCATCATTTCCCACGACCGACACTTCCTCAACAGCGTCTGCACCCACATGGCTGACCTGGATTACGGCGAACTGCGCCTGTTCCCGGGCAACTATGACGAGTACATGACCGCAGCCACCCAGTCGCGTGAGCAACTGCTGTCGGACAACGCCAAGAAGAAAGCCCAGATCGCCGAGCTGCAGACCTTCGTCAGCCGCTTCTCGGCCAACGCCTCGAAGGCCAAGCAGGCGACTTCGCGCGCCAAGCAGATCGACAAGATCCAGCTGGCCGAGGTCAAGCCGTCCAGCCGTGTCAGCCCGTTCATTCGTTTCGAACAGACCAAGAAACTGCACCGCCAGGCCGTGGTCGTCGAAAAAATGGCCAAAGCCTTCGACGACAAGGTGTTGTTCAAGAACTTCGACATCACCGTCGAAGCGGGCGAGCGCGTTGCCATCATCGGCCCCAACGGTATTGGCAAGACCACGCTGCTGCGCACCCTGGTCGGCGAGATGACCCCGGATGCAGGTTCGGTCAAGTGGACCGACAGCGCCGAAGTGGGCTACTACGCCCAGGATCACGCCCACGACTTCGAAGACGACATGACCCTGTTCGACTGGATGGGCCAATGGACCTCTGGCGAGCAGGTGATCCGCGGCACCCTGGGGCGCATGCTGTTCTCCAACGACGAGATTCTCAAGTCGGTGAAGGTGATTTCCGGTGGTGAGCAAGGCCGCATGCTGTTCGGCAAGCTGATCCTGCAGAAGCCGAACGTACTGGTGATGGACGAGCCGACCAACCACCTGGACATGGAATCGATCGAAGCGCTGAACCTGGCGCTGGAAAACTACCCGGGCACCCTGCTGTTCGTCAGCCACGACCGCGAGTTCGTATCGTCGCTGGCCACGCGCATCATCGAGCTGTCGGCCGATGGCGTGGTGGACTTCAGCGGTACCTATGACGACTACCTGCGTAGCCAGGGTGTGCTGGTCTGATTGAGTAAGGCCCGACCATTTACTGGCCGGGCCAGCCTCTTCGCGGGTAAAACCGCTCCCACAGGGACCGCGTAGCCTTTGAGGCCTGTGCAGCCCCCTCACGGAGCGGATTGACCCGCGAAGCATCCACCGCCAGTCCCGCAGGCCGGTGCTGCCCGGCGAATAATTCGTTAGCCTGCTTTCATTTCCTTCCTGTAACAGCCATCATGGAACCACGCCCAACCGCCCGCCCGCGAAAGAGCCCATGACCGCGCAACAACCCTCCCCCACCCGCAATACCCTGCACATCACCCTGCAGATCCTGTCGATCGTTTTCTACACCTTCATTGCCTTCCTCTGCATCGGCCTGCCGATTGCGGTACTGCCCAGCTATGTGCACGACCAGCTGGGCTTTGGCGCGGTGATCGCCGGGGTGACCATAGGCCTGCAATACCTGGCCACCTTGCTCAGCCGCCCGTTTGCCGGGCGCGTTGCCGATACGCTTGGGGGCAAGCAGGCCATCCGCTTCGGCCTGCTGGGGATCGCCAGCTGCGGGGTATTGACCCTGCTGTCGGCCTGGACCCTGACGCTGCCGCTGCTGAGCCTCGGGTTGCTGCTCGCAGGCCGTTTGCTGCTGGGCATCGCCCAGGGGTTGATTGGTGTAGCCACCTTGAGCTGGGGCATCAGCCAGGTCGGCCCCGAACACACCGCCAGGGTGATCTCGTGGAACGGGATTGCCTCGTATGGTGCTATCGCGATAGGCGCCCCCTTGGGCGTACTGGCCGTGGACGGGCTGGACTTCAGCGTACTGGGGCCCGCCTTGCTGGTGCTGGCCGTGGCTGCCCTGCTGGTACTGCGCAAACGTCCTGACGTGGCGGTGGTGCGCGGCGAGCGCCTGCCCTTCTGGTCCGCGTTCGGCCGTGTCGCCCCGTGTGGCCTGGGCCTGACGCTTGCCTCGATCGGCTATGGCACCCTGACCACCTTTGTCACCCTGTACTACCTGGAGCGCGGCTGGGCCGGCGCTGCCTGGTGCCTGAGTGCGTTTGGTGTGTGCTTCATCATTTCGCGGCTGCTGTTCGTCAATGCGGTCAACCGCTTTGGTGGCTACAACGTGGCGGTCGCCTGCATGACCACCGAAGTGCTTGGCCTTAGCTTGCTATGGCTGGCACCTTCCCCGGCCTGGGCGCTGGTCGGCGCAGGGCTTACCGGTTTCGGGCTGTCGCTGGTGTACCCGGCGCTGGGCGTCGAGGCAATCAAGCAGGTCCCCAGCAGCAGCCGTGGCGCGGGGCTAGGCGCCTATGCGGTGTTCTTTGACATGGCCCTGGCCATCGCCGGGCCGGTAATGGGCGCAGTGGCCGTGCACTTCGGCTATGCCTCGATCTTCTGCGTGGCGGCCCTGCTGGCCTTGGCCGGGGTGGGCCTAACGCTGTTGCTGTCGCGGCGCGCCCGCCTCGGCTGAACGCTCGCCCGGTTGCGGTGCATCCAGCGCCTGGCTGAAGAACGCCGCCGTTTCGCGCTCCAACGAATGATGAATATGGCGTCGATCCACGCCCTCGGCATCTTTGCACAGTACGGGCATTCGCGTGTATTGCTCGGCGTCGCAACGGGCCATGAACACAAAGTGGCCAGCGCCGGCCAGCAGGCGGTAATCCGGTGTAACCGGCAGTTTGCGGGCCAATGCTTCGGCGTTGCGGTCCACGGCCACCAATTGATCGCTGTCTCCGCTATAGATCAGGGCGGGTACCTGCACCCCGGCCAGGGCATGGCGCCCGAACAGCAAGCTTAACGGGGCCATCAGCATCACCGCCCCCACCCGCTGGTCTGCCTGGGGCGCCAGCTCGCTGCGGTCGGCAATCAGAATCCCGTGGGTTTTGCAGGCGTCGGCGTCGTTCGGGCGTTCCAGGCAGTACTGGCGCAGGCGGTCCAGGTCAGGGCGCGCGCCAGACAGTATCAACGCGGTTTCGCCGCCGGCCGAATAGCCGATCACACCGACCTTGCCTTCATTCAGATAAGGCCCGAGCAATGCATCGTCACGGGCAGCACCAATGGCAGCGCTGACTTGCAGTGGCCGGCCATAAAGATTGCTCAGGGTACCCAGGCGAGTGTGGTCGCGGGCGTTGTCCCCCGGGTGCACGACCGCTACCACCACGAACCCCTGGCGCGCCAGGGACGTGGCCAGGTAATGCAAGGCCAACGGGCTGCCGGTGTTGCCGTGGGACAACACCAGTAACGGGAACTGGCCCATGGCAACGGGTGCCTCTTCAGCCACCTCGACTGGGTAGCCGTCTATACGGCTGCGATGGGTTGACCCAGCCGCCGGGTAAAAAGCCAGTGCTTGCATTGGCCGGTTATCGACCGGGTCGGCCAGCGTCATGTGGTGCAGGCCGGCTACCCAAGGCGCAGCCTCGGCGTGGGCCAGCAGGCTGCTGAGCAGGGCCAGTGCCAACATGCAGCGTGGAAGGGTCATCGGCCGGCGGTTCCTTTGCAGGGCGAAGTGATAGCCCAGCATAGAGCCGGCCTGGCCGGAACCGCATGAAAACTGGATGAAACCGTCGTCATGCATGTGGCGTGCGCGCCCTATGCATTTGCGCATGGCGTCGAACCCGTGGCATAGATGCAGGTCCACGTCTTTACGTGACCGTTTCGCGCCATTGAAGGAGATTCATGCATGAGCAAGCCCGCCTATGTGCCACCTAAGGTCTGGCGCAACGACGCAGCATCCGGCGGCCAGTTCGCCAGCATCAACCGCCCGGTTGCAGGCCCGACGCACGACAAGGACCTGCCGCAGGGCCAACACCCGCTGCAGCTGTATTCCCTGGCCACGCCCAATGGCGTCAAGGTCACCGTTGCCCTTGAAGAACTGCTTGCTTTGGGCCACAGCGGTGCCGAGTACGATGCCTGGCTGATCCGCATCGGCGAGGGCGACCAGTTCTCCAGTGGCTTCGTCCAGGTAAACCCCAACTCGAAGATCCCTGCCCTGCTCGACCGTAGCGTCGAGCCGCCTGTGCGGGTGTTCGAATCGGGGTCGATCTTGCTGTATCTGGCGGACAAGTTCGGTGCCCTGCTGCCGAAATCGCCGGCTGCACGCACCGAAAGCCTGAACTGGTTGTTCTGGCAGATGGGCGCAGCGCCTTACCTGGGTGGCGGCTTTGGCCACTTCTACGTCTATGCACCAGAGAAGTACGAGTACGCCATCAACCGCTTCACCATGGAAGCCAAGCGCCAGCTGGATGTACTCGACCGCCGCCTGGCCGAAAGCCGCTACCTGGGGGGCGACGAGTACAGCATTGCCGATATCGCCGTGTGGCCATGGTATGGCCAGTTGGTGCGCGGCAACCTGTATGGCGCGGCGGAGTTCCTGGCGGTTGACGAATACCCCAACGTGCAGCGCTGGGCCGATGAAGTTGCCCAGCGCCCGGCGGTGCAGCGCGGTACCCGGGTGAACCGGACCTGGGGAGATGAAGACAGCCAGGTGCCCGAGCGGCATTGCGCGGCGGACCTGGATTGAGGGCTAGCCGGGGTCGCTACGCGACCCCAACAATGCCCGCTTGCATAAAACCATTTGCCACCGCGCAAACCTGCGTCCGTCAAGCCCTTCTTGTACACTCCTCGCATTAGCCCCCACCTGCACATTTTTTTGGTGAACGCATGATCGAGGTAACCGAGGTTTCCATTGCCGAGCTGCGCGACGCGCTCGAGTCGGGCCGCACGACGGCGGTCGAGCTGGTCAAGGCCTACCTGGCGCGTATCGACGCCTACGATGGCGCCGACACCGCCACGGCCCTGAACGCCGTGGTGGTGCGCAACCCGGAGGCGCTGAAAGAAGCCGAGGCCTCCGACGCCCGCCGCGCACAGGGCCAGGTGCTGAGCCCGCTGGACGGCATCCCCTACACCGCCAAGGACAGCTACCTGGTCAAAGGCTTGACCGCAGCTTCCGGCAGCCCTGCCTTCAAGGACCTGGTCGCCCAGCGCGACGCCTTCACCATCGAGCGCCTGCGCGCCGCCGGTGCCGTATGCCTGGGCAAGACCAACATGCCGCCCATGGCCAACGGTGGTATGCAGCGCGGCGTGTATGGCCGCGCCGAAAGCCCGTACAACGCCAACTACCTGACCGCGCCGTTCGCCTCGGGCTCGTCCAATGGTGCCGGCACCGCCACCGCCGCCAGCTTCAGCGCCTTCGGCCTGGCTGAAGAAACCTGGTCCAGTGGCCGTGGCCCGGCATCCAACAACGGTTTGTGCGCCTATACCCCATCGCGCGGGGTGATTTCGGTGCGTGGCAACTGGCCGCTGACCCCGACCATGGACGTGGTGGTGCCTTACGCCCGCACCATGGCCGACTTGCTGGAAATCCTCGATGTGGTGGTAGCCGATGACGCTGACAAGCGCGGCGACCTGTGGCGCTTGCAGCCTTGGGTGCCGATTCCGGCAGCGTCGACGGTGCGCCCTGCGTCTTACCTGGATCTGGCCGTGGATGCCGGTGCCCTCAAAGGCAAGCGCTTTGGTGTGCCACGCATGTACATCAATGCGGATGCCGAAGCTGGCACCTCCGAAAAGCCGGGCATCGGCGGCCCGACCGGCCAGCGCATCAACACCCGCGCCACGGTGATCGACTTGTGGCAGCAGGCGCGCCAGGCCCTGGAAGCGGCCGGTGCCGAAGTGCTGGAAGTGGACTTCCCGCTGGTGTCCAACTGCGAGGGCGACCGCCCGGGCGCACCGACTGTTTACAACCGTGGCATTGTCAGCAAGGAATTCCTGCACGACGAACTGTGGGAGCTTTCGGGCTGGGCCTTCGACGACTTCCTGCGCGCCAACGACGACCCCAAGCTCAACCGCCTGGCCGATGTCGATGGCCCACAGATCTACCCCCACGACCCGGGTACCCTGCCCAACCGTGAAGACGACCTGGCTGCCGGCATGGACGAATACGTCAACATGGCCAAGCGTGGCCTGAAAACCTGGGACCAGATCGAGACCCTGCCTGACGGCCTGCGCGGCCTGGAAAAGACCCGCAAGCTGGACCTGGAAGACTGGATGGACAACCTAGGCCTGGACGCGGTGCTGTTCCCGACCGTTGCCGATGTGGGCCCGGCCGACGCCGATGTCAACCCGGCCTCGGCCGACATCGCCTGGAGCAACGGTATCTGGGTGGCCAACGGCAACCTGGCGATCCGTCACCTGGGTGTGCCAACCGTCACCGTGCCGATGGGCGTGATGGCCGACATCGGCATGCCGGTGGGGCTGACCTTTGCCGGGCGGGCTTACAGCGACAATGCGCTGTTGAGCTTTGGTGCAGCCTTCGAGGCGACCGGCTCGCGCCGCATGATCCCGCCACGCACCCCAGCCCTGAGCTGATTATTGGGGCTGCTTTGCAGCGAAGATCGCACAATTCAACTTAATGTGTAAAAATACACAAAAAGTTGAATTGTGCGATCTGCCATGCCCATCTCCCCCAGCGAAGAACGCCACCTCACCCTCTCTGTGCTCAAGGCCGCCATCCAGGCCTTGGGTAGCGTTGCCGCACGCAACATGGAAATCCTCCTGCACGACCTCGACCACCCGGAGCACTCCGTGGTGGCGATCGTCAACGGCCACCTGTCCGGCCGTAGCGTCGGCAGCCCGATTATTGCAGCCCCGGAACAGGACCAAGGCTTCAAAGCATTGATGCAGGCCTCGGCCGATCAGCGCGGCTGCGAGCCCGTGGTACTCCCCGACTACCCCACCACGCTCAAGGGCCGCACCCTGCGCAGCGCCACCGCTATCTTTCGCGATAGCACCGGCCACCCCTTCGCCAGCCTCTGTGTCAACACCGACATCACCGGCCTGGACGCAGCCATGAGCTTTCTCCAGCAGTTGCAACCGTTGGGTGCCACACCCGCGGTAAGCGAGCCTGCCGACATGGAACTGCTGATGAGTGAAATCATCCAGGCCTCGCTTCAGCGCAGCGGCCAGGGGCGAATGAACAAACAGGCCAAAGTCGAGGCTGTTCGAGTCATGCAGGAGCGTGGCTTGTTCATCGTCAAAGGTGGCGTGGAAAAGGCTGCCAGTGCCCTCGGCGTGACCCGTTACACCATTTACAACTACCTTGAACAATTGCGCGGAGCCAGCCAATGACCTTGCATATCCACACACCCCTGATCGAATCCCGACCGCTGTCGTTGGCCGCCGGCTGCAATGTCTGGCTCAAACTCGATGCCCTGCAACCTTGCGGCTCGTTCAAGCTGCGCGGGGTGGGCCATGCCTGCGAAGTGCATCAGGCCCGCGGCGCCAAACAGTTCATCTCGTCCTCGGGGGGCAACGCCGGCCTGGCGGTGGCATACGCCGGGCGCAAGCTGGGCGTACCGGTAACCGTGGTAGTCCCCGAAACCACCACTGACCGAGCCAAGCAATTGCTGCGCCTGGAAGACGCCAAGGTGGTGGTGCATGGCAGCTCCTGGCAAGAAGCCAACGCCCTGGCACAGACCCTCATCGGCCCGGATGACGCCTTTATCCACCCGTTTGACGACCCGCTATTGTGGACCGGGCATGCCAGCCTGATCGATGAAGTGGCCGAAGCCGGCGTGAAGCCCGACGCGGTGGTGCTGTCGGTAGGTGGTGGCGGCTTGCTCAGCGGCGTGGTCGAAGGGTTGCAGCGCAACGGGTGGGGCGAGGTACCGGTGCTGGCAGTGGAAACCAACGGTGCAGCTTCACTGCATGCGGCCATGCAGGCGGGGCATTCGGTTGAACTGGAGCGTATTGCTTCCGTGGCAACGTCGCTGGGGGCAAAGCGCGTCGCAAATCAGGCGCTGATCTGCGCGCAGCAGCACCCGGTGCACAGCCACTTGGTCAGCGATCGCGCAACGCTGGAGGCCTGCGAGCGGTTCCTGCTGGACCATCGCCTGCTGGTCGAACCGGCGTGCGGGGCCGCGTTGGCATTGGCGTATGCGCCGGGCGCACTGGCGCAATACCAGAGCGTGCTGGTGGTGGTTTGTGGCGGTGCTACCGCAACGCTGGAGCAGATTAAGGCGTGGTTGCAGCAAGCTGATTGAGGCTGCCACCTGTCGGTGGTGATTACGATAGTCACATGCGTCTGTTCTACTGAGCCCGCCGCAACCGGAAAAATGCCCTCGCAACGGCGTCACCCCTGACGAAATGCGTATCGCACCCTTTCGGTCTGCGGCAAGTGAAGGCACAATGCGTGTCCTTTTTTTGGCCGGCCTGGCCGGGGGCCTTTAAATGATCAAGACGCCGTATTACCTCATCGACAAAACCAAGCTGCTCAGCAACATGGAGAAGATCGCCTACGTGCGTGAACACTCCGGAGCCAAGGCGCTGCTTGCCCTCAAGTGCTTCGCCACCTGGTCGGTGTTCGACCTGATGCAGCAGTACATGGACGGCACCACCTCGTCCTCCCTCTTCGAGCTCAAGCTCGGCCGCCAGAAGTTCGCCGGCGAAACCCACGCCTACAGCGTGGCCTGGGCCGACGATGAGGTCGAGGAAATGCTGGAGAACTGCGACAAGATCATCTTCAACTCGATCGGCCAACTGCAGCGCTTTGCCGAACAGTCCGAAGGCAAGGTACGCGGCCTGCGCGTCAACCCACAAGTCAGCAGCTCCGACTACCTGCTGGCCGACCCGGCCCGCCCGTTCAGCCGCCTGGGCGAGTGGGACCCGGCCAAGATCGAACAGGTGATCGAGCAGATCTCCGGCTTCATGTTCCACAACAACTGCGAGAACGGCGACTTCGGCCTGTTCGACAAGATGCTCACGCACATCGAAGAACGCTTCGGCCACCTGCTGCACAAGGTCGAGTGGGTCAGCCTGGGTGGCGGCATCCACTTCACCGGTGAAGACTATGCGGTAGACGCCTTCTGCGCGCGCCTCAAGGCCTTCTCGGAGAAATACGGCGTACAGGTGTACCTGGAGCCGGGCGAAGCGGCCATCACCAACAGCGCCTCGCTGGAAGTGACCGTGCTCGACACCCTGTACAACGGCAAGCACCTGGCCGTGGTCGACAGCTCCATCGAAGCGCACCTGCTCGACCTGCTGATCTACCGCCTCAACGCCAAGATGGCCCCGAATGACGGCGAGCATACCTACATGGTCTGCGGCAAGTCGTGCCTGGCCGGCGACATTTTCGGCGAGTACCAATTCGATCGTCCGTTGGCCATTGGTGATCGCCTGTCGTTCGTCGACACGGCGGGTTACACCATGGTCAAGAAAAACTGGTTCAACGGTCTGAAAATGCCTTCCATCGTGGTCAAGCAACTCGACGGCAGCGTCGAAGTCGTCCGCGAGTTCGGTTTCGAAGACTACGTTTCCAGCCTGTCGTAAGACTGGCTACTCAAGTAAGGAGCAAAGGGTAAATTGAAGAAGAACGTTCTTATCATTGGTGCAGGAGGTGTCGCCAAGGTGGTGGCCCACAAGTGCGCGCAGCATAACGACGAACTGGGTCGTATCGCTATCGCGTCACGGAACATCTCCAAATGCCAGGCCATCATCGACAGCGTCAAGGCCAAGGGTAGCCTCAAGGTACCCGCCGACATCCAGGCCTTCTCGCTCAACGCCCTCGATGTCGAGGCAACCAAGGCACTGATCCGCGAAACCGAATCGCAGATCGTGATTAACGTGGGGTCCGCCTTCCTCAACATGTCGGTGCTGCGCGCCTGCATCGATACCGGTGTCGCCTACCTGGACACCGCCATCCACGAAGAGCCGGGCAAGATCTGCGAAACCCCGCCGTGGTACGGCAACTACGAGTGGAAACACCTCGAAGAGTGCCAACAAAAGAACATCACTGCCATTCTCGGCGTCGGTTTCGACCCGGGTGTGGTGAACAGCTACGCCAAACTGGCGCAGCAGCAGTATTTCGACAGCATTGATTCGATCGACATTCTCGACGTCAATGCCGGTTCGCATGGCAAGTACTTTGCCACCAACTTCGACCCGGAAATCAACTTCCGCGAGTTTACCGGGCAAGTGTGGAGCTGGCAGAACAGCCAGTGGACCAGCAACACCATGTTCGAGGTCAAGCGTACTGACGACCTGCCGGTGGTAGGTTCGCAAAACCTGTACCTGACCGGTCACGATGAAGTTCACTCGATCTCGAAGAACCTCAACGTGCCGAACGTGCGTTTCTGGATGAGCTTCGGCGAGCACTACATCAACGTGTTCACCGTGCTGAAAAACCTGGGCCTGCTCAGCGAGCAACCGGTGAAAACCGCCGAAGGCCTGGAAGTGGTACCGCTGAAAGTGGTCAAGGCCGTGCTGCCGGACCCAGCCTCGCTGGCCCCAGGCTACACCGGCAAGACCTGCATCGGTGACCTGGTCAAAGGCACCAAGGATGGCCAGCCGCGCGAAGTGTTCATCTACAACGTGGCTGACCACGAAGAGGCCTACGCCGAAACCGACAGCCAGGGTATTTCCTACACTGCCGGCGTACCGCCAGTGGCTGCAGCCCTGCTGGTAGCTCGTGGCGAGTGGGATGCCAAGCGCATGGTCAACGTCGAGGAGCTGCCAGCCGAGCCGTTCCTCAAGGCGCTGGACGTGATGGGCCTGCCGACCCGCGTGAAAGATGAAAAAGGCGATCGTCCTTGGGACGCTGAAGCCTAAGCAGCAAACCGAAGGGGTGCCACATGGCGCCCCTTCTGCTTTTCCAGGCCAGGCCTCTACTTCCGGGCCTCCAGAATCAGGTTGAACGGCGTTTGCGTCGCCCGCCGGAACCGGCTGAACCCAGCCTCTTCGAACACCGCCCGCAACCGCACCTCCCCGGCCTGCGCGCCCAGCCCCAAGCCCACTTCCTGCGACAACGAATTCGGCGTGCAGATGAACGTCGACGCGGCATAAAACAACCGCCCGACCGGGTTCAGGTTGCCGTCCAGCGAATCCTCGGCATATGGCTCTACCAGCATCACCGTACCGTCAGGCTTCAATGCACGGTAGGCGTGCCTAGCCGCACCCACCGGGTCGCCCATGTCGTGCAGGCAATCGAAAAAGCACACCAGGTCATGGTCATCTCCCGGGTAATCCTTGGCACTTGCCTGCTGGAAACTCACCCGCTGCGACAACCCCGCTTCGCGCGCCCGTTCGTTGGCGGTAGTGATAGAGGGGCCGTGGTAGTCATAACCCACAAAAGTCGACGCCGGAAATGCCTGGGCCATGACCAGCGTGGAGGCGCCGTGTCCACACCCCACATCCGCCACCTTGGCGCCCGCCTGCAGTTTGGCCACCACACCCTCCAGCGCCGGCAGCCACTCAGCCACCAGGAACGTCCGATAACCCGGCCGGAAAAACCGTTCGGTACCGCTGAACATGCACGGGTGGTGGTCGCCCCAGGCCAGCCCGCCATCGCCGCGCATGGCCGCGACCAGCTTGTCCTTGTCATGGAACAATGCCGCGATCACTGCAGCACCACCCGCCATGTAAGCTGGGGAGTCCTCCAGCGCCAAGGCCATGGCCTGTTCTTCGGGCAACACAAAAAGGCCCTTGTCGTGCGTCATGTAGCCCGATGCCGCCTGGGCGTTCAACCATTCGCGCACCAACCGAGGGTGGCAGCCGGTTTTGGCGGCCAGCGCCTCGGGCGTGGTCGGCTGGCTGTCGGCCATCGCCCGGTACAGGCCCAGCTCGTCACCCAGGATGACATTTGCCAGCGTCGCTGCGGCGCCCATGTCGCCCACCAGCTTGCCCATGAAATCATGAAGCCTTGCCTCGTCCATGACCTGCCCTCCTCTGCAAGAAGGCCATCGCCAGCGAGGGACATCCGCTCCGGGGAGGCGGTGGTCGGGGTTATTGGATGGGCCTGCCATAACGCTCGCAAAACAGACCCTGTGTAAGTCTAGTTGGCTTGCTCAGCGCCTTGGGCCTGCTCAGTAAGCTTTTCCAGTAGCGCTTTGGCCAGCAGCTTGTCCGAAAATGGGTTTTGCCCCGTGATCAGTTCGCGGTCCACTACCACATTGGGCTGCCAGGCCTTGGCGTAAGCCATATCGCCACCGGCCGTCGCCATGGCCTTGGCCGGGTAGAACAACAGCCGCTGGCCCTTGAGCGAACCTTCGAACACTTGCTCTTCCGGGTCGGAGAAAATAGTCATCCTGTACCCCTTGTACAACCAGTCGGTGGCGGCCGGTGTTTCACCACGAGCCAACATCCGTTGATAGCTTCCCGGGTCCCGCTGCGCCGAGAGCAAGGCGATGGGGCCATGACAAATAGCGGCCGTAGGCTTGCCAGCCTCATGAAAATGCCGCAGCAAGGCACCGACGTCCGGGTTGTTGGCCAGGTCGATCAAGGGGGCGTGGCCGCCGGGAATGAACAAACCGGCGTACCGCCCCATGTCACTGGCGAGCACCTCTTTCACCGACAAGGTATCGCCAATGTCCGCCAAGCCTTGGACCACCTTCTCGATCCTCCGCATTTCGCTCGCATCACCCGCAAAGTACTGAGGATCGATCGAAAGTGGGTCAACGCTCGGGGCGTTACCCTTGGGTGTCACCAGCACCACCGTGTAACCGGCCTGGAGCAACTGGTCGGCAGGCACGCCGAACTCATTGAGGTAATAGCCGGTGGCATAGTGCTTGCCGTCCTGTAGCGCCAGTTGGTTCTCGCTGGAGAGCAGCACAAGAACTTCACCCTTGGACGAGGCATGGGCGCCACTGGTCAGTAAGGCGGTGGCAATAGTGAGGGCAAGCGAGGACAACCTGGTCATGCATCAATCTCCTGATCTAAGCGCCGTCTTACATTGGCGGGGTGGGCACATCCTAACGACCAAGCTAGAATTCGATAATTCGAATGCTCGCATACCTGTGATCCATAAAATGAATATCACCCGCAAGGATCTCAATCTGCTGCATCTGTTTCATGTGCTTTATCAAGAGCGCAACCTCACCCTCGCCGCGCAGCGCATGGCCCTGAGCCAGCCTGCACTCAGTCACAAGCTCAACAAGCTGCGCCATCAGTTCGGTGATCCATTGTTCGTACGCGCCCCGAGGGGCTTGACGCCCACGCCACGCGCTCACGAATTGGCTGCCGAAGTCGAGCGCCTGATCATGGGCCTGGAAAGTTTCTACGAACGCTGCGAAGGGCAGGATTTTCTTTTACGCCCTGCCCGCCTGCACCTGTACAGCACTGATTATGTAGAGCAGACGCTACTACCTGGGCTGCTCCCGATCCTGCGTAACCAGGCGCCAAACTTGACACTGGTCACCCATAACACCCGTGGCCAGCTCCCGCGGGAAGCCTTGGAGAAAGGTACTTGCGACCTTGCCGTCGCCGGATTCTTCACTGACCTGGCGGATAGCTTCCACCAGCAGCGCCTGCTCAGCGATGACTTCGTAGTACTGGCCTCTCGCAGTCATCCTCGCCTTGGAAATGGCCTGGACCTCAACACCTTCCTGGCATGCGACCACCTGCTCACCACCCTCACCGGCGACCTTGATGGTTTGGTCGACCGCGCCTTGCGCGCCCAAGGAAAGCACAGGCGGGTAGTGGCAGGCCTGTCGAGTTTCATAGCCCCCATGCGCATGATACAAGGCACAGACCTTCTGCTTACCTGCCTGCGCTCGCTGGCTATTGAAGCAGTCAAACGTGATGACGACCTGCTCATGTACCCACTTCCGCTGGTACTGCCTGCAATCGAGGTAATGCAGATCTGGCACGAACGCACCCATGCCGATCCCTTGCGCCAGTGGTTCCGCCAGCAACTATGGGCAGTCGCGCAGGAAGTAGCAGCCCGGTCAGGTAACAAAATCTAAATACCACTGTGACATTTTTCGTCAGCGTTCTTGCCAAGGAGCTGTCAGATGAAAGTCACGGTTTTCGGTACTGGCTATGTCGGCCTCACCCAGGCAGCGTGCCTGGCCCATGTGGGGCATTCGGTGTTGTGCATGGACGTCGACGCCGAGCGTGTCGCCACACTCAATAGAGGCCATTGCCCTATCTTCGAGCCAGGCCTTGCACCGATGCTGGAAAAAAACCTGGCCTGCGGACGCCTGCGCTTCACCACCGATACCGACGAAGCCACCAATTTCGCCACAGTGCTGTTTATCGCGGTCGGAACCCCTGCACAGGCCGACGGCAGTGCTGACCTGAAACAGGTTTTCACCGTGGTCGACAACATTCTCAAACATGCCGAAGGTGCCAAGTTAATCGTCAACAAATCTACCGCGCCAGTTGGCACCGTGCACCGTATAAAGGAGCGTATTGCACAGGCTGTGGCCGACACCAACCGCTTTCAGGTAATCAGTAATCCCGAATTCCTCAAGGAAGGCTCGGCCGTGGACGATTGCATGCGCCCGGAGCGCATCATTATCGGTGGCGCCACGCCAGCTGAGGTAGAGTTGCTGCGCGAGCTATACCTGCCGTTCAACCGAAATCGGGAAAAATTCATGGTCATGGATGCGCGTAGCGCCGAGCTCAGTAAATACGCAGCCAACTGCATGCTGGCCACCAAGATCTCCTTCATGAACGAAATCGCCAATCTGGCCGAGCATTTAGGTGCCGACATCGAAATGGTACGTCGCGGGATCGGCTCAGACTCGCGCATTGGCTACGACTTCATCTACGCCGGCTGCGGTTTCGGCGGTTCGTGCTTCCCCAAGGATCTGCAAGCCCTGCGCCGCAGCGCCGAAGCCGAAGGCTTCGAGCCGCAGCTGCTGCGCGCGGTAGAGTCGATCAACGAACAGCAAAAAGGCCGGCTGTTCAACAAGATCCAGCGTCACTACTCACGCGGACTGCGTGGCAAGGTCTTTGCGTTGTGGGGACTGTCGTTCAAGCCCAATACCAACGACATTCGCGAAGCCTCCAGCCGGGTGGTACTTGAGGCGCTGTGGGCTGCCGGGGCACGAGTACAGGCGCACGATCCACAGGCGATGCCAGAAATTCTGCGGCATTACGGCCCACGCGCCGACCTGCAGCTTGTGCCTTCCAAGGAAGCTGCCCTGCAAGGCGCTGATGCCTTGGTGATCGTGACGGAATGGCAAGACTACCGTGTGCTCAACCTGGACACGGTGCCCCAATTGCTTGCAGACCGAGTGGTATTCGATGGCCGCAACCTTTACGAGCCCGAACAGATGGCCTCCGCAGGCCTGACATACTACGGCATTGGACGTGGCCAAGTGCCGCCAGTCAGCCAGCAGTGAACCTTGGCCGGCCGCTTTCAAGCAGCCGGCCATAGCCACTTACGGTGCAGCATTACTGTCAGGCGGATTGAGCTGCAGCACCTCATTGGTGTATGCCCATTCCTTCTGTACCTGGTCCGGGTGGTCATTCAGGCGAATGCCATAGGACGGGATGATCTGCTTGATCTTCGCCTGCCACTCCGGCGTTGCCACCTTGTCCTTGAACACCTTGTTCAGCACATCGAGCATGATGGGTGGTGCGGTCGAGGCACCCGGCGAAGCCCCCAACAAGCCGGCGATACTGCCGTCCTTGGATGTCACCACCTCGGTACCGAGCTTGAGCACACCACCCAATGCTTCGTCTTTCTTGATGATCTGCACCCGCTGGCCGGCCTGCCACAGCCGCCAGTCTTCCTTCTTCGCCTCGGGGAAGTAGGTGCGCAGTGCTTCAAAGCGGTCATTGTCGGATTGCAGCACCTGGCCGATCAGGTACTGCACCAGGTCAAACTCGCGTACGCCCACCCGCACCATCGGCCAGGCGTTGTGCACACTGGTACTGGCAAGCAGGTCGAGCAGCGAGCCCTGTTTGAGGAACTTGGTCGAGAACGTAGCGAACGGCCCGAACAGAATCATCCGCTTGCCATCGAGCACCCGGGTGTCCAGGTGCGGTACCGACATCGGCGGGGCGCCGGTCGCGGCAATGCCGTAAGCCTTGGCCATGTGGCGCTGGGCGATGGCCGGGTTGTCGGTAACCAGGAACGAGCCTCCGACCGGGAAGCCGGCATAGTCCTTGGCTTCGTCGATGCCCGACTTCTGCAGCAGCGGTAACGCCGCACCACCGGCACCAATGAACAGGAACCTGGCGTCAGTGGCCGCCTTGCTGCCATCTTTCAGGTTCTTGTATTCGACATGCCAGGAGCCATCACCGTTACGGGTAATGTCCTGCACCTCGGTGGACAGTTTGAGGTCGAAGTTGGGCCGAGTCTGCAGGTAACCCACGTACTGCCGGGTGATCTCGCCAAAATTCACATCGGTGCCGATTGGCGTCCAGGTCACGGCCAGTTTCTGGTTGGGATCGCGCCCTTCCATCATCAACGGCACCCACTTGCGGATCTGCTCGTGGTCTTCGGAGTACTGCATGGGCTTGAACAACGGGCTGGCCTGCAGCGCCTCATAGCGCTTTTTCAGGAAGCGGATGTTGTCGTCCCCCCACACGAAGCTCATGTGCGGCGTGGTATTGATGAAGGAATGCGGGTTCTTCAACACGCCCTGCTTCACCTGCCAGGCCAGGAACTGGCGGGTGACCTGGAACGACTCGTTGATCTCCACGGCTTTGCTGATGTCGATCTTTCCGTCTTTTTCCGGCGTGTAGTTGAGTTCAGCCAGGGCCGAGTGGCCGGTGCCGGCGTTGTTCCAGCCGTTGGAACTTTCTTCGGCCACCTTGTCCAGGCGCTCGACCATCTCCATCGACCAGCCTGGCTCCAGCTCGTTGAGCCAGACAGCCAGCGTAGAACTCATGATGCCGCCGCCCACCAGCATCACGTCCACCTTTCTGGTTTCCGCTGCCTGGGCATTGAGCATGCTCAATGCCAGCGCCAGCCCGGCCAGCGCCAGTTCCGGCTTGATGGTGATCTTCATAACCTCTCCCGTGCCTCGTTGCTGTCCGTTAGTCCGGCACAAGCTTAGCTGATGGATTTACTCGGGTATGTTCAAGGCGAAGCGACGTGCCCCTTGCAATTCATGAATTCTCAAAATACTGTATGAATATTCAGTATTGCGAGTCAGTCACATGCAGCTCATCGCCAAACTCGGTATCCTCGCCGACGCCGCCAAGTACGACGCCTCCTGCGCCAGCAGCGGCGCGCCCAAGCGTAATTCACGCGGCGGTGACGGCCTGGGCGCCACCAACGGCATGGGCATCTGCCACAGCTACACCCCCGACGGCCGCTGCGTGTCGCTGCTCAAGGTGCTATTGACCAACTTCTGCCTGTACGACTGCCAGTACTGCGTCAACCGCCGCTCCAGCAACGTACCTCGGGCGCGCTTTACCCCCGAAGAGGTGGTCCGCCTGACGCTGGACTTCTACCGGCGAAACTGCATCAGCGGCCTGTTCCTTAGCTCCGGCATCATCCGCTCAGCGGACTACACCATGGAGCAATTGATCCGCGTAGCCCGGTTACTGCGCGAAGTACACAACTTCCGCGGTTACATTCACCTCAAGACCATCCCGGATGCCGACCCCCTGTTGATCGAAGAAGCCGGCCGCCTGGCCGACCGACTCAGCGTCAACATCGAGCTGCCCACCGACGCCAGCCTCAAGCGCCTGGCGCCGGAAAAACAGGCGCACACCATCCGCCAGGCAATGGGCGTGATTCACCTGGGCCAACAAGCCGTGGCCAACGAACCCAAGGCCCCGCGCTTCACCCCTGCCGGCCAAAGCACTCAAGTGATCGTCGGTGCCGACAGCACCGACGACAGCACCCTGCTGCGCAATGCCGAGTCGCTGTATCAAGGCTACGGCCTCAAACGCGTGTATTACTCTGCGTTCAGCCCGATCCCAGACAGCCCGGGCAGCGTACCCTTGGCTGCCCCGCCGCTACTGCGCGAGCACCGCCTGTACCAGGCCGACTTCCTGCTGCGTGGCTACGGCTACAAGGCGGGTGAACTGCTGGGCCAGAGCGGCAACCTGGCGCTGGACATCGACCCAAAGCTGGCCTGGGCGCTGGCCAACCGGGAGGTATTCCCGCTGGACGTGAACCGCGCCGAGCCCGCGCTGCTGGCGCGTATTCCCGGCATTGGCCTGCGTAGCGTACAGCGCCTGGTCGCACTGCGCCGAGAGCGACGCATTCGCTATGACGACCTCATTCAGCTGCGCTGCGTACTGGACAAGGCACGGCCGTTCATCGTCACCAGCGATTATCGCCCGGCTCAGGCCGAGCTGCGCAGCGGCCTGCTAAGGGCGCGTTTGCGTGAGCCGCAGGCGCCCGTGCAGATGGGGTTGTGGGGATGATCGCGCTCGATTGTGATGACCAGTTCGCCACTTGGCGGGATCAGGCCCGGGTGTTGCTGGGGCATGGCATCGACCCCGCCGAGGTCACCTGGTCGCAAGGCCCGATGGCCGACCTGCTGGCAGTACCGACAGCGCCCCCGGAAGGCCCAGGCCCCTTTCGTGCCAAAGTCCCGGCGGTGCTGCTGAGCCAATTGGAACAGGCTGCCCGTTATCGTGGCGAACAGCGCTGGAACCTGCTGTATGAAGTGCTCTGGCGTGTTGCCCATGGCGACCGCACGGCGATGCTGGCAGGTGACCGATTGGGCAGTGAGTTGCAACGGCGCATCAAGCAAGTCACCCGGGAGGCGCATCACCTGCATGCCTTTGTGCGCTTCGTACCGCTGCCAGAGGCGCTGGCCGATCGCCTGCAACTAGATCTGGTGGCCTATCACGAACCGGCGCATGACGTTCTGGAAAGTGCCAGCCCCCATTTTGCCGACCGTCTGGGGCGTTTACGCTGGTTGATCGCCACCCCACAGGATGGCATTCGCTTCGACGGCCAGCATTTCGATTACCAACGCCATTGCCCTGAGTATTGGCAGCAATGGGCACGCAATGCCGACGACCCTGGCGCCGAACTGTGGCGCACCTATTACCGCCATACCTTCAACCCTGCCCGCCTCAACCCGGATGCCTTGCGCCTGCACATGCCCGGGCGTTTCTGGCGGCATTTGCCGGAAGGCATGCTGATACCGCAGCTTGAAGGCCTTGCTCGCCAAGGCAAGCAACGGGACGGCCAAGCCCTTGAAGTGGCCTCCCGGGCCGGCAAACAGATCAGTAAACCCACACAGTCCTACAGCAACCACCCGACATCGCCCTCATCCAGCACACCCCCATGATCCGTACGGTCGCCTTTGCGCGCCACCGCCGCGCCTTCGATCAGGAAATGCTCTGCCCCACTCTCAATAACCGCACCACACGTGGTGCGGTCACCTACCCTCGCAACTGCCCTGCCGTTGAAGGTATAGCTCGCACTGCCGCTCTCTACCTGATTGACACCATGCAGCGGGCATTCATGTCGGTGGCCTACAAGTACAACCGGGTTCATTGGTTTTCTCCTTCAGACGGTGCTGTACGGGATTCACGGTCAATGTCTGCTGGCCACACAACCTTTGGGGCCAAGCAATGCATGTGGCTGAGGCCGTCGTCGTCGTTCCAGTCGCGGGGTGGGTGCACGAATTTTGGCAAGGCTTCGGGGCCTTGTTGCATGAACAGACGGGCGATGGCCCAGTAGGCTTCACCTTGGTGCAGGGTATGCGTGAAGAAGACACGATCAATGACTTCGCCGGTTTCGGGACTACGGACTGACAGCATGACGTTTTCAATCAGGCCGCCGTGGCCGGGGGCGTAGACGCGGTAGACCTCCGCGGTTACGTCGTCCCAGTTGTAGGCGACCGGTTTGACGCCCCAGTGTTTTCGGCTGAACAGGTAGACGTAATGGAATCTGTATTGATAGAAATATATCTTTCGTCGCTGGCGATTGAAACGGATTGGCTCATCTCTTGGGAGCATTAGGTCAATTTTTACATGGCACGCAACAGCCCACATAGCGAATGGTGGCAGGAGCAACAGAACAAGACCCATAAACCAATCACGCGACCAGCTAAAATTCAGTAAGAGCGAATACAGATATATAGCCGCACCAAAAGACAGGACCAAAGTCGCCCCTCCTACCAGCGCTGCCACACCACGCAAACTGACCGTAGACCGAGGCAACTCTAGATACACGTCATTAAAATAATTTGGCGCTGGCTTTATATCCTCCACACTGAAACGTGACACTTCCTGAGAACTGACACCTGGCAGGTCATAACTCCAAAATAAAGCTCGCCTCCAAAGAGGTCCAGATCTGACTTTCATTCGTTAACTTCCCTGACACAAGCTTCAGCATAAGCATTCACCAGCGATCTATCGGGCCAGTACATTACTAGCAGCGTCGCAGCACAAATTGTGTGTGGTCCGATAGTCGCCAACAACTCTACAGATCCAGTTATTTCCAGCCAGGATATTGTCGCCCCCTCTAAGCTTGGCGACTTACGTTTTCTATCCACTGAAACTTTACGTCTATAGTCGGGCAATTTTGGCTGAGAAAAACCAGGGAATTTTACCGCTTTAGTGAGAGCCTCGATCGGGAGGGCTTGATATTCATCTACAAACACAGTCTCCCCGCCAATGAAATCGGGCAATTCACCATCACCACTCCGATGCACTATGAGGGTCACACGAAGAGCCGAGCGTTCATCACTATAGCCAGGCAATACGACTTTAAACTTGAGTTTATGCTCCAACTCCAAGCTGACCAACCCTCCTATTTACCTGCCACCGCTACTCAGGAACAACCAGTCGTTGATCGGCCACCATGGGCCATGCTCGACCTGCTTGAACGTCGCCGCGAGCAGCTCCAGGCGAACCGGCTAGTACACCGGATAGAAGCTGAACGCCCGTTTGGCATCGGGTATTCGGCACATGGCCGTGAGATGGGCGGCTACCGTGGCCGAAGCTGCTTCACTGAACAGCCAGCCACTCAGGTAGCGCCGAGGGTGGTGCAGCCCTCTATACGCTGCACGCGCAGTCAGCGCCAGCAACTCACGGCAGGGCAACGTTCCGGGTGAAGCCAGGCAAGCCAACACGGGATGCAGGTGGGGCACATGGGCCAGATCGGCCCTGTGCACGCGCATCAATGCCGCCTCGCCCAACGCTTCGCGCAGGTGTGCAAGCAAGGCATGGTCACTCTGGCCAGCTATCGCGAGCGGGTCGACCAATACATGGCAATGCAGGTGCGCCGCATGATGCCCTTCGATGCGGCTGATCAGGCTCTCGACATTCATGCCTTGACCTCGCACTTGCTACTGGCGTCAGGCGTAAGCTCAAAAGACGGGCTATCGCCATCCCCTTTCGCAACGGCCTTGGTCTGCCCTTTCAAGTCGAGTGTCAGGCCATTGATGGTAATGCCCTGCGCATCCAGCACGATGCTGCCGCCTGGGCTTCTCAATTCGACGCGCTCACTGGCCAGCAACTGGAATACTGTCGTGCGTTGTTGCACGCCCTGCCCGACGCTGATCGACTGAGCCCCTTTGACCACAAGCTCGCAGTTGCTTCCATTGACAACGCGGTGATTGCCACCCGTTGACTCAGTGCGGTTGTTGGCCACGTTTTCGACCAGGTCACGCTTGATGTCCAACAGGCTGTTTTGCCCTATGACCTGGGTATGGTTGTATGCCGTTTCCTGACGGAAGTTGTTGCCAATGCTCAGTTGCTCATCATTACCGACCTGCTCGACACGATTGCGCCCCACACGCGTGGTCTCATCATTGCCGACCACATTGTTCTTGTCCCGCTGGGCATGGATGAACACTTCCTCTTTGCCCAGTTCGTCCTCGAAACGCAGTTCGTTGTAACCATCACCTTTATGGGTCTGGCTCTTGATGGTCATGCGTGTCTTGTGTTCGGGCAGGTCGTAGGGCGGTAACTGATCACCGCAGTAGGTGCGCCCGGTGATCATCGGCTGGTCCGGGTCGCCGTTGACGTACTGGATGATCACATCCTGGCCAATGCGCGGAATGGCCATCGAGCCCCAACTGCCACCGGCCCAGCCCTGCGACACGCGTACCCAGCAAGAGCTGAACTCGTTGTTCTGGCTTTCACGGTCCCACGGGAAGCTCACCTTCACCCGGCCCCATTGGTCGCAATAGATTTCTTCGCCCTTCGGCCCGACCACCGTGGCCATGTGCGGGCCGTCGATGCGCGGCCTGGGCAACGGGGCCGGCCGCCATTCGGTTCTGCCGGGGACCAGCACGGCTTCCTGCTTGTACCGTGTGCCTTGCTGGGCAGCTGCGGCTTCCTCTTGCAAGCTGGTGAACTGGACGCCTTCGTGGTGCACGCGGTTGACCCGCCAATGCAGGTTCAGGTCTTCGCGCGGGTGCTCGATCAGGGTGAAACTCAGGCCCGGTTGCAGGCGTACATCGTCGCCTTCCACTTCGGCCAGGCGGGCGTCATGGCGCAGGGCGGTGATGCGGGTGGCAGTGAAGCGCACGTCGACCGCCTCACGCTTGTAGCGACCGGGGTAGTCGAAGCGTTCGTAGCCGGTGGACTGGTGTGTCAGGTCGTTGCCCTGGGCACGCTGCTCCAGGCGGTACGCCGGGTGGATGAAGGTGTAGTCGCGCTGCACCTGGCGGGCGGTTCGCACCTGTTCGCTGTAGCGCAGGCGGCGCAGGCAAGGCCTGGCCTGATTGCCGCCGCTGGTGGCGTGGTACAGCACCTGGTCGGGGTCGATGTCGTCCGGCTCGAAGAAACCTTCGTCATCATCGTCGGCCTGAATGGCGCCTCGGCTGATCTGCCCCAGCGCCAGCAGCCGGTCGGTGATGATCAGCGTGTGGCCTTTTGGCGTGTGTTCGAAGCGGTAGACGAAGCCCTCTTCGGCGGCCAGGCGGGCGATGAAGTCGAGGTCGGTTTCACCGGCCTGCACGCAAAACTCGCGCACCTCGTGTTTGTCGATGCTCTGCAGCGTGTAGCCGGTGATGCCCTGGCGCTCGAGCATGATCTGCAGAATCTGTGGCACGGTTTTCTGCTGGAAGATGCGCCAGTTCGAACGCAGCCCCGCGCGGGCCAGCACGGGCTCGACCAGAGCGCGGTAACGGGTGCGGTGGAACCCCGTTTCGCCCTGGCTGAAGGTGCTGACCAGCCCGTGCACATAGCGCAACGGGCGCTCACCACGCCAGATCGTGAACAGCACCGGCTTGTCGAGCAGCTGGCCGAAGTCGACATCGTCTTCGAAACTGATCAGTTCCAGCTGCAACTGGAACGGCGTGCTGATGGCCTCGTCCAGCTCGAACGACACTGTTGGGCAATGGGGTAGCCGTGCTGCCGGATTTCTTCGCGGATGTTACTGACCTGGTTTTGCACGGCCTTGTGCACGTAGGCGATGTTGGGCAGGTCATCCAGCGTACGCAGGCGAATGACCAGGCCGAACAGCGGGGTTGCCGCATCGAGCATCAGGTTCTTGAAGCCGCCGCGTATGCGGGCCATCGAGCATCCCGTGCAGGGTGTTTTCGGTTACATCACGGGCATCGGCAGCGCCCTCAGGTTGTACCGGAGGAATATCGAGTGGGCCGGGCATGAAGTGGTCCTTGTCTTCCAGCAGGCTGAAGACAGGCACACTATCGGGGAATCAATTCTTCAAGGAGTCTGGGGCTTCCTAAACGGTTGTAGGATCCTCTCTTCGTCTAGTTTCTAAACATTTCCGAAGAGCCTGGCCAGGCAAGCCAGCTTCTTCTTGTACGAACGCCGCGCCTCCAGCGCCTGGTCCAAGGTCACCGCCAAGAACCGTGCCTGCTGGTTGGGCTGCATCTGGCCGATCAGGTCCAGGTCGGCGCTGATCACTGTACCGATCATGGCGTAGCCGCCACCCGACACGGCATCGCGGTGCAGGATGATCGGTTCCAACCCTGCCGGCACCTGGATCGAGCCGATCGGGTAGCAGCTGTCGACGATGTTCGACGGATCCGACCCCGCACCGAACGGTTGTTCCCGTGGCTGAAAGCTCAAGGCACTGCCGCCTTTGTAGCGATAGCCGATACGGTCCGCTTCGGAGCCGACGGTCCAGGCTTCAGTGAAGAAGCTCTGCGCTGCTGCTTCGGTAAGGCGGTGAAAGTACAGCCCCGGCACCACACGCAACACCACTTCGCCGCCCAAGGCCTGGCGCAGGGCCATGGGCAGGCTTGCACCCGCGCGGGTCTTGCCGCTGGGCATGCCGACCGGCAGCAGGTCGCCCGCCATCAGTTTGCGCCCCTGGAAGCCGCCCAACGCTCCCAACGCGTAGGTGGAACGGCTACCCAGTACCTCGGGCACATCGATGCCACCGGCCACCGCCAGGTAAGCCCGCGCGCCTGCGGTGGGAAAGCCGAAACGCAACACTTGCCCGGCACGTACGGCAAACGCCGTGTCAGGGCGCTGCTCGCGGCCATCGAGCAACGCTGGCATTTGCGCACCGCACACGGCCACCAGTGCGTCCTGCTGGAACGCCAGTTCCGGCCCCACCAGCGCGCACTCCAGGCCTGCGGCGCCGGCCGGGTTGCCCACCAGGTGGTTGGCCGCACTCAGGGCGTACTGGTCGAGGGCGCCTGACGGCGGGATACCCAAGTGGTAGTAGCCTTCGCGGCCCAAGTCCTGCACAGACGTCGCCAAGCCCGGTTTGAGGACCTTGATCATGCCAATACCTCCTGCAGCGATTTGGGGTAGCCGACCGGGTCGGCGAGGAAGGCGTCCAGGGAAAACGCCACAGGGCGAATGCGCAGGTCGAAGCGGCCTTCTTCAACATCCGCCACGGCCTGGTCATAGGCACGGCGGTCGATGGGTTTGAATTGCACGATGTCACCCGGACGGAAGAACACCATGTGCGCTTTCAGGTAGTTCAAGGTCTGCTGCGGGTCGTAGATCGGTGCCGGGGTAACGCCGAACATCTGGTAGCCCCCTGCTCCGCGCACCGAGTAGATACAGCCGAAACAGCCGCCATGGCCCAGGGTGAGCTTGGGTGTGTCGGTACGCGGGCGCAGGTACTTGGGCACCTGCAACTGCCGTTCGCGCTCAACCATTTGGAACATGAAGGGCAGGCCGGCAACGAAGCCGACCATCGACACGAACCACGGCGCGCCGCTGTGCGCGGCGATGAATGCCTCGACATCGGCCAGGCCATTGATACGTGCCGCGTACTCCAGGTCGGTGCTGGTCGGGTCTTGATGACGGTCACGAAAGCGCATCAGGGTTTCATGGGTCCAGGGGTCGTTGTACAGCACCGGGATCTCGATGATTCGCGTCTGCAACGAACGCTCGGCCACGGCCTGCGCCTCAGCACCGCGCACGGCTTCAAGCAGTGCATCGGGGGCGATACGGTCCGGGTCGAAGCGGATCTGGAACGAGGCGTTGGCCAGGCACACGTCCAGCACGCCCTCGAGGGCCAGCCGCTCTACAGCGCGGGTGACGGCCATGCCCTTGAAGAAGGCTTCCAGCGACATGCTGTCGCTCACTTCGGCAAACAGGTGCTCGTCCGCGCCGAAGCTGTAGCGGATCGGGGTTGTAGCAAGCGATTCGGCCATGACTGTTCCTTTTTTGGAATCTTTATAGAAAGGCAGGCGAAAACAACCTATACGGGCTCCGGCTTGTGCCTGCCGGATGCCTCATGGGCTCAGCGCGGCGCACGCACCACGATACCGGCCGCGTCCAGCGCCTTACGCGTGGCTTCTACCAGGTCGAGCGCGCCGGGGGTATCGCTGTGCAGGCAGATGGAATCGAACGCGATGGCCAGGTCCTGGCCTTCGACCGTACGTACCACGCCTTGCTGGCAAGCACGCAGTACCCGCTCTGCAACAGCCGTGGGGTCGTAGCCACGCACATTGCGGGTAAAGACGATAGAACCGCTCAGGTCGTACTCGCGGTCGGCGTAGAACTCGCGGACCACCGGTTGGCCAAGTTCCTGGGCAATATGGCAAATCACAGAGCCCGGCATGCAGTACAGCAACAGCTCTGGCTCTATCACCCGCAGGTTTTCCACCAGCAGGCGCGCGGCTTCTTCGTCGCGCGCCAGGTGCATGTACAGCGCACCGTGCGGCTTTATGTGCTGCAGGCGCACACCTTGTGCACGGGCAATTTCTCGCAGGGCGCCCAGCTGGTAAAGCATGTCGTCGACCAGCTCCTGGGCCGGGGCGTTGATATGCCGGCGGCCAAAGCCCACCAGGTCTCGGAAACCCGGGTGGGCGCCCACCGCAACGCCCAACGCCTTGGCCCGCGCTACGGTGCGGCGCATGGTACCGGGGTCGCCGGCATGGAAGCCCGTGGCGATGTTCGCCGTGCTGATATGGCCCATCAGCTCGTTGTCGACGCCATCGCCAATGGTCCACGGGCCAAACCCCTCACCCATGTCCGAGTTGAAATCCACCACCTGCATGACTGTTTCTCCTGGCGCTTGTGACTGCATGCAAGCCACGTTAGATTTTCCACACCCCCTTGGGAAGATCTATAAACAGATAGGGTGTCTTCGGAAAATCAGATACCACAGGAGCCAACCGTGTCACTGACCCTGCGCCAGGTCCGCTATTTTGTCGCAACCGCCGAGATCGGCCAGATTTCCCAGGCAGCGATCCACCTGAATATCTCCCAGTCGGCGGTAACCACGGCCATCAAAGAACTGGAAGCCATGCTTGGCGTGCTGCTGTTCCAACGCTCGGCTCAGGGCATGAACCTGACCGAGGCTGGTCGGCACTTTCTGAACCGCGCCTATGTGATTCTGCGCAGTGTCGATGACGCGTTGAACAGCCCGCTGCCGAACGTGCGTGCAAGCGGCCTGCTGCGCCTGGCGGCAAGCTACACCGTGATTGGCTACTTCCTGCCTCACCACCTGCAGCGCCTTGAACACTGGCACCCGGACGTAACCCTGGAGCTGTACGAGCAAGAGCGCAGTGCCATCGAGCAAGGCTTGCTGGAGGGGCGTTTCGACATGGCGGTAGTGCTCACCGCCAACCTCACCCACCCCGATATCGTCTCGGAGACGCTGTTCAACTCCGAGCGCCGGTTATGGCTGCCCGGCCACCATCCGCTGTGCGAGCGCTCGTCGGTGAGCCTGGCCGACGTGGCCTGTGAGCCGTTCATTCTGCTGACCGTGGACGAAGCCGAGCAAAGCGCCATGCGCTACTGGGAACACGCCGGGCAACGGCCAAGCGTGCGGGTGCGGACCAGTTCGGTGGAGGCCGTGCGCAGCATGGTTGCCAATGGCAGTGGCGTAGCGATCCTGTCGGACCTGGTACACCGGCCCTGGTCGCTGGAGGGCAAACGCATCGAGACAGTGACCATCAGCGACCCGGTTACGCCGATGAGCGTGGGGTTGGCCTGGCACCGGGAGCGAGCGTTCAACCCGGCGATGCAGGCCGTGCGTAACTACTTTCATGATGCTTTTCTGGCGCCGCAGCAGTTGTCGGCGCGGCGTTGATCGTCGGCTGCAGCGGCACCTGAAACAGCTCCCAGCCGAACGATCAGGCAACAATGCCGTCATAACCTGAGCCGGTGCCGACACGCAAAGAGGACGCGAAATGACCCAGCCCGACCCGTCATACGTCAAATGGCTCGAAGACCGCGCCATGCTCAAGGCCTCCCAAGCGCGTGCCAGCCTGTATTCAGGCCAGTCCCGGTTGTGGCAGCAGCCGTACGCCGAAGCTCAGCCCCGCCGCGCCACCGAAATCGCCTCGGTGTGGCTGACGGTATACCCCGACGCCATCATCGCCCCGCCAGGCTGCTCGGTGCTCGGCGCCCTGGCCCACGAAGCGTTGTGGAAGCGCTTGTCGGATATCGGCATCCAGGGCCTGCACACCGGCCCGATCAAGTTGTCCGGCGGTATTCGCGGTCGCGAACTCACCCCCAGCGTGGACGGCAACTTCGACCGCATCAGCTTCGACATCGACCCTCTGTACGGCAGTGAGCAGGAACTGATCCAGATGAGCCGCATGGCCGCGGCGCACAACGCCGTGACCATCGACGACCTGATCCCCTCACACACTGGCAAGGGTGCTGACTTCCGCCTGGCAGAACTGGCACATGGGCCGTACCCGGGGCTGTACCACATGGTCGAAATACGCGAGGAAGACTGGCCGCTGTTGCCGCAAGTGCCCGCCGGCCGTGACGCGGTCAACCTGCTGCCGGCCCAGTGCGATGAGCTCAAGGCCCGCCATTACATCGTCGGCCAACTGCAACGTGTCATCTTCTTCGAGCCAGGTGTGAAGGAAACCGACTGGAGCGCTACACCACCGGTTACCGGCGTGGACGGCAAGACGCGGCGCTGGGTATACCTGCACTATTTCAAGGAAGGCCAGCCGTCTCTGAACTGGCTGGACCCAACCTTCGCCGCCCAGCAAATGATCATTGGCGATGCCCTGCACGCCCTGGACTGCCTGGGCGCCCGTGGCCTGCGCCTGGACGCTAACGGCTTTCTCGGCGTGGAAACACGGGCCAGCGACACCGCCTGGTCGGAAAGCCACCCCCTGTCGATTGTCGGCAATCAGCTGATCGGCGGGATGATCCGCAAAGCCGGCGGTTTCAGCTTCCAGGAGCTTAACCTCACCCTGGACGACATCGCACAGATGTCCAAGGGCGGCGCCGACCTGTCCTACGATTTCATTACCCGGCCGGCCTACCAGCATGCACTGCTGACCGGCGACACTGCATTCCTGCGCCTGATGCTCAAGGAAATGCACGCCTTCGGCATCGACCCGGCTTCGCTGATCCATGCCCTGCAAAACCATGACGAGCTGACCGTGGAACTGGTGCATTTCTGGACCCTGCACGCCCATGACATGTACCTGTACAAGGGCCAGACGCTGCCCGGCAGCATCCTGCGCGAACACATCCGTGAAGAGATTTACGAACGGCTATCGGGCGAGCACGCGCCGTACAACCTGCGCTTCGTCACCAACGGCATCGCCTGCACCACGGCCAGCCTGATCGCCGCAGCACTGGGCGTGCGCGACCTGGAGCAGATCGGCACGGCAGAAATCGAACAGATCCAGAAGGTGCACCTGCTGCTGGTCATGTACAACGCCATGCAGCCGGGGGTGGTCGCGTTGTCTGGCTGGGACCTGGTCGGTGCCCTGCCCTTGCCTGCTGACGCGGTGGCCGAGCGCATGCTCGATGGCGACACCCGCTGGATTCACCGGGGCGGTTACGACCTGGCCGGGCTGGACACGCAGGCCGAGCAATCGGTGCGCGGCATGCCCCGTGCACGCGCCCTTTACGGAAGCCTGGACAGCCAGCTGGAAAACAGCAATTCGTTTGCCTGCAAGGTGAAGAAACTGCTGGCGGTACGCCAGGCCTATGGGATCGCCACCAGCCGCCAGGTGCTGGTGCCTGAAGTCAGCAGCCCGGGGTTGCTGGTGATGGTGCACGAACTGCCGGCCGGGCGGGGTATCCAGATCAGCGCGTTGAACTTTGGCCAGGACGTGATTGCGGAGGAACTGCAACTGACCGGGTTCACGCCGGGGCCGGTGGTGGACATGATCAACGAGACGGTTGAAGGCGACCTGACCGAGGATGGGCGCCTGATGGTGAACCTGGACCCGTACGAGGCGCTGTGCCTGCGGATCGTCAACAGCAGCGGGCATTTGTAAACCCGCGCAGAGGCCGACCTTGATTTTGCAGCACCAGAGGCATAGCGTTCGGGTGATTTCTTTTTGTGCCCAGGAGCAACTCCATGTACACCGGCATCGTCCAGGCCGTCCGCCCTCTGCTTGATGTGACCACCTACCCGGGCCACAACCAGTTCACCATCGACCTCACCCCGGAACTGCTCGACGAACTGAAGATCGGCGCCAGCGTCAGTGTCGAGGGCACTTGCCTGTCGGTCACCGAAATTCACGGTACGCAGGTCAGGTTCGACGCCATGAACGCCACCCTGGAACGTACCAACCTGCGCAATTTCAAGGCCGGCCAAGGCGTCAACATCGAACGCTCGGCAAAAATGAACGCCGAAGTCGGCGGCCACCTGATGGCCGGCCACATCGCCACCACTGCGGAAATCGTCCAGCTGTCCATCAAGGAAACCGGTGCATTCATCACGTTTCGCATGCCGCCGGAATGGGGCAAGTACGTGTTCCCGCGCGGCTTCATTGGGGTCAACGGCTGCAGCCTGACCGTTGCCGATGTCGACGACAATGTCATCACCATCAACCTGATCCCGGAAACCCTGCGCCAGACCACCTTCGCCCGCTACAAGGCCGGCGAGCTGCTCAATATCGAGGTCGATCACCAGACCATGGTGCTGGTCGACGTGGTGGAGCGCACCATCAAAGGCACCCTGGCCCGCGAAAAACTGCTGCCCTGAGGTCTGCGCATGCTGCCCAATACCCTTCCCGCGCGCACGGCCAGGCGGCTGCGGCTGCAAACCCTGCGTGGTCGTGTCGGCCTCGGCCTGGTCGCCGCCCTGTCGGTCCTGGCTGGCATGACCGATGCCATTGGCCTGCTGGCGCTGGGTGACTTCGTGTCGTTCATGAGCGGCAACACCACGCGCCTGGCGGTGGCCATCAGTGAAGCCGACCTGGCCCTGGTGCTGCGCCTGAGTGGCGCGGTATTGGGCTTTGTCGCCGGCAATGCGCTGGGCGTACTGCTGGCGCGCGGCTTTCACCGCCGGGCCTGGCCCGTGTTGCTGGTGGTCGCCGCACTGCTGGCGTTCGCGGCCGTGTGGCCGTTGGCAGCCACCTTCCCGGCATTACTGGCCGCCACACTGGCGATGGGCATGATCAATGCCGTGGTCGAACAGGTGAACGGCCTGCCCATCGGCCTGACCTACGTTACTGGCGCCTTGTCCCGTTTCGGCCGTGGCCTGGGGCGCTGGCTGCTGGGCGAGCGGCGTAACGGCTGGCGGGTGCAACTGGTGCCTTGGGCCGGCATGCTGTCGGGGGCCGCGCTCGGCGCCTGGTTGCAACAACACCTGGGCCTGCAGGCACTGGCCGGCAGCTGCGCGCTGGCGTGTGTGCTGGCCCTGGTATCGCGGTTCATCCCGCGCGCCTGGCAGCGCGGCTACATGCCACGCTGATCAGTCGATCCGCGGGTGCTGCTGAGCCAGCACCTTGCGTTTCGCTTCCAGCTCGGCGATCTGCGCGTCGATGTCTTCGATTTTCTGCTCGATGTTGTCGTGGTGCTCCTGCAGCAATTCACGCGCTTCCTCGATGTCCGATGCCGCCGGTGCCGCACCGCGCAGCGGCTTGTTGGCGGTTTCCTTCATGGTCAGGCCAGTGACAAGGCCCACGGCGGCAATCGCCATCAGGTAATAAGCCGGCATGTACAGGTTGCCGGTGCTCTCTACCAGCCAGGCAGTGAGCGTCGGGGTAAGGCCGGCGATCAGTACCGATATGTTGAAGGCACTGGCCAGGGCGCTGTAGCGGATGTGCGTGGGGAACATCGCCGGCAGCGTCGAGGCCATTACGCCGATGAAGAAGTTGAGCATGACGGCGATGATCAGCAACCCGGCGAAAATCACCGCCAGCTCACCGCTGTTGATCAGCATGAACGCCGGAATGGCCAAAGCGAACAGGCCGACGCTGCCGACGATGATGAATGGCCGGCGGCCAAACTTGTCGCTGAGCAGGCCGATCATCGGTTGCACGAACAGCATGCCGACCATGATCGCGATGATGATCAGCACGCCGTGGTCTTCGCTGTAATGCAGGTTGTGCGACAGGTAGCTGGGCATGTAGGTGAGCAGCATGTAGTAGGTGACGTTGGTGGCAATCACCACACCAATGCAAGTCACCAGGCTGCGCCAATGCTGGGTGGCCACCTCCTTGAACGACACCTTGGGCCCAGAGGCCAGCCCTTCGCGGTCGCCCTGCTCCAGCTTGTCGACATGCTGCTGGAACGCGGGTGTTTCTTCCAGCGCATGGCGCAGGTACAGGCCGATGATACCCAACGGCAGGGCCAGGAAGAACGGCAGGCGCCAGCCCCACTCCAGGAACTTTTCCTCGCCGAGAACGGTAGAAATCAGCACCACCACGCCTGCACCTAGCACAAAACCGGCAATGGAGCCGAAGTCCAGCCAGCTACCGAGAAAACCCCGCTTGCGGTCGGGGGCGTATTCGGCGACGAAGATCGACGCCCCCGTGTACTCGCCACCCACCGAGAACCCTTGGGCCATCTTGGCCAGCAGCAATAGAATCGGCGCCCAGATGCCGATGCTGGCATAGGACGGTATCAGGCCGATAGCGAAGGTGCTGAGCGACATGATCACGATGGTCGCGGCGAGGATTTTCTGCCGGCCGAAGCGGTCGCCCAAGGCGCCGAAGAACAGCCCGCCCAGTGGCCGGATCAGGAACGGCACCGAGAAGGTGGCCAGCGCCGCGATCATCTGCACACCGGGGTCGGCGTTGGGGAAAAACACCTTGCCCAATGCGTAGGCGACGAAGCCATAAACGCCGAAGTCGAACCACTCCATGGCATTGCCCAGCGCCGCCGCGGTGATCGCCTTTTTCATCTTGGCGTCGTCGACGATGGTGATGTCCTTGAGGCCGATTGGCTGGACGCTTTTCTTGCGAGGTTTCATGCCCGTATCCCTGTCGATGAATGCTCTAAGGGTTCAGATACAACGGGACACTAAATAATTCAGCGCTTACCGATTTTTTGTGAATCGGCTTGCTGGTCTCTTCGCGGCTGAAGCCGCTCCCACAGGGGTATTACACGGCTTCAGGGCACAGGTGAACAGAGGCGCCGCAAAGCGGCGCCCTATCAATCAGATACCTTCGCGGGCCAGGTCCATGGCGAAGTAGGTCAGGATCAGGTCAGCACCGGCACGCTTGATTGCGCCAATGCTTTCACGCACTACGCGGCCTTCATCGATGGCGCCGGCCAGGCCGCCGAACTTGATCATCGCGTACTCGCCACTCACCTGATAGGCCGCCAGTGGCAGGCGCGACGCGGCGCGGATGTCGGCGATCACGTCAAGGTAGGCGCCAGCCGGCTTGACCATCAGCACGTCTGCCCCTTCCTGCTCATCCAGCAGCGACTCGCGCACCGCTTCGCGGCGGTTCATCGGGTTCATCTGGTAGCTCTTGCGGTCGCCCTTCAGCGCGGTACCACCGGCTTCGCGGAACGGGCCATACAGCGACGAGGCGAACTTGGTCGAATAGGCCATGATCGCCGTGTCATGGAAACCGGCGCCATCCAGCGCGCTGCGGATAGCCTGTACCTGGCCGTCCATTGCCGCCGACGGGGCGATGAAGTCGGCACCGGCAGCGGCAGCGATGACCGCCTGCTTGCCCAGGTTGGCCAGGGTGGCGTCGTTGTCCACACCGTGGTCATGCAGCACGCCGCAGTGGCCGTGGCTGGTGTATTCGCAGAAGCAGGTGTCGGACATCACCACCATTTCCGGCACGGTGTCTTTGCAGATGCGCGACATGCGCGCAACCAGGCCGTTTTCGTTCCAGGTGTCGCTGCCAACAGCGTCCAGGTTGTGCGATACGCCAAAGGTCATCACCGACTTGATGCCGGCACGGGCGTAGCGCTCGATTTCCTGGGCCAGCAGCTTTTCGGGGATGCGATTGACACCGGGCATGCTGGTGATCGGCACGAAGTCATCGATGCCCTCCTCGACGAAGATCGGCAGGATCAGGTCTTCCAGGCGGAATTCGGTTTCCTGGAAGATCGTGCGCAGGGACTCGTTCTGGCGCAGGCGGCGGGGACGAACGGACGGGAATTGGTTGGACATGACAGCTCCAGGGCATTTTGAACGGCGTATACCTTATGCCTGTGACGCGCCAGTGAAAAGGACAAATGACGAGATATTGTCTTGCGTCAAAGGCAATGACTGTTTTGCGCCCTGGTTATCCTGTACCGGCCTCTTCGCGGGCACGCCCGCGAAGAGGCCGGTACAGGCAACCTATTACTGAAGCCAGGGCGGCGTCGGCTCTTCTGCCTTGGCCGGCCCATGCTCGGCCTCAGCGCGCGCGGCACGGCGGCGGGCGTCATCTATGCGGGCTGAATCGATCTCGCGCATGACCCCCGTCACGTCAGCTTCATGTTCGTCATCCTCGAACACCCCAGACAAAGGGCTGTCGGGAAGCAAGTCACCGGCCTCGTAAAGCGCCCACATTTCCTGCGCATACCGGGTGTTTTTCAGCTCCGGCGCAAAACGCCCGAAATAGTGGGCCATATTGTCAACATCGCGCTGCAGCATGTTGAAGGCATGGTTGTTGGCCGCCGCATCCACCGCCTGTGGCAAGTCGATGATCACCGGCCCGTCCGGGCCCAGCAACACGTTGAACTCCGACAGGTCGCCATGCACCAGCCCGGCACACAGCATCAACACGATCTGACGAATGACAAAGGCATGGAACGTGCGGGCATCCTCGGCTTCAAGGTGCACGTCGTTCAACCTTGGTGCGGCGTCGCCATCGGCATCGGTTACCAACTCCATCAACAGCACGCCGTCCTGGAAGTCGTAGGGCTTGGGCACCCTCACGCCCGCGCTGGCAAGGCGGAACAACGCCGCCACTTCGGCGTTCTGCCAAGCGTCTTCGGCTTCCTTGCGGCCGTACTTGCTGCCCTTGGCCATGGCCCGGGCCTGACGGCTGTTGCGCACCTTGCGGCCTTCCTGGTACTCGGCGGCCTGGCGGAAGCTGCGCTTGTTGGCTTCTTTATAGACTTTGGCGCAACGCACCTGGCTGCCACAGCGCACCACGTACACGGCGGCCTCCTTGCCACTCATCAACGGCCGCAGTACTTCGTCGACCAAGCCGTCTTCGATCAGGGGTTCGATTCTTTTGGGTGTCTTCATCAGGCTGTGTTCGGGGTCCTGGCTGCAATGGCGGACATCCTCTCACAGCCTGATGCGACTTGCTCGTCTGTCTTCAGACCAGACGTGTCAGGCACCCTGCCCTATGCTGTTCGCCGGCACAGCGCGTGCCCGGCGCCGCGTGACCAGCAGGCCGGAACACACCACAAGCACCGCCAGCACCATGGTCGACACCACCTCAAGGCGGTGATCCGGCCGGAACAGCATCAGCACCAATACGCCGCTGATGAACAGGATCACGCCCCAGGTCAGCCACGGGAACAGCCACATGCGATAACCCAACGTCTTGCCCTGTGCAGTCAAGCGTTGGCGCAGGCGCAGCTGGGAAACGGCGATCACCAGGTACACCAGCAGGGCAATGGCGCCAGAGCTTGCCATGAGGAAGCCGAACACCTTGGCCGGCACCAGGTAATTGGCAATCACCGCCAGGAACGCAGCGCCGGTAGACAGCAGCACCGCTACCACCGGTGTGCCGCTGCGGCTGGTCACCTGGGCGCAAGCCGGTGCATCACCGCGACGGCTCAGCGAATAGACCATGCGTGAGGCGGTGTACAACGACGAGTTAAGGCAGCTGGTCACCGATGTCAGTACCACGAAGTCGATGATGGCCTTGGCATTTGGCACACCCAGGGTATCCAGCACCGTAACGTATGAGCCTTCGGTGGCCAGGCGCGGGTCGGTCCACGGTACCAGTGCAATCACGATGAAGATCGACAGGATGTAGAACAGCGTGATCCGCCAGATCACCGAATTGGTGGCCTTGGAAATGTGCTTGCCCGCCTCGTCAGACTCGGCTGCCGCAATCGTCACCACCTCGGCGCCGAGGAACGAGAACATGGTGATCAGCATGGCGCTGAGCACTGCGCCGAAGCCATTTGGCATGAAACCGCCGGTGTCCCACAGGCGCGAGACGCCGCTGACGCCGGAACCCGGCAACAAACCGAAAATAGCGCATACGCCAAGCGCAATGAAGCTGACGATAGCCACCACCTTGACCAGTGCCAGCCAGAACTCGAACTCACCGTAGTTCTTCACGCTGAACAGGTTGGTAGCGGTCAGCAGCAACGTGATGACCAGCGACAATACCCAGATCTCCATTTGCGGGACCCAGGAATTGATGATGGTGGCGGCGATGTTGGCTTCGATCGGAATGATCAGCACCCAGAACCACCAATACAGCCAACCGATGGTGTAGCCGGCCCATTTGCCGATGGCGAGGTCGGCATAGGTGGAAAACGACCCGGTATCCGGCGAGGCAACCGCCATTTCGGCCAGCATGCGCATCACCAGCACTACCAGGCCACCGGCCAGAATATAGGCCAGGATGGTGGCCGGCCCGGCTTCAGCAATGGCACGGCCAGAGCCGACAAACAGGCCTGCACCGATCACGCCGGCAATGGACAGCATGGTGACATGCCGTGATTTCAATCCATGACTCAAATTGTTCTTGTGGGTTTGCATGGCGCTACCTTGTTGTTTTTGTCATGCCCGCGAAGGGGCCGTCGGCTGGCACGATCACCGACGCAGGCGCGAAAAAGCCCGCCCTGCCCCAAATGGTGAGTAGGGCAGTTCGGGTTGAGTAAGAGGAGACCGCAAAACGTATTACGGGTGTGTCAGCTGGCAGCCCGCTGGCTGGCTGCACGATCAGCCTTGGGGAAGTGCCCCCCTTGCAGGCTGACCTGCTCGCACACCTTTTCGACAATGTAGGCGCCGATCGGAATGGCCGAGGTGGCGGCCGGCGACGGCGCATTGCACACGTTGACGCTGCGCGCGGTGTTGACGAACAGGAAGTCGTCGATCAGCTTGCCGTCGCGCGACACCGCCTGGGCGCGTACGCCGGCCGGGTACGGCGTGAGGTCGGCTTTGGTGATGCTCGGGCAGTACTTCTGCACCTGCTTGAGGTAGCCGCCCTTGAACAGCGAGTTTTTCATCTCGATCAGGCCCGGGCGGAAGTTCTTCGCCAGTACCTTGAGAATGCCGGGGGTCGTCAGGGTCTGGAACAGGTCACCAGGGCTGACGTCGGTCTTGCGGTAGCCCTCTCGCTTCATCGCCAGTACGGCGTTGGGGCCGACGGTGACGGTGCCGTCGATCATGCGGGTCAGGTGCACGCCCAGGAACGGCATCGACGGATCAGGAATCGGGTAGATCAGGTGGTTGACGATCTGGTTATGCTGCTTGGGCAGCAAGTAGTACTCGCCACGGAACGGGCAAATCACAAACTCGGTGCGCAGGCCCAGCATGCTCACCACGCGGTCGGCCATCAGGCCCGAGCACGTTACCAGGAAACGGCTGCGGAACTCGTCGCGCTGCGTGCGTACGATCACTTCGCTGGCCTGCTCCTGCAAGCCGACCACCTCGGCGCCATAGCGGATTTCACCACCGGCACGCTGAAACTCAGCCCCCATGGCAGCGGTCACTTGCGCGTAATTGACGATGCCACTGGACGGCACGAAGATGCCACCCATGCCAACGATGTTGGGCTCGCGCTCGCGCAGTTCGTCCGCCGACAGCCAATAGCGCTCCAGGCCATTGGCCGCAGTGCGCTCCCACAGCGCCTTCATGCGCTGCATTTCCAGGTCGTTGGTGGCCACCAGCAATTTGCCACACTCATCGAAGCGGATGCCGTGCTGGGTGCAGAAGGCCTTGGTGGCCTTGTTGCCTTCCAGGCAGAAACGCGCCTTGAGGCTGCCGGGGGTGTAATACACGCCGGCATGAATCACACCGCTGTTGTGGCCGGTCTGATGGCGGGCCGGGCCGGACTCCTTCTCCAGCAGGAGAATCTTCGCGTCCGGGTAGACCTTGATCAGGTGCATGGCCGTGGACATGCCCACAATGCCACCGCCAATAATGATGAAATCGTACACAGCCTTACCTCACACGCAGGCATTGCCTGGCTGGCTCACCAAGGCCCGCACGGGCCTTGGTGGCATCGTTTTTTTGCAAAAGCGCGTGGGCGGGCGCCCGCCCGGCACCCTTGATTATTGCCCGCGCTGGTACAGCGGTTTTGGGAAGGCGACGTAACCACGCTGACGCATCAGTTCACGGCGCAGGCCCTCGTGCGGGGTGAAGCGGTCGCGGCCATGCAGCCAGAACAGGTTGTTGATCAGCAGGAAGCTGCCTACACCTACCGGTACCGACACCTTCTTCTCGCTGCCTTCCAGCGAGTCGGACAAGGCGTTCAGCCAGATACCTTCCTCGTAGTTTTCCGGCTGCACGAACTGGTCAATGTAGCGCATGGTCGGGCGGCCTTCGCCATCGGTGTCGAACACCGAGTGGAACACATCCTCGGCAACCTTTTTGCTGGGTGGCGCGGTCCAGCGCATTTCGCGGCGTGCCATGGGGTGGCGGAAGAATTCCTCGCACTGCTCCCAGTCGTCAAGGTGCAGCAGCAGCGAGTTGCCACCTTCCATGTTCTTTTCGTCGATTTTCAGCATCAGCACGTAGTCGGTGATCTGGTTCACGAAGGTGCCGTCGTTGTGCAGCTCCATGACCCGGTGCGGCTGGCGCAGGTAGCTGTCAGAGTTGTCGCTGTTGACCACCACGAAGCGCGCATAGAACTGCCCACTCATGGCGTCGTAGTTGGAACGGCCGATCAGGTGTGCACAGGCGGTGGTGAACTTGACCATGTCCTCGGCCTGGCTCACGTCATCCAGGCCGATCGGGGTAATCAGCATGCCGCCGGTCGTGCGGTCGAGGATGGTGTTGAGCAGCACGGGGCGCAAGGTGCCCTGGCACAGCTCATCAAGAATTTCACCTACCCGGAAGCGCAGGAACGACTTGTACTCCAGCGCCTGCACCGGCCATTGGGCGACGGCCTGGACGAACGCTTCGACGGTTTCTCGGGCAAAGGTCAGTTCCAGCAGGCGCGGCGACTGTTTCGAGGGAGCGATGGTGTAACCACGCGGTTCGAGCGGCAGCGGCATCACAAGTTCGTCGATCTGCGTAAAGGCGTTCATGGCAGTGTCCTGGCAAAAAGGTGGTTGGCGCTATCCAGTGATGACCTGGATCAGTGCGGGCGAGCTAAAAATATCGCCACTCAATCAAAATGTCTATATTTTTATTTTTCATAGCTATTAGTCGTTATTGTCCATTGTTTTTCGTCCGCAGACGGTTTCGGTATGATCGCCAAAACGTTTTGAGGAACAGGATCTTGGAAGCGCTCGCCCCCCGACAAAACTCAGCATTCAGCGGGTATGAGAGGCTCAAGAAGGACATCATCCGTGGTGTATTCAAGCCCGGTGAAAAACTGTTGATGAGCGCCCTGAAGGAACGCTACGACCTGGGCGTGGGCCCGCTGCGCGAAGCGCTTTCGCAACTGGTGGCCGAACACCTGGTCAACGCCATCAGCCAGAAAGGCTACCGGGTGGCGCCCATGTCGCTGGACGAGATGAACGACATCTACGATGCCCGCGCCAACCTGGAGGCGATGATCATTGCCTTGGCCATCGAGCGCGGTGATGACGCCTGGGAGGCGTCAGTGCTGGCCCACTCGCATACACTGGCCAAGGTCGTGGAAGTAAAAACCCGCGAACAGCGCCTGGATGTGTGGGACGAACGGCACAAGGCGTTTCACACTGCCATTGCCTCGGGTTGCGGTTCCAAGCACCTGCTGCAGGCGCGCACCTACCTGTTCGACCAGGCCGAGCGTTATCGCCACCTGTGGCTGACGCAGACGGTGTTTTCCGAACAGGCGCTGGAGCTCAAGCGCCAGGAGCATGCGGCACTGGTGGAGGTGATTCTCGCCCGCGACGCCAAGCGCGCCAGCGCCATGATGCGCTCGCACCTGATGACTCCGGTGCCGATCATTGCGCAGATCATGCATGCCGAGGGTATCGGCGCACGCTAGATGAATTTTTCTTAAATCGCCGGTTGTCTATTCTTTGGCACAATCAAATCTCTATTAGATGCCCAGGAACCAGCATGCCTCGCGTACTGACCATCGAAGACGACGCCGTCACCGGCCAGGAAATCGTCGCCGAACTTACCAGCCACGGCCTGGACGTGGATTGGGCCGACAATGGCCGTGAAGGCCTGGCCAAAGCCATTGCCGGCGGCTATGACCTGATCACCCTCGACCGCATGCTGCCCGAGGTCGACGGCCTGACCATCGTTACCACCCTGCGCAGCCTCAAGATCGCCACGCCGATCCTGATGATCAGCGCCCTCTCCGACGTCGATGAGCGGGTGCGCGGCCTGCGTGCCGGCGGTGACGACTACCTGACCAAGCCGTTTGCCTCCGACGAGATGGCTGCGCGGGTCGAGGTATTGCTGCGCCGCAACAGCGTGCCCATGACCCAGACCCGCCTGCAGGTCGCCGACCTGCAGCTGGACCTGATCAGCCACGAGGCGCGCCGTGGAGACAACACCCTCAACCTGCTGCCCACCGAGTACAAGCTGCTGGAGTACCTGATGCGCCACAGCGGCCAGGTAATCACACGGATGATGATTTTCGAGGAAGTCTGGGGCTACCACTTCGACCCGGGCACTAACCTGATCGACGTGCACATCGGCCGTCTGCGCAAGAAAATCGACTCCCCCGGCCAGTCGCCGCTGATCCGTACGGTGCGGGGCTCCGGCTATGCCATTGCTGAACCCGTCTAAAGGCTGGAGCTCTTCGACCAGCCGCCTGCTGGCGCTGTACAGCTTTTTGTTCGTGGCCTGGAGCAGCATCCTCATGGGGGTGCTGTATTTCGAGGTGTCCAGCTACCTGAACAAACTCACCCGCCACTCCATGCTGCAACGCCAACACCTGTTCGCGCACATGAGCGGCAAGCAGCTGGATGACGCCCTGATCGCCAGCCAGGCCTTCGAAGAACGCAGCTTCGACGCCTACGGCCTGTTTGACGCCCAGCTCAACCCGATGGGCGGCAGTGTGCGTACCCTGCCCCCCGAGCTCAGGCTGGACGGCAAGATCCATGAGTTGAAACGCTGCCTGGATGCCGACGACCCACACCTGCCCCGCGACAGCTGCGATGCGGTGGCGATCAAAGTGCAAGATGGCCGCTGGCTGGTACTGTTCCGCGATAACGGCTCACTCTTCGTGGTGACCCGGATCATTCTCGATGCCCTGCTCTGGGGTATCTCCTTGACGCTGATTCCAGGCTTTGCAGGCTGGTATTTGTTGCGCCGTCGGCCGCTAAAGCGTATCCGCGCGATCCAGGCCCAGGCCGAGCTTATCGTCGCGGGTGACCTGACTCACCGCCTGCCCTTGTCGGCCAGGCGCGACGAACTGGACATGCTGGCCGCCATCGTCAACGCCATGCTCGACCGTATCGAGCGGTTGATGCATGAGGTGAAGGGTGTGTGCGACAACATTGCCCATGACCTGCGCACCCCTCTGACTCGCCTGCGCGCCCAGCTGTACCGCATTCGCCAGCAGAGCGATGTCGACTCTGCTCAAGCCGAGGCGCTGGACCAGGCCATTGGCGAAACCGACACCCTGATGGCACGTTTTCGCGGGTTGTTACGCATCAGCGAACTGGAAGACCGCCAGCGCCGCGCCGGCTTCGTTCAGCTGGACCCGCATGATTTGCTGGTCGAACTGCACGACTTTTATCTACCGTTGGCCGAAGATGGTGGTATTCATCTGGAATTGCACCAGCCCGCGCAGCTGTCGACTCTGCACGGTGACCGCGAACTGCTGTTCGAGGCACTGGCCAACCTGGTGGGCAATGCTATCAAGTTCACGCCCGAGAGTGGGCAAGTGCGGATTTGCGCGACACAGGACGATAACGGCGTGCACCTGGCCATCGAGGACAGCGGGCCGGGTATTCCCGAGCAAGAGCGTGCTGCGGTGTTGAAGCGGTTCTATCGCAGCGATGAAGGCCATCGCCATGCCGGGTTCGGGCTGGGGTTATCGATCGTTGCGGCGATCGTCGACCTGCATGGGTTCGGGCTGGAGATTGGAGAGAGCGAGTTGGGTGGGGCGAAGTTAGTGCTGCATTGCCCGCTGGCGGGGCTAACCAAGTAACCATTGGGGCCGCAGAGCGGCCCCAATCATCAAGCCGATCAGTCAGCCAGACGCCAGGTAGTGGTACCCTTGCTGTCTTCCAGCACCACACCCATGGCGGTCAACTGGTCGCGAATCCGGTCCGACTCAGCCCAGTTCTTGTCCGCGCGTGCCTGCAGGCGCGCCTGAATCAGGCTTTCAACCTCGGCCGCATCGACCTTGCCTTCGGCGCCCGCTCGCAGGAAGTCATCGGCTTCCAGCTGCAGCACACCCAGCACATCACCCAGCTCGCGCAGGCGACCCGCCAGGCCGGCAGCGGCCTGCGGGTCGCTGTCGCGCAGGCGGTTGATCTCACGCACCAGGTCGAACAGCACGGCGCACGCTTCAGGGGTACCGAAGTCGTCGTTCATCGCCACGCTGAAGCGCTCGACGAACGCTTCGCCACCCTTGGCTGCCACGCGTGGCAAGCCGCGCAGGGCGTGGTAGAAGCGCTCCAGCGCGCCCTTGGCGTCACGCAGGCTGTCTTCGGAGTAGTTGATCGCGCTGCGGTAGTGGCTGGCCACCAGCAGGTAACGCACCACTTCCGGGTGGTACTTTTCCAGCACGTCACGGATGGTGAAGAAGTTGTTCAACGACTTGGACATCTTCTCGCCATTGATACGGATCATGCCGCAATGCATCCAGGCGTTGGCGTACTGCTTGCCAGTGGCCGCTTCGCTCTGGGCAATCTCGTTCTCGTGGTGCGGAAACTCCAGGTCGCTGCCACCGCCGTGAATGTCGAAGCTCTCGCCCAGGCAGCAGGTGGACATCACCGAGCACTCGATGTGCCAGCCCGGACGGCCCGGGCCCCATGGCGACTCCCAGCTCGGCTCGCCCGGCTTCACACCCTTCCACAGCACGAAGTCCAGCGGGTCCTGCTTGGCTTCGTCGACCTCGATGCGCGCGCCGATGCGCAAGTCTTCGATCTTCTTGCGCGACAGTTTGCCGTAACCGACGAACTTGCCGACGCGGTAGTACACGTCGCCATTGCCCGGGGCGTAGGCGTAACCCTTGTCGATCAGGGTCTGGATCATCGCGTGCATGCCGGCGATGTGGTCGGTGGCACGCGGTTCCTGGTCTGGCGGCAGGATGTTCAGGCGGCGCTCGTCTTCGTGCATCGCATCGATCATGCGGGCGGTCAAGGCGTCGAAGGTTTCACCGTTCTCGTTGGCCCGGTTGATGATCTTGTCATCGATGTCGGTGATGTTGCGCACGTAGGTCAGGTCGTAGCCGCTCTTGCGCAGCCAGCGGGTGACCAGGTCGAAGGCCACCATGCTGCGGCCATGGCCCAGGTGGCAGTAGTCGTACACGGTCATGCCGCACACGTACATGCGCACCTTGTTGCCATCCAGCGGCTTGAAGGTTTCCTTCGCTTTGCTCAGGGTGTTGTAGATGGTAAGCACGGCGTTTCCTCAGCTGCCCCAGGAGTCACGCAGGGTGACAGTGCGGTTGAACACCGGGCGGCCCGGCTGGCTGTCTTTCAGGTCGGCACAGAAGTAGCCTTCGCGCTCGAACTGGAAGCGGTCCTCGGGCTGGGCCTGGGCCAGCGAAGGCTCGGCACGGCAGCCGCTGAGCACTTGCAGCGAATCCGGGTTGATGTTGTCCAGGAAGCTGCCGCCCTCCTCGGTCTTTTCCGGGTTCGGCGAGCGGAACAGACGGTCGTACAGGCGCACTTCACACTCGACGCTGCCTTCGGCCGGTACCCAGTGGATCACGCCCTTGACCTTGCGGCCTTCTGGGTTTTTGCCCAGGGTGTCGGGGTCGTACGAGCAGCGCAGCTCGACGATGTTGCCGTCGGCGTCCTTGATGGCCTCGTCGGCGCGGATCACGTAGCTGCCACGCAGGCGCACTTCGCCGGCCGGTTCCAGGCGCTTGTAGCCCTTCGGCGGCTCTTCCATGAAGTCGTCGCGGTCGATGTACAGCTCACGGGAGAACGGCAGCACGCGCACGCCCATGTCTTCTTTCGGGTGGCGCGGCAGTTCAAGCTGCTCCACCTGGCCTTCCGGGTAGTTGGTGATGACCACTTTCAGTGGGCGCAGCACGCACATGGCGCGCGGCGCGGTGCGGTCGAGGTCGTCACGGATGCTGAATTCGAGCATCGACATGTCGACCACGCCGTCGGAACGGTTGGTGCCGATCATTTCGCAGAAGTTGCGGATCGAAGCCGGGGTGTAGCCACGGCGACGGAAGCCGGACAGGGTCGACATGCGCGGGTCGTCCCAGGCGTCGACGTGCTTCTCGTCAACCAGCTGCTTCAGCTTGCGCTTGGACGTGATGGTGTAGTTCAGGTTCAGGCGGCTGAATTCGTACTGACGCGGGTGCGCCGGCACCGGCAGGTTGTCGAGGAACCAGTCGTACAGCGGACGATGCCCTTCGAACTCCAGGGTGCAGATCGAGTGGGTAATGCCCTCGATGGCATCCGACTGGCCGTGGGTAAAGTCGTAGTTGGGGTAGATGCACCACTTGTCACCGGTCTGGTGGTGGTGGGCATGGCGAATGCGGTACAGGATCGGGTCGCGCAGGTTCATGTTTGGCGAGGCCATGTCGATCTTGGCCCGCAACACGCGCTCACCGTCCTTGAACTCGCCAGCCTTCATGCGGGCGAACAGGTCGAGGTTGTCTTCCACGCTGCGCTCGCGGAACGGGCTGTTCTTGCCCGGCTCCTTGAGGTTGCCACGGTACTCCTTGGCTTGCTCGGGGGTAAGGTCGCAAACGTAAGCCTTGCCCTGCTTGATCAGCTCGACTGCCCAGTCGTGCAACTGGTCGAAGTAGTCAGAGGCGTAGCGCACGTCGCCCGCCCAATCGAAGCCCAGCCACTTCACATCGCTCTGGATGGCGTCGATGTACTCCTGGTCTTCCTTGGCCGGGTTGGTGTCGTCGAAGCGCAGGTGACAGACACCGCCGAATTCCTTGGCCAGGCCGAAGTTGACACAAATCGACTTGGCGTGGCCGATGTGCAGGTAGCCGTTAGGCTCCGGCGGGAAACGGGTGACGATGCTGCTGTGCTTGCCCGAGTCCAGGTCGGCCTGGATGATCGGCCGCAGGAAGTTCGCAGGGACAGCGGGGGCGCCTTTGGCAGCGGCGTTGGGCGCGTTGTCGGCAGTGGGCTTGCTCATAGGATCCTTGAATGCACGTGTCCGGCCTGGGTAGGCCGATTGAATCAAAGGGCCTATCATAGCCGAAGCAGTCAAGCTGCTGACAGTCGGGCCCGGACAAACTGGCGTGATTTATCACGGCTTTTTGCCGCAGCCTGGCAAAATGGCCAGTGCGCGCCATGTGTCGCGATCACCTGATCCTGCGTCAGGTAATAACCCGCGCCCTGCGCACCCTAATTTCTGATTGCCTTGAAAAAGCGAGTTTCAGCATGTCCAAAGTCAAACTGAGCACCAACCACGGCGACATCGTCCTGCAACTGGACGCCGAGAAAGCGCCGCAGACCACCGAAAACTTCGTTCAGTACGTCAAGGACGGCCACTACAATGGCACCGTGTTCCACCGCGTGATCAAGGGCTTCATGATCCAGGGTGGCGGCTTCGACACCAACATGAGCCAGAAGAAAACCCGCGCCACCATCCAGAACGAAGCCGACAACGGCCTGAAGAACAAGAAGTACAGCATCGCCATGGCCCGTACCATGGAGCCGCACTCCGCCTCGGCGCAGTTCTTCATCAACTCGTCCGACAACGACTTCCTCAACCACAGCGGCAAGAACGTGCAGGGCTGGGGCTACGCCGTGTTCGGCGAAGTGATCGAAGGCCGTGAAATCGTCGACGCCATCGAAAAGGTCGCCACCGGCTCCAAAGCTGGCCACCAGGACGTTCCGAAAGACGACGTGATCATCGAGAAAGCCGAGATCATTGAGTGATCCTGCTGATCTCCGATCTGCATTTGCAAGAAGAACGCCCGGATATTTCCCGGGCGTTTCTTGATCTGCTCGATGGCCGCGCCCGCCACGCCAAGGCGCTGTACATCCTGGGTGATTTTTTCGAAGCGTGGATTGGCGACGATGCCATGACGCCCTTCCAGCAGTCGATCTGCCAGGCCATGCGCCGGCTGAGCGACAGCGGCACGGCCATCTACCTGATGCACGGCAATCGTGACTTCCTGATTGGCCAGGCCTTTTGCGACGCTGCTGGCTGCACGCTGTTGAGTGACCCCAGCGTGATCGAACTGGGCGGCGAACAGGTGCTGCTGATGCATGGCGACACCCTGTGCACCCGCGACCTGGGCTACATGAAGATGCGCCGGTTACTGCGCAATCCGCTGAGTTTGTGGATCTTGCGTCACCTGCCGCTGTCGACCCGCTACAAGCTGGCGCGCAAGCTGCGCAGCGAAAGCCGCACGCAAACGCGGATGAAGTCTACCGAGATTGTCGACGTCACGCCGGAGGAAGTGCCCAAGGTGATGGCGGAACATGGCGTGCGCACGCTGGTGCATGGCCATACCCACCGGCCGGCGATACACAAGCTGGTGGTCGATGGGGAGCCGGCACGGCGTATCGTGCTGGGGGACTGGGACCGCCGGGGCTGGGCCTTGCAGGTGGACGAGCAAGGGTTTCAGCTGGCGCCTTTCGAGTTTTCCTGAGAGTGCAGGGTTGCCCGCACTGCCCCTTTCGCGGGCTTGCCCGCGAAAGGGCCGGAATGGCTTACTGCTGAGCCACTGCCCCCTTGTCTCGCTCACTGATCACCACTTCCCGATACTCTGGGTCAGCCTTGATCTGCTCTTCGGTAAACGGAATCACTGCCAGCTGCTTGGCCGCAAACGCCTTGGTCTGGTCGCTGGCATGCGCTGAAGCCGCTTCGCTCGACTGCGAAAATGCCAATATCCCACGGGCCTCTGGCCCTTTGTCGGTGAAGCTGACCAGTTGCAGGTAGCTGGTACCACTCACCACCAGCCGCTTGCCCTGCCCGTGCGGCACACTGTACATCGCGTTGTACACGCCCAGCGCCTGCGGGCCACCCGGCACCGGCGTGCCATCGAGCGCCTGCTGTACTTGCCCCCAACGCGCCTCAGCCGCCACGCCGCTTTCATTCACCTCCTTGAGCGAAGCCAGCGCAGCCTCATGCACCAGCCTGCTCACGGCCGCTTGCTCTACTGCCAAGCCTCGCGGGGTGTGCTGCGGATCGGCCGGGTTGAAGGCCACCCGCCAGCTTTCCGGGTGTTCGGCCAAGGCATTGAACAGGTTCTGGAAGTGCACCAGGCCAATGCCGCTGTCCAGGTCAGCCTTCCCATTCCAGGCCGCCAGGCTGCTGCAGACGGCTTGCACATCCACGGCTGCGCCCTTGCACCACTGCAGCAGGTCTGGCAGCACCAGGCTGGCCAGGTAAACCTCGTCGTCGGTCACCATGCGCTGCAGGTCATTCACGCCCAGCTTTGCCGTGCCCTGCAGGCGTTGCAGGGCAAAGCGCCCGCGCATGCCCAACGGCTGGTCATTGCGGCTGACCAACGGTGAATAACCGGTCAACGGCTGGGCCGGGTTGGCCATCCAGGCCGGGTCGTTGGAGTTCTGCACGAAGTCCTCGCGCTCAAGGCTCGGCAGCAGTCGCGCCGGGAAAATACCCGGTTGCGCGGCCTGCGCATCGACCTTCCACTGGCATGCGCTGCGCGAACCATCCAGCACCACCAGGCGTCCCTGCCCTTTCGGGTTACTGCAGGCGTCCAGCAGTGGCTGATCCACGTATGGCACCACCGACTGGTTCAGGTACAACGCACGGCCGCCTTGGTCCACCGCCAGGGTATTGACCCATGGGATGCCCTGCAGTTGCTCGACCGAGCCTTTCAACGCGGCCAGGCTGTCGGCACGGTTGATCTGGTACCACTGCTGCAGCACCCGGGTGTTGTCCAGATTGGCATCACGCAAGCTGTAGGCCGCCTGTGCATCCCAATCCAGGCGCCCAGGCCACTGCACCACCGGGCCGAATTGCGAGCTGTAGACCTGCCGCTCTACCTGGCTCAGGCTGCCATCCTCGGCCTTGACCGCAACGCTGATGGTTTGTCTCGCCAGTGGCAGCGATTTGCCATCCAGCAGGTACCGGGTCGGGTCCTTGGGATCGAGCTGCAAACGGTACAAGGTGAAGTGATTCGACGTATCGACGGTGTGCGTCCAGGCCAGGTGCCGGTTGAACCCGATGTTGACTACCGGCAGGCCAGGCAATGCGGCCCCCATGACATCAAGCTGGCCGGGGATGGTCAGTTGCATCTGGTAAAAGCGCATGCCGCCCATCCAAGGGAAGTGCGGGTTGGCCAACAGCAAGCCACGGCCATTGGCCGAACGCTGCGCCCCTACAGCCACCGCGTTGCTGCCGCGCTCCGTGGCAAAGCGCTCTTGCCTCGCCAGTGCGGCGCCGAAGCCAGCCGGTGCCTGCTGGCTGGTCTGTGCTGGAGGTTGCGCCCCCGCCAGCGCCTCGACGAACTGCCCGACACCGCCTTCGGCCAGCAGCCGGCGGGTCAACTTGACCAGGTCCTCGCTACTGATGGGCCTCACCCACTCGCCATTGCCGCACTCGGCAGGCAAGCCTTGCCTGCGGCGCTCAGCCAACGCCCGGTTGTAGCCGGTGGCATAGCCCTCCAGCAGTGCTTTCACCGGCGCGGGCTGCGCCTGCAAGTACGCGCGGACCGCCGCCGGGCTGTTGAGCCAGGTGAAGAACAGGTCACTGGCCAGGTTGTCACGCTGTTCCAGGGTCTTGCCTTCGGCACCGAAATGGCGTGACCGCTCGCCGCTTACGGTCAGTACCTCGTTGGCCAGCAGGCACAAGTTGTCCTGCGCGTAGGCGTAGCCGACACCATAGCCCAGACCACGCTCATCCTTGGCCACGATATGCGGCACCCCGTAACTGGTACGTCGGATCTGCGCACTGGTATCAAGGTCGGGCTGCGCCTGAACGGTAACGCTGAAGGCCACCAGCGCGGCGGCCAGGCCAGCGCAAGTCATGGGGCGGGAAAGTGGAAACACGGGCACTCCTCGGGTTCGGGGGTCATCCCGATCAGACGAATGGCCAGATGAAAATTTTACGTATTACAAGGCGATGGAACGTCTTGATGAGAAAGCGGCATTTTTTTCACGAGTGGGTTGCAGTTTTTGCGTTCTCATTCGTCCTAGTAAGTGAGGCAACCACATTTCGGGTTCGTCCACGAAAAGGAGCATTCACATGTACAACCCGCAACCCTCGATCCAGGCTGGGCGTGTCCCAGGCAAAGCGCCCAAGGGACAGGGCATTTTTGCTGAGGAACGCACCGGCAACGAACAGATCCGCGAACTGCTGCGCACCTTTGGCCTGCGTACCAGCCTGATTCGCCTCAAGGTGATCGACGCCTTGCACGCCGCCGACCGCAACGGCCGCAGCATTGGCGTGCGCGGAGTGCATGCCCAACTGGAACAGCTGGATATCCCGCTGTCGTTTCTCAGCGTGCGCGAAGTGCTCAAACGCCTGTGCGCCGAAGGCGTCATTCAGCTGGGCAGCGACAAGTGCTACAGCCTGAACCCTCAGGCCCGCGCCGTGCTGGAGCAAACACCGCTGCGCTGAGCGTATGGCCGGCCAGACCTGGCCGGCCCGCACAGGTCAGGGCTTGACCTTGCGCCGCAGGATGCCATTGATCACCACGACCACCACCGCAATGGCAATGGCCAGCATCTGGAAGGTCTGCTCACTGATCGTGCCCTGCTTCTGCAGGTGGGACAGGCCCAGCATCAGGCCCAGTACAACCAGGATGATCAAAAGGGAATATTTCAGGCGCTGCACGTGTGTCATCGAAGGTTCCTTGCAACATCAGGGGCAAAAGGCTCGCAACGAGCCGCGGCAATGATACAACGGCCACCGTCCCCGGCGCTGCATTTCCTGCTGGGTGGGGCGGGGTCAGCCTGAAAGCATGAGGCTCCCAAGCACCCAAGCCGGAGTCACCATGTACAAACCCCTGCTGTTCACTTCGCTGTTTCTGACCCCCTTTTCCCTTCATGCGTTAGACACCCGGCAGACACCCGCCGAGCACCTGCTCGAACTGGGGCGCGAGCTGGCTGCCCATGCCGGCAGCAGCCAATGGCAACAACTGTGGCAACGCGTGCGCCAGGCCGGGTACCTGCAGGCCAATGCGGCGCAGGTCCATTTCAGCGTGCCTGCGGCCCGGCTACCCGACCTGGCCCGGCAAACCCTGGCCCAGGCCGATCAGGTACAGGCTCAGCGCCAGACCCAGGCCCTGTACCGCCGCCACTTTGCGGGCCAGGTCATCGGCCAGCGCAACGGCCAGCCCCTGCATGCGCTGTGCCTGCTGGTTGACTGGCGCACATTGCCCCAGGGCATGCGCGCCACCCCTCAAGCCTACCTGAGTAGCGCCAGCTTGCTGAGCAGCTATCCGTGCGAGTGAAGGTTACCGGCCCCATCCCACAACCATTGGCATGATCAGATGAGAAATCGCCAGTCCCCGCCAAATGTCGATGCCATTTCCTACAGCACCGGATATCGCTGCCTGCAAAACCTGTTCACCGAAGCTACAACTCCCAACCCATATGCCGCCTAGCGACGCGCCTTGGCAGTCGCACAGAATTTGCTCACACCTTCGACATACCGCCGCGGGTGATCGGGTCGCACATCCCACCCATCCCGAAGGAGCGCCATATGCAAACGCCAGACTTGAGCCAGATCGATATCAGCCAACTGCCCCACTCGCTACAGGCCCTGATCGACTGCATCGGCATCGAAAACGCCTACCAGCTGACCTGCGCCTTTGGTGGCAGGCCCAAGTACATCCCCAAGCACCGCGAGCGTACCAAGCTTGCCGACGTGCTGCCGGCCGATGCGCTCGATGCGCTGATCAAGCGCTTTGCCGGGGTCGCCCTGGAGATCCCCAAGGCTGACCACTTCCTGCGCCAGCTGCGCAACCAGCAGATCCAGAAGGAAAGCGCCAACGGCTTGTCCCGCAGCCTGTTGGCCAACAAGTACGGCCTGAGCCTGCGCCAGATCGGCAACATTCGGCGCCAGGAGCCTTGCCCTCGCTGACGCCACTGCCCCGTGGCCGCCATTGGCGGCTTCCTTACCCCACTAGAAAGAGCATCCCGATATGTCGATAGACAACAGCCTTATTGGCTCGGTCATCAACGCCCTGCCGATGGACCGCATGATCGCCGGCCCCCTGCAGGCCATGGTCCAGGCGCAGGTAACCGCCAGCAAATCGTACGCCGACTTCCTGATGCAGGTGTGCGTCCAGGATGGCAAGGCGGTCGCCATCCAGTTCGACTACGACGAAACCATCGTCGATGAACAGGGCGAATACAAAGGCGTGGTCAGCAAGACCATGAAAGTGCCGCTGCTGGCTGCCATTACGCACCCGAACATCTCGATTGAAGAGGGCAACGTAGAGTTCGAACTGGTGATCAACCAGATGTCGGAGGATACATCCAGCAAGGACATGAACGCAGAAGCGACCGGCTCACTGGGCTGGGGGCCGTTCAAGCTGAACGTGAAAGGCAGCGTCAGCCACAAGTCCACGCAAACCCGCAAGACGGATACACGCGCCCGCTATGCCTTCAACACCACCCTAAAGCGCCAGGAGCCGCCCGAAGCGATGATGAGGGTGATCGAGTTCCTGACGGACGCCGCGACCAAGCCAACCGTTGTCAGAACCGTCGCATTGGAAAGCCCGGACGAGATTTCTCAGGCAGATACCCTGAAAGGGCCAAAACCCGAAGGCCCACCGGCGCCGTGAGACGCTTGAGTGCCCCCATCAACCCCTCCTGCCCGCAACGGGAGGGGCACCAACTGGCTTGAGGAGTCGAATCGTTGCAAAAGCCCCCCGCCCCCATGACCTCCATCGACCTGCGCGAAATCACCCGTGGTCTGCAAGAAGCCGCCAGCGCCACCAACAGCTTGATTGCACAACAGTACATCAACCTGTTCGATCAATTTTTCGAGTGCGACACCGAGGCGTTGGGCGCCCCTATGAAGGCCAAGATGGTCGAAGTGGCAATGGACGGCCAGCACATCATGCGCGTTCCCCTGTTTGCTTTGGTGTCGCCCAAAGGCCTGGCCCTGGAGCGCATGCAGGTCGACTTGTCGGTGCGGGTCAAAGGTACTGAAGCGCAGCAGGCCCTGCTGACGGCAGGCGAGAACAAGGCCGCCAGCTTCAAGGTCACCATCGGCGGCCAGGGCCGTCAGGGCGACAGCCGTGACCCTGACGAAGTGCAGATACGCATGCAGTTCCAGGCCAGCGAACCACCCGAAGCCCTGAACCGGCTGATCGAGGAATACACCAGCCTGATTATCCCGGTACGTGCTCCCGCTGCCCCGCCCTCGCCCGACACCAATGAGTTCATCGAGGCAGCCACCGTCCGTTGACGGCCGCCCCGCCCCCCCTTCAGAAGTCGCGTTTGTAGAAGATGTCCAAAGAGCTGGCCAACCCGCTGGCAGCTTCCAGGTACACCTTTTTGCTCAGTTTGTAGCGCAACGCAATGGTGTTGGCAGGCTCGAACACGCCCACGCCGTAACGCAGGCTCAACTTCTCGGTCAGATTGCCGCTGGCAACCACGCTGGTTGTGTTGCCAGAACCCTCGGTATCCAGCTGGAAATCGTCAATCCCAAGGCTCGAAGCCAGGCTGCCGGTAATGCCGGCGCTACCGGCCAAGCCCAAGCCCAAGGCCGCTTCGGCGAGCATGTTGTTGTCTTCGCCGGACGTGCCCAACGGCCGCCCCAACACCAGGTACGACAACGCTTGCTCCTGGCTCATGGCCGGTTCCGAGAACACTTTGGTGGTCGGCTGCTCGGCACTGCCGCTCAGGCGGATACCGGCAATGACATCGTCAACCTTGCGGATGGCTTCGATATCCAGATACGGCTGGTCAATCGGGCCAGCGAACAACAGCCGCGCCCGGCGGATGGTCAAGCGCTGGCCGTAGGCACGGTAGCGTCCGTCTGCCAGGCTCAGTTCACCACGGGTGTCGAGGTTATCGCCGATGTGTACATGGCCAAGCAGGTTGGCGGTGAGGCCAAAGCCGCTGAACGACAGTTTGTCGCGACCCACTTCGACGTCAATGTCCATGGCCATCGCCATGGGCGGTTTACCCTCTTCTGTCTGGTGGCCGACGATGACTGTGTCATCCGACACTTTGACGGTAGACGGGGGTAACTCGCGAACAGTGATCTTGCCCTTGGGCACCTGTACCTTGCCGGTAACCGCCAGCTTGTCGTCGATCAGGCGCAGGGTCAGGTCTGGGGCAACTTCCAGCGTGGCATAAGGCTCGACCGTGACCGGCAGTTGCTGGCCTTGCAAGCGCACGTCCATGCCCAGTGCCTGGCCCCAAGTGAGGTTGCCGCTCAACTGGCCACGCCCTGCCTCGCCACTGCGCCAGTTGCCGTCAAGCTGCACGCGCTCGCCGGCAATCAGCGCCTGCAATGACAGGTCCTGAAGGCTGGCCGGCAGTTCAGCGCCGCTGACTTCGCCACCACTGAGCATCAGGTTGCCGTTGACCTGCGGCGCCAGCAACGTACCGGAAAGCCGACCACTGCCATTGAGCTGCCCGGCCAGCCGCTCGACCATCGGCACGAACGGACGGGCTACCGACAGGTCCAGCCCGGCCAGGCGGAAATCACCCGACAACGGCTTGTTCTTGCCCAGCGGGTCGAGCCGGGCCGTGACGTTCAACTCACCCAGGCGCTCGCCGCGAAACGCCAGGCGCGTATCGATGCGCCGCGGTGCCAGTGTGCTGTCCAGGCGCAGGGCCTGGTAAGGGAAGTCGATCCAGCGATCTTTATCCTTCACACGCAGTGTGCCGCCACTGGCATCGACCACGACCGTACCCTTGGGGCCACTGGCCGGGATGTCCAGGTTGATATCAGCATTGAGCAGGCCTTGCCAGGCGAAGTCCTTCGGCAGCCATTGGGCCAGGCTGTCCAGCGGGAACTGCTTGAGGTGGTAGCGCAGCCGCGGGTCGGGGGCCAGGCGCTGGTCATCACCACACAGGCTGGCCTGGCCGGAGCGCCAGCAATGGGCACCGAAATCCAGCTGCCCACTGGCCAGGCGCTGAAGCCGTGCCGGCGCCTGCAACTGCCAGTCCTGGCCACCGGCCTGAATACGCCCACTGGCCAGGCGCCCTCGCCAGTCACCCTTGCTCAACTGGCCATCCAGCCCAAGGTCGAGCTTGAGTTGCGGGCCGTCCAGCGCCAGGGTCAAGGCTTGCTGGCGAATGTCACCTTTGCCGTTGGCCTGAAGCGTGCCCAAGGCGGTATCGCCAAGCTGGATGCCTGTGGCCTTGAGTTCGATTACACCGCGCTGGGCGTTGTCCAGCCGGGCCTCCAGGCCCAGCTGTTGCAGGCGGTTTTCGGCCTGGGCCAACCGTTGGCCCTGCAGGGTCAGCGTACCTTGCGGGGCCTGCAAGGTGCCGGCGAGGTCCAGCCGGCCCTTGACCTGGCCTTGCAGCCTTGGCCACAACTGGCCCAGGCGCGGCAAATCGAGGTCAATTCGCCCGGCCAGGCGCTGCTGCAGGCTGCCACTGCCATTGATGCGGTTGTCACCCAGCTGGATAGCCAGTACACCGAGCGTCCAACTCTGCCCTGCCCCCTGCGCCTCGGCCTTGAGCACTGCTGGCTGGCCACGCAGACGGCCTTTCAGGTCAAGTTGCGCGTCAAGGGTGAGCGCCTCGCCTTTCAGCTCGCCTTTGCTGCGCAGCGGCCCTGCCAGCGTGCCCGGCAGTTCGGCCAGCCAATAAGCAGGGTCGAGCGCCGAAAGCTGCAAGTCGACATCCCAGGCCAGTGTGTCGGCAAAACGCACGGCAACACGCCCGGCAGCCTTGCCCTGCCCGGCGGTCAGCGCCAGCTGCGGCAACTTCACCTGGCTCAGGTCGCCCTCGAACGGGCTGGCCACGCTGAATGCACCCGCTGGGCCGTCAAGATCGCCCTTGAAGGTACCCTGATAGATGCCATCGCGATAATGCACCTGGGTATTGAAGGCTTTGAGGGTAACCTGGGGCGGCGTCTCCAATGGATACAGGCGCAACCACGGGAAGTCCTGCCAGTCCAGTTGCGCATCGGCGCTCAAACCTTGCTGCCAGTCGGCCGTGGCTTGCAGCTTGAGCCGTTGGGTGTCGCTGGCGGTCAGGTCCAGTGCATCGAGCCTGGCACCTTTACTGTCGACCAGGCCGGACAAGGCCAAGGCGATCGGTGACTGTTCAGCCGGCAGGCTGGCCGTACCCGACAGCAGATACCCCTTGAGCAAGTCGCCTTTTGCATCAAGCTTGAGCTGGTTCAACTGCAAAGTGTCAGGCAACGCGCCCGCTGGTTTGAATGCCTCGGAACGGATCTGCAAGGTCGCTGGCAGGTGCTCGGCCAACGCCTGCAACTGCCCGTTCAACGTGGCGTCGAGGTAACCGCTGCTGGTGCCTGCCAGCTTCAGGGTCTTCTGCAAATCACCCGTGGCGGTCAGCGCCAGCTGCCAGGGTTTGCCCTCTACGGCCGGTAATTGCAGTTGAGCCTGCAGTTGCAGCGGCCAGTCACCCTCGGGCTGCAGGTCACCCTGCACGGTCAGTTTCAGGTCATCGCGCTGCAGGTGCAGGCTGTCGATGCGCATGCCGGTGCTGGTCCAGTGCGCCGCCAGTTGCAAGTCGCCCAGCAGGTCACTGCCGTCCAGCCGCAGTTGGCCGACCTTGACCTCACCCAGTTCGATGGCCAACGGCAAGCGCAGCGCAGGCAGCTGCAGCGGGCCGCTGTCGGCCGGCTCGGCACTGGGTGCAAAGGCCATGTCGATACGCTGCGCCTGCAACTGGTCAATGCACAAGGTGGAACGCATCAGGCACGCAGGCGACCAGGCCAGCAGCGGTGCCTGCACCTCTACTGTGCTGCCACCATCGGCCCAGCGCAGCCTGCTGGCCTGCCAACTGCCCGCCAGGCGCCCCTGAAAATCGGTCACTTCAAGCCCGGGCACCTTGCCCAGTGCCCAGCGGCTGCCAGCCTCGGTACCCACCAGCAGGGCCAGTGCCAGGCCCAGGCTCGCGACGACCCCGAACAGGCCCAGCAGAATGTATTTGATCACACGTTTCAAAGCTCAGGCCCCATGGAAAAGTGCAAGCGAATGCCCCCTTCGTCATCCAGCGCCTTGGCCAGGTCCAGGCGCAGCGGCCCGACCGGCGACACCCAGCGCACACCAAAGCCCACACCGGTCTTGAGGCTGGGCAGCTCCAGGTTGTTGAACGAGTTGCCTTGGTCAACGAACGTTGCAAGCCGCCACTTCTCGGTCAGCGAATACTGGTACTCGACACTGCCGGCCACCAAGTAGCGCCCGCCAATACGGTCACCGTCGCTGTTCTTGGGCGACAGGGTCTGGTAGTCGTAGCCACGCACGCTCTGGTCACCACCGGCGAAGAAGCGCAACGACGGCGGGATGTTGTTCTTGAAGCCATTGGTCGCACTGCCACCGAACTGCACGCGACCGAGCAAGCGGTGGTTGTGGCCGAGCGTGGTCAGGCCCTTGAGCAGCACATTGCCGTGCAACAGGTTGGTATCGGAAACCAGCCCTTCCTTGGCCGCCTGTACATCAAACTGCAGGCGGTAGCCGTTATGCGGGTCGATACGGTTGTCACTGCGCAGGAAGGAATAGCTGACGCCCGGCATCAGCAAGTTGCTCAGCCCGGAGTCGTCACCCAGGCGATACTCCTCGCGCTGGTACTTGAGCGATATCACCCGCTGCCAGCCACTGGGCAGCTTGCTGTGCCACTCGGGGCCGACCGTCAACAGTTTGCTGAGGGTGTCGGTACCGGCAAGTTCCTCGTTCTGGTAGCCACCCGCGAAGCGCAGCTTGTCGGTCAGCGGCGGGTCGAGGGGAATGTCGTACCACAGGCCGACGTTCTGCCGCGGCGCCGACAGCTCGGTTTCCCAGCCGTAGCTATGGCCCTGTGGGTTAACCCAGTGGCGAGTCCAGTTGGCCTTGCCGCGTGGCCCGACGTCGGTCGAGAAGCCCAACCCCAGGCCCATGGTGCGGGGTTTGCGGGTTTCCAGGCGCACATCCACAGGGACTTCTTCGCCCACAGCGGCGGTGGGCGCTGCATCCACGCGCACACCTTCAAAATAGCCGCTCGACTGCAAGTCATTGTTCAGTTCGGCGATCAGTTCAGAATCGTAGGGAGTCCCCGGTTTGAACGACACCATGCGGTGCAGCAGGTCGTCGTCCAGTGGCGTGTCGCCACCGAAGGTGACGGCACCCAGACGATAACGCGGGCCACTTTGGTAGACCAGTTCGATATCGGCCACGCCAGCCTGCGGGTCGACCGCCAGGCGCTGGCGGGTAAAGCGGCCGCTGAAGAAGCCGTAGCGTGATGCCTGGTTCTGGATCAGGCGCTTGGCATCCTCGTAATGGCCATGGTTGAGTTGTTCCCCGGCACGCAACGCCTTGCTGTCGGGAACGCGGAAGGCCTTCATTTCGCTGGCAGGGCCGTCGATGCGCACGGTCACGTTACGCAGGCGAATCGGCTCGCCGGGGTTAATGCGGATGATCAGTTGTGGGGAATGGTCAGCGTCACTGGCGGGCTTGACCTCGGTATCGATTTGCGCCTGATAGTAGCCAAGTGCCTGCGCCGCTTTGCGCGCCTGCTCCTCTGCCCCGCGACTGAAGCGTAAAAGTGCTTCTTCATCGCGGTCACCCAAAGTGCCTATATAGCCTTCGACATTGGCCTTGAGCGCCTTGTTGGCCGGTTTTACCTTCACCAGCAACTCGCTCTGGCCCCATGCTGCGAAACTGGCGGCCCAGAAAACCAGGCCCCAGGTCAATCTTCCTGAATACGTCATGCGGCGAATGCTACCAGAGCCAGGCGCTCAAGGGAGCCGCCTGGCAGCCTGTTCAGGCAAAAGCGGAATTTGAAGAGACAGGATTCGGATGGAAGAACACCCTTTCCCGGATGGGTCCTACAGCCACCTCGCCAATTTCCTCATAACCCTGACGCTGGTAAAAGGCCAGGTAATGCTCGTTGCCGGTGTCCAGCACTACACCCTGGGTGCTAGGGTCGTCCGCGCACCAGTCATGCACAGCTTGTAATAATTGCTCACCGTAGTGCTTGCCCTGGAACTGCGGGTGTACGCCCAACAACGGCAGTACATGCACCTGGTCAGTGGGCAGGCAGGTAGCCAGCGCGGCCTGATAGTCCATGTAGCGCCGCGTGCAGCGCGGGCCCGTACCCAGGATCATGCGCAGGCGCCAGGCCCAGCTGTCGGCCACGCCCAGCCGGCGCAGCGGCGGCACGATCAGTGCCAGGGCGATCAGGCGGTCCTCCACCAGCAGGCCGATGGCAGGCAGTTGCAGGTAGAAATGCTGGCGCACCCATTCGCGCACCATCACCCGAAGACGCCGCTCATACCCTGGGCGCTGGGCCTCGAAAATATAGGCAAAGGTGGGTTCATGGCGGTAGGCGTTGTACAGCAGCGAACGCGCCTCGCGGCTGTAACCATCATCGAGCAAGCAGACACGGGCCGGGGCGGCGTTGGTATCGGGCATTGCGGGCAGACCTCCTGGAATGAGCATACAGTGCCTTGGAGGTGCCCCTGCGCGCTTCGTTCACCCCCAACAGCACGTTAGCAGCAGGTTCGCCCGGCCGCCACGCTGGTGATGACGGGCGATGTCGGCTAGCATCGCGCCTTTTACCGGGATTATCTTTCCATGAAGATCGTCTGTTTCAACATCAACGGCCTGCGGGCCCGCCCGCACCAGCTGGCGGCGCTGATCGAAAAGCACCAGCCGGACGTGATCGGCCTGCAGGAAACCAAGGTCAGCGACGATCAGTTCCCGCTGGCCGACGTGCAGGCAATGGGTTACCACGTGCACTACCATGGCCAGAAAGGCCACTACGGCGTGGCCCTGCTGTCGCGCCAGGCACCGCTTAGCGTGCAAAAAGGCTTTGCAACCGATGAAGAAGACGCCCAACGCCGCTTTATCTGGGGCACCTTCAGCGATGCCGATGGCAACCCGATCACCATCATGAATGGCTATTTCCCCCAGGGCGAAAGCCGCGACCACCCCACCAAGTTCCCGGCCAAACAGCGCTTCTACAGCGACCTGCAGGCACTGCTGGAGGGCCAGTTCCGCAACGACCAGCCACTGCTGGTGATGGGCGACATGAACATTTCGCCGCAGGACTGCGATATCGGCATCGGCCCGGACAACGCCAAGCGCTGGCTGAAGACCGGCAAGTGCAGCTTCCTGCCGGAAGAGCGTGAGTGGATGGAGCGGTTGAAAGGCTGGGGGCTGGTCGACAGCTTCCGTCACCTTTACCCGGATGTCACCGACCGCTTCAGCTGGTTCGACTACCGCAGCCGTGGTTTCGAGGACGATCCCAAGCGTGGGCTGCGCATCGACCTGATCATGGCTTCGCAGCAGCTGGTGCCACGGATCAAGGCAGCGGGCGTGGACTATGAACTGCGCGGGATGGAAAAGCCGTCGGACCATGCGCCGATCTGGTTGGAGCTGGGCTGATCGTCGGGACAATTGTGAGCTTGCCTTGAGGTTTGCGGTGCTTGCGATATCGAGCGCCGCGCGGGCGGCGCTCGATATCACAAGCACTACAAGATCCAGTTCTCACCACTCACAACCCCAACCGCAACGCCTCTCCCACCCCCGCCCCGCGCACATCGTCCGCCGCGCTGACCAAGGCAAAGTTGTAAGCCCCATGCGACCAATACCTTGCCTCCAGCTGGCCATCGACCCGCTGCCCGTCCGGCATGCGCCGATAAAGCTCGCCCGGTGAACGCAGGAACAGGCTGATGCGCTGGCCTTTGCCATCTTCAAACACCAGCAGTGCCGCCGGCCCTTGCTCGTTGCTGAGCAAGCGAGCGCCTACCGGTTTGAAGCCATAGCCCGCCAAATCCGGCAAATGACCCACGCGGCTGAAGTGCCGACCCAGCCAGTCGCGCAACTGCCCCGGGTCGCTGGCCTGGATATCCAGCGCCTGACTGCCGGCAAACAAGCGGTGTGCCTGGACGGCATCGGCCATGGGCAGGTCGACCCGCGCCAGGGTGGCATCGCGCACTTGCCAGCCGCCCAGCCCTCCCACACCCAATGCCAGCATCACCACCGCCGCCGTCGCCCAGCGTCGCTGACGACGCTGGCGCAATTGCCGCCGCAACTGCCCAAGGTCCAACTGCGCGGCCCCGGGCATTTCGCCAAACCCGGCCAACGCGGTACGCAACCGGCGGGCATCGGCACGCCAGCCTTCCACCCGCTCCGCAGCCTGTGGGTTGGCCGCCAGCCAGGCCTGCACCTCGGCCCGGCGCACAGGCCCAAGGCGCTCATCGACGTAAGCGTGCAATTCGTCTTCGCTGGGGATCAGGCGCGTCATTTCAGTCTCCGCAAGGCCGGGGGCTGCGGGTTGCCCTCGGTCAGTTCGCGCAAGGCATTGCGCGCGCGCGACAGGCGCGACATCACAGTGCCGATGGGGATACCCAAGGCCTGGGCGGCCTCCTTGTAACTCAAACCTTCGATGCTGACCAGCAACATCAGGGCGCGCTGCTCTGCCGACAGCCGGGCAAACGCCTGCAGGTCGGCCTGGGCCAGGACAATGGCTTCGAGGTTGTCGCCAACCGGCTCGTCGTCGCGCTCGGCGCGGCCGAACCAGGACAACCAGCGCGCATGCAGGCGCTCGCGGCGCTTACCGTCGAGAAACTGCCGATAAAGAATGGTGAACAGCCAGGCGCGCAGCGCATCAGCATCGCGTTGCTGGTCACGCCGGCTCAAGGCCCGCTCGACCGTGGCCTGCACCAGGTCGTCGGCGCTGCCCGGCTCGCGGGTCAGCCACACGGCAAAGCGGCGCAGGCGGGCCAGCAGCTCGCGCCACTGGTGGTCGTCCAGATCGTGCATGGCAAAGTCCCGGCCTTTGAAGTTGTCAGTGTAAAAGGCAGACGCCTGGCAGCAAATTCTATTCCCGCCGATGGAATAAGTTTTTCCCTGAGCCGTCGTACCGGCACATTCCCCCAACCGGACGATGACCATGAACTCACCCTTGCACGGCCCGGCCAAAGCGTTGCGCCTGGCTGCCATCGGCGCCGTGATGCTGGCCGCAGGCGCCGGCTTTGCCTATGCCGCCGGCTGGCTCGGCGAAAGCCGGCTGACGCCGCAGCGCATCATCGACACCTTCGAAGCCCAGGCCGGGCATTACCCGGGCTACCGCAAGAACCACGCCAAAGGCCTGTGCGTCAGCGGCTACTTCCAGGCCAGCGGGCAGGCCGCCAAGCTGTCCACGGCGCGAGCATTCAGCCAGTCCCGGGTGCCGGTGATCGGCCGTTTCGCCATCGGCGGTGCCAACCCGTTTGCCCCGGACACCGGCATTCCGGTACGCAGCCTGGCGATTCAGCTGAGCACCGACGACGGCCAAGTCTGGCGCACCGGCATGAACAACCCGCCAGTGCTGGCGGTCAGCACCCCACAAGGGTTCTACGAGCAAGTGCTGGCGGGCGCACCAGACCCAACCACCCACAAGCCGGACCCCGCCAGGCTACAGGCGTTCTTTGCTGCCCACCCGGAAAGCGCGGCGTTTCGCCAATGGGCGGCCAGCTACAAGCCCAGCGACAGCTTCGCCAGCACGCAATACCACAGCATCAATGCCTTCCGCCTGATCGACCCGGCCGGGGTGGCCCACCCGGTGCGCTGGCAGCTTGAGCCGCAAGCCGCGTTTGCCGCGTTGCCTGCCCAAGTAGATGACAAGCAGTTCCTGCAACACGACCTGCAGCAGCGCTTGGCCCAAGCCCCGCTACGCTGGACGCTGCGCCTGGTGCTGGCCGACCCGGGCGATGCAGTGGACGATCCTGCCCGCCCCTGGCCCACCGAGCGGCGCAGTGTAGACGCCGGCACCCTGGTGCTGGAGCACGTCGACGCCCCGGAACAAGGAGCCTGCCGCGACCTCAACTTCGACCCGCTGATTCTGCCACACGGCATCGAGGCGTCAGGCGACCCGATTCTCGCCGCCCGTTCCGCCGCCTATTCGGAATCGTTCAATCGTCGCAGCCGTGAATCGCTCAGCACCGGAGCCCAGCCATGAGACCAGAAGCCTTCCACCCGTTCGCCCGTTTGCTGCACTGGTTGATGGCCGTGCTGATCCTGGCCATGTTGTTCATCGGCGTAAGCATGGTCGCCGACCTGTCACCGCGCCACCCCGTGCTGATCAGCCTGCACAAGGCCACCGGCCTGGCCCTGCTGGTACTGGTCGTGCTGCGCATCGCTGTACGCCTGGCCGTGCCTCACCCGCCGCTGCCGCAGGCGCTACCGACACTGCAGCGCCGGGCCGCCGGGGCCTCGCACCTGTTGCTCTATGCCCTGATGCTGGCCATGCCGTTGCTGGGCTGGGCCATGCTGTCGGCCGGCGACTACCCTCGCCCGTTGGGCTTGCCCGCCATCGCCCCGCACAACCTGCAGTTGTATGCCGTGCTGCGCCAGGCCCATGGCTGGGCTGGCTACCTGCTGTTCGCCACGGTGCTGGTGCATGTGGCGGCGGCTTTGATGCACGCGTGGGTGCGCCGCGACGGCGTGTTGCGTAGCATGTGGCCTGGCCCCCTGCGTCGCAGCGACTGACCGGTAGCAGCCCAGGGGTTCGACAAACGATAACCGTTCTTAATAAGATCGGCTTTCACTTGCCGCACTACCCTGGACTGCCCATGAACGTCGCAAAGGATTCTGCAACCTTCCTACCTGCCAGCACGCTGGACTTGCGTCCACTGCTGCTGGCCAACATGGCCTGTACCATGTCGATGATGGCCTTCGTCGCCCTGATCGGCCCGATCGCCCGCCAACTCGGCATGGCCACCTGGCAGGCCGGGGCCGCCGTAACGGTGGCCGGCGTGGTTTGGGTGCTGCTGGCCCGGCCCTGGGGCCGGGCTTCAGACCGGCTGGGCCGCCGGCGCATTCTGTTGCTGGGCACTGCGGGGTTCACACTGGCGTACTGGCTATTGTGCCTGTTCGTTGAAGGTGCATTGCGCTTCATGCCAGGGGCGACCCTGGCCTTCTTCGGCCTGATGGTCGCGCGCGGCTGTATCGGCGCTTTCTATGCCGCCATTCCGGTAGGCTGCAACGCACTGATCGCCGACCATGTCGAGCCGCAGCGGCGCGCGCGCGCCATGGCCTCGCTAGGGGCGGCCAACGCCGTCGGTCTGGTGGTCGGGCCAGCGCTGGCTGCGCTACTGGCGCGGCATAGCCTGAGCCTGCCATTCCATATCATGTCACTGCTGCCGGCCAGCGCCTTCCTTGTGCTGCTGTTCACCCTCAAGCCGCAGGCCCTGCCCCACAGCCACGCCCCCAGCCCGGTGCGGTTAGGCGACCCGCGCCTGCGCCGGCCCTTACTGGTGGCGTTCAGCGCCATGCTCAGTGTCACCGTGTCGCAGATCGTCGTCGGTTTCTTCGCCCTCGACCGCCTGCACCTGGGCCCGGCAGAAGCGGCCCAGGCCGCCGGCATCGCGCTGACTACCGTAGGCGTGGCGCTGATGCTGTCGCAGATACTGCTGCGCAAGCTGGAATGGCCGCCGCTGAAGATGATCCGGGTAGGCGCCACGGTTTCGGCCATAGGCTTTGCCTGCGGCTCGCTCGCGGCTACCGCACCTTGGCTATGGGCGTGCTACTTCGTCGCGGCAGCCGGCATGGGCTTTGTCTTCCCGTCGTTCTCAGCGCTGGCGGCCAATGCCATGCAGGCGTCTGAACAAGGCGCTACAGCCGGCTCCATTGGCGCGGCACAAGGCATGGGCGCCGTGATCGGGCCGCTGGCCGGTACCTTGGTGTATGCGCTCGATCCGTGCTTGCCATTCCTGGCCGTGGCCGTGCTGTTGTTACTGGTCGGGTTGTGGCCGATGCCGCGTGAACAGCGGCTTTGAGAAGCACAGCGCGCAAGCGCGCAGAGTGTGTTTTAATGCGCATCGCTCATTATTATTGACACCTCTGATTACAAGGCGGCTATGGACACGGGGACGCGACTCAAACTGGTGCGTGAACGCAACAACCTCTCCCAACGGGAACTGGCCCGTCGCAGCGGGCTGACCAATTCGACGATCTCGCAGATCGAGCAGAATCGCGTCAGCCCTTCGGTCAGCTCCCTGAAAAAACTGCTTGAAGGCATTCCCATGAGCCTGGCGGAGTTTTTCAGCTTCGACGAGCCGGTGCGTGAAGAGCGCTATGTGTTCCGGGGTGGCGAACAGCCCGACTTGGGCCGCAACGGCCTGCGCATGTTGCTGGTCGGTGCAAGTGTCGAAGGCCGACAGATGCGCATGCTGCGCGAACTGTATGCCCCCGGCGCCGACTCGGGCGAGCCAATCGTGCATGCCGAGGGCGAAGAATGTGGCCTGGTCACTCGCGGCACCGTGGAGCTGTGGGTCGATGGCCAGGTCAGCGTCCTCAACTCGGGCGATGGCTACTACATTCCCACTACCCTGCCGCACAGTTTCAAGAACATTGGCCCGGACGAGGCCGAGATCATCAGCGCCAACACCCCGGCGAATTTCTGACCTTGACGCAACGGGCCTCGCTGAACACGCGCGACATTTATCAATGCCTGCGCAACGCAGCCTTGGGCGTGCACCCACTTGAAGTGTGTGCACGCCACGCTGATAGCCTGGTCGATGTGAGCATTCAGGGTTGGCGATTGACGTTGGCCATGGATGCCGAAGGCCTTGCACACTGCGTCCACTGCCATGCCCCGGGCGGCCAGCAAGCCGGGCTCGAAGATTGGCAGCGCTACGGCACCAACCCGGTCGACCTGCTAAGCCTGTGGGAGCGCACTCAGCTGGAAAAGCTGCTAGCCCCTTGACTCAACGCCTCCTCGACAAAGTCCAGGCGGTCCTGCCCAAAGAACATCGCCTCACCCACAAAACAGGTCGGCGCACCAAATACCCCACGCGCCACAGACGCCTCGGTCGCCTGCTTGAGCGCCGCCTTCACTTCAACGTCAGCCGTCAGTGCGTGAAAAGCCTTTGGATCGAAGCCTGCCGCTGTCAGTGCTTCATCCAGAATGGCGCTGTCGCCCAGGTTACGCCGCTGCGCCCACAGCCCATTGAACAGCGCCGACAGCAACGACTCGAACCGCTCCGGTGAATGCAACTGGGTGCCGATCACGCCGCGCATCAAGCTCAGCGTATTGACCGGGAACCCCGGCGGCATGCCGAACGGCACGCCATAACGTGCGGCAAAGCGCGCCAGGTCGGTGAACATGTAGCGGCCCTTGGCCGGGATCATGGCCGGCGAAGCATTGCCAGTCGCCTGGAAAACGCCTCCCAGCAAAATTGGCCGGTAGCGCAGTGTGGCACCCTGGCGAGCGCACAGGCCCGGCAGTTGCGTCCAGGCCAGGTAGCTGGCCGGGCTGCCCAGGTCAAAATAGAAATCGACAGTGTTGTGCATGGGTTTCGGTCCTTGCTGGGTGAGAGGGGCTTACCAACGTTCCATCCAGGGGCGCAGGTCCAGTTCGAATGTCCAGGCATCTCGCGGCTGGGCGTGCAAGAACCAGTAGCTGTCGGCAATGTGCGCGGGGTCAAGAATGCCATCCTGATCCTTGAGGGCGTAACGCTCGGGGAAGCTGTCACGGATGAATGCCGTGTCGATGGCCCCGTCTACCACCACATGCGCGACATGGATGTTCCGCGGCCCCAGCTCGCGCGCCATGCTCTGGGCCAGGGCACGCAGGCCATGCTTGGCCCCGGCAAAAGCGGCGAACCCGGCTGCACCACGCGTGCCCGCGGTGGCGCCAGTGAACAGAATGGTGCCACGCTCACGTTGGACCATGCGCCGGGCAACTGCTTGAGCCGTGAGAAAACCGGCAAAGCAGGCCATTTCCCAGATCTTGAAGTACTTGCGCGGGGTTTCTTCAAGGATGCTGCAGGGAACATTGGCGCCGATGTTGAAGACAAACGCCTCGATAGGGCCAATATCACGCTCGATAGTCTCGACCAGCGCGGCCACTTCATCCTCCTTGCGCGCATCAGAACCAAACCCATGGGCCTTGCCGCCGGCAGCGTGTATTTCCTCCAGCAGCGGTTGCAGTTTTTCGGCCTGGCGCCGGGTCACGCAAGCGACATAACCCTCGCGGGCAAAGCGCTTGGCAATCTCACCCCCGGTGGCGTCGCCCGCACCAATCACCAGCACTGCTTTTTGTTGTTCTGCCATGCCTGTCTCCATTGGTAAATGATCGTTTAGTAAACGAACGCTATGTTAAGATCGCGGTTATCGTCAAGCCCGCCAGCAGAGGCATGTCAATGCGCTACTCCAATGAACACAAACAGCAAACCCGCGAGCGGCTGCTGGCCAGCAGCGGCGCGCTGGCCAAGCGGGGAGGCTTTTCCAGCACCGGCGTGGCCGGGCTGATGAAAGCGATCGGCTTGACCGGCGGCGCCTTCTACAACCACTTCCCGTCCAAAGACGACCTGTTCACTGAAGTGGTGCGCCAGGAGCTGTGCAACAGCCCGCTGGCACGCCTGGCCAGTTCGGGGGCAAGCCGCGAGCGGCTGGGCCGTTGCCTGCAGCAGTACCTGAGCCTGGCACACCTGCACAATGCCGAGGGTGGCTGCCCGCTGCCGCCGCTAGGTGTGGAAATCGCCCGGGCCGCCGCCCCCGTGCGCGAAGAGGCCGAGCACTGGCTGGTCAGCCTGCATCAGGCCTGGAGTGCAACACTGGAGGATGATCAACTGGCCTGGGTGCTCATCAGCCAATGCGTCGGTGCGTTGATGGTCGGGCGTATGCTGGCCACTGAGCGTGTGCAGTCGCAGGTGCTGGACGCAAGCCGCCAGTTTGTCGAAAAGGCCCTGCATGAAGCGGATTAGCCTGCTACTGGGCCTCACGCTGGCGCTGCCCGCGCTTGCCGATCAAGCGTGCCCACCCGGGCAATACCAAGTGTGCCTGATGGGGTGTTTTTGTGCGCCGATAGACCCTGGTCAGGCCGGCCAGATTCTCAAGGATGTGGAGGTCATGGCGTCTTCCAGCCTGACGTTCGCCTTGCGCCAGGCCAGGGATGAGGCCACCGCCAACGGCGTCGAGCCGATCCCGCTGCATATCAGGGCGCAACTCGAACCCTGGTACGACTTTGCCGTGCTTGACGCAGCGCGCTTCCGGGTGGGTGACGAACAGCAGATGAGCGCGGCCAATGCATTGTTGCAAAATCCTGATGTGAACGCTGTGACGCTGATCGACACGATCATCTTCCGCCGGGCCGACGATGCCGAAAACAACGTTGCCCTGTGGGCGCATGAGCTCAAGCATGTGCAGCAATATCAGGAACTGGGGGTAGAGGAATTCGCCCGGCGCTATACGCGCAACTACGACGACCTGGAGGGACCGGCCTACAAGATCGAGGCAGAGGTGGGCAAGGCATTGCGCGAACACGGCTCGGGCCAGGCCAGATAGCTGCAGCGGTACGCGACGCTGTGGGCGCGCCCGCTGCGCTTGGTTTTTCAGGACGCCGCCGATGCCTCTTCTGCCACCTGCTCTCGGCTGGCATAACGCTGCGCCAGCACCGCGCAGACCATCAACTGGATCTGATGGAACAGCATCAGCGGCAAGATCATCGCGCCAATGCCGCTGCCCACGAACAACACCTGGGCCATCGGTACGCCGGTCGCCAGGCTCTTCTTGGAGCCGGCGAACAGGATGGTGATACGGTCTTCCAGGTCAAAGCCCAGCATCTTGCCCAGCAGGCGAGTGCCAAACAGCACCACCGCCAGCAAAATCCCGCACACGGCGAACAACCCGGCCAGGTGCTGCGGCGATACCGTGTGCCACAGCCCGGTGACGACTGCCTCGCTGAAGGCGGTGTACACCACCAGCAGGATCGAGCCCTGGTCCACCACCTTGAGCCAACGGGCATTGCGCTTGACCCAGGCGCCGATCCAGCGCCGCGCAATCTGCCCCGCCACGAACGGCACCAGCAGTTGAAGGGTGATCTTCAGCACGGCATCCAGGCCAGAGCCGGTGTCGCCACTGGCGCCCAGCAGCATCATCACCAGCAACGGGGTAAGGAAGATGCCCAGCAGGCTGGACGCGGCAGCACTGCAAATGGCCGCCGGCACATTGCCACGGGCCAGCGAAGTGAACGCGATGGCCGACTGCACGGTAGCCGGCAAGGCACACAGGTAGAGCACGCCCAGGTACAGTTCATTGCCCACCAGCGGCACGAACAGCGGCTTGAAGGCCAGGCCCAGCAGCGGGAACAGCACGAACGTGCAGGAGAACACCAGCAGGTGCAGGCGCCAGTGCCCGGCACCGGCAATGATCGCCTCACGCGACAGCTTGGCGCCGTGCAGGAAGAACAGCAGGCCGATGGCCAGGTTGGTCAGCCAACCGAAATACACTGCGCCATCGCCCGAGCAAGGCAACACGGTGGCAATCAGCACCACCCCGAGCAAGGCCAGGGTGAAATTGTCGAATAACATGCGCAAATACTTCATCACTGTGTCCATCTTGTCATTGTGCAAGGGCAAACGATAAGGTCTGCGGCTTTTCGCCGCTAACGCCGGAACCCCCACCGGTATCGCTCAACGGACACACGCCACAAAAGGATCCCACCATGCCCCTCTCCCGCCTGGCCGCGCTTGCGGCCGCCATTACCCTCACGTTGGGCCATGCCAACGCCCAGGCCGATGACCAGCTGCAAGCCAAGGTAGACCGTATCATCCGCCCACTGATGCAGGCGCAAGGCATCAGCGGCATGGCCGTGGCCATCTACGCCCGCGACCACGCGCACTACTTCAGCTACGGCGTGGCCAGCAAGGCCGACAACGTGCCGGTGAGCCGTGACACGCTGTTCGAGATCGGTTCGCTGAGCAAGACCTACACCGCCACCCTGGCTGCACTGGCCAGTGCCGAGGGCCAGCTGGACCTCACAGCGCCGGCCAAGCGCTACCACCCGGCGCTGGCCGGCACGCCCATCGGCGACGCCACGGTGCTGGAACTGGGCGCCTACAGTGCCGACTGCCTGCCCTTGCAGTTCCCGGATGCGGTGCAAACCCCGCAGCAGGTCGTCGATTTCTTCCAACACTGGCAGCCCCACGCCAAGCCCGGTACGCAACGCTGCTATTCCAATCCTAGCCTTGGCTTGTTTGGTGACCTTGCCGCCCGCGCGCAGCACCAGCCATTTGCCACACTGATGACCGAAGGCCTGCTGCCGAAAATGGGCCTTGAGAACACCTACCTGCACATCCCGGCCAGCGCCCAGGGCCTTTATGCCCAAGGGTACGATGCCGCCGAAAAACCGGTGCGCGTCCGCCCCGGCCCGTACGCCGACGAAGCCTACGGCATCAAGAGCAGTGCCAGCGACTTGCTACGTTACGTGCGCCTGCATATGCAGCCTGAAGGCTTGCCAGCGACACTGGTGAAAGCCATCGACATCACCCAGCAAGGCTACTTCCAGGTCGGCGCCATGACGCAGGGCCTGGGCTGGGAACGCTACCCCTACCCGGCAACCCTGGCCACGCTGGTCGATGGCAACAGCCCGCGGCTGATCCGTGAACCCCAGGCAACCACACGCTTGCAACCGGCCCTGCCCGCCCAGCCGGCTGCCTGGTACAACAAAACCGGTTCAACCAACGGTTTTGGTGCCTACGCCGCGTTCGTGCCTTCCGAACAGCTGGCTATCGTGTTGCTGGCCAACCGAAACTACCCGAACGAAGCGCGGGTGCGCGCCGCCTTCGAGATACTGTCCGGCCTGTAGTACGAGCAGCGATTGTCGAACAAAACGACAGAAATGTAGTGCCAAAAAATATTCACTACAAAATGGTTGACGCCGTTCATCGCCCTTGTGCATGATGAAGCCGTCTCCCCGATCGGGAGCGGTGGCAAGGGTGTTCCAGACGGCCTGCGCGGTAACGCAGGCCGTCCGTGGAGAGGGAAACTGTCCAAAAGGCAGCGTGAGAAAGCCCCTGTTGCGATGCTGCTGTAGCAGCCTTGGTAGTGCGCTACACCGTGATAGCGCCAACTGTGAAAATCACCTACGAATGGGTAATGGGGGCTTTATGATGAACTTGAACAACAATCCGACTATCGACCAATTGGCCCAGCTGTTCGCCGTGCGCAAAGACAGCCTTGACGACCACCTGCTGTGGGTCAGCCAAACCGGTGAAGTGCGCCTCGACCGCCTGCCACCGAACACCGTCGAAGATGAATTTGAAGAGCACCTGCCCAGCATGCGTGCACGCTTCAAGGTCTACCGCCGTGGCCAGGGCTACGTCGGCAAGAAGGCCGCCGCCGACACCGAGTTCGTTGGCCGCGTGCTGCAGACCCTGCAACAAGAATGGCCCGCTGCCCGTGAGCAGCAGGCAGTCAAGGTGATCGAACCGCTCAATTGAGGGTTCCCGCCTTTACCTGAGCCCGGCCCACTTTGGCCGGGCTTTTTCATGCCTGGCGCCGCCGGCTGCAGGTTTCTGGCAAGGGCAAGGCACCGGTTGCCATCGCCCGGGCGCGGTCGACACCCCATACCAGGGCGCGGGTCATGGTCTCGCCCGGCCGTGTCGGGTAGTACTCCTCCAGCAGTGCACGCCCATCTCCAGCGTACAACCCCAAAAACAGCTGGGTGGCCCCCAGGCGCGACAGGCGCACCTGCACATCCAGCGTGGTGCCGTCACTGAGGGCTTCATCGTGGCTGCGGCTGTGCAGTTGGGCGTCGGCCCACTGCCAATAGGTCTTTTCCCTGACTCGCATGAGCATTCAATCCTCCGTTACTGGAATGCCCCGCCAGAAAACCACAACCTCGGCCAGCCGGCGAGTGCTACCCGGCAATGCCATGAGGCGGATCAACAAAGCGCAATAAAAACCCCGCCATTCAGCGGGGTCATGTCCGGGGGGGCGGGATTCACTTCTTCAGCGGAACCCGCGGCATGAAGCGGCCTTTTTTGCTGCGCTGCAGGTGTGCAGGCTGGAGCTGTTCGGAATCATCCAGCGTCATGTGGGCGAAGCCCAGGCGAAAGGCCGCCTGGCCGCAACGCACCTGGCTGTTGATAGGGAACGCGTCATTCAGGTCTTCGAAAAAGGATTCGCTCATGCCCTGTCTCCCTCCAGTGGCGGTCGCGTCGGCAACCAGAAGAGCTGCCCAGGAAACGCGGCCTGTGAAAATGAGACTAGCTGGTCATTTGCGGACCGCCCGGACAAGATTCCGGCAGCCGACCAGTGGCAACCCGCTCTACTTCAAGCGCACTGCCGTACCGGTGGCAAATACCACGACCATACCGCCCTGTACCGACGGCATGCTGATCTCGAAATCCACACCCACTACCGCATCGGCTTGCAACTGGCGTGCCCGAGCCTTGAGTGCTTCGGTTGCCTGCTCGCGCGCCTCGCGCAGCGCGCTCTCCAGGGTTTGCGAACGGCCGCCGAACACATCACGAAAGCGTGCAAAGAAATCGCGCACGAAGTTGATGCCCTGCACCGATTCGGAGCTGACCACGCCCAGGTATTCGGCAATCGGGCGGCCTTCGAGCTGGCTGGTGGTGGAAATGATCATGGGTGCGCTCCGCTGGCCTGGCAAAAGAGGCCGATTCTAACAGAGCGCAGTCCGGCAGATGGGGCCGCTTTACGCGTTGGCCGCGCGCAAGCGTTGGCCAACGCGCGCGCCAAACACGTTCACCAGCAACCCGACCATCACCAGCAATGCCCCCCAACCTTGGGTTGCGGTCAGCCGTTCGCCCAGCAGCAATGCCGACGAACTCAGGCCAATCACCGGCACCAGCAACGAAAAAGGTGCCACCTTGCCAGCCGGGTGGCGTGACAACAGCTTGCTCCACAAGCTGTAGCCAAGCATGGTGGCGACAAAGGCCAGGTACGCCAACGCCAGCACCGAGCTCCAGCTGATATTGGCCAGCGCATGGCCAATGCGCTCAGGCCCTTCCAGCCACCAGGACAACGCCAGGAACGGCAACGGCGGGATCAGGCCGCCCCAGATCACCAGTGCTACCAGGTCAACCGAACCAAACCGCCGAGTGATGATGTTACCCAGGCCCCACATGGCACCGCCGCACAGGGTCAGCACCAGCGCCAGCATGGGTACATGGCCACCGTCTTCGCTGCCGATCAATGCCAGGCCGCTGGCCGCCACCAGCAGCCCCAGCACGCTGGCCAAGCGCAGCCGCTCCCCCAGGAACAATGCCGCGAAACCGAGGGTGAAGAACGCTTGCGACTGCAAAATCAACGAGGCCAGCCCTGGCGGCATGCCGCTGTACATGGCCTGGAACAGAAAGGCGAACTGGCCCAGCGAAATGGTGGCCCCGTAGGCGATCAGCCAGCGCCACGGCAGTTTAGGCCGCCTGACCAGCAAGATGGCCGGAAACGCCACCAACAAGAAGCGCAATGCCCCCAGCAACATCGGCGGCAAGCCATCGAGGCCAACCTTGATGACCACGAAGTTGACTCCCCAGGCGACAATCACCACCAGGGCGATGAGCAGGTCCTTGAGCGGCATTGCGGGTTCCTTCTTCAGGCTTTTCTAGACATATTTCGTTACAGCATAAGGCTATTCCTTCGGCTGCGACCAGCACAGTTGTGGCCAAGGGTTGCGCAACAGTGACTGTTACTGCATGAAGTGCGAATGCGGTCAGCCTTGGTAACCAGGTGATCACCCGCCAACATTCTGAAGCACGCCTGCAGGCGTTCGTAACATCGTTGCCCCGCAACATGGTCTACCTTGTTAACCGAACTTGAAAAGGAGCGCTTCGTGCAAGGCACAGCTTTCCATATTGATGAACAGGCCCACCGCGTCAGCTACCGCACCCGCAGTGGCACCCAGTGTGCCCTGCCCTACGACCGCCTGATCATGGCCTGTGGCAGTGTGCTCAACCGGCCTGACATGGCCGGCATCGAGCACGTCTTCGATGTCGACAAGATCGACAGCGCCGCACGCCTGGAAGCCCACCTCAACTCCCTGGCCAGCTTGCCCGACACACCGGCACGCAACACCGTGGTAGTGGCCGGTGGCGGCTTTACCGGCATCGAAACGGCAACCGAACTTCCAGCGCGGCTGCGCAAAATCCGGGGTGAAGACGCCGCGTTACGCGTAGTAGTGGTCGACCGCGGCGCAACAATCGGTGCCGCCTTGGGTGACGGCATTCGCCCGGCCATCGAACAGGCCTGCGAGGCGTTGGGCGTGGAATGGATCTGTGGTGCCACGGTGGCCTCGGTAGACCCTGCCGGCGTGCTGCTGGACAACGGCCAGCGCATCGATGCCAGTACGGTGGTCTGGACAGTAGGTTTCAAGGCCAACCCGCTCACCGAACAGATCACCGGCGAGCGCGACCGCCAGGGCCGATTGCATGTGGATGGCAACCTCAAGGTCAAGGGCAATGATGCGGCGGCCGAGTTGATTGGCGTGGCGCCTATAACCTACAGCCAACCCAAGTACGTAACCTGCCTGGACCTGGGCGCCTGGGGCGCGGTGTATACCGAAGGATGGGCGCGTGCGGTGGCGCCGCCGGAGGCCAAGGTGTTGAAATCGCAGATCAACTCCGTGTGGATCTACCCGCCAGCGGCAGATCGTACAGCCGCTTTGGCGGCGGCTGATCCGAGTATTCCGGTGGCCTGACACGGCTTACCGGCAATGGGGCCGTGACGGGCCCCATGCTTGCCATCAGGCAGCAGCAAACAGCTCGTTGGCAATCTGAGCCTGGGCAGCGTCAATCGCCTGGCTACGGTGTTCCGGGCCATAGGCCAGGCCATGGGCGCGGACGATTTCCAGGTCGGTGACACCGATGAAGCCCAGGAACACTTTCAGGAAGTCCTCATGCCCCGCGCCCGTCGGCTGGCCAGCGTGCAGGCCACCGGCGGTAGAAACCAGCACCACCTTCTTGTCGCCACATAGGCCTTCCGGGCCAGCTTCGGTGTAGCGGAACGTTTTGCCGGCAACTGCCACGCGGTCGATCCAGGCCTTGAGTTGGGTCGGTACTGTGAAGTTGTACATCGGCGCGCCAATGACTACAGCATCAGCAGCCAGGAATTCGTCCAGGGTTTCAGCACTGAGCTTGGCTTCAAAAGCCTGGGCAGCATCGCGCATGTCTTCAGGGGTACCGGCAGCTACCAAGGTGGCGGCGGAAAAGTGGGCGATGGCGTCAGCGGCCAGGTCACGGTAAACCACTTCCACGCTTGGGTCGGCTGCTTTCCAGGCCTCGACCACTTCGCGGCTTAGCTGGCGGGAGGCGGAATTGTCGCCCAGGATGCTCGAATCGATGTGCAACAGTTTCATGGGACTCTCCTGTGATTGAAGACCGCGCCAGTGGGCGATCACGATGGGGAGAATCCTAGCGGGGTGCGTAATGGCTGATAAGGAGGCAAAAATGCGTTAGTTTGTCCCACAGGTGGAACAGTGAGACAGGCCCATGCAAGACCTTAACGACCTCTTTTACTTCGCGCGCGTCGTCGAAGCCGGTGGATTCGCCGCAGCCGGGCGCCAGCTGGGTATCCCCAAGTCGCGCCTGTCGCGGCGTATCGCCGAGCTGGAAGAACGCCTTGGCACGCGCTTGCTGCAACGCACCACGCGGCAGCTCAAGCTCACCGCAGTAGGTGAACGCTACCTGCATCATTGCCAGGCCATGCTGCTGGAAGCCGAAGCTGCCGATGAAGCCGTAGCCAGCATGAGCAGTGAACCGCGCGGGCGCTTGCGGGTGTCATGCCCGGTGGCGCTGGCACACGCGTTCCTGCCAGATGTGATCAGCCGTTTTCTTGAGCAGTACCCGCTGGTGCAACTGGACATGGTGCTGCTCAACCGCCGGGTCGACCTGATTTCCGAAGGCATCGACGTAGCGCTGCGCGTGCGTGACCTGGGCGATGAAGACCCGGCGCTGGTCACCCGCCGCCTTCGCCAGGCGCAAATGCAGCTGGTGGCTGCCCCCGGGTTTGCCGATCACATTCGCGAACCTGCAGAGTTGGCGTCGTTGCCCGTGCTGGGGGCCGCCGAAGCCGACCGCTTGGTACACTTGCGCCTGCTCGGTCCACAGGGCAAGCAGCAGGAAATTGCTTTGGAGCCGCGCCTGGCCATTGATGATTTCGTAGTACGTAATGCTGCTGTACGGGCCGGACTAGGGTTCACTGCGCTGCCCAGCATGTTCTGCGAAGAAGAACTGGAACGCGGCGAGCTGGTGCGCCTGCTGCCCGAGTGGTCATTGCCGGGCGGGTATCTGCAGGCCGTGTATCCGCACCGGCGTGGTTTGCTGCCCGCTGTGCGGGTGTGGATCGATCACCTGGCAGCGTCATTCGAAGCTTGTGGAGAGCGGTATGTCTGAAAGGAAGATGAGCGAAGCCCAAGTGGCGGCGTTTTGCCTGAGCCTGCCGGGTGCGCGAGAAGACTACAAATGGGGTGGCATTCGGGTGTTTTCAGTAGCGGGCAACAAGATGTTCGCCGTGCTCGACCTGGCCGGTGCGGGTTTGTCGTTCAAGGTGGCCGATGAACTGTTTCTCGGCTACTGCGACCGCCCAGGGGTACGACCAGCGCCCTATCTGGCGCGGGCAAAATGGATCAGCATGGCGCTGCCCTACCCCATGGGGCGTGATGAGCTGTGTGATATGTTGCAGCGCTCGCACCAACTGGTGGTGCGCCGGCTGCCGAAGCGCTTGCAGGTGGGGTTGGTGATATAGATAGACAGCCTGTACTGGCCCCTTCGCAGGCAAGCCCGCGAAGGGGCCGGTACAGGCTGCGCTCAAGTGAAGGGCAGATAACGCCCCTCAAAAAACAGCCAGTCCGCCCAGAACACTTGGTGCACCAGCACAATCCCCCAGCACACCAGCTGGTATGAAACCTTGCGGGTCTTGTGCCGGAACACCTGCTGCGCCACCAGCGCCCCCGGCCAGCCACCCAACAGCTCACTGGCATGCAGCACTTTCTCGGGCGTACGCCAGGCCTGGGTACGCGCCTGTTGCTTATCCTGCCAATACAGCAACAGGCTGATCAGGCTCATGGCCGGGTACAGCGCCAACGGCCACCAGGCCTGGTCGTTCCAGGCCATGCGCGCAGCGCCCAACCCGGGCAACAGGCACAATACCCCCAACAGCAGCAGTTTCAGGCGCACATTGCGTACGCCCTCCGCCCGTTGCCCGCGCAACACCTCAGCCATGAGCTGTCGACCAGTCAACCCAGCCGAACTGCCAGGTCGCCAGAATCAGCACGCCGAACACAATGCGATACCAGGCAAACGCCGCGTAGCTGTGGTTGGCAATGAACTTGAGCAACGCACGCACGGCGATCATGGCGAAGATGAACGACGTCACGAAGCCAATCGCAAACACCGGCAAGTCACTGGGCTGGAACAGGTCACGGTACTTGTAACCCGAATACACCGCCGCACCGACCATGGTCGGCATCGCCAGAAAGAACGAAAATTCGGTCGCGGCCTTGCGCGACAAGCCGAACAGCAGGCCGCCAATGATGGTCGAGCCCGAGCGGGAAGTGCCCGGAATCATTGCCAGGCACTGGATGAAGCCGATCTTCAGCGCATGGGTCCAGCGCATGTCGTCCACATGGTCCACCTGCACGCGGTGCTCGCGGCGCTCGGCCCAGAGCATGATGACGCCACCCACCACCAATGCCGCCGCCACGGTGATCGGGTTGAACAGGTACTCGTGAATCAGGTCGGCGAACAGCACGCCCAGTACGACCGCCGGCATGAACGCCAACAGCAGGTTGCCGGTGAAACGCCGCGCCTTGGGCTGGCTGGCCAGGCCAAACACCACTTCGAAAATTTTGCCACGAAACTCCCACACCACCGCCAGGATCGCTGCCAGCTGAATGATGATGTTGAATGCCATGGCACGCTCACCGCCAAAACCTATCAGGTCGGCGACGATGATCTGGTGCCCGGTACTGGAGATCGGCAGAAACTCTGTCAGCCCTTCGACCACGCCTAAGATGATTGCCTGAAAGGCAGTCCAAAAATCCATCATTCCCCCGGATGGAGCGCCGCTTGCTGCGGGCCCCTTGTTCTTGATTTGCTTGAATTTGCCGCACGCGGCCCGGCTGTTTTACAGCGACTGTTGGGCGCAACGCCAGTAGAAAAGTTCACGCTCGCTAAAGGTTTCATCTTGCGCGGCCGAAATCCTAGCAGAGCGCCTTTGCAATCGCTTTACGCGACCTGCTGCAGACTATTTCAAAGATAGCACTTAGCCATTAGTCGAGTGGGGGCCTGTCGCAAAGCATGCTTGGATGCACCTCAATAAAAAGAACAATGCGGGAGCTCCTGGATGAACACGTTAAGATCGATGTCGATCAGCCGGCGCCTGTGGCTGATCCTTGTGGTGGCGGTGGCCATGCTGGTGGTGCTGGGGCTGCTTATGCTGCGCCAGATCCACGGTGACCTTTACCAGGCCAAAGCGGAAAAAACCCGCCATGTGGTGCAGACCGCCGCTGGCGTGCTGGCCTATTACCAAGGGCTGGAGGCGGCCGGCACGCTCAGCCGCGAAGCCGCCCAGCAACAGGCACTGCAGGTGGTACGTGCGTTGCGCTACGACCACGATGACTACTTCTGGATCAACGACCTGGGGCCAAAGATGATCATGCATCCGGCCAACCCCAAGCTCGATGGCCAGGACCTTTCTGCCATTCGCGACCCCGACGGCTTTGCCGTATTCAACGAAATGGTCGCCTTGGCCCGCCAGCAGGGTGTAGGGCCGGTCAACTACCGCTGGCCCAAACCCGGTGCCAGCGAGCCGGTGGCCAAGACTTCCTATATCCAGCTGTTCAAACCCTGGGGCTGGATCATCGGTTCGGGCGTGTACGTCGATGACGTGCAGGCCGAATTCGCCCGCCAGTTGCGCGATGCCTCGCTGGTGGGTGTGGGTATTGCCTTGCTGATGGCACTGGTAGTCCTGCTGATTGCGCGCAGCATTGCCCGCCCCTTGCAGGAGGCTGTGCAGGCCATGGGCAATATCGCCAGCGGCGAAAGCGACCTGACTCGGCGCCTGGACACCCACGGCCGTGACGAAATCACCCACCTGGGCGAGCACTTCAACCGTTTCAACGGCAAGCTGCAGGGTGTGGTCGGCCAGCTGCAAGGGGCGGCCCACGCGCTGGCCCAGTCCGCCGGGCACGTCGGCGACAATGCAGGCGCCGCACAGCAGCACAGCGCCCAACAATCGCTACAGATGGACCAGGTAGCCACCGCCGTGAACGAGGTGACCTATGCCGTGCAGGACGTGGCCAAGACTGCCGAACAGGCCGCCGGGGAAATGCGCACCGCACAGCAGCAGGTAACCCATGGCCAGCAAGCGATTCATAGCAGCCTGGCGCAGATCGACCGGTTGTCGCTGACCATCGACCAGGCCGTGCAGGTGATTCGCGATCTGGCCGGCCACAGCACGCGCATCGGCGGTGTGCTCGATGTCATCCGCTCCATCGCCGAGCAGACCAACCTGCTGGCGTTGAATGCTGCCATCGAAGCGGCACGGGCCGGGGAACAAGGCCGTGGCTTTGCCGTGGTCGCCGACGAAGTTCGCCTGCTCGCGCAGCGCACCGCACAATCGACGGCCGAGATCCACACCATGATCGAACACCTGCAAAGCCAGTCGGACGCAGCGGTCAAAGCCATCGACACCAGCAGCGAAGCCTCGCGCCAAACCGTCGAGCAGGCCCGAGAAGCCGGTGCGAGCCTGGACGCTATCAACCAGGCACTGACCAACCTGACCGCGCTGAATGCCTCCATTGCCAGCGCCACCTTGCAGCAGTCGCATGTGGTCGAGGAGATCAACCGCAATGTGCTGGATACCGCCGGGCTGTCCCAGCAGACGGCCGATGCGGCGCGCCAGTCCAGCGATGCCGGGGTGGCATTGGGGCAGTTGAGCGAAGAGTTAGAGCAATTACTGCGGCAGTTCCGAGTATAACTGCCAAAATGCCGGGGGCGCTTTGCGCCCTACACCTTCCCTGGCCGACCCGCTACAATCGCGGCCCTCTCCCGCAGTCTCCAAGGATCGCCGATGTCCGGCCTTGAACTCATCGCCGCCGTCCTCGGCGTCACCGCTGTCTGGCTCACGGTCAAACAAAACACCTGGTGCTGGCCAATCGGCCTGGTCATGGTGCTGATCTATGGCTGGCTGTTCTACGAGGTAAAGCTGTACTCGGGCATGCTGCTGCAGCTGGCCTACGCCATCCTGCAACTGTACGGCTGGTGGCAATGGAAACGCCCCGGCCGCACCGAGGACGCCCGCCAGGTATCGCGCCTGCAAGGCCCAGCGTTATTTGCCGGCCTGGCTGCCGGGGTACTCCTGAGCGCAGCCTTGGGCACGGCCATGGCCAACTGGACCGATGCCGTCCTGCCCTGGCTCGACGCCACCCTGACCGGTTTCAGTCTGGTGGCGCAACTGTGGATTGCCCAGAAGCGCCTGCAATGCTGGCCGCTGTGGGTGGCCGTAGACATCGTCTATGTAGGCCTGTACCTGCACCAGCAGCTGTACTTCACGGCAGGCTTCTTTGCCGTGCTCACCCTGATTGCCGTGCGCGGTTGGCTGGAATGGCGCCGCGACCCGGCGTTGGCGCAACCATGAGCACACAACACGCCATGAAGGTCCTGGTGCTGTGCGGCCCCGAATCCAGCGGCAAGAGCTGGCTCAGCGGTGTGATCCAGGCGCATTTCGGCGGCGTGGTGGTGGCCGAGTACGTGCGCCACTTCATCGACCAGGAGTGCCGCGATACCTGCTATGCCGATATCCCTGCCATCGCACACGGCCAGTTGGCCTGGGAAGACCGGGCGCGCGAACAGGCGCCACCGCTGCTGATCCTCGACACCCACCTGCTCAGCAACATGCTCTGGAGCCGCGCCTTGTTCAATGACTGCCCGGCCTGGCTGGAACAAGCCTTGCTTGAACGGCACTACGACCTGCACCTGCTGCTGAGCCCACAGGGGGTGGACTGGGTTGCCGATGGCCAGCGCAGCCAACCCGACATCAACGACCGCCAGCGTTTTTTCGACGACAGCCTGGCCTGGCTGAAACAGCACAATCAGGCGCACCAGATACTTGAGGGCAATTGGCCACAGCGTCAGTTGCTGGCCTTGCAAGCCGTTGCTACGCTTCTTGATAGCGATGCGCCATCCTGCCCGACCGAGTGTTAACCCACTGACACACTCTAGTGGGGCAAAGCCCCCGGAATTGCGGGCCTTCCCCCCGTTTCGGGGGCAGTGTCAACCCCATGAAACAACCCTGCAAAAACCCTTCCAATCAAGGCCACAGCTGGCTTGGCCAGCAACGCTCACGGCTGGCTGTTTCACCGCTGAGACAGAATGCGCCGCAGTTTGTCAGCCTCTTGCCCTAACTGTCTGATCTAAAAACGATTATCAAAAGCGGCACACCATCTGCTCTGTCCTTTGCATCGCTGAACAAGGCCAGCGCTCAAAGAAGGAGTTGCCGTCGTGAGGAAGAGTGACAAACGCCTCTATCACCTGTTGTTGGCGGGTTGTGTACTGGGGGCATTGAGCCTCACGGCCCACGCAGACAAAGGAATCATCATCATCAAGCGCGACGTGCAGGTGCGCAACGCGACGATCCCGCCCTTGATCCCTGACCCGAGCCCGACCACTGTCAACGCCAACCCTTCTGCCCACGTGCTCAAGCAAACCAACGAACTGAGCGATGGCGATTTCGCCAGCATCAGCAGTGGCGCCGGCATCAGCAACATGATTACCCAGCAGACCAACAACTTGGGGGGCAACCTCGGCAACCAGAACCAATTGCCCATCCTGTCAGGCGGCCGTGGCACGGGGGGCGCGGGTAACGGCATCTCCAACATGGTCAACTCAAGTGTGCAACGCGGCCTCGCGCCGTTGCAGATCCTGACCGGCGGGGGCAAGTGACATGAAGCACATGTTGCTGATTCTGGCCACCCTGTGCAGTACGCCAGGCTTCGCCGATTCCCTGGTTCCCGTCATCAACAATGCCAACATCGACAGCTCGGGCAGTCGCTATCAGGGCAACCTCTCCGTCAACCAGGCCGCCGGCGACAAACAGCAACAGGCCAATGCGCGGGCCATCGCTGTCGGGCCTGAAGCGAATGCCAGCACGCAGATCCGGCAACGGCTGAACACACCCGCCGACCCGACGATGGATGCCCGCTCGACCATTCAAGGCAACGCGTTCAGCAACGGCAGTGGTGCGCTGGGCGTCAACCAGAGTGCCGGCGCCAATACCCAGCAAGCCAATGCCCTGAGCATAACCCTCAGTGCTCAACCGCAAAGCATCGACGACAGCGTCCTCATGCAACAGAACGTGGCGCTGCTCAACAACTCCGGTCCAACTGACACCCCAACAGGCCATCGCCAGGTCACCACCAGTGACCAGGCCTTCACCGGTAGCCGCGGGGTGATCCAGTTGAACCAGAGTGCCGGGGTGGGAAACCGAATGGCCAACACCTTGAGCATCCGGGTCGCGGATTGACCCTTTCAGTTAAGAACGACACTTAACCAACATAGAGTACGGAGAATCACCATGAAACCCTCGATGGCAATCAAGCCTCTGGTGTTCGCAATTGCTGCGGTCATGGCTGTTGCTGTACAAGCTGGGCAGAACGATCGGCGCAATGACCACCACAACGGCCACCATAACAATGGTCATCACACGCCTCCTCCAACCAAAATCCCTGTGTATGCAACGGCCAATGCCTGGGATACCCAAACCAGCACCGATAACCGTATCAGCAATCAAGGCACCATCAACGAAGCCGAGATGAACCAGTCGGGCGAAGGCTCCAGTGGCAACGTCGGTATCAACGTGGCGGCCGGTAACGGCAACCAGCAGGATAACGCCGCAGCCATTGCCAACGCCGGCTCCGAGTCGAGCCTGGACAACAGCTTCGTGTTCGGCATGGCCAGTGCTACTGCCGATGTCGTGCAAACCAGCGACAACAACCGGGTCGACAACTATTCGACCCAGTCGTCTGCTGTGATGAGCGGCTCGGCCAGCGGGGCTGAGGGCAACATCGGCATCAACATCGCCGGTGGCGACCTCAACCAACAGAAAAACACCATGGCCATCGCCAACACCGGTGCGCCTCTGGGTAACGCCACTGCCACGGCTTCTGCCGAACAGGACGGGCCAGGCCTGGTCGTGAACAACAGCGCGGACCGCACCTACCGCGTCGACACGATCACCATCACCACCTCGGCCAGCGGTTCGAGCTCGCGTGATGGTACGTTCAACTCGACCGACGACCGCAGCTCCTCGTCGAGCTTCAGCGTGGCCGGCTCGCAAAGCGCCAGCTCCAGCGGCTCTAGCGGCTGGAACTCCAGCGGCTCGAAATCCAGCAACGCCAGTGGCTCCAGCAGCATGTCGGCAAGCGGTTCCAACGGCTGGAATGCCAGTGGCTCTGCCAGTGGCAGCAACAGCTCGTCGAGCAGCGCCAGCCTGAACGCTTCGCTGGATGCCGCAGCCAATGCTACGCGCACCTTCACCACCGATGATGGCCGCCGCGAACGCACCCGCTCCAGCACCTTCGATGGCTCGCTCAGTGCATCGTTGGACGTATCGGTCGACAAGTCGCACGAAAGTGCATACGACTCGTCGTTCGAGAAAGCCTTCGACTCCAGCTACGACAAGACGCGCCAATCGTCTTACGACAAGTCCAAAGACTCTTCGTACACCAAGTCTCACGACTCTTCGTACGAGAATGCTTCGGCCTCGGCGTTTGAAAAGTCTGGCGAGAAATCGAAACAATCCTCGAACGACGTTTCGAAGAGCTACAGCGAAAGCAGCGCTTACGACTTGAGCAATACTGTGTCCTTCCAAGTGCTGACCCCGACCGGCTGGGCCAACCCTGTTACCAATACTGCAACCCTTAGCGGTTCGGTCAACGGTGGCAGCGGCAACCTGGGCGTGAACGTGGCAGCCGGTGTGGGCAACCAGCAGAGCAACTCGCTGGCCATTTCCAACACCTCGTTCTAAACGCTGCGCTTGAGGCCCCCTTCGGGGGGCCTTTCTTCAACACCCACCGGAAGGCATCCGATCATGCGCATTATTGCCTTGGCGTTTTTGCTGTGCCTAGCCAGCGTGAGCGAAGCCGCACAAATGCCGCTGTCCGTCCTGCCGGGCGGCGCCGTGGTGTTCAAACCCATCCAGAGCGTGCGTGAACGCAAGTTCGCCGACCTGGTGCAACAAAAAACCGACTTCAGTTGCGGCGCCGCCGCGCTGGCGACCATCCTGCGCCAGGCCTACTGGCTGGATGTGGACGAACATCAGATCATCGAAGGCATGCTGGCCCACGCCGACCAGAACCTGGTGCGCACGCAAGGCTTCTCGATGCTCGACATGAAACGCTACGTCGAAAGCCTGGGGATGCGTGCCCGCGGCTACCGGGTAGCACCCGACACCCTGCACAGTGTGCGCATCCCGGTCGTGGTGCTGATGGACGTGCGCGGCTACAAGCATTTCGTGGTCATGCAAAAGGTCGACAAAGGCTGGGTGTACATCGGTGACCCGGTGCTAGGCCACAAGCGCTACAAGATCGATGATTTCCTCAAGGGCTGGAACGGCATCATCTTCGCTGTGATCGGCCAAGGGTACGACAAGAACAATGTCCTGCTCGACCCGCCCCTGCCACTGACTGCCAAGGGCCGGGTGAACAACTTCACCCCAGTGAAGGACACCGAGCTGCTGGACTTCGGCTTCATCAAAAGCGACTTCTTCTAACGACTGTTCGAATGACAAGGAGCATGAGGCTCCAGGGAGCATTTCATGAAGACTTCATTGTGGCTGGCCATGGCCTGCCTGGCCGCCAGCCTGCCAAGCCACGCCGAGGCGCTGAAACCCATCGAACTCAAGGACCAGGAGCTGGCCAACCTGCGTGGCCGCTATGTGATGCCGGGGCGCATCGTGAGTTTCGGGATTGTCATGTCCAGCACCTGGCAAAATGCCAAAGGGGACGTGATCGGGGCGACATCCACGCTGCAAGTTCAGCAGTCGACCATCAAGCCCCAGTTCTATGTCTCGATGATCGACGAAAAAGGCACCGGTGCCACGTCGAGCGGTGCCGCTTCTGCGGGCACGGGCGTGGTCACAGGTGGAAACGGCCTGACCACCACCGAGGGTGTCACCCAGGTAGTGCGTGCAGCCGGTGACAACAATACGGCCTACAACAACGTTGATATCAACGTCACCAAAGCCAACCAGGCCCCCGCCGTGCAGCAGCAAGGCCAGGTACTGGCCGCTGGCCAGACCCTGGTCGGTGAAAACGGCGCCGGCTCGCTCAGCGTGTCCTCGACCGGCGTGGGCGTGCAGCTCAATATCAATGCCAGCAATAACCAGGGCAGCAGCGTGCAGCGCCTGGCCCAGGGCGGCCTGATGCAGAATTCGACGCTGCTCGGCAATGGCAACCTGGTCAACAACGTCACTTCCCTGAATGTGGTCATGCGTGAAAGCGTGCCAACGGCCGCCTCGCTGAACGGTAGCCTCGACCAGCTCAAAGGTCTTCGCACCTTCGGATACTGATCTACGCTCAGTCTCATCAAAAGTAGTCGGAAGGGACGGCAAATCCATGCACCGATCTTTAACGCTCAACGCTTTTGTGTGTTTGACTACCCTGGCCCCGGCCACAATGCTCTACGCAGCTGCCGACCCACAGGTCGAGGCCCTCAAGCAGGAACTGATCGAGCTTAAACGCCGTTACGAAGCCCAGCAGCAAGCGCTGATGGTGCTGGAACAGCGCGTGCGACAGGTCGAGGAAGCCCCGGCGGCAGCGCAACCCAAACGCCTGGTTAAATCCCCCGCTGAAGGGGTCAAGGGGGCACAGACTGTCGCATCCGGCGCGCCGGGCACCACCGGCAGCTCCTACGGCCAGGCACTCACCGCCGACTCGGAGCCGGCACAAAGTGTGTCCAACCTGTATGACGAAGCCAGCGGCTTCTTCGGTGGCGGCAAGTTCAGCTTCGAAACCGGCCTGACCTACACCCATTACGATACCCGTGCGCTCACGCTCAACGGTTTCCTGGCGCTGGACTCGATTTTCCTCGGCAGTATCAACCTGGACCGCATCAAGGCCGACAACTGGACCCTGGACATGACCGCGCGCTACAACCTGGCGCAGCGTTGGCAGTTCGATATCAACGTGCCCGTTGTGTACCGCGAGTCTACCTACTCATCCGGCGGCGCGGGTGGCGCCGGGGCCAGCACCTCCGACGCCAGCGTGACCCGTGACCCGGAAATCGGCGACATCAACGTTGGCGTAGCGTACAAGTTCATCGACGAGGACGAGACCTGGCCTGACGCTGTAGCCACCCTGCGTATCAAGGCACCGACCGGCAAAGACCCCTATGGCATCAAGCTCCGCGAGGTCGACGGCAACAGTAACCTGGCAGTACCGGAAAGCCTGCCGACCGGTAACGGTGTGTGGTCGATCACACCGGGCATCTCGCTGGTCAAGACCTTCGACCCGGCCGTGCTGTTTGGCAGCCTGTCCTACACCTACAACATGCAAGACTCGTTCAGCGACATAAGCCCACAGGTCAACAGCAAGGTGCCGGGAGACGTGAAGCTCGGCGACTCCTGGCAAATTGGTGGTGGCATTGCCTTCGCCTTGAACGAAAAAATGAGTATGTCGTTCTCGGTGTCCGACCAGTTCGCCCGCAAGAGCAAGATCAAACCGGATGGTGGTGACTGGCAATCGATCTCCAACAGTGACTACAACGCCGCCAACTTCAACATCGGCATGACCTTCGCCGCCACCAACAACCTGACCATTGTCCCCAACCTGTCCATTGGTCTGACCGATGATGCGCCAGACTTCTCCTTCAGCCTGAAATTCCCCTACTACTTCTGATACTTGCCTTCAGCCAGGCCCGTGCAAGCGGGCATGGCTTTTGGTTACCAGCCTTGTAGCCAACCGCTTTCCACTTCCCGGCCTGTTATCATCAAGCACAGATGCATGACGATTTAATGGCAAAAGGGAAGTTTTTGTGAAGAACCTGTCCGACCACCCACGTACCCGGCTTGCCGCCTTGGCAGCCCTGGTGCTGGTGATCCCACTGGGTACGCGCGCCATGCTGGGTTGGTCCAACCCGCTCGGTTACCTGTCCGACCTCGCCCTCGGCAGCCTGCTGGTCTTGCTGCTGCACCGCCGGCCATGGTGGCTGGCCCTGCCCGTGCTGCTGGCCTGGGCTGCCCTGTGGGTGGCCTCGGCCGAACTCGTGAGCGCGGTGGGCCGATTGCCCACCAGCGCTGACCTGACGTACCTCGTCGACCCGCAATTCATGGAGAACTCTACCGGCGGCGGCCTGGCCCATGCCTGGCTGCCCTGGGTAATGGGCGCAGGCCTGCTGGCCTGGCTGGCCTGCGCGTGGCGCAGCCGCACCCGGCGCAGCCAGCCGCTGCCGCGCAAGGCCTGGGCCGTTCCCGCGCTGCTGTTCGCTACCCACTGGGGCAGCCAGCAGCTGGTACCCAGCGACGCCGATCAATGGCGGCAATACAACCTCACCCACCAATTGATGTCTGCCGGAGTCGGCACCCTGGAGCGCAAGGTCGAGGGCTGGATGGGCCGCACGCAAACGTTCACGCCGCTGGCCAGCAGCGGCCTGACGCAATCCGACCTGCATGGCCAGCGCCTGCTGGCCGGGCCAGGCAGTGCTCGCAACCTGCTGGTCATCACGGTGGAAGGTATCCCCGGGGCCTACCTGCGGCCCAATCGCCAGGCCCTGCACAGCCGCTTCGACGAAGACCTGATGCCCAAGGTCAGCCAGTGGGCCGAGCGCGGCATGAACACCCCGGACTACGTGCTGCACACCCACCAGACCATCCGCGGCCTGTACGCGATGCTGTGTGGTGACTACGACAAACTGGCCAATGGCACGCCCAAGGGCGTCGAGCTGCTAACCCAGAACGAACGCAACCAGGCCTGCCTGCCGGCGCAACTGCGCCAGGCCGGCTTTACCACCCACTACCTGCAAGGTGCCGGCCTGCGCTTCATGGCCAAGGACCGCATCATGCCGCACATCGGCTTCGATTCGGTGCACGGCCTGGAGTGGTTCCGCAACGAGAACTACCTGGACTTCCCTTGGGGCAAGGATGACCGGGCCTTCTTCGAAGGCGCCCTGGACTACGTCGGCCAGCTGCAAAAGCAGGACAAACCCTGGATGCTGACCCTGCTCACCGTAGGCACGCACCAGCCGTATTCGGCACCCGCCGAGTACCTGGAACGCTATGACACGCCCAAGCAGGCTGCGGTGGCCTACCTGGACGATGCGCTCGGGGCGTTTCTCGATAATCTGGAACGCCAGGGCGTGCTCAAGGACACGTTGGTTGTGGTGACCTCCGACGAGTCCCACGGCATCGACGGTGTGCGCCTGGCCTCGTCCTGGGGCTTCAACCTCACCCTGGCACCGGAACAGGCGCAACTGCCCCACATCAAGCGCGGCACATACGGCCATATCGACCTGGCCACCTCCGTGCTCGACTACTTTGCACTGCCCATTCCAATAGCGCTTGGTGGTCGCTCGCTGTACCGCGACTACGATACCGGCCGCGAAATGATTTCCTACACCAATGGCATGCTGCGCTATCACAACGGCCAAGGCGTCTTCACCGAATGTGACTTCCAGCAGCGCTGCCGGCGTTACGCCAGCGAGGGCTTCATTGCCGACCAGGCCCGCTATCTGGGCCAGGGCGATAGCCTGCTCGGCCAGCAGATCGGCGCCCTGGCCGGGGTGCTCGACCAGTCCCTGCTGCAAACCCCGCTCAACCTGCGTTACCAGTTCGGCGGCCCTTCGCCGATCAAGCTGCGCAAGCGCATTCACGATGACTGGGCCGATAACCTTATCGGCGCCCAGTACCTTGAAATGCCGGAAGGCTCGCACACTCGCGTGCGGGTGAAGGTGCGCTCGCTGGACCCCAAGCGTGTCGCCTACATTCAGCTCAAGGCTAAGCAACTGGAGCAGGACGTGCCATTGGGCCTGCCTGCCGAGGTGAAGGTCACCGCCGACGAACCGCTGGAGATGGAATTCAGCTTTGACAACCCGACCGAGCGCAAAGCGTTTTCCTTCCATTTGCTGGGGTATGGCGGCGGTAAGGTGGAAGTCAGCGACTTCAGCGTGATCACCGCACTGCCCGGAGAGGATGACGCCGCAGATGAACTGACCGAGGGCCACATTGCCCATTCGGGCTGAGCGGATAACCACTCATCGCCCGGCTACCGGTGCCTGTCGAATCGGCAAACGCGTGCTCGACTAGTGTGTGAACCCCCAGCGTGGAGACAGCACCATGAGCACAAGCGAAAGCAGGCACCCGGTGGTTTCCCGTAGCCAGTGGCTGGCGGCACGCCGGCAACTGTGGCTGCACGAAAAGGCCTTTACCCACCACCGCGACGCGCTGTCCGCAGCCCGTCGCGCCCTGCCCTGGGTCAAGGTCGAGCAAGGCTATCGCTTCCAGGGGCCGGACGGCGAACTGAGCCTGGCTGACCTGTTCGCAGGCCGCAGCCAGCTACTGCTTTACCACTTCATGTTCGCCGAAGGCTGGAGCGAAGGCTGCCCCGGCTGTTCGTTCCTGGCCGACCACTTTGACGGCGCCAACCTGCACCTGGCGCACCACGACGTGTCGCTGGTGGCGGTGTCACGGGCCCCCTATGCCGAATTTCAGGCGTTTCGCCGCCGCATGGGCTGGCAGTTCCCGTGGTACTCGTCACAGGGCAGTGGTTTCAACGAGGACTTCGGCGTCAGTGTGGGCAGCGAGGGAGAACGGCAGTACAACTATGAGCCTTATGACGGCAGTGAAAGCGAGTTGCCTGGCCTGAGTGCGTTCTACCGTGAAGCAGACGGCAGCGTTTACCACACCTACTCGACCTATGCCCGTGGGTTGGACATTCTGGTCAATACCTACAACTTCCTGGACATTGCGCCACTGGGGCGCAACGAAGGCGGGACCATGGACTGGGTACGGCACCATGACCGGTATGAAGGGCAGCCAGATAAACCTCACTGCTGCCACAAATGACCCAACCCAGCACGAAACCCTGTGGGAGCGGGTTTCCCGCTCCCACAATGACCGCGCCACGGCCCAGCCAGCACTCGATCCATCACATCAGCCGCGAACGCCTAGCATCCCGCGCTCGACGATAAAGTCGATCACCGCCTGCAACCCCTCGCCCTTCTTCAGGTTGCTGAACGTCCACGGCCGCTGCGGGCGCATGCGCTGGGTGTCGCGCTCCATCACCTCCAGCGAAGCCCCCACATAGGGCGCCAGATCAGTCTTGTTGATCACCAGGAAGTCCGACTTGGTAATGCCCGGGCCGCCCTTGCGTGGAATTTTCTCGCCCTCAGCCACGTCGATCACATAGATAGTCAGGTCGGCCAGCTCCGGGCTGAACGTGGCGCTGAGGTTGTCACCGCCGCTTTCCACGAAAATGACCTCCAGGTTACCGAACTTGCGTGCTAGCGCCTCAACGGCGGCCAGGTTCATCGAGGCGTCTTCGCGAATGGCCGTGTGCGGGCAACCACCGGTTTCCACGCCCACGATCCGCTCCGGCTCCAGGGCGCCGGCTTCGGTGAGGATGCGCTGGTCTTCCTTGGTGTAGATGTCATTGGTAACTACAGCAATCTGGTAGTGATCGCGCATGGCCTTGCACAGCGCTTCCAGCAGTGCGGTCTTGCCAGAGCCGACCGGGCCGCCGACACCGACGCGCAGGGGTTGTTGATAGCTTTGCATGAAGGCAGTCCTCAGGAACGGAACAAACGGGTGTATTGGGTTTCGTGACGCGATGAGGCAATGGCCAGCAATGGCAGGCCGCCACCGAGCTGGTCATCGGCCAGCGCCAGTGCCTGGTCAAGTGCAGCGGGCAATTCGGTGCCCAGGTCGCGCAGCAAGGTCTGGGCCGCCTGCTGGCCGAACGGCACCAGCTTGACCCCGGCCATGACCGCGCCTTCCAGCCAGGCAAAGCCATGGCCCAGGGCCAGCTGACGCAGTGGAATGCCCCAGTGCGCAGCCAACCAGGCCATACCGCCCAACTGGGTCAATTCAAGGCTGGCGCGCCACGCCGACGCCTGGCCCAGTTGCCAGCCGTCGAGCAGACGCGCCAACGCCGCACCACGCTGCTGCTCTTCCAGGCGCAGCTCGGCGGTTTCGCGGTTGGCCAGCAAGAAGCGGCTCCAATGGCCGAAGGCCTCGGCGTCCTCGGCCTGACAAGCGTGATACAAGCGCGCCAGCACCGGCCAGTCCAGGCAAGCCAAGGTGTCTTCGACCTGCACGCGCTGCCAGGCTGCGAAGCCGTCCACGCCCTTCACCCAGCCCACCTCGACCGCCCACTCCAGGCCTTGCGAATACGTGAAACCGCCCACCGGCAGGCCGGGGCTGGCCAGCTGCAACAGACGCAGCAACGCCAGGTCGCTGTCCATCAACCGGCCAGCACCAGCGCGGCACCGGCCAGCAGGCCACCACCGAAGGCTTTCTGCAGGCCACTGTGCCGGCGCAGCAGGCACCCGATGGCAAAGCCCGCCGCCAACAGCAAGCCGCTGACCGTGACAAAGCCGGCGCTGAACTGCCAGAACGCGCTCGGCGTGGCTTCCACGCCATGGGCCCAGCCGTGGAACAGGGCAAACACCGGCATGGCCATGGCCAGCAGCAACTGCCGGCTCGGTAGCAGCACCGCCCCGGCGGCCACCAGCAGCGACCCGGCAATCAGGGTTTCCATGCCCAGCACGTCACCGAACAGGTGGCCACAGACTGCCCCGCCAAACATCGCCGCCAGGGTTGCCAGGGGCAGTGTCAGGCTGCGCCGGGTCAGTGCAGCGAGTACGCCAGTGCCCAACAGCATCAGCAGGTGGTCAAGGCCCGTCAGCGGGTGCAGCAGGCCATCGTGCAACGGATTGCTGTCATGCCCAGGGTGAGCGAAAGCCGGCAGCGCCAGCATCAGTAGAAACAGGGCGAACGTCTTTTTCATGGGTTGCTCCAGGGCAGTTCAGGAATGGGCAGGCAGGCGAACGAACGGGTGATCGTTGCCGTGGGCATGGCTGTGGCCATGCGGCGCGCTCTGATAGGCGCCCGCTTCGGGCTCGAACGGAGCCTGTTCGGCCTCCACCGTCAGGCCCAGACCACGCAGCATGTCGTCCAGCACATGGTCGTGCTGGAAACGCAGCAGGCCAGGCTCGATCTGCAGGGGCACGTGGCGGTTCCCCAGGTGATAGGCCGCACGGGCCAACAGGTGCGGGTCGGCACAGCGCACCGTCGACACCGTTTCGGGTGCCGCCAGCACGCGAATCAGCTGGCTGCCATCGGCATCGGCAAGCAACTCTCCCCCGCGTAGCAGGTGGCCGCGTTCGAGCATCAGGCCGGCCTCGCGGCCATCGTCCAGGGTCACACGCAGGCGGCTCTTGATACGGCTGTCCACATCCAGGGTGACGGTGCCGGTTTCGGTGAGCGTGCCGGGCTCGGTGATGCGGCGGGTCAAGACAATCATCGGTGCTCCTTCAAAACAGGAAATAACGCTGAGCCAGCGGCAACTCGCTGGCCGGCTCGCAGACCAGCAGCTCGCCATCGGCACGGACCTGGTAGGTTTGCGCATCGACCTCGATCAGCGGCTGCAAAGTGTTGTGGACCATGTCCGGCTTGCGCACCCGGCGGCAGCCGTTGACCACGCCTACCAGGCTGCGCAGGTTCAGCTCTTCTGCCAGGCCGCGGTCCATGGCCGCCTGGGGCAGGAAGGTCATGCGTGTGGCATGCCGCGCCGCGCCCAGGGCGCCGAACATGGGCCGGTAGTGCACCGGCTGCGGCGTGGGGATAGAGCCGTTGATATCGCCCATGGGTGCGGTGACGATCATTCCGCCCTTGATCACCAGCGCCGGCTTGACCGCGAAGAACGCCGGCGACCACAGCACCAGGTCGGCCAGCTTGCCCGCCTCCACCGACCCCACTTCGTGGCCGATGCCATGGGTGAGTGCCGGGTTGATGGTGTACTTGGCGATGTAGCGTTTGACCCGGAAGTTGTCGCTGTAGGCGGTGTCAGGTGCCAGAGGCCCGCGGCGCAGCTTCATCTGGTGCGCGACCTGCCAGGTACGCAGTACCACTTCCCCGACCCGGCCCATGGCCTGGGAGTCGGACGACGTCATGGCAAAGGCACCCATGTCATGGAGAATGTCCTCGGCCGCAATGGTTTCGCGGCGAATGCGTGATTCGGCAAAGGCCACGTCCTCGGCAATGCTTGGGTCCAGGTGGTGGCAGACCATCAGCATGTCCAGGTGCTCGTCAACGGTGTTGACCGTGTACGGCAAGGTCGGGTTGGTCGAGGAAGGCAACACGTTGGCCTGCCCCGCCGCGCGGATGATGTCCGGCGCATGGCCACCGCCGGCACCTTCGGTGTGGAAGGTATGGATGGTGCGGTCGCCGATGGCCGCCAAGGTGTCTTCGATGCAGCCGGATTCGTTGAGTGTGTCGGTGTGGATCGCCACCTGGATGTCCATTTCCTCGGCCACGCCCAGGCAACAGTCGATGGCTGCAGGCGTAGAGCCCCAGTCTTCATGCAGTTTCAGGCCGACAGCGCCCGCAGCGATCTGCTCACGCAGCGCTTCAGGCCGCGAGGCATTGCCCTTGCCCAGCAAACCGATGTTGATCGGCAGGCTGTCGGCGGCCTGCAGCAAGCGCGCCAGGTACCAGGGGCCGGGCGTGCAGGTGGTGGCATTGGTGCCGGTGGCCGGCCCGGTGCCGCCGCCAATGAAGGTGGTGACGCCACTGTTAAGCGCCTCGTCCACCTGCTGCGGGCAGATGAAATGGATATGCGAGTCCACACCGCCGGCGGTGACGATCTTGCCTTCGGCCGCGATCACTTCGGTTCCTGGCCCGACCGGTACGTTCACGCCCGGCTGCACATCGGGGTTGCCGGCCTTGCCGATCACTGCGATACGCCCGTGCTTGATGCCAATGTCGGCCTTGACGATACCCCAGTGGTCGATGATCAGCGCATTGGTCAGCACCAGGTCCATGGCTTCGGCGGCCAGCATCTGGCCCTGCCCCATGCCATCGCGGATCACCTTGCCGCCGCCGAACTTCACTTCTTCGCCATAGATCGTGAAGTCCTTCTCTACCTCAACCCACAGCGCTGTGTCGGCCAGCCGCACGCGGTCGCCCACCGTGGGGCCAAACATGTCGGCATAGGCCTGGCGGGAAATACGGCTCATACCCTGCCCTCCAGCGCACCCATCACCTTGCCCTGGAAGCCGTAGACCTCACGCTTGCCGGCGTAGGCCACCAATTGCACGGTGCGCGCCTGGCCTGGCTCGAAACGCACGGCAGTGCCGGCCGGAATGTCCAGACGAAAGCCCAGAGTGGGCGCTCTGTCGAACACCAACGCGTCGTTGACTTCGAAGAAGTGGTAATGTGAGCCGACCTGCACCGGCCGGTCACCGTGGTTGGCCACGCTGACGCTGACGGTTTCCCGGCCACTGTTCAGTTCGATGTCGCCAGCAGCGACCTGGATTTCACCTGGGATCATGCGGGGCTCCTTGGCAGGTTCAGACGATGGGGTCATGCACGGTCACCAGCTTGGTGCCATCCGGGAAGGTCGCTTCGACCTGCACGTCGTGGAGCATTTCGGCAATGCCGGGCATCACCTGCTCGCGGGTCAGCACTTCGCGCCCGAGGCTCATCAACTCGGCCACAGTGCGGCCATCGCGTGCGCCTTCGAGCACGGCGGCGCTGATCAACGCCACCGCTTCCGGGTAGTTCAGCTTCAGGCCACGGGCCAGGCGCCGTTCCGCCAGCAAGGCAGCGGTGAACAGCAGCAGTTTGTCTTTCTCTCTTGGGGTCAGCTCCATGGCGCTCTCTCAGGTGGCCCAGATGCGTGGTGGGCAAGCTGGCAGGCCGAGGACGGCCGGGCGCAGCACATGCCACAGACGTTGCAGGGTGCGTTGCAGGTGTTGGTTGTCGTGGTCGAGCACACGGATGACCAGCAACGACCCCAGCAGGGTCGCGCCGGCCGGGGTGTCCAGTTCATCCAGCAGTGGGCGAACCTGCTCCAGCACCACCTGGTCGGCCGGTGCCGCACAGAACGTGGCGAGCAGCGGGTGACCGGCGAGCTTGTCCAGGCGCCCGCCTTCGATGCGCAGGCGTTCGTGCAGGCCGACTTCGTCGGGCAGTTCAATGTGCAAACGGCTGTCCAGCCTGCCCTGCTCGAAACGCTCGCTCATGACCGGGCGGCCGAGGCACAAGGTTTCCCAGGCCAGCAGCCGCGCCCCGGGTTCCAGGGTGAAACGGCTGTCGAGGCTGGCGCGGGCGCCGGAGAAGAAGATGCTGTCTTGCGGCAGCCATTCCAGGGTGCTGCCAGCCGCCAGCCGAAAACGCTGGGTCAGCCGTGCGGTGGGGCCGATGCTGCGGTAGAACTTGCTGGCGCCGGGCATAGTCAGCAGCGCGTGGCTGCCAGGTTCCAGGTGGATATCCAGTTCCAGGCGGTCGCCGGCGACAATGCCACCCGGCGGGTGCAACACATAGACATGGCACGGCGCACCTTCAGGATAGAAAGGCCGCTGCACCAAAAGAGGTCCGAAATGGCGCCACGCACCAAGGCGGGTCACGTCGTCGCGCCTGACAAAGCGCAACTGCAGGTGGGCGCTCCAGCCTGCATCGTCTTGTTGTTGTTCGATCTGCTCCGCGAGCGACATCCTGCGGCCCCTGAAATCCGTGGCCTGCTGGCCGTTTAGAGGGTCCGGCGCGGGCGGCTGCTAGCGCGCACGGCCTGACCACTCGATCAAATTCGCAGGCTGGATATAGCAGTTTGCGGGCCAACTCCGCAGGTGAAGGCAGATGAAACTTTTTTCGTAGCCGCTCTGGCACAGGGCATATGGGGGAATGGCGCACAAAGCGGGGGCGCGCACTGGCCCTGTTTCGGTGCCTACAGAAGTGCAATCGGGGCTGCAAAGCGGCCCCAAACACATCAAGACTCAGTAGTCGAAACGGTCCACCGCACGGCGGCGTTCGTTGTCATCACGGCGGTCATAGATGGCCGTGGTCTGGATATTGGCATGGTGTGCCAACTTCTGCGCAATCGACAGGTCATGCTCTTCGATCACCCGGGTGATGAATGCCCGGCGGAAGTCGTGCGGCATGATCTTCACCCCCACCTGCGCCCCGCGCTGGCGAGCGATGTAGTAGATGGCATGTTTGGTAATGCGCGCCCGGGTAATGTGGCTGCCACGGCGGATGCGGTTGAACAGGAACGGGTCATCCTCCGCACCGGCAGGCAGGTCCTGGCGGCGCAGGTCGAGCCAGGCCTGCAACTTCTCGAATGCCCACGGTGGGGCGTACTTGACCAGTTGGTGGTTGCCCTTGCCCACCACCTGCAGGCTGCGCGCCTCGAAATCGACCTGGTTCAGGTCGATGTCGACCGACTCCGACTTGCGCATGCCGGTTCCGTACAGCAAGGCAATGATCGCGGCATCGCGTACGCCCTGCGGCCGAGGGTCGGCCGCGCACACGTCCATCAATTCGCGAATCAGGCTGCGCCGCAAGTTGCGCCCGGGTGGCAGGCGGGTGCCAGTGGCCGGCTTGACCTCGCGAATGCGCAACAGTTGCTCATGATCGATCAGGCCCTGGCGCCAGGCCTCGTTCATCACGCCGCGAATCGCGTTGACGTACAGCGACGAGCTGTTGGGGGCGTATCCGTCGGCACGCAGGGCAGCCACCAGCGCGATCACATGGCCGGGCTCGAGCCGATGCCAAGGCACATCGACGATGTTGCAGTCGACAAAGCCCAGCCGGTCGGCGGCGTCCTGAAGGATGTAGCGCATGGTTTGCTGGCTGGATGGGGCCAGGCGGGCCATGTACTGCAGCAGCGGATTGTTGGAGAGATCGGACAAAACGTGAATCCTGTAGCGAAGCGGCGGCCGGTATTGAGCCGACCAGCATCTCAAGCAAGTTGAAACGATTGATGAACGAGGGCCAATGACGTTTCAAGCGCACGCCATTCGAACCCGAAGAAGTGCCATCATCTTGATATTCATGGATTTTATAACTGACACGGGCCAGATCTTAACCCATTTACAGCGTCAAGGGCCGCCCGTACGGCGCCAAGCCTGCCAGCCAACTAAATGGCCGTCGGCCACCACCCTGGGAACATCTGCTGCACCCGGGGCTCGGCAAAGCGCTCATCAATCAGCACCAGTACGCCACGGTCCTGGTCACCTCGGATAACCCGGCCCGCCGCCTGGATCACCTTGCGCACCCCCGGGTAGAGATAGGCGTAATCGAACCCCGCACCAAACTGCCGCCCAAGGCGCTGCTTGAACTGCTCGTTGACCGGGTTGACCTGCGGCAGCCCGAGTGTTGCGACAAACGCGCCGATCAAGCGCGTGCCAGGTAAATCCACCCCCTCACCAAAAGCACCGCCCAATACGGCGAAGCCGATGCCCTGCCCGTCGCTGACAAAACGATCGAGAAATGCCTGACGGGCCGCCTCGTCCATGCCCGGTTCCTGAGCCCATTGCGGAATCTGCGCATGCTGCTCTGCCAACAGCCCTGCCACCTGCTGCAGGTATTCGAAACTGCTGAAGAAGGCCAGGTAGTTGCCCGGCATCCGCTCATACTGCCGGGCAATCAGCTCGACGATTGGCGCCAGAGAGGCGTGACGCTGCTGGTAACGGGTAGACACCTGGCTGGCAATCCGCACCTCAAGTTGCTCTGCGCGAAACGGCGCGGCCACTTCCAGCCAGGCGGTGTCGGCTGGCATGCCCAGCAGGTCGCTGTAGAAATGCCGCGGGCTCAGTGTGGCGGAAAACAGCGTCACGCTACGCGCCGCCTGCATGCGCGGGGCCAGCAAGCGCGCCGGGGTGACATTGCGTAGGCACAGCGTAGCCAGCCGGCGCTTGCGTGGGCCCTGGCGCTGGCTGATGTCGAACAGGAAGTGCTCGTCGAACAGCTCGGCCACCCGGGTGAATTGCAAGGCGTGGTAGAAGAACTGCAACACCTGCGGGTCCATGTGCGCGGGCGCCTGGTTCATCTGATCCTGAATCAACCCAATGCACTGCTGCAAGGCACGCAGCAGGCCTTCGGGCAACGACTCGCTGGCCTGATACGGCGCACGCTGCTCTTTGTACAACGCGTTCCATTGCCGGTTCAGCCGGTCCAGCGCACTGCCAAGCCCGGGTGGTTTGCGCTGGCGCAATGCCAGCAACTGGCCCTGGTCGAGGCTGGCGCTGTACATGCCGCGCCCACGCTCGACCAGGTTGTGCGCTTCGTCCACCAGCACGGCAACGCGCCACTGGTTGAGCTGGGCAAGGCTGTACAGCAGCGCATGCGCATCGAAGTAGTAGTTGTAGTCGGCGACCAGCACGTCGACCCAGCGCGCCATCTCCTGGCCCAGGTAGTACGGGCATACCTGATGTGCCAAGGCCACTTCACGCAGGTTGGCGCGGTCGAGCAACGGCAGTGCTGCCGCCGCTTCGCGCGCCGCCGGCAAGCGGTCGTAGAAGCCCGCCGCCAATGGGCAGGACTCGCCATGACAGGCCTTGTCCGGGTGCTCGCAGGCTTTGTCGCGGGCGATCAGCTCCAGTGTGCGCAACGCGGGCTGGGGCGTTGCATCGGTAATCTGGCGCATGGCGTCCAGCGCCAGCGCCCGGCCCGGCGTCTTGGCCGTGAGAAAGAACAGCTTGTCCAGCTGCTGCGGCACCATGGCCTTGAGCAGCGGGAACAAGGTCCCGAGGGTCTTGCCAATGCCGGTGCTGGCCTGGGCCATCAGGCAACGGCCGGTACTCACCGCCTTGTACAAGGTTTCGGCCAATTGCCGCTGGCCCTGGCGGAACTGTGGGTAGGGAAAGCTCAGTGCCTGAAGGCCCTGATTGCGTTCGGCCAAACGTTGCTGCTGGCATTGAGCCCAGCCCAGAAAGCGCTGACACTGGATTTCGAAGAAGGCCCGCAGTTCAGTAGCCGTGAAATGCTCACTGAACAGCGTCTGCCCATCGCTGTCGACGTCCAGGTACACCAACGCCACCTCGATGGCCGACAGTTGACGTGCCTGACACATCAGCCAGCCATAAACCTTGGCCTGCGCCCAGTGCAACTGCCGGTGGTTGGCCGGCTGGCGCGCCAGGTCGCCACGGTGTGTCTTGATCTCTTCCAGGCGATTGCTGGCCGGGTCGTAACCATCGGCACGGCCGCGCACCTTGAGGGTTTCGAACTGGCCTTCGAGGGTAATCTCCGACTCGTAGCCGGCAGCACGCCGTGCCACTACCCGCTGGTGCCCTTCAATGCCCTCTTGAGCGGTGGGCGACGGGGTGAAGCGCAGGTCCAGGTCACCGACCTTGGCACTGAACTCGCACAAGGCGCGCACCGCCACGCTGTAGCTCAAGGTGTTTCGCTCCAGCGTACATGGCACACCGCGACCGGCAGTCCGTGTTGCCGGCAGAATTCCAGCCAGCGCAGTTGGTTATCCTGCAGGCGGTCACCGGGCCCCTTGACCTCGACCATGCGATAACGGCCCTGCTCGGGCCAGAACTGGATCAGGTCGGGCATGCCGGCACGGTTGCTGCGAATGTCCTGCAACAGGCGCAGGAAGCACTGCTTCAACTGGGCCGCCGGCAGGCAAGCCAAGGCCTGTTCCAGCAGTTCCTCGCTGAGCATGGACCAGAACACGAATGGCGACTGCAAACCCTGCTTGGCCTTGTAGCAGTCGAGAATCGCCTGGCGATGGCTACCCTCGTCGAGCCGACCGAGGCAGTGATCGAACAGCGCACTGCGCCGTTGCTGGAAGTCGCTGTCGTGCAGGTCTTGCGGCCCTGCCTGGAACGGGTTGAAGAACGCGCCGGGCACCGGAGCGAAGATGGCCTCCCAGCACAACAGGCCAAACAGGCTGTTGAACAGCGTGTTCTCCACGTAGTGTGCCTGGCCTCCCGCTTGTGCCAGATGCTGGCGCACGGCTTCCTCCACGCCGAGTGCTGCGTGCTCGCGGGGCAGTTCGAGTTCGATCAGCTCCAGTGGCGCAACCCGCTGGCGCCGCTGTGGCGGGCCGCCGAGTTTTCGCGCCAGGCGCGGCAGCATGCGCTCCAGCGCCTGCACTTCCAGCGCATTAGCAGGTGCCGCAGCCAGCTGCAACGCCAATGCGTGGGCCTGGGGCCACTGTTCGCTGCGCTCCAGCACCCGCACCTGGCGGATACGTGCCTGGGCATGGTTGCACTGCGCATACACGGCCATGGCCAGGTCCCATTCAGCCAGGCGCTCGCAGTGTTGGCCCAGGGCGAATTGCAACCGCGCATGGCGCCGGGCCAGCCAGGGGTTGTCGCTGTGCAGGCCCTGCAACGCCGCGAGGATTGGCAGCGGGTCGCCGCCCTGCTCCAGGCGCTCGGCGCACTGGTGCAGCGCCATGGCCAGGTCGACTTCGGCACGTTGCTGCAAGGCACGTGAATCGTGGCTGAACGGTACCTGCTCGTAACGCAGTACCCCCAGGTCGGCGAGGACGAAGTCAGACCAGTCCTGGTACAGGTTGCCGAAGAACAGCAGACGCATGCGGTCGCACAGGGGCTGCAGGCACCACTGGACAATGCGTACCTCGCTGTCAGGGAACCATTCGCTCAGTGGCCGGGCAGCCAGCTCCAAGGGTTGCAGCTGTGCCAGCAGATCCTGCTTGGCGGCGCGGGGGCGGCTCAATTGCGGGGCGAAGCAACGGGCCAGCTCGTCTTTGCGAAGCAAGGCGAACAGTTGCTCCAGTGCCAGTTGCTCGGGCTCCCGTACCCAGCCGAGCGCCTGCAACGGCTGCAGCGCCAGCGTGGTATCGCCGATTTCGACGTAGTCCAGCCGGTCGCTGCGAAACAACTCGCCCTTGCGCATGACCATGCGCACCATCAAGGCCTGAGCGGGCGCCTCCAGATGGTTGAAGGCCTGGATGAACGCCAGCTCCTGGTCATCGAGCAGGTCCTGGTAGCGCTGTTCTACCCACAGCAGCACCTGGCGGAAATTGTGCAGGTAGTAGAACGGGTCGTCGACGGAATGAGCAATCACAAGTACAGAGTCAGGCGGCTGGAACAACTACTGGTTATACATACAGACCAGCACGCCTGGCAAGTACCGTGGGTCACTCCGTCGCGGTGACCATGTCCCCCGCCTCGGCCTTCACGCTGCCAAGCGGCGCCTGCAGCAGCAGGAAGTAAGCCACCGCCGAGCACAGCGCCACCACCGCACTGATCATGAACGCCGTGGTGAACGAGCCCGAATACTGGATGCTGAAGCCGGTCACGATCGGCGCGACAGAGCCGGCGATGTAACCGCCGAAGTTCTGGATCGAACCAAACGAGGCCACGCGCTGGCTGTCGACGATGGTGTTGACGATCATCCAGGCGGTTGCGCTGGCCATGTTGATGCTGAACAGCGCCAGGCACAGCAGGATGATGCAGCCGGTCAGGCCGGTGACGAACGACAGCGGCAAGGTGAACAGTGCTGCCAGCACCAGGCCGGTGATGACACTGAACTTGCGGCTGCCCAGCACACTCATGCCACGTTTTACCAGCCAGTCGCAGAAGCGGCCGGCAACGATAGTACCTGCCGCGCCAAAACCGTAGGCCAGCGACACGACCCAGGCGGTCTTGTACAGGTCCAGGCCGTGCTCACGCTCGAAGTAACCCGGCAACCAGGTCAAGTGCAGCCACAGCATGTAGATCACACCCATGAAGCCCAGTACCGCCCCCCAGGTGCTGCGGTGCTTGAACAGGTCGAGCCAGCCGGCAAAGTAAGAAGGCTTCGGCGCGTGCACCGAGGACGCGGGCGCCTGGTGCTCACCCGGCAGCGGCTTGCCTTCGGCTGCCAGCTCGGCCAGGTATCGCGCCTTGCTTTTGTAGAAGCTCAGCCAGCACACCGCCAGTACCACGCCGATCACGCCTGTAATGATGAACATGCCGCGCCAGCCGAAGTTGACCATGAACAGCGTCAGCAACGGCGGTGCCAGACAGGGACCAAGGCAGGTCGACGACCACACCACGCCGGTTGGCGTGCCGCGTTCGTTGGCATCGAACCACTCCGACAAAGCCTTGGCGGCCGACGGGAACATCGGCGCCTCGCCAATCCCCAGCAATACCCGCAGGCCCATGAAACCGGCAAAACTGCTGACCATGCCGAACGCAGCCTGGGCAACCGACCAGCCCAGCAACGAGGCACCGAGGGCGATCTTGCTGCCCAGGCGGTCGATGATCATGCCCATCGGCAGTTGGGCAAAGGCATAGGCGATGGAAAACGCCGACAACAGAATGCCCATCTGCGAAGGGCTGATCATCATGTCTTTCTGGATGGAGGTGTTGGCGATCGACAGCGCACTGCGGTCCAGGTAGTTGACGATGCCGATCAGCAGCAGGAACACGACGGTGATGCGCTGGTACTTCTTCATAGGGTTCATGTGTCGACCTTTATTATTATTGTTGCCGCGCTGTCAGCGCCTTGGCGATCCCTCGTTGATGCTGCGCCCCTCCCTGGCGCAGCGTGTCGTTCAGGGCCTGCGTGCAGTGGCTGCAACCTCCAGCAAGCCACGCCGGCCGAGGTTGTCGATCAGCGCGCGCAGGCCGAACGCCCATTGCGGTGCCAGGTCGCTGGTGGTCACGCGGTTGCACAAGGTGCCCAGTTGCGGGTTGCTGATGCTCACCACATCGCCCGGCTTGTGGGTAAAGCCGTTGCCCGGCTGGTCGCGGTCCTGCTTGGGCGCGAACAGGGTGCCAAGGAACAGCACCAGGCCGTCGGGGTATTGATGGTTTTCGTTAAGCGTCTGCTGCACCAGGTCTTGGGGGTCGCGGCTGATCTGGCGCATGGAGCTGCGACCCGACAGGACGAAACCGTCTTCACCCTCCACCCGCAGGTCCACCTCGGCAGTGCGAACGTCGTCCAGCCCGAAGCTTTCGTCAAACAGCCGCAGCAGCGGCCCCAATGCAGTGGAGGCGTTGTTGTCCTTGGCTTTGGACAGCAGCAAGGCACTGCGCCCTTCGAAGTCGCGCAGGTTGACGTCGTTGCCGAGCATGGCGCCCTTGATACTGCCATCGCTCGACACCGCCAGCACCACTTCCGGCTCCGGGTTGTTCCAGCTGGACTTGGGGTGGATGCCGATGTCCGCGCCATGGCCAACCGCCGACAGCGGCTGGGCCTTGGTGAATACTTCGGCATCCGGGCCAATGCCCACTTCCAGGTATTGCGACCACAGGCCCTGCTCCACCAGCACCTTGCGCAGCGCTTCGGCTTGAGCCGAACCCGGCACGATCTGCGAAAGGTCGGCGCCAATGCGGCTGGCCAAGGTGTCACGGATCGCATCGGCCTTGGCCGGGTCACCCTTGGCCTGCTCTTCCACCACACGCTCCAGCAGGCTGGTGGCGAAGGTCACACCCGCGGCCTTCACCGCCTGAAGGTCGATGGGTGCCAACAGCCATGGCTGGCGCGGGTCGCGCCGGGCGGGGTCGCTGTTGGCCAGTAACGCCGGTAGCGCAATGAGCGGCTCGGCCAACGGCAAGGCACGCAGGTATGCGGCCGGGTCATCCACTTCAAGCAGCGCCGAGACCGTCGCCACATGGCTGCTGATATCGTAGACGGCGCCAGCCTTCACCCGCACCACCGCCGGCCCCTGTTCCGGCAACCAGACGCGCCCTACCCAACTGCCACTGTCGAACACGCTGGCATCAAAACTTAGCGGTAGCGGTTGATGGGTGTTCGATCGATCATCAGTCATCTGTGTACCCTTACTGTGCATCATTGGGAAAATGTCGGCAGTTCCATCAGCCCGGCCAGGCGGTCGAGGTCGGCCATCAACTGCGGCGACAGGCTTACGCCCTGCGCCAGTGCCTGGCGACGCAGGGCAAGGCCGGCTTGCCCGGGCAGGCGTACCGGGCGTTCGGGATCGAGCGGGCGGCTTGCCAGAATCAGGCGGCCAAGGAAGCTGGTTTCGTGGGTGAACGCCTCCAGGCCACCGAAGAAGCGCGGGTCAATGACCACGGCAGTGGCCGAGGCGCCCCACTGGGTGGGTTCGTCCTTGCGTCCATGACCGGCCAGGCCCGAGGTCAGGGCTTCGACCAGCAGCGCCAAGGCGAAGCCTTTGTGACCAAAGGCCTGCCCCCCCAGAGGCAGGATGCTGCCTGGCGGGGTAGTGAAAAAATCGCGCGGGTCGTCACTCAGTTGCCCGTCGTTGCTCACCAGCACCGGGTGGGGCAGGCGGCTGCCGGCATCGCGGCATTGGCCGACCAACCCGAGGGTGACCGTGGACATGCTGACGTCCAGCAGTATCGGCTCGCCCTGGGTCGGTATACCGGCAGCAATCGGGTTGGGGGTGTACACGGGGTCGATACCGCCATGGGCGCAGACCAACGCCACACACGGGTCCGACGAGTAGACCATGGCCACCAGGCCTTGGTCGGTATAGGGCTTCAGGTAGGCGGCCAGGCAACCTATGTGCGAAGCCCGGCGCACCACGGCGATACCGATGCCCTGCGCGGTCGCACCTTTGGCTGCGCAGTCCAGTGCACGGCTGACGCAGTATGGCCCCAGTACATAGTGGCCATCGAACACGCTGGAAATACCACTGTCCGACACGTGCTCCAGCGCCTGTGCGCGGGCCTTGACCTGCCCGCTGAGGATGCCATCGATGTAACGGCTGACCAGGTTCAGGCCATGGGTACGGTGCCCGAGCAGTTCGCCTTCGAGCAGCACCCGGGTGACCACTTGGGCGACTTCGCTATCGGCACCGGCTTTTACGAACAGTTGCTCGACAAAGGCGGTTAGCGCTTGCACGTTGTAACGTGTGGGTTGGGTCATTACGGTTGCCTCGAAAATGGGACGGGAGCGGACGATCAGGTCACGGCGCCAATCTGCCAGGGCACGAATTCGTTCTGCCCATAGCCGTGCTGTTCGCTCTTGCTGCGCGCCCCGGAGGCAATGCGCAGCATCTGATCGAAGATGTACGCACCCCGCTCCTCGATGCTGGTGGAGCCATCGGCAATGCCACCGCAATTGACGTCCATGTCTTCTTGCTGGTGCTCGAACACCCGGTTGTTGGTAGCCAACTTGATCGACGGCGCGGGGGCACAGCCGTAAGCCGAGCCTCGACCGGTGGTGAAGGCGATCAGGTTGGCCCCGCCGGCCACCTGGCCGGTGGCCGAGACCGGGTCGTAGCCGGGGGTGTCCATGAACACCAGGCCTTGTGCGCGCACGGCTTCGGCATACTGATACACGTCGACCAGGTTGCTGGAACCCGCCTTGGCCACCGCGCCCAGGGATTTCTCGAGGATGGTGGTCAGCCCGCCTGCCTTGTTACCGGCCGAAGGGTTGTTGTTCAGTTCGGCGTTCATGCGCTGGCAGTAGTCTTCCCACCAGCGAATGCGCGCCACCAGCTTCTCACCCACCTCACGGCTGACTGCGCGGCGCGTCAGCAAGTGCTCGGCGCCGTAGATTTCCGGGGTTTCGGAAAGGATCGCGGTACCACCGGCGGCCACCAAGCGGTCAACCGCATTGCCCAGTGCGGGGTTGGCGGTAATCCCCGAGTAGCCATCGGAGCCGCCGCATTGCAGGCCGACTACCAAATGCTGTGCGCTGACCGGTTGACGCCTCACCTGGTTGGCCTCGGCCAGCAGGCTGCGAACCTGCTCGATGCCTGCCGCTATGGTTTTCGAGGTGCCACCGATGCCTTGGATCGTGAAGGCACGCAACTGTGCGCTGGCCTGCAGGCCCTGGGTTTCCAGCAGGCTTTCAATCTGGTTGGTTTCACAGCCCAGGCCGATGATCAGCACGGCAGCGAAGTTGGGATGCACGGCGTACCCGGCCAGGGTTCGGCGCAGCAGGCCAAGGGCTTCGCCGCTGGGGTCCACGGCGCAGCCGGCACCGTGGGTCAGGGCCACCACCCCGTCGATGTTCGGGTAATCGGCAAGCGCTTCGGGGTGGATGTCGCGGCGGAAATGGTCGGCCACCGCCCGGGCTACCGTGGCCGAGCAGTTCACCGACGTGAGAATACCGATGTAGTTGCGAGTGGCGACCCGGCCATCGGCGCGCACGATGCCTTGGAACTGCGCTGCGCTGCCCGGCTGGCTGCGGGTGTCGACACCGAAGGCATAGTCGCGGGCAAAGTCACCCATCTGGACGTTGTGCACATGCACATGGTCGCCGGCGTCGATGGCCTGCGATGCAAAACCGATGATCTGGCCGTACCGGCGCAGCGGCTGGCCCTGCTCCACACGAACCGTGGCAAGCTTGTGGCCCGAGGGGATAGGCTGGCGCACGGTAATCGCCTCGGCCTCCAGACGCAGGCCTTGCGGCAGCGGCTGACGGGCGATCAGTACATTGTCCAGCGGGTTCAAGCGGATGACGGCAGGGTCACCGGATTTGGCAATCAGTTGCATGGGACCTCTCAGGGCAGTGCGGCTGACTTCTTGTTATGGCTGTGGCCACTTTAAGAAGCCTTGCGTGGCATTCCCAATGAGATGATCCGATCAAGCGATAACCTGAAGTTATCGCAAGAGGATTTCAGCACCTGATTATCAATCACCTGTGCGACCATGAGGGCTGCGCTACACGCCCCCCGGGGCTATCTCTACACGGCCCTGCGACGCTGCGCGCCCTCCAGCAGGATCTCGACAAACGCCCGAGCCGAAGCGCTCAGCGGTTCCTCCTTACGGGTGACCACACCATACTCCAACGCAGGTACATGCAAGGGGCTGCGCAGCTCCTTGAATTGCCCGCTGGCCAGCTGTGCGGCAACCATCGAGCGCGGCAACATGGCAATCATCGGTGCCGATTGCAGCAGCTGCAGGAACATCGGCATGGAGATGGTCTCGACACTGTCGGCAGGCGTGGCGATACCGGCCACCCGGAACGCCTGCTCCAGGCGGTTGCGGATCGGCGTGCCCACCGGGTACAGCACCCACGGCCAGTCGCCTAGCGCTTCAAGGGGTGTGCTGTCGAGCTGGTTGAGCGGGTGCTCGCTGTTCACTACCAGGCTGAAAGGTTCGGGCTCCAAGGGCTGGAAGTCGAACAGCTGGCTGAAGCGTTCCTCAGTAAAGCGGCCGATCATGATGTCCAGCTTGTTCTGCTCAAGCATGGCCAGCAGGTGATCGCTGGAGTGCTCCACCACTTCAATCGACAGTAACGGGCTGCGCGCCTTGATGGCGGCGATGGCCTGCGGCAGAACCAATGCAGTCGCGGCAAAGATACCGCCAACACGAATAAAGCCGTGCCCGCCGTTGCGCAGGCGGTTGACCTGGTCGACGAACTGCTGCGACTCGGCCAGCGCACCCTGAGCGTAACGCACCACGTACTCGCCCAGTTCGGTAGGTGGCATGCTGCGCGGCAAGCGCTCGAACAGGGCGAAGCCGAACTGCTCCTCAAGGTCGCGCAGCATCTTGCTCAGGGCCGGCTGGCTAAGGTTCATGCGGGTGGCGGTTGCATGCATGTTGCGCGTGCGCGCCAGGGTGTCGATCAGCACCAGGTGCTTGTAGCGAATCCAGTTGCAAAAGCTGGAATGGGTCATGTCCGGCGGCATAGACGCAGGGCCTCATGCTGGGTGAAGGTCATTGCGCCCGCAAGTAGCGCAGCAAAGTATCGAGGGCAACCGAGTGGGGCCGTGAACGCAAGGTGAGTACACCGAGGTTGGCCATGGCCAGTGGCAGTTCCACCGGCAGGATGGCGACCATCCCATAGCGGGCATAGTGCTCGGCTACGTCATTGGGCACCACTGCAATCATTTCAGAGGCTTCGAGCATGGCCGTGGTTGCCAGGATCGAGGCGGTTTCGACGATGTCCAGCGACTGCACCATGCCGCCGGCCTGCAGCGCGCTTTCGACGCGGCGGCGCATCGGGCTGCCGATGGGGTGCAGGATCCAGGTCAGGCTCACCAGGTCGGCCAGCTGCAACCCGGTGGCGCGGGCCAAGGGGTGGCCTGCGCGGGCAATCACGCGCATCTGCTCACCCCCTTCGAACAGCTCGATGTTCAGCGCCTGGCTGTCGCTCTGGTCCGGCAGGCGCCCCACCACCATGTCGAAGTCACCGCGCAGCAAGGCGGGCAGCAAGGTATCGCTGGTACCGACTTCCAGGGCGATGCGTACCTTGGGGTGGTTGTGCTTGTAAGCCAGTATCGCCTTGGTCAGCACGCCCGGCACCGGCCCCATGACGCTGCCCACGCGCACCAGGCCCAAGGCCCCGCGCGCCAGCTCGGCGATTTGCGCCTGGGCATGCTCGAACTCATGCAACGCGTTCTGTGCGTAGCGGATCATCACCTCGCCGTACAGCGTTGCTTGCATGCCCCTTGGCAAACGCTCGAACAGACGTACGCCAAGACGCTCCTCCAGTTGCTGCAGCAACAGGCTGGCCGCCGGTTGCGTGGTGTGCATCGCTGCCGCAGCGCGGCGCAGGTTGCCAAATTCGCCCAAGGCATTGAGCAGCGTGATCTGCCGGCTGGAGATTTTCAGTGCGCCAAGGCTGGCAGGCGCCTGGGCGTTATCGGGCGGCAAGCGAGACATATCGAATCCGGTATCGCTGGTTAAGATTTGGCGATTATGCCTGTATCGCTCGACAACCTACAGTCAGCGCTCCCAGTGCTTGAACAGAACAAGAGCCGACCATGAGCATTCGTATTACCCACCTCAGCGTACGTGACATCCGTTTCCCCACTTCACTGTCGCTGGATGGCTCAGACGCCATGAACAGCGCCCCCGACTATTCTGCGGCCTATGTGGTGCTGCACACCGACGCCGAGGCCCTCGAAGGCCACGGCCTGACGTTCACCATCGGCCGCGGCAACGAGATATGCGCGGCCGCGGTGCAGTCACTGGCGCCCTTGATCGTCGGCCTCACCCTCGATGAAATCACCGCCGACATGGGTGGTTTCTGGCACCGCTTTACCGTCAGCGACAGCCAGCTGCGCTGGCTGGGCCCGGAAAAGGGCGTGATCCACCTGGCCACGGCCGCCATCATCAACGCCGTGTGGGACCTGTGGGCCAAGCACGAAGGCAAGCCCGTATGGAAACTGCTGGCCGACATGACGCCGGAGCAACTGGTGCGCTGCCTGGACTTCAGCTATGTCACCGACGTGCTCACCCCCGAAGAAGCCATTGCCCTGCTGCGACGCCAGGCGCCAGGCAAAGCCCAGCGCGAGACACAGATGCTGCGTGAAGGCTACCCCGGCTACACCACCGCGCCAGGCTGGTTGGGCTACAGCGAAGAAAAAATGCGCAAACTGGCCCGCGAGGCCGTGGAAGATGGCTGGACCCATATCAAGCAGAAGATCGGCGCCGACCTGGAAGAAGACATTCGCCGTGCCACTATCCTGCGCGACGAAATCGGCTGGGAGCGCACCCTGATGATGGATGCCAACCAGGTGTGGGGGGTCGAGGAGTCGATCGCCAACATGCGCCGCCTGGCCGCCTTCGAACCGTTGTGGATCGAAGAACCGACCAGCCCGGACGACATTCTCGGCCACGCCACCATTCGCCAACGCATCGCGCCGATTGGCGTGGCCACCGGTGAACATTGCCACAACCGTGTCATGTTCAAGCAAATGTTCCAGGCCGGTGCGCTGGACTTCTGCCAGCTGGACGCTGCCCGCCTGGGCGGCCTGAACGAGGTGCTGATCGTGCTGCTGATGGCGGCCAAGTACGACGTACCGGTGTGCCCGCACGGGGGTGGCGTCGGGCTGTGCGAATATGTGCAGAACATCGCCCTGTTCGACTACATCGCAGTGTCTGCCTCGCTGCACAACCGGGTGCTGGAGTACGTCGACCACCTGCACGAGCACTTCATCGACCCGGTGGTGATCCGCCGCGGGCGCTACATGCCGCCACAACGCCCGGGCTACAGCATCGAAATGCACGCTGAAACCCTGGAGCGCTACCAGTACCCCAACGGCGCAGTGTGGCTCGACATCAACCGCTCCTGACCCACAGACCTTGGCGTGTCGCGGTCACGCGGCACGCCACCAGCACATTTCACGGGGAAAAAAACAATGACAACCCTCACCCGTGCAGCGGCTTCGGCCCCTGCCGCCACCACAGAGCAGCGCCTGAACGGCCTGCTGTTACGCAAATTGATGCCGCTGCTCATCGTCGTCTATGTGATGAGCTTTCTTGACCGCACCAACATCGCCTTGGCGAAAGCCAGCATGGGCATCGACCTGGGCTTGTCGGCAGCGGCGTACGGCCTGGGTGCCGGCCTGTTCTTTCTCACCTATGCGCTGGCCGAAGTGCCCAGCAACCTGATCATGCATCGGGTGGGCGCGCGCTTCTGGATCACCCGCATCATGATTACGTGGGGTTTGCTTTCGGCGGGCATGGCCTTCGTCCAGGGTGAAACCTCGTTCTACATCATGCGCCTGTTGCTGGGCGTAGCCGAAGCGGGCCTGTTCCCCGGAGTCATGTTGTACCTGACCTATTGGTTCGACCGCGAACAGCGCGCCCGTGCTACGGGGTATTTCCTGCTGGGCGTGTGCCTGGCAAATATCCTCAGCGGGCCACTGGGCGGTGCCCTGCTGGAAATGGACGGCGTACTCGGCTGGCACGGCTGGCAATGGCTGTTCGTGCTCGAGGGCCTGCCTGCCGTGGCCTTGGCCTTGGTGGTGTGGAAGAAGTTGCCGGACGGCCCCGCATCGGCGCCCTGGCTGTCGGCCGCCGATGCCAAGGCTATCGAACGCCGCCTGGCTGCGGAGCGGGCTGCCGCGCCACAGCAAAGCAAGTTGGGGCAGATGTTCCGCGACCGGCAGATCTGGCTGGCGATCGTGGTGTACTTCGTGCACCAGATCACCATCTACACGGTGATTTTCTTCTTGCCGGGCATCATCGGCACATACGCTGCGCTATCGCCTTTCCAGGTCGGCCTGCTGACCGCGGTGCCATGGGTTGCCGCCGCCATCGGTGCCGCCACCTTCCCACGGCTGGCCACCTCACCACGCCGCTGCCGCACCTTGCTGTTCTCCGGCCTGCTGACCATGGCGGCCGGGCTGCTGCTGGCCTCGCTGGCCAACTCGTTCGTTGGCCTGATCGGGTTCTCCCTGACGGCGCTGATGCTGTTCGTGGTGCAATCGATCATCTTCGTCTTCCCCTCCAGCCGCCTGAGCGGCAATGCGCTGGCGGCCGGCCTGGCCTTCGTTACCACCTGTGGCCTGTTTGGCGGCTTCGTCGGGCCTTCGGTAATGGGGCTCATCGAGCAGACCACCGGCAGCACCCGCAATGGTTTGTGGATCATTGCTGCGTTGCTGGTAGTGGCGGCACTGGTCAGCACCCGCCTGCGCCAGGGGCAGGAGCAACACTGAGCAATACGCACGCTTGCACCGCCTGCAAGCGCAGCCTTGTGCTGCACTTGCAGGCACTTCGATCTCAATGTGAGAGGCGGGCACGGCGCCGGCAGCCTTGCTCCAGCGCCCGCGCCAAACGCTCCACCGCTTGGCGCAGGTCGTCGGGCAGCCCGCCCGGCCACATCAACGCCAGGTATTGCGGGTAACGCCCCTGCAGGCAGAACTGCTCGCCCGGCACTGCATGCAACGCTGAACCTGCCAAGGCTACGGCGACACGCTCCCATACCAGCGGCTGGCGAAAGCAAACCCACAGCATGTGCCCACCTTGCGGCATCTCAAACCTCACCTGTTGGCCAAATTGCAGCGCAAGCACATGCGCCAGGCCGTGAGTGCGCCTTTGCAGGTCTGTGCGCAGGTGTGCCAGTTGTACGTCCATTTCTCCCTTGTCGAGCATGTGCGCAAGCGCCTGCAGACGCAGTGGCGCAAGCCGAAACGCGCGTTCGGCAAACGCCTTGGTCAGCACGGTGTCTTTGCTCAACAAATAGGCATACGGTGCTTCGGCACCGACCGTGGACTCGAACGCGCCCATCACCAGCAGCCAGCGCGGGTCGACCCAGTCGCGCAGGCGCTTTTTGGGTGGCCCGTTGTAACAGAGCTCACTGTCCAGATCGTTTTCCAACAACCAAACAGGGTGCTGGCCTAGTAACAGACCAAGCTGTTGCTGATAATACGGTGAAACCAGCCGCCCTTGCGGCATGCCCAGGCACGATGGCATGACCAGCATCTTTACAGGCTCGCTCCTCAGCAGCGTGGCCAAGGTGTGCAGGTCAGGATTACCACGGGCATCCGGTGGCACCTCCAGCACACGTATGCCTGCACGCGTCAGGGCGAGCAGCACTTGCCGGCAACAGGGCGAATGCACCAGCACGGTACCGCCCTGCAAGGCCAGCGCCGCCATCAGCGTCTCTAGCAACGCAGGCACATCAGGTGCCAGTTGCACGTCATCGCGACACCAGTACTGGCTGGAAGAACGGGTATAGCGTTCTGCCAATGCACTGCGCAGGCGGGTGCTGCCAAGCGCCCCCCAGGGCTCCACGCTGCGGTCACGCTGGCGGGCGAAACGCCGTTCGTGGCCAAACAGGGCACGCTCCAGCAGCGGTTGCACGGGGGGTGGCAGACTGGGCGTGGTCACGGCTTGCACTTTGCAAGCGTGTTGTACGTAATAACCAGACCTCGGCAAGCAGCGTACGCGGCCCTCCTCTTCCAGCAGGCTGTAGGCGCTCTGCACCGTTGCCAACGACACCCGCAGCCGTCGGGACAGTGTGCGCAGTGACGGCAAGCGGCATGGGCCACCGCTTGCCGCCTGATCGATCATGGCTTCCAGGTAGCGATATACCTGGCGATACGCGAACTCGCCGGGGGCCACTCGCCCCATCAGGACAACCCCGCAAAGCCGCGCCGCAGCCCCAACGCCTGCCGAGGCATCAACCTCAAATGCACGTCGCGGCGGGCGAGGTTGTTCAGCAGGCGCCAGGCGGTCAGCGGTAGTTGCCCACTATAAATAGCCCGCAACTGCACCAGCGGCAGGCCACTGGTGTTCACCAGCCAGGCTTTCACCGCATCAGGGCAGGGTTTGCCCTGCAACGCCCTGTGTAGGTACGGCAACGCCACCAACATATCGGCATGCCGGCACTGCAGGAAACGTTCGAGGTTCTTCCCTTGCCGGGCAAAAGGGCTGAATAGCAAGCACACCAGCTGCGTCTGATTGAGGCCGTAGGTTTTGCCGAGTTGCGGCTGGTGTATTTCGTGTTGCTTGCTACCGCCCGACTGCCCGGCCAGACGCAGCGCGGGGCGGCTGGACTGGGGGTCCAGGCTGCGTGCACGCAGTTCGTGCAACTGTGCCGTGGCTTGCGGATCGACGAATGCCGACAGTGGCCAGGCACCCGGGGCGTTCTCGATACTACAACCCAGCATGCTATCAAGCGGCTGTGCTTCGACTACGTACGGTAGCAGGTCATCGAGGGCTATCAGCCGCACCATCTCCCTTTCCGATGCGCCGCCCAATGCCGGCTGGCGATTGGGGGCGCCCCCGACAACCCCATGCAACCGGCCCAGACCTTGGGCCAGCACCGCCAGGCACTGGTGCATCGCATACGGGCCGTGCTCGCCGGACAGGCGCAGGTTACGCCGGGCCCATGCCAGGTATCGGCGCCGCTGGGCACCGGGTATGGCGGTGACCAATGCATCGGCTGGTGCCTGTGACTGCAGCGCAAAACCTATAGCCCCCGCCAGCTCCAGGTGCAGACGGCTACCCAGTAAGGCTTCAGGCCTGGCGTCGACCAAGTGGCCGAACATCAACAAAGCGTCTTTCGCCAGTGCCCAACGCTCGGGCCTGGCCGAGGGCTGGCGGCGAAACGGCACCACTGCGCCACCCTCGATCATCTGCAACTGCACCCGGGGGTCATCCTGCATGAACAGTGCGCTGAAGCTAAGCTCGTGCGCGTCCAGCCTGGCGCTGTCCGCAACCGGCAAGCTGACCACCAGCACCCGCAGCTGGAAGGTTACCGGCGCACGCAGGGCAATACTCAATTGTGCGGCACGCAGCATCGCCAACAGCCTGGCACTGTGGCGATCGCTGCCCTGCAACACCTGCAAACGGAAGGTACCGATATACTCGAGCCCGCCCGCCGCAACCAGCAGCCGTTGTATCAATAGTTGCAAAGAAGCACGCTGCGCCTGTGACATGTGGTTCAGCAAGCGTTCAAGCACTTGTTCGTAGACGTAATGCATTGCCTGGTCGTGAATAGCTGTCACGAAATCACCTCACCCACTTCATTCAGCCGACACATGCCGAGCCCACTGCATTGAGCTTGAACCTGCGCCAAACTTACCCAGAAGAAATTGCCTACAATCAAATGGAAGTAATGACGTAACCCTTCACTCTGGCCAAGCCATCGAAAAAAGCCCTCCGCCACGATGACCTATCGCTAACACACATTGCCCTGGCCTCGGCGTAGCCATGCTCATTTCACGCTCCTTGCGCAAACTACTACCGGGCCATTATCGAGGGATGCAGAGCGATTTGAAGATACAGATCGCGGTAAAAAAACCATTCACCAGAAGTACGAGCGCACATTGAAGCGCATGGTGAATGCGTTCAAGCCAGATTATTTGGCGGAATATTTCCGACAACTAAAAACCACCCCGCTTAGATGTAGTACTTGTCACATTCAACTGTAGGAACGTTCCTATTTTTAAAGTTTCACACCCACCCCGCAGACACAAAAAAACCCGGGGCTCACCCGGGTTTTTCAGTAACGCATGCAACCGTCAGTGTTGTGCCATGTCCAGCACCACCCGCCCGCCGCACGGGCATTGGTCCATGTAGCGATGCGCCTCTACCACCTGCTCGAACGGGTACACCTTGATGATCTGCGGTGTCAGCAACTGGTCGGCGGTAAACTGGTTGATGTCGCGCAAGGCGCGCTGCAATGCCACCTGGTCCTGGCTGATGCCAAGCTCTGGCTTGCCGGTGAAGTTGCCGATGCAATGCACATAGAACTGGATGTTCTTCTGGAAAGCTGCGCACGCCGGGAACGGCGTTTGATTGCCGCCTTGCAGGCCATACAGCACCAGGCTGCCACGCGGTGCCAGCACATCGCCCAGCAGCGACATCTGCGGGCCGCCCATGCCATCGAGAACCATGTCCACGCCGCGGCCTTCGGTATACTTGCCAACCTGCAGCAGCAAGTCCTGCTCTTCGGTGACAATCACTTTGTCGGCGCCCAGGCTCAGCAGGTACTCACGCTGTTCCGCTTCCTTGGTGGCCGCAAACACTTTCAGCCCCAACGCCTTGCCCAGCTGCACGAAGGCGGGGCCGGCGCAATGGCTGGCGTCGGTGACCAGCGCAGTCTGCCCGGCCTTGGCCCGCGCCAGGTCGACGTAGGCAAAATAGGCGATCAACAGCGGCGTATAATGCACGCTGGCCTCGATCGGGGTGAGTACATCCGGGTAGCGGGTAATGGCTGAACGCGGGAGCACGATGACATCGCCATACACCGGGTGGTCGTTGGCACTGGTAGCCGGGAAGCTGGCAACCCGATCACCGACGACAATGTCTTCTACCCCTTCACCGACCGCCGTCACCACCCCGGCCATTTCGTGGCCGATCCCCGCAGGCAGCCGTGCCTGGGACGGCGCCAGGTTCTGGCGCCAAAGCACGTCATACCAGCTGACGCCAACCGCCTGGACGCGGATCTGAACCTCGTCGGCAGCGGGTGACGGTTCGGCCTGCTCCTCGCAACGGAGCACATCGGCAGCGCCGAACTTGTGGAAACGGATCATGCGGGACATCGCATACCTCGCCTTTGTGAACCTCTAATTACCACTGACTCTATCCGGGCTTTACCGGTTAGACCATCAGCGGTCATTAATAGTCGACATGCTTGTCATCGATTGGGCACCTCACTTTCCCTGCAATTGGTCCCCCTAAACCCGTGCAGGGTAACAGCCTTTGGCCTTAAGATTCACCCCTGCCCCACTTTAGGCGAAGCGCACCGATGAATCGAAACGACCTGCGTCGCGTAGACCTCAACCTGCTGATCGTGTTCGAAACGCTGATGCACGAGCGCAGCGTGACCCGTGCCGCGGAAAAACTGTTCCTCGGCCAACCGGCCATCAGTGCGGCCTTGTCGCGGCTGCGCAACCTGTTCGACGACCCGCTGTTCGTGCGCACCGGCCGCAGCATGGAGCCCTCAGCGCGGGCCCACGAGATCTTCGCCCTGCTGTCGCCGGCGCTGGACTCCATTTCCACGGCGGTCAGCCGCGCGGCCGAATTCGATCCCGCCACCAGCAATGCCGTCTTCCGCATCGGCCTGTCAGACGACGCCGAGTTCGCCCTGCTGCCACAGTTGCTCAAGCGCATTCGCGCGGAAGCGCCTGGTATCGTGCTGGTGGTGCGGCGGGTCAATTACCTGCTGATGCCTACGTTGCTGGCTTCGGGCGAGATTTCGGTGGGCGTCAGCTACACCAGCGAACTGCCGGCCAACGCCAAGCGCAAAGTACTGCGCCGCAGCATGCCGAAACTGCTGCGGGCCGACAGCGTGCCCGGCAGCATCACCCTGGACGACTTCTGTGCGCGACCGCATGCACTGGTGTCGTTTGCCGGAGACCTTTCCGGGTTTATCGATGAAGCGTTGGAAGAAATTGGTCGCAAGCGCCATGTGGTGCTGGCGGTGCCGCAGTTCAACGGGCTGGGGAGCTTGCTGGCGGGCACGGATATCGTGGCGACGGTGCCGGACTACACGGCCGATGCACTGACTGCGGCGGGAGGGTTGCGTGCCGAGGACTTGCCGATACCCGTGCGCAGTTTCGAACTGCACATGGCTTGGCGTGGAGCGCAGGATAATGACCCGGCGGAAAGGTGGTTGCGGTCGAGGATACAGATGTTCTTCGGCGACCCTGAGAGTCTTTAGGCGTCGTCTGGCAGGCTGTTCAGCTGATCAATTCTGCCTTTCCACAAACCATGGAGCTCCATTCACTTCCAGTGGATTGCTACATTGGGGGCATATTTGAGGGCATGCTTTGGATGGTTTGAAAAGGATGCCCCCAGCCTGAGGCCAAGCAGGCTATTGATGAGGATGGGTGGACTGAGGGAGATATGAACCCTCGGCCCTACCTCGTATCAATGGCCGAGCCGCAGTGAGCGCACCACCAACCACGCTGGACAAATGCGTGCAAATGTAAAAAATTATGATGGCATAATGCCTCGTCAACCGGCAAAATCCACACGTTCCCAACGGATTTGAAGGACCGGTTCCGATGACATGGCCAGTCACGCTGAAACTCGACAGCGCAGCCTACCCGCTTAGCGTGGTGCAACGCGCCGCTTATTCCCTTGCCGACACTGTCACGATCCAGGTCGGTATTGAAACCAATCAGATAAGTCTCACGGCCCACCCCGCCGAAGCAAGGCTAACGCTTTCCCCGGAGCAGGCTCACTCGCTGATCCTCCAGCATCTGAACGACTTCGCCCTACGCGACCATATCAACCGCGAAACAGCAGGGTTGCGCGAAGTCCTGGCCCGAGCCGCACTCGCTGGATGTGGGGTTTCGCAGTGACACTGATTGCGACAGACGCCAAGCACTACCGCTTGCTGCCTTTTCGATTCATGCGCATGAACACGGGACATGACCGTGACATCCTGCTCACCTCCGATACCGGTGAGTACATGCACGTGAACGACGCGCAATTACGAGCTCTCAGTTACTTCGACGTTCAAGCAAGTACGCCTTTTTACAAGGACCTGCTGGCCCGCCACTTCATCTACGAACCAGGCCGCCACGACCCGTTCCCGGAAATGGCCGCACAGTATCGCAGCCGCAAGGACTTCCTCTTCCAGGGCCCTGCACTGCACTTGTTCGTGGTTACATTGCGCTGCAACCACACCTGCCAGTACTGCCAGGTGTCGCGAGCCCCTCTGGGAGGATCCGGCCACGACCTGTCGGAAGCGGATGCACAGGCGGCGGTCGATCGCCTGTTCGAATCGAACGCTCCCGCCCTGACTGTGGAGTTTCAGGGTGGCGAGCCGCTTCTGGCCTTCGAGCGCGTCCGCCAGATTGTCGAATGGGTCGCTGAACGGAACGTGGTCGAACAACGGGATATCCAGTTCGTCATCACCACCACGCTGCACCACCTGACGGAGGAGATACTCGACTTCGCAGAACAAAATCGCATCCAATTTTCGACCTCGCTCGATGGGCCGGCGCCCTTGCACAATGCCAACCGCCCTACCCCGTCACGAGACTCCTACGAACGCACTGTAAAAGGCATCCAGTGGGTCCGTCAGCGCCTTGGCCATGATGCAGTTTCCGCGCTGACCACGCTGACTTCAAGAAGCCTCGAACAACCTGAAGCGATCATCGATGAGTATGTAAGCCAGGGCTTCTCCAGCATCTCGCTTCGGCCTCTGAGCCCTTATGGGTTTGCCACCAAGAGTGCCCATCGACTTGATTATCCGATTGAGCGATACCTGGCCTTCTACAAGAAGGCACTGGACTATTTGCTGCGTATCAACCAGCAGGGCGTGTACCTGTCGGAGAGTTACACGAGCCTGCTGCTGAAGAACATCCTCACGCCCTTCTCCTCCGGCTATGTGGACCTGCGCTCCCCTGCTGGCGCAGGCACTGCGGCGTTGGTTTACAACTATGACGGTTATGTCTATCCCTCGGACGAAGCCCGAATGTTACTGGAGATGGGTGAAGATGGCTTGAGGCTCGGCACCGTACAGCAACACTTGTCTGAACTACTGGCATCGCCCGTCATGGAGGCATTGCTTGCCAGTGGTGTTGCGGAGGCACTGCCGGGCTGCTCGGACTGCGCACTGGTCCCCTACTGCGGCGCAGACCCCATTGAACACTATGCTCGCCAAGGTGACCCAATCGGACACCGGGTGTTCAGCAGCTTCTGCAAGAAGAACATGGGACTGCTGAAGCATTTATTCGGCCTGCTTCGCGATGGCGACGACAACGCGCAGAGGGTGTTGTTGTCCTGGTTGAACAGGCGCTCCTACAGCGATGTTCGGTTCCCGGGTTACAGGGGCTGATGGCGATGCTGCGCAAAGATACCCATTTCGAAATCCATCACCTGGATGAGCCAAAGCTGCTCAAAGTCATCACCCTGGATGAGTTTATCGAACAAGGCCTGGCTGTATGTGCCGGAAACGCTGAGGTCGGTGAGCTGCTGCTTTGGCTGCCAAACCAAGAACGGCTGCGGAGCCCGAACCTGCTTTCATTGCCCGTGGGTGGATTCCTGACCCCAGAGCCATTGATTGGCGACTTCGACAGCGAGCGGCTACACCTGCACACACCCAAAGATGCCGATGTCGTGCAGCCCGGCGATGTCATTGCCATCACACCAGGCAACGCTTTGGTACGAGTGCTGTATCGACGAGGCTCGGACAGCAACCTGCTGTTCATGACCGATCGTTGCAACAGCCTCTGCCTGATGTGCTCGCAGCCGCCCAAAGATATCGATGACCGTTGGCACATCGAGGAAAACCTTCGGCTGATCGACCTGATGGACCCGAGCGAGGAAAACCTGGGCATCAGCGGCGGCGAGCCAACACTCTATCGCGACGGCCTACTCGAAACTCTGGCCAAGTGCAAAGCCGTTTTGCCGCAGAAATCCATTCATGTGCTCAGCAATGGTCGCCTGTTCAAAGATCCGAGCTGGATCCGAGCACTCTCTACTATCGACCACCCTCAGTTGAGCTGGGGTATTCCGCTGTATGCCGACAATGCCGAAGACCATGACCATGTGGTGCAGGCTCCCGGCGCGTTTAGCGAAACCCTGCAAGGTCTTTACAACCTGGCGCGTGCCAACCAGATCATCGAGATACGCGTGGTGCTCAATCGCCTGACCACGCCACGCTTGCCGGAGCTCGCCCACTACGTGTTCAGGAACCTGCCCTTCGTGCGGCATGTTGCGCTGATGGGTATCGAAAGTACCGGCCTGGCTAGGAAGAACTATGAAGAGCTGTGGATTGACCCGCTGGACTATGAGGAGTCGTTGAGCCAGGCAGTGTATTTCCTGTTCAACCGCGGAGTGCCGGTTTCGATCTACAACTTGCCCCTGTGCCTGATCCCGGCCCACCTCTCGCGTTTCGCCCGCCAGAGCATCTCGGACTGGAAGAACCTGTTCATCGATACCTGTCAGCAATGCGCTGCCGTCAGCCACTGCTCCGGCTTTTTCAAATCCCACACCGACCGCTGGCAGAGCCGCGGCGTACAACAACTATCGACCGAGGCCTTTAGCGCCTATGCAAGGAGTGCACAGTGAAATTGCTTGACCGCTGGAAAGTCCTGATCAGTGGGATCAGTTTGCTGCCTATGGCAGGTACCGCCCTGGCACAGACGGGCCATATGCCGCTCGCCGATGCGAACTGGCAGCCTAACGACAAGCTGCAGCCCCCGGTATTTGCCGATACGCTCAATGCGCCAGACGCCGTGAACATCTATGCGGCACATCGCTCACACAGTTCACACCGGTCCCACAGTTCGCACAGTTCTCACTACAGCGGCTCGGGTGGCTATAGCGCACCTCGCTACTACAGTCCACCCGCTACCAGTACCCGAAGCTACAGCGCGCCGAGTGCTTCGAGCAGCAGCCCAAGTAGCAACAGTCTTTATCAGTCGTCTGGCACTACCAGCGGGACAAGTTCGAGCACTTCAAAGAGCCGCGCGACCAATGAGCAGAAAAGCAACCTGGTCACCCGTGTGCAAACCGCGCTGATGGTGCGACAGTATTACCAAGGCTCCATTGATGGGGTGATGGGCAAAGCGACACGTGGTGCGTTGATGGCCTTTCAGATGGACAGTGGGCTGACCGTGAATGGCCGGATGGATACACCATCGCTGAATGCGTTGGGTATCAAGATTCCATAAGTTTTTGGCGCTGATGTGATTTTTGACGCCGGCTACCAAGGCCCGAGCACCTCATACGGCACCGCTTATGCCCAATGTCGCATCATCCATGCGCTGAAAGCCAAAGGGCAGTACTTCAAGCTTCAGGCGGTAGAAGACAGAGACGTCACACCATATGTCTCATCTCGGTGGGCTAAGTAGTTCGCATATCGACTCATCGAATAACCAGGGATTTGCCGGATTCTGGTTGGTCATCCAGTATACGGAGGCGCACTGAATACCAGTCACGTCCACCCCACCCCGCTTCAGAAATCGCCATGCGCGATCACTCGCACACCCGGTGCAAATGGGGGCAAAACTGGGGGCACAATTCTATTTTTTCAGGCTCTAACTACTGCTCTAGAGCCAAGTCAAAATGTTTTTTGGCGACCCTGAGAGTCTTTAGGCGTCGTCGGGCAGGCTGTTCAACTGATCACTTCTGTCTTTGAATCGCCCCTGGTTTCCTAGACACCTCAAACTCCCACTATGAGACTGATCGTGTCCCTGGAAGACTTGGCGCAAACCATGCTCGCCAACGCAAACCACTCTGTAAACCTGGACGAAGATGTCGACGGTGAGGTCGCGATCTGATGCTGCGACATGGCTGGACACTGTTGTTCCAAGAAGGTGTGACTTTACAGCTACGCAAATTGCAAGAAGCCGCCGCCCGGGCCGAGCAGAACGACCCGCAAGGTTTTGAAAGCAACGCCAACGTCAAGCTGCTTCGGGCATTGAGCCATCTGATCATGGAGGCTGTGCCTGCCGACTCGGGCCGTGATGAGTTCCGCCAAGGCAACACGCTGGTCACCGCCTACCGACATTGGCGGCGGGCAAAAATCGGCAGGCGCTTTCGGCTGTTCTTTCGCTACGACTCAACATCCAAGGTCATCGTCTATGCATGGGTCAACGACGAAAATACCCTACGGTCCGCAGGCAGCAAATCCGATCCATACGCCGTATTCGAGAAGATGCTGGGCCGCGGCAACCCTCCTGATGACTGGGATGCGCTGACTGCTGCAACGCGTAGCGACTGGGACGAGTCCAAAGTACAAGCTGCGCGGCCGGGTGAGGGATTGCACGTTTGACACCGGCCCTCCCCTCGGTGCATCCACTGTAATCCAATGTTTCGCACTTCATCTTCTTGTCCGCCCGGCCCTCGGGCGTTGAGGCGCTCGGTCAGTAAGGCCTCAGTCTTCAAAACGTTACCGCCATGTTTTCAAGCAAACGTGTTCAGGCCAGCTGGATGTAAACCGAGTAGCTACCCAATAGCACCCAGAACACCAGAAAGATCCACGGCGTCCGTAGCGAGAACAGCAATGACTTTCGATGCCCTGCACGCGAGGTTTCCGCCTCGCAGAACAGCGGCGATTCGTCGTAAGCCAGCCCCATCAACGGCTCGCTGCGCAGCAAATGACTTTGTTTGAGCTGCCAGTGATCGATGATGTTGTACGCCGCGCGGATGCCAGGCCAGGCGTTGAGCGAGCTCAATACCCCGAGCAAGGCAAGGAACGCCGGTACGATCAGGGTGAACATCTCGCCCCATCCTTGATTGAGGTTTCCCATGGAGGAGACGAAGGCAATGACCAGAAACGACTGCGCCGCCAGGTAGGCGTCCGTGCGGTTGGCCAGGATGCTGGTTTCGTACTGGATCTCACGCCGGTAAAAATCCAGACGCTCCTTGGGAGAGCCGAACATCCTGGCATTGTGTTCGCTGATCTCGTGCTCAGGGGTCGTAGGGGTAATGATTCGAGGCACTCGGTACTCCTGGAATTGGGCTCCGGGCGCAGAGATGAGCCTGGAGCTGGATTCGGTAGAACAGGCGATGGGCCATGGAATTCAATTGGATTGATATCCCGCACCGCTCGTCGTACCAACCGCAGATTGAAACCAACACGCCGGGGCTAGGCCTTTCGAACCGGTATGAGCGTTCTCAACTGCAGGAGCTTCTACCATGCGAGACTTCCCTACCCCGCCCTTCCCTTCGCAGCCTCAAAATGTCCCTGGCTCACAGCGCAAGATGGAGCCCTACCCGGATTGTGGTGAGCAGTCGTATACCGGCCACAATCGACTCGAAGGCAAGATTGCACTCATCACCGGAGCAGACAGCGGCATCGGGCGGGCAGTAGCGATTGCCTACGCCCGTGAAGGAGCCGACGTCGCCATCGCTTATCTGGATGAGCATGACGACGCGCAAGAAACCGCGCGCTGGGTTGAGGCCGCAGGCCGTCAATGCCTGCTGTTGCCCGGAGACCTGGCGCATAAACAGCACTGCTATGACATTGTCGAAAAGACCGTCAGCCAGTTCGGGCGCATCGACATCCTGGTCAACAACGCGGCGTTCCAGATGGCCCACGAGACCCTGGAGGAAATCGACGATGATGAATGGGTGAAGACCTTCGATACCAACATCACCGCCATCTTCCGTATTTGCCAGGCGGCCCTGCCTTCCATGCCCAAGGGCAGCTCGATCATCAATACCAGCTCGGTCAATTCCGACGATCCATCCCCCAGCCTGCTGGCCTATGCCGCGACAAAAGGGGCCATTGCCAACTTCACTGCCGGCTTGGCTCAGTTGCTAGCCAAGAAAGGCATCAGGGTCAACAGCGTCGCGCCAGGCCCTATCTGGACGCCTTTGATTCCGGCCACCATGCCGGACGAAGCCGTCAAGAACTTCGGTTCCAGCTACCCGATGGGACGCCCCGGGCAACCGGTGGAGGTCGCGCCTATTTACGTGCTGCTGGGCTCCGACGAGGCCAGTTACATCAGTGGCTCACGTTACGCTGTGACTGGCGGCAAACCGATCCTCTAGCAAAAAGAGGCTCGCCATGCTGGCGAGCCTCACCCTCTTTTTTATGTGGCAGTTTCAGCGTTTGTGCTGATGGTGATCACGGGCCGTTTTTTGCGCTGTCGAGTCATGGGATGTACCGGTGGATCCATCCGGACGATGAGCATCGTTGTCTCGCTCCTCTTCCCCATGCGGCCTGGTCTGTCCCGCTTCCTTTTGCCTATCGCTCTGTTTCATCAGCTTGCGCTCCTGTCCTTTGCCTTTGAACAAGGGAAGCCGAAGCGGGGGCAAAGTTCATGTCAGGTTCACTTCTCCAGATCGCCGGGCAATAGATGAGATGAACCAAACACACCAGGATCGCGTCCACCGCAAAACAAGCGAGTCGACTCTGGAATGGAAAACGACCCTGTACTGGCCGCCCTCGGCTATCTCAAAAACAACAAACTGGTTTTGAGCACAGCAGAATCGTGCACTGCGGGCTGCCTTGTGGCTTTGTTGGCGGCGATACCGGGTACCGGAGAGGTGTTGGAAAGCGGCTATGTCGTCTACTCACCCAACGCCAAAAAACGCCTGCTGGGGGTCAGCGCCGAAACCATCGAGCGATACGGCCTGACCAGCGAAGCAGTAGCCTGGGAAATGGCCTTGGGCGCGTTGCGAGACAGCGATGCCAATGTGGTGATCGCCACCACCGGGGTAGCCGGGCCGGCGCCCGAGTCCGGAATACCACCGGGGACGATGTGCTTTGCTTGGGCTTTTGCCGGCGAACCCGTTGCCGTTTTCACGCGCACTCAACGTTTCTTCGGCGAGCGGTCTGAGGTCATGCGCCAAGGCGCCCTGTTCGGGCTGACCCGGCTTTCCCACTATCACCAGCGCTGGTTACGCGGCGAGCGCGCCTGAGGTCTGTGATCATCTCGGAAGATGAACGGGTATCCAGACGTCACCCTGTTCAAGAAGATATGCCGATGCAGCAGCGCGTCTGGCGCTTCGAGCGCGTGGGATGGTATGTGGATGGGCGATTTCTTCACCACCGGAAGCGCCGGGCGCGCCTCACGGAGGACGATATCCTCGAGTGAGCACGAGACAGCCAAGGCATCGAAAAAATTGAGCAGGTGAAGTTCGCTATCGTCGAGCGCAATGGAAAGATTTCGATCATTCCTGCCGAGTAAGGCACGGCGCTTCTCACAGTAGAGCCCTGGCCCGTTCAACCTGCCAATATCGCCTGGCTATGGTCAATGGTAGGGACGGGCATCAGTTCTCGACGAGATACCAGCCAGGCCCTCATTCGCTCGGTATCGAAAATCTGACCCTCTTCCATCATCACCAGAATGAGCGCTTGAGACATACGATAACAGCCGCATTGAGAAACCAGCACCGGCATGCCTGTTCCGGTGCCCCCTCCCAGCGCATCATGGGCGGTGCGTGAGGGTGCTGACAGGCGCTCCGATCGGATGCCCACGCTGCTCAGTCATTGCTGCCTTCTTCCCTTTTGTTTCTCAGTCATTGCTTTTCCGTGGGTCTTGCATAATGTAAACAAATAAATATTTTATGTTGAGATCTTTACATGCTTGATTGGTCGCTATTGATCCTTGGTTTGCCCACGGCGAAGGCTACCGAGCGAATGCGCGCCTGGAGAACCCTGAAGGCCTCGGGTGCCGCAGTTTTGCGGGATGGCGTATACCTGCTGCCTGAAAAAAGCGTGGGCCGTGAAGCGTTTCAAGCCGTGGAGCGAGATGTGCTGGCCATCATCTGGAGCGCAGGGAATACCAAGGTCGCCGATGGGCAACGCGAAAGCGCCCATGGGTAGACCGGTTGGCATGTGCCTGGCTGATCCGTCGTTTCATCCATCCCGACGCCCGATTCATTTGGCTGGCCAGTCCCGGTGACTGCCCAAGCGATGCGCTCGGCTTCGATTTTGATGGGGCCAGGTTCAGCCACGTTGGCCACCGTGTTTCCTTCGAAACCCTCATTGAGAGCTTTGCCGTTCAGCAACCAGGCTTGGCACGCCTGGCAGGTGTTATCCACTACCTGGATGTTGGGGGGTACCAACCTTCCGAAGCATCCGGTATCGAGCGTGTCCTCGCCGGATTGAGAGAGAGCATTGGCGATGACGATCAACTGACAATGGTCGCCGGAGGCATCTTTGATGGCCTGCTGACGGCTTTCGCAAGTGAGGAAGCCCAAAATGGTTGAGACGCGCCCCGCAGTGACTGAACAACCACCGTCGCAAGCAACTCAGCCGTCAATCAGTTCATATGAAGCCTTCCTGTTCTGGCTCAAGTTGGGCTTCATCAGCTTTGGCGGGCCTGCGGGACAGATCTCGATCATGCATCAAGAGCTTGTCGAGCGCCGGCGGTGGATCAGTGAGAAGCGATTCCTGCATGCACTGAACTACTGCATGTTGCTGCCCGGCCCCGAGGCTCAGCAGCTTGCCACGTATATTGGTTGGCTCATGCATCGCAGCTGCGGCGGGGTAATTGCCGGCGCATTGTTCGTGCTGCCTTCGCTGTTCATCCTGATCGGTTTGTCGTGGGTCTACATCGCCTTTGGCGAGGTACCGGTAGTCGCGGGGATCTTCTATGGCATCAAGCCGGCGGTCACGGCCATTGTCGTCCACGCCGCCCACCGGATTGGTTCACGGGCCTTGAAGAATGGCTGGCTGTGGGCCATGGCCGGCGCCTCGTTCGTAGCCATCTTCGCCTATAACGTGCCGTTCCCACTGATCGTGCTGATGGCCGCCATCATCGGCTATGTGGGTGGTCGCTTCGCTCCCCGCAAGTTTGTCATTGGCGGCAATCATGCGGCCGCGAAGAACAGCTTTGGCCCGGCTGTGATCGATGACGACACGCCACCCCCCGAGCATGCCCGTTTCAGCTGGGGGCACCTGGTACGGTTGCTGCTGGTCGGTGCTGGCCTGTGGATACTGCCCATGGGGTTGCTGACGCTGTCATTTGGCTGGGACGGCACCCTGACGCAGATGGGCTGGTTCTTCACAAAGGCCGCACTGATGACTTTTGGCGGTGCATACGCGGTATTGCCCTATGTCTACCAAGGCGCTGTAGGGCACTACGGGTGGCTGACACCCACCCAGATGATCGATGGTCTCGCCTTGGGGGAAACCACACCGGGGCCACTGATCATGGTGGTTGCCTTCGTCGGCTTCGTCGGTGGCTACGTCTATCCGATGTTCGGGAGCGAACACCCATTCCTTGCTGGCGCTGTCGCGGCGAGCCTCGTCACCTGGTTCACCTTTTTGCCGTCTTTCTTGTTCATTCTCATCGGTGGACCGTTGGTAGAGTCGACCCACAACGCGATCAAATTTACCGCACCGCTGACGGGGATCACGGCCGCCGTAGTGGGCGTGATCCTGAACCTCGCCATGTTCTTCGGCTACCACGTGCTTTGGCCGAAAGGCTTTGGTGGAGCGCTTGACTGGCCTTGCGCGGCTATTGCAGCTGCAGCTGCGATCGCTTTGTTCCGCTTCAAGCGGGGCGTGATCGAAGTACTGTTCGCTTGCGCCCTGGCCGGCCTGGCAGTTCACCTGTTGCGGGCATGAAACCACGCGCCTCACTGCCGATCTGCACCTGAACTTGAGAAGCGGGCGAGGCTCAGGAGTGCCTGCAGCCAGACAAGTGGCGTAGCAACCCCTCGATCTCGCCTCACCCGGACAGCCGGCCTTTGTGCATCAGAACCTTCCGTCGCCCTGAGGGCACCCTTCGGTAAACGGCAGGCCGAACACAGGGTGAACAACCAGAGACGGAGTTTCACCATGAACGCAGAAAAAACGTACGCGTTGCTGCTCGCCATGTGTCTGGGTTGCGCGGCGCCACTTGCCCTGGCCGCCACAGACCTGAACGATCAACGTGCCCCGGGCATGCAACCGCACAGCAATGGGCACATGAACGGCCAAGGCGGTGCGACAGGCTCAGGAACACCAGCCGATGGCATGGGCACGGGTAATGGCGGTACCCATGACAATGGAACGGACAACACGGGAGGTGACGGTACCGACACTGACTCGGGCTCCGGCGGGAACGGAGGGGACGGTAGCGGTGCAGGTCCGGCGAGTGGTAGCGGTGGCTCAACCGGTAGTGGATCAGGCGCAGGATCGGGCAGCTAGGTGGAATGGCCGAATGGCGGTGGATCTCCCGTTCATGGCCCGGCGTTTCAGTTTCGCCATTGATCAAGCAACTCACTCAGGAGTCAATGCCATGCCACGCGGTGACAAGGACAAGTATACGGACAAGCAGAAACGCAAGGCCGAGCACATCGAGCAATCGTACGAGGACAAGGGCGTGGGCAAGGACGAAGCCGAAGCGCGCGCCTGGGCCACCGTGAACAAACATTCCGGTGGCGGTGAAAAGCCGGGAGGCTCGGGGAGCAAGACGCCGTCGCGCGAGAAGAAGACCGCACGCACGGACTCAGCCAAACGCGCCGCCGAGTCTCGCCAGGGGCATTCACGCACCTCGCGCGCATCGCTGGAGTCGCAAAGCAAGGAAAGCCTTATGAAGGAGGCGCGCAGCAAAGATCTCAAAGGGCGTTCGACCATGAACAAGGCTCAATTGGTAGAAGCCCTGCATAAACTGGGGTGATGGGAAAATTTTGGCCCAGTGCAAGGCCCACTGCATTCTTGTGGCTTATCGGTTCACCTTCGAGCCTGTCGGCTTTTACCAGGCTCCAGCTGCCAGACCGCTGCGCTACTGGTGGGTGCCGGCGCGACAAAGTAGAAACCTGGCGTGCGCAGTGGGACAAGACCGTGGCCAAGCGCGCGCTGGTCAAGGCTGACCCGATCAACCCGCAACGCGTGGTCCATGAGCTGTCCCCTCGCCTGCCGGACCACGCCATCATTACCAGCGACTCCGGCTCCTGTGCCAACTGGTTCGCCCGCGACCTGCAGATTCGCCAGGATTTCAGCGTGGAATTGATTCGCCATGGCCGAGCCGGCGATACGGTCTGAATCAATCTGCTGACGGGGGCCTGACTGTCAAAATGCTGCACGGGGCATGATTGACGAGCCGTTCGGTAGTATCGCCGATCAGCTTGGCCCAGCGTCTGGGCTGCACCACGCCGACCACCACCACGCTGAAGGTTGTGAAGCTTGCTGCCCTGGCTCGGGCAGGCCAGGCTCAGTGGGGGTGTGGATGCTCAGTACGTGCAAGGAGGCACCTGACGCTTGAGCCAATGCCATGGCCCGATGCATCGCGGCACTTGATAAATATCAAGGCCATCAAGTCTCAGTGCGTCACCCTTGGCCTATACCGGTGGGCCTTCATCGAGGCTGCCATCGCCGTGGAGGCCATCATGAACGCTTACTCGCGACTGCTACTGATCTGCCATCCAGACCTACACCCCTCGCCTGCCCTGACGCGTGCTCAGGCGCTGGCCAGTACGACAGGCGCCACCTTGCACCTGGTGGTGCTCAGTCAACTGCCCTCACGCCTGGCCACACTGGACCAAGTGCTGCGCAGCAATGCCCGCAAGCAGGACGCCGAGCACCGCAAGGCTTGGCTCGCCGACCAGGTGAAGGCGCTGGGCGAACTGGGCATTACCGCCTACGCCGAAACACTGGACGATGAAGACCCGCTCACGGACTTGGTCCGGCTTGCCCAACTGCACCGGGTGGAGATGGTGATCAAGGACATCAGGCACGAAACCGCCTTGAGCCGTGCCCTGCTCACCCCCTTGGACTGGCAGTTGCTGCGCCGTTGCCCGATCCCGATGCACCTGGTGGCCCAGGCTGAAACCAAGCTGCCAGCGCGCATACTTGTCGCCGTGGATCTTGTCGAGCACGACCCGGTGATCGACAAACTCAACGACCACATCCTGCAATCGGCGCAGGCACTGGCACAGCGATGCAAGGCGCAACTGCATCTGCTGCAGGCCTATGAACCCAGCACCAGCTTCGTTGCCTATGCCGCCGCACCCGTGGCCTGGACTGACAAGCTGGTAGAGGAAATATCTGGTCGCGCGCGCGAGCGCATGGCGACGTTCGGCGGCCGCTACGGCATCAAGCCAGATCACCTGCACCTGGTGCGAGGCGCTGCCCGTAACGTGGTCAGCGACTACGCGAACAAGCATGGCTTCGATGTGGTGGTGATGGGTACGCTCTACCACGAGGGGGTGAGCAAGGTCGTTGGCAGTACTACAGAGCAAACCCTGTACAAGGTTCACTCCAGCATTCTGGCAATCCACGGTTGAACGATCACCCGCCTGGTTTCACGCCATCCAGTTTGTCCTTGTGGCTTTTCTGGTGTTTGTCCATTGGCGTACTCTCCATGCAGGGTACAGGGGCGCAGGCCTTGGCATGCTCTTACCTGCCGAGTGTCTGTCTGCTGGCTATGTCCGATTTGATAAACGTCAAACCGCACAGCCCCATGCAGCTTATGTTGCTATGAACGACCTCTGGAGCTCAGGGTATGAATGACACACCGCCGTTACTGTTCGCCCTGCGAGGCAGCCAGGCCTATGGGAATGCCGTGGCGCAACGCCTGGGCTGGAAACTGTCAGCACATGAAGAGCGCGACTACGAGGACGGAGAACACAAATGCTGGCCTGGCGAATCGGTCGACGGTCGATCGGTCATCGTCTTTCACTCGCTCTATGGCGACGCGCACCACAGCGCACACGACAAGCTGTGCCGGTTGCTGTTCTTCTGTGGTGCGCTCAAGGACGCCGGTGCCAGCCAGGTGACGGCTGTCACGCCTTACCTGTGTTATGGCCGCAAGGACCGCAAGGTGGAGTTTCAGGATGCGACCATCACCCGCCATGTAGCTTGCCTGATGGAAAACTGCGGCGTCGACCGCGTGGTGGCACTGGACGTACACAACCCCAGCGCCTTCGACAACGCCTACCGAATCCCGAGCTGGAACCTGCAATGCACCGAGCTATTCGCCCAACACCTAGCCCCCCTGCTCGGTGAGCAGACAGTCACGGTCGTGTCGCCGGATATCGGCGGCATCAAACGCGCCGAGCAGTTTCGCCAGGTTCTGGCGGACCTGCTGGGGCGCCCGGTATCTATGGCCATGATGGAAAAGCATCGCCAGCAGGCGGGCCTGACCGGCGAACATCTGGTGGGTGACGTGGCAGGCAGCACTGTCATCGTGTTCGACGACCTGATCAGCACGGGGCAGACGCTGCTGCGCGCAGCCCAGGCCTGCCGGCAGGCCGGAGCCAGCCGCATGCTGGCCGCTGCCACCCATGGCCTGTTCACCACTGGTGGCGAGCTATTCGACAGCGGTGTATTCGAACGGGTACTGGTGGCCGACAGCATCGCGCCCTTTCGCCTGCCCGTGCGATACCTGCAGCAGCTGGATATCGTCGATACCAGCGCGCTGGTCGCCGAGTTGCTTGCCAACCGCCGGGGCTGGGGCGCATAACCCCGACGCATGGCCCTACACCGCCAGGATATTGCAGGGTATCTGGTACAACACATGCTCCGTGGTGCTGCCGAACAGTCGGTCCAACCCCCGGGCAAGCGGCCTGCCCATGACGATCACGTCCACCGGGTGGGTTTCGACATACTCACTCAGCACCGCGACCGGGCGGCCCAGCAGGCAGTGCCTGCGTTCGGCCGGCGCACCGTAGCGGTCGGCCAGCGCCTTGAAATCGTCCTCCAGGGCGTGGCGCAAGGACTCGCCGACGTCGCCAATGGCCCAGGCGCCATATCCCATGTCGCCCATGTAGGCCATGGTCAGGTCACAGGCGCACAGCAGGTCTAGTTGCGCGCCAGTCTGCAAGGCCAGCGCATTGGCCTGCTGGATGATGCTGTTATTGCGCGCCTGGCCCTCAGGCGATGGATCGGCCACGTCCACCGCCGCGACGATCTGACGAGGCAAGGCCGGTCTGGCGGCGCCCAACAGGTAGACCGGGATCGGGCAATGGCGCAGCAACTGCCAGTCCAACGGGGTAAAGAAGGCCCGCTTGAGCGCCGGTTCGTGCTCGACCTGCTTGAGCAGTACATCCGGCTGCATCTCCAGGGCGTGTTCGAGAATATCCGCCTGCAGATCGCTGCTCCAGGCGACTTCCGTCGTCACTTGCACACCCGAGGCTCGCAGCACCTTGGCCTGGGCCTCGAGCTGGTCCTGCTGGGATTGCAGGTAAGCCTGCCGCTCGCTCTGAGTGTCACCTGTCTCCAGGAACCTGAGGTTGTCCAGCGACTCCAGCAAACCCACGATGTGCAGGCTGGCCGAACTTGACCTGGCCAGGGCGGCAGCCTGTTCCAAGGCACAGGACTGGCACAATGCTGGGCGCAGGATCAGCAACAGGCGTTGATAGTGGCTCATGGTAGCCTCCGATGATCAGTTCGCCCGATCACTCAGGGATTGGGGGTTGCATCAAAGGTGCTGGCTTTTCCGGGATATCGGTCATGGTTGCCTCGGTCAGCAGCAGGATGCTGGCGACCGAAACTGGTGCCATCACCCACCGCTTCACCAGTGCGCTCGGCCGCCTGGCGCAGCATCTGCGCGCCGAGGTTTTCCTCTGGATCCTGTAGATAGACGCGCTTGGCGATGGTCACGCCATCGTTGCAGACAGTCGGTTTACCCCAACTGCTTTGCATCAGTACCGATTTCGATTTGGGCCCTAGCGTAACGCGCACGGCATCGGCGAGCTGGGTGGCACCACTGAGGATTTTCTCCCGCGCTGCGGAGCGAAACAGGATTTTGCTGTGGGGCATGGTATTGCCTCCCGTTCAGGCCAGGGCAGAAAACAACTGTTGTCAGCATCCCGCCGCACCGTGTTGGGTGCTTGATTTTTATCAATCCTACAGGGCGCTGAACACCGCGCTCAGCGTTGATCCAGGTACCGGTACAGGGCTTCTTCCTGGTCGAAATGCAACTTGGCCAAGGTGTCCAGGCGTATCAGCTGGTGCTGGATTTCATCAGGGCTCGGGCTCGCTGCCGCCCGGCTGAAATCTTGGCTCATGCAAGAAAGAAGATGGATGAGTCGGAAGATTTCCCGGTGGGTATGGCTCATCGCCGACAGTGGATCTTCGCCGGGCATGAAGCGGCTCAGCAGCGGATACAAACGACGCTCGTCATCGTGCTCGTGGCGTTCCAGAAGGTCATGCAGCCCGGTGACCAGTTTGCCCAGGTCGTCCCGCGCCTGCTCGATGGGGCGTTTGGCGAAGTCGCAGGCCATCTGGCTCAGCTCCGTCAGCAACCCGTCCAGTTGCCGATGCTCATCCTGCAACCGATCCAGGTCCTCGATGGCAAGCCCACTGCGACGCCTGGCCGTCAAGGGGCCCAGCGCACGCAAGGCGTTGACGATGATCAACAGGTCGATAGCTTCCTGCAAAACCGCCCCCATTAGCGCGGGCAGGTAACCGGCGGCTGCAACCAGCATGGCCAGCAACGACAGGCTCATGCCCACCCATACCCCCTGCCGGGCGATGTACACGGCGTGCCGAGCGATATCCAAGGCATCGACCAATCGATCGAGGCGATCGACCAGCAACACCACACCGGCCGCCTGGGCAGACGCCGTGACGCCAGAAGCGCCCATGGCAACCCCGACATCGGCCGCCGCCAATGCTGGCGCATCGTTGATGCCATCGCCGACCATCAGCGAGGGTGTCATGCGGCAGCCGTCTTGCACCAGGCGAATCTTGTCTTCTGGAGAGAGCCCCGAGCGAAGCTCGTCGATACCCGCCGCCAGCGCAACCATTTCCGCCGTTTCCGGGCGGTCACCGGTGAGCATGACGATCTTTTCGATCCCGCGCGCCCGCAGGCGGCGCAATGTCTGGGGGGTTTCCCGACGCAGGTCATCTGCCAGCCGCAGTACCGCTTTCAACTCACCGTCAACCGCCACGAAACTGCCACTGTTGGCCAGGTAGTCCAGTTGCTGCAAACGCGCCTGTGCCCACCGGCCATCGTCCTTCTCGTTCTGCACGTAGGTCAGGGCGCCCAAGCGTACGGCCTTGCCTTGAACAATCCCGGCAAGCCCCTGGCCGGGGCTTTCCTGCACCTGCTCGGGAGCGGTCAGCGTCAGGTTGCGCAGGCGGGCAGCATGAACGATGGCCTGGGCAATCGGGTGGGTCGATGACTGGGCCAACGAAGCGGCCAACTGCAGCATCTGCAAGGGTACGCCTTGCCCCTTCAGTTCGATCGATTGCAACTGGGCATGACCACTGGTCAAGGTACCGGTCTTGTCGAGGAACACCTGGCGGATGCCGGCCAAGGCTTCAAGCACCTCGCCGTCACGCACGAGTATGTTGCGCCGTGCAGCCCTCGAAATACCTGAGATGATGGCAATCGGTACTGCCAGTATCAGCGGGCAAGGCGTGGCGACCACCAGCACGGCAAGCACTCGCTGCACATCGCCACTGGCCCACCACGCCAGCGCAGCAATGAGCAATGTCAGCGGGATCAGCGCCAGCGCATAGCGGTCGGCCAGGCGCATAAAGGGTGCCCGTGACTGACGTGCCGCTTCGGCCAGACGCACGATGCCAGCGTAGGTACTTTGCGCCGCGGTATGCGTGGCCAGCAACAGCAGCGGCGCACCGGAGTTGGTCACCCCACTGGCCACCGGCTCACCGGCATGGCGGGTGACGGGTAACGATTCGCCAGTCAGCGCAGCTTCGTCCAGGGTTGCCTGCTCGGATTGCAACCACCCATCCACCGGCACGATCTCACCCAGGCGCACCAGTACACTCTGCCCAGCGCGGACTTCGTCCACCGGTACCTCACGCAAGCCATCCTGCTCTTGAATCCAGGCCCGCTGAGGGGCCCGGTCGATCAGTGCCCGCAACTCGCGCTCGGCGTGACGCAAGCTGAGAGTCTCCAATTCACGGCCCGTGGCAAGCATCAGTGCAACCACTGCGCCTACCAGCATCTGCTCAAGGGCCAGGGCCGCGCCAATCGACATCAGCGCGATCAGGTCAATGCCCGCCTCACGCCTGGCCAGACGCTGGGCCATTTCCACCGCCAGCACCGCTGCCATGATCGCGCTGCCGGCGGCCCAGATCAGCGCAGCCCAGGTCGGCTGTTGCGCCGCATAGGCCAGCCCTCCGAGCAGCAAGGCCAGAACGCAGACCATCAACAAGCTTGGATCCAGCCATCGCCGTGACATGGCGGTCACTTGCGTTTGGCCTGCTGGAGCAACTGCTGGACCTGTTCCTGTGCCTGGGTCGCTCTGCGCAGCGCCTCGTTGGCGGTCTGCTCGACCAGGTCTATGCGGTAGCACACCTGATCGGCCCGCAACCGGGCGGTAGCCGCATTGTTCTCGGCCGACTCCAGGCGCGCGTCGTATTCTTCAGCGTGCCAAGGGGTACAGCCCGATGCCGATGCCAGCAGCAGGCTGGACAATCCGGCAAGCAGATAGCGTTGCATGTTGGTGCCCTCGCGCATGCTCAAGACACCCCCAGTATCGGCATCGCCGTCCACCGTAGCCTGACATTTATCAATCTCCCTCAGCGTGCCGCGCAAATGCTCCGCGACCGGATTGTCGTACTGATGGCCGGGCGAGCCGCTGAAAGCCTGGTATTCGGTCAGGTGTCCACCGGGGCCGCCGACGATCTGGGGCGCGCCACCGACATTGCTCGCCAGCTGATCACCCGATTCGGCATGAGCACGGAACTGGGCCAGGCAGTGCTGGAGCGGCAGCAGGCCAGTTACCTGGGCGAATCGTTGTTGCGCCAGGAGCGCAAGGACTAGTCAGAGCAGACTGCACGCGAAATCGACCTGGGTATTCGTGGCCTGGTGGAAGACGCCTACGCCCGTGCCCGGGCCTTGCTCGAGCAACGATGCGCCGACCTGGACACTGGGGCACGCCTGTTGTTGGCCAAGGAAACCATCACCCCGGAAGAATTCCCGGCACTGCTGCCGCAGGCCAAGGAGCCTGCCATCTATAATCTGGTCGATGCGGCCAAATGACACGCCGTTCCAGTCCGAGTAGCGACCATGCTCACCGTCACATTGATCAACATGCTGGTGGTGATCCTAGTGGTGATCATCCACTACGAATGCCTGCTGCGCCTGAACGACTGGCTACCGCGGCTGAAACTGTGGAGCCGATTCCGGATCGTTGCAGGCGTATTCGGCGCGCTGCTGGCCCATGCACTGGAGGTCTGGTGTTTCGCCCTGGTGTATTACCTAATGACTCACGCCGAAGGCTGGGGCTCGCTCAGTGGCAACTTCGACGGCAGCTTCTTGGATTGCGTGTACTTTTCCTTCACCACCTACACCACGATAGGCTTTGGCGACATCGCCCCTACCGGCCATCTCAAGTACCTCACCGGCCTGCAAGCATTGACAGGCCTGGTGCTGATCACCTGGACCGCGTCGTTCCTGTTCCTCGAAATGCAGAAATACTGGAAAGCCAAATAGCGCCTGCTCAGTCGTCTGGGTGCGGCGTCCAGTGCCATTTTGCAACCTCAGGCATGTCTTCGCCATGCTCGATCAGGTACAGCTTTCTGCGCATTGCGTTCTATCGCAGGGTTCAGCTCGGTATAGGTGCCATCCAGGTACGCCTGGGCAACCATGGCCGGGCCGCCATGGCCAGGGCCGGTGACGAAGAGCATGTTGAGATCGTAATGGCGGATCAGCCGGTTCAGATGGGTGTAGATCAGGTTCAACCCCGGTGATGTGCCCCAGTGCCCCAGCAACCTGGGCTTGATGTCGGCCAACTTCAGCGGGGTGGCCAGCACGGGGTTGCTCTGCAGATAGATCTGGCCAACGGTAAGGTAGTTCGCGGCACGCCAGCAGGCATCCAATCCTTCGAGTTCCTCGGTACCTGGAAAATCGTTCATGATCGCCCCCTCTTGTCGATGGCGCGCCCGCGTATGGGTTCGGATGCGAAGACGGAGCATCCCTGCTCCTGAAATCGGTCGGGTCAATCACTTGCTGCTTTTGATAGGAATCACTTTTTCGGGGTGAATCGCTTCTGCACGCTTGGGCAGATGCACCAGCAGCACGCCCTTCGCGAACTGTGCATTAATCTTTTCCACGTCTACTTCACGGGGTAGCTGGAAGACCCGCTCGAAGCTGCCGTAGTGCCGCTCTGACAGGTGGTACTCCTTGCGCTTTTCGTCAACCGCTTCCTGCTTCTCGCCGCGGATCACAACGTTGCCATTGACCAGCTTGATCTCGATGTCCTTGTCGTCCACACCAGGCAGTTCGGCGCTGATGCGAAACTCATCGGCCAGTTCGCTGATATCCATCGCCGGCATGCAATGGCTGAACAGTTCACGACGCCAGAATGGCTCGACATCGAACGGGGTATGGCTGAACGGCATGCGCAATGGCCGGCGACCGAAATCGTCGAACAGGCTGTCGATCTGACGCCGCAACTGCTGGAATGGGCGCCACAAGTCCGATGTTTCGGTACTTGGCGGCGTAACCTTGGCAGGTTGGGTGGTTGCGGAAGTGACAGGTACTTTCTTCGCTGCTTCGGACATGGCGCCCTCCTCTAATGAGTAATGCCTCCCTGGGAGACGCCTCGATATTGCGCTGGCAGTCAACCTTGCGTTTGACCTTTATCAATCAGCTGGCTGCCACCATCGTTTATCGATTTGATACTGATCAAAGTCCCGCTCTGACATGCGGTTAGCCTGAAAACTGCGCGACACAGCCAGACAAGATCGAGGCGACTATGGAGCGGGACGACAGCAGAAGTGTCCGCTTGCTTGAAACCCTACCGGGCCCGGGCATTCAACAGTGCCTGCGCCTTGCACTGTGCAGCGCGCAGTTCAGCGAGGCGATGCCAGGTCAGTATTGCCTGCTGGCCAATCGTACCGAGCGCTGGCCTTGCAGCTACGTCAGCCTGCCCGGGGTGGATGGGCGGTTTCTGGTGACCACCCGTAGCGCACACCCTCTGGGGCAGCCAGGCGAGCTTCTGGGGTATTCAGGCCCTTTGGGTAGTGCCTGGCCAGTGCCCTTGCAGAGCGCACGGCTACTGGCGATCACACGTGGTGAAGGAATATTGGCGTTACTGTGCATGCTGGATGAAATCCGCTGCTGGCTGCCTTGGGTGCAGGTGCGGTTACTGCACGACGGCTTGCCGCTGGAGCGCCTGCCCAACGAATGCCGGGCGTGGCTTCACAAGCAAGCGAAAGCGCCGCGCGACAGCTCCAGCGGATGGCGGCAACTGACACATCAATTGCAAGAGTTCCAGCCAGATACGGTCTATGGTTGCGCGCCGGCTCAGGTGGCCCGGCAGGCGGCGCGCATGTGTTGGCAAAAAGGAGTTTCTCCCCAGCGCATCTGGCTGCGGTCCGATCATATGCCTCGGCCAACCTGGGGGGATCAACTCCTTCTGGATGGGCCGGTCCAACGCTACGACAGGGTTCTGGCTGCGCTCAAGTGGGCTCCTCCAGCCGGCTGAGGTTCAGTAGGCCTTGCAAGTCGACCAATCGAACTTCCCTCCCGACGCACTTCACGAACCCTGCCTGGGTGAAACGGCTAAACAACCGGCTGACGGTTTCCAGGGTAAGGTCCAGGTAGTTGGCGATATCACCTCGGGACATCGGCAGGTTGAAGACGTCTGCGCGCAGACCGCGTTCGTGATAGCGCTCCGACATGCCGAGCAGGAAAATCGAAAGCCGCTGCTCGGCTCGCCCATGGCAGCAACGCAAGTGTTCGTCCTTACTCTGAATCCCCAGGCTCAGCATATGCAACAGCTGGTAGCGCAAGCCAGGGATCTGCCCCGACAGGTCGACGAGCTGATCCAGCCTGATGGAACACACCAGCGAAACCTCCAGCGCCAGTGCATAGCTTCGATAATGCCAGGCACCGATAGCGTCCAGCCCAAGCATCTCCCCCGGCAGGACGAAGCCGGTAACCCGCTCGTTGCCCCCGGCATCGAGCAGGAAACTCTTGATGGCCCCTGAACGCAGGGCGTACACATGCTCCATGGGCTCATCGGCCTTGAACAGATATTCGCCCTTCTTCAAAGGCCGGTTACGGCGCACGATTCGCTCCAGCTTGTCCACTTCTTCGGTACTAAGGCTGGCGGGTAGGCATAGCCGACTCAACGAACACGCAAGGCACTTCACATGGGGCCTTGCCCCCATATCCAGAGGGCCTGACATGATCATGCCTCCGCTGTTCTACATGCGGGTATTAATACAAGTTAGCTGGTTCACCTGGCCTCTTCTGGCTGTCCGACAAAGGGTTGCGCCAGCCCGGATGATCCGCTGTTGTTCCCCGCCTGACAGATGACAGCGGCCGGCGACCGGGGCAATTGACAACTATCAAGTCCACGAAGGGTCGAGCGTCGAAACTGAACCTCCATTGTTCATTCCCGACCCACGAGGATCATTGCCATGGCTCCTACAGAACCCTCCCGTCAATACACCGCCCCCTCGTTTCCCAAGCCTGCGGGCGAGCATTGGATCGAAGCCATCGACAATGGCACCCACGTACTGATCAGGCCGCTGCAAGCCAAGGACCGGGAGCGCGAAAGGGCCTTCATCGAACGGCTGTCACCGCAATCGCGGCATTTTCGCTTCCTGTGCCAGATCAAGGAGCCCGGTGAGGCAATGCTCGACCAGTTGATGGCGGTCGACCAGGACCGACAAGCCGCCTATGTCGCCCTCGCCCATGTGGACGGCGAACTGCAGGAGGTGGGCATATCGCGTTATGCCGCCATTGCCGGCAAGGATGAATGCGAATGCGCCGTGACGGTGCTTGACAGCTGGCAGCACCATGGACTGGGCCGCCTGTTGCTCAAGCACCTGACCGATCATGCCCGGGCAAAGGGCATGCGGCAGATGTACTCGATCGACTCAGCCGCCAACCTGGCGATGCGCGACCTGGCCAAGGCGGCAGGATTCACCACCAGCACCGATCCGGATGATCCGGCCCAGGTCATCCATCGCCTCAACCTGACCTGAAGCGCCGTTGCGCCAGTGCCTGGGGCAGCCACCGTGCTGCCCCGTCCGCTTCAAGCCACACGACCTCCGGCCATACCCATCCGCACGAGTTGCCCGCCCCGGATTCCCCCGCCTTCGCTGTGCGTTCGCCGCGTCGGGCGCCGGTCGTTTCAGCTACTGGCAAGCACTACTACCATTCAAGGCACCGTCACCCGGGCCTCTTCAGGCAGCAGGTCGAACTGTTCGAGGCAACGCTGTTCATCGTCTGCCGTCAACGCCTTGTATGCGCTCACTTCCCGCATCGGCGTTTCGAACAAGGCCAGGCGTATCACCCCATTGCGGTCGAGAAACGTTTGCGCCAGGCAGGTACACACCGGCTTGCCGACCAATGCCGTGAGCTTTTCATCCTCAAGGGTGTTCACCCGGGCCTGCAGGCTGTCTGTGCAATTCTCCACGATACGGTCCACCGAGCGCCCCGCCAGCCAAAGCGTGCCGCCAGCGAGCAACGCCAGGAACAGCAACAAGCCCAAAAGCACGTTCGACTCCTGGGTGACCGAGCGCAGGAAGGCAAGCCGAGCCTGCCAGCCCGTGGCGTGGCCATTGAATATGGTCTTGGCTACCGTGCGTTTCACGCCACGCTGCACCACCCACCCTAACGCCACGCACAAGGCGAGCAAAGCCAGCACCACAAGTGGATGTTGCATCGGCAGGCGCCAGTTCGGGCTCAACGCCCGGTAGGCAGCGAACACGGCGAGCACCGCGAAGATGGCCACGATCAAACCCAGGCTCCCCCGTGGCCGATGCATCCAGGCCCGGATTTTCGACCTTGCTTGTGTTTCCATGACAACCTCCCGGCCCAGGCTAGCGCACTGGGTCAATGGCAACGGTTTCCTGATACTCGGGCACGTACACCTGCCAACCGAGTTCGATGCTGATCCGCCGCCGCAACGTGTCGGCGGCGTGCGGCTCACCATGGATAACGTAGGTCTGGCGAGGGGGGCGGGCGAATCCGCGCAGCCACTCCATGATCTCGTCGGCATCGGCATGCGCAGACAGGTTCTCCATGGCATGCACCTGGGCCCGGATGGGCACGTCTTCGCCATGCAGGCGGACACTGCGCGCCCCCGCGACGATATCGGCGCCGCGCGTACCACCGGCCTGGAAACCCGAGAACAGGATGCTGTTACGTGGGTTGGGCGCCAGCGCCTTGAGATGGTGCAAAACCCGTCCACCGGTCGCCATGCCACTGGCGGCGATAATGACCGCAGGTTCACGCAACTGATCCAGATGCCGGGATTCATCGACGGTACGGATGATATGCGTGCCCCTGCACATTGCAGCGCATTGCGCTGGCGTCAAGCGATGCTCGCTCCTGAACTGTTGGTACAGGGTGGTTGCGTCGGTAGCCATAGGGCTGTTGAGGTAGACAGGGATGTCGGGTATCAGGCCATCGCGTTTGAGCTTGTACAGGTAGTACATCAGCAACTGGGCACGGCCAACGGCGAACGACGGCACCAAGGTTATGCCATGGCGCAGGAGGGTCTGGTTGATGACCTGGGCCAGGAATTGCTCGGTCGACTCGGTTGGATGCTGGCGATCGCCGTAGGTGGACTCCACCAGCAGCACGTCTGCCGTCCTGATCAGTTCCGGCGCGCGCATGATCGGGTCTTGTGGCCGGCCCAGGTCGCCAGAGAAGACCACGGTCTGGCCGTCTACCTTGATCTGTACCGTCGCCGCGCCGAGTATGTGCCCAGCCGTGCGCAACAGCAGCTCCATCCCCGGCGCAATCACGGTCGGGTGATGCAACTCCACAGGGCGCAACAATGCCAAGGCGCGCTTTGCATCCTGTGCGGTGTAAAGCGGGCGTGCCGGTGAATGCTTGGAATAGCCGTGCCGGTTGGCATGCTCGGCCTGCTCTTCCTGCAGCCGGGCGCTATCGAGCAACAGGATCTCGGCCAAGGCACAGGTGGCCGGCGTAGCGTAGATCGGCCCGGTATAGCCTTCCTTCGCGAGCACCGGAAGATAACCGCTGTGGTCGAGGTGGGCGTGGGTCAGCACCACGGCATCGAGCGCGCGCAGCGCCGCCGATAGCGGTTCCCAGTTGCGCAGGCGCAGTTGCTTGTAGCCTTGGAACAGCCCGCAGTCGATCAGCACGCGGCTGCTGTCGCGGGTCAGCAGGAACTTGCTGCCGGTCACGGTCCCGGTACCGCCGAGGAAGGTCAGTTGCATGGCTAGGGCTCCAGGGTTTCGGCCGCTTGAGGGTGAACCGCCAGCACGCTGCACGGCGGGCGGCTGACGATGCGTTCGGTGGTGTCGCCGAGCAGTTTTTCCAGGCCCTTTGGCTGCACGACGCCCATGACCACCGCGTCGATATCCAGCACAGCGACCTGCTCGCGAATCACCTGAACCGGGCCTCCTTCCATGAAGTGGCGGCGTTCCGCCGCGACCCCCTCGGCGTCTGCCAGGGTGTCGAACGGCTCCTTCAGGGCACTGCGCATCTCATCGATCCACGCCTGGGTGACGTTCATGTCCGAAGCAAACACGCCCGTAAGGTTGTAGGCCGAGAGCAGGTGCAACTGCGCATCGCATTGCAGTGCAAGCGCCTGCGCGGCGCGGATCAGGCCACGGTTGAAGGACGCCTGGACCTCGGGCGTTTCGCTGAAGGAAGTGTCAACGGCGACCAGCACGCGTTGGGGCAGTGACGCTGCTGCCGCCGGTACGAAGTGCATGATGCCCTTCAAGCCCCGCATCAACGCGCAATCCAGGGGCGTGCTGAACAGGCGCACCATGGTTGGCGTCGCTTCGCTGTCCTTGATGACCATATCAGGCTGCAGTTCGCTGATGTAGTCGATGGCCTGGCTGCGGATGTCCTCTGCCTGCAAGCTGTCAACCGTCAAAGCGATGCCGCTGCCACGGTGACGCTCGACCAACCCAGCCAGCCGCACACGGTAGTGGTCGAACTGACGCTGGATATCGGCCTCGTTCAATCGCTCTTCGCGCAGCAGGTGCTCCTGCGTCGGTTCGAACAAGCCCAGTACATGCACACTGGCACCACTGACATGCGCCAGGGCCAGGGCCCGGCGTAGCGCGGCCGAATGCGGGTCGAGCTCGGTGAGCAGCACCAGCAGTTGTCGATATTGACCCATGGCGAACCTCCGGGCTTGCGCGTCTGGCGTGATGATGTAGGCGATTGTCCGAAAGCAGGCCTGTTCGCGCTTGATGCAGATCAGAAAACCACCAGCCGAGCCTGAACTTGACGATTGTCAGAACCGGCGCCGCCCAGCACGGTACAAAAGCTCTGGCAAGCATCGACCAGATAAGCGGGAGGCGACATGAACAGGCAGCAGACTGAAAAGCCAGACGCATGCGAGCATTGGATCGAAAAGCTTTCTGACGGCACTGCTGTGCTGATCCGCCCCCTGCGCGAGGAAGACCGGGAAAGGGACCGCCGTTTTCTCAGCACGATCGCCTTCGAGACCCGGCGTTTGCGCTTCATCGCCGGGCTCAGCGGCGGTGCCCCGAGCCTGGATGCGCAGCATATGCCAGTGGATCATCACCAGCGTGAGGCCTACGTTGCCCTGGTCCATGCAGATGGGCAGTTGCGCCAGATCGGGGTCAGTCGGTATGCCAGCGTTCCCGGCAGCCTCCTGTGCGAATGCGCCGTAGCCGTAAATGAAGAGTGGCAACGCAAGGGGCTGGGCCGGCTGCTGATGCAGCACCTGATCGCAGCCGCAAAGCGCAATGGCTTTCACTTCATGATCTCCAGGGACCTGGCGAACAACTACGCCATGCACCGGCTGACCAAGGCCCTGGGGTGGGCCTCACGCTACCTGGGTGGCGATGTCAGCGAAATCATCCACGAACTCGATCTTCGCACCTGAAAACAAGGCCCTCTCGGGCCTTGTCTCTCAGCCTTGGGAATGCTCTGGTGAAATCACCAGCATGCTGCTGGACAACCGATGCAACACCCGTTCTGTAGTGGTACCGATGAACCAGCCAATGCCGTGATGGTGGTAGCTGCCCATGACCAGTACATCGATATCATTGTTCTCCATGAACAGCGCCAGCACCTTGGCCGGGTCTCCCAGGCGCAGGTGGCGGTGTTCGGGGGCGATACCGTTGCGTTCGGCAAGTGCCTGGAAGGCCTCGCTTTGCGCCTCGTGCAGTGTTTGGGCGAGGTTGGAATCGAACAGAAACGAATGCTCGCGGCTGCCGCTTGAGTCCAGGTACATGGACCCTAGATCGTAGGCATATAGCAGTTCGATCTGGGCGTTGCACTGTAATGCCAGTTTCAGCGCTTCGCTGATGATCTGGTCGTTGAACCCCTCGAACTGGTCCTCGGGGCGGGACAGGTCCACGGCAGCCAGAATCTTGCGCGGCAGCGCGTGGCTGGCCTGATGCACCAGATGCAGGGGAATGCGGGTTTCGCGCAGCAACTGAATGTCGAGCGAGGTGAACATCGCCCGCACCCACCAGGGTTCATGCTCGAAGGCCTTGATCAGCAGGGCGAATGGCTGCTCGCGCAGATGGACGAGGATCTCGTCCAGCGGATGCTGCACCCATACCACTTCGGTGGTGACCGTGACCCCGTTACGGCGCATCGAAAGCGCTTGGGTTTCCAGCCATGCACGGTGTTGCTGAACATAACCTTCACGCATCACAGCCAGTGCCTGGTCATTGACCAAGCCCGCTGTGGCAAGGCCTTCGAGATAGTCAAAAGCAACGATATGCAGGGCCATGCCCTTGGCCTTGGCCAGCGCAGCCGCACGGTCGTAGACCGGGGTGCGCCGCATCAGGGGCGAGGCGATCAGCAGGAGTCTTTGCGGGTTGTCCATGGCACACCTCAGCGGTTGGTGAGTGTTGCTGGATCATCCATCACCCGCACCTGGCGGATTTGATGTTTATCAACTGAATTACTGGGCGGACAGACGGCAACGCCGACTGCGCGGAAATTTGATGCTGGTCAAAGCTTCTGGCCGTTAACGGCGCAATCTGACCCCACACCAACAACAATCATCGAATGCCCCGGAGGCGTGTCATGGCGCACATGAAAACCATCGAAGTCGCCCATAAGACATTCGCCAACCAGCGCGATGGCGTGATGAAAATGGCCATCACGCCCCTACCCCACCCCCTGTTGCCGGCAGGGATGCCTTCGTTACGCATGGATTTGCAGTTGGTTTGCGCATGCATGCTCTTTGGAGGCTTTCATGAACATCTACGTCGAAAATAATCCTGAACAGGATCGCTGGTGGGTCCGCATGGACGACTGCCGGGTGAGCTTCAATACGCACAACGAAGCGCAAGCTTTCGTCGATCGGTTGAATGCGCGCCTCAACGCGCCCCATTCACGGGACATGCTCGCCGACTGGTCACCACGCCCAGATATGGGCAACGTTGGCAAAGCCAATGCACGGATGGCTGCCCAGGCACGTCTACGATGCGCGAAGGAGGCCTGAAAATGACTGGTCTACTGAAAGTGACCTTGCTCGACCAACCTGCAGCGTCGAGCCCGGCAACCCCGATTCATCTCAAGCCGCTAGCAACCCTGTGCACAGAGTGCCGTGTCAGCGGGCTGTGCTTGCCCACCGGTCTGCCCGTGTATGACAACAGTTGCCTGGGGGCACTGATCGGACCACGCATGCGCATTCGCAAAGGCGCCGCGCTGTTCAACGCCAACGATCCGCTGACGACGCTTTATGCCGTGCGCTGTGGCAGCTTCAAGACCAGCCTGAACAGCGCCGAAGGCCAGGGCGTGGTGATCAACTTCTGGATGGCGGGCGATGTGCTTGGGCTCGACGCCATCGCAACCGAGCATCACGTATGCGACGCCATTGCTCTGGAAGACAGCGAAGTTTGCCCTGTCCCCTATCGCCGGTTGCAGGCACTGGCACGCGACTTTCCCGTCCTGCAGCAAAGCCTGAACCGTTTGATGAGCCGAGAAATCGTACGCGAGCATGAGCGGGTGCTGATGCTGTGCAACCTTACCGCCGAACAGCGCCTGGCCAGCTTCCTGGTGGGGTTGTCACGGCGCTTCGTCAGCCGGGGCTATTCTGCCCACGGCTTCATGCTGCGCATGTCCCGGGAGGACATGGCTTCGTACCTGGGACTTCGTCTTGAGACCGTGTGTCGTTCGGTCGCCCGCTTGCGTGCGCTAAGCATCATCAGTATGCGTGGCAGGCTTGTCGAGATACTCGATCTGCCAGCCTTGATAGCCCTAGAGCAAGGCGGCGCGGAAGTCGCGCCCAAGGACACTCCGAAGGCGCCATGCTCGACACGATGAATGTCAGCCACGGCGCTGTGGCGCTAGGCGTCGGCATGCTGGTGGGGCTTGAGCGCGAGCGCAAGAAAGGCCGCAATGAAGACCATGCCGCCGCCGGCCTGAGGACGTTCGCCATCACCGCCCTGCTGGGCTACGTCAGCATGTTGCTGGCCGGGCCGGTGCTGGTCGGGGTCGCCAGCATTGGCCTAGTGCTGATGCTGTGCATGCATTACCGCAAACATGCCGACAAAGACCCCGAAGTCACCAGCGAAATCGCCCTGCTACTGGTGCTGACACTGGGCGCGCTGAGCTTGAGCGACCCCGAACTTGCTACGGCGGTAGGCGTGGTGCTGACCGTGCTGCTGGCACTGCAGCGTGAATTACATCATTTCGTGCTGCAACAACTAAGCGAAGAAGAAGTGCGCGATGGTTTGATGCTGTTGACGATAGCACTGGTGGTACTGCCATTGACACCGAACCGTTTCCTGGGACCTTACGGTGTGCTAAACCCTCGCACGATCTGTACCCTGGTGGTCTTGCTGATGACCGTTGGGGCATTAGGCCATATTGCCATGCGCCTGATGGGCCCGCGTTATGGCTTGCCGATGAGCGCAATCGCGTCAGGCTTTGCCTCAAGCTCTGCCACTATCGCTCTGTTGGCACACGAGGCTCGACGGCAGCAGGCGGCTGCCAGATCCTTCGCCTCGGCAGCGGTGCTGTCCAACCTCGCCAGCATCACGCAATTCGCCCTGGTGCTGGCTATCGTCGACCGACGCCTGCTGAAACCATTCGCACCATCGATCGGGCTCGGCGCCTTGATCACCGTGGTTTATGGTGTATTGCTGCTGGCCCCCTGGCGTGCCACCTCCGGAGGCTCGCCAGCACATCGGGGTGACGGGGCCTTCAGCCTCTGGACAGCTCTAATCATTACCGTCGCCCTGACCTGCATCGCCTTGTTCTCGGCATTTCTTCTTCAGCATCTTGGCCACAATGGCGTGAATATCGCGGCCTTCGTCAGCGGTATGGGCGATGCTCATGCAGCAATTGCCTCGGTGGCCTCACTGGTCATTGTAGGCAGGCTAAGTGTGGAGAGTCTGGTAATACCAGGCTTGCTGGCGTTGTCCGGCAACACGTTGACCAAATGTATATTGGCCCTGACCAACGGCGGCTTCAGTTTTGCGCGATACCTTGTTCCCGGCCAACTGATCATCCTCGGAGCAATGTGGCTGGGGCTTGTGATTTGAGGTTGTATCAGCAGGCCCTCTACCAATGACATTATTGCCTAACAACATAATCATCATATTGAGAGGCCTTGCCAGGAACGCTTGCGCTCCGCAGGGCAAGGCCGGAACCGGAACCGCGGCGGATGATTATTGGGCTGGCTTCGGGGCTGGCGGCTCCATGGAGCGCTGCATGGGCATGTCTTTCATGTTGGATGGCGAACTCATCATGCCGGCCTGCTGATCCAGCATTTTCATCATCATTTCCATCATCTTTGGGTCCATCATCTTCATGTGCATACCCATGCCCTTTCCGGCACAACCGTTTTGCATCATGCCCAGTCCATCCTTCATCGCCTGCATGCCGTCATGCATGGCCGCCTGGCGCTCCTCCGGGGTCTTGGCGGCAGCGATCCTGTCGTGAATGGCCTGCATCCTTTGTACCTGTTCGGCCATGACCTTTTCCTGGCCCTGGGCTGACGCCGACTGGCTTTGGGCGCCCGCCGGAGCCTGATCGGGGTGGTGTTCATCGACAGCCACGGCAAGAAGCGGGCTGCCGATCAGCAGTGCGGCGACAAGCGTTCTGGTAGTGATGTACATGGCGATCTCCAGATGTTTAAACGGGTGTGCATGCTCCTCCAGACTCATAGCGACATCCTTAAGGACTACTGCGGAGTCATGCACTGGGTAGAACAGCCATGACCTGCCGCAACCCCGAAGACCAGCACCAATAGCACCAGGGTAATGTGTAGCAACCTACTTTGATGGTTTTAGAGCCAGATCATCTGCACAACCCGTGGCGAAACTAAGCTGGACACTAGCACTGGCAGCTTTGCCACACTTGATCAGGATCAAAAAGCCGAGTAGTGAACGTCCGGGCTCTGTATGAAACGCGTATAGATACGTGCTTGAGCAAGGCCCCGTCAGGCCCGGGCGGCATTGGGTGGGCACTACCAGCAGGAGCTGGACCTGCTGTCGATGTTCAAAGACGTTGCCGGTGCGTTCGTTCAGCAGGCATCGCCCCCCGAGCAGGTGCGCCACCTGCTCGACCGTGCGGTGCGTACGGCCGTCGGCGAACGCCGCGTCACCGCCGTCATCCTGCCCAACGACCTGCAGGACCTCCCCTACAACGAACCTCCGAGGGCCCACGGTACGGTGCATTCCGGCATCGGCTACAGCAAGCCCAGGGTGCTGCCGTTCGACGAAGACCTGCAGCGCGCCGCCGAGGTGCTCAATGCCGGGCACAAGGTGGCGATACTGGTGGGTGCCGGCGCACTGCAGGCGACAGAGCAGGTCATTGCAATTGCCGAAAAACTCGGCGCCGGGGTGGCCAAAGCGCTACTGGGCAAGGCTGTGCTGCCGGACGACCTCCCATGGGTCACCGGGTCGATCGGCCTCCTCGGCACCGAACCCAGTTATCAGCTGATGAGCGACTGCGACACCTTGCTGATGATCGGCTCCGGCTTTCCCTATTCCGAGTTTTTGCCGAGGGAAGGCCAGGCGCGAGGCGTGCAGATCGACCTGCAACCCGACATGCTCAGCCTGCGCTGCCCGATGGAGGTCAACCTGGTCGGCGACGCCAGCGAAACATTGCGCGCACTGTTGCCGTTGCTTGAGCACAAGACCGACCGGCGCTGGCGCGACAAGGTAGAAACCTGGCGCGCGCTGGTCAAGCAAGAAGTGATCGGCACCCCGGCGATCCGGCTGAACGTTTGATCTGCCGGCCCGGTCGCACAAAAGAGACGCAGCAAAGTGCGCGAACCCTGACCGTGAGGACCTACCATGACCGCGATCGCTTCAAACGGGGCTGCGGAGCACCCCATCTGTCTGACCCTCAATGGTCAGCCCCGAACACTGCAGGTGCATCCTTGGGTCACCTTGCTCGACCTGCTGCGTGAGCAATTGGATCTGGTCGGCACCAAGAAAGGCTGCGACCATGGCCAATGCGGCGCCTGCACGGTGCTGCGCGATGGCAAGCGCGTCAATGCCTGCCTGACCTTGGCCATCATGTGCGACGGGGCCGACCTGGTAACCATCGAAGGGCTGGCCAGTGGCGACGTCCTGCACCCCATGCAGCGCGCCTTCATCACCCACGATGCGTTCCAGTGCGGTTACTGCACCCCAGGGCAGATCTGCTCTGCGGTCGGGCTGGTTCACGAGGGACGTGCCGACACCCGCGAGGCCATTCGCGAGCAGATGAGCGGCAATCTTTGCCGATGCGGCGCCTACGGCAACATCGTCGCAGCCGTGGAAGAAGCCTTACCGTTGATGACGAATGGGGCCAAGACACAACGAGGGCAGCACCCATGACGCCCTTCAGCTACCACAAGCCCGCCTCAGTCAGCGAAGCGGTGAACCTGGCTGACGCCTGCTCGCACTTCATCGCCGGGGGCACTAACCTGGTCGACCTGATGAAGGAAAACGTGGTTCGCCCCGCGCGCCTGATCGACATCTCCGGCCTTGGGCTGAACGGTATTCACGCTACCCCTGGCGGCGGCGTACTGATCGGTGCAAGGGTGAGCAATGCCGACCTGGCATGGCACCCGCTGATCGAGCGGCATTATCCACTGTTGTCAGACGCGGTCCTGGCGGGGGCATCGCCGCAGTTGAGGAACATGGCCAGCACCGGTGGCAACTTGCTACAACGTACCCGCTGCTACTACTTCTACGACACCGGCACCCCCTGCAACAAACGTGAACCTGGCAGCGGATGCCCTGCGCGTACAGGCATGAACCGCATCCATGCCATTCTCGGTGCCAGCGATGCCTGTGTCGCGACCCATCCCTCGGACATGTGCGTGGCATTGGCTGCGCTCGAAGCCGTGGTGCACGTACAGGGGCCGTCCGGTGAACGGCAGATACCCTTCGCGGATTTCCATCGCCTGCCCGCAAACACCCCCGAGCGCGACAATAACCTGGCATTCGATGAGCTCGTGACAGGCATCGAGCTGCCACCCCCGGTGTTCGAACACCATTACCGTTACCTGAAAATACGCGACCGCGCCTCCTACGCGTTCGCGCTGGTGTCAGTCGCTGCAGCCTTGACCTTCGATGGCGAAGTGATCCAGCAGGCGCGCCTGGCGCTGGGCGGCGTTGCCCACAAACCCTGGCGGGACCCGGTTGTGGAGCGCCTGCTGGCCGGCCAGGTGCCTTCAAAAGCGCTCTTCAACCGCGCCGCGCAAACGTTGCTGCAAGGTGCACAACCCCTGAGCCACAACGGTTTCAAGGTGAAGCTCGCTCAGCGAGCAATCGTGCGGGCATTGGATGACGCGGCGCGCGGCGCCGCTAACGGGGGGGCACGACCATGATCACAAGCACACCCGTAGTCGGCACGCCCCTGGACCGCGTGGACGGTGTGGCGAAGGTCACCGGGCAGGCCCGCTATGCGGGCGAATACCCCGAGACGGGCCTGCTGCACGGCAGCGTCGTGTCCAGTACCATCGCCCGCGGTCGGGTTCTCGAAATCGACAGCTCGCAGGCCATGCGCGTGCCCGGGGTTATCGCCGTGCTCGACCATGGCCATCGTCCGCCTATCTCCAGTTATGACGACGACTACAGCGATGCCGACCCTGCCGAGGGCTCGCCGTTTCGGCCCTTGTTCAATGATCGAGTGCTCTACAGCGGGCAACCGTTGGCGCTGGTGATCGCCGAAACCCTCGAACTGGCCCGCTATGCAGGCTCGCTGATCAAAATCGACTATGCCCAGGAGGCTCACCAGACAGACCTGGGCGCATGCCAACAATCGCATGCGGCACCCGCCGAAACACCGGCGCCGCGTGGCGACTTCGCCGGGCAGTTTGCCGGGGCGCCTCTGCAGGTGGATGCCACCTACCTGACGGCCAACGAGCACCACAACCCAATGGAGCCCCATGCCTCGACCGTGCACTACAAGGCCGACGGCACTCTGGAAATCCACGACAAGACCCAAGGTACGCAGAACTGCCAGGACTACCTGCACAAGGTGTTCGGCCTGCCCATGGCAAACATTCGTGTGCGCGCGGCGTTCGTCGGCGGCGCCTTCGGCTCGGGCTTGCGCCCGCAGTACCAGTTGCCGCTGGCAGTGATGGCGGCGTTGCACCTGAAGCGCTCGGTGCGCGTCACCCTGACCCGCCAGCAGATGTTCACCTTTGGCTACCGGCCCCGCACCGAGCAACGCATGCGCCTGGGTGCAGACGCAAACGGGCGCTTGCTGGCGATCGCTCATGATGCGCTTGGCCAGACCTCCCGCTTCGAGGACTTCACCGAACACCTGGTCGAATGGAGCGGCATGCTTTACCAGTGCGATAACGTTGCGCTCAGTTACCGCCTGGCCTCGCTCGATGTGTACACCCCGCTGGACATGCGGGCACCTGGGGCCGCGTCCGGGATGATTGCGCTGGAGTGCGCCATGGATGAGCTCGCCTGTGCAGCCCGGGTTGACCCGCTTGACCTGCGCCGGCGCAATTTCACCGACAACAATGCCAACGAAGGCAAGCCCTACTCCAGCAAGGAATTGCTGGCGTGCTATCAGCAAGGTGCCGAACGCTTTGGCTGGCATGGTCGCAATCCGCAACCGCGCAGCATGCGCAGTGGCAACCAGTTAGTCGGCTGGGGGATGGCTGGCGGCGTCTGGGAAGCCATGCAGATGAAGGCCAGTGCCAAGGCGCGCATCGATGCCCGGGGCCACCTTACCGTCAGCAGTGCCACCACCGATATCGGGACCGGCACCTATACCGTCATGACTCAGATCGCCGCCGACGCTGCCGGCGCGAGGGTGCAGGACGTCACCTTCATGCTGGGTGACTCCTCACTGCCCACCGCACCGCTTCAGGGCGGCTCGTTCACGGTGTCTTCGGTGGGCTCGGCCGTGCGCCAGGCCTGCCATGTTCTGCGCACCAAGGTGCTGGAACATGCGCGCAACATGTACCCCCAAGTGGCCAGCACACCCCGGCAGCAGTTCGTTTTCGCCGATGGCTATTTGCACGCGGGCAGTCATCGCCTGGCCATGGCAGACATCGTCGCCAGCGCCCCCGACGGTGCGTTCGAAGTGCAGATCAACGCAGAGCCCGGCGCCAGGCGCCAACCGTTCTCCACCGCCACCCATTCGGCGGTATTCGTGGAAGTCCACGTCGACGAGGACCTTGGCACGATCAAGGTAGCCCGAGTGGTCAGCGCTGTAGCGGCAGGCCGTGTGATAAACCCCAAAACCGCACGCAGCCAGATCCTGGGGGGCGTGGTCTGGGGGGTGGGCATGGCCCTGCACGAAGCAGCGTTGACCGACCACCGGTTGGGCCGCATCGTCAATCACAACCTGGCGGAGTACCACATCCCGGTCAATGCAGACTGCGGGGATATCGAAGTGATCTTCGTTGAAGAGCACGATGACATTGTCAACGAACTGGGGTCCAAGGGCGTGGGCGAAATCGGCGTCGTCGGGGTGGCCGCTGCGGTGGCCAACGCGGTCTACCATGCCACAGGCAAACGGGTGAGGGAATTCCCGATCACGCTCGACAAAGTGATGTGATACGGCTTGGGATGATCAGGCGCAGCGTTTCAGGAGGGTCTTGATCGGGCGCCTTACTCGGCGCTTCGCCACATCCCTGGCCTTGATCCAACGGCAAGCCTCGATCTCGTTTCGAGGGCGTGGCTTATCGTCGGCCTTTCCGGCTTCGAACAGATAATGGATGACCTTGTCCTCCCGGAACATAGTGAGGTAACGAAGCTCGTCGAACGCAAGGCCAGTTTCCTCGGCCATCTCCCGCATAGCCGCCTCAAGCGGCGTTTCGTCTCGCTCGACACGGCCACCCGGCAGGTTCCACTTGGCCTTGCGCTTGCGAACGAACAAAACCTCACCATCCTTGCGGTAGATGATGGTGGCGCGCAGCTTGATGCCTTTGCGTTTCGCTGTTGCAGTGTCCATTGCCTTCATGCGCTGCCCTTGAAGTTGGCCGGTCTGGATCCGGCAGGGTCCTTGCCGAGCGTAAATCGCCCGTGTGTCCGTTAGATGACCGACATAACGGTGGCAATGTTCAAGTTAAATCCCGATAAACGCCTGCGTGGCGCCGGTTCGGGACAACCCGGGCCGGACTTCTCTAGCGGTTCTGTCGTCCCGCGTTGTTTTCGGGTACGCAGCAAACCAGTACCGCCTGACGTGTTGGTCTGAACTTTACTGTCCGCCGTGGCTTCCCCTGCATACCGAGAACGGAAATACGCGGCTGCAGGAGCTGACTTTCATGAGAGCACTGACTTACCACGGAGCAAACGACGTCAGGGTCGACAACGTTCCTGATCCCATCATCGAGCAAGACGACGACATCATCCTCAGGGTCACCGCCACAGCCATTTGCGGCTCCGACCTACACCTCTACCGAGGCAAAATTCCTGAAACCGAAGCTGGCGATATCTTCGGCCATGAATTCATGGGCATCGTAGAGGACACTGGAAATGCAGTCACCAATCTCCAGGTCGGCGACCGCGTAGTGATTCCTTTCGTAATCGCTTGCGGCAGTTGCTTCTTCTGCCAGCACGACCTGTTTGCTGCCTGCGAAACCACCAACACGGGGCGGGGCGCGATCATCAACAAGAAGCGCATTCCCCCGGGCGCAGCGCTGTTCGGATACAGCCATCTCTATGGCGGTATCCCAGGCGGCCAAGCGGACTACGTCAGGGTGCCCAAGGGCAACATTGGCCCGTTCAAAGTGCCCACCGAGCTGGCCGATGACAAGGTACTGTTTCTCTCTGACATCCTGCCGACCGCTTGGCAGGCCGTCATCAATGCCGAAATAGGCCAAGGGTCGTCGGTGGCGATCTACGGCGCCGGGCCGGTGGGTTTGCTGAGCGCCGCCTGTGCGCGAATGCTCGGCGCTCAGACCATCTTCATGGTCGATGACAACGATTACCGCTTGGTCTACGCCCGCGAAGCTTACGGGGTCATACCGATCAATTTCGAGCAGGACGACGATCCAGCCGACAGCATCATCCGGCAGACGCCAGGCATGCGCGGAGTCGATGCGGTGATCGACGCGGTCGGTTTCGAGGCCAAGGGCAGCACTGCCGAAACGGTAATGACGGCCCTGAAGATTGAAGGCAGCAGTGGCAAAGCATTGCGCCAGAGCATTGCTGCCGTGCGGCGTGGCGGCGTCGTGAGTGTGCCCGGTGTGTACGCGGGCTTCATTCACGGGTTCATGTTCGGCGACGCGTTCGACAAGGGCCTTACCTTCAAGATGGGCCAGACCCATGTTCAGAAATACCTACCTGAACTGCTGGAACACATCGAAGCAGGACGTCTACAACCGGAATTGATCGTCACTCACCGCCTGGCCCTCGAAGAAGCAGCCATGGGCTACAAGATGTTCGATCAGAAGCAGGAAAACTGCCGCAAGGTCATCCTCGTGCCAGGCGCTGCACCCGGCACTCAGGGCCCACTTCCGACGAATACAGCAAAGGCTGACAGTTCTGAGCGCCACTTACAGGGGTTTTCAACATGATCGATCAAGCGACAGGCATGAAATCAGGCGAACGCTATCGCGTGGAAAACGTGGAGCGCGCTCATCAGTTTCCAGGCTTCTTCCAGGACGGGAAGTATTATCTCGGCCCTGAGCTTCTCACCGCCGTGGTCTGGCTTGAAGGTACCCGCTTCATCTACGACAGCCTGGATGCCGCAGGTGAACCCGTTTTTCCAAACCGGGAGGCAGGCACGGTCGAAGGGCTGACGTTGACTCTGGTCGATGGCACCACGTTTGAGCTATCACGGATCGAGGCCAGTGACACCATTGTCCCAGTTGCCCCCGGTGCATCGGGTACGGAACGAGAAGTGCCTGATAGTGGCGCTTGGATAAATCGCAGTCCCAAAGCCAAAGAATCATCGGGGGCACTCTTTGAGCCTTCGAATGGCAGGAGGGGTATCGACGGAGGCTGGAGGAAGCCAAAAAACATAACGCCACTGCTGATCGGCGCAGCGGCGCTGGGAATCCTTGTGGGTTTCACACTCACACATTCACGACGCAGGGATAGCTAGAGGAGGTCTGCGTACCGAGGAATGAGCGTGGTCTCATTGCGAGGTCACGTTCGCTTCTTCGGCGAGCGCGCCTGAGGGGATGCCAGCCATCTTAAGCATTGAACCGTTTCTTTCTGCGTGTACTCCACCACGAGCAGGTTCTTGATTTAATCCGTGACGAGGAACGCCATGAACGCTATCGACTTACTGATCCAGGACCACAAGCTCGTGAAGAAGCTGCTCGAAGAGCTGTCGACCACTACCGAGCGCGCAGTGAAGAAACGGGCCGAGTTACTCCACAGGATCGAGCAAGAGTTGCAGATCCACACCGCGCTCGAGGAAGAAATACTCTACCCGGCCATCAAGCAAGCGGGTGGCAAGGAAGAAGCGAAGATGTACTACGAGGCCAAGGAAGAACACCGCACTGTCGACGCCCTCGTCTTACCCGACCTCCTGCATACCGACACAGGTACCGTCGAATTCGCGGGGCGGGTCAAGGTCATGAAAGAGTTGCTGGAGCATCACATCGAGGAAGAGGAAGGCGAGCTCTTCCCTACCGCGAAGAAGCTGCTCAGCAAGGACACCCTCGAGGAGCTTGGGCAAACCATGGAAATGCAGAAAAAGATGCTCAAGAGCGAGCAGCGAGCAGCTTAGTCAAGCGATCACCTGCCAGCGCTCAGGCCGCTGGCAGGTAATCAGCTTCACATACCCCACCATCAGTCGGAAGGTGTCATGGATTATTGGATTGGGTTACTTGAATGGCCTGCGATGTTGATGACCGTGCTGGCAGCCTGGTGCATCGGTTCGCGCCGTCCGGGGCGGAGGAAGGCAGGTTTCTGCTGCTTTATTGCAAGCAACGTATTGTGGGCCGTGTGGGGCTGGCAAGCAGAAGCGTGGGCATTGATCATCCTTCAATTCTGTCTCTGCGCCATGAATCTGCGAGGGTGGCGAAAAAATACACAACTGGAAGCGACGGCGTGACCACACTTATGTTATGGGCAGGGATAAGCGGAAGGTCGTGCCCCTCTAGCATTGCTTTCGACGCCCGCTCAACTGGATCCAGACCGGCGCATGATCACTGGCCTTGGCTTCGTTGCGCACCCAGGCATCCACGCCCGCCCGCTTCAAGTAAGGGCTGAGACTGGGGTTGAGCAGCAGATGATCAATGCGCAGCCCGGCATTGCGCGCCCAATGATTGCGAAAATAGTCCCAGAATGTGTAGATGCGCTGCTCGGGATACAGGTGACGCACAGCATCGACCCAGCCCTGCGCCAGCAATTGTTCGAAACACGCCCGCGATTCAGGTTGCAGCAGCGCGTCCTTGAGCCATGAGCGCGGGTTATAGATGTCCAGATCGGTGGGCACCACATTGAAATCGCCCGCCAACACCGCAGGATGGTGGCTGCCCTGCAGTGTTTGGGCATGCTTGATCAGGCACTGGAACCAGCGCAGTTTGTAATCGAACTTGGGGCCGGGTTGCGGGTTGCCATTGGGCAGGTAAAGGCAGCTCACCAGTACACCGTGCACCGCAGCTTCCAGATAGCGGCTCTGCTCATCGTCCTGCATGCCGGGCAGCCCGCGCCGTACCTCCAGCGGCTCACTATCGCGCGCCAGGATCGCCACGCCATTCCAGGAGGGTTGCCCCTGATACAGGCAGCCATAACCTGCCGCTTCGATGGCTTGGCGAGGAAATTGCTGATCGGCCGCCTTTAGTTCCTGCAAACACGCAATGTCCGGCTGCTCCCGCTCCAGCCAGGCCAACAGCGCGGGCAGGCGGCTGCGGATGCCATTGATATTGAAGGTGGCGATCTTCAGCGCTTTCATGCGTCAGGGTCACTCACGTGAGCCTGCACGGCATCTTCCAGTGCCCGAATATGTGCCTCGTCGGCCAGTGCCTTCAGCGCCAACCAGTCATCCCAGTCAATGGCACCATCGTCCCGCAGCGCCTCGGCGGTGCGAACCAGTTCATGGTAGTAGGCGTCCGGCGATTCGCGCCGGTAGCTGATGTCGTCGTACTGCGCGTACCAGGCTTCAAGTTCAGGAATGCTGCGTTCGATGCTCATGACGGCCGCCTCGTTCTATCTCTGCTAGTGAGAGCTCAAGCCCCGCGCAATGTTCAACTGCAACGGTCAGCCGGTCAGCCTCCCTACCGCTGAAGCAGTGCGTTGGAACTTCTCACCCCTTCCGAGACGTCCCACATTCACACCTGACGAAAACGGAGATTGAACGATGACTGCAAAACTGAGTGGCAAGCGCGTAGCCTTTCTGGTCACCGATGGCTTCGAGCAAGTGGAGTTGACCGGACCTCGTGAAGCCTTGCAGGAAAATGGGGCCGTGACCGATATACTGAGTGACAAGGAAGGCACTGTCCGCGGCTGGAACCATGACAAGCCGGCCGACGAGTTTGCGGTGGACGCGACGTTCGACAGCGCCCACCTCGACCTCTACGATGCCATCGTGCTACCGGGTGGGGTCCAGAATTCCGACACCATCCGGCTGATACCGGGCGCCCAGAAACTGGTCAAAAGCCACAACTCGGCCAGCAAGCCGCTGGCGGTAATCTGCCACGGCGCCTGGCTGCTGGTATCGAGTGGACTGGCCAAGGGCAAACGGATGACCAGTTACAAGACGTTGCAGGATGACATTCGCAATGCAGGTGGCCACTGGGTAGATGAAGAGGTAGTGGTGGACGGCAACCTGATCACCAGCCGCAAGCCGGATGATATCCCCGCCTTCAGCGAGCAACTGATCAAAGCCCTTGCTGGCTAGCTGCCTGACCCGTGAACTGGCAAACACCTGGTTTGCCAGTTCAACAAACCAGCGCCGTTTGCGCCGGCATGGCAGGCATGTCGAGCTGTGGAAGACGCGCCGGGCAACAGATGGATGCGTGCGGCAGGCCTTCGTCCACGGTAGTCAGGCTTACGCTTTCTTTTCCACGTCTCTGGGTGGTTTCGCGGGGCCTTGGGGGTCCACTTGAGGGTCGTCCAGATCCGGAGAGTCCGGGTCGAAACCCAAGTCCTGATCAGTTGTTGCATGATCGGAAGAATGGGGGCCTTTCTGCTGCTGATCGTCGGGTTTGTTCATCAACTGGTCTGCGAAGTGTGAGTTTTTCACCGTCATGGTCTTGCCCCTTTCTGAACAACCCCATGGCGTGTGCTTGAACGCGTCAATGAGAGTCCTCCCAGTCTGGCCCCGCTTCGTCGTGCTCCCCCAGTTGCTGGTATCGCTTTCGAAGCGCATGGAGTTCAGCTGGCCCCATGTCTTCAAGGTCGAGCAACGCCTTGTGCGCCCGTTGGGTAGTGCGCAACAGTTCGTCAAGTTTGATGTGCAATTCGTCGCTCTCACGGTTTTGGGTGTTCTGGATCAGGAACACCATCAGGAACGTGATGATCGTGGTCGACGTATTGATGACCAACTGCCACGTGTCGTTGAAATGAAACAAGGGCCCGCTTACACCCCAGGCAATGATCAGCATCAAGGCAATAATGAAGGTCAACGGCCGCCCGCTATGTTTGGCTAGCCATTGTGCAAACCGATCAAACTTCATGGCTGAGCCTCCTTCAGGGTGTACCTCAGTGAAACCCACGCATCCGGTGGAGGATTGCAATACCGGTAAAGTTCCCTTTTTGCATGGCCATCCACTCGTCAATCCCACTGAACAATCCGGTCCCGGTACCTGTCGCTACTGTTACGTACAGGAGCGCAGGGACTTATGGTGAGCGAGATTCGCATCGGAATTTCCGGATGGCGCTATGGCCCATGGCGCAAGGACTTCTACCCCGAGGGGCTGCGCCAGGACGACGAGCTGGCGTTTGCCTCGCGGGCAGTCAACAGCATCGAAATCAACGGTTCGTTCTACGCACTGCAAACGCCCGAGCGCTATGGCAAGTGGCGTGACGAGACACCGGAGGGGTTCGTATTCTCGGTCAAGGCGCCGCGCTACATCACCCACGTACGCAGGCTCCGCGAAATCGACGAGGCGCTTGCCAACTTCTTCGCATCGGGCCCCTTGCTGCTGGGTGACAAGCTGGGCCCCTTCCTGTGGCAGTTTCCCCCGAACCTGAAATTCGACGCGCAGCGCTTCAGCGACTTTCTGGCCAAGCTGCCACGCGACCGCAAAGCCGCCCGCAGCCTTGCGCGACACGCCGCCGAACGCCTGCAAGGCAACGGCGGCACTGCCGTGCCGGGTAATGCGCGCCTTCGCCACGCCGTGGAAATCCGCCACCCCAGCTTCCTCTGCGACACCTTCATCAACCTGCTACGCAGGCACAAGGTTGCCCTGGTGGTCGCCGACAGCGCGGGCAAATGGCCCTATGTCGAAGAGCTCACGGCCGATTTCGTGTACCTGCGCCTGCATGGCGATGTCGAACTGTACAGCAGCGGCTACACGGCCAGGGCGCTGCGCCGCTGGCGCCTGCGCATCCAGGCCTGGGCGGCGGGCAGCCAGCCTGAGGATGCTCAGCGTGTGGTGCGCCGCGCCCCGGCAAAACGCACTTCCCGGGATGTCTACTGCTACTTCGACAACGACCAGAAAGTCCACGCCCCCTACGATGCCCGCCGCCTGCTGGACAAGCTAGGCCTTGACGGCGAGCTGGTGACCGAACCAGGCGTCGAGCCGCAGGAGCCGCTATGAACCCGACACTGCCCGCCCCCCGCTGCATCATCGACAAGGTGACCGCCGTACATCACCTGACGGTACTGACCCTCAACGTGCACAAAGGCTTCACCCTGTTCAACCGCCGCTTCATTTTGCCGGAGCTGCGCGAGGCGGTACGCTCGACCGGCGCCGACCTGGTGTTTCTTCAGGAGGTGCATGGCAGTCATCAACACCATGCCGAGCGCCATCCCAAGTGGCCACAGACACCTCAGTACGAATTCCTCGCCGACAGCATGTGGCCGCAATTCGCCTATGGCCGCAATGCGGTCTACCCCCATGGCGACCATGGCAACGCCCTGCTGTCCAAGTTCCCCATCCTTGCCCATGACAACCTGGATGTTTCGGTCCATGGCAACGAAGAACGGGGCCTGCTGCATTGCCAGCTGGAAGTGCCGGGCCATGAACAGGTGCACACAGTCTGCGTACACCTGGGCCTGCGTGAAGCGCATCGTCAGCGTCAGGTCGGCCTGCTCCTGGCATTGCTGGACAGCCTGCCGCCGGATGAGCCGGTCATCGTCGCCGGCGACTTCAACGACTGGCGCCTGAAAGCAGATGCGAGGCTGTCGGGCCACCTGGCGGAGGCTTTCGGCAAACCGGCACGCAGCTTTCCCGCGCGCTTGCCAATGCTGCGGCTGGACCGCATCTACCTGCGTAACGCACAAGCTTGCGAAGCACGGGTGTTGTCCAGATACCCGTGGTCCCACCTCTCCGATCATGCCCCGCTGGTGGCGCAGGTGACACTATGAAGCTGCCTTGGTGCGACGGCAACCGCGTCGAGTTGCTGATAAACGGCGAGCAGTATTACCCCCGCGTATTCGAGGCCATGGCCCAGGCACGCGAGGAAATCCTCCTGGAAACCTTCATCATCTACGATGACAAAGTCGGCCAACCCTTGCGCCACGCCCTGATCGATGCCGCGCGGCGCGGGGTGCGGGTCGAGGTGGCGGTGGACGGCTACGGCACCGCCGACCTGCCTGACGATTTCATCTCGTCGATGACCGAGGCCGGGGTGCGTTTCCATTCGTTCGATCCGCAACCACGGCTGGTAGGCATGCGCACCAACCTGTTTCGCCGCTTGCACCGCAAGATCCTGGTGATCGACGGGCAACGCGCCTTCATCGGCGGCATCAATTACAGTGCCGACCACCTGGGTGACTTCGGCCCACAGGCCAAGCAGGATTACGCGGTGGAGGTCGTCGGCCCGGTGGTGGCCCAGGTGCATGCTTCTTCCTGCCGCATGCTCGCACCGGTGCTGGATGCCGCCAGCGGGGTTCAGGCGGGCGGCATCGCTTCAGGCCCGGCCAGCGCCGTGCTGGTGGAGCGCGACAACCAGCGCCATCGCAACGATATCGAAGCCTGCTACCTGCAGGCTTTCCGTGAAGCAAGGCATCGTATCGTCGTAGCCAACGCCTACTTCTTCCCGGGCTACCGCTTGCTGCGCGAACTGCGCAACGCCGCCAGGCGCGGGGTCGAGGTGACGCTGATCCTCCAGGGGCAACCGGACATGCGCTGGGTGCGTGCGCTCTCGCGGCTGCTCTACAACTACCTGTTGCGCGACGACGTGCGCATCCATGAGTACTGCCAGCGGCCGCTTCATGGCAAGGTTGCGTTGGTGGACAGCCACTGGACCACCGTGGGCTCAAGCAACCTCGACCCACTGAGCCTGTCGTTCAACCTTGAGGCCAACCTGCTGATTCAAGACCCCGCGTTCAACGAACAACTGTACCAGCACTTGACCGAACTGAGCCGGGAGCACTGCAAGACCGTGACGCTGGAGCGCATGGTGCGCGGCTACTGGTGGCGTGCCCCGCTGATCTTTCTGGGCTTCCACATCACGCGCTATTTCCCGCAGATCGCCGGCTGGTTTCCGGCACACCGGCAGCGCCTGCAGTCGCTGCAAGCCGACGGCGAGGCCCCCGCCGACTACCACGGGGGCAAGACCTGATGGCCACTTCACGCTGGAAGACCTGGGGCAAACGCTTGCTGACCGTGCTGTTCCTGGTATTGATACCCGCGCTGCTGTTCACCCTGGCGCGTAACCTGGACTGGAACGAAGTCCGCCAGTCGCTGCTGGCGTACCGGCCCTCGACCCTGGCCTTGGGGTTGCTGCTGGCCCTGTGCAGCTACCTGGTATTCGCCAGTTACGACCTGCTCGCCCGCGCCTACACCGGCCACCGCCTGCCGGCCCGGCAGGTGCTGCCGGTAGCGTTCGTCTGCTATGCATTCAACCTTAATTTCACCACCTGGGTCGGTGGCGTTGCCCTGCGTTATCGCCTGTACAGCCGGCTGGGCCTGGATACCCCAACCATCACCCGCATCCTCACCTTGGGGCTGTTGACCAACTGGATGGGCTACCTGCTGCTGGCCGGCACGGTATTCGCCCTGGGCTTTGTCAAACTGCCGGAAAGCTGGGCGGTGGGTGCCAGCGGCTTGCGCCTGATCGGCGTATTGATGGTGGCGGTAGCGTTGGCTTACCTGTGCGCCTGTGCCTTCGCCACGCGGCGCACGTGGGCGCTGCGCGGGCACGAAGTCACCCTGCCGAGCCTGCGTATGGCGCTCTGCCAGGTGGCACTGGGCGCTAGCAACTGGGCGCTGATGGCAGCGCTGATTGACCTGCTGTTGCCGCCCGAGCTGTTCTATCCCTCGGTGCTGGGTGTGTTGCTGATCAGTTGCGTCGCCGGGGTGGTCGCTCACATTCCCGCCGGGCTCGGCGTACTGGAAGCCGTATTCCTGGCGCTGCTCCATGGCCAGCTAGGGCAAGGCACCCTGGTTGCCGCACTGCTCGGCTATCGGACGTTGTACTACCTGATCCCGCTGCTATTGGCGGTGGTGACCTACTTGATCCTCGAAAAGCGTGCCAAGGCCTTGCGCAGGCAGGCCGGGGCAGCCCTCGACAAGCGCTGACGGGCCTGGTGCCCGGGAGGTATATCATGCGATTCGCTCTGTATATGGCAATGCTGGGCACCCTTGGCAGCGGGCAGGTGTTGGCCGAAGTTTGCGACGTGGTCACCCGCTCATCCAGCGAGGCGGTCAAACCGGTGCAGCAACACACCTGTTACAGCTACAGCAACACGCCCGCTGAGGCGATTGCCTGGTCGTGCAGCAACGAAAGCAAGGAGATGTTGAACAGCGAGAAGCGTCGTGTTGAGCGTTGCCCCGACAGCAGCGTTGGCAGCTGCATCGCGCCACTGACGCAGGAGACACTGGCCAACCCCGATGCCGCTGGGCGTGATGAGCCTGCCACCCGCCCTGCACTACCCAAGGATGCGCGGATCATCACCTACTACTACGACACCCCTAGCCTGGGCCAGGCACGCAGCGATTGCGAACGCAACAATGGTGTCTGGCAGACCCATTGAGGGCGTAACCCAAACCAGATGCGTGACGGGTGAGGTTCCACATGATCTAAATGACGTCCTATCGCTCTCCCGTCTCACATCTGTAAGCCACTGGGCCTTATGGCGAAATCGGATCGCTCGCCGGGAATGTTTCATCCAATGCATTATCGACATTGGACTCTTTCGACTCAGCCAACTCACCACACTTGCAGTCGCTCATACGACAGGGCTCGCCGTTACGATGGCCCGTCGCACAGGCTTCGCAGCAGTAGGCCTTGCCATCCTGGACCACAGCATTGGCATCCGCGGTGCAAGAACAATGGGTGCAGGAACAGCGTTGCTCGTTCATCTCGGCTCTCTCCCTTCGTCATCGGGTACCACGTCATCGGTCCACGGCTCGCCGTCCAGCGGCGCCGAGCGGGCCAGTTCGGCCTCGTCCAGGCCGAAACCGCCACCGATCTCGTGGGCCTCCACCTGGCGCAAGGCCTTGTCCGCCGGGCCGCCGCTGCCAGGCTCATCCGGATCGCGGGCACCGGTCTCATCGAACAACGTATCCGGGCTCAGGTCGTCGAGGGTGACATTGTCCTCGTGCAGGCTGTCGCTCAACGCCTCGCCGCCGGTCATGCCGCTTTCGGCGACACGCCGGGGCGGGTAATCCTCGGCAAGCTCCCGCGCCGGACGCTCGTCGCCGACACGCCCCTGGCGCTCATCACGGCGCTCGCTGAAATCCAGCTCGTGGACGCTGCCCATGCGGTCCTCGATGTCGTCGATCTCAATGGGCGGTCTTGGGTCATTGGGTGTGGACATGAACGGTCTCCGTTAGTGGGCTTCACTCGGTCGACCCTCCCCAGCGGCAAATGATTCAGAGTTTCTGCCAGCCCCGTCCCGCGTTTTTTTTGAACTCCTCGCTGCGCCGCCACCTCCCAATCCTGAGACCCGCAACCCCTTCCGGAGCCCGTCATGGCCAAGCCCCTGCAGGAGTACCAGCGCAAGCGCGACTTCAATGCCACGCCCGAGCCGGCTGGCAAACGCGCCCGCCCCCGCTCGGCCCATGCGCTGCAGTACTGCATCCAGAAGCACGATGCCAGCCACCTGCATTACGATTTTCGCCTGGAGCTCGACGGCACCCTCAAGAGCTGGGCCATCCCCAAGGGCCCCTCGCTGGATCCCAAGGTCCGGCGCCTGGCAGTGCATGTGGAGGATCATCCGCTGGACTACGCCAACTTCGAAGGCCGCATCCCTGAAGGCCACTACGGCGCCGGCGATGTGATCGTCTGGGACCGGGGTGTCTGGGAGCCCGAGGGCGATCCACGCGAAGCCTATGCAAAGGGCAAGCTGCGCTTTCGCCTGCAGGGCGAGAAGCTGTCGGGGGTCTGGAACCTGTTCCGCACTCACCTGGCAGGCAAGAAAGAGCAGTGGATGCTGGTCAAGTCCCATGACGGGCAGGCGCGCAGTGAAACGGACTACAGCATTGTCGAGGCCCTGCCGGACAGCGTGCTGAGCGAACGTACCCTGCCCCCGCGCAGCCCGGGCAAGGCGACCACCGTCAGGCACAAGCGGAAAACCGACCCCAAAGCCCTGCCGGATGCGCTCCAGCCGCAACTGGCCACGTTGGTCGCTTCCCCGCCAAGCGGCGATTGGCGCTACGAAGTCAAGTTCGACGGCTACCGCATCCTGGCGCGTATCGACGGTGACGATATACGCCTGTTTACCCGTAATGGCCACGACTGGAGTGCGAAGATGCCCCGGCAGGTCGAGGCGCTCAAGGCCCTGGGGCTCGACTCGGCATGGCTGGACGGCGAGATGGTAGTGGTCGACGACAACGGCGTGGCCGACTTCCAGGCCTTGCAGAATGCCTTCGACACCGAGCATGACGAGCGCATCACCTACTACCTGTTCGACCTGCCCTGGCTGGGCGGTGAGGACCTGCGAGCACTGCCGCTGCAACAGCGCCGTGCAACCCTCGCCCGGTTGCTGGAAGGCCATGCGTCGCAGGTAATCAGGTATTCCGCCGATTTTGAGGAGCCCGTCGCGTCATTGCTCGACAGCGCCTGCCGGCTGGAACTCGAAGGCTTGATCGGTAAACGTGCCGACAGCCCCTACGTTGGCCGGCGCAGTAGCGACTGGGTCAAGCTCAAGTGCAAGCAGCGTCAGGAATTCGTGATCGTCGGCTACACCGACCCCAAAGGCAGCCGCAACGGCTTCGGCGCCCTGCTGCTGGCCCTGCACGACCACGGAAGCGGCCCGTTGCGCTATGCCGGCAAGGTCGGCACCGGTTTCAGCGCGGCCACCCTGGATAGCATTCACGCCCGCCTCAAGCCGTTGCAGACAGACAAATCGCCTTTGCCCAAACCACCCACCGGTGCCGAAGCCCGCGGCGTGCATTGGCTCAAGCCACAGCTACTGGCAGAAGTCGCCTATGCCCAGATGACCCGCGAAGGCATCGTTCGCCATTCGGTGTTCCACGGCCTGCGTGACGACAAACCTGCCACCGCCATCGACCTGGAGCGAGCAATGCCCACCAAGCGCGCAGTACAGACAGAACCCGAGAACCTGGGCACCCTGCGCCTGACCCACCCCGACCGCGTGGTAGACGCAACCACAGGTGCCACCAAGCGCGAGGTCGCCCAGTACTACGCTCAGGTCGCCGACTGGCTGCTGCCACAGCTCAAGGACCGGCCTGTAGCCCTTGTGCGGGCACCGGATGGTCTGGACGGCGAACTGTTCTTCCAGAAAAACGCCGGCCAGCTGCACATTCCCAAGGTGCTCAGCTACAGCAAGGCCCAGGCCGGCCAGGCAGCCATGGTGCTCAACCGCGCCGACAGCCTGCTGGGCGCGGTGCAGATGAACACGCTTGAACTGCACACCTGGAATGCCACCACCAAGGATTTCGATAAACCCGACCGCTTTGTCCTCGACCTGGACCCTGACCCGGCGCTGCCCTGGAAAGCCATGCTCGAGGCCACCCAGCTGACCCTTACCTTGCTCGACGAACTGGGCCTGAAGGTGTTTCTCAAGACTAGCGGCGGAAAAGGCATGCACCTCGTCGTACCGTTGACCCGACGCACTGGCTGGGACGAGGTGAAAGACTTCAGCCATGCCTTGGTCAACCACATGGCCGGGCTGTTCCCTGACCGTCTCAGCGCCGTGTCCGGGCCGAAGAACCGGGTCGGGCGGATCTTTATCGATTATCTGCGTAACGGCAAGGGTGCCACCACCGTCGCCGCCTACTCGCTGCGGGCCCGCGAGGGCCTGCCGGTGTCGGTGCCGATCTGGCGTGAGGAACTGAGCCAGCTCAAGGGTGCCAACCAGTGGAACATCGGCAACCTTCACACGCGGCTTGCACAGGTCGAAGACCCGTGGGCCGAAATGGGCAAGACACGCCAGTCGATCACGTTGCGTATGCGCAAGCAGTTGGGTATTGCATGATGGAACTGACCCACTTCGATTCGTTGTTACACCGCTTTGCTCACCGTTCGCAGGCTATTGAACGCGACGCTTCGCTAATAGAACTGATGCAGGCCTTGCAGGGCGAACAGCTCGATGTGCTTCCGTTGCCTGGCCAGGGCTGCACCCTGGAGCGCTGGCGGGCCTTGGCGCGGATCGCAGGGTGTGATCTGAGCCTGGCCAAACTTTATGAAGGCCATACCGACGCCTTGGCGATCCTCGCCGAATGCGGTGCCGCCCAGCAGGCCGGCAACAGCATCTGGGGCGTGTGGGCCGCCGAGCCGCCGGATGCCCGGGCATACATCGTCGAGCGGGACGGTGAACGCGTACGCCTGCAAGGCCGCAAGGCTTGGTGTTCGGGCGCGTTGCAGATCGACCGTGCCCTGCTGACTGCCTGGGAAGACGACCAGCCTCAGTTGGTGGCCATCGAATTACCTCATTCCAGCCAGCGCATTCTGGCCGAGCATTGGCAGGCCGTAGGCATGGCCGCCACCAGCAGCGTTGTGATCGAATTCGACGACTCGCCAGGGCTGGCCATCGGTTCGCCCGGCCAGTACCTGTCCCGGCCTGGCTTCTGGCAAGGCGGCGCGGGTATCGCCGCTTGCTGGTATGGCGCCGCCGAGGCCCTGGCGGACTACCTTCGCGAACAGTGCCGCAAACCCCGGCGCGACCCGCATGCCGATGCGCATCTGGGCGCAGTCGATGCAGCCTTGTACGGTGCCCGCGCAGCCTTGCACGAATGCGCCACGTGGATCGACCTCCACCCTCAGGACGACGCCAGCTTCCAGGTGCGGCGCACCCGCGCCCAGGTCGAGCAGGCGGTCGAGCAGGTCATTCAGCATGCTGGCCGGGCGCTCGGTGCCACGCCGTTCTGTTGCAGCAGCCATTTCGCCCGGCTCAGTGCCGACCTGCCGGTATACATACGCCAGAGCCACGCCGAACGCGACCTGGCCGAGTTGGGCCGGCAACTGACCGGCATGCCGGCGGGAGCATGGCAACTATGAGCCAGAACTTGATACGGGCTGCGCAAGGCACACCATGGAGCGCCTGGCAGCATTCTGCTCAGTTGGCCCGCGCCAGCTGGACGCTGCCCGAGCAGTTGTGCCCACCTGGAAGGCGCCTGGTACTGCTGGCTCCGCACCCGGACGACGAAATCCTCATGGCCGGCGGGCTGCTGGCCAGCTTCCAGGGACGAGAACAGGACGTGCTGCTTGTTTCTGCCACCAATGGCGAAGGCAGCCACCCGCATTCCTCACAATGGCCAGAGCGCCGCCTGCGCCATCAGCGCCCACTGGAAAGCCGTCATGCCCTGCAATTGCTTGGGTTGGATCTCACCCGCCTCGACTGGCGACGACTCAACCTCAAGGATGGCGCGCTGCCCCACGATGAAGCCTTCCTGGTCAACCACCTGAACCAGTTGCTCAAACCTGGCGACCTGCTGCTGACCACTTGGCGCGGCGACGGCCATTGCGACCACGAAGCAGCAGGTCGCGCCTGTGCCCAGGCGGCACAGGCCAGGCGTGTACAACTCGCAGAGGCCCCGGTCTGGGCCTGGCACTGGGCAAGCCCCGATGACCCGCGCCTGCCCTGGCCCCGGGCTCACCGCCTGCAGCTGTGCGATGAGCATCTGGCGCTCAAGCGCCAAGCCCTTGCCGCCCATGCCAGCCAGTTGCAGCCCGATGGTGATCGCCCCCCGGTTGTGCCAGAACAGCTGCAGGCTTGTCTGTTGCAACCATTCGAGCTGATCTTTCTGTCAACGGAGGCAACATGAGCCTGGACGCACAGTACTTCGCCGACTTGTACGCCGGCAGCGATGACCCCTGGGCCTTTCGTACCCGTTGGTACGAGCGGCGCAAGCGCGAGCTGACCCTGGCCAGCCTGCCGCGCCAATGCTATGAGCGCGTATTCGAGCCGGCCTGCGCCAACGGCGAGCTGAGCATCCTGCTGGCCGAACGCTGCGCCAGCCTGTCGTGCCAGGACATCGACGCGACAGCCGTGGCCCTGGCCCGTCAGCGGCTTGCAGGTGTGAGCCACGCCCATGTCGAACAGGGCCACCTGCCGGGCGACTGGCCGGGCGGTCAGTTTGACCTGATCGTGCTCAGTGAGATCGGCTACTACCTGGACCCCACCGACTGGTTGCAGGTGATCGAGCAGTCGGTGGCCAGCCTGGCGTATGACGGTGGTTTGCTGGCCTGCCACTGGCGCCATCCCATCGCCGGTTGCCCGCAGGATGGCCGCGAGGTGCATGCCCTGCTCGCCCGGCATCTGCCACTTTATCCACTGCTGCGCCACGAGGAGGCAGACTTCCTGCTCGAATATTGGTCGTGTCAACCCAGCGTGGTGGACCTTGACGAGACCTGCCCATGATCGCCGTCATCATCCCCGCCCACAACGAAGCCCGTCGCCTCGGGCACTGCCTGGCCGCCGTCAAGCTGGCTGTGGCGCAAGCCAAAGCGGCGGGCTTGGCAGTGGAGGTAATGGTGGTGCTCGACCGCTGTGTCGACGCCAGCGCGCGCATCGCCCGCCGCCATGGCGTGCATACCCTGGAACTGGAGGCCGGCAACGTCGGCATCGCCCGGCGCCTGGGCGCGGCGTGGATGATCGAGCGCGGCGCACAGTGGCTGGCCTTCACCGACGCCGACAGTCGCGTGCCCCCGCATTGGCTGGTGTCACAGCTGCAATGGCACGCGGACGCGGTGTGCGGCACGGTGCACATCGAACGCTGGCAGCCGTGGCAGAACGCAGCGTTACGCCAGTTGTATCGCAGCCGTTATCAGGCCCGTGAAGGGCATCGGCATATCCATGGCGCCAACCTCGGCGTATGCGCCAAGGCCTACGAACGCGTGGGCGGCTTCCAGCCATTGCCGGCGCATGAAGATGTGCAACTGGTCCTGGCCCTTGAAGCCAGCGGCGCACAGATCGTCTGGACCGCGGCGCACAGCGTGGCCACCAGCAGCCGGGTGGACAGCCGCGCGCGGCAGGGCTTCGGGGACTATCTCTGCGGGCTGGAGGGGCAGCTACCGTAGCTCAAGAGGCCTTGCGTGGCCGCTTGGCCGCCGGTTTCTTTGGCTTGGTCTTGCCACCGAGGCTGCGTTTGAGCAGTTCGGTGAGGTCGATGATGTCGGCGCCCTTCTCCGCCGCCGCGCCTTCGCCTTTGTCCACGGTCTCGATCTTGCCTTTACTGGCCTTCTCCTCCACCAGGTCGAGGATGGTCTGGCGAAACGCATCATGGTAATCATCCGGCGTCCATTGCCCGCTCATGTCCTCCACCAGGCGCCGCGCCATCTCCAGCTCACGCTTGTCGACCTTGCTCTCGGTCACGCTCTTGTCCAGCTCCAGCGTATCCAGCCCGCGCACCTCTTCCGGCCAGCGCAGAGTGATCAATACCAGTGCATCTTCCAGCGGGCGCAGCAGGGCCAGGTGCTGGCGGGTGTGCAGCACCACGGTGGCCAAGGCCACCTTGCCGGTGCTGTGCAGGGTCTCGCGCAGCAAGGCATAGACCTTGCCGCCACGACGGTCGGGGCTCAGGTAGTAGGGGGTGTCAAACTGTTGCAGCGGAATGTCGCCGGCATCGACGAACGAGAAGATGTCGATGGTCTGGGTCGCCTCGGGCCTGGCCTTGCGGATTTCTTCCTCGCTGATCACCACGTAGCGGCCCTTTTCGTACTCCACCCCTTTGACGATGTGCTCCTTGTCGATGTCCTTGCCGGTCACCTTGTTCACCCGCTTGTAGCCAACCGGCTCCATGCTGCGCTTGTCCAGCCAGTCGAAGTCCACACGCTCGCTGCGCACGGCGGTATTCAGCGAGACGGGGATGTGCACCAAGCCGAAGCTGATCGCGCCTTTCCAGATTGACCGGGCCATGGTCCGCTCCTACACATTGAAAGGTTGACCGGGCTGGCTGTAGCGCAACGCGCCACAGCGTTCGCAACATTGGCAGTGAAGCCCGGCGACTTCACACACCACCAAGCTGCGCCATTGGCAGCCCCGCAGCAGACAGAAGAGTTTCATCAGCCACCTCCCTAGCCCTCTTGAGTATCCGGGCCCTTTCTGAAACTGACTGCGCAGCGCCGCAAAGGTTTATCCGGATTTCCAAGTCAGGCCATCAGGGCAGCGGTTCGCCACCGGCCCTACCGATAGTCGCGCATCACCTGCCCGGCCACTGCGCGCATCGCCTGGCGGTTATCCAGGCCCTGTTCACTGGCCAGCGCGAAGGCTTGGCGCTGGCGATCGGCGCTGCTGCCCTCGCGCAGGATGTGCCGGGCCTGAATGAATGAACGCTCGGTATCGGCGGTGTCAGCCGGGCACTGCTGCTGCAACTGCATCAGCCAGCCCTCGGCGCTGACCGGCTGTTGCTCGTGGACACCGATGAAGGTGGCCAGGCGGCCCTGACGCAGGGCGCGCCAGTAGTTCTCCTGGGTGACCCAGCGCATCTCGCGGCTGGCGGGGTCATCGTGGCGGGCCAGCGCCTGCTCGACCAGGTGGCGAAACAGGCCGGCGACGGCCAGCGCATCTTCCAGCCGCGGGCAGCCATCGCAGATACGCAGCTCGACCGTCGGAAACCGCCGCGAGGGCCTGATCGCCCACCAGAAATCACCGTCCTCGGCCAGGCTACCGGTCCGTTGCAGCAATGCCCGGTAGCGCTGGTACGCGCTCCAGTCCGGCAAAGGCTCTGGCAGGCCCATGTGCGGCCATTCCCCGCACACTGCGCGGCGGTAGCTCATGTAGCCTGTATCCTCACCGCCCCAATACGCAGACGAGGTACTGAGCGCCAACAACAAGGGCAGCCAGTACAGCACCCGATTGATCACTCGTATCCGATCAATGCCCACCGGTACGCCGACGTGCACGTGCAGACCATTCAACAGGCTGCGCCGGGCCACCAGCTGGTAATCGTCGAACAACTGGCGATAGTGCGCAGTGCCACGAGGACGCTGGCGCAGCCACCGGGCGCTGGGGTGGCTCGCCGCGCCGTACAGGCCGGCGCCCTCCTCGGCCAGCGCCTGGGCCAGGCGCTGACGCCGCTCGCCAAAGAAATCACGCGCCTGATGCAGTGCGTCGAATATGGGCGAAGCGGCCTCTATCTGGCTGTGGAACATTTCCTCGGCGAACCACGGGCCCAGCGCATCCCGACAACAGCGGGCCACGGCGGCTGACGGAGCAGCCATGACCTGCCCGGTGGCCAGCTTCACCAGCAGGTATTCTTCCTCGATGCCAAACGTACATTGCCGCGCCACGACGCTATCAGCCGCGACGGGTGACGGTCAGGGCCACGGCGGCAATGCGCTCGACCTGCTCGTAACCGGGTTCAAGCAATTGCTCACCGAATACATCTGGGTCCAGCTCGCGATAGAACCAACTGAACGCAGGCCCCGCCAGGCGTAACCGCATGGCTTCGAGCAGCGCGTCGCGCCCCTCGACGATGGCGACACCGGTGTAGAGCAGCAGCGTCCCCCCGGGCGACAGGCGCTCAAGGGCTTGCTCGACGATGCGCAGCGACAGCTCGGCACCCAGTGCGCCGCCGCCGTGGCGGTAGGCGCGCTGGCCGGCGTCGAGCATGTACGGCGGGTTGGCGACGATCAGGTCGAACGTACCCGCGATGTCATTGAGCAGGTCACTGCGCTCGACCGAAACATTGGCCACACCGGCCAAGGCGGCATTGATGGCGGTGTAGCGCAATGCCATAGGGTTAATGTCCACTGCGCAAACCTGCGCGTGTTGGGCGGCGCGAGCGATCAGCAACGCCCCTACACCGCTGCCACAGCCGATGTCTACGGCATGCTGCACGCGCTCGGGCGTGCTTCTCAAATGATCGTGTATCAGCTGGGCGAAACGGTAGCTGTCCGGGCCAAAGAACACCGCGTCGCGGCTGTCCGTTGGCCAGGCAGCATGTACCAGCAACAGATCGTCCAGGCTGGACCAGCGCACAGTGCTGCGCCACAGTGCACCTTGGGCCTCCAGCACGCCAGCGAGGCGCAGCTGCTCCAGTTCGTCGGGGCTTAGCAGTGACGCGGCGAATGGCCTACTCCAGCCGAACACATCACGCAAGGTACGCGCCTGCTGCGCATCGTCCCGGGCATTGACCCTGGCTTGGGTCGCCGGCGTCACGCAGATAAAACGATAGCCGTCGGCACGCAAGCGTTTCCCCAACTGCAGCAAGGCCTCATCGGCACGGATCTGGTCTTGGTCGAGCAGCATCAATGAAGCCCTCCGTTCATCAAACCGGTGGCCTGGATGAACGCATGAGTGGCGTGCAGGCCCTGAGGGGTGGCGTGCCGATTGCCGGCCATTGCATCGATTAGCGCAGGTATGTCCGGTACCTGGGATGCGATGGGGACTTTATCGTCCAGTTGCAAGGCATGTTCCCATTGCCCTGGCGGCACCCGACGGATTCCGGTGCCTTGCCAGGAGCCGGCGATCCAGTCATGCCAGAGTTGCTTTTCATAGGCATCGAACACACCGAACATGGCTGCGGTCGGGCCCTCGATCAGCGACCAGAAGCGGCTTTGCCCAGGATCGCTGTCACGCTTGATCCAGCCTTGAGCCTGTAATGCTTCAAGAAACCCGGGCATCGCGCCGGGCTCAGCAAGCCACTGGTTGATGGTGCGTCCTTGCAGGCGACAGCGGTCTGAATGCATGCACTGCCCGTAGATGCGCTTGCGTTCCAATGTACTTAGCAACTCCGCATGCAGGTCGAACGAGGCGATCAACGAGGGCGTGTCTATACCCAGGTCATTAAGCCGGTAGCCGTGTCTCACGCGTTCATAGAACGCCGGCCCCTGATCCCGTGCCAGCTCGGTGAAGCACTCCACGGCACGCCTCGCGTGGCCGCTGGCGGCATTGTCGATGGTCACGTGCAACTGGAAGTAATGGGCGTCGATACCTAGCTCGGCCAGCTCGTGGGTGGTGATCAGCAGGTGCAAGGGCGGTTGCTCGTAACCCAGGTTGTAACCGACCACTTCCGGCAAGAATCGCTGGCAGTGCTGCCCCAAGGCCAGTTGCAGCGCGCCCTGCAGGTAACGAGCGGGGTCAAGCGGCCGCTCCTGTGAGCAACCCAGACGGCTGAGCAAGCGCTGGTAGATCAGCACGTGATTGCAGCGTGGGTCGCCGTCGCCGAGTTCTTCGAGGAAGGTGCGGATCAGCCCATGGAAGCGCGGGTCCTGCCAATGCCATAGGGCTCCGTGTAGCCATGCGCCGTCGACCGCTTTGGTCGGCGCGACTTGCTGCAAAAACCACAAGGCATGGGCACGATTGGCAAAAAAACGACGGGGGCCGCCCTGACGCCGTTGTTCCAGATAGGCCGCATGCTCGCTGGCGACACGGCCCGCATGGTTATCGGCCCATTGCGGGATTAGCCCAGGATCATCTGGCAGGTCGTCGGAAAGCGCACGGGCCAGACGCAGTTGCTCCTCCAGCCAGGCCTCGGTGGTGGGCTCCGGGCCCTCAAGTAGCGCTCGATAGCGATGCTCCAGCCCTAAGTTGGCATTGTGAGGCCTTATACCTGCCTTTGTCGTCGCCACCATGCCCTGTACCTCACTCATTGATTCTGCGGTTTGGTGTCAGCTGGAGGGTTAGTTACAGGGTCACTGGGTTGCTGCATCTGAAGTGACGGTTTGCTTGGGTCGGCATCCTTCGCTGGATGATCACTATCGCGGTCGAAGCAACCTCCGAGCAGCGAGAAACTGGCAGTCAACAGCAACATGGCGAACAGGTTGTTTTTCATGATGGCTACTCGTTTTTGTGAAGACCTAAACCAACGAGTCCCACCTGTCCCCCTGAATTCGTTCTGATTACGACATAGCGGATGAGCGGTGCCCCGAAACGCAGATTGCGCCACGGCAGCCCTGTTTTTCAGAAAAACTAAACCTTCACCCACTCCTGCGGTTCAACCGAGTGCGACATTGAGGTCGCGCCAACAGAACGAAGGAGTGAGACATGAGCACACCATTCTTGAAAATCGCCGGAGTTACCCTGTTGATGGGCCTGGCTTCGCTGCAGGTACAGGCAGCGTCTTCGGACGATTTCGTCGATGCGGCCACTGAAGCCGGTATCGCCGAAGTGGTCACCGCCAACCTGGCGCAGGAAAAGAGCCAGAGCGCAGACATCAAGCAATTCGCCCAGCAAATGGTCACAGACCATACCAAAGCCAACCAGGAACTCGGTGATATCGCCCGCAAGCTGGACATCAGCGTGCCCGACGAAGCGGCGCTGACCGACAAGGTCAAGAAGATGATCCTCGAATGGCGCGACGAGTCGTTCGACCGGTCATACGTCAATAACCAGGTCGACGCGCACGAGAAGGCCGTGGAACTGTTCAAGAAAGAGGCCGCCTCCTCCGACAAGCCGGAGCTCAAGGCCTTCGCCAGCGACAAGCTGCCAACGCTGCAACACCATCTGGAACAGGCCAAGGCGCTGCAAGCCACCCACGGCAAGTAACCCACACGTCACCGCGCAATCCCAGGGGCCGCCCTGCGGCCCTGCCATGAGCCATCTGGAGGTGGGCTCCCCATGGATGATCGAATCATTGAACTGTTCACCGACACCACATTCTTTGGCATTTCCATTCTCAACTTGCTGGTAGCGCTGTGCGTTGCCGTGCTGACGTTCGTGGTTGCCAGAGCTGTCATCGGCCTGTTGATGCGCCGGGTGCAGCGCTGGTCCGAACATGACGGGGCAATGAGCCAGGTGCTGGCCAAGGTATTGGCCGGCACCAGCAACAGCCTGCTGCTGCTTGCTTCGCTGCTGGTGGGTTTGAGCATGCTGGACCTGCCCGAGCGCTGGTTGGGCCGGGTCAGTAGCTTGTGGTTCGTGGTCGCTGCCCTGCAGATCGGCCTCTGGGTCAATCGCGCCATCGCGCTGGGCCTGACCCGCTACTTCAGCCGGCACAGCGCCGACGGCCTTTACCAAGGCAGTGCGCTGGCCACGCTTTCGGCCTGGGGCGCACGGGTGCTGCTGTGGTCGGTGGTGTTGCTGGCCATGCTGTCCAATCTGGGCGTCAATATCACCGCCTTCGTGGCCAGCCTGGGTGTGGGCGGGATTGCCGTCGCCCTGGCTGTGCAGAACATCCTGGGTGACCTGTTCGCCTCGTTGTCGATCGCCGTCGACAAGCCGTTCGAGGTCGGTGACTTCATCGTCATCGGGCCGCTGGCCGGTACGGTGGAGCATGTGGGGCTGAAGACCACGCGCATCCGCAGCCTGGGTGGCGAGCAGATCGTCATGGCCAATGCCAGCATGATCAGCAGCACCATCCAGAACTACAAGCGCTTGCAGGAGCGCCGCATCGTATTCGAGTTCGGCTTGTCCTACGACACGCCCACCGAGGCGGTAAAACAGGCGCCCGCCATCGTCGAGGAAGCGATCAAGGCCCAGCAGCAGGTGCGTTTCGACCGCGCCCACCTGCGGGGTTTTGGCAAAGAGGCCCTGGAGTTCGAATGCGTCTATATCGTGAAGGACCCGGGCTACAACCTCTATATGGATATCCAGCAGGCAATCAATTTCCACCTGCTCGAGCGCTTCAACAGAATCGGTGCCAAGTTTGCCGTGCCGGTCCGTGCCATCAAGGTCACCGCACTGCCGCAACACCGCGAGCAGCCCCAGGCCCTTTGACCGACAGCGGCACTTTGGCCAGCGTAGCCAGTCCTAACCTTGAACCCGCTCGTCGATTGATCGGTGTCGGGCCTATAATCGCTGCCACTGCTCATTCCCGGTTCGCACAAGGCTCGTGCCCATGAAATCGTCCAGCAAGACTACCCTCGCGTCGCCGCACAACCCTGCGCTGAGCCCCAGCCACCTGGATTTCCCAGTGGTGGGCATCGGCGCATCGGCCGGCGGGCTGGAGGCGGTCCAGACGTTTTTCCAGCACGCCCCGGAGCATAGTGGCATGGCGTTCGTCGTGGTACTGCATTTGTCGCCGGACCACCAGAGCCAGGCCGATCGCCTGATCCAGCGCGTCACGCGCATGCCGGTGTACCAGGTGAGCGAGCCGGTACCGATCGAGCGTGACCACGTCTATGTGATTTCGCCGGCCAACCGCCTTTCCACCAACGATGGTTACCTGCGGGTCAGCCCGGCCAGGCGTAGCCGTGGCGACCATGTCGCCATCGATCTGTTCTTCCGGGACCTGGCGGACGTACACAAGGACCATGCGTTCTGCGTGATTCTTTCAGGCTGCGGCAGCGATGGCGCCGTGGGCCTGTCGCGCATCAAGGAGCAGGGTGGCGTGACCTTGGTGCAATCGCCCGATGACGCCCAATACTCCGACATGCCCAAGGCAGCCATCGCTACCGGCATGGTCGACCTGATCCTGCCGGTGGCCGAGATTCCCGGCAAGCTTCTGGAACTGTGGCGCACGGCGCGCAAGGTCAAACTGCCGGCGATCGAAGACGACAGCCTGCCGCCTCCCCTTGGCGAGCGCTCAGGCGACCCGGCGCAGAGCGACCCGCTGCTCGACGACATCCTCACCCGCCTGCATGCCAGCACCGGCCATGACTTCCAGCACTACAAGCGGGCAACGGTCCTGCGCCGGCTTGAGCGGCGCTTGCATATCACTGCGCAGACCGACCTGGCCAGCTATCGCGATTACCTGGAGGGTCATCCGGAGGAATGTCGCGCCCTGTTGGCTGACATGCTGATCGGCGTGACCAACTTCTTCCGTGACCGGGACGCCTTCGAAGCCCTGCAACAACAGGTGATGCCGGGCCTGGCCAATGACGACAGCGAAGTCCTGCAACGCGAAGTGCGCATCTGGTCGGCAGGCTGCTCTTCGGGAGAGGAAGCCTACAGCCTGGCGATGATTGCGACCGAACAGCTGGCGATGGGGCAGCGCAGTGCCAAGGTACAGGTGTTCGCCACCGACCTCGACGAACGTGCGATCAATCTCGGCCGGCTAGGCGTTTATCCCGATGCCATCGCCACCGATGTACCCACGGCCAGGCTGCGTCAGTTTTTCATCAAGGAGGACCAGCATTACCGGGTACGCAAGGACATCCGCGAAAAGGTGCTGTTTGCCCGGCACAACCTCTTGTCCGATCCACCGTTCTCCCAGTTGGACCTGGTGGTATGTCGCAACCTGCTCATTTATCTGGACCGGGAGGTGCAACGGGAAATCCTGCGTCTGTTCCACTTCGCCTTGCGAAAGGGCGGCTACCTGTTCCTGGGCAGCTCGGAGTCGGCAGACGTGGCGGCCGACCTGTTCATTGCCGTGGACAAGCGCCATCGTATTTTCCGTGCACGCGAGGTGGAGCCGGCGCGACGCCCGGGGCGCCTGCTGACGCCCGACACACTGGCGGCGCGCGCCAAGCCCAAGCCCATGCGCAAATTGTCCTACGCCGAAGTTCACCACCGTGCATTGGCCAGGCATACGCCGCCCAGCCTGATCGTCGACCTTGATGGCAACATCCTGCACATGAGCGACGGTGTCGGGCGCTTCCTGCGCCATGCCGGGGGCGAACTCAGCCCCAGCTTGCTGAACCTGGTGCTGGCACCACTGCGCCCTGTCCTGCGCAGTAGCCTGCTGCAGGCACAGAACACGGGCCAGCCGGTGACCTCTGGCGCGGCGATCATCACCGTCGACGATCATCGCGTCGAGGTACAGGTCGAGGTCCAGCCGCACCAGGATGAACCCAGCGGCAGTGAATGCCTGCTGGTGGTTTTACATGTCCGCGAAGCCGAACAACACAGCCAGCCGGTCATCCAGCAAACCGACGGCATGGTGTTGAACACGCTGGAGCGCGAGCTTCAGCGCACCCGCCAACAGTTGCAGGAAACCATCGAACAGTCGGAAATCTCCAGCCAGGAGCTGACCGCCTCCAACGAAGAAATGCAGGCGATCAACGAGGAGTTGCGCCTGGCCAGCGAAGAGCTGGAAACCAGCAAGGAAGAGCTGCAATCAATTAACGAAGAATTGCTGACGGTCAACTACGAGCTCAAGACCAAGGTCGATGAAACCGACAAGGTCAACGACTACCTGAGCAACCTGATCGCCTCCACCCAGATCGCCACCGTGTTCGTCGACCGCAACCTGCACATTCGCTGGTTCACCCCCAGGGCCACCGATATTTTCAGCATGCTGCCGGTCGACACCGGCCGCTCGCTACTGGACATCACCCACCGCCTGGAGTACCCAGGCCTGGCGGACGATGCGCGTGCGGTGATCGAGCGCGAAACCACGATCGAGCGTGAAGTGATCGGGCAGGACCAGCATTGGTACCTGGCGCGCCTGCTGCCATATCGGGCCAGCGAGCAGAATGTCGATGGCAGCGTACTGACCTTTATCGACATCACCAAGAGTCGCGCCGCCGAAGAACGTTTGCGCCAGGGTGAAGAGCGCATGCGTCTGGTTGCCGAAAGTACCCATGACTTCGCCATCATCCTGCTTGACGAACAAGGCCTGATTATCGACTGGAACACCGGCGCTGCGCTGATCTTCGGCTACGCCAAGGACGAAGTCATTGGCCAGCACTATTCCCTGATCTTCACCGAGCAGGACCGCGAAAATGGCGAGCCGGCGCGTGAGCTGCGCGCCGCCCGTCTGCATGGCCGTGGCCAGGACGAACGCTGGCATGTGCGCAAGGACGGCAGCCGCTTCTACTGCAGTGGCGAAGTCTCGCGCCTCAAGGGCAGCAGCTTGCGCGGTTACGTCAAGATCGCCCGTGACCTGACCGGCCACAAGCGCCTGCAGGACGAACAAAGCAAGCGCCTGGCCGAGTCGCAGAGTTCAAGCCACATGAAGGATGAGTTCTTCGCGGTGATGTCCCACGAGCTCAAGCACCCATTGAACCTGATTCAGCTCAATGCGGATATCTTGCGACGTATACCGTCGGTCACAAGTACCGACATGGCGAGCAAAGCGGTCAACGTCATTCGCGAAGCGGTCACCAGCCAGGCGCGGATCATCGATGACTTGCTCGATGTAGCGCGCATCCGCACGGGCAAGCTCAAACTGAAGACACAGCCTGTCGATTTGTGTGCCGTGCTACAAGGTATCTGTTCTGTAGCCTGCAACGAGCAACGCGGCCGCAATGTTCGGCTGGCGCTCCCGGCCGATGGCGAACCGGTCTATGTGGAGGCCGACAGCACACGTGTCGAGCAGATCATCTGGAACCTGTTGAACAACGCTCTGAAGTTCAGCCCTGCCGATGGCGAAATTCTGTTGAAACTGACTCGGCAGGATGAGCAGGCACGCCTTGAAGTCATCGATCAGGGCATAGGCCTCGCCGAAAACTCGCTGGAAGATATTTTTGAGCTATTCAACCAGGCGGCATCAACCGGCCATGGGCGTGAGGGGCTGGGCATTGGCCTTTCCCTGGTCCGTCAATTGGTAGAGGCCCATGGCGGAGCGGTCAGCGTAGAGTCTCCTGGAATAGGCCAGGGTTGTACGTTCATCATCACCCTGCCTTTGCGCGTGTATACCCAGCAACCCCAGGATCAGGGCGACGTGCTGCCACCAGAAGGTCGCCTGAAAGGCGTTCGCATCCTGTTGGTGGATGATTCGCTCGATGTGCTGGAAGTGATGGAACAATTGCTGTTGATGGAGGATGCCGACGTCGATGCCTACAGCGACCCGAAACTGGCGCTGCAATCGGCGGCGGACGCGCGTTACGATGTGATCATTTCCGACATCGGCATGCCTGGCATGGACGGCCATGCACTGATCCAGGCGCTGCGCGGCCTGGAGCATCTGCGTTACATCCCTGCCATCGCGTTGACAGGCTATGGTGCAAGCGCTGACCAATACAAGTCTCGCCAGTCCGGGTTCGACCGCCACCTGAACAAGCCAGTGGGTTATGACGACCTGATCGACGCAATCGAGCGCCTGAACGGCTCAGCGTCAGTCTGAACAAGGGCAGGCAGGCTTTGCGGGGGCGACCCACGCCCCTCAGTGCTTCCTGCCCTCCTCCTTCTGTTTTTCTTCGTTCTGCCCTTCGACCTTGTCCACCAGCAAGGGCATCGTGCCCAGCACCAATAGCGCCAGCACCGTGCTGACCAGCGCCGTGGCTTCGCGCCCCATCCCCGCTGCCGTACCGATGGCCGCCGTCATCCATAGCCCCGCAGCTGTCGTCAGGCCTTTGACATGACTGGTGTCATGGCCATTGCCTTTGAGAATGGTGCCCGCCCCCAGAAAGCCGATACCGGCAACGATGCCCTGAATCACCCGGCTGAGCGCCTGCGCATCGGCACCTGCCATGCTCGGTGCCAGCACGAACAGCGCCGCGCCCAACGAAACCAGCATGTGCGTGCGCACCCCGGCAGACTTGCCCTTGTGCTCGCGCTCGAAACCCAGAACAGCGCCCAGTACGGCAGCCATCACCAGCCGCACCAGAATCCGCACGATCTCGCGTTCGTCGCCGATGTCGGCAAATTCGGCCTGGATTGTTTGCCAGATCATATCCATGGACAGGTTCCGCCGTGATGAGATTCTCTGCCGGTGCAGCGCTCTTCACAGGCTCGCGTTCGTTCGATCTCGATGGGCATGGTAGCGTTTTCCGAGGCCGGTTAAAGCGTATGACTGCGAGCACTGCAAGGTTACTGCATCACGTTCCACCAAGCGTCTCGCCCTGTAAACGACCACCGGGCTCGATACCGGCCCGGTGATGTTCACCACCTTACCAATTGTGCGTATAACTGGCAGTCAACACAGTGCCGGGTGCTGGCAAGTGGCTGGTGTTGTTGTTATTGCGCAGCAATTGACTGTAGAGCGGGTAGTAGTCGCGATTGAACAGGTTCTGGATGCCGACGCTTACCTTGTCGTCAGCGGATATCTGGTACTGGCTGACCAGGTCCACTGTTGTATAGCTACTCACTTGATGCCGACCAAAGCTGTCCACGCCATCGAGCCTATAGTCCTTGGCGTCGAAGAACGTAGCTTGCAAGCGGTTGCTCCACTCCAGTGTCGGCTTGTACTGGACGTAGGCGGTCAGTTTCAGGGGTGGAACGCGATAGCCGGTCATGTCTTGCCAGCCTTTGCCGTCCGGTTTTTCTCGTCCGCGCATCCAGGTCGCACTCCCCCCTGCGCCCCACACCGCATCGTCCGATAGCCAATCTGCACTGGCTTCAGCTCCGTAGATGCGCTCCTTGGTGCGGGTCAGAATCAGGCCATTGTTGAAACTCTGCACATCCCCCAGTTTGGAGGTGGTGTAGAACAGCGCCAAGGTGCCGAGGGTGTTGCTGCTCAGCTCTCCTCGCCAGCCAAGCTCATAGTTGTTGGTTTTGACCGGTTCCAGGTTCGATGCGCCGATGTCGAAACCACGGCGCGCATTGCGCAATTGAATGCCCACGTCGGGCAATTGGAAGCCTTGGCTGAAAGAGGCGTAGATCTCCTGGCCGAGTACCGGTGAGTAGACGATGCCCAGGTTCGACAGCAGCGCATCGTAATGAACTTCGCCCCCCTTCACCGCCACCGGGGAGGCAGCCGTGGATTCGGACAAGGGAACGAAGTCATCGAATTCGGCAGTGGAGTATTCGTAGCGCAGGCCGCCGTCGACAGACCAATGCTCATCAAAACGATGCTGTAGCTGGGCGAACGCACCGGCGCTTCGCGTCCTCAGCGGGGGCATGTAGGTGAGCTTGCCGCTCTTGTCGAAGACCAGGCCGCCACTGGCGTCATAAACCGCAGGGTCGAAGACATCGAGCGGCATGTCGCTGCGCTCTTGGTTATAGTCGCCACCCCACACCAGCTCGGTACTGCCGCTGTCGCCAAGTGGCGTGCGCAAGGTCAGCCGGCTGCCGAACACTTCGCTGTTCTGCATGATCTGGTCCACGTTGCCGCCGCGAGTAGCAACGGCCCGGGCGTCGAACGGCGTGAAGCGGGTGAAGTAGTCCCGGTAGTACATCTGGGCAGAAAGCCGGCTGCCGAGAATGTCGAGATTCTCGTACTCCAGGTTCACCAACGTGTTGCGAATGCGGTTCTGTTCGTCAAGATCCAGGCCCTTGATCGCATTGGCCGGCACAGAGCCTGCTGGGAGTTTCGCGACGCTTGGATCTGTAGCGTAGTCGCTGTCCTGGCGTGCATCGTAGTGGCTGACTGCAAGCTGGATTCGCTGGTTCTCGTCGATGTGCAGCCCCAGCTTGCCGCCGATGTTGTAGATGTTCGAATCGAACAGGTCACCTTGACTGGGCTCCGGGGCGATCCGGTCGCCATGCGCATCGTACGAGGCACCGATGTGGCGGGTGCCGAAGTCGAACGCGTAGTCCACCGCTCCCTGAGAGCCCGCGAAATACTGCTGGAACTGCCCCCCAAGGCCATCGCTGCCCAGGCGGGTAAGTGGCGAGGTGGCGCTCAGGCTGGTTTCAGCACGGTTTTCACCACCGGCAGGCCGTGTAGTGATGGAGATGACGCCCCCCGTGGCGCCGCTGCCGTAGATGGCGCTGCTGCCACGGATGACTTCGACCCGTTCGATCAGCGCGGGGTCGATGTTGGCCAGGTTGCGCGAAGAGTCGCGGTTGGTATTGAGCGGCACCCCGTCGACCATGACCAACATGCTGCGCCCGCGCAGGGTCTGGCCATACTCGGTGATGGTGCGGCTGGAGTCGGACATGCCCGGAATCGCCTTGGCCAGTACCGTGGCCAAGCTCTCTGAACCCTGGCGCAGCTCCTGCAGTTGTTCATGCTCAAGCACGGTGGATTGCCGCGTTGCGGAAACCAGGCTGCTGCTGGTGCGCGAGGCGGTGATTTCCATCTGCGCCATTTCCACAGGCACGCTCTGGGTCACGGGGCTGGATGCAGGGGCACCCTGCGCGACGATAACGAACGTACGCTCATCCTTGGCCTGTACCTGCAAGCCACTGTCCTTGAGCAGCGTTTGAAGTGCTTCCTCAGGTGTGAACCGCCCTTTCACCGCAGGCGCGTTTCGGCCTGCACCGAGATCGCTGGCAAAGATGACCTGTACCGAAGACTGCTGCGCAAGGGCGTTGATGGCCTCCCCCAGCGGCGCGGCGGGGAGATCCACGTTCACCTTTTCCCGGCCCTGGGCCGACATTGCGATGAGCAGGCTGCTGGCGAGCAATGACAGGCGTAGTTGGGGACTGCGGAGGGGAAAATGCACGTCTCGAGTTCCTTTTTCTGGTTGGGCTTTTTTCAATAGCCGCCATGGGAATCGAGAAACCCTACCTGCGCTTGAGAATTATTTTCGTGCCGATTTACGTTGAATCCGGACGCTGCCATCCTCTGTTTTCAACACGGCAACGGGCAGGATGCTCGGGAGCAGATCCAGCAGCAGGTCGACATTGTGCGCTTCGAAGACCCCTGTCACCTTGAGTGCAGCCAAGCTTGGGTCGCTCAGCTCAATGGATGCCTTGCGATAGTGACGCAGCAACGACACCGCTTCATCCAGCGGCGTCTGTTCGAACACGATGCGATCATCTTTCCAGGCCATCGCCTTCAAGGCGTCGACCTTCGCAACCGGCATCAGTTGCCCGCCAATCGAGTCGACCTGTTGCCCTGGCCTGAGGGTGACAGACTCTTGTGCTGCAGCTGCCACGGTGACGTCCACGCGTCCACGGGCCAGGGTCACACGCACCGCGTCGTTATCCAGGCGGCGGACATTGAACAGCGTACCGAGCACCTCGACCTTCGCCAGACCAGCGGACACTACAAAGGGGCGATACACGGCCGAGGATACATCGAAGAGCGCTTGCCCTGCGCGCAGGTCGACGTCGCGGCTGAGCAGACGCCAGCTGATATCGACATGCGTGGCACTGTCGAGCAGCAGCTCGCTTCCATCGTTCAGCAGCACAGCACGCCGCTCACCAATGGCGGTAGCGAAACGCTCGCTCTTGTAGGCAGGGTTCAGCCAGGCCAAGCCTGCACAGGCGATCGCAACCGCCAGCGTGATACCTGCCGACTTTGCTGCCTTCGAGGGCGCAGGCCTGGACGGCGGCATGGGGAACAGCTGCTTGAGCTCTTCACGATGTCGCCCAAGAGCCTCGTCCAGTGGCACCTGTTCGGGTTGCTTCGTCATGGGTGCACCTCATCGCGCCCAAGCCGTTGCCTGCATGCCGCCAGCCCCAGGCGCAGGTGCTTTTCCACAGTTTTGATTGAAATACCGAGGCGAGTGGCTACTTCTGCCTGGGGGATTTGGTGAATCTTGTGCATGACGAAAACAGCTTGGCAGCGAGGTGGGAGGTCTGTGATCGCGTCGACGAGCAATTGAAACTCGCGCTCGCTGTCATACCTGGTCATCGGGGTGGCTGCCGGGCAGGCCACCTCAGGCAGCTCGGAGATTGCCTCTACCCAGGCGCCTCGGCGGCGATCGCTACGATAGCGACTCATGGCGGTGTCGTGGGAGATTTTTCGTAGCAAGGCCAATGGGGTTCGAACGTCTTCTTTCTCACCGCGCTCAAGCAACTGCACGCACACGTCATGCACAACATCACGCGCCATGCTTCTGTCGCCGAAGCGTCGGCGAATGTGGTCCACCAGATCGTCATAGTGACGTACCAAGGTAGACAGCAGCGTCGGTTTGGCGGGATCGAACGGCACGATGCATCCTGGATAAGAGGTAGGCTCCGAAACAAGACACAAGTGTAAATGAGAAATAATTGCGAATAAACCAGCTGCAGCGTTGCGGTATGCTAAATCGCAGGAAGGTGAGCAATGGTCAGCCCGTTGGCAACGGCACTGGCTTCAAGCTTTGCGCGCTCCGCGCCCAGAAGGGCATAGGCGGCTTGCAGCGTGGTGATCTTCGCTTGAATGTCGGCCATCTTGCTGGCTACCAACATCGCGCCTTGCGCACAATCGAGCGTATTGCCCCGCTTGGCCGCAAGGATTTCACCGATCTCGGCGAGCGAAAAACCGCCGCTCTGGGCACTTTGAATAAAGGCCAGATCAACAACGGTCTGGTCGCTGTAGCTGCGGTAGTTGTTGGCCTGACGATGGGCCACGATAAGCCCGAGTTGCTCGTAATAGCGCAATGTATGGCGGCCCACTCCACTCCGGCGCTCCAACTCTCCAACCTTCACAGTAAAAACTCCTTGACTGTAGAGTACGCTCTACACCTTAGCCTGCGCCGATCATCCAGACAAGGATTAAGATATGAGCGTGGAATGCTTCGTCACCGGCGGCAGTGGGTTTGTGGGTCAACATCTGCTGGCCCATCTTACCGCGACAGGGCATAAGACCTGGGTGCTCATGCGCAACCCTGAAAATATCGGACGCCTCAAAGAGCAAGTAGGGCAACTGGGAGGTAACCCTGCGTATATCCATGCAGTCGGGGGAGATATCAGCAGGGATGGGCTTGGACTCAGCGAAGCAGACAGGCAATGCGTATCTTCGGCGGCTATGGTCTTCCACCTCGCAGCACAGTTTACCTGGGGCCTGACAATGGAGCAGGCCCGCGCAGTCAATGTACAAGGGGCGCTGAACGTCGCCAGGCTCGCGGCGAGCCAGCGCATGCGCTTGCTGATGGTGGGCGGTTATATGCTGCAGAACCTTAGCCATCTTGCAAGTATAGGGGTTGATAACGAGCACTCTGAAAACACCCATTGGCCTGCAGTCTACGGCCGTGTGGGTGGCTACGAAGGCAGCAAGCTGGAGTCCCATTTCGCCGTCATCCGTTACATGCAGGAGGTAGGCGCAGATTATGCGATCGTTCATCCCGCTACGGTGTGTGGTCACAGCGAGAGTGGGCACATCCCTGAAGGACAACCTCTGGTAGATCTCATTCGAAATCTGGCACTGGGCCGGTTCAAGGCTGTTCCTGGTTCCGCCAGGCACTGGTTGCCATTGGTCAGCGTCGATTACCTGGTAAAGATGATGACCTGCGTGGCGTTCGACCCGTCAATGGCCAACCGGCAGGTGCTGGCGCTGTATGAGCACACGCCGAACCTGCAGGGTATGCTCGAACAATTGGCACAAACGCTGAATATAAAAGCTCCCCGCCGCCATGTACCTATAGGATTGCTGAAGTGGCTATTGACGATTCCCGGACTGGCCACCCGATTATCGATCAGCGCCGAGTCACTGAACTTTGTCCAGACGCAGCGCTTCGACATGAGTGACAGTCAACAACTTGAACTCAAGTATCAGTTGGCACATCCCGACATGGCGCGAACGTTGGAAAAGACCGTGCGCTACGTCCAGGGCTACATGCCCAATCGTCAGGCTCACAGTTCTGAAAAACTTGCTGGAAGATAACAAACGGGGGGCTGAAAGAACGCGTAATTCTGCCGGACACTCCAGCAACTTCGATGTTATATTATTGCGCATAAACCGACTGATTAATTTTTGACCGCCTGGTTAATTAAAGCGTGTCGACCGGACGAAGGCATGAAGCCAATAACAAGGAATGTACAAATGCAATCTCATTTCGGCAAAGGCGTACTCTTTGCACTGTGCGCTGCGGCACTGAATGCAACGATCGGCGTACTCAGCAAAGTGTTGATGAACAGTGGATTCACCGCCAGCACCATCGCCCTGATAAAAACAGTCCTCGGCTGCCTGTTGCTGTCAGCATTACTACTGTTTCTCAAGCGGCCCCTGCATACGGCCAAGTGGATACATGCCGCCGTTTGCGCTTTTCTAGGCATTTTTGTGTTGTTCCACTTTGAAACCTCGGCGTATGGCCATTACGCTGCGGCAGGCGTCGTGGTGATCCTGATGGCGAGCGCCTCCATTTCTTCGATATTACTGGGACGACTAATCCTCAAGGACCCGATCACCGCCAACGCGACGGTGGGCGCCGGTTTGACCATCGCCGGCATTGCCGTGATTTTTGGCGCCGACCTGGAACAAGGCTTCACGCTGCAAGGTGCAGTGCTCGCTGCGATCGGAGGCTGCGGTTATGGCGCATTTTCGGTTGCCATGAAGCGTATGGGCGTTTCCGGGGGGCTGCATTTTACTCGGCAACTCTTGTTTTTCGGCAGCCTCTACCTGCTGATGCCAGCTGCGAGCGATGGGTTCATCGTGGGAGAGCTGTCGCTGGTGGCAGTCATGGCACTGCTGGCGCTGGCCGCGTTGCCGACCATCCTCGGCTTCTTCTGTACCACCAAGGCCATCGAGTACCTGAAACCCTCGCAAGTCCAGGCACTGGAGCTGACCGAACCGCTGTTTGCCACACTGCTGGCGTTCGTGGTGCTCAATGAAGTACTGCGGGACACGTTGTACCTGGGGGCCGGGCTGATTCTCTTCGGCCTGTGCTTCTCCAACGAGCTGATCCGACTGGGCAAGAAAGCGCCACAGCCGTCCAAAGCATGAAACGCGTGCCTCCCGATGACTGCAATTCACTCGCCCCACCCGCTGTTCACTCGGATGCAAACGACGGTCGTTCCGCAAACCATGCCACCGCCAGCTCCTTGAACGCCTCGGCCGAAGGCGTCAGCGGATAGCGCTGATCATGCGCCAGCACAATGCTATGCGTTGGCAATTTCTCCTCAGTCGGCCTGCAGACCAGCGCTTGGCCATCATAACTGCGGTCACCAAACGGCCGGGTATAAATCAGCGCCACGCCAAACCCATTGGCGACGAGGCTACGCTGCAACTCGAACGTGCGCACACGGTGCACAACGGCGGGTGAAAGATCGTAAAAGCTGAACAGGTCCAACACATGCTGCCAACTGTGGACCTGATCGGTAACGACCAGCGTATGTTCGGATAACGCCTTGAGACTGACACGCGACTCCTTGGCCAACGGGTGATCGGCCGACAGCAGTACCTGAGCAGTCAGTTCACACAACTGGGTGCATTGCGTATTCGGCGGCAAACCCAGATCGTAGGTGATTGCCAACTCTATCGCCCCTTCGCCCAGCCGCTTGCCAACATAATCGAAGCTGCCTTCGCGCATATCGACAGTGACCCTTGGGCAGGACTCCTGCATCCGCCGCACAATTTGTGGCAGGCAATAGGGCGCCAGGTCTTCAAAACATCCGACCACCAGTTCGCCGACGCACTCCCCTGCATTGGCATTGATCTCGGCAAAGGTCCGAGCCTCTGCCAGAACGCGACGAGCCTGGACCATGACGGTACGACCGAATGGGGTCAGCGATATGCCGAGGCCACGTTGGCGAACGAAAATGGATTGGCCCAACACCTCTTCCAGTTCGGTGATGGCCGCCGAGATGGAAGGCTGTGAAACATGAAGCTCCATGGCAGCGGTCGTCAGGTTACCGTGCTTGGCAGCTGCTAGCGCATAGCGAAGCTGACGCAGTGTGAACTTCATAGTTTTTTCCGTTGTGATACATCAGCACATATTATTTTATCCTTTTTTGAGGTTGTGAAATATTTCTCCTACGCAGTGGCCACCGATCAGAAGTGCCACGCCAACGCCGATTACAAGGCTTATCAGCCAGTTTGGCGACCCTCTTTGGGCCGGATGCCCTCAACTGCCGCACTCCATTCTTGTTTGGGAGCGTCACAATGAAAATTACAAAGGCTCTGTTGACCACGACACTATCTTTCGGGCTGCTGGCAGCGGCTGTCACCAGCCAGGCAGCGGGTTGGTGCGAGTCTGGCAAACCGGTGAAGTTCGCCGGTTTGAACTGGGAAAGCGGGATGCTGCTCACTGACGTGATGCAGTTCGTGCTGAAGCATGGTTATGGCTGCGATACCGATAGCCTGCCAGGTAACTCTATCTCCATGGAAAACGCACTGAGCAGCAACGATATTCAGGTATTTGCCGAAGAGTGGGTGGGGCGCAGCGAGGTGTGGAACAAGGCTGCGGCTGCCGGCAAGGTGGTTGGCATCGGTTCGCCGGTCGTTGGCGCGGTCGAAGGCTGGTATGTGCCGCGTTATGTGATTGAGGGCGATGCCAAGCGCAAACTTGAAGCCAAGGCACCGAACCTCAAGAACATCGCCGACCTGGGGCAATACGCCCAGGTATTCAAGGACCCCGAAGAGCCGGACAAGGGACGCTTCTACAATTGCCCGGCCGGCTGGACCTGCGAGCTGGACAACAGCGAGATGCTGAAAAGCTACGGCCTGGAAAGCACCTATACCAACTTCCGCCCTGGCACCGGCCCGGCACTGGATGCTGCCGTACTGTCGAGCTACAAGCGTGGCGAGCCCATCCTGTTCTACTACTGGTCGCCGACGCCGCTGATGGGCCAGCTGAACCTGGTCAAGCTGGACGAAAAGCCGGGCGTGACTAAAGCCCTGACCATCAAGGTGGGTGTATCGAAGGCCTTCCACGAGCAGGCGCCTGAACTGGTGGCGGTGCTGGAAAAGGTCAATTTGCCGGTCGATCTGCTTAACCAGAACCTGGGGCGCATGACCAAGGAACGTATCGAGTCGCCGGAACTGGCCAGGTTGTTCCTCAAGGAACACCCCGAAGTCTGGCACAGCTGGGTCAGCGAAGACGCTGCCAAAAAGGTAGACGCGGCACTCTGAGCGTGTGGGCTCCTCCGGCGCCTGCCGGGTAAGACACGACAGTCCGCTTCATACACTTGCTCGAGAGAATTCCATGTTTCCCAAAAACTTCACGTTTTCCATTGCCGACTGGGTCAATGGCTGGGTCGATGCGCTTGTAACCAACTACGGTGACGTGTTCCGGCACATCTCCGACACCTTGTTGTGGGCCATCGTCAACCTCGAAGGCCTGCTGCGCGCAACACCCTGGTGGCTGATGCTGGCCATCGTCGCCGGTATTGCCTGGCACGCCACCCGCAAGGTCGTGCCCACTGCCGTGATCGTCGGCTTGCTCTTTCTGGTCGGTGCGGTCGGGCTCTGGGACAAGCTGATGCAGACCCTGGCGCTGATGCTGGTGGCAACGCTGATATCGGTCCTGGTCGGCATTCCGCTGGGTATCCTGTCGGCGCGCAACGATCGCCTGCGGGCGGTGTTGATGCCGCTGCTCGACATCATGCAAACCATGCCCAGCTTCGTGTACCTGATTCCGGTATTGATGCTGTTCGGCCTGGGCAAGGTGCCGGCGATCTTTGCCACCGTCATCTATGCCGCCCCGCCGCTGATTCGCCTGACCGACCTGGGCATTCGCCAGGTGGATGGCGAGGTCATGGAGGCGATCAATGCATTCGGTGCCAATCGCATGCAACAACTGTTCGGCGTGCAGCTGCCACTGGCGTTGCCGAGCATCATGGCCGGTATCAACCAGACCACCATGATGGCCCTGTCGATGGTGGTCATCGCGTCGATGATCGGTGCCCGTGGCCTGGGTGAAGACGTCCTGGTCGGCATCCAGACCCTGAACGTGGGCCGCGGCCTTGAAGCGGGCCTGGCCATTGTGATTCTGGCGGTTGTGATCGACCGCATTACCCAGGCCTATGGCCGGCCACGGCATGGGGTGGGCAAATGAGCGCCAAGCAGACTATGAACAAGATCGAAGTCAAAAATGTCTTCAAGGTATTCGGTGCCCGCGCCGAAGATGCCCTGCAACTGATCCGCCAGAAAAAAACCAAAGATCAGGTCCTGGCCGAAACCGGCTGCGTGGTCGGGGTCAACGATCTGTCGTTGTCCATCGGCAGCGGTGAAATCTTCGTGATCATGGGGCTGTCGGGCTCGGGCAAGTCAACCCTGGTGCGTCACTTCAACCGTCTGATCGACCCGACCAGCGGTGAGATCCTGGTCGATGGCGAAGACATTCTGCAATACGACCTGCAAGCCCTGCGCGAATTCCGCCGGCACAAGATCAGCATGGTGTTCCAGAGCTTCGGCCTGTTGCCGCACCGCACTGTGCTGGACAACGTCGCTTACGGGCTGAAAGTCCGTGGCGAGAGCAAGCCCTTGTGCACCGAGCGTGCCCTGCACTGGATCAACACCGTGGGCCTGAAGGGTTACGAAAAATCGTACCCGCACCAGTTATCAGGCGGCATGCGTCAGCGCGTCGGCCTGGCCCGTGCGTTGGCCGCCGACACCGACATCATCCTGATGGACGAAGCCTTCAGTGCCCTTGACCCGCTCATTCGCGCCGAGATGCAAGACCAGTTGCTGGAACTGCAAAAGACCCTGCACAAGACCATCGTCTTCATCACGCACGACCTGGACGAGGCGGTGCGTATCGGCAACCGGATTGCCATTCTCAAGGACGGTCGCCTGATCCAGGTCGGCACGCCGAAAGAAATCCTCTACCAGCCTGCGGACGAATACGTAGACCGTTTCGTGCAGCGCCGTGTAGCTTCGCTTTAAGGAACCGCGTGTATGTCACTTGCCGAAAAGATCATCATCGCCGACGCGCCAGTTCGCTGGCAGGACGTGGTGGCAGTGGCCCGACACGGGGCGAAGCTTGAGCTGGCTCCATCGGCCTGGGCGCGGATCGACAACGCCCAGGCGATTGTCCGGCGCATCGTGTCCAGCGGTGAACGCGCCTATGGCGTCAACACCGGGCTTGGCGCCTTGTGCAATGTCTCGTTGCAGGACGAACAACTCAGCCAGCTGTCGCACAACACCTTGCTCAGCCATGCCTGTGGCGTGGGCACAGCGCTGTCAGACGAACAGACCCGCGCGATCATGTGCGCAGCGATCATCAATTTCTGCCAGGGCCGTTCCGGCCTTCAGCGCAAGGTGGTCGAGGCGCTGCTGACCTTGCTTAACCAGCACATCACCCCGCAGGTTCCGAAACAGGGGTCTGTGGGGTATCTGACCCACATGGCACATATCAGCATCAGCTTGCTGGGCGTCGGCCAGGTCAGTTATCGCGGCCAGATCGTGCCGGCCCGGCAAGCCTTGGCCGAGGTCGGCCTGGCGCCGGTCAAACTGGGCGCCAAGGATGGCCTGTGCCTGGTCAACGGTACCCCTTGCATGACGGGCCTGAGCTGCCTGTCTTTGGACGACGCCACGCGCCTGAGCCAATGGGCGGACGTTATCGGCGCCATGAGCTTCGAGGCCCTGCGGGGTCAACTCGACGCCTTCGACCCCGAAATTATCGCGATGAAACCGCACCCCGGCATGCAGCGCGTGGGCAGTAACTTGCGTCGCCTGCTCGACGGCAGCGAAATCATTGCCAATAGCCATGGCATTCGCACCCAGGACGCCTTGAGCATTCGCTCGATTCCGCAGGTTCATGGCGCCGCGCGCGATCAGCTGGATCACGCTGCGCGGCAGATCGAAACCGAACTCAACTCCACGACCGACAACCCCATGTTGCTCGGTACACCCGAGTCGTATCGGGTGGTGTCCCAGGCGAATCCGCACGGCCAGTCGGTGGCCATGGCGGCCGACTTGCTGGCCATCGCGGTGGCCGAAATCGGGGCGATTGCCGAGCGCCGACTCGATCGCCTGATCAACCCGTTGGTCAGCGGCTTGCCGGCTTTCCTGGTCAGCCAACCGGGTGTGAACTCGGGCATGATGATTGTCCAGTACGTGGCTGCTTCACTGTGTGCAGAAAACCGTCAGCTCGCACAACCGGCAGTCGTCGACAACTACGTCACCTCTGGTCTGCAGGAGGATCACCTGAGCATGGGCACCAACGCCGGCTTGAAGCTGCACCGCGCCCTGGAAAACTGTACACAGATCCTTGCCATCGAATACCTGTTGGCGGCCCAGGCATTCGAGTTCCTCAAGGAGCAGCGCTTTGGCGCAGGGACCCACGTAGCCTGGCGGTTGTTGCGCGAACGGGTGCCGGCCTATGCCCAGGACCGTTGGCTGGCGCCGGACATTGCCAGCAGTGCATCGATCCTGAAGGATCCCGGCCTGCCAGGCGCTGCCTTTCCTTGGCTGCTATGACGCGTGCTGAACGGCGCCGTGCCGACGGATTGTGCGCTTGGCGAACAGCGCTAGGGTGTTCACACTACAGCGCTTGATGCTGCCCCAAAGGATTACTCATGCTCTACATCGTCATGCTCGGCGGTCGCCACCCTCGAGCCCGTATCGAAGTTCACGATGTGGTCTTCGCCCAGGCCGACACCCTGGAACAGCTCCATCCCCAATTGCGCGAAGCCTGGTTCGGCAGCGCACAAGGCCTGCACATCGACTCCTGGCTGGAAGTCGGCGGGGTCGATGGCTACCGTGTCGAACTGAGCCAAGTAGCCCCCGGCCCCGGCGCCATGCGCTTGTTTTTCCTGAACCTGGGCGGTTATGAACGGCAGGTATTCGGCGAAGCTCACCGGTACCTGCTGGTGGCGGCTGTCGACAAGGCCGAGGCCAAGCGCCTGGGCAAGCAACGCATGGCAGAAGATTGGCTCAAGCCGCATATCGACGCTGTGCTGGATGTCGACGATTGCCTGCCGGTCGACTTGGTGGCAGGCCGCTATGTGCATCTGGTCAAGGGCGAGCATGCGGGTGTCCGACAGTTCAGCGACTACATTCTGCTCTGAAGGGCGTGGGCCGAGGTCGATGCCAGCCCCGCTCTTTTTGGCCTGACAACCCTGGCAAGCGTTAACCTTTGCTTCTGCTTCAGTTAGCGCGGGGCTGAGTGACAGTTGTTCTTCCGCCGTCTTCCACAACGCACGCCACTTGCTCCTGAGCTGCGGAAAAGGAGCGTCACAATCTATCACCGCAAAACCGCGTTTTGAATGATAGACTTTCCCCTGGGTGCTAGCTGCATGAGGCAGCGACGCAGGTTAAAGAACAGCGCAGGTCGGGCCGCCTTGCGAGGTTGCTTGTGCCTATGCAAAAAATTCGAATTCCCCTTGCCCAACAACTGGCCCGTCGCGCGTTCGCCACGCTTGAACGCTTCCTGCATGTCGAGGCCGTGAGTGGTGTCGTACTGCTCATAGCCGCCCTGGCTGCACTCGCCTGGGCAAACTCTTCCCTCGCGGATAGCTACGATACGCTCTGGCACACATCGCTAACGTTCGGTGTGGGGTCGATGGTCTTCTCGCAATCCCTGCACTTCTGGATCAATGACGGCCTCATGACCATCTTCTTCCTGGTGGTCGGCATGGAGATCCGTCGAGAAATTCACGAAGGCGCGCTGGCGAGCCTGCGCCAGGCCACCTTGCCCATGGCGGCAGCCGTTGGCGGCGTGGTTGTACCCGCCCTGATTTACCTAGCGTTCGCGCATGCCCCGCAAGAACAGAACGGCTGGGCTGTCCCCACGGCCACCGACATCGCCTTCGCGGTTGGCGTGCTCGCCTTGCTCGGTAAATCGATCCCGTCCAACGTGCGTATCTTCTTGCTGGCACTTGCGATCATCGACGACATCATCGCGGTGCTGATCATTGCCATTTTCTATTCCGGCGGCCTGGACTATACAGGCTTTGGCGTTGCCATCATTGGCATCCTGCTGGTTGTCGGGTTGCAGAAGATCGGCGTTGGTTCGGCCTATGCGTACGTTATTCCGGGCGCCATTACCTGGCTCGGCGTGCTGATGACCGGCGCCCACCCCACACTGGCGGGTGTGGTGCTTGGGCTCATGACACCCGTGCGCTCAGCCCCCATGGGTGAGCGCCCTGTGGACGCCGTCAAGCAGTTCTCCAACGATTTGCTCGGCAGTGCAAAAGCGCCAGAGCAGGACAGCAGCAGCCTGATCGACCCGCTGAAACGCCTGCGGCTTGCCCAGCGTGACCTGGTACCGCCTGTGGTGCGGGTACAGAGTGCACTGCACCCCTGGGTCGCCTTCGTGATAATGCCCCTGTTCGCGCTGGCCAATGCCGGGGTCGGGCTGTCTGGGGTCGACCTGTCCTCCGAAGGGCCATACCACGTCATGCTCGCTGTCACCCTGGCACTTGTCCTGGGCAAACCCCTGGGCATCGTCGGTATCAGCTGGCTGATGGTTCGCCTGGGTTGGTGTGCACTGCCCAAGGGTGTCACCTGGCGTGGCATTACCTTGATCGGCTTGCTGGCAGGCATCGGTTTCACCATGTCGATCTTTATCGCCAACCTCGCCTTTGTTGACCCAGGTTCACTGGGTGCAGCCAAGCTCGGCATCCTTACCGGCTCGCTCATTGCAGCAACAGTCGGGCTGTTGTGGGGGGCCATAAGCATGAGAAAGGCCGCTAACGCCAAGCCTTTGAACGCCGGTTAGCCTGCCAGTCACCTCCTGCGGGTGCGCCGAGTCCTGGCGGCCCGCAAGTGAGGCACGCACCTATTTTTATCTTGCGGCATCAGGGTGTTAACACCCCGCCACCCTAGCGCCCACTATCAAATGGACACTAACCTCCTGGCATCCCTGCGCACAGCCTGTGGAGGCACACCAAACCCACGCATGAACACTTCTCGCAGGTGCCGGCGGTCCCTGAACCCGGTCTCCCTGGCTACAACATCCAGGCTATGCCGGCTCTGCTCTATCATCAAACGGGCTGCCTCCAGCCGCAGGCGCTCAACGGCCTTGGCGGGTGACTCACCGGTCTCAGCGGTGAATACACGGGTGAATTGCCTCGGGCTCAGGTGCACCACATCGGCAAGTTCCTCCACACTTAGCGGGCGGCTGAGGTGTTTGCGGGCGTAATCCAGCGCGCTCTGGATACGGTCCGACTTGGGCGAAAGCGATAACAGTTCGGAATGCTGGGATTGCCCACCAGAGCGGCGTTGGTGCATGACCATCTTGTGCGCCACCGACCTTGCCAGCTCGGTGCCCAGGTCTTTTTCGACCATGCCCAGCGCCATGTCCAGGGCGGCGGTCATGCCGGCGGACGTCCATACCGGCCCATCGACAATGAAAATCCGGTCTTCCTCGACGTCGATCTTCGGGTGCAACTCGCGCAGCTTGTTTGCATAAGCCCAGTGGGTGGTGGCGCGCCGGCCATCCAGCACACCGGCCTGCGCCAGCATGAAGCAGCCGGTACAAAGGCCTGCGGTGCGGCGCGCACCGTCGACGAATCCACGCACGCTGGCGAGTACCTCTTCACTGGGGGGCGTGAGCGGGGTCAGCGTACCGGCGACCATCCAGGTGTCGGCCAGGCCCGGTGCGCTCAATGGCAACGTGTCGATATGCATCCCCAGGGAAGAACGCACCGTGCCACCCCCGATGGAAAAATTCTCGATCCTGTAAACCGCTTCGCCCGCCACGATATTGGCGAATTCGAATACGGTTTGTGTTGCCAGGGACATGACCTGGAAGCCTTCGGGTATCAGGTAGCCAACCCGGTGCATGATTGAAGCCCTCTTTGCGATGTCCTGAAAACGTATCATATACGTCATTTAAGTCACAAAATACATTTTGCATGATGGCTCCACACCCAAACACAGGAGCATCACCATGACGCAGCAATTCAAAGGCACCGCGCTCATCACCGGCGCCTCCACCGGCATCGGCTCGATCTACGCAGACCATCTGGCCCGACGTGGCTATGACCTGGTGCTGGTAGCACGCAACCGCGAACGCCTTAACGCACTGGCCGCCCGGCTAACCAGCGAAACCCGCCAGAACGTGGAAGTGTTCCCAGCCGACCTGGCCAACGCAGCCGACCTCGCCAAGGTCGAACGCAAACTGCGCGAAGACGCCAGCATCAGCCTGCTGGTGAACAACGCGGGTATCGGTACCCATACCGGCCTGCTGGAAAGTGACGTCGAGCGCATGGCCGAAATGATCAGCCTCAACGTGACCGCCCTCACCCGCCTCACCTACGCGGCTGTGCCTGGCTTCGTGGCGCGCAAACAAGGCGCGGTCATCAACATTTCGTCCATCGTCAGCCTGGCACCGGAACTGCTTAACGGCGTCTACGGCGGCAGCAAGGCCTATGTCACCGCGTTCACCCAGGCGCTTGACAAGGAACTGGCCGGCAAAGGCGTCCAGGTCCAGGCTGTCCTGCCCGGGGCCACGGCGACTGACCTCTGGCAGACAGGTGGGTTGCCGCTCGAAAACCTCGACCCTGCCATCGTGATGTCGGCCGAGGACCTGGTGGACGGCGCCCTGCAGGACTTCGACAAGGGTGTGCTGATCTCCCTGCCTTCGGTACACGACCTGCAAGCGTTCGAGCATTACGAAGCCAGCCGCCAGGCCTTGTTCGGCCAACTGTCCAGCAACCAGCTCGCGCCCCGCTACAGGGCCTAGTGATCAAGATGAAACCAAGCCGCACCGTTCATTTTCATTGAAAACGAGAAAGTCTTACTGCATTCAGGCTGTTTTTTGAGCAAATCGAATCGAATAGCCTGAATGCACTTTTCGACCACCCTGGAGGTAGCGCCAATGAAGGCCGTCGTTTACACCCAACCCGGTTTGCCGATCCACGCCCCACAATCGCTGTACGACGCGGAACTGCCCACCCCCAAACCCGGTGCCCGGGACCTGCTTGTCGAAGTCAGGGCCATTGCCGTCAACCCGGTTGATACTAAAATCCGTGCAAGCCGCGGCGGTGACCAGCCGCAGGTGCTGGGCTGGGACGCTGTCGGCGTTGTCCGCGAGGTCGGGCCTGAGGTCACATTGTTCCGTCCGGGCGATGAAGTTTTCTACGCCGGCGCCATTGACCGCCCGGGTAGCTACAGCGAGCTGCATGTGGTGGATGAACGCATCGTCGGGCACAAGCCTCGCAGCCTGGACAATGCCAGTGCCGCCGCCCTGCCCCTCACTTCCATTACCGCCTGGGAGCTGCTGTTCGACCGCCTGGGCGTTGAAGAAAACGGTGGCGAAGGCCAGCGCCTTCTGGTGGTCGGTGCCGGTGGCGGGGTTGGCTCCATCCTGGTCCAGCTTGCCAGCAAACTCACTCGGCTGACCGTCATCGGCACAGCGTCAAGGCCCGAAACCCAGGCGTGGGTAAAGGCACTGGGCGCCCATCATGTGATCGATCACACCGAGTCGCTCCCGCTTCAGCTGGAGGCGCTCAAGCTGGGCCCGGTCGATTACGTGATCAGCCTTACCCACACCGACACCTACCTGCCGCAACTGGTAGAAGTGCTTCGCCCACAAGGCAAGCTTGCGTTGATCGACGACCCGGCGCAGCTGGATGTCATGCCGCTCAAGCGCAAGTCACTGTCGCTGCACTGGGAACTCATGTTCACGCGTTCTTTGTACAAGACCGAAGACATGATCAAGCAGCACCAACTGCTCGATCGCGTTGCGCAACTGGTCGACAGTGGTGTGCTCAAAACCACCCTCGGCGAGCACTACGGTACGATCAACGCCGAGCACCTCAAGCGCGCCCACGCCATGATCGAAAGTGGAAAAGCGCGCGGCAAGATTGTGCTGGAAGGCTTCTGATTGCCGCCAGCACAACTACCCAGGCTACCCTGCATGGGTCAGCTAAGGCTGCTCGCCCGCCAGGAAGGCTTTGCTGATTTCACGGAACTGTTCGTGGCTTGCACTGCGCAGTAGTTCGAACACGACCATTTCGCGGGTGACGACCTGAACGCCAGCCGCCGCCATGCGCTGGAGCGCCGCGAGGTGGTTTTCCGCTGTGCGGCTCGACGTGGCGTCGGCGACCACGAACACCTGCTTGCCGCTGGCCAGCAGGTCGAGTGCGGTCTGCAGCACGCACACATGGCATTCGATGCCACAGAGAATGACCTGCTCACGCTGCATCATCGCCTGCGGCAGGCATTCGGCGGGTACGCACGAAAAATGCAGCTTCTCCACCACCGGCGCCGAAGCGCAGGCTTCCCTCAGCCGTGCCAGGGTCGGGCCGAGGCCCTTGGGATACTGCTCGGAAAACACCACCGGCAAGGCCAGCCGCGCGCAGGCAGCCACCAGCCACTCGACCCGTGCGGTGAGGCGCTCGGCCTCATGCATGGCACCTATCAGCTTTTCCTGCACATCGACAACCAGCAACGTCGCCTGGCTTGCATCAATCAGAACACCACTCATAACGCACCTTTCCATTTGTTGTTGTCTGTCCCCATCCATGCGCCGTCAACGTAGCCGGGTTACATTCATATCGATGCAGCCCTGAATCGTGCGGGTCAAGGAAGGCTAGCCATCCAGAAGTTTAAAATTCTAATTTTGCATATTTCAAACAACGATAAATCAGTAGTAGTAATAATTAGCTTATAACGAAAAAGCCTTTTACAGAGGAAAAATATAAGAATACGGTCTTACACGGCCACCTCATCACGCTGGGGCGCTAAAGCGAGCGGCGCAGCGATCTGCCCCCCTACACCCGTGATGAGGGACCAACGCTGCATGCCAACACCCCCACGCTCAGGCCAACCCACCCACCATACAACACGTCCCACTGTATCGGGACTAAGCATCCTGTACCCGCACCAAGGGCCAGTGCTGGCTTAACAAAACGCGGCCCCTGATTGCCGCTTGCCAACACAAGGAAAGCTCAACATGAACCAACGCCCGCCCTTTCCACTGCGATCAGGGCTGACAGCACTCGTCGCATGCCTGGCGCTGCCGCAACTCTCAGTGCAGGCAGCCGAGCAGGAGGAGACTCGGCTCGACACCGTCTCGGTAATTTCCACTGGCCTGCGTGGGCAACAACGTACGGTCGCCGACAGCCCAGCGCCCATCGACATCATCAACAGCGAGCAACTGCTCAAGACCGGTCGGGCGGAACTGTCGGAAGCCATATCGAAATTGCTGCCATCGTTCAACTTCGGCACCAACATCGCCGGGGTCAACTCGCAAGTACGCCCGCTCAGCAATCGCGGCCTTGGGCCGGCCTACACGCTGGTACTGGTCAACGGCAAACGTCGGCATAACGGCGCTGCCCCCGCCAATGGCAGCATCGATACCAGTGGCGCCAACGCTGTCGACATCGACATGATCCCGATCAGTGCCGTCGACCATATCGAGGTGCTCAAGGACAGCGCTGCAGCCCAATACGGCTCGGACGCAGTAGCCGGGGTCATCAATATCATCCTCAAGAGCAGTGCTTCTGGTGGTCATGCCGAGGCCAGCTACGGTCAATTGTTCTCGGGCCAGGGTGAAACCATCAAGAGCGCTGCCGATCATGGTTTCGAGCTGGGTGACGGGGGCTTCCTGCACCTGTCTGCAGATGCCCGCAAACGCGGTACCGCTACGTGGGTTGGGAAGTCACCGGACAGCGTCCGTGCGTTTTTCGAGGATGATCGCCAAGCCGCCTGGGATCATGTGAGCACCAAGAACGGCGACCCGGATCTGAAAGCATTCAATCTGGCCTACAATGCCGAGCTGCCATTGGCCGACGACCTCAAGCTCTACTCCTATGCCACCTATGGCGAGCGCAAGACCGAAGCGAACAACCAGTTGCGCGCGGCCAACGGCGGGGCATCGATCCCGGAGCTGTTTCCGGATGGCTACTACCCCTTGAACAACCTCAAGGACACCGACTATCAGATCCTGTTCGGGGGTAAAGGCAACGCGGCCGAGTGGGACTGGGACCTGTCCACCAGCTATGGCCGGAACAAGATCGAGCATGCCAGCGACCTGACTGCCAACCCGACCTATGGCCCCCAGTCCCCGACCAAGTGGGATGACCTGGCGACCTTGCAGTTCGAACAGTGGGTCAACAACCTGGATATCACGCGCCACTTCGATGGGCTTTTCGGTGTGTCCGTCCCCACCCAAGTGTCCGTTGGACTGGAGCACCGCTGGGAGCGCTTCAGGACATTTGCCGGGAATGACCCACGCGCCTACAGCGTCGGCCCCTACACCTTCCCGGTGGGCAGTCAGCTGTATGTCGCCAATGGTTCCCAACCTTCAACGGGCGCCCAAGGCGTGCTGGCCATCCGCCCGCAAGACGAGGCCGATCTGAAACGCAACAACTTTGCAGCCTACCTGGATCTTGGCTTCGATCTCACCCAACGTTGGTACATCGGCCTCGCCGGGCGCGCCGAACATTATGATGACATCAAGGAAAACACCTACAGCTTCAAGCTGAACTCCCGCTACGCGCTTACTGACCAGGTTGCCGTCCGCGGTACCCTGGGTTCCGGCTTCCGAGCGCCCTCTCTGACCCAGCTCGGCTACACCGTAACGGACAACCGTACGGCGGCTGATGCCAATGGCAACGCAGTACCCGCCCTGCGTTACACCGCAACGCCGGACAGCCAGGTAGCTCAAGCCTTGGGCGCAGCGGATCTGAAACCAGAGAAATCGCGTAACGCAGGGCTTGGTATCACCTGGCAGCCAGCTGCGCGTACCAGCTTCACCGCCGACGCCTATGTGATCGACATCGACGACCGCATCCTGCTCAGTGAAAACCTGTATGACCGCAGCAACGGCAACGGCGCGATCGGCGACATCCTCGAATCCGTCGGCGTGGCACGCAATACCTGGGTCAGTTACTACACCAACGCCTTCGATACCCGTACGCGTGGCATCGACCTGGTAGCCGATCACAGCAGCCAGTTCGGCGCCTGGGGCGATGTGCGCTGGAGCGCGGCCTTCAACTACAACAAGACGACCGTCGAAGGCAGCCGCGGTACGCCGGCCGCACTGCAGAATGCGGGCATCAGTGTCGTTGGTCACGCCGCAGAGGGTTTGCTGGTGGCGGCCACCCCGCGCAGCAAATGGATACTGGGCGCGAACTGGACACTTGGAAACTTCGCCGCCAACCTGCAAACCACCCGCTACGGCAAGGTCGAGACCTGGCAACAGAATGCGGCCAATGACCGTTCATTTGGCGCCAAGTGGATCACCGACCTCGACCTGTCCTACGTGTTTTTCGACAGCCTGACGCTCAGCATCGGCGGCACCAACCTGTTCAACGTGCGCCCCGACAACAACGGCATTACCCAGGCTGCCTACAAGTACAACTACGGATCCCCCCCTTTCCATCCTGGCGGCGGATTCTGGTACAGCAAAATCGCCTACGACTTCTGACCACAGGCGCAGGCTGCCCAACAATTCCACGCACAGTCTTCAGTTCGGTGACGCTTGACCTAAGAACAATGGCTAGTCCTGTGCCGGCTCATAAAGGCTCACCGAGCTGGCATCCACCGCCTTTGGCAGCAGCCCCTCGCGATAGAACGCATCGGCGATACGCTGCTGCTCAGCCAGGTTGTCCAGCTTTACCGGCTGCACGTCATAACTGCGCCGCGCGTTGGCCTGCTGCACCGTGGCGCTGTCCAGGTTGCCCCACAATGGGCCGAGAATACGCGCAGCCTCCGCCGGATTGGCCTTGGTCCAGGCACCTGCCTCGCGCAGAGCCAGGTACACCTGCTGCAGCACCTCGGGATGGGTCTTGGCATAGTCGCTCCCGGCCAGGTAGTACCGCTGGTAGCTGGCCAGCTCGCTGCCATCGGCCAGGATACGCGCGTTCTGCTGGCGCTGGGCACTGGCCACGTACGGGTCCCAGGTCACCCAGGCATCGACCTTGTGGTTCTCGAAGGCGGCTCGGCCGTCGGCGGGAATCAGGTAGGCCGGGGTGATGTCCTTGAAGGTCAGCCCGGCCTTGGCCAGGGCCTGGATCAGCAGGTAGTGGCTGCCTGCGGCCTTGGTCACCGCAACGCGCTTGCCCTTGAGGCCGGCCAGGGTCTTGAGCGGTGAGTCTGCCGGCACCAGGATCGCCTGGGCCGTGGGTGAAGGGGTTTCCCGGGCAAAGTAGGTAAGCTTGGCGCCGGCGGCCTGGGTGAACACCGGCACGGTATCTGCGACGTCCGCCGACAGGTCGACATTACCCAGGTTCAGTGCCTCCAGCAGCGGCAGGCCGCTGGGGAATTCGTGCCAGCTAATGCGGATGCCCTCGGCTTGCAGGCGTTGTTCGAGGGTGCCGCGGGCCTTGAGCAGGGTCAGCAGGGTCGAGGATTTCTGGTAGCCGATGCGCAGGGTCTGCTCGGCACTGGCAAAGCTCGGCAGCAAGGCGCTGGCCAGCAGCACCAGGGCCACACGGCGCAGGGGTTTGAAGGTCATGGGGCGGGTCTCCGGGTCAGGGTTGTGCGGCCAGCTTGGCGTTGGTCGGCACGGTAAAGCCGGTGGCGAAGGTCGGCGCCACATCAAGGCGTTGGTTCATCAGGCCGTGGGCCTGGTAGAAGTCGGCGGTTTCCTGTTGTTCGGCCACGGTGCGTGGGTCAATCACCTGCCAGCGCAACTGGCGTCGCTCGAATTGCAGGCGCGCGGCGTCCTCGGGGAAGCCGATGATCGCGGCCAGGTTCTTGGCGTAGGTGTCCAGGTGCTGGTTGGCCCACACCTGGGCGCCGGCCAGACGGTTGAGGTAGTCCTGCAGCGCAGCGCGTCGGGCAGGTTCGTCCAGGGCCTTGTCGGTGGCGGCGAGGAAGCTGTTGCCGCTGGATAGGCCGCGGCCGTTCACCAGTACCCTGCCCTGCCCGCTCAGTTCGGCCAGCGCGGTGTAGGGCTCCCAGGTCGACCAGGCGTCCACCGAACCGTTGGCCAGGGCGATCTTGGCGTCCACCGGGCCAAGAAAGCGAAACTCCACGTCCTTTTCGCTCAAGCCGACCTGATCCAGCGCCTTGAGCGCCAGGTGATGCCCGATCGAACCGCGACCGGTGGCGATGCGCTTGCCCTTGAGGTCGGCGGCGCTGTGCAGTTGAGCGTCCGGGCGCACCAGCAGCGCGGTGCCATAGGGGTCGGATTTGTCCACCGCGATGGCCTTGACCGGCGCCCCCGAGGCCAGCACGAACAACAGCGGCGCATCGCCGATGATGCCGGCGTCGATGGCGCCGGCATTGAGCGCCTCGGCCAGCGGTGCGGCGGCGGGAAACTCAGCCCAGTGAATGTCATAGGGCAAATCGCGCAGGGCGTCGGCGGCCTCCAGTTGGGCGCGCATATTGCCTTTCTGGTCGCCGATACGCAGGGTCAGGCGCTCGCTGGCGGCAGCCTGGCTGGCCAGCAGCGCAGCGGCGGCAAGGGTCAGCAACTTCGAACGAATGGACATGGCGCTCCTCGGTGTCGTGGCGGGCGGCGTCTTGCGGCCCGGGAGCTGCGACTGTAGCGAGAAGTGCTTAATTACAAAAAGTGATTTTAGGAATAACCTAATATGCAAATTTACAGAAAACCTGCAGAAGCGGCTTTAGCCGCGAACACCGGCGTAGCCGGTGCCATACACCGCGTTGTCTGCTTCGCGGCTAAAACCGCTCCCCAAGGGTACGCGGCGCGATGGCGAAATCAGTTCTCTGCGCGATAGCTCAGCCCAGCGGGGCTGGGTGCTCTCCTGCAAGAATATATGGCATTACATAGAACCAGGATTATGCTAATACCTTATTTTTTCCGTTCTCTTGCGTGAGCACCGAACATGAAAATCGATGACATGGACGCCTTCGTGGCGGTCATTCGTTGCCAATCGACCAACCTCGCCGCCGAGGCCCTGCAACTCACCCAACCGGCCATCACCCGCCGGGTGCAGAACTTCGAGGAAGACCTCGGCGCGACCCTGCTCGACCGCAACACCAAGCCGCTCAAGCCAACCCCCATGGGCCTGCGGGTGTACGAGCAGTGCAAGGCGATCCTGCGCGAGATCGATTCACTGCGCGAGTTGGTGGCCAACGACGGCGCCCCCTCCGGCACCCTGCGCCTGGGCGTGCCGCAAACCCTGGGCGATGTGGTGCTGCTCGACGCTCTGGCGCAGATCCGCGAGGCCTACCCGCAACTGCGCACCCAGGTCAGCAGCGGCTGGGGCAGCAGCCTGATCGCGCGCATGGAAAACGGCGAGCTGGACGCCGCTGCCGCGCTGTTCCCGCCGGGCAAGATCTTCCCCGAGGGCATCGCCAGCCAGTCTATCGCGCGCATGCCGCTCAAGGTGGTGGCTGCCAAGGGCAGCGCCGGCAAACGCAACTACAAGTTGCGCGACTGCTACACCCGTGGCTGGGTGCTCAACCCCGATGGCTGCGGTTTCCGCGCAGGCTTGCAGCGAGCGCTGAGCGAACAGGGACTGAGCCTGTCGATCAACCTGGAGACCTTCGGCACCGAGCTGCAACTGGGGCTGGTGGCCAACGGACAAGGCCTGGGGTTGGTGCCCGAGCCCTTGCTGATGGCCAGCCGGCACCGCGATGCCCTGGAGGTCCTGAATGTGAGCGACTTCAAGCCGCAGGTGGATCTGTGGCTGTTCCATCCGCGCTATCTGGGGAACTTGCAGGAGCCGGTGGAGCTGTTTGGTGAGGTGGCGGGACATCGGTTGTTAGGGTGAAAGCGTGACGCCTTGCCCCGCGATAGCGGTACAACGCTGACATCGCCATCGCGGGGAAGCCCGCCACGCCCCTCTAAATGCAAATTACGCATAATTAGTAAAAATATAAATTCCATAAACTGATAATTAGCATAGAACAAAAAAGACTTTTACAGAGCTCATTCATACGAATACGGTCTTAGTCACACACCGTCATTCAGGGATGAACCCCCATGAGTCACCCTTCCGACAGCGCCCTGGCCGAACTCACCGAGGCCCTAGCGGCCAACGCCGAGCGCTACGATCGCAGCGCGCAGTTTCCCAAAGACAACTTCGACCTGCTCCAGCGCCACGGCCTGCTGGGCCTCACCGTGCCCCGCGCCCTCGGCGGCGGCGGCGCGGACCTGGCCACCGCGCGCCGGGTGATCGGCGCGGTCGGCAAGGGTGACCCGGCCACCGCGCTGATCCTGGTGATGCAGTACCTGCAACACTTTCGCCTGCAAGACGACACCCGCTGGCCCGCCCACCTGCGCCAGCGCGTGGCCGACGACGCCGTGCGCCACGGAGCCCTGATCAATGCCCTGCGTGTCGAGCCCGAGCTGGGTACCCCGGCCCGTGGCGGGCTGCCGGCCACCGTGGCAAGGCGCACCGCCGAAGGCTGGCGCCTGAGCGGGCGCAAGATCTACTCCACCGGCAGCCATGGCCTGAGCTGGTACCTGGTGTGGGGCCGCAGCGATGACAGCGACCCGCTGGTCGGTGGTTTTCTGGTCCACCGCGATACCCCCGGCATCCGCATCATCGACGACTGGGACCACCTGGGCATGCGCGCCACGTGCAGCCACGAAGTGCGTTTCGACGACGTCCTGATCCCCCTCGACCACGCCGTCAGTGTCAGTCCCGCCAGCGCACCGCGCGCCGAACTTGATGGCGAGGGGCTGCTGTGGATGGCCGTGCTGCTGCCGGCGGTGTACGACGGCGTGGCCCGCGCCGCGCGGGACTGGCTGGCGCGCTTTCTCAACGAGCGCACGCCGTCCAACCTCGGCGCGCCACTGGCCAGCCTACCGCGCTTCCAGGACGTGCTCGGGCGTATCGACACCCTGCTGTTCGCCAATCAGAGCCTGCTCGATTCGGCCGCTGCCGGGCACATCGCCCCAAGTCATGCCGGGCAGATCAAGCACCTGGTCAGCGCCAACGCCATCCAGGCCGTCGAGCTGGCCATCGAGGCCGCCGGCAACCCAGGGCTGTCGCGGCGCAACCCACTGGAGCGGCATTACCGCGACGTGCTGTGCAGCCGCATTCACACGCCCCAGGACGATGTGGTGTTCGGCCAGGTCGGCCGCAACGCGCTGACGGAGGTCGCAGCATGAGCCGTTCGATCATCGCCAGCCAGTTGGACACCCAGGCCAACCAAGTCTTGCGCGAGCGACTGGTGGACCATGAGGTAATCGATATCCCCTTCGGCCAGTTACACGTCGATGTACCCGCCGATGTTTTCATTCTGCGCCCGGTGAACATCCGCGGACAGCGGGTCGACACCCCGCCGCCGGGCTGGCCGTGGAACCTGAAGTGGGTACAACTGGTGTCCTCAGGCATCGACTTCTACCCCGACTGGGTGTTCCAGGGCCCGCCGGTCACCAGCGGCAAGGGCGCCAACGCCGAGCACGTGGCCGAGTTCGCCCTGGCCCTGGTGTTCGCCGCCGCCAAGCAACTGCCGGAGCTGTGGGTCAAGGACGCCGACTGGCGCCTGACCCCACTGGCCCCGGTACGTGGCCGCACCCTGGGCATTCTCGGCTTTGGCAGCATCGGCCAGAGCCTGGCGCGCAAGGCGCAGGCCCTCGGCCTGCGAGTGCTGGCCCTGAGCCGCCCCGGCCAACCCATCGCCGAGATTCCCGGCGTGGAGCGTGCCGCCGATCTGCGTGAGCTGTTCGCTGGCAGCGACCACCTGGTGCTGGCCGCCCCGCTGACCCCCGCCACCCGCGGGCTGATCGACCGCCAGGTGCTGGCCCATGCCCGCCCCGGGTTGCACCTGATCAACATCGCCCGGGGCGGCTTGCTCGATCAGGAGGCGCTGCTCGACGCGCTGGACAGCGGCCTGATCGCCCGCGCCAGTCTCGATGTCACCGAGCCCGAGCCGCTGCCGGCGGGCCATGCGCTGTACCACCACCCACGGGTGTTCCTGTCACCCCACACCTCGGCTATTTCCGAGGACGGTTACCCGGCCTTCCTCGACGCCTTCATCGCCAACTTCCACCGCTACCGCGAGCAGGCGCCCCTGGCCAACCTGGTCGATACCGCGCGCGGCTACTGACCACCGGAGAACACACCATGACTTCACTGTCTGCCGTCACCAGCAATACCGCCCAGAGCGTTCGCCAACGGGTCAGCGCCGAGGAATGGGAAGTACGCGTCAAGCTGGCCGCCGCCTACCGCCTGGCCGCGCTGTTTCGCTGGACTGACCATATCTACACGCACTTCTCGGCCCGCGTACCGGGGCCGGAGGAGCATTTTCTGATCAACGCCTTCGGCTTGCTGTTCGATGAAATCACCGCCTCCAACCTGGTCAAGGTGGATGTCGACGGCACGATCATCGACGACCCGCTGGGGCTGGGCATCAACCAGGCCGGCTACGTGATCCACAGCGCCATCCACCGTGCCCGCCCCGACCTCAAGGCGGTACTGCACACCCACACCCGCGACGGCGCGGCGGTGTCGGCCCAGCGCGATGGCCTGCTGCCGATCTCCCAGCACGCCCTGGCCTACTACAGCCGCGTGGTGTACCACGACTACGAAGGCGTGGCGCTGGACCTGGACGAGCAAGAGCGGTTGGTGGCCAACCTGGGCGCGAGCAACATCCTGATTCTGCGCAACCACGGGCTGCTCACGGGCGGTGTCAGCGTGGAGCATGCCTTCCGCGAGCTGCACGGGCTGGAGCGGGCGTGCAATATCCAGGTGGCGGCCCAGGCTGGGGGCAATGATCAGCTGCTGCATGCGGCGCCGGCGGCGATTGCCAAGGTGCATGAGCAGTCCAAGCGGTTTTCCGACGGCCAGGGTGAGGGGATCCAGCGGCATTGGGATGCGCTGATTCGCCAGCTGGATCGGGAGGGGCGGGACTATCAGGACTGACTGAAGGCATCTGCTGCCAGTACCGGCCCTTTCGCGGGCAAGCCCGCGAAAGGGCCGGTACTGGCGAACTCCATCTTGATCAAGGATCACCCCATGCCCTCACTGCACCGCCTTTTCGCCATCAGTTCCCTGGCCCTGGTCTTGTCCGGCTGCTCCCCCGCCGACAACACCGCCGCCAGCAAGACCCTCAACATCGCCTTCTGGGGCGACAACACCACCCTGGTCAGCGTCGACCCGTTCCAGGTCTACTGGCTGGAACACCGCGTGCTGCTGCGCAACGTCGCCGAGTCGCTCACCGACCAGGACCCGGACACCGGACGCATCATCCCGTGGCTGGCCAAAAGCTGGGAGATCGGCAGCGATGCACTGAGCTACACCTTCCACCTGCGCCAGGACGTCACGTTCAGCAACGGCGAGCGCTTCGACGCACACGCCGTGAAGACAGCCTTCGACAGCAACAAGGCCTTCGCCACGCAACTCCCCGCCACCTTCGGCGCCACCTACCTGGCCGGTTACGATCACGCCGAAGTGATTGACGACTTCACCGTGCGCCTGGTGCTGTCCAAGCCCAATGCAGGCTTCCTGCAAGCCACCTCGACCACCAACCTGGCGATCCTCGCCCCGGCCTCGTACAAGCTGACCGCCCAGGAGCGCTCGCTGGGCAAGATCATCGGCACCGGCCCGTTCGTGCTCGAACACTACACGCCGGAAGTCGGCGCCAAGCTGGTCAAACGCGCGGACTACGCCTGGGCTTCGGCCAACGTGCGCAACCAGGGCGCTGCCCACCTGGACACCGTCGAGGTCAGCTACATTCCCGAAGAAAGCGTGCGCAACGGCCTGTTCCTGCAAGGCAAAGCCGACATCCTGTGGCCGCGCAACCCGTTCTCGGAGGTCGACCTCAAGCTGTTCCAGTCCAAGGGCGCGACCATCCAGAGCCGGTCGCTGCCGGGGCCTGCGCTCAACCTCTACCCCAATACCCGCAACAACCGCCTGCTGGGCGACCGCCAGGTGCGTCTTGCCCTGCAGAAAGCCATCGACCGCACCAGCTACGCGCACACCGTGTACAACGCCGAGTTCCCGGTGGTCAGCGGGGTGTACGACGTGACCACGCCGTACTTCAAGGCCCAGGCCGACAAGCTGGCCTACGACCCCAAGGGCGCCGAGCAACTGCTCGAAGCCGCCGGCTGGCACAAGGGCGAGGACGGCTACCGGCAGAAGAACGGCCAGCGCCTGACCCTGCGCTACAACCTCACCCCCGCCGAAAGCGCAGGCGATGTGCTGGTGCAGGACCAACTGCGCAAAGTAGGCATCGACCTCAAGCTCAATGTGCTGACCCGCGCCGAGTGGGTGGCCGGCAACACTTCCGGCAACTACGACCTGACGTCCACCTACATGACCCGCGCCGACCCGATCATCCTGCAGACCATCCTCGACCCGCGCGCCGCCAACAGCGCAACGCTGGCCACCAACAGCTACGAGCCGCACACCCTGCCCAAGGTCCAGGCGCTGTTCGACAGCGGCATCACCGCCACCGCCGACCCGCAGCGTGCCGCCGCCTACGGCCAGTTGCAGGACCTGCTGGTGGACGAGGCGGCAGCCTTCCCGCTGTACGAACGGGTCTGGCAGGCGGCCACCGCGCCACGGGTCAAGGACTTCCGCTGGACCGCCGAAGGCTTCGCCTTCCTCAGTGACATCCAGGTCGGCCAGCCATGAAGCGCTACCTGATCGGCCGCATCGGCCAGGCGCTGCTGGTGCTGTGGGGTGCCTACACCATCAGCTATTTCATCCTCTACCTGCTGCCGGGCGACACCCTGGCAATCATGCTCAGCGCCTCCGGCATGGAAGCCGACGGCCTGTCGCCCGAAGACCTGGCCAAGGCCCGCGCCTACTACGGGTTGGACAAGGGTCTGTTCGAGCAGTATTTCGACCTGCTCTGGCGCGCCGTGCACGGCGACCTGGGCCAGTCACTTTCGCTGGGCCGGCCGGTCACCGCGCTGCTGGCCGAGCGCCTGCCGCAGACCCTGTCGCTGGCCGGCCTGGCGATCGTGCTGTCGTTGCTGGGTGGCGTGGGCCTTGCCTACCTGACCGCCTACCTGCAATGGCGCCCGCTCAAGACCGCGCTGACCCGCCTGCCGTCGCTGGGCTTTTCGGTGCCGGTGTTCTGGATGGGGCTGCTGCTGATCCAGGTGTTCGCCTTTGGTCTGGGCTGGTTCCCGGCCACCGGCAGCCAGGGCTTTGCCAGCCTGGTGCTGCCAGCCGTGACACTGGCCATTCCCAGCGCTGCGGTGTACGCCCAGGTGCTGCAACGAGGCTTCCAAGGCGTGTGGCAGGAGCCGTACATCGCCACCGCCTTCGCCAAGGGCCTGAGCCGGGCGCAGGTGCAGGCCCGGCATGGTTTGCGCAACGCGGCGCTGCCTCTGCTCACGCTGGTTGGCCTGCAGGTGGGCAACACGGTGTCCGGTGCGGTGCTGGTGGAGACCATCTTCTCGCGCAACGGCGTCGGCCGCCTGGCCCAGGAAGCCGTGCTACGCCAGGACATTCCGGTGGTGCTGGCCATCGTCGCGGTGTCGGCGGCGGCCTTCGTGGTGGTGAACCTGATTGTCGATCTGCTGTACCCGTACCTCGACCCACGCATCACCCATACCGCCAAGGTGAGCTGATATGACTTCCGATACTCGCCTCTATCATCCAGTCCCCTCAACGGCTGCACAGCAATGGCAACGCCGCACGCGCTGGCAACGCCTGCACGAGGCCGTGGCCCCGCTGCTGCGCCGCCCCGGTTTCAGCCTGGCCTTGCTGGTAGTGCTGTTCGCTCTGCTGAGCGCGCTGGCTCCACAACTGCTGACCAGCTTCGCCCCCTACGCCACCTCCCCCGCCGACAAACTCAGCGCGCCGAACCTTGTGCACTGGTTCGGCACCGACGAGCTGGGCCGCGACCTGTACACCCGGGTGGTCTACGGCGCGCGCTTGAGCGTGCAGGCCGCGCTGCTGGCGGTGGCCATCGCCCTGGCCGGCGGCCTGGGCCTGGGCGTGCTGGCCGGCTTTGCCGGCGGGCGCGTGGACGCCGCGTTGATGCGCCTGATCGACGTGCTGCTGGCCCTGCCCGGTCTGTTGCTGGCCCTGGCGATCGTCACCGCCATCGGCTTTGGCACGGTGCCGGTAGCGATTGCCGTGGGCGTCGGCATCATCCCCGGCTTTGCCCGCACCACCCGCGCCGAGGTGCTGCGCATCAAGACCCTGCCCTATGTCGAGGCCGCGCGTTTGGGCGGCGCCAGCTGGGCGCGCACGCTCCTGCGCCATGTGCTGCCCAATGCCTGGGGGCCAGTGGCGGTGCTCGCCACCCTGGACTTCGGCGCGGCCATCCTCGCCACCGCGGGCCTGAGCTTTCTCGGCTTTGGCGCTGCGCCACCGGCGGCCGAATGGGGCACACTGATCGCCAATGGCCGCCACTTCCTCATCACCGCCCCGTGGGTGTCCCTGTTGCCGGGATTATTCGTGGTAGCCGTGGTGTTCAGCCTCAACCACCTGGCGCGCAGCGTCGAGGAGCATGCCCGATGAGCCAGCCTGCGTTGATCGAGGTCCGCGACCTCAGTGTCAGCTACCACTTCGCCGGGCAGCGTACCGAAGCCGTACGCCAACTGTCGTTCAGCCTGAACCAGGGCGAAACCCTGGCCATCGTCGGCGAGTCTGGCTCGGGCAAGTCGACCCTGGCCAACGCCCTGCTGGGCCTGCTGCCGGGCAACGCACGGATCGACCAGGGCCAGTTGCTGGTCGCCGGGGTCGATGTGGCCACGGCCAGCGAGCCGGCCCGCCGCCAGTTGCGCGGGCGTACCGTCGGCCTGGTACCACAGGACCCGATGGTCAGCCTCAACCCCACCCTGCGCATTGGCCGGCAGATCGCCGAAGCCCTGCTGCTGGCCCGCGGCCGGCGTTATCCGGGGCTGGACACCGATGTGCTGGAGCTGCTGATCCAAGTGGGCCTGGACGACCCGGCCCTGCGCGCCCGCCAATACCCCCACGAGCTGTCCGGCGGCATGCGCCAGCGGGTGCTGATCGCCATCGCCCTGGCCGGCGATCCGCGCCTGATCATCGCAGACGAGCCCACCAGCGCGCTGGATGTGACCGTGCAACGGCGCATTCTCGACCACCTGCAACGGCTAGTGGCCGAGCGCGGCATCTCGCTGCTGATCATCACCCACGACCTGGGTATGGCCTGCGACCGCGCCGACCGCCTGCTGGTGATGAAGCACGGCGAGTTGGTGGAGCACGCCTCGCCGCGTCAGGTGCTGTGGGGCACGCCACAGCCCTACACCCGCGACCTGCTCGCCGCTGCGCCCGCCTTCGTGCCGCGCCAGCGGCCGAACACGGCCCTGGGAGAAACGCCGCTGCTGCGTCTGAGCAATGTCGGCAAGCGCTTTGCGCTGCCGGGCAAGGACGCCAACTTCACTGCCCTGCACGACCTGAGCCTGGAGGTCAAAGCAGGCCAAACCCTGGCCATCGTCGGTGAATCGGGCTCGGGCAAGAGCACCGCGCTGCGCATCGCCCTGGGGCTGGAGACGCCCAGCCAGGGCCGTGTTGAGTTTGCAGGCCAGGACGTTACCCACTACAGCTGGCGCCAGTTCAGGCCACTGCGCCGGCGTATCCAGCTGGTGCAGCAAAACCCCTTCGCCGCGCTCGATCCGCGCTTCACGGTGTTCGACAGCATCGTCGAGCCGCTGGTGGCGTTTGGTGTGCTCAAGGGCCAGGCCCTGGAGCGCAAGGCGCGTGAATTGATCGCCCGGGTGCAGTTGCCAGTGCACTTTCTCGACCGCCTGCCGCGGGAGTTGTCCGGTGGCCAACGCCAACGGGTGGCGATCGCCCGGGCCCTGGCGCTGGAGCCGCACGTGTTGCTGCTGGACGAGCCGGTGAGCGCGCTGGATGTGTCGGTGCAGGCGCAGATCCTCGCGCTGCTCGATGAGTTGCAGCGCGAGCTGGGGATCGCCTATGTGCTGGTGTCCCATGATCTGGCGGTGGTGGCCAGCATGGCCGATCAGGTGCTGGTGCTGCGGCGCGGGCAGGTGGTGGAGCAAGGGCCGGCGCTGGAGGTGTTCAGCCGGTCGGCCAGTGCCTATACCCGGGAGTTGATTGCGGCGATCCCGGGGCATTCGCGCAGTGTGTTGCCGGTGGCGGTGTAAAGGCGGATCCCCTGATTTGCCCTGACGGCCCTGTCGCAAGCTCCCACAAGGTTCACACCGGACACTATGGGAGCTGGCGAAGCCTGCGACAGGATCAGGCGGAAACAAAAAACAATGCATATTGTTTAATTACTCAAATAATACTTATGCATAATTAGCTTAGAACCACAAAGCCTTTCACAACCCCCTCCCCTCCACGCTAACGTCCCCTTTACCAGTCCGACCCCACACCCGGCGGAGGCCTCCATCACCTGATTGCAGAAGGACTCCCTATGAGCAAGCGACAAATCAAACTCGGCGCGATGATCCACGGTGTCGGCCACGGCTGGGGCGAATGGCGACACCCCGAGGCGCTGGCCGATGCCAGTGTCAACTTCGGCTTCTACAAGCAGCAGGCGCAGCTGGCCGAGGCCGCCAAATTCGACTTCGCCTTCATCGCCGACAGCCTGCACATCCACGCCCGCTCCAGCCCCCACTACCTCAACCGCTTCGAGCCGTTGACCATTCTTTCGGCCCTGGCCGCAGTCACCTCGCACATCGGTCTGGTGGCCACGGTCACGGTCAGCTACACCGAGCCGTTCCAGGTCGCACGCCAGTTCGCCTCGCTGGACCAGATCAGCGGCGGGCGCGCCGGCTGGAACGTTGTCACCTCGTGGTTATCAGGCACTGCCGACAACTTCGGTAAGGCCGAGCACCCGCCGCATGCCGTGCGCTACCGCATCGCCCGCGAGCACGTCGAGGTGGTCAAGGGCCTGTGGGATTCGTGGGAGGATGATGCCTTCACCCGCAACAAACACACCGGCGAGTTTTTCGCCCCGGACAAACTGCACACCCTCGGCCACCAGGGCGAGTTCTTCAAGGTCAAAGGCCCGCTGAACATCCAGCGCTCGCCCCAGGGCCAGCCGCTGATCTTCCAGGCCGGAGTGTCCGAGGACGGACGTAACTTCGCCGCCCAGAACGCCGATGCGATCTTCGTCAGCCCCGAGTCGTTCAGTGACGCCCGCGCCTACTACCAGGACCTCAAGCAGCGCGCTGCCAAGCATGGCCGCGACCCTGAGCAGCTGTTTATCCTGCCGGGCATCCGCCCCATCGTCGGGCGTGACGAGGAGGAAGTGCAACACCGCTACCAGCAGGCCGTGGAGCTGGTGAGCATCGAGGATGCCATCGTCGCCCTGGGCCGCCCGTTCAACGACTACGACTTCAGCCAGCACGCGCTGGACGCGCCCTTCCCCGACCTGGGCACCCTGGGCGACAACAGCCACAAAGGCACCGCCGACCAGCTCAAGCAGTTGGCCCAGGACGAGCAACTGACCCTGCGCGAACTGGCCCTGCGCTTCTCGCGCCCGCGCCGCGACTTCGTCGGTACCCCCGAGCAAGTGGCCAACGCCCTGCAGGACTGGTTCGAGCACGGCGCCGCCGACGGTTTCATCATCAACCAGCTGCTGCCCGATGGCCTGCAGTACTTCACCGAGCTGGTGGTACCGCTGTTGCAGGCGCGCGGGCTGGTACGCGGCGAGTACGCAGGCGACACCCTGCGCGCCAACTTCGGGCTGGATGTGCCGGCCAACCGCAATACCTTGCGCCGCGAACAAAGCGCAGTGGCTTGAGACCGCCAGGGCTGCTTTGCGGCCCCAGCCCGCCCATACCCCCAGAAAAGGAATTTTGCTCCATGACTCTCGAATTCGTCGGCCTCATCGGCCCCCAGGAAGGCAGCGAATCCCAGGCCCCGCGCGGCCCGCTGGTAGACCTGGAATTCATCAAGGCGTTCTCCCAGGCCCAGGAATACGGCGGTTTCGACAAGGCGCTGCTGGCAGTCAACACCAGCGCGCCGGACTCGATGATCCTGGCCAGCTACGTGGCCGCGCTGACCGAGCGCATCGGCCTGCTGGTGGCCCACCGCCCAGGCTTCCAGGCACCGACCTTCGCCGCCCGCCAGTTCGCCACCCTCGACCAGCTCAGCCGTGGCCGCGCCTCGATCAACGTCATCACCGGCGGCGACAGCGGCGACCTGCAGCGCGATGGCGACTTTCTCGACAAGGACGCCCGCTACGCACGCACCGACGAGTACCTGGAGGTGCTGCGCAACACCTGGACCCGCACCGAACCCTTCGACCACCAGGGTGAACATTACCGGGTGGAAGACAACCTGACCCTGGTCAAACCGGTGGGCAAGCTGCCGATCTACTTCTCCGGCGCCTCCGACGCCGCCGTGGAGGTCGCCGCCAAGCACGCCGACGTGTGCATGATGTGGGGCGAGCCGCTGGAGCAGGTGCGCGAGCGGATTGCCAAGGTCCGCAAGGCCGCCGCCCGCTACGGGCGCGAGAAGCACATCCGCTTCAGCCTGTCGCTGCGCCCGATCCTCGGCGCCACCGAGGACGAAGCCTGGGCCCGCGCCGAGCGCATTCTGGCCGACGCCAAGCAGCGTATCGGCATCCGCCAGGGCAACCGCCGCGAGAAGAACTTCGGCAAGAGCAACGTGGGTTCCGAACGGCTGGTGCAGCTGGCCGGCAAGGTGCACGACACCCGGCTGTGGACCGAGATCGCCGCGCTCGGCGGCGGTGCGGGCAACTCCACCTCGCTGGTGGGCACGCCGGACCAGGTGGCCGAGGCTGCGCACGCGTATTACGAGCTGGGGGTGAGTACCTTCTTGTTCCGGGGGTTCGATCAGTTGCGCGATGCGGTGGAGTATGGGCAGGCGTTGATTCCGCGGATCAAGGCGCTGGTTGCGCTGCGGGAAGGTGAGCGTAGCGCGCGTACGGCTTAGATCTTCATAACGGCAACGGCCCCTTCGCGGGGCAAACCCGCTTCCACGAAAGCACGACCGTTGTGCATCGTGGGAGCGGGTTTGCCCCGCGAAGGGGCCTTTTCATGTTGCCGCCAAATGAATGAACAATACATCACAAAATACAAATCACGCATTTAGTAAAACAAACATAATCATGAAATTACATAATTAACTTAGAACAAAAAAGCCTTTCCCAACCCACGCAAAGATCATTAAGTTCTGTAAACCGACCCCGACCTGGCGGAGGCAAATGGATTCGTGCCAACCGTCGTCGGGCCTCGCCTGCGTCCGCCTGCCCTGTTGCGCACATCCGAACCCAACTTCTCGGAGACCGCGACATGGGATTGTCCCGTAGAGATCTGATCGCCCGCCTCGCCGCCATCGGCGGCTATTCGGCGGCACTGGGCGCGCTGGGGCAGAACGCCCTGGCCGCCACCTTCGAACCCCTGCAACTGGCCGCCAACGGTGGCAACGGCAAGCGCGTGCTGATTGTCGGCGCCGGTATTTCCGGACTGGTGTCGGCCTACGAGCTGCGCAAGGCAGGCTTCAATGTGACCGTGCTGGAGGCCCGCGAGCGGGTCGGCGGCCGGGTCTGGACCCTGCGCCAGGGCGACCGTATCGAACACAACGACGGCACCACGCAGCGCGTGGAGTTCGACCAGGGCCAGTTCTTCAACGCCGGCGCCGCGCGCCTGCCCAGCCATCACCTGACCATCCTGGGTTACTGCCGCGAACTGGGCGTAGAGTTGCAGGTGCTGGTCAACAGCAGCCGCAACGCCCTGGCCCAACCCGACCTTGCCCGTCCACCGCTGCTGCTGCGCCAGGCGGTCAACGACACCCGTGGGCATTTCAGCGAACTGCTGGCGCGCAGCGTCAGCCGCAACAGCCTGGATGCCGAACTCAGCAGTGGCCAGCGCAAGGCGCTGCTGGACTTCCTCAAGGTCTACGGTGACCTCGACAGCCAACAGCAGTACCGCGGCTCGGTGCGCGCCGGCTACACCCGCTTCGCTGGCGCCGGCGACCAGACGCCGATCCAGCGCCAACCCGTGCCGCTCGATCAGTTGCTGGACAGCAACCTGCTACTGCCGCTGGTGTTCGACGAAATCCCCGAGTTTTCCTCGACCATGTTCCAGCCAGTGGGCGGCATGGACCAGATCCCCAAGGCCTTCTACCGCCAGGTCCAGGACAGCGTACGCCTGGGCGCCGAGGTGCTCGGGGTCGAAACCGGCGACACCGGCGCCAAGGTAGTGTGGCGTGATCGCAAGAGCGGCCAGCAGCACGTCGAACAGGCCGACTACGCCATCGTCACCCTGCCCTTGCCGCTGCTGGCCAAGTTGCCGAACAACTTCGACGCGCCGTTCAAGCAAGCCATCGCCAGCGCCGAAGGCGACAAGGCCAACAAGGTGGCCTGGCAGTCGCCGCGGTTCTGGGAAACGGATTTTCAGATCTACGGCGGCCTCAGCTACATCAACCACGAGGCGCGCACCCTGTGGTACCCCAGTGATCGTCTCAACAGCGCCCAAGGCGTGCTGGTGGCCACCTACAACACCGGTGGCGTGGCCCAGCAGTTCGCCGCCAAGCCATTGGCCGCGCAGATTGCCTCGTCGCGCCAGGCGGTGGAATCGCTGCACCCCGGTCACAGCCAGAAACTCGGCCGGCCGGTGGTGGTGAACTGGTCGAAGATCCCCTTCAGCGAGGCGCCGTGGATCGTCCACGACGAAGTCGCCCAGCCCGGCTACGACCGGCTCAACCAGCCCCAGGGCCGCACCTGGCTGGCCAGTGACGCCCTGGCCCATGGCGGGGTGGGCATCTGGCAGAACAGCGCCGCCGAATCCGCCCGCCGCGTGGTCAGCCTGATCGCCCGACACGCCAGCCAGACCACCCGCGGCGCTGCCGCCTGACCCTGCAGGAATTCTACCCATGCCTCGTCTTCTTCTACTTGCCGGAGTGCTCATGTCCCTGACCCTCAACGCCCACGCCGACGGCATCAAGCGCGTCGCGCCACCTGGCTCGAACTTCCCCATCTCGCAACTGGTCACGGTGCCGGCCGGCAGTCAGCTGACCTTCATCAGCGGCACCCTGCCAGATGTAGCAGACCCCAAGGCGCCCAAGGGCAGCGTCGCGGCCTTGGGTAATACCGAAACACAGGCCCGGTCGGTGCTGAAGAAACTGCGCGCAGCCTTGCAGAGCCAAGGCCTGGACCTGGGCGACATCGTCCAGTTGCGGGTGTTCCTGGTGGGCGATCCGGCCAATGGCGGCAACCTCGATTTCGCCGGACTGCAAGCGGCCTACACCGAGTTCTTCGCCACCGCCGATCAACCCCGCACCCCGACCCGCACCGCCTTGCAGGTGGTGGCCCTGCCGTTGCCGGGCGCGCTGGTGGAAATCGACGCGATCGCGGCCAAGGCGCCCTGAGCGCGCCACCCCGCCCAACAAGGAACTGCGTGCATGAAGCAAGTCTTTACCTCTGCCTCGTTACTCCCCATGGCCCTCGCCGCGGGGCTGCAAACTACCCCGACACTGGCCGATGAACCCAGTGCCCAGGCCCTGGGCACGGTGATCGTCACCGGCAACCGTGGCGCCGAGAAGCGCACCGTCACCACAAGCCCCGTGCCGATCGACGTGATCAGCGCCAAGCAATTGCAGGAGACCGGCAAGCCCGGCCTGATGGAAGCCCTGAGCGCCAGCGTGCCCTCGCTCACCCTGCCGGAAAAGACCGGCTGGGACGCCAGCGGCATGGCCCGCGCGCCAAACCTGCGCGGGCTCAATGCCGCCCAGGTGCTGGTGCTGGTCAACGGCAAGCGCCGCCACACCAGCGCCACCCTGAACATCAGCGGCATCAACGCCGGTGCTGCGCCCAGCGACCTGGACCTGATCCCCATCAGCGCCATCGACCATGTGGAGGTGCTGCGCGACGGCGCCGCCGCGCAGTATGGCTCGGACGCCATCGCCGGGGTGATCAACGTGATCCTCAAGGCCGATACCAGCGGTACCGCTGTGACGACTGCCGGCCAGGGCTACGACGGCAAGAAGCAGACCGTGCAGCAAAGCCTGAACAAGGGTTTCGAGATCGGCCGTGACGGCATCCTGCAGCTGGCGATGGATGCGCGCAGCCAGAACGACGACAACAAGGCCAGTGCCAACGGCTACAGCCAGGCCGAAGCGCTGGACCGCGCCGGCAAGGTCACCTACGGCGGCTACGGCACGCCGAAGATCAACCTGCTGACCCTGGGCTACAACGCCGAACTGCCCCTGCAAGACGACCTGACCCTGTATTCGTTCAGCACCTGGTCGTACCGCAAGGCCGAGCAGGGCCAGAATTTCCGTCTGCCGACCATCGCCAACACCATCACCACCGGGCCCAATGGGCGCCCGTCCGGCTACACGCCCACCTGGTACATCGAAGAGCACGACTACCAGGCAGCGTTCGGTGCCAAGGGCCTGGCCGGCGAATGGGACTGGGACCTGTCGAGCACCTACGGGCGCAACGAAGCCGCCCAAGGCACCTGGAATAACCAAAACCCTTCGCTGGGCGAGGCGACGCCCAACCACTTCGAGTCCGGCACCTGGGTCAGCTCGCAACTGACCAGCAACCTCGACCTGCACCGCAGCTTCGAGGTGGGGCTGAGCAAGCCGCTGGACTTCTCGTGGGGCCTTGAACAGCGCCGCGACACGTATCAGGTGCAAGCCGGCGACTGGGCCAGTTGGGCCGACGGCGGTTACTGCCCCACCCCAGGCAACTGCGCCGCCTCCGGCGCCCAGGTGACCAACGGCATCTCACCGGCCGAGGCTACCAGCGCGAGCCGCAACAGCTACGCCGGCTTCCTGGATGTGGGCTTCAACCCGTTGCCGCAGTGGTACTGGGGCGCAGCGGTGCGCTACGAGCACTACGACCGTGGCATCGGCGCCACCCGCAGCGGCAAGCTCACCACCCGCTACGAGTTCACCCCGGAACTGGCACTGCGGGCTACGGTGAGCAACGGCTTCCGTGCACCATCACTGGCCAACAGCCTGTTCAGCGCGCGCTCCACCACCTATGGTGTGGTCAATGGCGTGTATCAGTCGATCAACTACGGCGTACTGCCGGTGGACTCGGCGGCGGCCAAGGCGTTAGGAGCCGAAGCGCTCAAACCTGAAAAATCCACCAACTACAGCCTCGGCCTGACCTGGCAACCCAGCGACCGCCTGGCCTTCACCGCCGATGCCTACCTGGTCAACGTGCGCGACCGCATCACCCTCACCGGCACCCTGCTCGGCCCGGAAGTCACTCAGGCATTGCTGGACAACGGCATCGACTCGACCTCCGGCGGGCAGTACTTCACCAACGGCGCCGACACCCGCACCAAGGGCCTGGACCTGGTGGGCAGCTACGACCAGGATCTAGGCAGCGCCGGCACCGTGAAGTGGACCGCAGCGTTCAACTGGAACGACACCGAGATCCTCGATTACAAGCAAAGCGTGAACATTCTCGGCGCCCCCTACACGCTGATGGACCGCCAGGCCCGCAACCTGCTCACCAAGGTGCAGCCGCACACCAAGCTGATCCTGGGCGGCAACTGGCGGCTGGACCGCTACCGGGTCAACCTGGGGCTGACGCGCTATGGCTCGTGGCGCGAGGTCAACGCCGCCAATGATCGCTCGCTGGACCGCGAGTACAAAGCGCGCTGGATCACCGACCTGGACGTGGGCTACCAGCTGACCAAGGACCTGGAGCTGGCGGTGGGCGCACGTAACCTGTTCGATGTGTACCCCGAGCGCCAGGCACCGAGCAGCAAGACCATGGTCAAGGGGTATGGGGTGTACTCGCCGTATGGGTTTACCGGGGGGTATTACTTTGGGCGGGTGACATACAACTTCTGAAAAGGGGGGCTGCGTTGCAGCCCCGGCGATCTACCGGCTAAAACGCGGAATCGACAGCCCCAGGCTCTCGCGCAAGGTGCTGCCTTCATACGCCGTGCGATACACCCCACGCTCCTGCAACAGCGGCACCACCTCCTCGGTAAAGCGACGGAACTGCCCCGGATGCCCTATATAAATGTTGAACCCATCCAAAGCCCGCGCCTCGAACCATTCGGCCATCTTCGCCGCTACCGTCTGCGCGGAACCTACGAACGCGCCGGGACGCAACTGGCGACCGAATTCCACCGCCTGGCGCAGGCTAAAGCCTTTGTCCCGCGCCTGGTCGGCGATGCGCTTGGCATTGGTGAAGAAGCTGCTGCGGGCATACTCCAGGCTCTCTTGCGGGAATGGGGCGTCAAGCTCGTACTGGCTGAAGTCGTGCCAGCCGAAATTGCGCCCGAACTCCTTGAGCGCCAGCTCGAAGCTGTGATCGGCCTGGTGATAGTGCCGTTCGATCTCACGGGCGTGCTCGTCAGTATCCCCCACGTAGATCTCCGCGCCCGGCAGCACAAGCAACTGCTCCGGATCACGCCCCAGGCGTGCCGCGCGGCCCTTGACGTCACGGTAGAACGCCTGGCCCTGCTCGATGCTGGCGGCATGCGTGAACACCACATCGGCGGTGGCCGCACCCAGGTCGCGACCCTGCTCGGAGTCGCCGGCCTGGAAGATCACAGGCTGGCCCTGGGGCGAGCGCTGGATGTTCAGCGGCCCCACCACCGAAAAGTGCTCGCCCTTGTGGTTCAGCCCATGCAGCTTGGCGGGGTCGAGAAAGCGGCCGCTAGCGCGGTCACGGGGGAAGGCGTCGTCCTCGTAGGAGTGCCATAGCCCCTGTACCACTTGCACATGCTCCTGAGCCCGGGCGTAGCGGGTGTCGTAGTCGTAGTGTTCGTCCAGCCCGTAGTTGCCGGCGGTGCCGGCATCACCACTGGTGACCACGTTCCAGCCGGCGCGGCCCTTGCTGATCAGGTCCAGCGAAGCGAGCCGGCGGGCGACGTTGTACGGGGCGTTGTAGGAGGTGGTGAGGGTGCCGACCAGGCCGATATGGCGGGTGCTCACGGCCAGGGCCGACAGCAGGGTCAGCGGCTCCAGGCGGTTGAGGTAGTGCGAGGGGGAGCCAGGGGTGATGAACTGGCTGTCGACGATGAACATCAGGTCGAACAGCGCAGCCTCGGCCTGGCGGGCGATGTCGATGTACCAGTCGATGTTGACGCTGGCGTCCGCCGGCAGTTCGGGGTCCAGCCACAGGTTGTGCCGGCCGGGGCCGCCGCAGCCCATGGTCAGGGCGCCGAGTTTGATTTTGCGTTGGGTCATGGGGGGAGTCCTTTGCAATCAAGGGGAGGCCTTCGCGGGCAAGCCCGCTCCCACAGGGATCTGCGCTTGCCTATGGGAGCGGGCTTGCCCGCGAAGAAGCCAGCGCAGAGCTTCAGTGCTGGCTGACAGCCGGCTGCTCGATAGCCGCACCAAACGAGGTATCGAACAAGCTGCTGGCCGGATACGTCTGGATCAGCCCGAGCCCGGCGAAGAAGTCCACGGTTTTCTGCGCGTCGACGATCACCTGCGGGTTCAGCGGCGCAAGGTCAGTGCGCGCACGGGCGAACCAGGCGCGGGCGATGTCGCGGTCGGCGCGGGTGCGCTTGGCCCAGGCGTCGGCGTAGGCCTCGGTGTGGGCCGGGTCGCTCAGGGTCCAGTCGCGGGCTTTTTTCAGCCGTTGCAGAAAGTCGGCGATCTGCGTGCGCTTGGCGTCCACCGCTTTGGCGTTGGCCACCACGAAACTCTGCGCCGGTATCACGCCTTCGGCAGTGGCCAGTACGCGGGCGCCCTGGCGTTCTTGCTGGGTAACGTAGGGCTCCCAGGTGGCGATCACGTCCACCGAGCCGCCATCCAGGGCGTGGGAAGCGTCCAGCGCGCTGAGGTAACGCAGCTCCAATGCATCACGCGGTACGCCGGCCTTGTCCAAGGCACTGAACAACAGTTGCTGGCTCCACGAACCCTTCCAGATCGCCGCGCGCTTGCCACGCAGGTCTTGCAGGCTGTGTATCGACGAATCCTTGCGCGCCAGAATCGCCACCCCTTCGAGGTTCTGGCGGCTGACCGCGATCACCTTGATCGGCGCGCCCAAGGCGCCCAAAAACAAGGGCGGTGCATCGCCCAGAAGGCCAATGTCAAGGCTGCCGACGTTGAGCGCCTCGGCCACGGGGGAGCCTGCGGTGAACTGCTTCCACTCCAGCTCATAAGGCAGGTTGTCGAGTACGCCGGCCGCTTCCATCACCGCGCGGGCGTTGTAACTCTGGTCGCCTACGACCAAGGTCTGGGCGGCGGCGGCAAGGCTGAAGGTGGTGGCCAGCACAGTGACGGCCAGTTGCTTGAAGTAACGCACGGGGGTCTCCAGATGCCCGCTTGGGGCATGTCAGGGCCGATCCGCAGGTGCGGTCTCGTGGCAACGGTTTTATATCTTTTAAGTCTTACTCGATCGATTTTTATAATCTATAGATCAATCAAGCCGCTGTGAAATGCGCTTTGGGCATAACCTCATGCCTTCGGCGTAATGCGATTTGAAAGCAGAAACGCTCTGCTGTAAATGCATTATTTGCATATTATCTTATGATTATTTTGCATTTTGAGAATAGAAACAGGCTTTGCTAGGGTGATATGAAACCTGAACATCGAGCCTGAACCATGAGCCATAACCCGGAGCGCCTGCGCCACTTCATCGACAGCCTGGCCGAGTTGCTCGAACAGCAGCCCGACGAAGCCACCCTTCTCGATCGCGGCCGGGGCCTTCTGGCCAGCCTGGTGGCGCAGGACGACTGGCTACCAGACGACCTCGCCCAGCCCGACCCGCAGCGCTACCAGCAGTACCTGTTGCACTGCGACTCGCGCCAACGCTTTTCGGTGGTGAGCTTCGTCTGGGGGCCAGGGCAGCGCACACCCATCCACGATCACCGGGTGTGGGGGCTGATCGGGATGCTGCGCGGCGCCGAATACTCCCAAAACTTCACCCGCGACGCCCAGGGCGCACTGCAGCCCAGCGGCGCACCGGTGCGCCTGGCGCCAGGTCAGGTGGAGGCCGTGTCGCCGCGCATTGGTGACATTCACCAGGTCAGCAATGCCTTCAGTGATCAGGTGTCGATCAGCATCCACGTCTACGGCGGCAACATCGGCGCGGTCAAGCGCGCGGTCTACGCCGAGGACGGCAGCGAAAAAGCGTTCATTTCCGGCTATTCCAATACCCGCCTGCCCAACATCTGGGACCTGTCCAAAGAGAACCCTGCCCCATGAGCACAGTCACCACCCGCCGTTACCAAGACATCCGCCGCGCCCTGCTGGCCCGCGAGGAACTGGCCCTGATCGATGTGCGCGAAGAGGACCCGTTCGCCCAGGAGCACCCGCTGTTCGCCGCCAACTTGGCGCTGTCGAAACTGGAGCTGGAAATCTTCGCCCGTGTGCCGCGACGTGACACCGCCATCACCGTCTACGACGATGGCGAAGGCCTGGCCGGCGTGGCGGCGCAACGCCTGCTCGCGCTAGGCTACAGCGACGTGGCCGTGCTCGACGGCGGCCTGGCCGGCTGGCGCGCGGCAGGCGGTGAGCTGTTCCGTGACGTCAACGTCCCCAGCAAAGCCTTCGGCGAGTTGGTCGAGAGCGTGCGCCACACCCCCTCGCTGGCCGCCGAGCAGGTGCAGGCGCTGCTCGATGACAAGGCAGACGTGGTGGTGCTCGACGCCCGGCGCTTCGACGAATACCAGACCATGAGCATTCCCGGTGGCATCAGCGTGCCCGGCGCCGAATTGGTGCTGCGGGTGGCCGAGCTGGCGCCGAACCCGGCCACCCAGGTGATCGTCAACTGCGCCGGCCGCACCCGCAGCATCATCGGCACCCAGTCGCTGGTCAACGCCGGCATCCCCAACCCGGTGGCCGCCCTGCGCAACGGCACCATCGGCTGGACCTTGGCCGGGCAGCAGTTGGCTCACGGCCAGGACAAGACCTTCGCCCAGGTGAGCGCCGGCACCCGTGCCAACGCCGCCCGCCAGGCTCGTGCTGTGGCCGACCGCGCCGGCGTGCTGCGCCTGGAGCGCGCCGGGCTTGATGCCTGGCAGGCCGACGCCAGCCGTACCACTTACCTGTTCGATGTGCGCACGCCCGAAGAATACGTTGCAGGCCATCTGCCCGGCAGCCGCAGCGTGCCCGGCGGGCAGCTGGTGCAGGAAACCGACCACGTCGCCAGCGTGCGCGGCGCGCGCATCGTGCTGGTGGACGACGATGGCGTGCGCGCCAACATGAGCGCGTCGTGGCTGGCGCAGATGGGCTGGCAGGTGGCGGTGCTGGACGGGCTGTCGGCGGCAGATTTCAGCGCCGTCGGCGATTGGCAGGCGCCGCTGCCGGAGCTACCCAAGGCCAATGAGATCGGTGTCGAACAGTTGCAAGGCTGGCTGCAGGAAGACGGCACCGTGGTGCTGGATTTCACCACCAGCGCCAACTACGTCAAGCGACATATCCCCGGTGCGCACTGGGCGATTCGCGCGCAACTGGCCGAAACCCTGGAACGGGTGCCACAGGCCAGTCGCTACGTACTGACGTGCGGCAGCAGCCTGCTGGCACGCTTCGCCGCGCGTGACCTGCAGGCCCTCACCCGCACTCCCGTTTACCTGCTCGAAGGCGGCACCACGCGCTGGATCGCTGCCGGGAAACCGCTGGAAACCGGCGAAACGCAGCTTGCCGTACCACGCAGCGACCGCTACCGGCGCCCCTACGAGGGTACGGACAATCCTCGCGAGGCGATGCAGGGGTATCTGGACTGGGAGTTTGGTCTGATCGCGCAACTCGAGCGCGATGGCACCCATGGGTTCAAGGTGCTCTGAACCTGAACGCAGGGGTTCACGGCAAACCGGTGCCGCCCTGCACACCTTTACGCAGGGCGGCTACGCCGTCACCAACCTCGTGGCGCGCTGCGACTTCATCGCTACTGACCGGTAGTTTCCGGTCGGTAGTCGCACGCGGTACGGACGGTGTTCGCCCAGAGCATGATGGGAACCGCTCAACCCGCCTACCCTGCCTCCCTGTCTAAGGCGTAATCCTTGAAAACTAACCACCCGATCCCATGGGAGCACCGTACGTGCCTATCGACTTCAGACCCGCTCAAGCCTCGGACGCGCACGATATTGCGCGCTTCTTTCAACTGACATCGGAAGGCATGGCCGATTACATCTGGAGCAAGCTTGCCGCACCTGGAGAAGCATTGCTGAGTGTCGGTGCGTCTCGCTATGCCAGGGAACAGGGCGACTTTTCCTACAAAAACTGCCTGATGGCCACTTACGAAGGGCACGTCATCGGCATGATGCACAGCTATGCCTTGCGCGAGACCTCTGACAGGCAGGTCGAGACAGACCCGGTCCTCGCGCCGTATTCCGACATGGAAATACCCGACACCTTGTACATATCCAGCCTGGCCCTGGATGAGGCCTGGCGCAGCCAGGGGCTGGGCGTCCAGTTTCTTCGCCACGCCCAGCAGCGCGCTGAGGACGCTGGCCTGGATGGGCTATGCCTGATCGATTATGCAGAAAACCACGGTGCACGCCGTTTCTATGAACGTCACGGTTTTCAAATTGTTAAAACCTGCCAGATCGTTCCGCACCCGATGCTGGGCGTAACCGGTGAAGCCTATTTGATGTATCGCCCCAACCACAACGTGCTCGAGAAAAAACCATGAACAAGAAACTGACCGTGTTCCGCGAACTGGACATTCAACCGGTGCGCGACCTTCCCTTTTTTGAAGAGGTCGTGGAGGGCGCCCCTCATACGCTGACGTCCAAGTACTATCACGATGAACAGCAAGGTCGTATTTCCGGAGAGTGGGAAGCCAGTACCGGAGCGTGGCGCATCGACTACAAAGTTTGGGAGTTCTGCCATGTCCTGAGTGGACGCTGTGTCATCGAGCTCGAGGGTTGCGCCCCCACCACATTGGCCGCTGGCGACACGTTCATTATCGAACCGGGCGCCAAGGGCAAATGGACCGTGCTGGAAGACATGAAAAAGAACTTCGTGATCCTCTTGCCCGCGAACTGAGCACAGGGTCACGTTTCATCGAGCGCAGCGTAAGGACAGTTTGCATGCTTGCCTGCTGGCGGCGCTCGAATGTTTTTCGGCAGGCCACAACAGCCCTCTAACTCTCAGTGTCCGCTTGGGTTGGGAGCGGTCACTTGCGAGCCGCACCTTTCACGCTGATGCTGCCAGTCCAGGAAATAGGGTTGCCTGGCACGGGTTACGCCCGTACTTGCGGGTCAAGCCCGCACTGATACCTGGTACCTTCAAGGCGTGCTTCAAACGCCTGGAGCCCTGCGTATATCTGTTGTAGCCCAGTGATTTGCCCCAGCACTTCGCGTTTCTTGTCGGCAATGGCCTTGCCCGCCAACTCCCACGGCAAATCAGCACCCTGATGCCTCGGCAGAATCGCCTGCAGTTCCTTCAGTTTGAAACCCAACTGCTGCGCGCATTTGATGAACGTAAGCAGCTCGACACTCTGCTGGTTGTAAACGCGGTACTGCCCCTGGCGCTCGGGCGGCGGCAACAGGCCAATCGCTTCATAGTGGCGGATGGTCTTGACCGTGGTGCCCGACAGTTGGGCGGCTTTGCCGATGTACATGAACGTCCTTTTCATAAGTGGGCGGCGCATCATTGCACGGCGCCAGCGGTTCGGGAACCTCATAGGCGCAGGTCAGCCGGCGATGCTTCGTGCCTGTTGGAGCCAGGTTTCGCGCCGCCGCGCGCTGGAGCCGAGCAGCGGACCGAACATCAGGGTACGCAGCGGTCTGATACCGCAAAACTGTAACGTGGTCTTGCGGACTTGGTGAAGGCCAGGCATGCGATACACCCAACGGTAGTACCACGGCGGTGTATCCATCGTCACCAGCAAATGCGCCGTACGGCCCTTGAGCAGTTGCTCGGGGAAAGCCTTGCCTGCCCTATACCGGAACGCGAAACCGGGCAAGAACACGCGGTCGAAAAAGCCTTTCATCAATGCAGGGATACCGCCCCACCAAATGGGGTAGATAAAGGCTAGGTGCTCGGCCCAGGTGATGTCGGCCTGAGCCCTGAGCAGGTCGGGCTCCAATGGCTGCGCTTGCCGGTAGCCGCTGCGCAGCACCGGGTCGAAGCTCAAGGTATCAAGCCGTAACACCCTTACATCATGGCCGGAGGTTCTGGCCGCCTCGACATAACTCTCGGTCAGCGCTGCGCAGAAACTCTCGCCTGACGGGTGCCCCAGCACCACGAGTACTCGTTTGCTCATCATCACTTCATCCTGAACAGAAAGCGTGCAGGGTAAAGTCTGCCCCTAACGGGAGAGTCAACTGCTCAGGCTTTATCCCTGCCATGCGTATCCAGTCAATCGCTTGTGCATGGGTGTGCAGGCCAGCTCAAGCCCTGAAGGCGAGGTGTAGATTCCTTCAGCCTCCCGCTGATAACCACATCGACGGTAGAACGTAGTGGCATTGGGTACATGCTCACGCTCCTTGTCACGGGTGATCATGACCGGAGCCTGAAAAAGCCCCGCCCCATTAGTGGCGGGGCTTAGGGTTACGTCAGGATTTACGCGCGCAACGTCCTATGGCCCGCCCAAGGCGGTCATCATCGGATGCTTCATCAAGGGTGTCAGATTTGGGGGCGGGTAAACCTAGCGCAGCGCAGCCAAAACGCTCCCCGCGTCGCTGACCTCGAACTTGCCAGGCGCTTCCACCGCTACGTGCTGGACGATCAAGTCGTCGACCACCATGGCATAACGCAGCGAACGACGTCCCAGCCCGCGGGCCGACAGGTCCTGGATCAAGCCCAGTGCGTCGCTGAACTCGCCATTGCCATCGCCGATCATCTTCACCGCATCGCCCACCTGCAGGCTGTTACCCCAGGCATTCATGACAAAGGCATCGTTTACCGAAACACAGAAAATTTCGTCAATGCCAGCCGCGAACAACGCTTGCGCCTGCGCTACGTAACCCGGAACGTGGCGTTCGGAGCATGTGGGCGTGAACGCGCCAGGCAAGCCGAAAATAACCACTTTTTTCTGCTTGCACCGGTCGCGAACAGAAAAGGCATTCGGGCCGATCGCGCAGACGCCAGCATCGTTGTTGTATTCGTAAAGGGTAACGTCGGGCAGTTCATCGCCAGTCTTGATCATCGTTGTCTCCGGCATCAGGTGATGATTGAGCAAATCATGATGCCGCAGTCTGGTCGAAATGTCCGGGGTTGCCGTACCGGATTGATTACCCTGTCAGCGGGCCAGTATCGCCTGATGATGGTCGATCGAAGGCACAGCGTCCTGAACGCGCCGAGCCGTCAGCCATTCGCGCATTCGCGCAGTATCGAAAATCTGCCCCTCCTCCATCATGGTCAGGATGAGCGTTTGGGACATTCGGTAACATCCACATCGGGAACAACACCGCGCTTCCCATCCGTGGGCGCATTCGACAGTTTCAGCCTGCCCTGCGCAGATCAGACAACTCATGTAAGCCCCCTTTTATTGTTCTTCCATGAAGGGTGGTTGCAAAGGCAAAAGAATAGTATGGCTTTGGATTGACATGAGATTTTCGTGCCAAGTCCAGAAATACCTTCAGCGCGCTTGAGAACCAGGCATGGCCCGAGGAGCGTTCATCAACTGAACAGGCTGTCATCCAAGGGCTCGCTCGGCGCGTCCATCAGGCACACGCCTGCTACTGGCCATGACACCCATCATGAGCAACGCTAAAAAACCTGTGAATTATCTTCAATACCTTTCATGTAGACGCCCTGCTTAAACTACGTCCTGATCATGCATCAGCATAAAGTTTGTTGAGCGAAGGCCCCAGAAGGTGCAACTGGACAGCACTGGAAGTGCTCGACCTCAAACATCAGGACACCGCGCACCATGAATACAGCACCTACATTCAGCCTCAAACGCATTGCCTTCGACGAACATTATCACCCTGCCGATAACACCCGCCTTACCACCAATTTCGCCAATTTGGCGCGGGGGGCGAACCGCCAGGAAAACCTGCGCAACACCTTGACGATGATAAACAACCGCTTCAACGCCCTGGCGCATTGGGATAATCCCGACAATGACCGCTACCACGTCGAGCTGGAAATCATCTCGGTGGAAATGAACATGGAAGCCGAACAGCACGGCACTACCCTGCCGTTGATAGAAATACTGAAAACCCATATTGTCGACCGCACGACCAATACCCGCATCGAGGGCATGGTAGGCAATAACCTTTCCTCGTACGTTCGCGACTACGACTTCAGTGTCCTGTTGCTGGAGCACAACAAGCATCGGGCAACCTTCAGCACGCCCGAGCACTTTGGCACGCTTCACGGCAACCTGTTCAAGTGTTTCGTAAATTCGCCAACCTACCAGCAGCACTTCAAAAAACCGCCGGTTATCTGCCTGAGTGTGTCGAGCAGCAAAACCTACTACCGCACCGAAAACCAGCACCCTGTACTGGGCGCTGAATACCAGCAGGATGAATACTCGCTGACGGACGAATACTTCAAAAAAATGGGTTTGAAGGTTCGCTATTTCATGCCACCGGACAGTGTTGCCCCGTTGGCATTCTATTTTGCCGGTGACTTGCTCGCGGATTACACCAACCTTGAGCTGATCAGCACCATCAGCACCATGGATACCTTCCAGAAGATCTACCGCCCCGAAATCTACAATGCCAACTCTGCAGCCGGCAAGGCCTACCAGCCCAGCCTGAAGCACCAGGACTACTCGCTCACGCGTATTGTCTACGATCGGGATGAACGCAGCCGGCTGGCGATCGAACAGGGGAAATTTGCCGAGGCGAACTTTGTCAAACCCTACCAGGCCACGCTTGAGCAATGGTCCGCTCAATACACCCGTTGAATCATTCAAAGTACAAGGTCATCGCTCATGAACACGCTACTCCCCACGTCCACTGCCGGCAGCCTGCCTAAACCGTCCTGGCTTGCCCAACCTGAAACACTCTGGTCACCGTGGAAGTTACAAGACGCGCAGCTTATCGAAGGCAAACAGGATGCCCTGCGCCTGGCCTTGCAAGAACAACAACACGCCGGTATCGACATTGTCAGTGATGGCGAACAAACACGTCAGCACTTCGTCACCACCTTTATCGAGCACCTGAGTGGTGTTGATTTCGAACAGCGGGAAACCGTTAGAATCCGCGATCGCTACGACGCGAGCGTGCCAACCGTGGTGGGTGCTGTCGCTCGACAGAAACCCGTATTTGTCGAAGATGCCAAGTTCTTGCGCCAACACACCACGCAGCCGATAAAGTGGGCGCTGCCTGGCCCCATGACCATGATCGATACCTTGTACGACACCCACTATAAAAGCCGCGAGAAACTGGCCTGGGAATTCGCCAGGATTCTCAATCAGGAAGCCCGGGAACTGGAAGCGGCCGGTGTTGACATCATTCAGTTCGACGAACCGGCATTCAATGTCTTCTTCGACGAAGTGAATGACTGGGGCGTGGCCACCCTGGAAAGGGCCATTGAAGGCCTCAAGTGCGAAACAGCCGTCCATATCTGCTATGGCTATGGCATCAAAGCCAATACTGACTGGAAAAAGACACTGGGTTCGGAATGGCGGCACTATGAGCAAGCCTTCCCCAAACTGCAACAGTCCGGCATCGATATCATCTCGCTGGAATGCCATAACTCGCATGTTCCAATGGACCTGATCGAGCTGATTCGCGGCAAGAAAGTCATGGTCGGCGCCATTGATGTGGCCAGCCATGCCATTGAAACACCGGAGCAGGTTGCCGACACCCTGCGCAAGGCATTGCAGTTCGTCGATGCCGACAAACTCTACCCGTGTACCAATTGCGGTATGGCACCGCTGCCTCGTCAGGTAGCCAGCGGCAAGCTCAAGGCGTTGAGTGCAGGCGCAGCAATCGTGCGCCAGGAACTCGTCAACGCACGCTGAAGCCTGTGCAGACAAAAGCCCCATATTGAGCTGACCCGTATTTTACCCATGATCGATTTACGCCACCTGCGAACCCTCCACGCACTGCGTGAAACCGACAGCCTGCACGAGGCCGCCGAGCGCCTGCACCTGACCCAATCAGCCCTGTCGCACCAGTTCCGCGACATGGAAGAGCGTATCGGCATGCCGCTGTTCGTGCGCAAATCCAGGCCGGTGCGCTTCACCAGTGCGGGGCTGAAACTGTTGCAGCTGGCCGACCAGGTGTTGCCGCAAATCCGCAGTACCGAACGGGACCTTGGCAAGCTGGCCGGGGGCTCGGCCGGGCGGCTGCACATCGCCATCGAATGCCACAGCTGCTACCAGTGGCTGATGCCTTGCGTGGATGAATTTCGCAGCGCCTGGCCAGAGGTGGAACTGGACCTCGCCTCCGGTTTTTCCTTCGCACCACTGCCAGCCCTGGAGCGCGGCGACCTGGACCTGGTAGTCACTTCCGACCCGGTAACACTGCCGGGCATCAGCTATGTGCCGTTATTCGCTTATGAGGCACTGCTGGCCATCGACAACCACCACGCCCTGCGCGACAAGCCTTACCTGGAACCTTCCGATATCGCCCACCAGACGCTGATCACCTACCCGATCGAACGCACTCGTCTGGATATTTTCACCCGCTTTCTCGACCCGGCCGACATCGAGCCGGCACAGGTACGCACCTCGGAACTGACCGTGATGATGATGCAGCTGGTGGCGTCCGGGCGCGGCGTCTGCAGCCTGCCCAACTGGGCAGTGCATGAGTACAGCTCGCGTGGCTATGTAACCGCCAAGCGCCTTGGCGAACATGGCTTGCAGGCCAGGCTCTACGCTGCACTGCGCAGTGACATGCTGGAAGTGCCATACGTGAGTGATTTTCTGCTCACCGCCAAGGACATCTCCTTCACCACGCTGGCAGGTGTCAGCGTGGCGTCAGGGCCCGTACGCTGACAACTGCGCGGCCTTGGCGGACCACGCCCCAGTTCGGGTCAAAATCGGTAACGGGGTTCAAAGCGCCCTTTTTTGATGCACGCCTGGCTGTCGGCCCGGCGTTGCTCACTCGTAGCTAGAGCAAACACCGTCCCGTACTGCCACGGACTACCCGCCCAAATCCCGTGTTTCGCGGCGCTTCCCCCTAAACATCCCCGCTGCACTGCGTTTTCGGCACCTTCATTGCAATGCTTGTTGTGGTCACCGCACAGGTGATCAATCGCAACCGAGGCTCACGCGAGACACGGCACCCACCGACCCCAGCAAGGCAGCACCCTGAAAAACGCAGATGAACCGCAATGAAGCTGCCGGCAACGGCGGCAAGGAGTGGGTATGTCCCGGGCTTTTTTCAATGAAATGTACGAAGCGAACGGCAGTTGCCGCCCGCATTACCAGGAGTTCGCCCGCTGGCTGGCGAACACACCGCTGGAGCTGCTGGAGCAGCGCCGACGTGAAGCGGACCTGTTGTTCCACCGTGCCGGCATCACCTTCACCCTGTACGGCGACAGCCAGGACACCGAACGCCTGATCCCCTTCGATATCATCCCGCGCAGCATCCGCGCCAGCGAGTGGCGCACGGTCGAGCGTGGCTGCATACAGCGTGTGCAGGCGCTTAACCTGTTCCTGCAGGACATCTACCACGACCAGCGCATCCTCAAGGCCGGTATCATCCCGCCCGAGCAGGTGCTGGCCAACGAGGGCTACCAGATCGCCATGCAGGGCCTGGACCTGCACCGAGGGCTGTATGCCCACATCGCCGGTGTCGACCTGGTGCGCGATGGCGATGGCAGCTACTTCGTGCTGGAAGACAACCTGCGCACCCCCAGCGGCGTCAGCTACATGCTCGAAGACCGCAAGATGATGATGCGCCTGTTCCCTGAGCTGTTTGCCGCCCAGCGTATCGCCCCCATCGACCACTACCCCAACCTGCTGCTGGACACACTTAAGAGCGCCAGCCCGCTGGACAACCCCACGGCCGTGCTGCTCACCCCCGGCCGCTTCAACAGCGCCTATTTCGAGCATGCGTTCCTGGCCCGGGAAATGGGCATCGAGCTTGTGGAAGGCGCAGACCTGTTCGTGCGTGACGAGCATGTCTACATGCGCACCACCGCCGGCCCGCAGCAGGTCGATGTGATCTACCGCCGCCTGGACGACGACTACCTCGACCCGCTGTCGTTCAACCCGGACTCGATGCTCGGTGTGCCGGGGCTGATCTCGGTGTACCGCGCCGGCAATGTGGTACTGGCCAACGCCGTCGGCACCGGCGTGGCCGACGACAAGTCGATCTACCCCTATGTCGACGACATGATCCGCTACTACCTGGGCGAAGAGCCGATCCTGAACAACGTGCCCACCTGGCAGTGCCGCAAGCCTGCGGACCTGTCCCACGTCCTGGCCCACCTGCCCGAACTGGTGGTCAAGGAAACCCAGGGCTCCGGCGGCTATGGCATGCTGGTTGGGCCGGCATCGACCCGTGCCCAGATCGAAGACTTCCGCGCGCGCATCAAAGCCCGCCCGCACGCCTATATCGCCCAACCCACCTTGTGCCTGTCCACCTGCCCGACCTTTGTCGACAGCGGCATCGCACCACGCCACATCGACCTGCGCCCGTTTGTGCTTTCGGGCAGTGAAACCCGCCTGGTGCCCGGCGGCCTGACCCGCGTGGCGCTGAAGGAGGGCTCGCTGGTGGTCAACTCGTCGCAGGGCGGCGGTACCAAGGACACCTGGGTGGTGGAGGACTGAACCATGCTTTCGCGAACCGCTTCCGACCTGTACTGGATGTCACGCTACCTGGAGCGTGCAGAAAACCTCGCGCGCATGCTTGAGGTCAGCTATTCGCTGTCGTTGATGCCCCAGGCCGGGCGCAGCGATGGCCATGCCGAGCTGGCGATGTCGCTGCTAGCATCCGGCACGCTGGACGACTACATCCGCCGGCACACCGAGCTCGACACCGAGCGCATGCTGCACTTCTTCGCCCTCGACGCGACCAACCCCAGCAGCATCTATTGCTGCCTGCAGGCCGCCCGCACCAATGCCCATGCGGTGCGTGGCCGCATCACCGCCGACATGTGGGAAAACATCAACGCCACCTGGATCGAGATGCGCAATATCGCCAGCAATGGCCTTGGCCGCTATGGCATCAGCCAGTTCTGCGACTGGGTCAAGGAGCGCTCGCACCTGTTCCGTGGCGCCACCTCCGGCACCATCATGCGTAACGATGCCTACAGCTTCATTCGCCTGGGCACCTTCCTGGAGCGGGCGGACAACACCCTGCGCCTGCTCGATGCGCGCTATGAAATGTTCGGCGAAACCTCCGAAGAGGTGAGCGACGATTCCGCCCGTGGTTATTACCAGTGGAGCGCCTTGCTGCGTGCGCTGACCTCGTATGAAGCCTTCAACGAGATCTATCGCGCCGCCCCCAGCGCGCGGCCGGTGTCCGAGCTGCTGCTGTTGCGGGTGGATGTTCCACGCTCGCTGCATGCCTGCATCGAGGAACTGGACCTGATCCTGGCCGGTCTGCCGGGCAGTAGCGGGCGCGCCGCCCAGCGCATGGCCGCCGAACTCAACGCGCGCCTGCGCTACACCGCCATCGATGAAATCCTCGATGCAGGGTTACACCCCTGGCTGAGCGACTTCATCGGCCGCGTCAACCAACTGGGCCAGGCGGTCCATCACTCCTACCTGGAGGTTGTATGAAACTGTCCATTCGCCACGACACCACCTACAGCTATGCCAGCGATGTCAGCAACAGCATCCAGTTCCTGCGCCTGACGCCGCGCAGCAGCGCACGCCAGCGTATCAATGAATGGCAACTGGGCCTGCCCTGCAAGGTCAAGAGCCAGATCGACCCGTACGGCAACATCCTGCATGTGCTGACCCTGGACAAACCCCACGGCCACCTGGCGCTGACTGCCAGCGGGCAGGTAGAGATCGACCCGGACTGCGAGCAGGAGGCCGAAAGCCAGTCTCCCCTGCCATTCCTGCGTGTCAGCCGCCTGACCCAGGCCGATGACACACTCAAGGCGTTCGCCACCCGGCAATGTGGCCAGCACCGCGACCGGGCGGCACTGACGGGGCTGATGCAAGGCTTGGCCGAGCACATGCCCTACAGCCCCGGGGCCACTTCGGTGGGTACCACCGCGATCGAAGCATTCAACGGCGGCGCCGGGGTGTGCCAGGACCACACCCACGCCTTCCTGGCCTGCGCCCGCAGCTTGGGGGTGCCGGCACGCTACGTTTCGGGCTACCTGTGCACCGAGGACGAGCAGCACCTGGCCAGCCACGCCTGGGCAGAAGCCTGGATCGACGACGCCTGGTACAGCTTCGACATCACCAACCGCCTGACGCTGCCAGACCGTCACCTGAAGCTGGCGGTTGGCCTGGACTACCTCGATGCCTGCCCGGTCCGGGGCGTGCGCCGCGGCGGCGGTATCGAATCGATGCAGGCCAGCGTTCACGTACACCGCCAGTGACACGTTTGCTGCAGGCCGGTCTTGCCGCGCAGGTGCGGCAAGACCACTCCATACCCAATACAAGGGAAACCGCATGACTTATTGTGTTGCCATGCACCTTGAGGACGGGCTTGTCTTCATCAGCGATTCACGCACCAACGCCGGCATTGACCAGATCTCCACCTTTGCCAAGTTGTTCGTGTTCAGCGTGCCGGGCGAGCGGCTGATCGTGCTGCAGACCGCCGGCAACCTGGCAACCTCGCAGTCGGTGGTGAACCTGCTGCAGCAACGCAGCCAGGGCAGCGGCCCTCACCTGCTGAACGTTGCCACGCTTTACGATGCAACGGTGCTGGTCGCCGACACCCTGCGCGAAGTGGTCAACCGTGACCGCAGCAAGCTTACTGGCGACATCGACCTGAGCAGTTCATTCATTGTCGGCGGCCAGATAGCCGGCGCCCCCATGGCCATCTACAACGTCTACGCGCAGGGCAATTTCTTCCAGGCCACGCCAGACACCCCGTTCCTGCAACTGGGCGAAAGCAAGTACGGGCGGCCTATTCTCGACCGCAACCTGCAATACCAGACGCCACTGGATGAAGCGTTGCGTTGCGGCCTGATTTCGTTCGATTCCACCATCCGCAGCAACCTGTCGGTGGGCATGCCGCTGGACTTGCTGGTGTATCGCAAAGGCAGCCTCGAAAGCATGACGCGCAAGCGCATCACCAACGAGGATGCCTATTATCAGCAGATTCGCAGGCAGTGGAGTGATGGGTTGAAGCGGTTGTTGGCGGAGCTGCCTGCACCGCCTTATGGCTGAATGAACACACGGCTCGAAACATCTGCTGCCTGTGCAGGCCTCTTCGCGGGCAAGCCCGCTCCCACAAGTACTGCGCATAACCTGAAGGCTGCGATGATCTTGTGCATGCTGTGAGGAGTCATCGTTTGAGTCTCACCGGCCACTGAGCTCTAATTGGGCGAATACTGCGCTACTGGTGAAACCATGATTCACGGAAAAACCCTGGAAGCCTGGCAAAAAAGCCACCCGATCATCGCCGACCTGGTTGCCCTGAAAGAAACCAGCTGGTTCAACCCTGGTATCGCCAAGGCTGCCGAAGCCCTGCACGACGTAGGTCTGACGGCTGACGACGTGCAAGCGACAAGCGCGCGATTGCAGCGTTTCGCACCCTACCTGGCCACTGTGTTCCCTGAAACGGCAGCTGCCGGCGGGGTGATCGAGTCGCACATCACCCCGCTGCCGCAGCTTCGCCAACGGCTTATCGAGGAAGGCTCACTGCAAAACGTGGGCAGCCTGTGGCTCAAGGCTGACAGCGACTTGCCTATCTCCGGATCCATCAAGGCCCGGGGCGGCATTCATGAAGTGCTCAAGCACGCCGAAGACCTGGCCTTGGCGGCCGGTTTGATCACCCCGTCGGATGACTACACCAGACTGGCCAACGATGAGGCCCGCGCATTCTTCAGCCAGTACAAGATCGCCGTGGGCTCGACCGGCAACCTGGGCCTGTCGATTGGCATCATGAGTGCCAAGCTGGGCTTCCAGGTGAGCGTGCACATGTCGTCTGACGCCAGGCAATGGAAGAAGGACAAGCTGCGCGCCAACGGCGTAACGGTGGTAGAGCACGCCTGCGATTACAGCGTGGCAGTCGAGCAAGGTCGCCAGCAGGCAGCTTCAGACCCCAGCTGTTATTTTGTCGACGATGAAAACTCCCCGCAGCTGTTCCTCGGCTATGCCGTAGCAGCCGAACGGCTGGCACGGCAGTTCGACGAGGCCGGCATCCAGGTGAACGCTGATCATCCATTGTTCGTGTACCTGCCGTGCGGCGTAGGGGGCGGCCCCGGCGGTGTCGCATTCGGGCTGAAGCTGGTGTTCGGCGATGCGGTGCATTGCATCTTTGCCGAACCCACCCACTCCCCGTGCATGCTGCTGGGGGTGTACACCGGCTTGCACGATGAAACCCGTGTGCAGGACTTCGGCATCGACAATATCACCGCCGCCGACGGCCTGGCGGTCGGGCGCCCATCCGGGTTTGTCGGCAAAGCCATGCAACGGCTGATTGATGGTTACTACACCGTGACCGACGAAGAACTGTACCGCTTGATGGTCATCGCCCACGAGCAGGACAGGGTCAAGCTGGAGCCTTCTGCGCTTGCTGGCGTACCTGGCATGGCACGGGTGTTACAGGCAGACGAGTATCTGGCTCGCCAGGGCTTTACCCCAACGCATCTGCAAAATGCCACTCACCTTGTGTGGGGTACGGGCGGCAGCATGGTTCCAGAAACCGAGTTTGAGGCTTATCTGGCGAAAGGCCGCAGCCTGTAGGCTGCGCTTATCAAAGCCCCTGAATGGGTTGCCTGTACTGGCCTTTTCGCGGGTAAACCCGCTCCCACAGGTACAGCGCAGGTTTCGAAAACGGTGCGATCCTTGTGGGAGCGGGTTTACCCGCGAAAAGGCCGGTACAGGCGACACATCACTTGCTCAACCGCGAATGCACTGCGCAAACACCGGTTCCTGCAAATAGGCCACATTCAACCGGGTCCAGGGCGTCACGGCCTTCTGGTTGGTCTGGAAGATCGCCCCCGGTGCCAGCATTACCCCCCTGCCCTGCACTTCGCGGGTCAGCAACGCGGTGTCTTCGATCCCCGGAAAACGCGCCCACAGGTACAGGCTTTGTTCCGGCCGACAGAACACCTCGGCACCTAGTTCGTCCAGCACCCGCAGCCCACCGGCGGTGGCTTCCCGCACCCGGTCCTGAAGGCGCATCAGGTGCCGTAGGAAATGCCCTTCGCTGAGGATCACATCCGCCGTGCGTTCGCACAGTTCCGAACAACTGGTGTGCAACATCATCTGCAGGTCGGCCAACTCGTCGATGACCTCCTTGCTCCCTGCGATGTAACCCACCCGCAAGGCCGCCGACACTGATTTCGAGAAACTGCCGATGTACAGCGAACGCCTCAGTTGGTCGAGCGCCGCCACCTTGAGCGCCGAGCTGGGCTTGAAGTCTGCCAGTGCGTCGTCTTCGACCAGCAGCAAGTCGTGCCGCTCGGCCAGTTGCAGCAAGCGATGGGCCTTGGCCGGGGAGATATCCGAGCCGGTAGGGTTGTGGCACACCGACTGGATGAAGAACAGCCGGGGCCGTTCGACGCGCAGCATGGCTTCCAGCGCATCCATGTCCGGGCCGTCCGCCAGGCGCGGCACGCTCAGCAGCCGTGCGCCGTGCAGTTGCAGCTTGCCGAACAGCGGGTAGTAACCCGGGTTTTCCACCAGCACCGCATCGCCCGGTACCACGAAGCGGCGAATGATCAGGTCCAGTGCATGGTTGGCGCCGTGGGTGGTCACGATTTGCCGGGGGGTGGCACTGATGGCGTAGCTGGCCAGCTTGCGCACCAGGCTCTGGCGCAGGCCGGGGTTGCCCAGGCGATTGCCATAACGAAACAGGTTCCCTGCACCACTGCGCATCGCTTGCCGGGTGAATTTGTCGAGGCGCATGTCCTGCAGCCAGGCCACCGGCGCAAAACCTTCACCCAACGGCGCCAGCCCGGGTTCGCGAACGAACTGCTGCCGCATCATCCAGATGGTGTCCATGGCCCGGGTGTACGGCGGTGTTTCATCCAGCTCGGCGGCCTGCACCTGCGCACCGACAAAAAACCCCTGCCCGTGGCGCGCCTCCACCAACCCTTGAGAGGCGAGAATCTCGTACGCGGTGATCACCGTATTTTTCGAGTGTCCGTGCAAACGCATGTACTCGCGTAACGACGGCAGGCGGTCGCCAACCTTCAGCACGCCTGTGCGGATCTGCTGCTCGACCGCATCGGCGACTTGCTGGGCAAGGGTGACACGAGGCATCGGCTGGCTCCTGTGCTGTCATGGGTACAGTCTGGGTACTGTTGGGCAAAACTGTACCTTCAATCAAGGGCACAGTGGCTGCACATTTAGCACCACGCCGGCGACGCGCTCAAGCCGCCGCCCAACAACAATGACGCCAACGGTACCCTCATGAGCCTCGATTCCCGCCTGCCCGCTTTCCGTAACCTGTCCCCTGCCGCGCGCCTGGACCACATCGGCCAGTTGCTCGGCCTGAGCCACGACGATGTCAGCCTGCTGGCCAACGCCGGTGCCCTGCCGATGGACATCGCCAACGGCATGATCGAAAACGTCATCGGCACCTTCGAGCTGCCCTATGCCGTGGCCAGCAACTTCCAGATCAATGGCCGTGATGTGCTGGTGCCGCTGGTGGTGGAAGAGCCCTCGATCGTCGCCGCTGCTTCGTACATGGCCAAGCTGGCCCGTGCCAACGGCGGCTTCACCACCTCCAGCAGCGCCCCGCTGATGCATGCCCAGGTACAGATCGTCGGCATACAGGACCCGCTCAATGCACGCCTGAGCCTGCTGCGCCGCAAAGACGAAATCATTGAACTGGCCAACCGCAAGGACCAGTTGCTCAACAGCCTCGGCGGCGGCTGCCGCGACATCGAAGTGCACACCTTCGCCGATACCCCGCGTGGCCCGATGCTGGTGGCGCACCTGATCGTCGATGTACGCGATGCCATGGGCGCCAACACCGTCAATACCATGGCCGAGGCCGTTGCGCCGCTGATGGAAGCCATCACCGGGGGCCAGGTACGCCTGCGCATTCTGTCCAACCTGGCCGACCTGCGCCTGGCCAGGGCCCAGGTGCGGATTACTCCGCAGCAACTGGAAACGGCCGAATTCAGTGGCGAGGCAGTGATCGAAGGCATCCTCGACGCCTACGCCTTCGCTGCGGTCGACCCTTACCGCGCGGCCACCCACAACAAGGGCATCATGAATGGCATCGACCCACTGATCGTCGCCACTGGCAACGACTGGCGTGCAGTGGAAGCCGGCGCCCATGCGTATGCCTGCCGCAGTGGTCACTACGGCTCGCTGACCACCTGGGAAAAGGACAACAACGGCCATTTGGTCGGCACCCTGGAAATGCCGATGCCCGTAGGCCTGGTCGGCGGCGCCACCAAAACCCATCCGCTGGCGCAACTGTCGCTGCGCATCCTCGGCGTGAAAACAGCCCAGGCGCTCGCTGAGATTGCCGTGGCCGTAGGCCTGGCGCAAAACCTCGGGGCCATGCGCGCCCTGGCCACCGAAGGCATCCAGCGCGGCCACATGGCCCTGCATGCGCGCAATATTGCCGTGGTGGCGGGCGCCCGAGGCGATGAGGTGGACTGGGTTGCCCGGCAGTTGGTGGAATACCACGACGTGCGCGCCGACCGCGCCGTAGCACTGCTGAAACAAAAGCGCGGCCAATGAGCGTGGTCCCGATGCAAGCGGTAAAGGTCTTTGAAGTCGGCCCCCGTGACGGCCTGCAGAACGAACGCCAGCCGCTGTCGGTGGCCGCCCGTGTGGGCTTGATCGGCGAACTGGCTGGCACCGGCCTGCGGCATATCGAAGCCGGCGCCTTCGTGTCGCCGCGCTGGGTGCCGCAGATGGCCGGCAGCGACGAGGTGTTGCGCCAGTTGCCCAGCAACGACGGGGTCAGTTACACGGCCCTGGTGCCCAACCGGCAAGGCTTCGAGGCCGCGCAACGGGCTGGCTGCCGCGAGGTAGCGGTGTTCGCCGCCGCCTCCGAGGCGTTTTCGCGCAACAACATCAATTGCTCCATCGATGAAAGCTTCGAGCGCTTCACCCCGGTGTTGCGCGCCGCCAACGAAGCCTCTATCCGGGTGCGCGGTTATGTATCCTGCGTGCTCGGTTGCCCGTTCAGTGGGGCCGTTGCGCCGGAGGCTGTGGCCAAGGTCGCACGCCGCCTGTACGAACTGGGCTGCTACGAAATCAGCCTGGGTGACACCATTGGCGCCGGCCGCCCGGATGAAACGGCTCAATTGTTCGAGCTCTGCGCACGGCAACTGCCGGTCGCGGCACTGGCCGGCCACTTCCACGATACCTGGGGCATGGCCATCGCCAATGTGCATGCCGCACTCGCGCAGGGTGTACGCACCTTCGACAGCTCGGTCGCGGGCCTCGGCGGCTGCCCCTACTCGCCGGGTGCCAGCGGTAACGTGGCCACGGAAGATCTGTTGTACCTGCTGCACGGCCTGGGCTACAGCACCGGTGTCGACCTGGAGGCGGTGGCACAGGTTGGTGTGCGCATCAGCGCGCAGCTGGGCACCGCCAACCGCTCCCGTGCCGGCCTTGCCCTGGCAGCAAGGAGCGCCCGCGAACACTGATAGCGCCTCTGGCTCCCGAACAAAAACAACAAGCCCGCAAGGGCAGGAGAATGCCAATGACCTTTGAATGCCGCCTGCACCCCCTCCCCCCGGAGGTGGACCATGGCTGACGACAACCTCTATGAAGTGTGGGGCGACACCGTGGACAGTCGCCACCTGCTCGCCGCCATCGCCATCGGCGCCGCTTGCAGCCTGGGTACCTTTTTCCTGGCCGAGCACCTGTTGACCGGCTGGGTCGAGTCCAGCCAGATGGCTCGGGCCTACGCCATGCTGCTGGGCATTCTCGGCTCGCTGCTGGGTGGCGGGGTCAGCGCCTGCCTGTTCAAGCCCAAGCGCCATGTGGTCGAGCATGTAGCCGACCCGGCCTGGCGCCAGCAAGTAATCGAAGAGCTGCGCAGCGAATACGGCGGCATCGGCCAGCTCGGTGACCTGCCGCAGGAGGTGCGCAACGAGTTGCGTGAGCTGGGCCTGGAGCGCCTGTTCGATGAAGCCGAACCCGCAAGCGCAGCCGTGGCCTGCACAAGCACCGCAACCCTGAAGCGAGGTACCGCCTGATGGACGCCCTGTTCGACCAGGTTCTGATAGCCGTGCTGATGGGCGTGATTGGCGCCGTGGTGTTTGCCGCCATCGGCCTGATCTCCGGCAGCGACGAAACCACCACCCTCGCCCCCCTGACCTTGCTGGTCGTGCTGTTGGGCGTGCCCGCTGCCGGGGTGTTCACCTTCTTCCTCGCCGGTGCGGTGGCCAAGCACATGACCCACGCCGTCCCCACGGCGTTGCTCGGCATCCCCGGCGACACCATGGCCACACCCCTGATGCGCGAAGCCAACTTCCTGCGCAACCTGGGCGTACCGCATATCGCCCTGCGCAAGATGATCTCCGGTGCGGTCATCGCTGCCCTGGTGGCAGTGCCGCTGGCAGTGCTGTTCGCCGTGCTGCTGGCACCTTTTGGTGATGCGATCAAACGGGCAGCGCCCTGGGTGTTCCTCGCCGCCGCCACCACCATTGCCTATTTCTCGGCTGGCCGCTGGGCCTCGGTGCTGGCGCTGCTGCCCTTCGTGCTGGTGATCATCGCCTTGCAGACCCTGACCGGCCAGCACGGCGTCAAGCTCAGCGTCAGCTACTTCTTGGGCATTGCCATCGGCCCACTGATCGCCGCCCTGTTCGCCATGCTCGCCCCGGCAGAGCGGGCGCGGATGAAACGCAGCGAACCGCGCACCTTTGCGCTGTCACCCGACGTCAAGGGCTGGGGCGGCTGGTTCCCCAACCCGCTGAAGGTGCTGGACCGCCGCCAGGCCGGCTGGACCTTGGCCACCGCCACGGTGTCCAGTGCCACCTTCGTGTTCAGCCCGGTGGCCATGACGGTGATTCTCGGTGAAGTGGTAGGTTCACGCATCAAACACGCCTATCACCGCCTGACCTCGGTCATCAGCGTGCGCAACGGTGTTACCGAGTCCACCTACATTGCCGAGGCGCTGATCCCGCTGATCGCCTTTGGCCTGCCGCTCAGCCCGGTAGCTGCCGGGCCGGCCGCTCCGCTGTTCAACGCCCCGCCACGCTTCACCGTCGACAGTGCCAGCGGCCAGGTGAACAACCTGCACAACCTGCTAAGTGCCAGCGAGTTTCTTGCCTACGGCATGCTGGCGGTCGTGATCGCCATCCTGATCGCCTACCCCTTCTCGATGAACTTCGCCCACCGTGCTGCTTCGTTCGTGTCCCGGCGCATCAGCCACGAGGCGGTGATCGCCACCTTCGTCGGCCTGATCCTGGTAATCGGCCTGTGGGAAGGCGGCCTGCTGGGCCTGCTGGTCATCCTCACGGTAGGCCTGCTGGGCGGTTTCCTGTACCGCTTCATCGGCTTCAACATCGGCGTGCAATTCATGGGCTACTACACCGCCGTGCTCAGCGTGCCGGCCATCGTCGCCCTGTTCGCTTGAACTGACCCTCCTCACTCTGCCACGCAACCCCTGCGGTTGCGTGGCTTCACTCGCCTGCAAGAAAGGAACAACAACAATGAATATCCTTTGCCCCCCTTGCCGCATGACGGCGGCTTGCGCTTGCCTGTTGCTTGGCGCCGCCAGCGCCCAGGCCGAAGGCTTCAGCGACGACGCCAAGGTCGGCCTGACCTTGCGCAACTTCTACATCAACCGCAATTTCGTCGACCCGGCCTATCCGCAAGGCAAGGCCGAAGAATGGACGCAGAGCTTTATCCTCGACGCCCGTTCGGGCTTTACCCAGGGCGTGGTCGGCTTCGGTGTGGATGTACTGGGGCTGTACTCGGTCAAGCTCGACGGCGGGCGCGGCACTGCCGGCACCCAGTTGCTGCCGGTGCACGATGACGGCCACCCGGCGGATGACTTCGGCCGCCTGGGCGTGGCGCTCAAGGCGCGTGTTTCGGCCACCGAGTTGAAGGTTGGCGAGTGGTCGCCGATGCTGCCGGTGCTGCGCTCGGACGACGGCCGCTCGCTGCCGCAGACCTTCCAGGGCGCCCAGCTCACCTCACGCGAGATCGACAACCTCACCCTTTACGGCGCACGTTTTCGCGGCAACAGCCCACGCAACGACGCCAGCATGGAAGACCTGTTCATGTCTGGTCGGCCTGCCGCCACGGCGGACCGCCTGGACATCCTCGGCGCCGAGTACCTGTTCAACGACAAGGCCACCCAGCTCGCCATCTGGCAGTCGGACCTGCAAGACATCTACCGCCAGCAGTACTACAACCTGATCCACAGCCAGGCCGTGGGCAACTGGACCCTGGGTGCCAACCTCGGGTACTTCGTGGGCAACGACAGTGGCCGCTCACTGGCAGGCGAAATGGATAACCGCACCACGTCGCTGCTGCTCTCGGCCCGTACCGGCGGCCATACTTTCTACGTGGGGCTGCAACGGGTCAGCGGCGATACCGGCTGGATGCGGGTCAACGGCACTGCCGGCACCAGCCTGGCCAACGACAGCTACAACTCCAGCTATGACAACGCCCATGAGCGCTCCTGGCAGTTGCGCTACGACCATAACTTCGCGGTCGACGGGCTGCCAGGATTGCAGTTCATGACGCGTTACATCAGCGGTGACAACGTGCAAGTCGGTAGTGTGCGCGATGGAAAGGAGTGGGGTCGGGAGACCGAGCTGGCCTACACCGTCCAGAGCGGCAGTTTGCGAGACCTGACAGTCAGATGGCGAAGCTCTACCTTGCGCCGGGACTTCAGCAGCAATGAGTTCGATGAACACCGGGTAATCGTGAGTTATCCGCTATCGATCTTGTAGCAAAACGCCGCGAACCGGGCTTGCGGTTCGCGGCGTTGCTCAGACGATCAGCAAGGTATACCCGCCAGCGGCCACACAGGCGCTTGCGTCTCTTTGGCCTGGCTGCGTTTTCGCGCCCACTGGGTGAGGGCGGCCATCAAGGCAAAGCCCAGCAGGATCATGACCGGGTAGGCCAACAGCAACTCGGTCAGCGAATATTTCCACGCCAGCGGCCGACCGACACCCAACATCGCCGCATACAACCAGGAGACGCCCGACAGTGCGCCGGAAAACAACGCGAACATGCGCACGCCGATATTCAGGTCGAGCAAAGAACCTGCCTTGAGCAAGGCCGGCAATACATAGCGATGCAACAACATGCCATTGAACGTCAACAACAGGACAATAATAATCTTGGCATGAAGTTTGGGATTGGCAAAATAGCTCATGCCCTTCTCAAGATAATCAATACCAATAACAGCAGCGCCTGTGAGCCACAAGAATATCAAGGCATTGGCCACAGACGTTTGCAAACGCGCCATATGTTGACCGTCATGCCCGGCCTGTTTATGACCTTTGAGCAAGTCCCTGACCATCTCGGCATCACTGGCAAACACCAGCCCGATGGCGATACAGCAGGCCAGCAAGTGAACATAAATAACCGACAACCGCACCAGCTCCATGGATTCTTTCTGCCCGAACAGGCTAATAATTGTATTAATCTCCACGACGTCTTCTCCACGTAATGCATTAGCGCTAGATGGCCTTGCTACAGGCGTGCGAACAGCGTGGCCGCAACGGCAAGACCCAATTCATATCGTTAATTGAAACAGCGGATTGATACTTAGATACACAGCAGCTCAACCGTTAAGCCTCGGTCGGGCATAGGCGTTACTCCATGATCAGAGGTAATAAAAATCCCCATGTGCATCCCGTGATGCGCATGAGGTTGGTGTATGACTTCCTGAGAGGGGCGCGAGGTGCAGTTCATGAGAAATACACCTGCTGGCAAATAGGAGCCGTCAACAGCAAAAACGTTCACTGCCTGAACACAACTACCGACCAGCGGTATTTAAAGTCACGTTAGTTAGTAGACTAACATTCTACAATGTTGACCGAAGAGGAAGTTTTTACTCACAACTGGATCCAAACTTCATGGCGAGCCCTGATTGCTCTAGTTCGCTGCGCGTCGTTAACGGGCGATGATGAATTACGCCAACAACTGGCTCAAAACCGCCCGCAGCTTCCCGGGCTTGACCGGTTTGTTCAGCAGCGGTGCACCCAATTTCTGCAAGCCCCGACGGCACTGGTCGCTGCGGTCTGCGGTAATGATCACCGCCGGTATCGCAACCGCAAAATGCTCACGCAAGTGCTTGACCACCTCGCAGCCCACCACACCATGGTCGAGGTGGTAATCGGCCAGGATCAATTCCGGAGCCCGCCCCTTCAACGCCAGCAAAGCTGCCTCCTGATCGGTTGCAGTGACCACTTCACAGCCCCACTGCCCCAGCAACGCGCCCATGCTCTCGAGGATGCTCACTTCGTTGTCCAGCACCAGCAAGCGACGGCCCGGCAGCGGGTTTCCGGCACTTGGCAGCGGCACAGCCTGGTGAACGGCCAGTGGCACTTCTTTGCCAATCGGTACCTCGATACTGAACATCGAGCCGCGCCCCGGCCATGAACGCACCTCGATCCGGTAACCCAGAATCTTGGCAATCCGTTCAACGATAGCCAGCCCCAGCCCCACCCCTTTGCGATCCGCAGCGCGGCCGACGTCCAATTGGTTGAATTCGAGGAAAATGGCATCCAGCCGATCCGCCGCAATGCCCCGGCCGGTGTCCCACACCTCAAGCCGCAGATGCTCGCCACGGCGCCTGGCCCCAAGCAGAATCCGGCCTTCGTCGGTGTAGCGGCAGGCGTTGCTGAGGAAGTTGCGCAAAATGCGCGTCAGCAACCGCAGGTCGGTGCTAATGGCATGGTCAGCGATGCGCGCGTGCAGCTTCAGGCCTGCCGCGTCAGCCACTGTGCAGAACTCCGAGACCAGCGGCGCGAAAACTTCGTCGAGACGGTACACGGCCACGTCGGGTTTGACCGCTGCCTGGTCGAGCCGGGAAATATCCAGCAGGTCGGTCAGCAGGTCTTCGGCACCTTCCAGGGCCTGGTGCGTACGCTCCACCAGCACATGCTCCGCCTCTGGCAATGGCCGCTCGCGCAAGGTGGAGATCAGCAGGCGGGCGGCGTTCAGCGGTTGCAGCAAGTCATGGCTGGCGGCGGCGAGGTATTTGTCCTTGCTGCGATTGGCGGCTTGCGCGGCATCCCGGGCCTCCAGCAATTCATCGGTACGCGCAGCAACCCGTTGCTCCAGTTCGTCGTTGAGCTGTTGCAAACGCTGCTGGGCCTGCTTGCGTTCGGTGATGTCGGCGACAAAACCTTCCACCAGCCCTTCCTGCCCGGGCTTTAGCAGCAGGTTCATCAGCACATCCAGATGGCTGCCATCCTTGCGGCGCAGACGGGTTTCGTAGCCGTGCAGGCTGCGGTCACGGGCGAGGATCGCGGTAATCGCCTGCAGTTCTTCGGCGCCGCCGTCAAACAGGTGAGTGGCCAGGTCAGTCAGGGAAAACAGCACCGCTTGCGGATCGTCGTAGCCAAGCATGCGCGCCAACGCCGGGTTGGCGGCACGCATGCCGTCTTGCAGGCTGGCCTGGAAAATGCCGTGCACGGCGTTTTCGAACAGCCATTTATAGCGGTTGCGTTCGGCCTCCAGTTCGTCCAGGCGGGCAGAAAGCTCCGGATAGTGGCTTTTGCGCGCGGAGTGGTCGCCGAGACCCAGCAACCCGGCCAACGCCCGCTGCTGCTCGTCAGAGGGCCTCGCCATAGACCACCTCGACATCACGCTGGCTCGACGCACGGGGGTTGGTGAGAATGCACGGATCATCCATCGCATGCTGCGACAGGAACGGAATATCGGACGTGCGCACGCCGTGCAGGCCCAGGGTTTCATGGAAGCCGATGGCGTGCTTCAGGGCGATCAGGTGTTCCACCAGGCGCCCGCAAATCTGCCGGTGGTTGAGGCCACGGCAATCAATGCCGAACACCTCGGCAATCACCTTGAAGCGCTCCGGCGCCGAGCTGTAGTTGAACGCCACCACGTGCTCCACCAGCACCGCGTTGCACAAGCCATGGGGCAGGTCCAGAAACCCGCCAAGGCTGTGCGACATCGCGTGCACTGCACCCAGGATCGCGTTGGAGAACGCAAGCCCCGCCTGCATGCTGCCCAGCATGATCTTCTCGCGCAGGGCGATATCGGTGGGGTTGGCGATCATCTCCACCAGGTTGCCATTGATCAGGCGCATGGCTTCCAGCGCGTGGGGGTCGGTCAGCGGGCCATGGCCGGTGGACACGAAGGCCTCGATGGCATGCACCAGCGCATCGATACCGGTACAGGCCGACAGGAACGGGTCCATGCTCAGGGTGGTTTGCGGGTCGATCAGCGACACATCCGGCACCACCGCCTTGCTGACGATGGAGAACTTCATGCGTTCCTGCTGGTTGGAAATGATCACGAACTGCGACACGTCCGCCGAGGTGCCGGCGGTGGTGGGGATCAGGATCAGCGGCGGGCTTGGCACGCGGATCATGTCCACGCCTTCGAATTCGAGGATGCTGCGCCCATGGGCAACCACGATGCCGATGGCCTTGCCGCAATCCATCGGGCTGCCGCCACCCACGGCGACGATCACGTCGCAGTGGTTTTGCCGGTAGATCTCGGCGCCGAGCATCACCTCTTCCACCCGTGGGTTGGGCGATACAGCCGTGTACAGGCAGTAGTCGATGCCCTGCGCCTGCAGGCTGGCTTCCACATCCGCCACCCAGCCGGCGGCAATCACGCCGGGGTCGCTGACCACCAGCACCTTGCGGGCGCCGAAGGTTTTGGCGTAATTGGCAACGTTATGCCGGCAACCGGCACCGAAGATGATTTCAGGCGATACAAACTTGCGAAGCGGGCTGAAACTCTGGCTCATCGTGAAGCCTGTTCTTATTGTTCTGGAAGGTAACTGCCAGCGTAAAGCATCCCGCAGCGAAAGCAACCAGACCAAAGCGTGGCACTGGCTCCACCACAGGTAATCAGGGGGAACCGGCCACCGTGGCGATGGCCGGGCGGCACATCAGCGATTGGCGAAATACATCGTCACTTCAAAGCCGATGCGCAGGTCGGTAAAGGCGGGTTTATTCCACATGGGCAATCCTCTTCTTATGCCGGGGGATTCCGGTAGAGGCATTAATGCACGGGGACGGACTGAGCCGAATGCTACTTTGGAAGGAAGTTGCAGGGTGCGTTGGTAGGAGGGAGAAGATACCTGTGCCGGCCTATTCGCGGGTAAACCCGCTCCCCCAGGTACCGCACAAGTCTTGAAAATTGTGCAATCCCTGTGGGAGCGGGTTTACCCGTGAAGAACGCGATGCGGTTTAGAAGAAGCCCAACGGATTGATGTCGTAGCTCACCAGCAAGTTCTTGGTCTGCTGATAGTGGTCAAGCATCATCTTGTGGGTCTCACGCCCCACCCCCGACTTCTTGTACCCGCCAAACGCCGCATGCGCCGGGTACAGGTGATAGCAGTTGGTCCACACGCGGCCAGCCTTGATCCCACGGCCCATGCGATAAGCACGGTTGATATCGCGGGTCCACAGGCCGGCACCCAGGCCAAACTCAGTGTCGTTGGCAATCGCCAGCGCTTCGGCTTCGTCCTTGAAGGTGGTCACGCCCACCACCGGCCCGAAGATTTCCTCCTGGAACACGCGCATCGCATTGGTGCCCCTGAGCAGGGTCGGCTGGATGTAGTAACCCGTGGCCAGGTCGCCTTGCAGCCGCTCGGCAGCACCACCGGTGAGCAACTGGGCACCCTCTTCCCGGGCGATATCCAGATAAGAGAGGATCTTGTCGTATTGCTGTTCCGAGGCCTGGGCGCCCACCATGGTCTCGGTGTCCAGCGGGTTGCCCCGGGTGATCTTGGCAATTTTCTTCATCACCTCGGCCATGAACGGCTCGTAGATCGACTCCTGGATCAGCGCCCGCGACGGGCAGGTGCACACTTCGCCCTGGTTGAAGAACGCCAGTACCAGGCCTTCGGCGGCCTTTTCGATGAACGCGGGCTCCGCCTGCATGATGTCTTCGAAGAAGATGTTCGGCGACTTGCCGCCCAGTTCGACAGTAGACGGGATGATGTTCTCGGCGGCGCATTTCATGATGTGCGAGCCCACCGGGGTAGAGCCGGTGAAGGCAATCTTGGCAATGCGCTTGCTGGTGGCCAACGCCTCGCCAGCCTCACGGCCAAAGCCCTGGACGATGTTCAGCACGCCGGCGGGCAGCAGGTCGGCAATCAGCTCGGCAAAAATGGTGATCGAAAGCGGCGTCTGTTCAGCCGGCTTCAGCACTACACAGTTGCCGGCAGCCAGGGCCGGGGCGAGCTTCCAGGCCGCCATCAGCAGCGGGAAGTTCCACGGGATGATCTGCCCGACCACACCCAGCGGCTCGTGAAAGTGATAGGCCACGGTGCCTTCGTTGATCTCGGCTGCGCCGCCTTCCTGGGCACGAATGCAGCCGGCGAAATAGCGGAAGTGGTCGGCCGCCAGCGGCACGTCGGCATTGAGCGTTTCGCGCACGGCCTTGCCGTTGTCCCAGCTTTCGGTAACGGCCAGCACCTCCAGGTTCTGCTCGATACGGTCGGCAATCTTCAGCAGCACCAGAGCGCGGTCCTGCACCGAGGTCTTGCCCCAGGCTTCGGCGGCGGCATGCGCAGCGTCCAGCGCCCGATCGATGTCCTGGGCGGTGGAACGCGGGAATTCGGCGATCGGCTGGCCATTGACCGGCGAGCTGTTGGTGAAGTACTGGCCAGCCAATGGCGGCACGAACGCGCCATTGATGAAGTTGCCATAGCGTGGCTTGAAGGACACGACGGCGCCTGGAGTTCCGGGTTGTGCGTAGATCATGCTGAGCCTCTGTGGGTCGATGCCTGTCCAGCGACAGGCGATGCAGCGATGGTAAAAAGCCCCGCGTGCCAGGCGAATGCATCGTTGGCAGCGGGGCTCTCCTCATTTGGTAGTAGGCGGCAGGGCCGCAGCGTTACGGCTTGGCGCTGGCGGTTTGCTGCAACTGCTTGGGCAGCTTGAAGGTCCAGAGCATGCCGCCCTGGTTGAAGTCCTTGACCCGCTTGGCCACTTCGCCGCCCCACAGCGGTACGGCGCCGCCCCACCCGGAAACCACTGACACATATTGCTCGCCGTCCATTTCCCAGGTCACGGGCGAGCCGAGCACGCCGGAGCCGGTCTGGAATTCCCAGACCTTGTCACCGGTCTTGGCGTTGAAGGCCTGCAGGAAGCCTTCTGGCGTACCGGTAAACACCAGGTTGCCCTTGGTGGTCAGCACCCCGCCCCACAGCGGCGCGTAGTTCTTGTGGCGCCACACCTCCTTGCCGCTGATCGGGTCGATGGCACGCAGCACGCCGATGTAGTCTTCATTGAGCGGCTTGATGGTGAAGCCAGCACCGAGGAACGCCGCGCCCTTCTTGTAGGCAATGCCTTCGTTCCAGATGTCCATGCCCCACTCGTTGGACGGCACGTAGAACAACCCGGTGTCCTTGTTGTAGGCCATCGGCATCCAGTTCTTGGCACCGAGGAAGGCCGGCGCGACGAACACCGAGCTGCCCTTGGCCTCGCTACCCGGTGCGCCTGGGCGGCTGGCTTCGTTGTAGATAGGACGCCCGTCCTTGTCCAGGCCGGTGGCCCAGGTGATCTTGTCGACGAAGGGGAAGCCACGGATGAATTTGCCGTTGGTGCGGTCCAGCACGTAGAAGAAGCCGTTGCGGTCGGCGGTGGCGGCGGCCTTGATCTCTTTGCCGCCGTCCTTGTAGTTGAACGAGATCAGCTCGTTGACGCCGTCGAAGTCCCAGCCGTCATGCGGCGTGCTCTGGAAGTGCCACTTGATGGTGCCGTCGTCCGGGTTCAGCGCCAGGCGCGACGAGGAATACAGGTTGTCGCCAGGGCGTAGGTGCGAGTTCCATGGCGCCGGGTTGCCGGTGCCGAACAGGATGAGGTTGGTTTCCGGGTCGTAGTAACCGCCCAGCCAGGGCGCAGCGCCGCCGGTCTTCCACAGGTCGCCTGGCCAGGTCTTGCCCGCCTCGCCGCCGGAGATACCGTTTTCGATGGCCTTGCCGTCTTTGTACACGTAGCCCATGTGCCCTTCCACGGTAGGGCGCATCCACAGCAGCTCGCCGTTCTCCGGGTTGTAGGCCTGGATCTTGCCCACAACGCCAAACTCGCCACCGGCCACGCCAGTGATCAACTTGCCGTTGACGATCATGGGCGCGGCACTGATGGAATAGCCTTCCTTGTGGTCGGCCACCTTCTTGCTCCACACCACCTTGCCGGTGTCCTTGTTCAAGGCCACCAGCTTGGCGTCCAGCGTGCCGAAGAACACCAGGTCGCCGTACAGTGCCACGCCCCGGTTGATCACGTCGCAGCACGGGCGAATGTCATCCGGCAGGCGCGCATCGTATTGCCACAGTTTCTTGCCAGTGCGGGCGTCCACGGCGAACACCCGCGAGTAGGAGCCGGTCAGGTACATCACCCCGTCCTTGATCAGCGGCTGGGCCTGCTGGCCGCGCTGCTTCTCACCACCAAAGGAAAACGCCCAGACTGGCCGCAGTTCCTTGACGTTGTTGGCGTTCAGCAGGTCCAGCGGGCTGTAGCGCTGGCCCTGCACGCCTAGGCCATTGGTCACGATCTGCTGCGGGTTCTTCGGGTCCTGAAGGATTTCTTCGTTGCTGACAGCGGCGTGGGCCACGCCAGCAAGCAGCATGGCGCTGAACACCAGGCTCACGGCGAACAAGGGGCGACGCGGGGATCGGGTCATGACGGCTACCTTTGGTTTTTTTGTTGTATCCGGGAAAATTTCCCGGTGTGCCGGGAATTCTTGGTCCCGACCCGGTTGCCAACAATTGCCCGCAGTGCGGAGATTTCTAGTTCCTTGGTATAGGCTTGGGATTTGTGTGGACGCGCGCATCGAGCGCCGCGCGGGCGGCGCTCGATCTCACACGCGCAAAAAATGTCGTGGCAAGCCCTAAAAATCCCCGCTGTCCCGATCGACGCGCCGCAGCTGTTGACGCTCATAACGCGGATACAGGTGGCTGACGCTACGAATCAACTCGTACCGCGTCAGGCTGATACCGGCAAACCGCTCGGGTATCGGGCTGCGAATCATCTCGGCCATGTCATCGCCACGCGCCGCGCCGTCACGCATCAACCCATCCAGCCAGCCCAGGTAGTCGCGCATCTGCACAAAGGGCCGGGCATCGCTGGCAACCGGACCATGCCCGGCTACCAGCTGCTTCCAGGGCAGCGCTTGCAGGGTGTCCAGGTCCTTCAGCCACACCTCCAGCCCCGGGCTGTTGGGCGTGGTCAGGGCACGTTCGTAGAACACCAGGTCGCCGGCGAATAGCACGCCGGTCTTTTCATCCAGAATCGCCAGGTCGGCACCGGTATGCCCGCCCAGGGCCAGCAAACGCAACCGGTGCCCGCCGACCTCGTGGATACCCGCCTCCAGTACACGGGTTGGCAGCACGACTTCGGTGCCGCGCATCCAGTCGCCGACCAGGCGGTACATGTTCTCGGCCATGGCATCGCCCTGCTGGCGCAACAAATCACCGGTACCCGCCAAGGCCCCGATAGGCACATCGGTGAAGGCCTGGTTGCCCAGCACATGATCGGGGTGATGATGGGTCAGCAGCACCTCCAGCACCGGCTTGTCGGTGGTGGCGGCGATGGCCTGACGCAGCGCTTCGCCGTAGCGTTTCGAGGGGCCGCTGTCGATCACCACCACACCGCTGTCGGTGACGATGAACGCGGTATTGACGATATTGCCGCCGTTGCTCCTGGCGAAATTGTCGGTGCTGCCTTCCAGCAGCCAGGTATCTGCGGCTATTTGCCGAGGTGAAAGCCGATAGTCAAGGTCAGCCCAGGTCGGCAGGCCCAGGCACAGCAGCAACAAGGGTATCCAACGCATACAGGCGCCTCTGTTCACAGGTGAAGTCGGGCAACAGGGTCAGGGCACCGCCGCCTCGAACTGGTTGCCACTGTTGTCCTGCAGCACCAGCCGGGTCGGCCCGGGGCCCTGGATGTCGAACCCGAGGTTGGGGTTTTCGCTAACGGCCGGGTACAGCTCGAGGTGGGCCAGGCGCTGGCCGTTCGCATCTTGCAACTCAGCCTGGTTGAGGAAGAATTCGGGAATGCCGCTAACCAGGCCATTGTCCATCGGGTGAGCCACCTGCAGGCGCAAGCGGCTGCTGTCGCCACGCGGGTAGCGCCCGCCCAGCACTTCGCCGAGGTGCTCCTCCCAGCCAGGTTGCGTGCGCACCACACTGGGTGCGGTGCAGCCACCACCCGCCGCATCGATCAGGGTCGAGCCGACATGCCACAGGCCGTCGCGCGTCTGCACCGCAGCGCGCAGTGGTGTGGCCTGTTCGATGCGGATGCGGATCGACAACCAGGGCAGCACGCGCTCGCCGGGCTGGAAATCGACAATACGCGGCAAGGGGTTCAGCTCCGCCCAGGCGATGATACGTACCACATCGCCAGAAAACGCCCGGGCATCGATCTCCAGCGGCACCTGGCGCGCGTCCTCGGCAAACGGCGGCGCCAGCAGCTTGACCCGGTCGTCGAAGACGAATGCGGCCTGGCCCAGTAGCTGCTTGTGGTAGAAGTCCCACATTACCGAGGGTACCGGGTCTGTCTGGGTACCTTGCGTGGCCGCCAGGGCTGCACAAGGCATCCAACAGGCCAGCAAAAAAGTCGCTCGCCAGTTCATGGCCTGCTCCTATTGATACATCTCCGGGACCTCGTAACGCAGGCCGTAAGCGGCATATATGGCCTTGAGCCGGCCATCACGGATCATCGCTTCGAGGCCTTCTTCCACGGCATAGGCCAACTGGCGGTTGCTTTCATGCACCGCCATGCCAATCTCCCAGGCCTGCTTGCCCAGGTTGGGGTAGGCGTTTTCCGCCAGGGCCAGTTGCGCGTCGGCAGCCTGGTGCAGTTGCCAGTCAACCTCGCCGCGCATGGCCATCACCGCGTCCACCTGCCCGGCCTGCATCGCGGCGAACGCCTGTTGCACACCGGGGTAATGATGGGTTTTGGCACTGAGCATGCCGTTGAATACCGACGTCAGGTAGAACGACGGCACGCTGTCCACTTCGACCCCGATGGGGTGCTGCTGGAACACTGCCACACTGGCCACCGAGGCCAGTCGACGGCGGTCGTACGCGACTTGCCAGCGCTCTGCCTGATACGGGCCGAACATCACCACCTGGCCGTTTTCCAGCTCGCCCACCTCGTTGCGTTTCTGCGCATAGTCGTGGTCATAAGGCACCCGCATCATCAGGTCGGCCAACTGCTGGTGGCGCAGCGGGCTGCCGCGCCAGATATAGTCGCGCAGGTCATCGTCGAGCTTTTCCCCGGGCGGCGCCCAGATAAGATGCAGGCGCACCCCCATGGCCGTGGCCAGAGCCTGCGCCAGCTCCACATCGACACCGCGGGGCTTGCCGTGGTCCTCGAAACTGTAGGGGGCAAAATCCTTGTACACCGCCACCTTCAACTCGCCGGCAGCGATGATCGCGTCATAGTTGCGCACCTGCGCCTGGGCCGCTGCGCAACACAGCAGTAGGCCACTCAACAGCACCGCCCACAGACGCATAGCCGTCACTCCTCGACGTGCACACTGTCCAGATAGGTACGTACCGCCCACAAGGCTTCCTGGCTCAGGTAGTCGGCCATTTTCGGCATATACACGCGGCCGTCGCGAACCGCGCCATGGCGTACCCGCTCGACGAACCACTCATCGCCCGCCTCACCCGCATCGAGCATGCGCAGGTCGGGCGCAATCCCCCCGGATTTGGCTTCAAGGCCATGGCAGGCGGCGCAGTTCTGGTTGTAGGCAGAGGCACCGATTTCCACGGCCTTGTCGTGCTCCGGCGAAGTACGGTACGGGTTGACCGCCGCCCAGCCGTCGCCATCCAGGCTTACGCCAGCGTCCTTGATCGGGGTCAGGCCCTTGGTCTCTACCGCCTGGGGCACCACGTTGCCATGAGCCCAGGCCGTACCGCTCAGCACAGCCGCAGCCAGCAGCCCCGTAGCCAGCAACACATTGCGTTTTGTTGTCATTGTTATGCCCTCACCATTGCACGCAAAGCCTCAACCACAGAGGCCGTGCCGCCATCTTAAAAACAGCCCGCAGGCGGCCGAATGCTGCTTTGGTGGCCGGGCCTTACTCCCTTGGTAGTAGGGCTTGTGGTGAAGGGCTAATTGAGGTGCCGCTCGGGAACTATTCCCGGCAAGGGCGGGATATTTTCCGTATCCGGCCACGGCTGCCTCGCCGCACCCTGTGCAGGCCAAAACTCCACAGGGAACTGCAACCATGACAATAAGATCGCTACCCGCCCTTTCCCCTCTGGCCCTCAGCGTACGGGCTCTGCTGCTGGCCGGTAGCCTGGCCCTGAGCAACGCGGCCCTCGCGGCCACCGCCCCGGCAGCGCCTGCCGGCAAGAACGTGACCTGGGAAGACATCGCCAACGACCACCTGACCACCAAGGACGTGCTGCAATACGGCATGGGCACCAACGCCCAACGCTGGAGCCCGTTGGCCCAGGTCAACGACAAGAACGTATTCAAGCTCACCCCGGCCTGGTCCTATTCCTTCGGTGACGAGAAGCAGCGCGGCCAGGAATCCCAGGCCATCGTCAGTGACGGCGTGGTCTACGTCACCGGCTCTTACTCGCGGGTATTCGCCCTGGATGCCAAGACCGGCAAACGCCTGTGGACCTACAACCACCGCCTGCCCGACAACATTCGCCCGTGCTGCGACGTGGTCAACCGCGGGGCGGCGATCTACGGCGACAAGATCTACTTCGGCACCCTGGACGCGCGGGTCATCGCCCTGGACAAGCACACCGGCAAGGTGGTGTGGAACAAGAAGTTCGGCGACCACAGCGCCGGCTACACCATGACCGGCGCCCCGGTGCTGATCAAGGACAAGACCAGCGGCAAGGTGCTGCTGATCCATGGCAGCTCCGGCGATGAGTTCGGCGTGGTTGGCCAGCTGTTCGCCCGCGACCCGGAAACGGGTGAAGAAGTGTGGATGCGGCCCTTCGTCGAAGGCCATATAGGCCGCCTGAACGGCAAGGACAGTACCCCGACCGGCGATGTCAAGGCGCCGTCCTGGCCAGATGACCCAACCACCGAAACCGGCAAGGTCGAAGCCTGGAGCCACGGCGGCGGCGCCCCTTGGCAAAGTGCAAGCTTCGATGCCGAGACCAACACCATCATCGTCGGCGCTGGTAACCCCGGCCCCTGGAACACTTGGGCACGCACCTCCAAGGATGGCAACCCCCACGACTACGACAGCCTCTATACCTCGGGCCAGGTCGGCGTCGACCCGAGCACCGGCGAGGTGAAGTGGTTCTACCAGCACACGCCGAACGATGCCTGGGACTTCTCTGGCAACAACGAGCTGGTGCTGTTCGACTACAAGGACAAGGACGGCAAGGTGGTCAAGGCCACCGCCCACGCCGACCGCAACGGCTTCTTCTACGTGGTCGACCGCAACAACGGCAAGCTGCAGAATGCCTTCCCGTTCGTGGACAACATCACCTGGGCCAGCCACATCGACCTGAAAACCGGTCGCCCGGTAGAAAACCCTGGCCAGCGCCCGGCCAAGCCGCTGCCGGGTGAAACCAAGGGAAAACCGGTGGAAGTGTCACCGCCGTTCCTCGGTGGCAAGAACTGGAACCCCATGGCCTACAGCCAGGACACCGGCCTGTTCTACATCCCCGGCAACCAGTGGAAGGAGGAGTACTGGACTGAGGAAGTGAACTACAAGAAAGGCTCGGCGTACCTGGGCATGGGCTTCCGCATCAAGCGCATGTACGACGACCATGTCGGCACCCTGCGGGCGATGGACCCGACCACCGGCAAGCTGGTGTGGGAACACAAGGAGCACCTGCCGCTATGGGCCGGCGTACTGGCCACCAAGGGCAACCTGGTGTTCACCGGCACCGGTGACGGCTTCTTCAAGGCCTTTGACGCCAAGACGGGCAAAGAGCTGTGGAAGTTCCAGACCGGCAGCGGCATCGTTTCGCCGCCCATCACCTGGGAGCAGGACGGCGAACAGTACATCGGCGTGACCGTGGGCTACGGCGGCGCCGTGCCGTTGTGGGGCGGAGATATGGCTGAGCTGACCAAGCCGGTGGCCCAGGGTGGTTCGTTCTGGGTGTTCAAGATCCCGAGCTGGGACAACAAGACCGCGCAGCGTTGATCGCCAGCGGGGAGCGGGCCAACCCCCTCCCCGCTTTTGCTCATCTTCCGCCAGGAGCCTTTCACCATGAACTACCTGCCATTTGCCTTGCTGTTGGTACTGTCACCCGCCATGGCGGTTAGTGCCGACGACGATGGCAACGATGCCCCCCTGACCGTCAACGGTTGCGTGATTGCCGAAGCCAGCCAGTGCCCGGGGGCCAACCTTCGCGGCGCCAACCTGGCCAACCAGGACCTGCGCAAGATGAACCTGGCCGGCGCCGACTTGCGTGAGGCCGACCTGCGCCATGCCCGGCTGGACCTGGCCAATCTGGAAAAGGCCCGCCTGCAAGGCGCCAACCTGACCCGCGCCAGCCTGCAGCAAAGCAACCTGCGCCTGGCTGACCTGAGCAATAGCAAGTTGGTCGCCATCCAGGGCTGGGGCATGTTCGCCCAAGGCGCGCAGTTCAAGAAAGCCGACCTCGGCGCGGCCTACTTGCAGTTCGCCCGACTGTCAGGGGCAAAGATGCATCAGGCCAACCTGCAGGCCGCAGACCTGGAAATGGCCTGGCTGAGCAAGACGGACCTGCAACAGGCCAACCTGGGGGACGCTAATCTGCAAGAAGCCAAATTTGGCCAGAGCAACCTGGAACGCGCCGATTTGCGCGGGGCGCGGCAGCATTACGGGAATTTTCAGGAGGCCAACATGGAGGGGTGCAAGGGGTGCCCTGAGACCTGGGATAAATGAGCGAAGGGTTCGCCGTGGCATCTTCAGCGCCTGTGAGATCCAGCGCCGCGCGGGCGGCGCTCGATCTCACAGGCGCCGCATCCCGCACGTCGAATCACCCCGCCACCCGCACCACCCCCAGGTCAATCCCCAGATGCACCAGCTCGGCATGCGAGCTGACCTGCAACTTGCTCTTGAGCAAGGTCAAATGATTGGACACGGTCTTGGCGCTGATACACAACTGCTCGGCAATCACCCGCGCCGGAGTGCCTTTGGCCAACATCGTGAAAATCTCCAACTCACGCTGGGTCATGCGCTGCAAACGCGGGTCATTGGCGTTTTGTGGTGAAGTGCAAGCCAACTGGGTAGCCAAAGGCTGCTCGATGTAGGCATGCCCGGCCAACACCCGCTGCACCGCCTCGATCAACACCTCGGGCGCCGAGTTTTTGGTCAGGTAACCCAAGGCCCCGGCTTCAAGCGCCTGGCGCACCAGCGGCAGCTCATCATGCATGCTGAAAAACAGCACCCGCAACTGGGGCAGGCGCTGGCGCAGGCGGCGGGTGGTTTCAAGGCCGCTAATGCCAGGCAGGCCAAAATCCATGATCACCAGATTAGGCACTTGCTCCTGAACCCGGGCCAAGGCCTCTTCGCCACTGGCAGCCTCTCGTACTTCCATCGTGGGCAACACCGCCCGCAGCAGGCTGGCATAGCCCTGGCGGACCACGGCATGGTCATCGACCAATACAATATTCATCACACCTCCAAGGGAATGTTCAGAGCCAGTGCCCAGCCAACCCCGGGGCGGCTGAAAATGCGCAGTTCGCCCCCCAGGCTACGGGCGCGTTCGGCCATCGAATGCAAGCCTACGCCGGGCCGTTGCGGCTGACGGGCTCCGCAGCCATTGTCGCGAATCAGCAGGCGCAGACCCTTGGTACTGCGTTGCAGGCGTACCCGTACCTGGCTGGCACCGGCATGCCGGGCGACATTGGTCAGCGCCTCTTGCAGCAACCGGTACAGGTGCGTGCGGCTCGCCCCGGGCAGCGTTGGCAGGTGTTCGCCAACCCGCAGGCGGCAATCGATGCCCTGGCTGGCCTGCCACTGGTTGACCAGCAGGTCGAAGGCTTCGGCCAGCGGCATGTGCTGCAACGCCACCGGATACAGGTCGCGCACCAACGCACGAAACCCCTGTTGCAGGCGCTCGCAATTGAGTGCCAGGGCTTGCGCCGTCTGCTCCACCACGGTCGGCTGGTCGGCCACCATGCGCAACAGGCACACCTGGGCACGGATACCTGCCAGGTATTGGCCAAGGTCGTCGTGCAGCGTCTGCGCCAGGTGGGTGCGTTCCTGCTCCTGCACCGCCAGCAGGGCCTGCGTCAGTTGCGTATTGTCGGCCTGAGTCTGCTCCAGGGTGGCGGCCATGCGGTTGAAGTGTTCCGCCAGCTGACGGGCCTCCGGCAGGCCGGCCTCGCGCAGGCGGGCCGTCAACTGCCCGCCCGAGACCTGACGCAAGGCTTGCAGCAGCTCATCCAGCAAACCCATGCCCCGCCGTACCGCCCAGCGGATGGTCAACAGGCTCAATAGCAACGCCAGGCCGAACAAGCCGAGCAGTTGCTGCAAGGCATCCCAGACTTCGTCGATCTCATCCCGCGCATCTACAGCGATCAGCACCCGGGCCCCGCCATTCAGGTCCAGCAGCCTGCTGCTACTGTGCCGCTCACCCAACAGCTGGCGGCCCAGCCAGGCATCCAGGCCGCTCTGCGGCGGTAGCTGCGGTGCTTCCCCCGCCGCCAGCCAGTGTACCCGCACATGGCGCAGGCTTTGGGTCAGCCGTGGTTGCAGGCTTGCCGGGTCACGTTCGGCGGTGTCGCCGAGGTAAGCCACCACGGCTTCGGCAGACTGCAACTCACGCTCGACATCAGCCACCGCCTGGTGCAACAGCACGCCGGCACAGGCCAGCGTCACCAGTGCGAAGCAGCACTTGACCCAGAGGTTGATCCGCCACAGGGCCGACAGGTTGACAGGGCGCACAGGCGATTCTCCTTGGGCGTTGTAGCCCATCGTGTTTCCCATCGTAAAGCCGCAGCACCTACGCCGAATTACTACCTTGGTACCGGCCGGGCGCTACTTTCTGCATATTTCCCCCTCCCGGTGGGCTTCCTATGCTGGCGCCATCTGCCGTGGAGTAAGTTATGCGCCAGCCTGCCCCTCTTGCCCTGACCTGCCTGCTGGCCCTGGCCGCAGCGCTGTGCGCACCGCTGGTACCCGCCGAAGAACCCTTGCAGGTACGCATCGGCTACCTGAGCTATCGCCCCGACCCAGGCCCTTTGTTGTCCAACATCATCCCCGAGCCTGCCGATGCCGGGCTGCAAGGCGCGGAGCTGGCGATTGTCGACAGCAACAGCACGGGGCGCTTCCTGAAGCAGCAATTCCAGCTGGCCAAGGCCACGGCAGACAGCCCCGAAGCCTTGCTGCAGGCGGCCAAGGCCCAGCACGACCAAGGCCTGCGGCTGTTCGTGGTGAATGCCCCGGCCGCCAGCCTGCGCGCCTTGTCTGCCGCCCTGCCCGACAGCCTGCTGTTCAACGCCGGCAGCCCCGACGACAGCTTGCGCAGCAGCCAGTGCCTGGGCAATGTGCTGCACAGCCTGCCGAGCCGGGCCATGCTGGCCGACGCCCTGGTGCAGTTCATGGTATTGCGCAAATGGCAGCGGGCACTGTTGGTGGTCGGCCAGACCGAAGACGACCAGGCGTACGCCGCCGCCCTGCGCAGGGCGATGAAGCGCTTTGGTATGCAGCTGGTTGCAGAAAAAGCCTGGACCTTCGACAACGACCAGCGCCGCAGCGCCCAGGCCGACATGCCGCTGTTCACGCAAACCGCCGAATACGACGTGGTGCTTGTGGCGGACGAACGCGGCGACTTCGGCGAGTACCTGCCCTACCAGACCTGGTACCCGCGCCCGGTGGCAGGCACCCAGGGGCTGACCCCCACCGGCTGGCACAAGACCGTGGAAACCTTCGGCGCCGCGCAGCTGCAAAAACGCTTCGAAGCCCAGGCCGGGCGCTGGATGAACGACCGCGATTTCGCCGCCTGGATGGCCGTGCGCAGCGTCGCCAGTGCAGTCAGCAAACTGCGCCAGACCGAAGCACGTGCGTTGCAGCAACTGCTGCTCAGCGAACAGTGGCCGCTGGACGGGTTCAAGGGCCGCAAGCTCAGCTACCGCCCGTGGAACGGCGAACTGCGCCAGCCAATACCGCTGGTACAGCCGCGCGCCCTGGTCAGCACCTCACCGCAGGAAGGTTTCCTGCACCCCTTCAACGAAATGGACAGCCTGGGCTACGACAGGCCCGAAGTGACCTGCAGCTACCCCTGACCCGATCACCACAACAATAAGGAATTCGCCATGCGCCGCCTCTTTCACAGGGCCCTGCTTTGCCCCAGCCTGCTATCGGCCGCCTTGGCACTGGCCAGCGGGCACACCATGGCTGCCACTGCCTGGGTCTCCAACGAGAAAGACAACAGCCTCAGCCTGATCGACATGCAAACGCTTGAAGTCACCGACACCTTGCCGGTCGGCCAGCGCCCGCGCGGCCTGCTGCTGTCCCACGACAACAAACTGCTGTACATCTGCGCCAGCGATTCGGACCGGGTGCAGGTGATGGACGTGGCCACCCGCACGATCATCAAGGAGCTGCCCTCCGGCAAGGACCCCGAGCAGTTCGCCTTGCACCCCAACGACCGCTGGCTGTACGTGTCCAACGAGGACGACGCGCTGGTGACAGTGATCGACACCGTCACCGACAAGGTGCTGGGGCAGATCGACGTTGGCATCGAACCCGAAGGCATGGCGGTCAGCCCTGACGGCAAATGGGCAGTCAACACCAGCGAAACCACCAACATGCTGCACTGGATCGACACCAGCACCCAGACCCTGGCCGACAGCACCCTGGTCGATCAGCGGCCACGCTTCGTCGAGTTCAACAAGGACGGCTCGCGGCTGTGGGCATCGGCGGAAATCGGCGGCACGGTGACCATTCTCGACGTGGCCACGCGCCAGGTACTCAAAACCCTTAACTTCCAGATCAAGGGCGTACACCCGGACAAGGTCCAGCCGGTGGGCATCAAGCTCAGCGCCGATGGCAAGTACGCCTTCGTCGCCCTGGGCCCGGCCAACCATGTGGCGGTGATCGATGCCAACACCTACGAGGTGCTCGACTACCTGCTGGTCGGGCGGCGTGTCTGGCAGCTGGCGTTCACCCCGGACCAGAGCCAGTTGCTGGCCACCAACGGCGTCAGCGGCGATGTTTCGGTCATCGATGCGAAAAACCTCAAAGTGCTCAAGTCGGTGAAGGTCGGGCGCTACCCCTGGGGTGTGGTGGTCACACCATGAACGCCCTCGACGTCAGCGACGTAAGCTTTGCCTACGGCCAGCGCGCGGCACTCAAACAGGTCGGGTTCAGCCTGGCGCCAGGGCGATTCGCCGCATTGCTGGGCCCCAACGGGGCCGGCAAATCGACACTTATCGCCCTGCTTACACGCCTGTACGACCTGCAGCACGGCGACATCCGCGTAGGCGGCTGCTCGCTGCGCAACGCCGCACGCCCGGCTTTGCGCCAGATGGGCGTGGTGTTTCAGCAAAGCACCCTCGACCTGGACCTGACCGTTGAACAGAACCTGCGCTACCACGCGGCGCTGCATGGCCTGTCGCGGCGCCAGGGCAGCCAACGGGTCGACGCCGAACTGGCCCGTCAAGGCCTGGGCGAACGTCGGCATGAGCGTGTTCGTGCGCTGAATATCGGCCATCGGCGCCGGGTGGAGATTGCACGCGCCCTGCTGCACGAACCACGCCTGCTACTGCTTGACGAAGCCAGTGTCGGCCTCGACCCGGCCAGCCGCCTGGCCCTCAACCAGCACGTGCGGCGGCTGTGCCGCGAGCAGCAGCTCAGCGTGCTGTGGACCACCCACCTGCTGGACGAGGTCCAGCCCAGCGATGACCTGCTGATTCTGCATCAAGGCCGCCTGGTAGCACGCGGTACCGCCGACGCCCTGAGCCTGGAGCACGGTGGCGACCTCGACAATGCCTTTGCCCGGCTGACCAGCGCGCCCTCAGGAGCCAATGCCCAATGAACGCTTACTGGCAATGTTTCAACGGCATCATGCTGCGCGAATGGCTACGCTTCGTGATGCAGCGCACGCGCCTGCTCAGTGCGCTGGTGCGTCCGCTGCTGTGGTTGCTGGTGTTCGCCGCCGGGTTTCGTGCGGCCCTGGGCATTGCCATCATCGAGCCCTACGACACCTACATTCCCTATGAGGTGTACATCATCCCGGGCCTGGCCTGCATGATCTTGCTGTTCAATGGCATGCAGGGCTCGCTGTCGATGGTGTATGACCGGGAGATGGGCAGCATGCGCGTGCTGCTGACCAGCCCGTTGCCACGGCCGTTCCTGCTGGGCAGCAAGCTGTTGGCGACCGCGTTGATTTCCCTGCTGCAGGTGTATGCCTTCCTCGCCATCGCCTGGCTGTACGGCGTACAGCCGCCAGCGGCGGGCCTGCTGCTGGCGCTGCCGGCAATGCTGCTGGTAGCGTTGATGCTCAGTGCCCTGGGGCTGCTGCTGTCGAACGCGATCCGCCAGCTGGAGAACTTTGCCGGGGTGATGAACTTCGTGATTTTCCCGCTGTTTTTCCTGTCGTCGGCCTTGTACCCGCTGTGGAAAATGCGCGAGGCCAGCCAGTGGCTGTACTGGCTGTGTGCGGTGAACCCGTTCACCCATGCCGTGGAGCTGGTGCGGTTCGCCCTGTATGAGCGGTTGAACCTGCTGGCACTGGCTGTATGCCTTGGCTTGACCGTGCTGTTCACCCTGCTGGCGATACTCACTTTCAACCCTCAGCATGCCGCGCTGCGCAAGCCGCGCTGAAGCCTCCTGCCTGGGGCTGCTTTATGGCCCCATCTTCCTGAGCAGTGCCTACTACTTTAGTACTGCCTTTGCTGTCTGATCGTCGCATTCACAACACACCACCACTGGCATGTAATGGGCCTATAACAAAAAGGATAAAACCATGCCACGTGCCCCGCGCCCTTTGCTGGCTGCCCTTTCGCTGTGTCTGTCACTGGGTATCGCCCAGGCCGACACCACCCCGCTGTTTTCCGCCGAAGGCTACCGCGCCACCCTCTACCGCAGCCCGACCCCGCAACAGGTCGAGGGCGGCCAAGTCATCGACACCGCCACGCTGCAAAACCTGCTGGCACAAAGCCCCAGGCCAGTACTGATCGACGTCTATCGCCGCCAATGGCTGCAAGGCCAATTCATCGAAGACGAACCGCACGCCAACCTCCCGGGTAGCCTTTGGCTGGCCAACACCGGCGACGGCGAGCTGAGCCCGGCCTGGCAGGACTACTTCGTGCGCAACCTGCAAAAAGCCACTGCCGGGCACCCGGAGCACCCCCTGGTTTTTTATTGCCGCTCCGATTGCTGGTTAAGCTGGAACGCGGTAAAACGCGCTAAAGCCCTGGGCTACAACAACCTGTACTGGTACCGCGACGGCCTGGACGCCTGGCAGCAGGCCAACCTGCCGCTGCAGCCAGCGCAACCTGTACCCTTTCCCTGAACTGCCTGTAAATGCGTGCCCCGCCCCCTCCAATAAAAACAAGGTGAAAAGGCCATGTACAAAATTTTGATTGCCGACGATCACCCGCTGTTTCGCGAAGCCATCCACAACGTCATCAGCGATGGCTTCCAGGGCAGCGAGGTCATGGAAACCGCCGACCTGGACAGCGCCCTGGCCCTGACCCAGGCGCACGACGACCTCGACCTGATCCTGCTCGACCTGAACATGCCCGGCATGCATGGCCTTAACGGGCTGATTACCCTGCGCAACGAGGCGCCGACCACCCCGGTGGTGATCGTTTCGGCCGAGCAGGAAAAGCAGATCGTGCTGCAGGCCATCACCTACGGTGCCGTGGGTTTCATTACCAAGTCTTCGCCCCGTTCGCAGATGATCGAAGCGATCGAGCAGATCCTCAACGGCAATGTCTACCTGCCGCCCGACATCATCCGCGCCCAGAAAAGCAACACCAGCCGGCGCCACAACGAGGCGCCGAGCTTCCCGCCGGAAATGCTCCAGGCCCTGACCCGCAAGCAGCTGCTGGTACTGGAGCGCATGACCAAGGGTGAGTCGAACAAGCAGATTGCCTATACGCTGGACATCGCCGAAACCACGGTGAAGGCGCATGTTTCGGCGATCTTGCGCAAGCTCAATGTGCATAACCGGGTGCAGGCCATTCTCAGTGCCGGGGATATCGATTTTGCCGACTACCTGCGGCGTTAGCCTGTTCTGGCCTCTTCGCGGGCGAGCCCGCGAAGAGGCCAGCGGCTATGTCATGCTGCCGGCCAGCAGGTGACTCATCGCCGTCTTGAGCTTCATCGGCCGCACCGGCTTGTGCATCAGGGTGTGGCCCAGCTCGCGAATCTGCTGCTTGAGGTCGTTGCTGTAGTTCGCGGTAATCATCAGCGCCGGTAACGGCTGGGTACGCCGGGCATTGATCCGCGCCACGGCGTCGACACCGTTGCAGTCGTTGTCCAGATGGTAATCGGCTATCAGCAGGTCGGCTTCGGCATGGTAGTTGTCCACCTGGCGTGCCAGGTCTTCCTCCGACAGCGCCGTGACCACCCGGCAGCCCCACCCCTCCAGCAAGGTGCGCATGCCGGCGCAAATCGCCGCGTCGTTATCCAGCACCCACACCCGCGCCCCGCGCAGGCGTTCGAGCATTGGCTCGCTGACCACCTGGCTCGGCTGGGTTTTGGGCGCAGTGGTGCTCAGTGGCACTTCGACGGCGAACACCGAGCCTTTGCCAAGCCATGAACGTACCCGTATCCGATGCCCAAGGATGCCGGCGATCTTTTCTACAATCGCCAGGCCCAGGCCTAACCCGCGGTCCTGGTCCGGACGCTGCACATCACCGCGCTTGAACTCCTGGAACATGTCGTCCAGGTGCTCTTCGGCAATGCCGATGCCACTGTCCCACACTTCGATCCGCAGGCCGCCACGCAGGCGCCGGCAGCCCAGCACCACACGCCCGCTGCGGGTGTAGCGAATGGCATTGCTGAGCAGGTTACGCAGGATCCGCGCCAGCAGCTGGATGTCACTGCGCACCACCGCCGAACAGCCCACGAAATGCAGTTCAAGGCCTTCACTGCGCGCCACCTGTGCGTATTCGGCAGCAAGGTTGTCCATCAGTTCGCGCAGGGCAAACGGGGCGACATCGGCTTTGATCACCCCGGCATCGAGCTTGGAAATGTCCACCAGGGTGCCGAGCAGGTTCTCCACATCTTCCAGCGAGTTGCTGACGTTACGTACCAGGTGGGCACTGTCTTGCGGGTCGCGGCGCTCCAGCAATGCGCTGGTGAACAGCCGCGCCGCGTTCAGCGGTTGCAGCAGGTCGTGGCTGACCGCTGCGAGGAACTTGGTTTTCGACAAGTTGGCCTGTTCGGCCTCGCGCTTGGCCTCGCGCAGGCGAGCCTCGGCTTGGCTTCGCTCTTCGATTTCACGCAGCAACTGGTCGTTGAGGCTGGTCAGTTCGGCGGTGCGTTCGCGCACCCGCTGCTCCAGGTGCTGATAGGCCTGGTGCAGCGCCTGGGCAGTGTTGCGCCGCTCGGTAATGTCGCGGATCAACACGAAGATGCCCACCACCTCGCCGCTGGCCAGGCGGTTCGGCACGTAGGAGCGCAGCATGTAGCGTTCCTGGCCATTGATATTGGTTTCGGCAAATTCGAAGGTGACGCTCTCCCCCGCCAACGCCCGCGCCACATAGGCTTCCAGGCGCTGGTAATGCTGTTCGCTGTGGGCCTCGCGCAGGCTCTGGCCAAGCATTACGCCGTGGGGCCAGCAATACCATTCTTCATACACCTTGTTGGTGAACTCGTAGACCAGATCGGCGTTCAGGTAAGCGATCAGCGCCGGAACATTATCGGTAATCAGGCGAATCTGGTGCTGATGGGCGGTCTCGGCCCGCTGTCGGGCCTCGCTGAGCAGGCGGTTGACGGCCTTGAGCTCGGCCATGGCCTGGTTCAGGGCATCGGTGCGTTCACGCACCTGCTCGGCCAGCACCACCGAGTGCTGGAACGCCGCATAGGGGTCGTTGCCCCGCGTTACTCCAGACTCGATGCGTTCGATCAACGCACCGTTGATCCGCTGCAGCTTGTGGTTTTCGTGCTGCAGCCGGGTGACCTCGGCCTGCAGCTCAGCGCCCGACAGGAGGCCGGTTGCGGGCAATGGCGACCCCGGTGAAGGTCTGGTTGATGTGCATGCCATTGAACTGTTCTCCGTAGGTGTTGAAGCCGATCACCCGCTGCTCACGCAGAAACGCGCCGACCGGTTCCAGGCCATGCCGGGCCTCCAGTTCCAGCCGCCGCAGGAAGCAATCACAACCAATGGTCAGCAACAGCGGCCCGAGGCGCTGGCGCAGGCCGTCGAACAGCTGGTGCAGGTTAGGCAACAGCGGGCCCGGGGTCATGGCCGTAAGCACGATGCCGTTTTCCACTGCACAGTAAAAACTCAGGCTCAGGTCCTGGTGCACCTGCTGGATCGCTCGCACGTAGTACTGGTCGTGCATACGTACAGCCAGCGGGTGGGCGGCGAACACCCGATGGTCGAGCGCAGCCACTGGTACGCCGATGTGGCGGGCGTATTCTTCGGCTGCGGGCTCGGCATTCAGTTCAAAGACCCGGCGCTGGGCGCTATCAGCGCCGGTTACGACCAGTTTTTCCTGACGCGGCAAAATGTGGTGCGTGGTGAACACTTCAAAATCGAGCCAGGTGTTGACCAGCACCACCACAGCCGCCCCGTTGTGAAAGGCGCCGCCGTAGTACACATGGGTGCGTGTCAGGTAGTTGTCGTCACCGGCAGAGCCCCCGAAGTGCGGAATGTCACCTAACGCCGCGCTGAGCGCGGCAAGCACCATTTCCTCGCGGCTGGACAGGCCGTCGAGCAAGGTCAGGGCAAAGCTGTGGCCCTTGATGGGGGCTAACGTATTGCTGCGGCAGGTGCCGACCAGGCGCTCGACCATCTGCTGGGCGTCGATCAGGCTGAAGCGCTCCATTTCATCGATCAGCGCAGTGGCGATAGAAAAGTGCCGGTGATCAAAGCCTACGGCTGTGACGCAATTACGGCCGTAGCCCTGCGGCGTGATTTCGCCGGCGCTGGTGCAGCCGACCAGGCGGATGCCGCCGAAACCTTGCTCCAGGGCCTCGCCCAAGGCCTGCAAGTCGTATTCGGCGGAACAGAAGAACAGCACGAAACCCAGGTGCGGGTGCAGCAATTGCCGCGCCAGGTCCTGGGCGGCCAACCGGGCGTCGGTGGCCTGGGACATGGCGCTGACCACACCGTCGTTTTGAGCCTGCTGCATTGGGGTCTCCGGCGCGGGGTGGCTGAGGGGTCAGTGTACGAAGGTGTTTGCGGGGGACGAATGCTACTTGGGTAGCGGGTGGGCGGTTCCATGGGCGTAAATGTTGGGGCCGCTTTGCGGCCCCGGGTGCCTACCAGGTCAACACCGCACCCACTGCAAAGGTATCGGTGTCTTCGTTCTGCGCACTGGTGTCATGCCCATCGATGGAAAACTGGTTGTACTCGGCCACCAGCTTCAGGTTGTCGTTGACGTCATGGAACAGTGCCACGCCACGGGTCTCGTAGTCCGCCCCGCTGCCCACCGCACCGTTGCCGTCGTCCTTGGTCTTGCCATACGACAAGGCAATGCGGTTCTTGCCGACTTTGTACGAACCCTGCAACAGGTAGCCGTCACTGTCGACGTTACGCAAGACCGGTTCGCCGGCATTGTTGGTAAAGAACGGGTTGATACCCTTGGCCTGGAACCCCGAGCCGGTCAGCGACAGCCCGCCCATCTTCGCCTGCACGCCATAGCCAACACCTTTGGACGTGATCGTCTCCACCGTCGAGTCGGTGTTGTCGGAGGTCTGGTAACTGCCGTTGACCCAGCTGTAGATCTGCGCCCCGCCCAGGTCGAACTGGTAGGTAATCTCGCTCTCGGTACGCGGGTTTTCCTGGTAGGCCTTGCCGGTCGGGCTGCTGTCGTTGGTGTCCACCGGGTCCATGATGCCTACCGCCACGCGCAGGCCGTCCATTACCGGGGTGCGGTAGGTGATCTGCGAGGTGGGGAACGGGTACGGGTAGCCACTGCCGATGTTGCCGAACGACACCCCGCCGCCGTCCACCAGCCCCAAGGTGTCACTGACCTGGCCGTAGCCGGCCAGCAGTTCGTCGAGCAGGATGTTGGAACGGGCGAACAGCCCGAAGTCCTTGCCGATCAGCACCTCGCCCCATTCGGGATTGGCCACGGTGCCGTAGAACTGGCGCACGTCGATGGCGGTGTCGGTGCCGTTGGTTTCACTGTCGTTGATGGTGACCCAGAACGAGGCACGTGCGCCGAGCTTCAGGTCATCCACCTGCTTGCCCATGTTGAAGCCCAGGTAGTTGGGCAAGAAGCCCATTTTCACCCGCGACTGGCGGCGATCGAACTGCTCGCCTTCGCGGTCGACCTTGCTATTGACGTAGAAGGCATTGATGTAGCCGTCGGTGGAAAAGGTGGTCTGGTCTTTGTCGTACAGCATGATCTCGGCTTCGGCGACGCCACTCAGGCCCAGGGCAGAAAAGCTGGCGATGGCGGCGGCGAGGAAACGAGGCGGCAGGTGCTTATTGTTGTTGTACATGGCGCGCTCCAAACAGGGGACTGGATGTCGGAGGCGATTATCAGAACAGGGCAAATTGCCAGATACGCTGCTTTGGGGCGGGGTGGTGGATGCTTTAGATCGGCTCGTGAGGCGTGATGATTTGGAAGCGCAACCTGATGGGACCGGGATGCAAGACTTACGGTGTACGCAAGAATAACCGGCTGGTATCAGTACGGCTGAACGAACTGGGGCCGCTTTGCGGCCCCATTAACGTGTGCTCAGGAAGCAAGCGCCTGCGAACGCTGGCGCAGTGGCATTTGGTAGCGGTGCGGTTGCTGCCAGGCCAGCCGTGCCTGCACATCGACGACCGCGTCCTTCACCTTCTGGGCCCAGTGCTCATCCTTCGGGCACACCACCACCACACGAAAACCATGGTCGACACCTTCCAGCCGCACACCTTCGGAGTCATCGACATGCAGGTCGATATCGAACGCCGAGGGTAACTTCGAGGGGGAATTCTCCAGGCCTTTCTGGGCCAGGATGTGTTGGTGCCGGTCGCTGTTGACCACGCCATCGACATGGATGCCATACAGCATCAGCCAGCGGCGAATGTAGGCCGGGGTGCGCCCCGAGGAGGTATAGATCCAGATGCTGCAACCCTGGCGGCGCAGGTCGCGGATCAGCGAACGCGTGCCACTGCGCAGGGGTTCGCCCAACCAGCGGTGCACGAAGCCCGGCAGCTTGCTGTCCTCGGCGTCAGCGTGCTCAGGCAGGCAGGCGAGCGTGTCGTCGATATCGAAGGAAATGCGTACCTGGCCACGTTTGAGCTTGCGCTCGATGGCTTGGCGCCCGCGCTGGAGCATGGACGAACGAAGCATCAGCGGCTCCTCTCGCAGGCATGCACGGACGTACCGCTCAGGAAGAATTTGCCGAGCTCAGGCGCCTTCGCTTCAAGGAAAGCGGCGTACTTTTTCTTGATTTTGGGTAGTTCGTACAAAGCCTTGACACCGTGTTTGGCGGAGTTGCGAATGACCGAGGACGGGTTGAAGTAACCCTCGGCGTTATCCAGCGACAGCACGAATGGCGGCAGCCCGGCACGCATCAGCAAATAGCTGACAATGAGCGAGCCCGTGCGGTTGTTGCCTTCGATGAACAGCTGCGGCTTGCTGAGGATACGTACATACACACCGGCAGCCCGCTTCCAGACCGAATCGCTGCGGTACGCGCAGTACCAGTTGTACAAATCCTTGATGCCACCTTCGACGTTGTTGAAAAAGTGCGCCTCGGTTGCAGCCAGGTGGGGGGCGAACTCCAGGCGGCGGGCCGGGTCGCTGCCGCACAGCACGGTGGCATTGATTTCCAGCATCAGGTTCAGCTGTTGCAGGTCGAACAGGTCGATACCGCGAGCGACATAGTCGTCAATCAGGGCATAGCCTTCAAGCACATTCAGCAGCACCTCGTCGGTGAACGGGTCCCTCGGTTCGGTGAAATGCTGGCTGAGTTCGGCAAAGCGGCCTTGCACCTCGCGCAGTGCGCGCTCTACCGCTGACAGATCAAGACGACGCATCGCTGGCATTGGAAATCCCGGGTAACACTTTAACGGAAGGTAACGCGGCCGGGCGTTGCACCCTTCCTGGCTGCAACGCCCGGCCACCTTGAAAAGTGATCAGCTGAACTTGCCGCTGATGTAGTCGGCAGTCAGTTGTTCACGCGGGTTCTGGAAAATCTGCGTGGTCGGGCCCATCTCGACCAGGTAACCGGTACGGGTACCCTGGGAGATATCGACCGAGAAGAACGCGGTGGTGTCGGCGACACGAATCGCCTGCTGCATGTTGTGGGTTACCAGCGCGATGGTGTAGTCCTTCTTCAGTTCGACCATCAGCTCTTCCACGCGGCGGGTAGCGATCGGGTCGAGTGCCGAGCACGGCTCGTCCAGCAGCAGCACCTCCGGTTCGGTGGCGATGGCGCGCGCGATGCACAGGCGCTGCTGCTGGCCGCCGGACAGGGACAGGCCGCTGACCTTGAGCTTGTCCTTTACTTCGTCCCACAGGGCGGCGCCTTGCAGGGCGTGCTTCACGCGGTCACCCAGGTCGCCCTTGTAGCGGTTCAGGCGCAGGCCGAACGCGACGTTGTCAAAAATGCTCATCGAGAACGGGTTGGGCTGCTGGAACACCATGCCGATGTAGCGGCGCACGACTACCGGGTCGACGCCCTTGCCGTAGACATCCTGGCCCAGGAAGTGCACATGCCCTTCGAAGCGGAAGCCCTTTACCAGGTCGTTCATGCGGTTGAGGCTACGCAGCACGGTACTCTTGCCGCAGCCGGATGGCCCAATGAAGCCGGTGATCTCGTTCTTGCGGATCGGCACATGGCTGTCGCGTACGGCCATGAAGTTGCCGTAGAAGATCTTGTCCAGCTTGCAGTCCATGACGATGGGGGTTTCGTTGACCACGGGAGCGGCCTTTTGCGCAGTGGATACGTTCAAGTTTGGATGCTCCCTTTCTCAATACTTGGGCTTGCCGAAAACACGGCTAAGAATGTTGATTACCAGCACGATCATCACCAGTACCAGCGAGGCCGCCCAGGCGAGCTCCAGCTGGTTGTCGAACGGCATGCCGGAGAAGTTGTAAATCAGTACGGCCAGCGAGGCCGTGGGGTTCATGACCGCCAGGCTGCCGTCGTGATAAATCCAGTAGTTGCTGAACAGCGCGGTGAACAGCAGTGGCGCGGTTTCGCCAGCGGCGCGGGCCACGGCCAGCATGACGCCGGTCAGGATGGCAGGCAGGCCGGTGGGCAAGACGATCTTCCAGATCACCTGTGCACGGGTGCAACCCATGCCGTAGGCCGCATCTTTCATGATCTTGGGCACCATCTTCATCGACTCTTCGGCGGTCAGCACCACGATCGGCAGCATCAGTACCGCCAGTGCCACGCCACCTGCCGGCGCCGAATAGGTACCGGTGGTCATCACCACCAGGGCGTAGGCGAATACACCGGCCAGGATCGACGGCAGGCCGGTGAGCATTTTGGCGGCAAAGCGCGCGGCGTTGGCCAGCTTGCTGTCCGGCCCGAGCTCGGCCAGGAATACCGCTGCCAGGATGCCAACCGGCACCGCGATGGCTGCGGCGATACCGACCATGACGAAGGTACCGGCCATGGCGTTGCCGAAGCCACCGCCCATCTCGAAGCCGGTGGGCGGCAGCTCGGTGAACACTTCCAGGTTAAGGCGTGCACCGCCGCGGGTAACCAGCATGTAAAGCACGGAAATCAGCGGTACGCTGGCCACCAGCGCCGCAACCCAGGCCAGCGTGGTCAGTATCAGGCTGCGCAGGGCACGGCCTTCCAGCTTGCGCTGCAGGCTGGGCAAAGCAGTTGTTGGGGTGCTGAGGTCAGTCATTATTTGTTACCCCGCTGGGCGTAGAGCATGATCATCGAGCCGAGCACGTTCACCAGCAGGGTGATGAACATCAGCACCAGTGCGGCGTACATCAGTACTTCGACCTCGTTCGGGCCGGCTTCCGGGAAGTTCAGCGCCAACAGCGCCGCCAGGGTGTTGGCCGGGGCGAACAGGGACACGGAAATGGTGTTGGCGTTGCCGACCAGCATGGCCAGCGCCATGGTTTCACCCAGGGCACGGCCCAGGCCCAGCACCAGCGAACCGAAAATGCCGGTGGCGGCGGATGGCACCATCACCTTGAGGATGGCTTCCCAGTGGGTAGTCCCCATGCCGTAGGCCGCCTGCTTGGTTTTCATCGGCACGCTGGTAAGCGCATCCTGGGAAACGGCGGCAATGGTCGGCAGGATCATGATGGCCAACACCAGCGCCGCAGGCAGCAGGCCAGGCCCACTCAAGGAAGTGCCGAAAAACGGGATCCAGCCCAGCTCGCTGTTCAACCAGGTGGTCAACGGGCGGATGGCCGGGATAACGACGTAGATGCCCCACAGGCCATAAACCACGCTGGGGATGGCGGCGAGCAACTCGACAATGGTGCGGAACACGGCAGCCAGCCGTGCCGGCAGGAAATCCTGGGTGAGGAAAATGGCCATGCTGACGCCGAAGAAACCGGCGATCAACAGTGCGATGAAGGCGCTGTAAAGCGTGCCCCAGATCGCTGGCAGAATACCGTACTTGCCTTGATTAACATCCCAGACGCTGCCGAACAGCACGTCAAAACCGTGTTTTTCAATGCCTGGCAGTGCCTTGCGGCCCACTTCGTAGACCAGCGCGACGACCAGCGCCAGTACCAGCACCACACCAATGCGTGCAAGCGCACGGAAGGTGCGATCAACCAGGAAGTCTTTCGCTGACGGTGGCTGGCACGCGGAGTCGGGGTTATCCGGTATGGCAAAGGGTGTGTTCATGGGCAAATTCCGGGACAAGGGACAAACACGCCCGGCACGGCTTCACTGCCATACCGGGAGCGCCTGGGTATTACTGGATGTTGGCCGACGCTTTGCGCACCTGGTCGACAACCGACGGTGGCAGCGGGATGTAACCCATCGAATCGGCGATGGTCTGGCCTTTGGTCAGGCTGTACTCGACCATTTCACGCATGGCTTTGGCCTTGGCCGGGTTGCCGTTGTCCTTGCGGAAGATCATCCAGGTGTAGGAGGTGATCGGGTAGGACTTGGCACCGGTCGGGTCTGGCAGCCAGGCCACCAGGTTTTCCGGCATGTTCACCGCAGCCAGTGCTTCGGCACCGCTCTCGGCGTTCGGCACGACGTATTGGCCAGCCTTGTTCTGCAGCACGGCGAAGTCGACCTTGGCCAGCTTGGCAAAACCGTACTCGATGTAGCCGATGGCGCCTGGGGTCTGGCGGACGGTGGCGGTTACGCCATCGTTTTTCGGCGATTTGATGAACTTGTCAGTGGCCGGCCAGTTAACGGTGTTGCCTTCACCCAGCCCTTGCTTGAAGTCAGCGTTGATGGCCGACAGGTGCTTGGTGAAGACGGCGGTGGTACCGCTGGAGTCGGCACGTACCACCACGGTGATCGGGGTGGCAGGCAGCTTCAGCTCAGGGTTGGCCGCAGCGATTTGCGGGTCGTTCCACTGGGTGATCTTGCCGAGGAAGATGTTGGAGTACACATCGCGCGGCAGCTTCAGGCCTTTAGGGTTGCCCGGCAGGTTGTAAGCCAGCACGATTTCACCGGCGGTCATTGGCAGCAACTGCACGCCTTCGCCAACCTTGGCAATGTCTGCTTCGCTCATGGCCGAGTCGCTGGCGGCGAAGTCGACGGTCTTGTTCAGGAAGTCCTGTACACCCGCCCCGCTCCCCTTGGACTGGTAATCAACGGTGACGCCAGCGGTGTTCTTGCTGAAGTCCTTGAACCAGGTCAGGTAGATGGGTGCAGGGAAGCTGGCACCGGAACCGGTCAGGCGAACGTTTTCGGAAGCAAAGGCTGCCGAAGTGGCGCAGAGGGAAACGGCAACAGCGAGTGCAGCAGACTTCATCAGGCGTTTCATCAAAATGTGCTCCGTGTGATGGCCGGCACACTTTGCATCAGCTGTGTTACAGCTTTGTGACTATTGAATGGCAGGCCGCACGTTAGAGCTTTCTGGTTGCGCCATCACGGCAGATTGATGCCATGCGCGGCTCACCGGCATCAACCAAGGCCGGCAATACCCCCCTCATCTGTTTCTGGGCAGCGGTTACGGCATAGGCACTCGAACTCCGCCGCAGCCCGGGTCGGGAAGTTGAGGCTCAGGCGCATCTTGTCTTGCGTGTCATAAAGGTCGTAGCCCTCCCCCAACACGGCAGGAAAGCCGAGGCGGCGTGGGTAGATTTCTTTCTGGAGCGGCACGGCAGGAACCACAACGAAGCGCGTCTGCATGATCATCCCTCTTCGGCAGTTCTTTAGTATTAGTACTGCTAAAGGAAAGCATCAAGCTGACTCATGCAAAATTGCGCGGGCGCTCATCAGGCACGGTAAAGGCTGAATACCCTCATTCAACGAACCGCCACTGATCGAGCGCTCGCAAGGTCTGTCGGCCCCGGTCAGCTCGCTTGAAACGGCAGCGGATGCAGGCGGCATTCGAACAGTGGTCGGCCGTTACAGGGTGAACGACAACGTCTGGCCAAGGAACCTGGCACTGACCTGATGCCCGGTTCCATTCAGGTCGAACGGTTGGCACATCGCCCCGGTGGTCACCACATCACCCGCCTTCAAGGTCTGCCCACGCTCGGCGGCGTGGGCATAAAGGTGAGCCAGCGATACCAGCGGATCGGTTGCCGCATCGCCAGACAAACCCCGCGCCCGACATTCGCCGTCCACGTAAACCTCGGTGGTCTGCGCCAGTTCGGCCAACAGTGGTATGTCGATACCTGCGCCCAGGCTGTCGCTGACCACCAGTGCTTCAAACCCGACGTTGTCCGCGACAAAGCTCGGCCAGCCTACAGCCTTGCGGTCAACGAAACGCGAACGCACCACTTCGAACGTGACGCAGGTGGCGCGGATATCTTCACTGACCGGTACCCGCCCGGCTTGCGGGGGGATATCACGGTCAAGCACGAAGGCGACCTCGCATTCGACAGTGACGGGCGTTACAGCAGGCAGTGCGATGTGAGCACCGCTTGCGTGGCAGCGCTTGGCTTCCAGCTGGCCAATCAGGGGCCGGGACAAATTGGCTGCACGCATGCCCGCGGGGCTGCCGACACCCAGCTTCCACCCGGCGCGCGGGCCAGCGGCGGCAGCAAACAACTGGTCCTGGCTGTCGTAGCCTTGCGTCAGCGTCTCGGGCCTGAGGCTGGCGGGCAGCTCCGTCAGCAGGTCACCGCTGTGCCAGTGCTGCAGAAGCAAGGCTGCGGTACGTTGGTGTACGAAGAGCGGACTGTTCATCAAGACCTCATGAGGATGGGTGATGGCGGACGACAGATGCTAGGGCCTGAAGTTGATAAGGATAAATATATTGTCGTGATACCTGGCATCACAAACTGTTCGGCTACACCGGCAGCTCGGTGGTCAGCTTGATCTTCTCCATCGGCACTGGGTTTTCTAATGCTGCGTAACCGCACCCTGGGGCCACAACTGACCCAAGTGCTGAACGCTGCACCTGGCTGCGTGCTGATTGCCGTGATCGCACCGAAGTTCGTTTCCGGGCACCCGGCCGACCTCATTGCGCTGGGGCTTCTCCATTCCATTGACACACATCAAGCCCTCACGCCGGGTTCGCGCGACGATGGTCGCAAGCACGGAATGACTCAAGCACCGCCAGGCGCACAGTGCTCAAGGTTCACCCTTGACCCTTGTGCGCGACCTTGGACAAGGAGCCCCACATGAACCCGCTGAAACACATACTGGTTGCCACCGACCTGTCCCCCTATGCCCGCAACGCTGCGGAGCGCGCCGCCTACCTGAGCAAGGCGCAACAGGCCTCGCTTGACCTGCTCTACGTTGCCAACCCGGCGCCCTTCGAGCGCCTGAAGCAGTTGGTAGTGCCTGACGACGACCTGTTGAAGCGCGTACTGGATAGCGCCGGAGAAAAAATCCATGCGCTGGCCGCCATGCTGTTCCAGCGCTACGACATCTCTGCAGGTGTGCAGGTTGCCAGCGGCTCGGTGACCACGGAAATCACCCGGGTGGTACAGGACAAGCACAGCAGCCTGCTGGTGTGCGGCGCCAGGGGCCAAAGCGTGGCCCGGCGCCTGCTGCTGGGCTCGACCGTGCAGAAAATGCTCAACCGCATGCCCTGCCCTTTGCTGGTGGTCAAGCCTGCCCCTCGTGATGCCTACCGCACCGTGCTGGTTCCCGTCGACTTTTCCCCCGTATCGCTGCGCGCCATCGAGTTGGCCAGGCGTATTGCCCCACAGGCCGAGATCATTCTGTTACATGTGTACGAAGCACCGTTCGAAAGCAGCGTGCGCTTCGCTCATATCGACCACGACACCCTCACCCATTACCGCAATGTGATCCGCAAGGATGCTGTGACACAGCTCGCCGCCCTGAGCCAGGCAGCCGGCATGCCCGATGCACGGCAGATCGTGGTGCATGGCGACCCTGGCTGGCGCATTGCCGAACAGGAACAGGAGCTGGAATGCGACCTGATCGTGGTCGGCAAGCAGGGTACTAGCGCGCTGGAGGAGCTGTTGGTGGGTAGCGTCACCAAGCATGTACTGAACGAATCGCAGTGTGATGTGCTGGTGTCGCCATAACACACCGGACCAGGCGGGCAGCCTTTTTCCGAATGCTGCCCTACCCGCAGCATTCCCAGGTTCCGCAACAACTGCCTACAGTGACACTGCCATTGCAAGCGCTCTGCTCACGGTGTTTCATCGATTGCGCTGATGTTTACTATCAAGCGGCCTGCCTGTCGTCCTGACAAGGCCGTCCCTATAATCCCCTGCAAATCCCCCCGCTCCTGCGCCTGCTACAGGCGATATCCCTCATGGAACCAAACCCATGCCAAGCAACCGCCAGGCCCCTCGCGGCCTTCCCGAACATAGTCAACAGAGTGTCCTGCAGCAATGGCTGGCAATCCTCTCGGTCGCCGTGGGTGCCTTCGCCCTGGTCACCAGTGAGTTCCTCCCGGTGGGGGTGCTCAACGATGTGGCCAGCGACCTGGGCATCAGTGCCGGCCTTGCCGGCCTGATGGTGACCCTGCCCGGCATCATGGCCGCATTGGCCGCCCCCCTGATTTCCGTCGGCGTGGGTGCGCTGGACCGACGCTACCTGCTGATCGGCCTGACACTGATCATGATCATCGCCAACGCGATCGTGGCCTATGCCGGCGACTTCAACCTGTTGTTGGTCGGCCGCGTGCTGCTGGGTGTGAGCATTGGTGGTTTCTGGGCGACCGCCATTGCCCTCAGCGGCCGACTGGCACCTGATGGCATGGGCGTGGCCAAGGCCAACTCCATCATCATGGCTGGCGTAACCCTGGCAACCGTCGTGGGTGTACCCGTGGGCACCTGGCTCAGTGGCCTGATGGGCTGGCGCATGACCTTCCTGGTGACCGCACTGGTGGGTGTGCCTGTGCTGCTGGCCCAAGTGTTCCTGCTGCCGCGGCTGATGCCGGAAAAGGCCATTCGCATCAGCGACCTGCCGGCGCTGTTCATCAACCCGCAAGCACGGGTCGGCTTGATCGCCGTGTTGCTGATTGGCCTGGCGCACTTTGCCGCGTACACCTATGTCGCACCGTTCTTCAAGCAAAATGCCGGGTTCGACGGGCCTACGATCGGCTCCTTGTTGCTGCTGTATGGTGTGGCCGGCTTCATGGGTAACATCTTCGCCGGCTTTGCAGCCAACCGCAGCGTGCGGCATACCCTGATGCTGGTCGCGTTGATGATTGCCGTCAGCACTGCCCTGTTCCCGCACTTCGCCACCGGCATGACCGGCGCCGCGATGCTGATCGCACTGTGGGGCTTCGCCTTCGGTGCGTTCCCGGCCTGCGCCAACATCTGGATGTTTGTCGTAGCCCCCAAGGATGTCGAGCGTGGCATGCCGCTGTTCGTGGCCATGTTCCAGGTGATCATTGCCGTGGGCTCGTTCTTCGGCGGCCAGGTGGTCGACCATATGGGCACAGCGGTGCTGCTGAGCCTGGCCACGGCGCTGGTAGGCTGCGGCTTTGTCACGGTGTTGGTGCTGGGCCGCAACGTCAGCAACAGCCTGGTGGCGCAGCCAGGCTGAGTTGTATTGCCGGGGCTGCTGTGCAGCCCCTTGTAGGCAAGCCCGCGTCTGCATACAGGCGCACCCTGCACTGAACGTCACAACCTGAACCTGCCCGCCAGCGCTGTCATCTGCCCGACCAACCCCGACAGCGCCTTGCTCGCTTCGCTGGTTTGCTGTGCGCCCGCCGCCGAGTGGTTCGACAGCTCACGAATGTTCAGCAAGTTACGGTCCACCTCCCGCGCCACTTGGGCCTGCTCTTCGGCCGCACTGGCAATGACCAGGTTGCGCTCGTTGATTTCACCGATCGCACTGTAGATGCCCTCCAGCACCTGCCCTGAGGCCAGGGTCACGTCCAGCGTCGACTGGGCACGGTTGGTACTGGCTTGCATCGAAGCCACCGCGGCCTCGGTACCGGCCTGCACGCGGCCGATCATCTGCTCGATTTCCTGGGTCGACTGTTGTGTGCGGTAGGCCAATGTGCGCACTTCATCCGCCACCACCGCGAAGCCACGGCCGGCCTCACCTGCGCGGGCGGCCTCGATGGCGGCATTGAGCGCCAGCAGGTTGGTTTGCTCCGACACCGAGCGGATCACCTCCAGCACCTTGCCGATATCCCGTACCTGCCCGACCAACTGCTCAAGGTGCGCACTGCTGGTCTGGATCTCGCGGGTCATGGCCTCGGTGCCGTCGATGTTGTCGCTGACCTGACGACGGCTTTGTGCGGCCAGCTGGTTGGACTCACTGGTGGTCTGCGAAGTGGTGATGGCATTACGTGCAACCTCCTCCACAGCCGTGGTCATTTCGGTCACGGCGGTAGCGGCCTGCTCCAGCTCCTGCCCCTGCTGGCGCAGGTTGTTGGCGCTTTCCTCGGTGACTGCGTTCAAAGCCGTGGCAGCAGCGTCCAGCTGCCGGGCGCAGTGGTCGATTTGCCCAAGGGTATCGCGCTGGCTCTGCTGCATGCGTTGCAGCTCATGGAACAGCTGGCCGATCTCGTTAGTGCCCTGGCCTTGCACCGGCACGCTCAGGTCGCCACCGGCAATGCGCTGGAAATGCCGACCGGCTTCACGCAACGGGTGCAGTACCCGCTGGGCAATGAAGGCCCAGCACAGCGCTGCCAACAGCAAGGTCACACCCAGCAGGCCCAGGCTCAACCATTGCGCGCGGGCCAGGCGCCGGTCGGACTCAAGCATGATCTGCTGGCTCCGCTCACTCAGTGCGCTAACCAGTTGCTGACGCAACGCCTGCAACCGGCCCATGGCATTGCCGGCGTCGCTGTTGACCTTGAAGTACTGCTCCAGCGAACGCTGGCGGGTCGCTTCCCGCTGCCCCGCCACTGCCTTGGCGTACTCGGCAAAGGTAGCCTGCAGCTCGATAGCCAGTGTGCGAAGGGCGGTCTCGCGCGCGCTTTCGACAAATTCGTCGACCAGCTTCTGGCTCTTGTCGTTCAGCTCGACCGACAGCGCCATGCGCTTGCCTGCGCTCTCGTCATGGCCACCCAACTGCTCGATGAAACCCGAGGACACATTGGCACTGGAACGAATCGCCATGAGCAACGCATTGTTCAACCGGTCCGACTGGTGTGCGGTCTGGTCCAGTTCGGTGATCTGCTGGTCACTGCCCACAGCTGCCCACCAGGCGCTCACGGTAGAAAACAGCAAGGTCAGGCTGAACAGCGACAATACCCAGAACATTCCGGTACGTATCTTCAGGTTGGCAAGCATGCGGGCAGTACTCCTGGTTGGCACCACTTCTGGTCGATGATTCGACGGTGGGTGTGCTGCTATCGGAGGTGCCGGCGCAGGCTTGAGGTGCCTGGAAGCGGTTATGGGCGGTAACCGAACAGATGTTGCCCAGCCCAGGGGCGGGAGCGGCGGCAGTGCGCCGCCCACGCTTGAACTTCATCCCGGGTTCGCGGTCTATAGCGACCCCTCGCCCCTTACCCGCGAGCGGCTTGCCAAAGACCTGTCGAGTTCACTGCCAATGCCCAGCACACCTGCCCTGCCAGCCTTGCTTTTGTTGTTGAGCGTAGGGGCAACAACTCACGCGCTGGCCGGCGAGCGCTCTGCGCCTGCACGCAGCAATACGGCATCGACCGTGCTGATCGAAACGGCTTCGCAGCAGTATGCCGACGGCCAACTGGACCAGGCTGCGGCAACGCTTGAGCGCGCGCTGCACATCCAGCCGAACAACCCGGCAACCTTGCACTACCTTGGCGTTCTGCGCCTGCAGCAAGGGCAGTTTGAACAGGCAGAGACGCTGGCGCTGCGTTCCAACCTGCGTGTCGGGGCCAACCACGCGCTGCGCAATCGCAACCTGCAGTTGATTGAAGCCGCACACAACGCCCAACGCTCAGGCATGCTGCCGACGGCTGCGCATTGATGATCGGCCAAGCGCTAGCAAAACTCAGCGACCGAGGAAATCGACCACTGCCTCGGCGAACGCCTGGGGTTGATCCAGCATGACGAAGTGGAAGCTGCCGTCGATCCGCTTGAAACTGATGCCCCGCGTGCCGGCATAGGCATCAGCGAAGGTTGCATCAACACGGGTCGCGGGTATGCCATACAGGGGATCATAGGCATACACGGTTGGCATTGCTGATCTATGGCAGATTGTCTGAAGCCAGCTTCTGGATCGCCGACGGGGATCAAGCATCTGCACGTTTCAGGAGTGCGACTGACGCGCTCAAGTTGCTGCTACGTGGGTTGCTGGTTAGCACTTGATCGGAGCGCATTGTGGCGAAAGCTCATTGCCTGGACAACGCGGGGCTCATCCAAGGCCCCGCCGCTTTCCCCCACCCACTATCTCTGGCTCAAAGCCGCAATCGAAACACCAGATGCGACGAAGGTGAGGCCTGCGCCCACGTTTAGCCCATTTACCAGCCGTGGCCGCTGGTACAGGTAGCGAGATAACACAGTGGCGCAAATACCCATCAAGGCAAAACCAAAGGCTGTGAGTACAGCAAACCACACATCCATTGGGAACACGGCTC